>NZ_SIXF01000013.1 GCF_004310665.1 Pedobacter kyonggii | reverse complement strand
TCTGTCTAATCTTATTCATGCTGAGCAGTTTGTTCGCCATATCTACAGGGGTAAGCTTGATGCTTACCAAACCTATATAATTGGCGGGTTAAACTATGCCCAAATCAGTGATATGGTTAATTATAGTGGTGTAGTATGTGTCGGAATGGCAGAGTAAAATAATCCTGCAATGAACCAAAAGTGGTGCACTTTGCCTCGGAATATTTAATTACCTCAAACAAAAAATGGTGTACTTTGGCTCGGAATGACTGGTGTACTATGCCTCGGAATGGGTGGTGTAGTATGGGTCGGAATATCCAGCTGCCAGGGCTTTTGTATATATCGAGTGTTTTTGAACACTTCGATTGAGCATGTAAGATATAGCAGAGGTAATCATCAAAGGCACCATTAGTACATAACCTCCGGTAATCTCAGCAATAAGGAATATCCCGGTCAGCGGGGCGTGCATGATGGAACTTAGCGCGGCGGCCATTCCAGCTACTATAAAGTTGGAGGTATTCAGGTGTACAAGTCCTGTAAGGTTGACGCTGTAAGCAAAGACGAACCCGATCAGCCCGCCCATAATCAGGCTTGGAGCAAACGTGCCACCGTTTCCACCAGCACCAAGGGTTACTAAAGTGGCTATCGATTTAGCGAAGATTGTAATGACTGTGAAGAGTATCACAAGTGAAGGATAACCCTGGTAATCCGAGAAAATACTATTATTTATCACGTTAAGATAATCTCCCCTGAGCAGGTTTTTAATGGTGATATAGCCCTCTCCGTACAAAGTTGGAAAGAGAAAAACCATTACACCGAGCAACAGTCCGCCAGTAAGCACTCTCTTGTATGGATGATGGATGCCATAAAAGAAATTCTTTACCATATAGTTAACCTTGGTAAAATAAATCGAGAAAAGACCAATGAATACCGCAAGGAGCACATAAAAAAACAGGGCATTTACCTGCCAGCCTTCCGTTACCAGGAAGAACAGCTGCTGGGTATAAAATATGCGCGCGACTACCGCCGCCGTGGCGGCAGAAAGCAAGAGCGGGATAAATGCTGGAATGGTGAACTCGGGCAACAGCACTTCTATCGCGAAGACGATTCCCGCAATGGGGCTGTTGAAAGCGCCGGCTATTCCCGCCGCGGCACCGCAGGCCAGAAGCATCGTGATCTCCTTGTAGGATAACCCCAGGAACCGTCCCAGGGTCGAACCAATGGCTGACCCACTGGTCACGATAGGCGCTTCAAGACCTACCGAACCGCCGAAGCCAACAGTGATAGCAGATGTAATGATCTGAGAATATACATTATGGGTTTCAACCCTGCTCGATTTTTTGGAAATGGCATATAAAAGGGGTGTAAGGCCGGTCTCGAATTTTGTGCGCCGGATAAAATACTTCACGTACAATACCGTCAGCAATATACCCACAAGTGGGAAAAAGAGATATAGATAATACTTATACTTCCATTGCCAGTCAGACTGGAGAAAATCCTCGATGGCGTGGGTCATGCTTTTTAGCAGGGCGGCGGCCAAACCTGCAAGAACACCCACAATAATGGCCAGGACAATAAGAAAATTACGGTTTGATATTTTTTGTTTACGGAATCTATTAACACTATCAAGGTAATTTACTAGTCGTACATACATAAGGCGGGGTGATTGTGTCTCAAATTGTAAATATAATAAAAACCATCCTTAGCGTCAATCCGGTATTAGAAATTAGCCTTATTAGTTAAGGCTAAATATTTATTAGCCACCTGGAAACAAGGCCTGATGCTAACTTTCATTAAGCTTGACCAGCAGCTCCTGATCACAGTCATAGTCAAGTATGTATAGGGTTACCAGACATGAAAAATCAATAAAAATACCGGCCTTTGGCATTAAACCGGAGGCAAAGTCCGCAGGGAGGATTTCGGGCCTGAGGTGAATGTTGATCTCATCAAAACCGACCATTATGCAGGCCTTGATCTTTCGAATTTCTATAATCTTTTTTATCATTACAAATTCCAATAGCCTGCCCGCTGTTGAGCATTGATCAATATAGCATTAATCTGTTATTTTAGAGCCCAATGTGCTAACAAAAAGCTAATCGCTCCTAGTTTATTATCGAAAAATTTACAGGGATTATGTGGCGAAAGCGATCTCAAGTTTATTCCTTTGCATAAAAGGGTACTACTAAAAAGTTCAATTATGAAAGAAGAGGAAAATGGCATCAATAAGGACATGCAGCTGTTCACAGACAAATTTGAACCTGCCAAATATAAGTTGATGGATAATGAAATAGAAGTGCGTGGAATGAAGGATATTCATAGAAGTTTAGTCGGGGCAGCGGTAATCATTGAACGGCTTGGGTTAAAGGTCAGTATCAGCCACGATGGCGGAATGCTTTCCTATGGCGCTTTCAAGGTCAGGAACAATTAAACACAACACCAAAATATCCCTAAAAGTAAAGATAAAATGTACAGTTCGGTTAAGACATATCTGAAGGTCCAGAATTTAGTCAGGGCGGCCTTGCTATTCATATTGATCAGTTTGAGTTCAAATGTCTTCAGCCAGCAAATGGGCGCAAAAACCAAAGTCTCTGTCGGGGGAGCTTTAGCTTTTCCTACCGGAAATTCTGCAAAAACATACCGGCGGGGTTACGGCGGCTCTTTAGTCGGCGAATACAACCTCAAAGGGAATCTCAATGCTGTTGGTTATCTGGGTTACATGCATTTTCAATATCGCAAAGATGTGCGGGCCCGGCTGGAGAACTATGGCGAAGATACCCACATAAGCGGGGTTATACCGTTAAAGGCAGGTTTGCGGTACTATTTTGGAGGAATATATTATGCTGAGGTTCTGGGAGGCTCAGCTTTCGCCCTCGGCGAACATTCCTACCAGGCCTTCACCTATTCCCCTGCCCTGGGTGCCTGCATACCGATAAATGATCGCTTTAGCGCAGATCTCGGCCTGCGTTATGAAAGCTGGATAAGAAATGGGGAATCAACGTCCTTTTATGGAGCAAGGATAGCATTGGCAGTGGCATTGTAAACAAAGAGAAAGTGCGGTACCGTAAAAACCCTGAGATCTCATGAAAAGAAATCCCAGGGAAATATATAGTTTGTAAGAGCGAATGACTGCTAGCCCCCAAGGGCCCTAAAAAGGTTGATAAGTGAAGAATAAGATTTCTGCTTAAGATCCACCTGCTGCATTTCTGCCTCAAGTACACTTCTTTGAGCAACGATAACCTCCAGATAACTGGCATATCCGGATAGATAAAGGTCATTTGCCGTTGAAACCGCCTTTTTTAATTCCTCAACCTCACTTGATTTAAATCGGTAGGCCTGCTTATAATTTTCAATTGCCGAAAGCTGTACAGAGACTTCCTGGTAGGCTTTGATGATTTGACGCTGATAATTGTAAAAGGCAGAAAGCTGCGCAGAATTTGCCACCAGGCTACTGTTTTTGAGCGCTGCCCTGTTGAGCAAAGGGGCACTTAGTCCACCGAGGAATCCAGCAGCGATTGAAGCAGGTGAGAAGAGCAGTGGAAGCTTAAAGGAATTATATCCTGCATAGGCATCAAGGGTCAGCGAGGGCAGAAATGCTTTTTTCGCGGCACTTACATCCGCCTTAGAGGCAGCCAGCTCCAGTTCAGCTTCCCTTACGTCCGGTCTTGCGAGAATAACTTTTGCGGGAATCCCGGCATATATTTCCCTGGGCAAAACTTTGGTAATGGCACTGGTGTCGCGCCCGATGTTTCCCTGGTACCTGCCCATAAGCAGATTAAGCTCATTCTCGATCCTATTGATTGCCTGCAGGATCTCAAACTGCCTGCCCTGGGTCGCTATACGTTGCGCCCTGAACTGACTGACTGCTAAGGCAGTTGCCCTGCCGCCGGCCATCTGGGCCTCCACAATTTCCAGACCCTTATTCTGCAAGAGTATATTTCGCTGGAGGATTTCTAATCGTTTATCAAGAGCAGTGAGCTCGTAGTAAAGTTCCGCGACCTGACTGATAACTTGTGTTTTATACCACTGCAGACCGGCCTGGCTGGAAAGATAGCGGTTGTATGCGGCCCTTTTCTTTTCAGATAGCTTTCCCCAGATGTCAATTTCCCATGAACTCCTGAAACCCGCAAAATAATCAGGTGTCGGGCTGGGGATTCGCTGCTTTTCATTCAGGTTTTCCGAAAAGTTCGTATCATAATTCCCTACCCCGTTCATTGTATAGTCTCCATAATGGTCGAGCCCTGCAGATATTCCGGCGCTTAGTGTAGGATAGCGCTTTGAGCGGCTTAAACGCAGGTTCAGCCCAGCTACCAATACCCGCTGTACCCCCGACTGAACATTCAGGTTGTTTTTGAGCGCCGTATCAATGAGCCCCTTGAGGTCCGGCTGGGTAAACACAGCCTTCCAGCTTAAAGCCTCAGCAGGCGCCGAGGAGAGCCCATTAAAGGAATCAGGAAGTTTTTTCAGTTCAGGAAGACCTGCCTGCCTGACTGAGCCGCATGAAGTTATGATCGCGATCAGGCAGGGCATGATAAAAAATGGGATAATTATTTTAATATTTAATTTCATTTTAATTTGTTTTAAGCTTGGAACTTTTAACTACCTGCTTTTTTTTGCGGGCTGCAAATACCCCATATAACCCTGGAATTAGTATTACGCCAAAGAGCGTTCCGATGAGCATTCCCCCTACTGCGGTCATACCAATCGAACGGTTCCCTACCGCCCCGGCGCCTGAGGCTATGCAGAGTGGAATAAGGCCTGCAATAAAAGCGAAAGAAGTCATCAGTATGGGACGTAAGCGCGATACTGCCCCCAGAGCTGCAGCCCTGGCAACCGAGAAGCCGGCTTTGCGTTTTTGTTCGGCAAATTCAATGATTAAAATAGCATTCTTTCCGAGTAGTCCGATAAGCATGACCAGCGCCACCTGGGCGTAGATATTGTTCTCCAGGCCTGCCAGTTTCAGGGTAAAAAATGCCCCGGCAATTCCGGCAGGAAGCGAGAGCAGGACAGGCAACGGCAAGAGAAAGCTCTCATATTGCGCAGATAAAATGAGGTAAACGAATATCAGGCAGATGATGAAGATATAAATCGCCTGGTTTCCCGAAAGGATTTGCTCCCTTGTCATCCCAGACCATTCGATACTAAAACCACGTGGAAGCTTTTTCTTTGCAGTTTTTTCAACTGTCGCAATCGCATCGCTGCTACTAAAGCCTGCTGCGGCATCACCGTTGATCATCGCCGAGGGGTACATATTATACCTGTTAATCTGTTCAGGCCCGTACACCCTTTCCATAGTGATAAATGCCGAGTAAGGTATCATCTCGCCACGGTCATTCTTGACATAGAGTTTTAACAGGTCTGTAGGCTTGCCCCGGTACTGGGGATAGGCCTGGAGCATCACTTTATACATCTGTCCGAAACGGATGAAATTGGTGGCGTAGTAACTTCCAATAAGGGTCTGCAGGGTACCCATTGCATTGTCAATTGTCACCCCTTTTTGCGCCGCCATATCCTGATCTACATGGATCAGATATTGCGGAAAATTAGGGTCGAAACTGGTGAATGCACCGGAAATCGCACTGCTTTTACGCAGTTCTGAGAGGAAGTCATTGGTTACCTTTGCCGTTTTTCCCATGTCCTCACTCTTGTTTTTATCCAACAGCCTGAGCTCAAAACCGCTGGCATTACCAAAGCCAGGTACAGTAGGCGGGGAAAAGAATTCAATGGAAGCATCACTAATCCCGCGGGTTTTGGCTTTGAGCAATGAAATAAGCTCATCGACACTTTCTTTGCGATCGTCCCATGCGGCAAGATTGATCATCGCCATTCCATAGGAAGCACCTGTAATATCGCTCATTAGACTATAGCCTGCCAGGGTGCTGACGTTTTCAACGGACCGGAAACTGCTTGTCACCTGCTCGATCTGATCGAGCACCTGCTCCGTACGTTCAACGGTAGAGCCCGGAGGGGTGGTGACATTCACATAGATCATTCCCTGATCCTCGGTTGGGATAAACCCGGAAGGAAGAATGCTCGAGCCCAGCCAGCTCAGGAAAATAAAAAGCAGCAGTAGTCCGATAGTGACCAGCCTGCGGGAAATGATAAACCTGACCAGACGTCCAAACTTTTTCTCGGTTTTATCATAGCCTTTATTGAAGAGACCAAAAAAGCGCTGAAGTAACCCCTTTTTGCCAGGCTGGGTATCATGCCTTAACATCAATGCACAGAGCGCCGGTGTCAGCGTTAAAGCATTAATGCCCGATATGACAATAGAAATAGCCAGGGTAAGGGAAAACTGACGGTAAAACACCCCAACGGGCCCCGAAAGAAAGGCTACGGGAATAAATACCGCCGACATCACCAGGGTAATGGCAATGATAGCCCCGCTGATTTCTTTCATCGCGGCGATGGTTGCTTCCATTGGCGGCAGGTGCTCTTCGCTCATTTTCACGTGGACCGCCTCGACTACGACAATCGCATTATCCACCACTATCCCTATGGCAAGTACGAGTGCAAAAAGCGTGAGGATATTGACGGAAAAGCCCATGATCTGGAGAAAGGCAAGGGTACTGATCAGCGCAACAGGTACTGCCAGCGCTGGGATCAGCGTACTCCGGAAATCCTGAAGAAAAATAAAGACCACGATGAATACCAGTATGAAAGCTTCCAAAAGCGTCCTTAAAACTTCATGGATACTTGCATCAAGGAAACGGGAAACATCATAGGCATAATTGTATTCAACCCCCGGAGGGAAACTGGTGGCTTTAAGTTCAGCCATTTTCGACTTAATGTTATCTATTACCTCACTGGCATTTGAGCCAGGCCGCTGCTTGATCATAATCGAGGCGGAAGGTTTGCCATCTGTCTTGGAAACCATGTCATAGCTGACTGTCCCGAATTCCAGGTCAGCAATGTCTTTTAACCTCACCAGCGCCCCGTCCCGCTCGGCCCGGAGCACCAGATTCTCATAGTCCTCTTTGTTGTTGAATTTACCGGTATAGCGCAGCACATATTGTTTTACTTCTTTGCCCTTACCGGAATTCTCACCCGCCACACCTGGCGCCGCTTCGATATTCTGCTTACGCATCTTATCGATCACCTCTTCTGTAGAAATATTGTACGAGCGCATCCGGTCTGGTTTCAGCCATACCCGCATGGAATAATCCCTGGCGCCCATGATTTCTACAAAACCCACGCCGTCTATTCTTTTTAGCTCCTGCAGCACATTGATGTCCGCAAAGTTATAAATGAACTCCTCGTTCATTTCATTATCGGTACTGGTAATGTTCAGGTAAAGAAGCATACTGTTCACCTCTTTTTCTGTGGTTACCCCTGCCTTTATCACCTCTTCTGGAAGTTCATCAAGTACGGTGGTCACCCGGTTCTGCACATTTACCGCCGCCTGATCCGGATCGGTGCCGACATTGAAAAATACCTGTACCAGGGTTACCCCATTATTGCTGCTGACGGTGTTCATGTAGGTCATGCCTGGAACACCATTGATCGCGCGTTCAAGGGGCGTAGCCACAGCCTTGGCACAAACCTCGGCATTAGCCCCGTTGTAACTGGCCGTTACGACAACTGACGGGGGAACAATGTCAGGAAACTGGGTAATCGGGAGCTTAAATAAGGCTAGGATGCCCAGTAAAATCAATATAAGTGAAATGACCAGTGAAAGTACCGGTCTTCTGATGAAGGTCTCAACCATTTATTTTAGGTTATACCAATCCCTCCCCACCGAAAAAATTTCCGCAGGAGGATTGGATAATGAAACAATGAACTATTTTTTCGCCAGCAGGGATTTATCCGAGGTATAAACGGGCTTAATTACAGCCCCGTCCCGAATGTTCTGAATCCCTTCATAAACAATGGTTTCTCCCGGGTTAAGGCCACTTGCGCAGACAAAAAATCCAGGCAGACGAAGTTTGGGCACAAAACTTTTCATCTTGACCGTATTGTCCTTGCCAACTACAAAAACATAGTTTTTGTCCTGGATCTCAAATACGGACTTCTGGGGAATGAGGATACTGCCGGCAAGTTTGGAGTCTAGCTCCACTTTTCCAGAGGCGCCGTGCTTTAAAATGTTTTTCGGGTTGGCGAAAACTGCCCTGAATGCGATCGATCCTGTATTTCCCGAAAAAGCATTTTCGTGCGTTTGTATTTTTCCCGCTATCGGGTAGGCTGAACCATCAGAAAGAATGAGCTTTACCGATTTGTTCTGCTCAAAACGTCCTTTTCCGTTACGGGTAAACTGCAGGTATTCATTTTCGGTGATATCAAAATACGCATACATCTCTTTGGTATCAGAAATGGTAGTGAGCAGTGCGCCTTCATCAATTAGGCTCCCAGCTTTTAAGGGGATACGGTCTATTGTCCCATTGAAAGGAGATCGGATACGTGAATAGGAAAGCTTCTGATTGGCATCATCGATCATTGCCTTTGCCGTTTTGATCTGCGCTTCAGCCTCTGAGAGCCTGGCCTCTCCAAGCGAGAGTTCAGAAGGAGAGATCACTTTTTTATCTACAAGTGTTGTAATCCTTTCCAGTTCAACCTGGGCGATATTAGCTGCAGAAAGTGCGCTGGCCAGGTTTGCTTTCGCTTTATTGAGTGCGATGACATGTTCCCGGTCGTTCAACTGAAAGAGCAGCTGCCCTTTATGCACTTTCTCTCCCTCATCAACGAGTACCTTATCGATAAAGCCATGGGTCCTGGACCTGATATCCACGTTCCTGTAGGCCTGAATATCGGCAACGTAGTCAAAGGAAAGTGAAGTATCCTGTTCGGTTAGCTTTAACACCGGTATCTCGGCAATCTCATTATCTTTTTTCTGGGCCGTTCCCCCTGTACATGCCTGCATAGCGGCAGCAAGGATAGGAATCGCCATCCATTTAATTTTCATTTGTGTGTTTTCCTTATTTCTTTTTCTAATGCAGTGGCCATAACCAAAGGTTAGCGCACAGCAGCTTATCTGATATTTTATTTTTTTTATCCAGCAAATAATATGTAATCCTGGCAAAAAGAGAACATAATCGGGAAAAATTAGAAATAAGTGAGTCTGTATAGAAAGGCGTGTTGCCCGCAAAAGAAATGTGGTGTTTCATAACCTGGTGGAGTTGAAACAGGAAGATGGTAGCGAATCTCCAAGCGCTTTTGAAAAGGCTGAAAGTCACTGGCTGCATCGTTTAGGTGCTGGAATTTTTTACGGAATTTTGGCTGCTTCTGATCTACCGCGGCCAGCAAAGCTTGTTGCTGATCCTCCCCTGAAATGGGGCTCATAATACTGGTAAACTTTATCGAAACAGAGGAAATCCCCTGGGCCAGATCCCCGGTTAGATGGGAAGGACGTAAAAAAAAGAAAGCCAGCAGCAGCATTAGCAGTAACGGAAAATGTTCCGGAACAGCAGAGCGGATTTTTAAAAAGGAATCTTCTCTTGTTCTAACCATTGATGCACACTGATTTGGATGCAAAACTACAAATCCCGGCACAAAAACCACCTACTTTAATGTAACAGATATGAAACTTAGTTTTCTTTTTAGAAAAAGCGACTTTAAACAAATACGAAAAAAACACATTATAGAAATCAAGGTCTAAATATCACCAAACCTCCAACATAAAAGCAAAAAAATAAAATTTTAAACTTTTTGGCTTCCTATTGGTCTACTTTATATGATAGAAACACAGGAAACCTTTAATTTCACCACAATGCCGTTGGTTAGCGGCATCTTGCTGCTGATTTTTGGCACCTTTATTTTCATCTTCGCAATCTGGCGGAGAAACGAGCGGCGAAAACTAACTGGAATCAGTGAGTTTACCTGCTCAGATAGAATGGTCAATACCAAAGGCACAGAAAAGATTTTGCGATTTTTGGCCGTGTTGCTTCTTATATCCGGTTTTATACTGATTACCTTTGAGGCGCTAAGAATTGAAGGCAAGGTGATGAACGAAGTAACCGCAAGCTAAGGAAGCAGGAAACTTTAAACTCATGTGCGCTCCTCAAACCAATTCTTTGCGCCTGATTAAAAAACAGATCAAAAGACGGAACATACGAATTAAGTCATGATTTAGCTTTCGGTTTGGATTTTTCAGTTTAAAAAGCTATATTATCGATCACATCCAGATTAACCGCTCCAGGTAACAGAATTTTTCATTAAAACTTTTCAAATTTGGCATTAAAAAAAGCAGGATTTTACAGGGGCCCACGCTTACCCTTCAGAAAAAAAGAAGCAGAACATAAGATAAATGAGTTTATCGCCTCACCAGAGGTACGCTTAACGGGAGAAAACGTTGAAACCGATGTTTACCCGCTCCAAGAAGCCCTTCAAATGGCTAAAGAACTGGACTTAGATCTGGTTGAAATTTCCCCGAACGCTATCCCACCAGTCTGCCGGATCATCGATTACAGTAAGTTTCTTTACGAACAGAAAAAAAAACAAAAGGAGATTAAAAGTAAGGCCAAGCAGACCATTATCAAAGATATCCGTTTCGGCCCAAATACCGACGATCACGATTTTCAGTTTAAACTTAAACACGCAGTTTCGTTTTTGGAAAGTGGAGAAAAGGTACGCGCCTTTGTTCACTTCAAGGGCCGCTCGATTGTATATAAAGACCAGGGCGAAATTCTGCTTTTGAAATTTGCACAAAGTTTGGAAGAGGTAGGAAAAGTTGAGTTATTGCCAAAACTCGAGGGCAAGAGAATGTTTCTGACCTTAGCACCAAAAGTGGCGAGAAAATAAAGCCTGGCAATCTAACCTCTTCTCAATTTAACAACATGCTCCCTGTCATCAGAACCTATTTTGAAATCAGGGAGCTATATTATTGGCAAGCGTTTTTTAAGGGGCTGGACATTTTTTCTTCCAGCTCCAAAACGGAACGATCTTTAGCATCTTTGATAGGGTAGTCTATCAAAACGCTTCCCTATACCTAAAAGTACCGGCAAATCATTTTAACTAGGACAGGAAATATTCTTGTTCATAAATATTGTTGTTAATCCAATGAGAATAAGCCCCACATGGATATCATAGTTCATGCGTCTAAGCTTCAGCCCTGTACCACTTTCAGCAAAACTGGCCGAGTAATATGCATCGCGCTTAATCTCTGTTCCGGTATACCTCTCAAAACAAAGGTTCTGGTGGGCATAATAACTGTTCAGTTTGGGATAAACATCGATCTCAATGGCCGACTTGATGTTAGCGGCATCAGGCATCCTAAAAAGTAACCTGCAGCGCCAGGATACTTTTTTTGCACCTTCAATACGACATTGTCCAAGACCCTATTAAATGAAAAAACACCGCCAACTTGGGTACTATCTGAAAGTGGTGCAGACCACTCTGGCATCTTTCCTCCACCGGTAACCTGGTAAAGTCCTTTACTGTACTACTTAATGCCGTAAATCATGCCCGTAAGTGACAAAACAAGTAGAATTAACAGCGCATAAAAGCCTAATACGGTATGCAGATCGATATTGCGGTACTGTCCAAACAGAAAACCAGAATAATTGCGAATCCTAATTTTATTATAGGTTATTGATTAATTAGAAGAGATTATAACGGAAGCCTAAAAACCCTCTTATTCCTTGGTTCGGACCATATACATAAGATGGATCAAATGTTAATCCATAGGGATTTCCAGGGGTTACCATTGCCTGTCCGTTTCCATCAAACTGTACATTTTTGTCAAATGGATCATTGGCCCTTGCAATGATAAACGGATTGCCTTTATTAGGGGTCCAGTTCAAAAGGTTTTTAACGCCCCCATAAATATCAATATTCTTTCCAATTTTTTTCGTTAACTGAATATTTTGAATACTCCACCATGGCGAATATTCGCTGCGGGGATCTGTATCGCTTAATAGTGGCAAACGCATTGGCCCATATAAATTTCCTGTATAGTCGATAGTAAGGCCAGTCTTTTTAAGGGTATAACCTATATTCCATGTTCCCGTAAATTTCTCAGTAAACAGTTGTCTTATTTTTTGACCTTCTTCTTTGTTATAAACATCCATGGCAGTAGCTCCAGCCAGTATTTTCAGTCCATTGGAAAAGGCTATATCAACATTTAACGAAAGACCCCGAGATACAGCATATCCGTTTATATTATCATAAATGATTTTGTTAGGATCAGTATCATAATCAGCAATAATTTTGTTGGTAAAATAAGTATAGAAAGCTGTAGCATCTAAGCTGATAAAAGTGCTGCCCGCATATATCTTTTTCACAAAATTAAGGTTACCGTTCCAGGAAGTTTCTGGTTTAAGGTCATTAATAAATACAACTTCCCTTGCACCGGTCAAGGCTGCATGATCTTCTGTAAATACATTTGCAACCCTAAAACCGCTACCGAAACTTAAGCGGAAAATATTATTTTTATTTTCGGAGTTCCATTTATAGTTGATACGAGGTGTAAGAATGCTCCCATGAAGTGAATTATAATCGTACCGTATGCCTAACAATACCCTGTTATTTGTATTTAAGGTGATCTCATCCTGCATAAAGATTCCCGGAAGATTGGTATGGGCAGGTCTGTTTTTACCTAAATCATTGGCATTGGCTGTTGCAGGTGTATTGTCATCATAATAGGTGTAACGATAAGCAAGACCGGTTAACAGGTCATGTCTTCCTAAAGTTTTAAACCAGGTAAATTGACCGAAAGCTATTTTCTGGTTAGCCAAATACGGCACATTACCATAAACGGAGTTCTGATCGTGCTCATTGGCACTGAACTGGAAAAATATATTTTCTTGAACCGGAAGCTGGTAATTGCCCATAAGCTCCCAACGGCTAGTATAGATACTTTCTCCGTAAACCTCATCGCCACCCCTGTATTTTTTTTCCCAGTTCATTTCTCCACCCCAACGGTCTTCATAAACGTATCTTCCTGCCAATGAGAATATCCTGTTATCTTTTCTGTCAAAACTCCACTTGTTAAATAGCGAAATCCTGTTTTGCAAGGTTACATCGGTAAAGTTGTCGCTGTTTTTATCAATAGGATTACTGTAATTAAAGTAATTAAGCCCTATCAGAGATTGGGCTTTTTTACCTATGTTAAATTTTGCAGACAAATCTGCATTTACCTCTGCCCAGGTAGTACCAAATACATCTGCCGAAATAACAGGAGCATTTTCTGGTCTTTTGGTGATGATATTTATCAATCCTCCCACAGCTTCACTGCCATACAGTGTCGAAGCCGGGCCTTTTACTATTTCTACACGGTCAATCAATGCTTGGGGAATACCGCTCAAACCATAAACCGTAGAGAGACCGCTGACAATAGGCATACCATCAATCAATATCATCGTATAAGGCCCTTCCAATCCGTTAATGTGGATATCACCAGTATTGCATATATTACAGTTGAGTTGCGGACGCACACCATTTATGTTTTGCAATGCCTCAAATAACGAAGGCGTAGGATTTGCTTTAAAAAACATTGAAGTATAAACTTCCACCGGCACCGGGCTATCCAGTTTAGAAACCTCCTTCATTGTTCCCGAAATGACCACATCATCTAATTCATCTGATTTTTCCCGAATAATAAAATCTTCAACAGCCGATTCGCTGTTGATACTTATATATTCCTTGATTATAATAAAACTAATGTGCTTTACCTCTACCTTCCAAGTTCCGTACGGAACATTTTCTAATGAATAACTGCCATTATCACCAGATGAAGTACCTATATTAAGTTTAGGGATAAACACTGATGCCCCCTTTAAAGGCCTACCTTCGGTATCGGATATTTTGCCGGATATTTTACCTGTTTGGGCACAAGTTATAAACCCGGTAAAAATGATAATTATTGTCAATAGTGTTCTGAGTATTGTCATTATTCTTTTCGTTTATATTTTTTTAGATCAACAAAAATAATAAGTTAGACTGAACTAACAAGCTATTCTCTAACTTTATTGTTAGACAGTGCTAATATTTAGTAAATTTGCGTTATGATATCACAGACGGAAGAAAATTACCTGAAAGTTTTATACAATTTAACGAGCTTAAAAGGCGAAGCCAGTGTTAATGAAATAAGCAAGCAGCTGGATATTAAAATGCCCACAGTAAACAGTATGATGAAGCGGCTTGCAGAAAAGGGACTGGTTGTTTACGAAAGTTACAAACCGCTTAAATTAACCGCCGAAGGAAAAAAACGGGCTACTCTTATTATCAGAAAACACCGATTGACCGAGATGTATCTGTTTGAAAAAATGGGGTTTGGTTGGGATGAAGTGCACCATATAGCCGAACAAATTGAACACATCCAGGCTCCCGAGTTTTTTTTGAAAATGGACGAGCTATTAGGTTTTCCTAAAGTGGATCCCCATGGTTCGCCGATACCGGATACCGATGGGAAAATTGCTACAGACAGCTATCTGAAATTGAGCGATTGCAAAGCGGGAGATATTGTTACTTTTATGGCAGTACAACCTTCTTCCGAAGAGCTGCTTAAATTCCTGACCAACCGTAAGCTTTCATTAGGGCTTGAACTGAAAATAAAACAAGTTGAACCGTTTGACGGCAGTATGAGCATCAGCTATAGAAATAAAGAAAATGAAACGCTGAGCAACAAAGTTTGCGAAAAGTTGCTTGTAAGTGAAACCAGAAGGAAAAACAGCTGATAACTGCTATGTGCTTGGTTACCCTGAATAAATATAACTTGTAGCCGGATAGTGAAAGGTTGCACCTTTCTTTTTGAACGTCTATGCAGATGTGCATGCCCCTAGTCCAAACTCATGGTTAAATTCTAGATCTTTCATATTTTCCTTTTTTCTTATCTGACTAATAAAAAGAATTGCCGGACAGAATGTAAACCTGCCCGGCAAAGGATTAAAGCACCTGACCGTTTTTGATCTCATCGTTGGCAGGCGAGACGATCTCCGCCCCTGCTTTTATGGCACCAAAAACCTCGGTCATGTCGGTTCCCTTCATCCCTTCCTTAATATCGATAAGCTGGGCTTTCCCGTTCTTTAACTCTACCACGTACTTCCGCTCGGTAGACCTGACAATAGCGGAATTGGGAACCAGTAGTGATGTGGCACCGGATTTTAGCGGAATTTCAACCTCGGCATACATGCCGGCCTTTAACCGGTTGTCTTTATTGGCTACATCAATCTCAACCACCTCCTGTCGCATATTACCCAGAGAATTTGCAGTCCTGCTGATCTTGGCCTGCCGTTGCTCTCCGGGAAGCGCATTGAAGCGAAACTTCACCATCTGGCTAAGGTCTACCTTGTCTACATAATCTTCAGGGATGGATACCTCAAGTCTCATACGGGTCAGGTCCTGCAATACCAGCATGGGCAGGTCAGTAGATCTCCCGGCCGATACCAGTGCTCCAGGGGATACATTTCTGTCCACGATCACCCCGTCAAAAGGTGCATACACTTTTAAATAGTCCTGCATGGTGCGTACAGAGGAAACATTAGACCGCTCTGCTTCGGCAATGGCCTTATCCCCTCTCATCCTGGAAAGCGCATTGTCAAGTTCTAAGGGAGATACCGAACCTTCCTCCTTTGCGGCCTCTTTTAGCCGTCTGTATTTCTCACTGCTCGCCGAGGCATTCTCACGTGCCTGCAGGTAACGGGAGTTTGCTGATTGCAATTGCGATTCGAGTTCGGGTGCTTCCAGGGTCATCAGCAGTTGGCCTTTGGTAACCTTCGACCCTAAGTCGACCAATATGGCTTTCACAAAGCCATTGGCTTTTGGGAAAATGTTTACCTGGTTGAAAGGCTTGAGCATTCCCGGAATACGGGTATAACTGGAAAGGGCCTCTTCTTCGACCCTGGCGGTTTCATATTTGGCTTCCTTGCCGTTTTTTGCAGGACTGATGTCCACAGGCTTCTGGTTTCTGCCACAGGCGGCCAGGGTAGTGATTAAAATTATAATTGGAATGAATTTGGTTTTCATGTTGTTTATCTTTTAAATTCTTGTTTTTCTTGGCATTAGGTTGGGTTCTTTTAAGCTGCTTTTCTTTTGCACCCAGGCAAAAACTTGCGGTAGGATGAACAGTGCTGCCAGGGTTGAAAAGAAAAGCCCCCCGATAACCGCCCTGCCAAGCGGGGCCGTCTGTTCACCGGATTCGCCCATACCCGAGGCCATAGGGATCATACCCGCGATCATCGCAAAACTGGTCATCAGGATTGGCCTTAAACGGATTCCTGCACTCACCACCGCTGCCCGGGTAGAATCCCTGTATTCCAGTCTGAGTTTCTCAGCGTTGGTGACGATCAGTATCGCATTGGCAACCGAAACACCAGTGGACATGATCATCCCCATATAGCTCTGCAGGTTAAGCGTTGAACCAGTAAGCAATAATGCGGTAAGCGACCCCAGGATTACGGCGGGAACCGTCGAAAGCACGGTCAGCGAAAGCTTGAAAGATTGGTAATTGGCTGCAAGCAGAAGAAATATCACCAATATGGCAAAAGCAAGTCCGCCCTGAAGAGAAGATAGTGTCTCGGTTAATAGGCTTGACATGCCTTTCACTTCCGCCGTTAGTCCCTTAGGTGGGTTACCTACTGACTTCAAAGCCTTTTCTACATCAGCCGTCGCCGTTCCAAGGTCTTTTTTATAAATATTCGCACTCACGGTCAGAAAGCGTCTGGGTCCGGAACGGTCATATTCCCCAGGAACGTAACTGGTATTGAAAGTTGCAATATCGCCCAATACCGGACTGCTCTGCCCTTTTACCAGGGGAATTTCTTTGAGCTCATCCATCGTGTTCATCACGTATTCAGGCACCTGTACCTGCACCTGGTAAGTATAGGCAGTTTTTTCATCGAGCCACTGGTTCTTCTCGGTAAAACGGCTGGAAGAGGTACTCGCTGTAACAGACCTTGCGATGTCAACAACATTAAGGCCAAACTGCGCGGCCTTAAGCCTGTCAAGGGTAATGGATACCACAGGAATGTGCAGTGGCTGGGAAATCTGAATATCACGGAGGTAATCTATTTTTTTAAGTTTGCCGAGCACCTTATTCGCATAAGACTCGATCTGATCCATATCTTTTCCCGCCACCCTGATCTCTATCGGCGTGGCAGCACCCTGGCTCATGATCTTTTCGGTCATATCTATCGGCTCAAAGGTGATACGCAGATCAGGAAGCTTATACGCAATATTTCTCCGCAGTGCGTCTTTGAGTTCATCCATATTCACTTTATAATCTTCATCCAGGTTCACCTGCAGCACGGCTTCATGGGTTCCGGTATTGAAAATATACAGGTTACTGGTTCCATAACTGCTGGGGATAAGCCCCACGTAGCCGGAACTGACCGCCACATTGTTATCTACCGTTTGATTGATAATGGAGAGTACCTGCTTGAACTTCTCTTCGGTGCGCTCTAACCTGGTGCCATCCGGAGCTTTGATACGGATCTGGAACTGCCCGTTGTTGAGCTTGGGCATCATATCCTTTCCGATAAAAACAAAGCCCAGTCCGGCAAGGATAATAACAGCAAAAAGATAGATTCCTACGATACCTTTCTTCATCGGCATCCACCGCTGGATGATGGCCATAAAGCGAACTTTCACCCGTTCAAAGAAATCATTCTTTTCAGGCTCCTCCTGTTCGTTTTCCAGGTGACTTTCTACTTGTTCTGCTTCACGCGAGTCAAGAGCTTCTCCTGCATGCGCATGTATCTTGCCATGGTCATAGTGCTGGTAACGTTCTTCCTTGATCATCCAATTGGAAAGAATTGGAACTAGCGTTTGGGCCACAATGAAGGAGACAATCATGGTAAAGCCAATCGAGAGGGATAGTGGCAAAAACATCGCCTTTGGTATCCCGTTCATCATAAAAGATGGCGCAAAAACGGCGAGAATACACAGCAGGATGAGGAGCAATGGGAAAGCAATTTCTTCACAGGCATCGTAAATAGCTTCACGTTTGGGCTTGCCCATTTCCAGGTGCTGGTGGATATTTTCAATCGTCACCGTTGCCTGATCGACCAGAATCCCAATCGCAAGCGCTAGACCGCTGAGGGTCATGATATTAATGGTTTGACCAAACATCCCCAGTAAAAGCACACCAATTAAAATCGATACCGGAATGGTAATTACCACGATAAGACTGCTCCGCAGGTCACGCAGAAATAACAATACCATGAGACCTGTTAACAGTGCCCCCAGACCACCTTCGGTGATCAGGCTTTTTACTGAGTTGATAACTGCTACAGACTGGTCAAATTCATACGAGATGTGGACATCATCCGGCAAAAGGCTCTGCATTTCCGGGATTTTGGCCTTTAAGGATTTAACCACCGACCAGGTCGATGCGTCTGCAGTTTTTACAACAGGTATATAAACCGACCGTTTTCCATTGATCAATGCATAATCTACAGTAACATCTGCTGCATCAGCAACCCTTGCCACATCCCTCACCAATATCGAAACGCCGTTTTTAGTGGCTATGGGAATATTGTTGAATTCATCCACAGTCTTCACCAATGAGTTCATCGAGGTCACCATCATGGTATTGTCCAGCCTGAGGTTTCCCGAAGGCGACATCACATTGAACTTGGATAAAGCCCCTACCACCTCGTCCGGGGTCAGGTTATAACTCCTTAGCTTGCTCGGGTCTACGTTGATGGTAATCGAGCGGGAATTGGCACCGAATGGCGGTGGCGCAGAAAGTCCGGCGACCGATGAAAACATGGGCCTGATACGCGTTGCTGCCATATCGTAGATTTCTTTCAGGCTCCTGGATTTGGCAGAGAGCACAAGCTGGCCCACGGGCAGTGAAGAGGCATCAAAGCGGACTACCTGCGGAGGCAGTGCTCCGGGCGGAAAGAACTTCATGGCCCTGTTTACCTGGAGGGCAACCTGAGCAGAGGCCTCAGCCATGTTGGTGCTCTCATAAAAACTAAGCTTTAACATGGTGAGTCCCTGGATGTTCTTGGCGGTAATGTTTTTTATACCATTTACATAGAGAAATTGATCCTGCAAACGGGTAGAGAAAAAGCCCTCCATCTGCTGGGGCGACATGCCTCCATAGGATTCGATAACATATATAGTTGGAGAATTAAGTTGGGGAAAAATATCTATTGGGATCTTCAGCGCGCTGAGCACTGCAAAGAGCAGTAAACTCGCGGTGATCACCACTGTTGTAACCGGCTTTTTCAGGGCCGAGGTAACCATTGACATATCTTTATTATTTTAATGCGTTTAACAGGGAATCTACTTGATTGGTGGCAATAGCCTTTTGAAAAAGAGCCCGTACGTACAGGTACTTTGCGTTAACAAAATCAGTTTCTGCGCGGTAGAGGATGGTCAGGGCTGCATTGAGTTCAATGATATCGGTCAGCCCGTTCTTGTAAAGGGAAAGCTTTTGGCGGTACCCTGCGGCGGCGGCCTTTAACTGATTGGGTATTTCATCGAGTCTTTTATGCGCGGTACTGATTTCGAGGCCCGCCTGAAGGGCGGCATTTGATAACATTAGTCGCTCCTGCTCCAGTTCCTTTAAGTAAAAGTTACTGTTGGCCTTCTGGGTCCTGAGCTTCAACTGACGCCTTCGCAGATCGAAGAGGTTGTAGCTGATCCCTACGCCCACGAGGTAATTTTCCCGTTGCCATTCCAGGCCGCTCGAGAGACTGTTGAAGTTGTCATTGGCATCAATACTCGAGCCCCGCGACCAGGCCGCAGCCTGAAGGCTTACCTTTGGATTATAGGCTTTTCTGACCAGGTTTTCTTTCTCAATGCTGCTGAGGTAGTTACTTTTGTAAAAATCAAGCAGCGGATGGCTTGAACTGTCGGTAAGGTTTACAGATAGGTTTACCTCGAGCGATTTTAACCGGTCAAGGATCGTACTGTCAGCAACAATACTTTGTGCCTTGAGTCCACTGATTGCTGCAATATTTAGCTGAACCTGTTTATATGTATTGTCCATTTCGATATAGTTCAGCCTTGATTTAGAGAGTTCGGCACCTGCAATGCTGGTATCTACACCCGGGCGCACACCGCTTCTGGCAAGGGAAAGAATCGAACGGTTGATCTGCTCATTGCGCCTGATATTGCTTGCCTGGATGGATAACATATCCTGAAGCTTTAAAAGGCTGAGGTAATCATCAATGGCAATGGCCCTGGTCTGGTAACGCCGCTGGGCAAACCTGGATCGCTCGGCGTCAAGTTCTGACTTGGCTACCGCATTCTGGGTCTTGTAGGCACCAAAGTTGTAGACCTCCCAATCCAGGGAAACAATGCCAAGGTTAGTGAGTGCGGCCTGGGTATTACTGCCTGTACGCACGCCCCTGGAATTGGAGGGAACGATACCAAAGGCCATATAAGGCCCTGCCACGTTATTGTTTGAGCCCAGATCTGCCTGATAGTTAAGTCTCAGGTTGGGAAGGGCATTCGCTGCAGTCTCTTTCAACTGGGCGGCACGGATATCTACCGCCGCAGAATCAGCGGCCAGTGAAGGCGAAAAAGCGGTCACGTGATCTATCAGATCAACGATCCCGATGGGTTTTGGGGAGGTTTGGGCATTGCTTTCCAGCCCCATATATAAAAGTGGGAACAAACAGAAAATCTGTTTAATACGGATCATGTCTTTAAATTAAAATTTAAGGAAAAAGATTTGACGGACGTATAGGACAGGAAACACGGTGATTAACCGGCCGTCTTCACTTCATCATATGAAGGCCTGTCTATAAAAGAAATCTGGAGTTAAATCTCAGATCCGAAAGACCCGGTTGGAAATATAAATTGGGACTGATCCGGCAATCCTGTATCTGATCTCAAGAAAATACCTGTTAAGGTTTGAGGTTAAGAGCGAAAGCCCCAAAAACAGAATGACCCCGATGATAACTGCTTCCAGAACAGGAAGCGCAGTTTTCTTCCGTTCATCGAGGATACACTTAAACTGTCTGGTAATTTTGGAATCCTTTCCAAGTGGAGAAAAGTTGCCACTGTAATGGGCTGCTGATTTTATTCCTCGTGCGGATTCTAAAAGGGAAAGGTTCGATAAAAAAAAGATGTTACCCAAAGAGATAATCAGATACAGCAAAACAACTCCGATTATAGAGCAATTGGGCACCTGCTTAATTTTCACATCCTTCAATTTTAACAACCTAAATAAATTGGTGCTAAAATCCGCATTAATCTAAAAACTTGGCAGAATAAACAGCAACAAAACCGTTACAGGAAAACAATAAATGCGATGTAACGGAGATAAAGATTGTACTTTTAGGGCTAAGCATCTCATTAATTGGATGCAAAAAAGATGAAGAGAATTCTTTGATTGCTGTGCCGGAATTTTCTGACATCGAGATTGGAACAGCAAATACAAAAACTGTATATGCAGGACAGGATTTCCATATTGAGGCTACGCTCAAAGCTGGTGCCGATTTGTCTGGTCTTAAGGTACAGATCACTCCTGTAGTTTCCGGAAGAGGATAGTCATTTTCTCAGAATAATTATCGGTTTAGTTCTTTTTATTTGGGCTATTTTTACCGACAATCTATAACATGCCTATAGGCACCAATAATTTTAGGTGATATAAAGGGGATACCCAAATCTGCCGAACGTAATATGAGCAATGCCCCCATAAAAAACATAAACCAAGGGATAAGTTTGTTCGTATTAAAGCGGATGTATTTCTTCAGAAAGATCCCTCCCAACGAAATCATGAGCATCAGTGGAGTGGTACCCAAACCAAAAAGGAACATAAAAGTTGCACCAGATTTAATACTACCGGTATTTAAAGCAGTTGCGAGTGCCAGATAAACCATTCCGCAGGGGATGATACCATTAAGCATTCCGGCAAACAATCCCCACAGTGGTAATTTGAATACTTTCCCCATAAGCCTGCTCAGCGGATTGAGCGCCTTTAACTGAAGCTTAGAAAACCTATTTCTATAAAAGTGGCTAAACTGTAGCGCTGTAAATAAAATCAGTATAGAACCGATTAAGATACTCAGCGTTTGCTGATCGCTAAAAATCCGGATACTGCTCCCTAAAGCACCCACCAACAATCCTAACACAATATACACGGCAATTCTGCCAAATTGATAGAGCAAAAGCTGAAACCCGCTTCGAAAGAAATTCTGTTTCGCAAATGGCATACCCAACATAATCGGTCCGCACATTACGGCACAATGAAGGCTCCCGAAAAGGCCCATCAAAAATGCCAGTGGCAAAAAATCCGTCATAGGGTGATGTTATTTTTAAACAGATAATCTTTACCTGAAGAGCGCCATTGAAGGTTTAAAAACCATACTCCTTTGCCCATTTTAGTTTTATCTACCAAAATAAGATTGGCTGTTCCAGAAGTATTTCCTTTTAGTTTAACATCATCATCACTATTGCCAGGCCGCATTAAAATGAGGTTATAGGTAGCGCTATCTTTAATTTCAATAATAATCTGAGTTTTTGTAATGGTAATTTTAGGCTTTGCATTATCGGTTATAACGTTCACTTTGGCATTGTATTCTGCATTATAATTGATCCCCTTTTCGTAGTAATTTTCTTCTATCAGGGCATCCCGTCCGTGTACATGGAACATATAAACCACCATCCCCACGATAAACATCATGAATGCAATCATTCCCAACACTATTTTTGTTCCCCAGTTCATATCTCTTTTTTTAATTTTGAATGCGTGATTATTCACATGCAGATATCATTTTCTATTCTTCACTCATTCAATCCTGTATCCCTTCCGGTTGCGCGAAAAAACTTGTAGTTGCCGTACTTAAAACCTCACCATTTGCAATAATTTCGAAAACGGCAGCAGTTTTATATTTTTTAATGGAATTATTTTTCCTGATCAGAAAAAAAGTGAGGTGTACCGAACCTTCTTTTGGCAGAACATCAGCTTTTTGGATGAAGTTAATTTCGTCTCCCTTATCTTTCGATCTGAAAGTAAATTTTACAGCCTTATTGGTTTTGTTGATCAGTTCTGCATTATAAAGATTGCTCGTTTTATCTGTTCCCCTGCTTTGGTACAAAGTACCGCTAGCCCTCAAAACCGTAGTCTGAATATCTTCTCTTTTATAGATCAGTGAAGAAAAAACCATCACTACTACAAATAGTACCGCAGCATAACCGTAAGATTTTAGGGCAATTTTATAGGGTTTGCGCTCGTTAATAAAATCCTGATTAAAAAAGCCGATCAGATTTTTGGGCCTGTTTATTTTAAGCATCACCTCGTTGCATGAATCGATACAGGCAGTACAATTTACACATTCGAGTTGTGTACCTTCGCGGATATCGATACCTGTGGGGCAAACCTGTACGCAAAGCCCACAATCTATACAGTCGCCGGCTGTTAACTCATTAGCATTTTTTTGAAGATGTCCACGTGGTTCACCCCTGGTAAAATCATAGGCTACCACCAAACTTTGATTATCTAACAAAACACCCTGTAACCTGCCGTACGGACAAATTACCGTACACACTACTTCGCGTACATAGGTAAATACCCCATAAAATATTAAAGTAAACAACCAGATGGATATAAAGCCCGAAACATGGCCTGAAACGGGCTCCGTCATAATTTTAAGGAGTACATCCGAGCCGATCATGTATGCCAAAAAGGTATTTGCGATAGCAAAAGAAATGACCAGAAAAATGAAATGTTTACTTCCTTTTTTTATTATTTTCTCTGTGTTCCAATCAGCCTGGTCCAATTTCTTCTGTTGATTGGCATCTCCTTCAATCCAGTATTCGATCCTGCGGAAAACCATTTCCATAAAAATCGTTTGCGGACAGGCCCATCCGCACCACAGCCTACCCAATACTACTGTAAAGCACACAATGAACATGATGAAAATGAGCATCGCAAGGGCGAAGAGGTAAAAATCCTGCGGGGTAAAGATCAATCCGAAGAATACAAACTTTCTTTCTATAAAATTGAGGAGTACGAGCTGTTCGCCGTTAAGTTTTAAAAAGGGACAGGAAAACAGAAACAACAGCAATACATAACTTACCCATTTCCGGTAGGTATACAACCTGCCTGATGGCTTTTTAGGATAGATAAAATTTCTTCCCTTACTTTCTGTTTTATTTCTTTGTAACATCGGCTTTG
Source organism: Pedobacter kyonggii (assembly GCF_004310665.1). Lineage (GTDB taxonomy): Bacteria > Bacteroidota > Bacteroidia > Sphingobacteriales > Sphingobacteriaceae > Pedobacter > Pedobacter kyonggii. The sequence continues at coordinate 119,441 of NZ_SIXF01000013.1, read as the reverse complement.
TTCACACTGTCTTTCAGCACTTTCATCTCATTGTCTTTTGGATTTTTTGCTTCATATTTCTCACCCTGTGGGGCTTTGGCCCCGGCTGGATTTGTTCCTTTTAACGACAGGATAAAATTGGTAACGGCACTGATCTGTTTTGGGTTCAGGTTTTTCTCCCAACTAATCATCCCCTTTTCAGGAACACCATATTTAATCGTTTTGAATACACTGTTTATATTGCCTCCATGCAACCAATAATCGTCGGCTAAATTTGGTCCGATAATGCCCTGGCCTTTATCACCATGGCAGACTACACAGTTTGTATTAAAAATAGTTTTACCATCTTCGAGCACCGCAGGCGTGTCATCAAACTTTACTGAATTCTCATCAATGGTATTGGCCGATTTTTCGAGATATGCGGCCTTCTCTATCTTTGCTTTGGCCATTTCATTTTCGTATTCTTGATCCTGCAAGTCTCCGTATCCACCAATGTGGTAATAAAAAAGATATGCCGCAGCAAAAATCATTGTACCGTAGAAAAGGAAGTTAAACCAGGCCGGCACAGGATTGTTCAGTTCTTTAATACCATCATAAGTATGATCGATTACCAGATCCTTTTCTTCTTCAATGGGCCTTAAGCTTAAAAGTTTTGTCCAGATTGAAGGTTTAACCGGTTGTTGTTTTAACCAGGTATCATAATCCAAAACAGGCTCTTTTACCGTTTCGATGTATGGCGTAGGATTTAACTGTTCCTGATACATTACCTTAAAAGCTTTCAGCAGTGTTAGGGAAACAACAAGAAGTACGGTTACGAAAAGCAAAAGCAATACGATAAGCAATTCCGACTGGCTAAGCCCCAGCCCAGCTGGGGCAGGTGTTACAACCGCTGCGGTTTTCTCATCCGCAGCAAAGGCTGTAATTGATAAAAGCAGTGACAATAACAATAGTTTAATCTTCTTCATGTGTATTGGGTTGATTTTCTTGTAATGGGATTTCGCTCATCACCTCAATATGTTTTTTGCTTAATTTGAGCAGGTAAACACCTACGATTACAAAAAACACCATGAACATGAGCAGAGAGGTGATGAGGTATATTTCGCCACCGGCTAAATCTTTGATCTGGTTGAACATATTTTATTGATTTGAAGGAATGGTTTCTTTATTTGCTTTAATATCGGTCCCCAAACGTTGCAGGTAAGCAATAATGGCTATTATTTCCCTGTCGCTTTTAACCTTAATGTTATTCTGTTTTAGGTCGAGTGCAATCTTTTCGGCCTGCACTTTTAAATCATCGTTAGCACGTTTATCATAACCATCAGGGTAAGGAACGCCCAATGTTTGCATAGCCCTGATCTTGCTTGCAGTTGTTGTAATATCCAGTTTCTGTTCGATGAGCCAGGCATAAGGCGGCATAATGCTTCCTGGTGACATTGAAACAGGATCGACCAGGTGATTGTAATGCCAGGCATCAGAATATTTTCCGCCTATGCGGTGAAGATCTGGTCCGGTACGTTTACTGCCCCATAAAAATGGGTGATCATATACAAACTCTCCGGCTTTGCTGTATTCACCATATCGTTCTGTTTCTGAACGGAAAGGCCGCACGGTTTGCGAATGGCAGTTTACACAGCCTTCTCTGATATATAAATCTCTGCCCTGAAGCTCTAGTGCCGAGTACGGTTTTACACTGGCAATTGTTGGAACATTAGATTGAATGGTAAAAGTGGGCATCATTTCTACCATGCCCCCAATAAGGATAATGATGAGCGAGAGCACCATGAATTTCATTGGCTTACGTTCTAAAACCCTATGCCAGGCTTTATCTGCCGGAGAGGTTTCAACAATAATTTTGGTTAAAGGCATGGCCTCAGCCGGTTCGTTGGCAAGCAGTTTAGCACCCAACATGGTTTTGGCCAGGTTATAAGTCATGGCAATTACCCCTATTAAATACAGTGCCCCGCCGATTGAACGTAAAATATGCATCGGGATAATCTGCAGTGTGGTGGCTAAGAAATTCGGGTATTTCAATAAACCTTCGGGCGTAAACTCTTTCCACATCAGCCCCTGCGTAAAACCTGCCCAATACATCGGTACGGCATAAAAGAGTATACCCAAAGTACCTATCCAAAAGTGGAAACCGGCTAGCTTTTTCGAGTATAATTCTGTTTTATAAATACGCGGAATTAACCAATAGAGTACACCGAATGTTAAAAACCCGTTCCAGCCCAAAGCACCAACATGTACATGGGCTACAATCCAATCGGTAAAATGGGCTACACCGTTAATCTGTTTTAAAGATAATAACGGACCTTCGAAGGTGGCCATACCATAAGCGGTAAGTGCAACCACCATAAATTTAAGGGTAACGTCTTCCCTAACCTTATCCCAGGCACCGCGCAAGGTTAACAAACCGTTGATCATACCGCCCCAGCTTGGGGCAATCAACATGATCGAAAAGGCAACACCTAATGATTGCGCCCAACCGGGCAATGAGGTGTATAATAAATGGTGCGGGCCGGCCCAGATATAAATAAAAATGAGCGACCAAAAATGCAGGATACTTAATTTATAAGAGTAAACGGGCCTTCCGGCCATCTTAGGCAAGAAATAGTACATCATGCCCAGGTAAGGCGTAGTTAGAAAAAATGCCACCGCGTTATGCCCATACCACCATTGTACCAACGCATCTTGTACGCCGGCATACACATAATAACTTTTCATGAAAGAAATAGGGAGCTCGAAAGAGTTTACAATGTGCAATACCGCTATGGTAACAAATGTGGCAATGTAAAACCAGATGGCCACATATAAATGGCGCTCTCTTCTTTTGAAAATGGTGCCGAACATGTTAACGCCAAAAACCACCCATATGATGGTAATGGCAATATCAATCGGCCATTCGAGCTCGGCATACTCATGTGAGGTAGTAAAGCCCAGGGGAAGTGTAATTACTGCCGATAAAATGATCAGCTGCCAGCCCCAGAAGTGGATTTTGCTCAGCACATCGCTAAACATCCGTGTTTTTAACAAGCGCTGAAGGGAATAATAAACGCCCATAAAAATGGCATTGCCCACAAAGGCGAAAATTACGGCATTGGTATGCAGCGGCCTGATGCGGCCAAATGTGGTGTACTGACTGCCCATGTTCATTGCGGGTTTGAAGAGCTGCATGGCAGCAAGCAAACCAACCGTCATGCCTATAATTCCCCATACCAGGGTGGCAATACCAAAGTTCCGAACAATCTTGTTATCGTAAGTAAATTTTTCTAACTGCATAATAGAAGCTGAATTTTTGTATGTTTTGTACACCAAAGGTATTCTCCAGTGGACAGACAAAGGATGATGATGCTTAGCTAGAAAAGTGATCTTCTTCACTTTTTTCAGCAACAACTTCATCATCGAAGAGCATGCGGATACCCGGAGTATGTACATCATCGTTCTGACCGGTTTTATATGCCCAGAAAAACGCAGCCAAAAAAATGAGCGCCATTAGAACACTGCAGCCAACCAAAAAGTAAAGGATGTTCATATCAGTTTATTTTTATGGGCAAACCACCTGGTTGCCAAAGTGGTAAAGGAGATAATGGTAACCGTACTAATCGGCATCAGTACTGCGGCCACCAAAGGATAAAGTGTACCCTGCACAGCAAAGTAAATACCAATACAATTATAGGCGATGGCTATGGCAAAGCTTGTTTTAATGATCTTGAGCCCGTCTTTACCTAACTGGATAAATTCAGGCAGATAATTTAAGGAGTTGCCTTTCAGAATGGCATCACAGCCGGGTGTAAAATTATTGATGTTATCTGTTAATGCGATTCCAAAATCACTTTGTTTTAGGGCTCCGGCATCGTTTAACCCATCGCCCAGCATCATTACTTTATTTCCATCCTGTTGCAGCTTTAAAACGGCATCGAGCTTTTGGTGGGGGCTCTGGCGGAACCTGATGGTTGTATTTTTCGTAAAAATGGTATCCAGCATATAACGGTCTTTATCGGTATCGCCAGATAAAACCTGTAGCTTGAATTTCGAGAGTTTTAAGATCAACTGCGCCAATCCTGAACGCCATTGCTGTTTGATATCAAAACAGCCTTTATAAACATGGTCTATCACAATATGCACGCCGCTTTCGCGAGCAGATTTTACTTCCATAGGCAGCATAGAAAGATGTCCGGCATAAATACTGTGGTTATTTATTTTAGCGGTCAAACCTTTTCCTACTACCTCTTTATAATCGCTGAGTGAATAATATCGGTCAACATTTAAGGCTTTTAAGATATGTCGGCTTAAGGGATGGGTAGAGTTTCGCAGCAACGAGGCCACAATAATTTTTTCTTCGTCTGTTAAAGATCCGTTAAAAACAATTTCGGCATTTTCGTTACTCGTTAATGTACCTGTTTTATCGAAAATCAGGGTATCGCATTTGGCAAGTTCTTCAACGGCATCTGTATTTTTTACATAAAATCCTTTCTTATCAAAAACCGCTAAAATTGCAGATAGTGTAAATGGGGTACTTAAAGCCAATACGCAGGGACAGGCCACAATAATTACGGCAGTAAATGCCGACCATGCCTTGTGGCTATCGTTCTGAAACAACCAGTATCCGGTAGCGGCAAATGCAATCAGGAAAACTCCCAGGCTGAAGTATTTGGCTACAGTATCGTTAAAGTTCTGTTTTTCAGTATTGTTTTTATAATTATCGTTGTTCCATAAACCGGTTAAATAACTCTGTGAAACAGGTTTAATTACTTCAAGCTCTATGGCCTCACTGGTTTGTCTGCCACCGGCATAAATAATCTCACCCAAAACTTTGTGTACGGGTTCCGATTCGCCTGTAACAAAACTCATGTCCATCCAGCCCTCACCTTTCATTAAAATTGCATCTGCAGGAACCAGCTCGCCATTCCTGATCCACAGCCGGTCGCCGATCTTGATTTCATTTATGGATACTGGTTTTTCTTTACCGTTTTGCAGGGTAGTTACCGCAATTGGGAAATAGGACCTGTAATCGCGATCAAAAGAAATGTGATGATAGGTACGCTGTTTAAGCCATTTGCCCATTAAAAGCAAAAACACCAATCCGGTTAAGGTATCGGCAAAACCTGGGCCTGTACTGAAAAGAATTTCGAAAGCAGTGCGTAAAAAAAGCACCGCAATAATTAATGCTAAAGGGGTATCGAGGTTAATGTGCCTATGTTTAAGGCTTGTTATTGCTGAGGTAAAATAATCACGGCCACAATAAAAAGCAGCAGGGATAGAGAACGCAAGGTTTAGCCAGCCAAAAAGCGATTGAAATTGTTTCTCGAAACCTGATAAACCAAAATACTCGGGAAAGCTAAAGAGCATAACATTGCCCATTAAAAATCCGGCAACGGCTATTTTTAACACCAAAGCTTTATCTACCGAACTGCTGTGTTCCTGTACTACATCCTGCAGACTGATCAAAGGCTCGTAACCAATCTGGTTTAAAGTTTCTACCAGTTGCCTTAACGAAATTTCGTCGTGATTGAAACTTATGGTAACCTGTTTTTTAAGAAAATCGATCCGTGAGCTGAATATAGCGGAGTTGATTTTATAGAGGTGTTCTAGCAACCAGATGCATGAACTGCAGTGTATTGCAGGGATATAAAAAGTGATAATGCTCGAACTTTCGTGTTTATAATCGAGTAGCTGATCGATAATTTTTGGCTCATCCAGATATTCTAAATGGCTTTCATTTTTAAATTGCCTGCCCGGGTTATTATTGTACACATAATAATTGCATAAATTATTCTCTGAAAGGATCTTGAAAACGGCCATACAGCCCGCGCAGCAAAAATCTTTATCTCCTACCTGATATTTTACCTTGGGCAGATCTTCGCCACAATGATAGCAAACTGCCTGTGTTGCGGTTTTATTTTGATCTTCCATTTTTAACCTGTTCTTAAATTGATGAACTGAACAATTGGGTTTTGGGCTGTTTAAGCCATAGTTTCTCGTCGAAAGCCATACACACATTCCGTAAAAAAGATCGTCCTTTGGTGGTAATCCTGATTTCTTTTTCTGTTACCCAGATCAACTTATCGCGTAATAAAGGCAACAGCCTGCCATACACTTGTTCTGGAATACCCTCATTGTACATTGTATTTTCCTTGCACATGATGTTAAGGATATGTTTTCTTACCTCAATATCTTCGCCTGTAAGGAAATGGCCTTTTTCTACAGGTAGTCTACCTTGTTCAATTTTATTGAGATAATCTTCTACCGTTTTAGGGTTTTGTGCAAAAGCTGTCCAGCTATCGCTAATAGCAGATACGCCAAGGCCAATAAGTAAATGGGTATGTTTATTGGTGTAACCCATAAAATTGCGGTGCAGCTTCTGTTCAGTCATTGCCTGGAATAAAGAATCGCTGTTCAGTGCAAAATGGTCCATCCCTACATCTTTATATCCTGCGGCATCAAGCAATTGTCTGCCCAATTGGTAAAGCGCAAATTTTTCGTCGGCCAGGGGAAGATCTTTTTCTGTATAATGCCTTTGGCCGGGTTTTAACCAGGGCACATGGGCATAACTGTAAAAAGCAATGCGGTCTGGCTTCATATCGATTACCGCTGCTATGGTATCCGCTAAGCCCGGAATTGTTTGTCCCGGAAGACCATAAATCAGATCGAAGTTAACAGAGGTATAACCGATTTCCCTTGCTTTTGTGGTAACTACAGCTACCTGTTGGGGCGTTTGAAAACGGTTGATCAGAAACTGCACTTTAGGATCGAAATCCTGGATTCCCAGGCTTAATCTTTTAAAGCCAAGGCTGTACAGCGTAGTTAAGTGTTCACTGGTAGTATTGGCTGGATGTGCCTCGAAAGAAAATTCGGCATCAGGAGCCAAAGTTGAATTTTGCAGAATGCCATTGATCAGTAAGCCCAGGTTCTCTGCGCTAAAAAAAGTTGGTGTTCCCCCACCAAGGTGCAGTTCTTTTAGTTTGGGTTTCTCCCTCAAAACATCTACATACATTCTCCACTCCGAAAGTACTGCTGCTATATATGGCAACTCTACCGAATGGTTTTTAGTAATACGCGTATTGCAGCCGCAATAGGTACAAAGGCTTTCACAAAACGGAAGGTGGATATAAAGGCTAATCCCTTCTTCCCTGCATGTTGCATAGGTACTGGCCACACTGCCCAGCCAACCGTTTGCATTGAAATTTTCGTTATCCCAGTAAGGAACAGTTGGATAACTGGTGTACCTTGGCGCGGCAACATTGTATTTTTTAAGTAGTGCAGCAGTTTCCATTATTTCAGCGCTTTTACGGTAGAACATTCGTTTTGACAGCAGCATGCGCTACCTACGCATTTACCCGCAGTCCATTGATCGAGGTTTTTGATCACCTGTTCCATCCGCTGTTTAGCGTCGGCATCGCCGGATGCCAAAGGAACATTTGCCACTTTGATCCCGGCAGAACCGGCAGCTTTTAAATCAAGATGATCTGTTTGGAAGGATGAGGTTGCGATGTATTTTATACCCAGGGCTTTTAGTCCCAGAATCATCGCCTCGCTTAGTTCATCGTTGTTAAAAACCAGCAGGGCTTCCTTTCCGGTTGCAAATGAAAGCGTATCAATAGTTAAACTATTGGCAATTATGGTAATGTCGTGTTTTTTATAATTGGCCAGTACCAACCATTCCTTTTCATCGGGTTTGATGTTGTAAGCTATAGCTTTCATATACAGAGTTTATGAATACAAAACTATAGCGGAAGTAAACCGCAACAGGTGAGGATGCTTAGAGAAAAAAATGATTTTTATTACATTTCTTAGTTTAGCGTTGGGCGTTTGCAGCCAGTTAACCGATTGATTAGTCCATCAACAACCTGGCTATCAACTATGAACCATCCAGCTATTGACCAATGGGCAGGGTAAGTTGGGCGTTTGGAGTCGATTAACCGATTTAAACAATTAACCGATTACCCCCTAAGCAATGAACAATTTACTGCTTAATATTTCTGAGTTTTTCGATCGAGCGGATATTGATGGCATTGCCGGTTTTATCAATCAGTTTTTCATCTTTAAAATCAGCGAGCATTCTGCTTACTGTTTCGCTGGCCGTACCTACCAGCGCAGCAAGGTCATCACGAGAAATCCGGATGGTACAGCTATCTTCAACACTGTCTCCAAATTTAGTGGCCACTTGTAGCAACGCTTCTGCTACACGTTTCCGTACCGATGAATAGGCCAATTGAAGCATTTGCTTTCCTTTATCGCGCACATTTCCAGACAATAAAGCAATGAAAGTTTTGGATACGGCCTGATGGTTGAGCAGGTACTCCATAAAATCGGCTTTGGGGATCTGGATAATGTCCGATTCAATTAAGGTTGCTGCATTGTCTGTGTATACTTCGCCATTACATAAACTTTCATATCCAAAAAAATCCCCATCATGATACAAACTCGACGAAAGTTCCCTGCCATCCTTAAAACGTTTATAGGTTTTTACCTGGCCCTTAACTACATAATAAAGATGGGTTGGTTCATCCCCTTCCACATAAATAATCTGTTTGTTAGCAATTGGCTTTGATTTGCCCTTTTTACGGAGCTCGTCCATCACCGCTTCGCTATTGCCTGATCCTGCATTAAAGCCAGCTGATTGCTGTTTCTTTTTAAACCTGCTTTCTATGGCCTTAAAAAGTTCTATATCATCAAACGGTTTGGTGAGGTAATCATCTGCCCCCATTTCCATGCCTTTTCGCATGTCTGCCCGCTCGGTTTTTGCCGTAATGAAAATAAAAGGAATATTTGCCGTTTTCTGGTTTTTGTTCAGTAGGTATAAAACCCCGTAACCATCCAGTTCTGGCATCATGATATCACAGAGGATCACATCAGGCAAATAATTCAAAGCCATTTCTACACCTATTTTACCATGTTTCGCGGTAAAAGTTTCATAACCCGCCAGATCCAGCACCTCAGCTGTACTTTCTCTTATGTCGTCATTATCTTCAATAATCAAAACTTTCTTGTTCATAGAGATTGGGTGTTTAATTGTAAATTATTTACCAAGCACAAAACTGAGCGTAAAAACCGTACCTGAGTTTTGTTCGCTTTGGCAGGCTACAGTGCCATTCATCAGCCCTACATATCTTTTTACAATGTTCAGGCCTAAACCTGTGCCAGGGATATCGCCCGTATTGTGTGCCCTGAAAAATGGTTCGAATAAGTTGTGCTGGTCCACTTTTGGAATCCCTATACCATTATCTTTTACCTCCAAAATGAGTTCATCATCTTTTAAAATAGAATTGAACTGGATCAAAGTATCTGCGCCCGAGTATTTTATCGAATTGGAAATCAGATTGATCACACAGTTTTTCAACAGGTTCGGATCGAGGTAAACTTCGGCAGTTGTACCTGTATGTTCGTAAATAATATGCTGGTTCTGTTTGGTCATCATCTGCATTTCTTCAGCTATTTCTTCAGCAAAGCTGATGATATTGAAGTACTGAGCTGATGCTTCTACTTTTCCGGCCTCGAGTTTTTCGAGCGAGAGGAAATCGTTTAGGATAGTGGTCAGGTTATTGATCGAATTTTTGATTTTCAGTGTATGTTTTTCTACACTGGCCACATCATGCTTGGAGGTATATTTATCTATTAAAGAAGCTGATAATTGTATCGAACTGAGTGGTGTTCTAAACTCATGCGAGGCCATAGAAACAAACCTTGTTTTGAGCTGATTGAGCTCCTTCTCTTTCTGAAAAAGCGCCTGCATATTTTCCTTGGCCATTTCGAGTTCGGATACCAGCTTAACAAGATCGTGTGTACGTTCTTTTATTTTAACCTCTAGTTTTTCGGTGTAACTTCTAATCTGCTCCTCATTGGCTTTTTCTTTACTCAGATCGTGGATAAAACCGGTGTAAATTTTACGGTCGCTAAATTTTATTTCGCTTACCCCCAGTCTGAAGGGGAAAACCGAGCCATCCTTACGTTTTCCGGAAACCTCCCTGCCAACACCTATAATGTGTTTCTGCCCGGTATGTTCATATCTGGATAAGTAGCCATCATGCCGGGAATGATCGGGCTCTGGCATTAAAACCGATACATTTTTGCCTACCAACTCTTCTCTGCCATAACCAAAAAGCTCAAGTGCAGCCGGGTTTAAATGTTCTATGAGTCCCTTATCATCAATGGTAATAATCCCATCAATGGCATTTTCAATAATTGCATCTAAAAATTTCGATCTATTCATGTAACACATCAGTATATCCTTGTAAATATAGAAAAGTTATTGCCGATCTTTTTTCTATTATTCAACAATCAGTCCGTCCAGTTTGTCTTTAGACTTTGCCAGCTGCTCATATAATGCTTTTAATTCGCCGGATGCCTGATCTGCAACCTCGGCAAAAAGCTTTTTATAATAATTTATCCCTTCGGCCAACTGTAATTTGAATCCGTTTAACTGTTTTATTTTTTTATCGCTGAAATGTTGAAGCTGCTGTTTGATATCTTCCTGAAGATAATCGATATAAAGATTGAGCTCTTTGATGAATATGTGTGGCCGTTCTACCTGCCTCAACAGGTTAATTTTCCCGTAAATATGGCCCACCATTTCATCAAGTGAATACACATCAGAAAAATAGGCCAGGTTTGGCCCGGGGCAAATGGCTACTGCAGTGCTTTCTTTTGGTTTAGCCATGTCATGTTTCAAATAGGTAGCGGCGCACAAGCCCTCACAAAGGCAAACTTTTTCGGTTACCAGATTAAACTGTTTTTGGTATTCATCTGCTGACAGGCCAGCAGTTTTGAGGCTTTTGATCTTTAAATGCTGATATTCGCGGGATGCTGTGCAGATGGCTTGCTCAGTAAATTCGGTATTGTTGCAAAGGTATTTTTTGGTGCACGGGCTTCCGGGCCTACCCTTTTCAATTCTTTCAACCCGTTGTTTTTCTATACTGCTGTTTTTAAAATTATTAAACTGAATACCCAGCGGAGAGGCTCCACTTAGGTAAAAATCGCTTTCTGTTGAGCTGGCCAATTGCGCCAGTGTTCCGGCATCTACATTGGTTACTTCTGGCACCAATAGGAATGGGCTTCCCCATCCTGTTGCATCGAGATTATAGTATTGAAGGAGAAAATTGTGTTCTGCAGCCGTACCGATCCCACCCTGAACACTTACCCGCTGTTTGGGCTGTTTTTCTGTTTGGATTCCCTTGTGCGCCAAAGCAGATTGGTACATTTTAAAAAGCTCAGCAAGCATATCGTTTTTTTTGAGCTTAAATTCCTCCAAAATCGGCCCCAGTAAATATCCTTCTGTTGCAAATGCATGACCACCACAGTTTAGACCCGACTCTATCCTGAATTCTGAAACCCATAAACCCTTTTTTGCCAAAAATTTAGCCTGGATCAGTGCCGATCTGAAATCGCTTACTTTTAAGATGATTTTCTTTTTCAGCTTGCCATTTTCATCTGGAAAAAAGTCTTCAAAATTTTCCATATAACTGTATAATTTCGGATTCATACCAGCCGATAGCACCACTGAAGCGTTTAGTTTACTTTCGGCAAAACCACGGAGCGCAGCCAATGCATCGGTATTGGTATCGCCCGAATATTCGCCATTTACATAATTCATTTTATCTACCTTAGCCATGATGTTCACATCAATAGCCCCTACCTGCATCGCATTTTTTAAAAGCGCCTGGAAGGTCAGCTTGGTTTCACCTTCAGGATATTGCAACATCAGGTCATAACCATGCTTTAATTTAGCCGTATCGGGCAGTAACTCAAAATAACGGCAAATATCATTACCAGTGGCAAAATCCTGTTGTTTTAGGGCTTTAAAATCGTTGGTTATGGTTTCCGATAAAAAGTTGAGGTAGGCCGTGATGCGTTTACTCCGGCTATCGGTTTCACCTTTAGGAATCGCTTCGAAATGAATCTGGCGGTTTTTTGAATGAAAAGCACGCATGCGCTCAATCAGTTCGTCATCAACAACAGATAGTACGGATGAAATACCGTACCTGGCAACTTTTAGTGGCGTATCAATAGAATAGCCGAGGCCCAATACGGGGATATGGAATGAATGTGGCATGGTGTTTCGTAATAAGGTTTGGCCTTTTATAACAAAAAGCCGATGATTTCGACAGCAAAACTATTATAGTTGAACTGATCTGGAGATGATGCCTGTCAAAACGAAAAGTGAGTGAGGTCACTTTTTAAGGTTTTATAATATCAAACTTGACATACTGTTATAGCAGTCCCATTCGCTTAGCAAAATAAATAATTCAATACCCATAATATCAAAATCGATTACTAATTATATTACATATCTTCAATGGATAAACCAATGAATTCAGCACGATAATCATTGAATTGAGCTTTAAGATTTCTGGTTTTATCTTTTAATCCGGCTATACTGATGTTTTCTTTTTTACGTTTTACTTCTCCAAAAATGATTGATTTTTCCAAATCGTTTACAGCAACGATATCAATTTCATTTTGATTGTTTTTTTCCCAATAGGTTCCAATCGCAGAAAAATTTCCTTCCTCAATCATTTTTTCGATAAAATATTTTTCCAGGATGCGTCCACTATAGGTCTGGTAATCACGCTTAACAATTTCCTTTAAATAGATTAAGTTTCCTATTTCTACCACACTACGATACTTATAAATAAAGCGGAACCAGAAATTCAGAAAGTTATCGTTAATATAATATTTCATCGATCGGCTATTGGGTTTGGCGAAAATTGGCTTTATCTTACTAATCAGATTGAACTCGTTTTCTAAGCGGTCTAAAAAACCTCCCGTCTGCATTTCCATAATGGATTCAATTTCTACCCTAGAGGTTTTCGAAGAGGCAATTAATGATAAAATAGAGAAATAGTTTCCGTATTCCTTACCAAATTCATCAACGAGCACATTCTTTCCTTCGTCCAAAAAGAGCGAATTTTCTGCCAGGATAACATTCAAAATTGACTCGAATGTAAATGCCTTTTCTTCGATCAGCAATTCTACATACTTAGCTACTCCGCCAGTTACCAAATAGAAAGCAAGTAAATCATCATTCGTATAATCCGGATAATAATCTGCCAGAATTTTCTTGAGCGTAGAAATGGTAAAGGCTTTCAAATGTATTCTGCTTGTTGCTCTACCAAATAACGGTTCCTTAGCATGTTCAAATATCCGGCTCATTAAAGAATAAACGGACCCACATAAGATCAGATTAATTTTAGCTGCTCCTTTTTGGCTAACCCAAATGTTTTGCATATCGCTATAAACAGAAGGATTGATGGTATTAAATTCCTGAAATTCGTCTATAACTAAAGTGAAATGCTTTGTTTTGGCCAATTCCATCAAATAGCCAAACACACTTTTAATGGTCTTAAGCTCCCCAAATATTTCAACCTGTAATTTATAGCGGATCTCCTGCACAAATTCCTCGCAAAGTAGTATCTCGTTCTTTTTGGCAACAAAAAAATACAGCATTGGTCTACCTGCATTTGCCTCAACCAGCAAACTTGTTTTCCCAATCCTTCTTCGACCAACAACGAAAGTCATTTGCGCCGTTTGTTTTGATCGTTCCTCAATTTTTTGAAGTAAGTTGAGTTCCTTTTCGCGATTATAAAATTTCATATCATTTCCATTATCGCAATACACATTACAGTAATCTGCATTACGATAATTCAAATATAAGTTTTTTCCTAAATTATTAGTGTGGTATTTTTATCAAGTGTCATAGTATTTCGTTATATAATATGCCCTTTCATAACCCATAAATTTCATCAACAAAAATACAGTAGTTGAATTAACCCGCAATGGATGCCTGTCAAAGCAAAAAACGAGCTGAAACGTTTTTAGTGGGTCAGGATCCTAGATCTGGATGATTGAGGGCAGTTTTCCCTAAAATCGTCTTTGAAGGCTGATTTTTCATCTGCTGCGGCAATCTTATCATAGGTTGGAAGAATTGCTTTCCCGAAAAAGTCGGGACAGCCTGTCGTTGCTTCTCCCAATGATGTCACATTTTGGAATCTGTTATTTCTGTCAATCAACGCTATCGTTTATCTCGAATCTACCTGTTTTAAGATGAAAGATAATTTTGAACACGATAATATCTTCATCATAAGTATCTTTCTTGCCAGTTCCATGCGATGGTTGCTCCGAAGGGGTATTGGTTAAAGGCATCATTCGGTGGATAATCCCCTGAAGTGCCCTTTGTTTTTCTGTTGCATCGGTGATTTCTTCAAATTTGCCCCAACACACCGCACTCTTCCAGTTAAAGGTATCGCGGATCTGATCGGTTTGAAAGCATACCTGGGGATTACTTTTCATCATCCTGATTTTTTGTCCTGGAGCAGAATGGGCGTAGACCATGCCGCTGCTGTACACATAATTAATGGGTACAATATAGCTTAGCCCATGTGCATGGCAGGCCAAACGGCCAATATGTTGTTCTTTAAGGAGCTTTTCTATGTCCTCTTCTTTTAATATTCCTAACATCTTCTTATTATTAAATATTGATTGATAAACACCTAATCACCAGAGATATCCAAAACAATCCGCCCATCAATCTCGCCCTTTTTCATTTGATCGAACACATTATTGATGTCTTCCAGTTTTGCTGATTTAACCTGTGCCCTTACCTTTCCATCTACCGCAAATTCAATGGCTTCCTGCATATCCTTTCTTGTGCCTACAATAGAGCCTCTAATGGTTATCCTGTTAAGTACTGTATCGAATATGGGAAGGTCAAAACTGCCCGGAGGTAGTCCGTTTAGTGATAAAGTACCTTTCCTGCGTAATGCCGAAAGCCCCTGGCTAAAAGCAACAGGTGTTACTGCCGTAACCAATACGCCATGCATACCCCCGGTTTGTTTTTTAAGAAATTCACCCGGATCATGTTCTAGTGCATTAACAACAATGTCTGCACCGAGTTTTCTGGCCATTTCCAATTTATCGTTCGAAATATCAATCGCAGCAACCTGAAAGCCCATGGCTTTTGCATACTGAACACCAAGGTGACCAAGTCCGCCAATACCTGATATGGCTACCCATTCACCTGCTTTTGCATCAGTTTCTTTTAAACCTTTGTATACGGTAACCCCGGCGCAGATAATGGGTGCCATTTCTGCAAAATTTACATGCGAAGGGAAATGGGCAACGTATCTCGAATCGGCAATTACATACTCTGCAAAACCGCCATCAACACTATAGCCTCCATTCTGCTGCTCATAACATAACGTTTCCCAGCCTGTTAAGCAAAATTCGCAACAGCCACAGGCACTGTATAACCATGGTACGCCAACCACATCTCCTTCTTTAACACTTTTAACATCATGTCCCATTGCAGCTACCAGGCCGATGGCCTCGTGGCCTGGCACCAATGGCATTTTTGATTTTACAGGCCAGTCGCCATTACAGGCGTGCAAATCGGTGTGGCATACCCCACATGAAATTACCTTAACCAAAATCTCATATTGATTGAGCGGTCTAACCGGCAGTTCCTCTATGGCCAGTGGTCCTCCATATTCATGGATAACTGCGGCTTTCATTGTTTTAGGATACATATACTTTTGTTTAACAATAGATTATAAGAATTGAATTTTATCTGGTGATGGGCAATTACATTGGAATGTTATGTGATGGTGGTAAAACCAAAAGCGGGATCTGAATATGATCTGACATGTTTAGGGTGTAACTGCCTTTAAGCAGGCGATGAAAAAAACTATGTTTTCGGTGCACCATGGTCAGGATATCGATCTGTCCGTTTTCTACGATCCAATCTAAACCGTCCTTAATCCGTTCACTGTTTATATGCCTATGGTAGATATTTCTATAGTTAACCCGGTCGGCAACCTGATTTAAAAAATCTTCCGTTGTATGCTTATCCCCTTCTGGTTCTGATTTTGAATTACCGGTATGTGTAATGAGTATATCGGCATTAAAAGGTTTTGCAAATTCGGCAAGTGTACATAAAACGGGGATATCACTATGGCTAAAATCTGTGGCAAAAGCGATTTTTTTAGGTTTCTTAAACCTATATCCCGCAGGGATAAGCAAAACAGGTATTTCCTGCTCAATAATTTTTCTGGCAACACTGCCCATAAGTGTTTTGGTTAACTTATCTGCGCGGTTTAGTCCGGCCACAACGAGGTTCATTTTACACTCGGTAAAATATTTACTAACCTCTTGTTCAACCTCGCCACGAACAGATCTCCCAAACACTTCTGCTTTAAAACCAAACTCATGATGGGCCTTTTTATATTTTTCTTCAACTTTTTCGACCAGTTTGCCTAAGGCTTTTTTAGCATCAGCTTCTATAAGCTTATATTCTTCAAGCGGCCATACAAGAGATGCCGCAGCAGGAGAAAACTCAGGAACCTGAAAAACATTTAACAGTTCTACTCTGGCACCAATACCATGGGCCAGATCAGTTGCATAATCGGCTGCGTTTTCTGCCGTTGCAGAGAAATCAACAGGTACCAGGATCTTTTTCATAATGGGTCTTTTTTGATAGTGTATAAAGTTTGTAAAAAGCCCGTGTTAAAAATATGAGCCGCATCAGTTATTAAAATGATTCTCCCGGTGTTACCATTTAAGTGCCCGATCATTATTATGATATGTTAAAGAAATATTTAGACTAATTATCATTACCACAAAAAATGATTAAATCAGCATGCTTTCTGTAATTTCAGTGTTTTAAAATTATACAAGATGAGTGTCCATATAGGCTTAATGATCTGGAAGGAAATGAAGCAGAAAGATATCTCTGTTTCAGACATTGCCGCCGCCCTTGAGATCAGCAAAACAAAAACGCAGGAGATGCTGAATACCGCAACTATCGATATTCTTACTTTGGTCCGTGTGAGTGAAATCCTGAGCTACAATTTTTTCAGCTACTACGAAAGCGGAAAGGTTTTCTCTAAAATCGAGTTACAGGAAAAAAAACGGCTAACCGCAGAAGTTGACCGGTTGAAGGCATTGCTCGCCGAAAAGAACAAAGCGCTGGAACTTCAGGAGCGGTTAAACAAGATTCAGTTCAGTACGATTTCGCTATTGGAAAAAGGACAATTTAGATAAATACAAATGCATTAGCACACCAGAATTACCCTGCCCGTTCCATTTTTAAAAAGAAAGCTACAACCAGTTGATCTTTGGCCTGGATGAGCCTGCCTATTTTTTTTGGAGGGATGAGATGAAAATCAGAAAAATTGATGGCTTGTTGCCCTATCAGCTCGATAGTGCCCCGTTTAACATTTATCTGATAACAGATTTCGTATCTTTTTAATACCCCTGATAATGTGATCTCCACATCGCCCTTAACAAAACTATTCTGACCTTCGGAAGGGATTTCTTTTAAGGACAGAAATTTGATCCTTAGCACTGGGAATCTGTTCTCCTTCAAGGTGTTTAGCAGTTGTTTGGTCATCATCGTACTGTTACAGTCAAAATTTTTTACCTCCAGATTTAAGATTCCTGAAAGCGCAATATGTTCTGTTTTATCTTTCGAAACCAGAACGGTATCGGTTTTGGGATACTGCAGGATTACGCAGGAAAAGCGGTTTATATTGGTGGATCCATTAACAGTGAGCATACTGTTTTCACTCACCACCCATCTTGAGGTACTTCTGGTTTTTCCTGCAGGCCTCAAGCCGGCAAACAGCAAAAAAAGGATAATTAACAGTAGTTTCATCATGGTTTTTAAAGGCCGGAACAAATCGCTCCAGCCAAATAGTCTATTGGCTAAAATCCTACAACAGCCTGGATCACATAACCTTTGAATTTCCCTCCGCTCCGGAAATCTGCAGTTGGGAAATCTTTATATTTCTGGCTCACATACTCACCTTTTAACAATATGTTTTTGGTCATAAACCATCCCGCAGCAATAGCAATGCGGTCTATTTTTACGTCATTGTTATAAGTTATTGCAGGTGTTGTTCCGGCAGCCGACACATTAGCCATTGCGGCCGTAACCACATTATATTTTGCACCAATAAAGAAATTTTCTGTCTTTCCGAACCTGTAAACACCATCTATTGCCATCTGCTCAGCTCCTCTGCTGTCTACCTCTGTTTTTGATCTTCCCTTTGCGTTTTCATAAGTTGCAAACAGTTCCAGCCCCTGAAATTTTATAAATGCGTTTAGCTGAAGGGCATTAACTTTTTTGGTAAAACCAGGGTTAAACCGTCCTGAGAAGGCATTGGTAGTATTTACTGCGCCAACTTTTTCCAGCACCATAAAATAGTTCGAGCCGGTACGGTCGCCGCCATATAAGGTCTGTCCGCCAGAACTGTTATTGCTATAATAGGAGGCTGCAAAACGCACCCTCAAATCGCTGTTCAATTGTTTATCAAAGCCGCCTTTTACATAAACGGCTGGTGATTTGTGCACATTTGCATCCTGGGGAGTCGCGATCAGGCTATCGATATTACCTTTGATCATTCCATTTGAAACACCGATTAAACCAAACAGCGCATTTTTTCTCACCAAAACTTCTCCGCCTATTTCGGTTGTAAACCCATCCATGATGTAATTTTCAATAAACGGGTTATAAATCGTTTGTCCGCCATCCGACCTGCGGAAATGCTGATCACCATAGTTGATTTCCATGTGTCCGATTTTGATGGTTGTTACTGCCATAATATCTTCCAACAATTTGCCCTTAAACGGCAGCTTATCAAACTGGATATATCCACCCTTCACCCAGGTTTCGTTGTGGTGGCGGGAAGAAAGATAGCTGGTGAGGTTCAGCCTGATCCCATCTGAGAGTTGTACATCCATGAATAGATTCGCATTGGCAGTATTAAAGCCCGGAGTTATTTTATATAGCCCGCCAGATGTGTTTTCATGTTTTAGCCCTTGAAAAGACTGGGTAAATCCAGCACCAAAACTGACTTTTATTTTATCAAATACGGCATTGCTATCTTTGGGTGCTTCAAAAACATTAATACCGGATTTATCGTAAGGCCTAAGATTGGAAACCTGTGCCTGTACGCCAAAACTATACGAACTTATAATTGCTACTATAAGGGCAGAAGCTAGTGTAAATTTATTTTTCATGATTTTATCTTAGTGATGAATTGTTATTTAGCTACTGATGTCTTAACATAGTCTAACTCGAACCTGACAACGAGGTTGTTACCCACCTTCATTGTGCCAAGCATAAAACTTGGTGGTTCAATACCATAGTCGGTTAGCATTAATTGTTGGCTGCCATGGCAACTGATGGAACCATCTGCATTTACCAAAGCCATTACCTTCATTGAAAGGCTCTGTGTTTTCCCGGCAATGGTCAGAATTCCAGTGGTCTGAATCGAATACCTTTTTGCCTGTACCATGGTAACTGTTGCAAAAGTGAGCTGGTAGCTTATCTTCGGAAAATCAGTTGCGTTAAGCGTTTTATAGGTACGGTCGTCCATAGCAGATTTACCACTTTTGAGGCTCTTTGCCGTTAGGCTAAATTTTAGCGCCGTTACATCTGTCATTTCGCCACGGGCATTGAAATTAAATGCACCTGTGCTTTCGAACTGTTTGGATGTCATCGACCAATCGTGAACATTGGATGTGCCCATTACCTTAACTGAACTGCTGGCTGTTTGCGAAAGCTGATATGTTGTTTGTGCCACTGTTACCAGCGGGGAGAGCATAAACAATAGGGTGATAGGTCTGATTTTTTTCTGGAATATGTTAAATGTTTTCATAGCAGGGTTATTGGATTAAACTGTTGGTCAAACCTACCCTGTTCTGCGTCGAATTTTATGAGGAGCACCAGATTGAAAACTGATGGTCATCACTTTTCAACCACATTACATCCTGAAAATCAATAATATAATTTTTTAAAAAAGCTTTTCAGCTAAGGCTCAACAGATTCTGCTCCAAACTATAGCCCACAACTATTTACCATGCAGTATTAAAGGCATCTTAAAGATTGACCAAAATAGATCCAATCAGGTCGGGTTGGACCTTTTCATTTTCATGTCTGATCAGGTCTTTCTTTGCATTATAATATACCTGCGCTGACAATCATAAAATTTAATGCAATTTTAATTATGCTATTTAAATCGGATGCCATACCATCAAAAAACCTGATAACTTTAATATATTAGTGTTCAATCAAATTACTGTGATGAAAAGACTATGTATCCTCCTTATTACCGCTACCTTTCCCTTTTTACTTATGGCACAACAGATACCCTGTAATTGCCTGCAGAATTTAAATGAAGCAATTATTAAAACTGAGCTCAACTATGCCGGATTTCCGCAAAAAGTATATGTTAAGACAAAACCAGCCTATGAAAACCTGGTAACCAGCCTCCGCAAAAAGGCAGAAAATGAAAGCAATCCTAAAAACTGCTATTATCTTATTAAAGATTATGTTAGATTTTTTGCAGACAAACATTTTTCATTGACATACCTCAACAAGGATGATTACGAAAAAGAGACCGTAGCTGTAGACGAATCTTATTTTAAAACACTGAAACCGGCTATTGGCGCTGAAGGCATATGGATAAACGCGGACAGTTCAATTAGGCTGGGGATAAAAAAATTTCCGGGCAATGAATACAAGGCTATTGTACTTAGTGCAAAGGATAGTATGCTCCACAAGGGACTTGTCTATTTTACGCTAAAACCGCACCAAAAAGGCTATCTGCTAAATCAGTATAATGTATTTAACAGTATAGATTTTTATGCTCAGCAAAGGGACGGCCTGTTACAGCTGTGGAATTTTTCACTTTTTGGAAGGGTTTTCCCAAATGAAATGACTGCAAAACAAAAAAAGGAGTTAGGTACATGGAAAAACAGCAACAATGGCCTCGATTATTCTCGGTTGGACGAGGAAACCAGCTATATCAAAATACCGACCTTCTTTAATAACGACAGTAAGATCGAGAAATTAGTTGCAGCCCATGATAAAGCCATCAGGAATAGTAAGTACCTGATCATAGATCTGCGTGGGAACGGAGGGGGCAATTCCGGTTGGAGCTTTCTCTTACCCTACGTGATGACCAACCCGATCAAACAGGACAGCCCCCTACTTCGCATTTCACAGGACAATGTCCGGCTCAAAAGATCAGAGCTTGAGTATTTCGTCAAAAATCCAGTACCTGTAGATCTAAAAAAATACTATACTGATGAATATGTAGCTAACCTCAAAAAAATCTACGAAGAACTCACATCTGCCAAGAATACCTTTTATCAGATCCCAGGGTTAACGATCCCCCTTGATTCTGTTCTTGGCAGCCCCGCTAAAGTTGCATTAATTACCGATGAACTTTGCGGAAGCTCCGCAGAATACTTTTTCCATTTAATGAAACAGAGCAAAAAGACAACACGGTACGGTAGGAATAGTGTAGGCATGATGGATTATGAAGGCCCAACATCACCAACACCGCTTCCGTGCAAAACGCTGATACTCATGATGCCGGTTTCCAAATCGAGCTGGACTGATAAGAAGCCTATTGATGAAACCGGGTTCAGTCCTGATGTAAAGCTTAGCATACCGGGCAATCAGTGGGTTGAATACATTATCAAGGACCTTAAAAGGAAAAATTGAATAATATTATTCAATTTTTCCTTTATAGCGATTAGGAAAGCTTTCATTATTTCAATACGTAACACATCATCAACAAATGAGCTTATATCCTACCCCGCGCAAACTGATGATCTGTATTTCAGGTTCATTTTTTAAGAGCTTTCGCAGATGTGCCATAAATACATCCATACTGCGGCCATTGTAAAAACTGTCTTCTCCCCATATTTTGATCAGCGCATCCTCACGCTCCAAAATGTTATTGCGGTTTTTCAGTAATAATTCAAGCAGGATAGCTTCTTTATAAGAAAGTGAATATTCACCGACAGAAGTTTTTAGTTTTTGGGCTACAGGATCGAGTTCGCAGTTCCTGAACCGGTATTTTCTATCGGGATCTTTTTCCTCGTTATTCGCAGGGCCAAAGCGTTTTAAAAGTGATTCCATCCGCACCAGCAGCTCATCAATGCTAAAAGGTTTTTTAAGATAGTCGTTTCCACCGCTTTTAAATCCCATCACCACATCTTCGGTAAGGGCTTTTGCACTCAAAAAGATGATCGGAATATTGGGGTCTGATTTTCTGATTTCGGCTGCCAGTGTATAACCATCCTTTTGGGGCATCATGATGTCGAGTACACAGATATCAGGCTTTTCTTTTTCAAATTGCGCCCAGGCAAGCGCTCCATTTAAAGCCAGCTTTACCTCGTAACCACTGCTGGTTAAGCCATCGAGTACAATGCGCGCCAAAAAAGGCTCATCTTCTGCATATAAAACCTTAGTTTTCTTCATACAATGGCAAAATGATCATAAAATTACTTCCTTTCCCTATTTTGCTCTGCAGCGCAACACGCCCGCCGTGGAGTTCTACCACCTGTTTTACATAATGAAGCCCCAGGCCGGATCCTTTCACATTGTGGATATTATCCTGGCTAAAAATCCTGAAAAAGCGTTCGAAAACCTGTTGCTGATAAATTGCTTTAATCCCCGGACCATTATCCTTAAAACTAATGGTTAACTCACGATCAGCAATGCTGCAGGAGACCTCAATTTTGGATTGCGCCGGCGAATATTTCAATGCATTATCAATCAGGTTATAACATACGTTAGCAATATGCATCGCATCACCTTTGATAAAATAGGGTTCATCGGAAGGCGCAAGTATAAGCTGTGTATTCTTCTCGCGTACCTGAATATCCATAGAAAAAATCACCTGTCTGAGTACGGATTGAATTTCGAAGAGGGTAAATTGCAATTTTGTTTTTCCTAGGTCCATTTGTTCCTGCTTAAGCACCTTTTCTATCATCGCCTGTAAACGATGTAATTCGTGACGGCTTATATTAATGTAATTCTGCAGCTTTTCGGGCTCATCAATCAAACGATATTTACTGATCGATTCAAGGGCCACGGCAATTGTCGAGATTGGTGTTTGGAGTTCATGCGTGATGTTACTCGTAAAGCTCATTCTCGCCTGGGCATAAAGCTGCTGATTTTTCATCAGCCTGATGAGCAGGTAGAAAGCGGCGGCTGTGAGCGCCAGCATCAGAAACGACGAAATGAGGTAATACCTCATCTGATAAATGATCAGCCAGGTAATACTTGGCACCACCAGCTGATACTGTTTCTGAAACTTAAGGTTATAGGTGTATTTTCCACTCACGAAAGAAGATGCATCTTTAGAAACCGCTTTCCCTTTCACCAACTTCCCGTTGGAATAATCGTAAAGGGCATAATTCCTATCGATAGCCACCCCCAAGCCATCGAGCCGATGGTTCACCAAACTATCCATCTCCTTCATGTCCTGCTGATCTTCCAGCGAAACTTCCCGTTGCGATTTGCCATCGATAATGGCTGTTGATTTGTTATCGGTCTGCTTTTTAGGATTGTTCGGGAACGACATTTTCATTTCTACTACCGAGCTATCGTTGGTAATTCCATAATGGAACCGGCTGTGCAGGTTATCCACTTTTAAATCATCAAAAGCGTGCTTGAGCACCAGCCATTCTGGTGAGAGGAAAAACTGCTGAAAACGGATACTTTTCTCGTGCCCCTTCGCGATGCTCTGATAGCTTATCTGCCTCGAAGCATCGCTAACAATAGATTCGAGTACCGCAGCAACAGATTTCTTTTGCGCCAGATACAACTGCCGTATCCATGCACATTGCAGGCACAGGCTAATCATCAGTGTAATAACCGCCAGCGGAAAAACATATCTGGAGCTAAGCCATTTCATTCCCCTAAATTGAACAATTCATTTTATCAATGGAAGTCTGGGCCGAAGATTTAACCATATTTAACCGAGATTAACTTTGCTTAACATGCAAAGCATTTAGTTTTGAAACATGAAAAAGTTAACCCTACTCCTTCTTTTCTGCTTCCCCTTGATCACTTTAGCGCAATTACGTAAAGGTTTGGTAACCGATAAAACCGGTGAAGCAATTGACGGGGCAACCATTGGCTTGCACCGCGGAGACTCGACCCTAGCCGTCCAGACTTCAAAAAACGGGTTGTTCAGTTTCCCGCAGCTTTTTATAGGCAGTTACATTTTAAAGGTTAATGCTGTTGGATATAAAAATACGGTTCAAGCATTGAATTTTCCGATGGATTCGGTTGTTGTCGTGATGATCAGTGAGGATAGAACCCTGGAGCAGGTAACGGTATCTGCTTCAAAACCACTTATTGTGAGAAAAATCGACAGGGTGATATTCAATGTCGAAAATAGCATCGTAGCCAGTGGTGCAACGGTTTGGGATGCTTTGGGCAAAGCACCGGGCGTACAGACGCGTTTTGACGGTGGGATAACGGCGAACAACAAAGGTGTGGTGATTTACATGGATGATAAGCCCATCAGGTTATCGGGCGAAGATCTGGCCGCATACCTCCGGAGCCTTCCTTCAGATAATATTGCCAAAATAGAAATTATTGCCAATCCAACGGCCAGGTATGATGCCCAGGGCGGTGCGGTAATCAATATTATTTCTAAAAAACCAAAAGGCGACGGCTTTAACGTGGTGCTTTCCGGCGGTTATACCCAATCGACCTATAGCAGCTATAACCCAAGTATGGTGTTCAATTATCGGAAAGACAAATTGAATGTATATGGCAGTTATGGCTACAGCAGACGTAAAAAGGACCATACAGAAAGTGAATATATTATTTTCGACTCGCCTGAGAACTATTCGGATTGGCGGAACGATAAATCGGGAATACGTTCGGGGAATGCGAACAGTTATAAAATCGGCGCAGACTACAACCTAACCGATAAACAGGTAATCGGGATTTTGGTAAATGGCTACAATGGTGCGAACAGCAGACTGAATAGTACATTAACTACTATTGTTAACAACCACTCGGCACTACCAGATTCTATTCTTCATACCCAAAACATTTCTAATGGAAAAGCATATCAATATAGTTTCAATCTCAACTACAAAATTAAATTAGATACCAACGGCCGGAATATTAATGTAGATTTAGATTATGTTCCTTACCAGAACAAAAACAGCCAGCAGGTAGATACTTATAGCACAATGGGTAATGGCAATCTGCTTCCCAACAATTACCACATCTTTACCCCATCTAACCAGAATATTGATATCTACTCGGGAAAACTGGATTATTCGGATAAGTTCTGGAAGAAATGGACGTTTGAATCGGGTGTAAAATATAGCAGTATCCGAACACGCAACAGTTTTGATTTTTATAACAATCCAACAACCGGCCCTGAATTAATACCTAACCGCAGCGACCGCTTTGAATATGCAGAAAACATATCGGCCATTTATGCCAGCATTAACGGAGATGTTGGCAAATGGAGTTTTGAGGGCGGCCTACGTGGCGAATATACCCGGACAAATGGCAAATCGCTGGTGTTAAACACCAACAACCAGAACAACTATTTTAAGCTTTTCCCAACGCTTTTTGTAGCGTATAAAATGAATAAAGACAACGAAATAAAACTCATCTATAATTCGAGGATCAACAGACCTGAATACTGGAGGTTAAATCCTTTTAAATCTTATACCAGTCCTTACACTTACCTGGAAGGAAACCCTGCACTGCAACCTGCTTTTATTTACAATGGCGAACTGGGTTATACCTATAAACAGCAATATAACATTTCATTTTACCTACGGCGGGTGGTTGATTATTTTAGCAATATCTCGGTACAGGATAACACTTCAAAACTCTTTTATGATACCCAAAGAAACCTCGATTTGAGTCAGGAAATGGGCTTCTCGGCTTCCTTTCCCATTAAGGTATCTACCTGGTGGGAAATCAACAATTATGCACAGGGCTCCTATCGCCAGGAAAAGTCGGGATATTTACAGGCCCGTTATGATTATCATGTTTGGGGTATTTACCTCAGCTCTAATCATGCTTTTACATTGAACAAAACACAGGGATTGAAAGCGGAAATCAGCGCATGGTACTCTTCTCCGACCATACAGGGCATTTATAAACTTGCACAGCTTTATGATGTGAGCGCAGGTGTGAGCAAGAGTTTGTTTAAGGGCAAAGGTACTTTAAGGTTGGCTGTAAACGATATATTTTATGGAAATCCCTACCGTATTGATGTTGATTACGAGAATCAACATAATGGTTTTTATGAGCAGAATGATACACGTAGTGCTACTTTAAGCTTCTCGTACCGGTTGGGCAGTAATCCAACGGCTACCAGGAAAAGAACTTCGGCCAGTGAGGAGGAAAAGAAACGCACGCAGTAAATTTTAACCACAGATGCACATAGATACACGGATTTTCGTATCTGTGCGCATCCTTTCTATCTGTGGTTAAATTATTTTTATTGCTTGGGTCATAGCGAGATGCTACGACTATGACGGCGTGTTTATTTAGTAAAAAAAATGAAATAATTTGTGATTTGGAAAACTGTTTGTTATCTTGTATGTTAACAGGTTAAGAGATGAAATTAAGGATGTGTCCAAGGTGGACATATTTTTTTTTTTAACAACAAGTTATCTGAAAAATATCTTTACTTTTGCAACCCTTTTATTTATATATCATGAGCAAGGATAGTATCTTAAACAATCTTTTTAGAGCGGCCTCAAATATGCTTACTCAATTCAGTACAGAGGAACCGCTGATCAGTGAGGAGACTAAAGCAATCCTTAATGATTCGGAGGGTAAAGTCGAGCTTTATGACAAAATCATGAGCAAGCGTAAACATGGCGAGGTCACCCTTAATTTGAAAGGTCAGGACATTAAGTTTTTCGTAGAGGCTTAAACATAAAGTTTCTTTGGAACAGGTTGCGCTCAATACCGTGATCGCTGTGATGATGGCGATTTTTCCAGGTTTCCTTTTTAGAAAATTTTATTATCGTGGTGAGTTCACCAAGCAGTTTAATCAATCCAATGAGTTTGATAAGTTGTTGTGGAATGTGTTTTTCAGTGGGGTTTCCATGGGGGTCACTTTTCTCTCTGTTTATGCTTTCCGATCGATGTCGGGTCTTGAAGTTCTAGATTCACTTAGTTATGATACTGTACGACAGATTGCAACGCCAATTGCGGACAATAAGATTCCGGATAAGGATCTGATGTACAAAACCTATCAGGATTTACTATTGATCATTGCGCTTATTTACGCTATTTCCTGTTTCTTTGGTTTTATGTTGCATTGGCTGGTTAGAGGGCTCAGACTAGACGTACATTTCCAGCTGTTTCGATTTAAAAATTATTGGTATTACTATATTCATGGTGGCAAAATCCTTTATAGCAGTCCAGGCAACAAAAAGCCTGCTTTTACGATGGTAGATGTGTTATGTGAGATTGCAGGTGAAACTAAGATGTATTCTGGCATCCTCTCGCAGTATACAATTAATAAGGAAGATAATAACCTAGAAAACCTATTTCTGACCAATGCACGTGCGCTAAAACAGGTGAAAAATGCTGCAGGCAATACAGTGGAGGTGAAGTCAAGAGAAATTCCTGGAGCAGCTTTTTGTATTCCGTATAAAACGGTAGCAAACATGAATTTAGTGTACGTTTATCGTGATGATCGTGGTCGGAACCTGAATAAACTTTCTTTGATTGCGATTAATATAGCTTTCTTTCTATTTTTCACATTTGTAGTCGCTTCGTTCTGGTTTGATTTAAGTTCCTACGGTATTGTAGGATTCTGGGAAAAATTTTTCTACGGCATTTTCGCATTTATGGGCTTAGCCAACTTTCGCTTATTATTTTTAAAAAGGGCTTGGCAAAACCTTGAGTGGATAACTGCCTCTTTATTAATTATTTCCAGTTCGTTATGGATCCTCTACCTGATGGGAGTTGTCAATGTTTGGGTTTCAATCGGCTTTTTTATTGTCGCTATTGTAGTGATTTCTACAATTCCCTCTTCATCACCATCCCAGGACTCTAATTCTGATGCCCAGCAATCATCACAGGATAACAGCTAATGATTTCAGATTCCTTGTTTATTTATTCCCGCAAAAAAACCTTTGATCTACACTAGTGGCTTTGTTTCACAAAACAGTTTTCTGTTTATTTTGCACTGTTTTTCTTCAGTAACCTCAGTCTTTATTTGCCGTTCAAGGTTTAAGATCTTGCATTGGTTACGTATAGGTGTACAGCGAGGCTAAAATCGCCCTTCAAATACGATTTACGATTTATTTACAAAATTTACATTTTTATTTACAATCCAAATTACTCCATCCGAAAAATATCAAACTAGATTCGCTTAATCAATTTGAAAGGATATAAAACATATGAAAAAAACCATCTATGTGCTGATCTTACCACTGGTTGTGGTAAGCGGATTAGTATTTGCCAATCGTGAAATTAAGCCATCCCCAAAGCCCTTGTCTACCGCTGAGCGGAAAGCCCGCATGGTGGATGACAGGAAAAAATGGGAGGCCTCTCCTGACGGGATCAGGTACAAAGAATGGGAGCTTTCTCCTGAAGGTAAAAAGGTACATGCCAGCCATGATAAAATAAGGAAGTACATAAAGGATTTCAGTAATATGGAGGCCGTGGTCACCTCTGTTACTTTTCAGCGCGCAAATGCGAAATCAGGACCAAAATGGCTTATCATCCATATTGATGGCGAAGAATACATGATGCAATTCACGCTTAAGGAATTTCAGCAGTTAAATGGCCTGAAAGTTAACGACAAAATAACAGTAAGAAGCCACAGCGCTGGCTATTCGCCTAATCATCCCTATTTGATTGTATCGGGCGACTATATTGAGCAAAATAATAAGGTACTTTTTAAACGTGACTTTAACAAAAATAACGGTTGCTGACAAAAAGCTCGATATTCCGCACCTCCTAGTTAAGATTAAAAGCGCATCGAAAGATGGGCTTTTTTTGTTTAGATCTATCCATAATTAGTTTGGCTTGGGTCTTAGCGAGACGCTAAGACTAGAGGCTCATCCGACATTTTAGCCTATTTTTTGGGATTTGTTAAATACTCCGTATTTTCGGCCGACAATTTTCGCTCACCAAACATTTCTTTATGAAAACCAAATTTTTGCTCCAAGCCTTATTTCTGTTAATTATCAGTACAAGTCTGTTCGCCCAAAAGCCCATTACCCCTGATGTTGACAGACTTAAACTGCATTTGAGCGATTACAAGGACTTTGATGCGCGTATTAAAGAGCTGCAGTATTTAGGCTACACCAAAATCGACTGGCCGATTGCTAAAAGCGACGACTGGTTGCAGAATTCAACATATGAGTTAACCCGCGATACGATCCAGACCGTACTGGAAATCATCCATGGGAAAGGCAAAGAAGTGTTTAAGGTAAACATGTACCAGGGATATTCGCCGAAGAAATGGGCAACATTGACCGCTGCAAGGAAAATAGAGACTGTCGACCTCATTTTCTTTAATGTCTGGAGAATGATCAACAAACAATTTGAAGCAACCCAAAAACACCAGCGCATAGTTTGGGGAACTTACAAGGTAACAGATTACGATATTCCCGAAACCTTTCTAAAGGGGCTGGATGAAGGAAAGTTAGGGTATTTCTGCTATTGGGGTCCATTTATGAAACAGCCTATCGAGCTGCACAATCATAACGCCAGGCTGATCAAAGTCACCGTTTCCGATCCGGAAGCAGCAACGGCATATTACAAGGCGACAAAAAATAAATCCAGCATCAGCTGGCCTGTCTATGACTTGGCCGTTCCGAGCACATCGAGAGATGGGCTTTTTTTGTTTAGATCTATCCATAATTAGTTGGGCTTTGGACTTAACGAGATGCTAAGACTAGATGGCGTAATTGATAAAATGAGTTATTTAGTCAACTACAAGCCAAATTTGGTTTGTAGTTGCGCATATTTATATTATCTACTATTTTGCAAAAAGTTCTGCGATGAAGATAACTGAAGCACAAAAGAAAAAATATTTCAAAAGAGTGAATGATGATATCCGTAAATACGGCTATCATACCACTGCTGTATTAGAAGCAGAAAATTCTACACCTTTTACTTACTCAACTGGAATTTTTGAGAATTTCAAAATCCCTGAATTGTTCATTTCAGGTCTCGGTCCAAACCTTTCCGAGGAATTGATTAAAAATTATGCAGATCAATATAAACATGGGGCTGTTCCGCTAAATAAAAGAATTACAGACTTAACGGAAAGGTTTCCGGTATACTTTATTAAAGTCACCAATGAAAGTTTATCTGATTATGTGTTATCTTCAATCAGGCATTATGAGGACAAAAAATATGAGTATTTACAACTTGTATTTCCTGATTTAAATGGAAATTTCCCAAATGAGCCAAACTATGATTATGACCAAAAAATTGTTGGAGAATTCAAACCAACATAAAAGCAGAACGAAACAACACATTCATCTACTATGAAGAATAGATAATCTCAAAAATTATCCCCCCATTTAAAAAAAGAGAATTGACAGGAAATCTAAATTAGCATGCTTAAACTGTACAAATTAATAAATAATCAGCTTCATTATTGGGAGACTTGGGATGACGAAAAAACAGCAACAATACATTCAGGTATTGTTGGAGAACTTGGCGAGCAAAATAAAGTTACAGGTGGGCTTTTTTCAAATTTCCGTAAGAAAGTGCAAAAGGAAATTGATGCTAAACTGAAAGAAGGTTATACTGAATTTGATGATGATAAAATGGCTTTCTTGGAAGTTGAATATATTATTGACGGCTTCGGTACAGATGAAGACCTTGATAAACGCCATAGACTTGAAAATCACTTAGACGAACTTTTAGCTTCGACTGGACTTGGCTATGCAGATGGTGGTAGTATTGGAAGCGGAACAATGGAAGCCGGTTGTATAGTTGTGGACTTTGACATCGCAAAAAAAGTAATTGAAGAAAATTTGAAAAACACAGAGTTTGGAGACTATTCTCGAATATTTAAAATGGGTGACGAATAATAGTAATCACATCAACACACACCTACTAACTCTACACTGAGCAAAGCCGAAGTGAATAACACATGTTTTTTTTATTTTCGACTGTAGAAAGGTCTTCAACAAGCTACCATTGATGTTATTTTACAAACTACTATTAATCAATATTTTAACCGATTTTGTATTTCCGCCCAACTAGGCCACACCACCGTATCCCCGTTCTACTTAAACCCGGCCTAACAAATTTTTCGGGCCGCACTCCTCAAGCCAACCCACTAGCTTCGAAAGAAAACGGCGAAGCCCTCATGAATGCAGCTGAAAACTATAATACAAATGAATAAATTTTCAGCCGGCATTTTTTGTTTCTTTTTGATGCCAAAAAGAAAGAGCCCTTCGGCGGCGGCGAGCCGAGGCAAGACAGCGCATTAGGGCAAAAGAAATCAATTAAACGTCACTCATATTGATTTTTTGTAAAATAAATTACCCCATCAGACTGACAACGGCATAGCACTTAAATTAATGACATTAGTCTTAGTGCCGCTACCTAAAACAACAACCAAAATATCCTTTCGTAAAATCCACACCTTACGAATTTACCGCAGTAGGCGCCATACCGAACTTCTTTTTAAAAGCATGTGAGAAGTGCGACAGGCTTTCGAAGCCCAGGTCGAGGTAAATGGCAGAAGGTTTCTGATGTTTGCTTTCGATGAGGTGTTTGGCTTCTGTTAGCCGTTTATCCTGCAGCCAATGGCGGGGTGGCGCACCGAATGTTTTCAGGAAATCGCGTTTAAAACCGGCCAGACTGCGACCAGTAAGCTGCGCGAATTTTTCGATGGGCACATTAAAATGAAAATTGCTCAGCATAAACTTTTCCAGGTCTATTTTATAGGGTTCTGAAAAGTCGAATAAAAAGTTACGTAGTGCCGGTAGGGCAAGTAATAGCAATTTAATTCCTTCTTTCACTTTCAAAATACCCATTTCATTGGTCATGGTGGCACCCGAGCTTCGGGCATAAGGAACAATAGACTGGAAATATCCTTTGAGGAATTCGTTTGATGGAATCAGGATATTTGGCGGACCAATGTATTTATGGTCTGCTGTTAACTTTTCTTCCAATACGATCTTGCGCAAAAGCTCTTCCTGAAGGGATATGACGATGGTTTCATAGTTTCCTCCGGGCAGCGGTGTTTTGGTGAGTGTACCCAGCTGGTTTTTGCCAATCAACAGCAGTTCTCCTCCGGTCATCGAAATGCTTTGCCCAGCGGTTTCTAAAGTGAACTGCCCCGAAACCTGCAATACCAGGGTATGGTGGTTCCAGAAGCACACTTTTTCTTTCCGCTGGGCAGAGAGGTAAGAATAAAAGATTAGGCCTGGGAGGATTTCTTTTGGATTGGTCATTTAACGTTGTAAATAAGTACCGCCACGTATGGCACCTACTGCAAAAGTAGTATTTAAAGTGTTCATTTCTTGCGGCGTAAATACAATATCAAGCGCTTTAATATTTTCGGGCAGGCGCGATCTGCGGCTCATGCTTACTAAAGGCATGATATGATTACCCTGCTCCTTTACCCAGGCAATAGCAAGCTGCGTAGGTGTACAGCCTTTGTTGTGGGCCAATTGTTTCAATACTTCTACTTTTTCGAGATTATGAACCAGGTTGTCACCCTGAAAACGGGAGAAATGGTTATGGTAATCATTTTCTGCGAGTGGCGCTTTCATGTCACCGGTTAATAAACCTTCAGCGGTATTGGCGAAGGCTACTACGGCAATGCCCAGTTCTTTTGCTGCAGGCAGCAGTTCATTTTCGATCTGACGGTCGGCCAGCGAATAGCCGATTTCCAGCGCACTTATGGGATGAGTGTCATTTGCCTGACGAAGCTGATCAGCCGTAATTTCAGATACACCAATGTGACGCACTTTACCTTCTTTAATCAGGTCGGCAACCGTTCCGATGATGTCTGCTACCGGTACGCTGTCGTCCATTCGGCAAGGCTGGTAGAGGTCGATGGCTTCGATGCCTAAACGCGTTAGTGAGTAATTAATAAAATTCTTAATGGCGATGGGCCGCAGATCTAATCCCAACCACTGGCCGTTGTGAAAGATGGCACCGAATTTTACGCTGATAAAGGCATCGTCGCGCCGGCCTTTAATCGCTTTGCCAATTAACATTTCGTTATGACCGGCACCGTAAAAGTCGCCTGTATTTAAAAAGTTAATGCCATTATCTAATGCTTCCTGAATGGTGGCAATACTTTCTGTTTCGCTGGGCGTAGCACCACCCCATACAGAAGACATGCGCATACAGCCTAAACCAAGTTTAGATACGAATGGGCCATTTTGACCCAACTGAATTTTTGTGATGTTGTTCATGAAACAAAGATCAACATTCGAAATACCCAAGACTTTCTTCTACGGCTCAAATATTTTGTTTGTACGGCTCAGCTGTTGCAGTTACATTTTTTAGGTACGCCATTAATTTAAATCCATTTTCCACGAAAATTAATATCTTGCAGAACTAAATTAACAATTATGCTCAATCTCACTTTATCCATTGGAAACGTTCATAAGCGTTTGAGCATCAAAGTAAATCATACTAGATACATGATAGGAAATTTTGCTAAATTGGATGAATCGAAGATTCGTTTAAGGCAAACGCTGTCCATTTACTAATTACTGCAATATCAATATGAGCTTCGATCTATACTTCTACAAACGAAAAGACAGTCAGCAAACGGAAGAACAAATAGCAGAATATCTGACAAAAAACCTTTCTCATAATCTTAGTGATCATCCGAGACAATGGCATTATGAAAATCCTGCCACGGGAGTTTATTTTCTCATTGACTGGAACGAACCAGAAGAAGAACAGGACAGTATCGAAGTATTTGATAATTTTCAAGACTATAAATACCTGAACTTCACTTTCAGTATCAACTTTTTCAGACCCAGATTTTTCGGACTTGAAATATTCCCCATTATTGAAAAACTCATAAGCGACCTTGATCTTTTTGTTTTAGATCCACAAGATGAAACCGACTCTAACAATCCAAGGAAATTTCCTGCAGGACATTTTCAAGAACAATGGATTAGACACAATGATGGCGTAACATTAGACCAGTTCACTGAGTTAAATTTTGAATATTTACCTATTGACAAATCAAACGACCTGTGGTGGTTTCAATTTAATAGCGAAGAACTTCAAAATAATCTGACAGAAGATTTATTTGTTTCAGGCTTCTTTATTTTAAAAAGCAAAGAAGATGGGCAATTATATACTGCGTGTGTTTGGCCGCAACACATTTCAATAATACTTCCACCAGTTGACTTTTTAATAGTTCAAAAAGAACATAGACAGCTTTTTAAGACGGTAAAAGAAAGTGGACTTGTAACATATAACACAGTTCTTAGTGAATTTGCAGACCACTTTGAAAATTATACACATGAAATCCCAAACCTAAAGGTTTTTAGAAACACTGGTTCTAATCAAATTAAGAAGAAATTTAATGCATTAAAATTGGGTAAAACTGTAAGTGAATTTGGTAATGGAGTCAGCTTTGATGGTTTTGTAAATGTCCGACCTTGAGACCTATCTAGCGCAAATAAAGCTGAAATGCAGCAATATGAATAAAATAAAAAAACATAGGGGACTTAGACGATATTATAAAAACCTTAAGGTAAAAAACAGCAACTGGTCAGGATTGAACTTCGATACCCCTGAACATGCCTGGTTTGATTTATGGCACACACATTTTGACTGGCGTGGTTATGGCAATAATAGTTTTAAAAAACGCAAACCTCATCTCGACAAGCTATTTAGGCATTTTGATCTACTCGAAGAAAAAGCAAAGTATTTGCAAACTGATTATCAAATATGGGCAACGTTGATCGATTTTGATAGTTATAACGATGCCTTATTTTTACACACTCCGAATCCGAACCATAACAACTTTCCATGGATAATGAAAGATCTTTCCAAAACAACTACTTTATCGAACAAAGAATTAGACCATTACATTGATGGACTGATAGGCTATGAAAAACGATATGGGCGAGCAGATGAGGCTTTCTGTGTACTTTTCAAGAAAAACCCTGGCATCCCTGTAGTGCCCATCTAACGCTCCCGAAAATCACTAGGTGTACACTTATACTTATCGCGAAAGCTTTTGGTAAAATTGGCCAAATCATTATAGCCACAATTAAAAGCAATGTCTTTAATCCTTTCGTTTGAAATTATCAGCATTTCGGCAGCTTTTTCGAGCCTTTTGGTTTTGATATAATTGGCTGGCGTATCGTTGTAATGTCTGGCAAATTCGCGTTTAAAAGACGATAAACTCAAATTATTCAATTGTGCAAGGGCTTCGATACTGAGCTGTTCAAACAGGTTGGCCTCAATAATTTGCTTAAAGGTGTAGGTAGTGGGCGAAAAAAGCTGTGCAAATATGGTTTGTATGGCCCGGGCATTAGCAGTTTGGGCCAGCAGCAGGATAATTTCTTTTAACTTTAAAACCAGTATATCTTCGTTAACCAGTGCCGGATGCTGAAAATAAAACAGCAAGCCTTCGATATATTTTTCGATTAAAAAACTGTTGTTTAAAATTTCAAGACTTTTGTTCGAAACCATCCGATCGGGTACCTGAAGTATAACCGGCATCTCCCGGTCGTAGATCCGCTTTAAAATATCGGGATGAAAATTAACGACCATAATTTCATTGATTCCCTCTTCATTTAAGTTACTGATGGTTTTGCTGGCCTGGATACAATTTAAAAACAAGGCATGTTTATGTGGTATATTTACCCGGTCTTCGTCGCGGTGATATTGCATTTCACCTTGTAACATGTACAAAAAGCAGGCATTATCAGTAATGGGAAAATCGAAGGTAAAAGGTGCCTTTATCCTGATGTTCTGGATAATGGATTTACCAAACAAATCGTATTTTTTATGGTCAATGATCATATTAAAAAAAAACTTCTGCTATAAAAATAGAAAAACTAATGCATGCTTTGGCTTTTCTGCGCCCATGCATTAGCTTATCTGGTATAAAAAGATCCTTTAACCCAAAATCGCATTTTTGGTTTACCGTATTCTAAGCGCGTTACGTTGTTTAATGTACTGGTAAATGGCACCGGCAACAAATGCGATTAAGAGCACGAGCAATGTTTGGGCAATTATAGGATCGGTAGGATTTTTAGCCAGTGGATGCCCCAGCGGAACCCGGGTAAAGGTTTCGTTCACTGTGGGGATGAGCGACAGAAAGAAGCTAAAAGAAAGTAAAAAATTCTCTATATAGCAGGCCTTGTTATTGGTATTTCGCTTTGCCGAAAGCCAAAAAGCCACCACCACTAAAATAAAAATGAATACCGAAAAAATATGCCCGGCATTAAAGCCTCCATGTTTGGAGATTCCCAATGCAGTTAAAGCCGTAACAGCAGTAGTATAAAAGTATATTTTACCACTAAGATGTGTTAAATCAATTTTGCCAAAACGTACAAATGAAATGATTGCCGCTGCGATGGCCACGATACCAATGATGGTATGAAAAATTCCTAAACCAGATAGTCCCATAGTCTTTTTTGTTGTTATGTAATTGTTGTTTACAAAAGTGGCTATAGTAAGGTTAAGGCGTTTTGCTTATTCGTTCAATTAATTGGTAATCTCGTTCAAAAATAATCGGGTGTGCTGCTTCCTGCCTAAAGTAATGGCCGGGCTTGAATTTTCGTTATGGCAGGCAGGCCATATTCGTCGATTGGACGAAGTTATTTCGATGGGACTTTGTTGGGCAAAAGGCACCTATAACCCAATAAATCCGCTTTAAAATTCCCCTTATCTAAGCAGTTAGATCGACCTTTTTCCCTGTTTTTACGGCCTGGTAGATGGCATCAATAATTTTAAGATCTTTTAAACCTTCTTCACCGTTTACAGGAACCACCGGCTTTTTATCTTCAAAAATAATAGTGGCCATTTCATCCATCTGTACAGTTTGATGCGTAGTTATGGGCTGTGTGAGTTCACCCTTGTGTGTTCTACCCTTTATCGGACCATAACCGGTAGAAGGTTGCATTTCTGCAAATCCTTTGTCGCCACTCATAAAAAATCTATCCAGGTGATTGATGTTATAACTAGACAAGCAGGAGGCTACCGCACCGCTCGGGAAACCCAATTGAAATTGTATGGTTTCATCTACGCCTTCTTTAAACTTTAC
Source organism: Pedobacter kyonggii (assembly GCF_004310665.1). Lineage (GTDB taxonomy): Bacteria > Bacteroidota > Bacteroidia > Sphingobacteriales > Sphingobacteriaceae > Pedobacter > Pedobacter kyonggii. Next base: position 82,428 of record NZ_SIXF01000013.1, on the reverse strand, counting down.
AGGGTCAGTCTTGGTTTCCTGGGCCGTTACCCAGATTGGCTCTTCGCCCACCATATACCTGGCTCCATTAATCGCATAGATTCCAATATCCATCATTGATCCCCCTCCTGCAAGCGCCTTGTTTAATCGCCATTGCGTAGGATCGCCTATTTTAAAACCACATTGTCCCTGGAAAAACATGACCTTACCGAAGTCGCCAGCATTCCTCATTCGGATCACCTCCAGTGTACGGGGCTCAAAATGCAACCTGTAACCAACCAGTAACTTTACATTTGCTTTTTTACAAGCATCAAGCATCTCTTGCCCCTCTTTGGCATTCAATGCCATCGGTTTTTCGCATATGGCATGTTTTCCGGCTTTTGCTACCCGGATAACCTGGCTATGGTGCAGTGCATTTGGTGTAATTACATAAATCGCATCTATATCCGGATTGTTTTTTACCTGATCGAAGTTTTCATAGTTATAACAATTCTTTTCAGGGATGTTGTACTTGGTTTGCCATTCTTTAATTTTTGAAGGCGTACCGCTAATTACACCTACCAGCTTGGCCTTAGTACTGGCCTTCATCGCTTCTGCTACACGGGTGCCATATCCGCCTAAACCCATGATGGCTACCCTGAGTACCCTACCCTGGTAAGGCTGTTCGCTCTGGCCTGGAGCGTTCGCAAATGCCGATATTGAACTTAATTGCAGCATCAATGCTGATGCACCCATTTTTTGTAGAAAATCTCTTCTGGTATTCATATTTTTCCTGTGGCTATGTACCTATTCAGCAAAAATAGCAATCAATATTTGCAATTACCCATTTTCACCGCTTAATTAACTGATTTACTTTATGATACCAAACACCGATCTACTACATTTAGTTTTCATGATTTACTAATTAGTAAGTTCAATAAGGATACCGACGAACGGTTTTACTTGGCAGATTGTTAATTCAGTGCCTGATAAACCAGCACTTTATATTTGTCGCTGAGCTCGCTGTGTTTCAAGGGCCACTGTTGTAGGAATAAAAGGCCAGAAAGTTTTTCTTTTGGATCGGCCCAGTATGAGGTTGCGAAAAAACCTCCCCAGGAAATGCTTCCTTCAGATAAGCCCAATTTGCCACTTCCCTTCGCTGTTGTAAGCTGAAAACCAATTCCGAACTTATCATCACCCAATGAAATATCCCCGATCTGGTTCCTGGTCATCACATCAACGGTATGCTTTGCCAGCAATTGCTTACCCAGATAATTCCCTTTATTGATAAACAGTTGCAGAAAAGCAGCGTAATCAGTTATGGTAGATACCAATCCGGCCCCACCTGCAAAATAACCATTGTTATTTACCGGGTAATTTATCGAACTACCCGGAAATGTACCATCAACCCATTTAACGGGCTTACGGGTCTTCGCATCTTCGGTATATGCAGTTACCAGTCTACCCCTTTTGGTTTCAGGCAGGTGAAAATAGGTATCGTTCATCCCCAGGGGTGTAAATATTCTTTCGGCAAAAAACCTGTCTAAGGACATGCCAGATGCGGCCTCCACCAGCCTTCCCAGCACATCAATACTTAAACTATAGTTAAAGCGTTCGCCAGGGTTAAATTCAAGGGGCAAAGTGCCCAGTTTATTCACAGCATCAGCCAAAAGCTGCTTATGGTCAGAAAATCCGGCCTGTATACCAGCTTTGGCATAAATGGCCTGCATTTTGGCTGAACCGATCTGTGCATAGCCTAATCCGGAAGTGTGCGTGAGCAGGTCCCTGATGGTAATTTCGCGTTTAGCAGGCAGGGTGGTATAACTACTGTCCTTTTCGTTAAACTTATCGAGCACTTTGGGGCTGGCAAATGAGGGAATATATTTAGATACCGGATCATCAAGCAGAAACTTTCCCTCTTCCCATAACATCATCACCGCTGTGCTGGTAATGGCTTTGGTTTGGGATGCAATACGGAATATGGCATCTTTATGCATCGGCCTGCCTTTTTCTTTATCGTCCATACCAAATGCTTTAAAATAGGCTGGCTTCCCATCCTTCATGACCAGGCATACTGCCCCCACAATCCAGTTGCTATCGATGTAACTTTGAACCACCCGGTCTATCCGGGCTAAACGCTCAGGATGAAAGGCACCGGACTTGACAATTTGCTGCCCGTGTAGCGACAAACATATGGTGGTAATGGAGAGGAACAGGAATAAACGTTTCATAAGACCGGTATTGTTAATATCAAATATAGCTAACAAATTAAAACTTGTACGAAGCAGTTAAGTAATAGGCTCTTGGTGGGTTGGAAATGGTAAAATAAGGTGTATTATTGGCCACCGCAGCATCAAACTGTGCCTTGTTAAAGCTTCCTGCCCCGCTTAACTGTGTTAAAAGGTTTCCGGGCCTGGCCCAGCTCATTACCTGATAATTATTGAACAGGTTATTGATATTTGCGCTCAAAGTTATTTTACGGGTGAGATTGTACCCTGCGCCGATATCAAAATTGGAGAAGGAAGGCAGGTAAAACACGTTAGGAGCATTGGCCTGTCTTTTGCCAAGATAAGACCAGGTGAGAAAAAGATAGAGTTTGTCATTGTGATAAGTGGGCGTAATGCGTGATATGATCCGCGCATTGTTATCTGTTTCGTTACCCGAATAAGATATTTTGGTGTCGTCTGCTATTCCGGGACTATTGGCTACCCAATATTCTGCCTCCACAATTTTGGAACGCTGAAAGGTTGCAACAGCCCTCAGGCTTAAGTTTTTGGTCAGGTTATAATCGCCTTCTATCTCTACCCCAAACGTGCGGTACTTGCTATACAGGGAGGGCGTGGTATAAAGTGTTGCATCTGCGTTGGTAAAAATCGAACCGTTTGGCACCCCGCTTAACATGCTGTAAAAAGGCGTAATAAATAAATCAAGATCTTTCCTCCGGGCTTTCAGGCCAAGTTCTACCTGTTCGGTGGTACGTACTTCAGGATTTAGCAAGGCCACTGTTTCGGGCCTGTTGGCCGCAAAATATACATCCATATCAGGCGATTTTTTACCTCTTGAGTAACGGGTGTATACAGCGGTATTGTCATCAAACTTATAATTGAGTGCGCCTGAAAAGGAGAAGGTATTTAATCTTTTTTCGAATTCTACTGAGCTGATACGATCGAGCGTATTGTTATTGAAGAATGTTTTCGGATCATTATCTGTTCCGCCCTGTAAACCGGTTTTAAAGTAAGTGCGTTGGTTATGCGCCTCTACTTTGGCTGTTTCGTACCTTCCTCCCCAATCAAAGGTCAGTTTATCGGTCATGTTCCAGGTTTGGCTGAAGAAAAAGGCGTATTGTGCCTGCGTTACGTTAAAGTCAAGAAAGCCACCTGTGTCGCCGTTAGCCTGTGCAATTCCTTCAGCATTGGTTACCTGATGAACCCCGGTGGTGCCACCCAGGGTACTGCCCGTAAAGGTAAGGTTTACGAGTTTCGGCCGGTTTTCGATGGTACCCAAAGCAACTCCGTTGATTCCAGAAAAGCGGTGGGCTTCCGATCTTCCATAGTACATCCCTGCGTTAAAGCTCATGTTTTTAAGCTTTTTATTAACAGCAAACTGGTTGATCACCTCATTCACCTGGTTCTCATAACTGCCCAATACAGAAAAATAAAGCGAATGCGGGCTTACGCCCTGTCCTGGCAGTACATCCTTAACGATCGTGTATGCAGGCAGACCGCCCTGTCCAGGCGCTGCATTGATGCTCATCAGTTCAGTTCCGGTTTTGGCATCCTTGAACGAATAGTTCCCAAATCCAAGCCCGGTCATTCCCGATAGCAGAAAGTAACTGCTAAAATCGGTACCACTCATAATCGAGCCGTTTGTGGTGCTGTAATTGATATTATTCCGGGAGTAGCGGAAAGCATTGCTGAGCGACCAGCCTTTGCCAAGCTGCTGTTCCCAAACAGTGCCTATCGATTTATATTTGCTTTCCACCACATTAGCTGGATTTAATGAGATATCACCCCCTCCGATATACCGTGGGGAGGTAAAATCAAATTTGGGCATCAGGATTGTTGAAAATATATCGAATCCTTCACTTGGTTTTGGATCTGAGAAACTGTTGGTAGGCAGTAACTGGGCATATCCGTTTTTATCGTGAAGGTATTTACCGATTATTTTCAGTGAACCGGTTTTATATTTCTTTAAAAGGTTTGCCTTGATCTGTCCACCGTTATTAATGGGATAGCCCGGGTAGCGGCCAGTTTGGTCATACCGGTAAAAACCACCGATATTGTAAAACCAGTTATCTTTGATCGGCCCGCCCAGGTCCAGATCAACGCGTGCGAGCGGATTGCCGCCATCACTTCCCTGAAAGCCATATTTGGTTCTGAGTTCGCCCTCAAAGGTATTACCTCCGGTTTTAGAAACGTAATTAAAGATTCCCCCAGGCGCATTTGCCGCTGTAACAGAGGCCGTTCCGCCCCGTACGGCTTCCAAGCGGGCCAGGGTTGCATCCGGCCTGAGGAAGAAATCGGGGCCATAACTGAAATAGGTAATATTGGTTACCGGGATTCCATCTTCCTGCATCGAAACATATTCATAGCCAAAACTTCCGTCTTGCGAACCTGCAGTGATGCCGCGTGAGGCAACACTGTTCCTGATCTCACCATTTGATGAATTTACAAATACACCTGGTGCATTTTTTAAAAGGTCGGCAGCACTTGCCGGTACAGTGCGTTCAATCTGTGCACTGTTTAAGGTGGTAATTGCTACGGAAGCATCAATACGTTTTCGCTTATCGAACATTCCTGTAACCACCACTTCATCCATCGTATTCACTGCTGTTGTCATCCTGATCACCGCTTTAGTGTTGGCTAACAAAGCTATTTCCCGGGTGATAAAACCTAAAAAAGAAACGGTTGCAGTTTCCTTTTGGGCACTGATATTGGTAAAAACAAATTCACCGTTCTGGTCGGTAGTCGTGCTTCGTCCGGTTATTTTCAGTTTAATAGTTGCACCGGGAATAGCATTTCCCTGCTCGTCGGTAACTTTACCTGAAAAAGAGTTGGTTTGAGCGGTACATATACCAGCAAACAGCAACATGGCCAAAAGCATAAAAAGCTTTCTGTAATTTAGATTGTTGTGTAATTTTCTTTTCATAACCGATAGTTTATATTATTGGTTCAGTAGTTTTTTTGCCATGTAGTAGAGCTCTGTATTTGCCCGCTCTGGAACAAAGCCATGAGGGTACCCGGCGTAATTGTGCAGCTCTGTAAATATTCCCGCATTAATAAGTCTTTGCGCATATAAGAGTGCGCCATCCCTCAAAGGGTCGACGCCGCAGGTTAAAATATAGGTTGGCGGCAGGCCCTTTAAATTTTGGGTCAGCCCGGGCAGTGCATGTTCAGGAACATTTTTATACTGTTTTTCTCCAAGATAGTATTTCAGGTAGCGGGTCATGTCGGCTCCCTTAATACCGGGAATATTCCATAACTCCACTACCGATACATGAGTTGTATCCATATCTGCGGGAGGAAAAACCAGCAGTTGGGCCTTTATTTTCGGGCCTTTTTCTGCCCTGGCCTTAAGTACGATGCTTCCTGCAATTGCTGCTCCGGCGCTTCCTCCGCCCACACCAACTTTAGCGGTGTCTATCCCATAAGTTTTTGCATTGGAAATACTCCAGAGCAGGGTTGAATAACCATCATTCACCCCTGCCGGAAATACATGTTCAGGGGCAAGCCTGTAATCGACTGATATTACCACTACCTGCGAGCGGATACTCATCGTAGCGCAGGCCTGGTGATCGCTGGTAAGATTTCCTGCAATAAAACCGCCGCCGTGAAACCAAACCAGCAATGGAACATTACCGTTGGCGTACTTTGGCCGGTAAACCCGTATGGGCACCAGCGGATCGCCTTTTTTCAGCCCTGGTATATTAAGGTCGGAAATTTCTACGCTGTCTCCGTTTTTAAGCTTAGGCGTTGGACGTGCCTTATCCGCTTTTCTTGCATTGGCAATAAAGGTACTATCAAGTTTTGAAACCGGACCGAAGGCGAGTAATTTGATTTCCGGCGATAAGCGGGTACTCACCTCTGCCGCAGTAAGCGGCCTAACGGTGTTTTTCTGTTTTTTTGTCTGTGCGAAAACGGCTGTACATGCCATTAGCATGATCAGGGACAATGTGCTTAGTCTTTTCATATTTTTATCTTTTTTGTCCGTATTTTTTGAGCCATGCAACAGCTGACAGGTATAGTTTTAGTTTTTCCTGCGGTTTTTTATCCAGATCATGTGCCAGGCCTTCCACTTCAATAAATTTCAAAGGAATATGCATACGCTGAAGTTTTTGGGCCAGCTGCTGCGACTGGATAACTTTTACCACCGGATCGATGGTTCCATGCGCAATGAAAGTAGGGATGTTTTTAACATGGGTATAAGGACTTGCCAACGAAAAACTTGCTGGTACATGGCTAACACCTGTAAAGCGGTCGCCGGTGATTTTTTCTACCAATCCTATCAGTCCTGCCTTTACACAATAATTCAGTGTAGCGGTATCGGTAAAGTTATTGGGGCCACTAAAATCTACTATGGCATTTATTTTTCTTTTTGAAGTATACCCATACAAAAGTGCCAGATGCGCCCCTGAGCTAAAACCTGCAGTACTAAAACCATCTGCACGGGTATTCCATTCACCAGCATGGTCTGCGCAATACTTTACCGCACTGTCTACATCCTCCATTATCTGTTTATAATGAACAGTGGAATCATTGGCATACCTATGGTTAATATTAACCGAAGCAATACCCTGGCTGAGCAGGTACTGCTGAAAATCTCTGACATATTCCTTGCCGGCCTGCACCCATGCACCGCCATGGATCAGGATTACAAAAGGTGTTTTGGGTGCCCGGCCTGGCGGAAGGTAAACATCCATGAGGTTACGTTCAAAACCTCCATATTTTACGTCCTTGAGCTTTACAGTATCTTGCTGTGCCATGGCATCCATTGATCCCAGCAGCAAGAAAATAAGCACTTTTATCAAAATAGCCTTTTTCATCATTATAAATTATTTTTCAGTTCTTTTTTAAACAGTTTTCCGGTAGCGGTTAAGGGCAATGCCGCTCTGAATTCTACATAGCGGGGGCACTTATAAGAGGCCAGCATCGCCCTGCACCAGTCGATAATCTCCCTTTCAGCGACCTGCTGGTTTTCTTTTAATACAATGAATGCTTTTACTTCTTCACCAAGCTTGTCATCCCGCAGGCCCACAACAGCAGCAAGCGATACTGCCGGATGCTTCATCATCACTTCTTCTACTTCTCTTGGATAAATATTCATTCCACCCCTGATGATCATATCTTTTAGTCTGTCAACAATGAAATAAAAGCCATCGTCATCTTTTATGGCAATATCACCAGAGTGTAGCCAGCCGTTGCGAAGTACCTCCCGGGTTTCATCTGGCCTGCGGAAATAGCCTTTCATCACATTATGCCCTTTGTAGATCAGCTCTCCTTTTTCACCGTTTGGAACCTCATGACCTTCCGGATCGATTATTTTTACGGAGACACCCCAAACCGGGGTACCGATAGATCCGGGTTTGCGACCGATTTTTGGATCGTTGAAGGTGACTACCGGAGAGCCTTCGCTCATCCCATATCCTTCCTGCACCTGAACACCGAACCTTTGCTCAAAACCCTCCAGTACAGCCAGTGGCAGAGAAGCTCCGCCAGAAATGCAGATCCGCAAAGCATTACTTACCTGCTGATCAGTGATTTCGGGATGGATATAGCTGGCCATTATCCAGTACATTGTGGGTACGCCTGCAAAAATGCTTACCTGATGTTTATTGATATTTTCGATAACATCTTTCGCATCAAACCGTGGCAAAAGGATACCATGAGCTGCCCTGTAAAGGCCTGCGTTCATCAACACCGTCATGCCGAATACATGGAATAACGGAAGAACAATCAATTGGACATCTGTTTGAGAAAGGGAAAACAGTTCAGTCGAGAGAACGGCATTGCAATAAAGATTGATATGGGTAAGTTCTGCGCCTTTTGGCCTTCCTGTAGTTCCAGATGTATAAATAATCACAGCCGTATCTTCTGCATCGGTAACGCAGCTATCAAAGTCTTCATCTTCTCCGGCCATCAGTTCAGCCAACGTATAACTTCCTTTCTGAGCAAGCTTGTCAGCGCCTATCAAAACAAAATTCCTGCAGCCAGGTACCTGGTCAAAAGCATTCCAACCTAATTTCCCAACCGGCATTTCAGGAGTTCCTTCAAAACAAAAATAAAACGCTGCCTGGGCGTCCTGAAGGTGGTATTTTATTTCATCAGACTTAAGGAGGATATTCAGTGGAACCATTACAGCACCTGTTTTTAGCACTGCATAATAAATAACCGGAAACCAGATGCAGTTTGGGCAAGTCATGGCCACCTTTTCACCTTTCCTGATGCCTAGTTTTTTAAGTGCATTGGCTAGCTGGTTGGCCATAACATTTACCTGGTGAAAAGTAAAATCAGTGCTGCCGGAGCTGAAAGCCGGACGGGTTCCGAATCTTGAGGCACTATCCTCCAAAAGCACAGATAAATTCAGCATAAAATAGTTGGTTAGCGGCAAGTTTTGCTTGCTGACATGAAACTAATTATTATGCATGCATTATAAAAATCGAAACGGGAATTAATTTAGTCGAAACGGGAATTTCTATATTTTACCGTAATAACGCTTAAAAAGCATTTCGAAATACCTGATGTTGGTATAACCCAAACTCCTTGCTGCCTCGGCAAGATCAACATGGTTCTCGGCAACCAATAGGTTTGCCATCTGGATTTTTTGTTGAATAATATATTGACGGATCGGCAATCCGTATACTTTTTTAAAATCCCTTTTAAGATCACACTCATTCAGTCCAACCCAACGGCTCAGCTGTAAAACGCTTATTTCTGTGTCCATGTTAGACATGATCCGGGTATGTGCTTCTCTTATACTGTCCAGACGTCTTTGGGTAAGGCCATCGCCATCAGCAGGTTCTATTTCCTTCTGGCTTAAATGGCGGATCAGGTAATATATAAATTCCGTCAACTTGGCGTCCAGAAGCATGGTATTGGAAAAGTCGCGGGCGGAAATCTCAAAGAGCTGCTTGATGAGCTGTTTAACTTGAGGATGATGTGCACAGCTTTGAAACCGTCTGCTTAACTCCGTTATATTTCCTATAAAGTATGCCTCCGGGATAAAAAACCGTATTCCATCAACACGGGTAATTTCCCAGCCAAATTTCTTAGCGCCTTCCAGCGCAGCAGAATGTAAGAGCTGGTCTTCATTGCTGATCCGAAAATCTATCAACCCTCGCTGTCCGACCGGGTCGGGAGAATAAAATTGTGTAGGTTCATTAAAATCCCAAATGCCGCGAAAAAAATGGATATCGTTTTTGATAAAAACCTGAACAAATCCAGTCCCCATATGCTCTGGAAGGATAATGCTCTTGGAGGACCAGGTATCCCTTGAGGAAAAACCGTACTTCGTCGTCAGTTCCTGTAGATATTTCGTTGGGTCAGCGTAGGGCAATAACAACTGCATGCTAGTATATTTGGTCTACTGCAAGTTACGATTTTTCTTATCAAAACAGAATGGGGAAGCGGTCTGATATTCGCATGTCACCGTTGTATTGTTAATGCGAGAATACCGTATCGATTTAAGACATATTTTGTTGTTTCTACGGAAAGTGGATTCGTGCAGTATTTTTTTTAGCGATATTAAATAGCGGGACAAAAAACAGGAATGCTAAAATATATATCGTAAAAATCAGGGATTTTGATCATGTAAGCTCAGCGCCAATGAATCGTCATCTCCGAAGAAGTTTCCTTTGGAACACTACGCGTTGCTCGGGAGATGACGCCGATTTTTAGAATATGTTATTGATAGAGGTTACTGCCATCTTAAAACTCCTTATCGCCGAATTCGCTGGTAGGAAGTTTGGATTTACCAATAAGTTTGTTCAGGTTAAAGCTGAAATTCAGGATGAACACATCGGTTTCATAAATATAATTGGTGGTGGTATAAAAATCTTTTCCAAATGTTGTTATCCGTTGTCTGTTTGATTGGTTCATGCCAATATCCATATTCTGCCACTGCAGGGTTGCAGAAAAACGTCCATCCATAAATGTTTTCTTAACAGCAGTATTGGGAACCAGAAACTTTGAATCTTCGCCCTGCGCAGTCGGCCGCTTTGATAAATAATTAACATTTCCCTGCACACTCCAGGTTTTATTGAGTTTAAAGCTGGTATTGGCATTTATCGAGTATACCCAGTTTGCATTATCTACTAACGAACTGCTGCCCAGCACATTTAAATCTCCAGATACCTTATAATTATAAACGTTACCGCCCAGATATAGGCTCCACCATTTAACAGGTTGGAGATTGGCTCCCATTTCAAGGCCAAAAGAACGTGCTTTTTCTGCATTTGTAAATACCCTGTTCAAAATCGTATCAGCATAAACGCTATTTACACGCTGTATTGGATTTTTAATGTTCTGATAATATAGTGTTGTAAAAAAAGAGCCCTTTTTAAAGGTTCTGGTCAGTCCGAGTTCTACAAGATCGATAAAAGATGGTTTTAGATCCGGGTCGCCCTGTTCTAATGTTTCTGAGTGTTCTCGTTCGGGTATAGGATTAAGCTCATAATTATTGGTACGCTGAATCCTTCTGGAATAGCCAGCCTTTAACTTCAGCCCATCATTAACATTGTAAAGCAGGTTCAGGGAGGGGAAAAGGTTAGAAAGGTCTAGCTCATGCACTGCGGGATCGTAAGAAAGATTTAACCGTCTGGTGGCATATTCGTAACGCAGTCCTCCAATATATTCCAGTTTATCCTGTTTGCCCGAATACTGCGAATAAACCGAATGTATCTGGTTTTTTGCGCTGGCACTTCCTCTAAACCTGTTGGCATCCGGCTGCGAAATGGCAGGGCTTACAAAATAATCAAACTGCCCATCCTGGGTATCATATCTGAACTGATAACCGCTTTCGAGTTTCCCTTTACCAACATTAATGGCGTAATCTAACTTAAACCTGTAGCCATTTATCGGGTTCTTATAGGGATTAAAAACGTACTGTATAGTATCGGCTGTATTGGGATAACCAAGATTTCTATTTTTGGTATTGCCATAAAGATTTGCATTTTCATATAACAATGAGGCTGTTAATGAGGATTTATCCGCAAAAGTATGGGTATAATCCAGATTGCCCAGTGTAAACGTGCCTTCCTTTGTTTGCAGGTTGGAGTTATAATATGTGGTTGACTTAATGGGAAGCCCTGTTGAAAGATCTGAGGTACTATTGGTATAAACCAGATCTGCAAGACGGGCCTGATAACGCTTTCCACTAAAAAAACCAACAGAAAAGGAGTTGTTTTTATCCAGGGTATAAATAGCAGATAACCTGCCTGCATAATTATATTTATCAAAACTACGTTCACCGTTCGAGGGAAAACGTGTAATGGTATTATTGGTGAAATTCTTGGTAAACACATCTCCTTCACGGTAGCCCGCATTATCATTTCTAAGGTAATTTCCACCTACAGAAATATCCCATTTATCTTTTCTGAAGTTCAGCGTAACATCGCCCCCAAAACGCTTGGGCTTTTCCTTATTGTCATAGTCAGTTGTACTTGGAAGTCCGGCCTGGGCATTGGCCGTCAAGGTAAATCCGTCGTTAGCACCTTTCTTGGTAACGATATTGATAATACCCGCCTTTCCGTCAGGATCATATTTAGCAGATGGAGAAGTAATCAGTTCTATATTTTCCAGGCTATTGGCAGATAACTGGCTTAAAACAGTCTGTGCATCAGTAAGTACCGGCTTGCCATTCACGAGTACAAGAAATCCGGTCGATCCTCTAACGCTGATCTGTCCCTCTCCGTTAACAGCAACGGAAGGCAGGTTCTTTAACACATCAATTGCGGTTCCGCCTTTTGCACTTTCAAACTGATCTGCGCGGTAAGATTGTTTATCGATTTTATTGGAGGCATTAACCTTTCCACTGCTAATATTCACCTGGTTTAACAACTCGCTGGCTGGTGTGAGCGTAACCGAACCCAGGTTAACTATTCTTGTATCATTAATGTTTACGGGAATAAACTTGTTCCTATAACCGATGTAAGCTATTTTCAGTACGTATTGGCCAACCTGAAGCTTATTGATCTCAAATGCCCCGTTAGACCTGGTTAATACACCTCCAACTACTGTCGAATCTGTTTTTTTTAAGAGTGCTATACTGGCATATTCGAGCGGCTGTTTGGTCTGCTGATCGATAAGAATACCCTTAAGGGTAACATTTTGAGCCTTGACGGTTTGACTAAAAAAAACAAGCAAAAGAAGCACGATGGATCTGGAGAGTTGCATGAACGGTATAAAAAATGATTAAAGCTCTTCTATTCTTAAGTGGATATTAAATACCGCAAAGAAGCAGGTAAAATTCCTTTTCTCACGGTACATTTGAAAATAGTATGGTATTAAACAAGGCTTGCCCGATAATTTTGGGGCGTAAAACCTGTAAAGCGCTTAAAATACTTTACAAAATGTGATGCATCATTGAAACTGAGGCCGAAGCTTATTTCAGCAACCGTGTTATCGGTATAGATCAATAAACGTTTAGCTTCATTGATAATGAATTCTGAAAGTACCACCGAAGCAGAGATATTCATTTCTTTCTTACATGCCAGATTGAGGTTCTGTGGAGAGGTATTCAATTTGCCTGCATAATGGGCAACACTGTTTTTTAACTGTTTTTCCTGGCTCAAAATTTCACGGAACTGATAGCACAGGCCATTGCCATCCTGCTTTCTACCTGCGGGCAATAGTTCACCCTCCGATTGGATTTTTCCCAACAATGCCTTTAACAATCCTTCTACAACTGTATGAGATGAATGATCAGCTACATCAACCTCATCTACAAGCAATTGAAAGATTTTATTAAGGGCTGCTGCATTTTTCAATTGTAGAACGGCATTCCTGCTCAATTGCAGTAATAGCCTGCTTATCTCTTTGTCAATACTCTGATCAATAAAGCCCTTTTTAATGATGGCAACATAGCCCTCCGGTTCTGAGGTAAGCTCCCAGTAATGCATTTGTTCCTTCCTTACAAAAAAAACACTATTAGGAAAGATCTCAAAATCTTGCGAATCTATATAATGAAAACCGCTTCCGCTTGAAAGGTAGATGATTTCGAAATAGCTATTGTGCTTATGTGGTGCGGTGATGCGTACGCCTTTTCTAAATGGCGATACCTTGAGCATCCTATTTTCCTGAATCTTGTTTTTAACGATAATCGGCATGCTCATGTGCTAAATTTTGACTTCTGCAGAACCCGCTGCAAAATCTTAAATTGCATGTATTTGATTCTTCGCATTAATTGTTTTCACAAATATAGTATCATTCATGTATAGTATCCTAGTAAGATTACGCGAACAGATCCTTTCCAAACAGATGGTATAAATTGATATGCGGCCGAAGGAAAAGACCGCATATCAATCATGAATTTACCATTAATTGCAAACAGAAATTAGCGGGTACCATCGCAAACACCCCTAAAATAGCCAACAGATTCAGCTATTCCTGCCAAGGGATCTTTCATGTCTTTTTCATATTCTAAACTACAGCAGCCCTGGTAATTAACCTTTCTCAGCATTTTTACGAATGCTGGGATATCAATTACGCCACGACCGAGTTCGCAAGTGGTACCCTCATTTGCCGCTACAGTTACATTCTTTAAATGCATATCAAAAATACGTTTCGAAAACTTCTGAAGATCTGCAACCGAATCCCGCCCATCTCTCTTGTTATGCCCCATATCAAAGCATATACCAACACGTTGATCCAGGTTTTTAATGAGGTTGTAGATACTTTCTGCATTTGGATATAGTTTATCCTCGGGACCATGATTATGAATGGCATAACGAATATTATATTCTTTTGTCTTTTGGGCAACGTACTCAAGGTCAGCATGAGCTGGAATACCGATCAACAGATCAACACCAACCCTTTTGGCATAATCAAATGCATTGTCGATCTCTTCTTTATTTTTGGTGTATATAGGCCCTACGGCATATCCAACTACATTATTATCCTTTAGTTTAACATGAAAGGCAGTAATTTCTGCTGCTGTACTTTTAAAAGGCAAATGAAAGTCTTTAATACAGAGGTAATGTACATCAACCCTTTTCATCATTTTAAGCGATTCGTCAAGGTTAAAGTTAAGGAAGCTATAACCGGCAATTGCTAATTTAAAAGCGTCTTTACCCGCAACATTCCCTTTAGCAGGTGCTGCAAAAACTGAGGGGATATTGATCAGCGTTGTGGCAGTTAGCCCCAATATTCCTGTTTGCAAAAAAATTCTTCTTGTAGTCATCTTAATTTATCTGGCGACTAAAGTTAATATTTAAATCGGTGCAGTTCAAACGTGCATACAGATCTTTTAAAAAATGAATTGTTATTCATGGCAGCAATTTCTGCCAACTATAAAGCTTAAACACTTAATGTTCCTCACCTTCTTCTTCGGCATTCTTTACTTTGCTTAACAGATCGTAGGCGCCTTTTGTCACCACCTTTACATCACTTATCTGCCCGGCAAAAGAAACCTGGGTGTAACCATTTTCGGCAACACCTGCTTTTACTTCCATCATCCTGTACCGGTAAGTATTATTCCCCTTATCACCAGGCTGATCTATAAACACGAATTTTTTACCTTCAAATTCAACAATTGCCGCATCGGGCAGCGCTTCAACCTTGTTCATGCCGCTCTCTACATAAGCCTTAAGGTACATGCCCGGAAGCAGCTGTGTATCCTCCTTATCCAGGTGGCAATGAATTTGCACGGTACGCTCTTTGCTAATTTCCCTGCCGATGAGATAAACCGTAGCCATGCGTTCCTTTTCTTCATTGGCCAGTACAAAACGGACTTTCTGCCCAAGCTTAAGCTTGGGTACATCCTTTTCAAATACCGTAAGCTCTGCATGCAGGTGTTCGGTATCGGCAATTTTGAACAACACATCAGTGGTGCTGGCAAAGGCACCTATATTGGTATTAACCTGCGTAACATAACCCGCCATTGGTGTATAAAGGTTAAACGTTTTCTGGATATTTCCCTTCTCAAGTGCCGAAAAACTGATATTCATAATGGAAAGTTTTGAACGTTGTCCCAGTAATCTAGCGCTTACACTCTGGTATTCGCTCCTTGCTTTCTGCAATGCTTTTTTAGAATTTACGTTTTCCTTTGCCAATTCTTCCTGACGGTCGAGCTCCTGCTTTAGAAACTGCAGCTGGCTTTTATAGTCCAGATAGTCTTGTTGCATCTGAATGAATTCCGGATTCTGCATGACAGCTACAAGCTCCCCTTTGGCTACCCGTTTTCCCTGCAGCATACTGGTACTTTTTACAATCCCTTCCAGCGGTGTAGAAATGGATACCAGGCTTTGCGGCGGGAGGTCGAGCACGCCGTTTACTTTCGTTGTTCCGCTTAATTCCCTAAGCTCAATAGCTCCCAGGGTAATCTCCGTTAACTTGTACTGTTCTGGGGTAAGGGTTACGATATCGCGCTCTTCGTGAACGGCTTCTTTTTCGGGTTCCTTCTCCGAATTGGGGCTACTACAGCCAGCCAGATAAAATGGAAAGGATAGCAGGATAAAATGTTTATATATGGATCTCATGAGATTATGCTTAAAATGATTTGTTGTTACCGGTCAAAAATTCAATATGGTTGATGCTCTGGCTTAACTGGAGCAGGGCCATCAAACGCCCCTCGTAAATACCATTCGCCTGTTTAAGGTTCAATAGATATTCTGAATAGCCTATTTCACCATTCTGATAGGCAATCCGGCTGTTTTTTAAGATCAATGCCGCGTTGGCCAGGGCCGAGGTAATAAAATAGTCGTAACGTTTCCTGTTTTTCAGGTATTCGCCCAGGGCCTGCTGATATTGTCCTGTTAGTTTTCGCTGCTGGAGCTCCAGGTCGTTCGAGGCAATATCCCTGTTAATTGATGCAGCCTTTGCTTTCGCAGAATAGGCCCTGTAAAACAGCGGAACGGAAAGTCCCACCTGAAAGCCCTGGAAGCGTTTGTCGCGACCAAAGAAAACATCATTGCCATTAATGTTTTGAAAACCGGTTAGCGACTGGTTGAAATAACCAAGGGTAAAATCGGGCAGTGCTTTGGCCAGTTCTACTTTCCGCTGTTTTTCGGCGATCACGATCTGTTGCCTGAAATAGGCAATGGCTGGATTTTCATTTAAAAGAGCCGTATCTCCGATCGAAACCTCAGGCGTTTCCTTTAAAAACTTGTCAGCAATTAGGGCTTGTCCGCTCCTGCCCAGAAGTGTAGCCAGCTGCGCTTTATAAATTTCGATATCAGCCCCGTTCTGATCGAGCAGGTTCTGTACATCCTTGAGCTGCGTCTCGGCGGCTACCTTTTCAAGCAGGTTGCCCTCGCCGGTTTTGTACTTTAGCGATGCAGACTTTACAAAACCCTTATAAATGCTGTCTTGTTCGATCAGCAGTTTTTCTTTCGAATACAGGTACTGAAGATTGGTATAAACCGTCTTGACCTGAAAAATGAGTTCGTTTTTACTTGAGGCCACCTGAAGCTGGCCTGCTTTGATGCGTTCATCGCCCAGTGCCGCATTTGCAGCGAAAAGTGTTGGAAATGGAATGCTCTGCGAGACGGTAAAGTTGTTGTCGTTTTTAACCAGGCTGTTGTACTGCCCGTAAAGCATAGACACTTCAGTTTTGGGCATTTCAAAGGCACTTTTCCGGAGCGCCTGCTGCAACCCAACGCCCAGGGTGGCTCCGCTAATCGCCTTATTGTTTTCCAATGCCGAAGATACCGCCTGTTCAAGGGTTAACGCAGTCTGGGCCTTAACAGGCTGCAATCCAAACAAGGTAATCAACATGATTATTATGCCTGCTACCGGAGCAATTCTTACTTTTTTCCTGCCCATTTTTTCTACCCAAATGTAAAGCACGGGAAGTACTAAAAGGGTTAAAAGTGTTGCAGAGATCAGTCCACCGATAACAACCGTTGCCAATGGGCGTTGTACTTCAGCACCGCTTCCGCCAGAGATAGCCATTGGGAGAAAGCCCAGAGAGGCCACAAGCGCCGTCATAATAACCGGGCGAAGTCTGACCGAAGTTCCTGTTCTGATAATTTCGAGAATATCTTTCATTCCTTCTTTTTTTAACCTGTTAAATTCACTGATCAGTACGATACCATTCAGTACCGCCACACCAAAGAGCGCAATAAAGCCGATGCCTGCGGAGATGCTGAATGGCATGCCCCGTGCCCATAGGGCAAATACGCCCCCAATGGCTGACAATGGAATTGCGGTAAAAATTAAAAGCGCATGTTTAATTGATGAAAAAGTAAGATAAAGTAACAGTAAAATGAGTAATAGTGCCAGTGGTACGGCAATACCCAATCTTTTAGTGGCTGCCTGCAGGTTCTCAAAAGTGCCTCCAAAGGTTGGATAATATCCTGGTAAAAACTTAACCTCTGTATCAATCTTCTGCTGGATTTCTTTCACGATACTTTCCACATCCCTTCCCCTCACATTAAAGCCAACGGTAATCCGCCGCTTTGCATCATCGCGCTGGATCTGGTTTGGCCCTTCCCTGTACTGGATATCAGCCAGCTGTTCCAGCGGAATCTGGTTGCCATTGGGTGCGGTTACAAACAGGTTCTTCACATCCTCAAGCGACTGCCTGTTTTCTTTTTCCAGACGCACAACCATATCGAACCGTTTTTCGCCTTCAAATACAAGTCCTGCAACCTCTCCGGCAAATCCCGAGCGGATAGCGGTATTCACATCCTCGATATTCAGTCCGAACTGCGCAATTTTTTCTCTATGAAATTTGATGATAACCTGTGGAAGTCCTGAGGCTTGTTCCACATAAACATCCTCAGCACCTTCGATTTTTCTGGCTATAGTACCGATCTTGGCTGCATAAGTACTTAGCTTCGAAAAATCCTCTCCATAAACCTTGATTACAACATCCTGCCTGGCACCAGTCATGAGTTCATTAAAGCGCATCTGGATGGGCTGCTGAAATCCGAAAGTAACCCCAGGAATATACTGTTCAAGCTTGGCCTGCATCTTGCCTGCAAGCTCATCCCTGGTCGAAGCATTTGTCCAGTCTCCTTTATCCTTTAAGATAATAATCAGGTCACAGGCTTCTACCGGCATGGGGTCGGTAGGAATCTCGCTAGAGCCAATCTTTCCGATTACCTCTTTTACTTCAGGAAAATTTGCCTTTAATACCTTTGCAGCCCGTGTAGCAGCTTCAATGGTTTGAGAAAGACTGCTTCCGGTAAGTACCCTGGTTTCTACTGCAAAGTCACCCTCCTCTAGCGTGGGAATAAATTCGGCACCCAGGTAGTTGAAAATAATAAGGCAAATGGCAAATAACCCAATTGCAATGCCCACAACGGCCACCCTTGCCCGAAGTACAAAATTGAGCATTGGGGTATACATCCTTTGAAAAAAAGACATAATCCTATCTGATACATTTCTTTTGGTGCTGATGGTTTTGTTTAAAAATAGCGCACTCATCATAGGCACATAAGTTAACGACAAGATAAAAGCGCCAAGGATAGCAAAAGCCACCGTTTGAGCCATTGGCCTAAACATCTTACCTTCTATGCCAACCAGTGCCAAAATCGGCAGGTAAACGATGAGGATAATGATTTCGCCGAAAGCAGCACTGTTACGGATTTTGGAAGCAGATTCAAAAATTTCTGCATCCATCTCCTGCTGGCTTAACCTGCTTTTGTTTTTTCGGATACCCAGATGATGAAGAGATGCCTCTACTATAATTACCGCTCCATCTACGATTAGCCCAAAGTCTATAGCGCCAAGGCTCATCAGGTTTCCACTGACGCCAAAAAGGTTCATCAGGCATATGGCAAAAAGCATGGCAAGCGGAATAACCGAGGCCACAATCAGCCCAGCACGGAAATTCCCCAAAAGCAGTACCAGCACAAAGATCACAATCAATGCGCCTTCTGCCAGGTTTTTGGTCACCGTACCAATAGCACTGTCTACCAGTTTTGTGCGGTCGAGAAATGGCTCGATAACCACGCCTTCTGGAAGATTCTTTGCAATCTGATCCATCCGGTTTTTTACATTTGCGATAACCTTAGAAGAGTTGGCACCCTTTAGCATCATCACTACAGCCCCTACTACCTCGCCCTGGTCGTTTCTCGTCATGGCACCGTACCTGGTGGCCGCACCGATCCTCACTTCAGCTACATTTCTGATCAGCACTGGAATGCTATTTTCATTGGTCCGTACAACGATGTTCTCAATGTCCTCAATACTGTTGATAAGTCCCTCGCTCCTGATAAAATAGGCATTGGGCTTCTTATCGATATAAGATCCGCCGGTGTTCTGGTTGTTTTTTTCGAGTGCCTTAAAAATATCGCTGATGGATATATCCATACTTCTGAGCTTATCGGGATTAAGGGCAATCTCATACTGCTTTAGGTATCCCCCAAAGCTGCTTACATCTGCTACGCCCTCTACGCCCAGGAGTTGGCGGCGAACAATCCAGTCTTGAATGGTGCGGAGCTCGGTAGCATCATATTTTTTTTCATATCCTTTTTTGGGATGGATTACGTACTGGTAAATCTCTCCCAGTCCGGTTGTTAATGGTGCAATCTCTGGCATGCCGATCCCCTTGGGAATGGCTCTTTCCACTTCGGTAAGCCTTTCGCTCACCTGTTGGCGGGCCCAGTAAATCTCTACATTTTCCTTAAACACCACCGTCACAACTGAAAGGCCGAACCTGCTAAAGGAACGGATTTCTTCTATTCCAGGAATAGTGGCCATGGTTTGCTCTACCGGATAGGTTACAAAACGCTCAATATCTTCAGCGCCATTGCTTGGTGAGGAGGTAATAATCTGGACCTGGTTATTGGTAATATCGGGAAGGGCATCTATGGGCAGCTGCCTAATGGAGTATATGCCCCAGGCAATCAGCGCCAGTATCATAATTCCCACCAGCAGTTTCTGCCTGATGGAGAATTGTATTATTCTGTTCAGCATTGTCGTTTAAATCAAAAATCAATAAATAGCAGGGCATCATTGCACCTCATGGTACAAAATTGCGCATGTAAAAAAGCATGCTTTTCACGGACAGCTCCATGAAATAAAAAATTGATTAAACGAGTTTAGGCGGTTGCCAAATATCGAGGGGTTGTTTTTTCAACGCCGAGCACTGGAAAACCGGGTATGGTTTCTGGAATACAGGAACAATAAGATCTGTTAACTTTTCGGATGGAAAGTGCTGACCGACAGAACAGCAGGCACAACTGCAAAATGGCGGACAGGATTCTCCATGCATATGCTCAGCTTTTGATTGATCGCTGTGCACTGTGCTTTCAGTGTGTGACTTGGAAACCATATCTTCCTTGTCCTGGCAAGGCATTAGGCCCAGAAGGATTAGATAAAGAGAAAAAAGGAATACAAAGTTTTTCACCAAGGGCAAATGTAATGATTAATGTTTTTAATTCATAAAGCCCTTTTTACTTTAATTCCTGTTTTGATGGTTAGAAAACTATTTATCTATTTATTAGTGATAACCATTCCCGATGAAAATTAATATCTTGTGGAACTAAATTCACAATCATGCGCCATCTGTATGGAAAGATTTGAAGAAATACTAACAAAATATAATTTTACCAAACGGACCAACAAACCAAAGACCACTTTTGAGGAATCAGAAAAAATAATAAACTTCAAACTTCCTAACGATTATAAAACTTTTGCTTTAAATTATTCGGGACTTGAAGGTTTTATTGGGGAGCAATATGTTAGACTTTGGGACTTCGACGAAGTAATTGAAATGAATATCGACTATCAAATTTTCGAGCATTTACCGAACACATTAGCAATTGGGGGAAATGGTGGTGGAGAGTACATTGCAATAGAACAATTAAATGATAATAGTTTAAGAATTGTGTTATCTCCGTTCCTAGTCGAGGAAGAAGCACATATTGAAATAGGAATTTCCTTTACCGATTTTTTAGAACGTCTAGAAAACCGAAAAGAGTGGTTTGAATAATTAAAACCACATATCACTAACAAACCGACCTAACGTTAGAAAGGAGAATTAGACTATAATGCCAATGATCATACTTACATTTAAAGATTGGGTTTTAACAGTTGATCATGAAAGCACGAAATCAACCTATGCTGTCGTTGAAAATGGTAGTGCGGAGGATTGTAATTGTAATGACTGCTTGAATTATATTCAGAATAGGGGTAACATATTCCCAGAGCAGGTTAAGCATTTATTCAATCAACTTGGTGTAGATTACCACAAAGAAAGTGAGGTTTGGCGAATGTGTAAAGAAAATGACAGTACACACCGCTATAGTGTAATATTTCATTTTAAAGGAAGCTTTGAGGGCACTGATTGTTTAGTCTCACTTAATGGCTCACAAACAATTAAACTAAATCCTATAACAGATTCTTTTAAAATCGGTTTCACCAAGCGCGATGATCTAACCTACTTTAAAGATAAAAATGATTTGATTCAGATTGAAATTGAAATCATGGTGCCATGGGTTATCGATAGAATGTTAGAAAGCGAGTGGTAGCTTCTTATCCTATGAAATGACTTTCAAAAGAAGCCTTGTTGTTATCCAAACACCCGGTTCCTTCAAGTCTTAACAGCCCTAAAACAATGTCCGGAATCGGCTTATCCATCAATCTCTTCAGGCTTACGTATCATTGTAGATGCAAAGTTATGGGCTAAAGAATGTTGGTTATTTTTACGGCTTGCAATTTTACAAGCCCTTACATGCGTACTAACCTAAATAATGAACTGGCCACCAAGCCACACTACCCTATATTAGATGGCCTTCGCGGTGTCGCTGCTATAATTGTTGTTACCTTTCACTTAACCGAGCCCTTAGGCACTGGGCACCTCGATATCCTGGTGAATCATGGTTATCTGGCTGTAGATTTTTTCTTTTTATTGTCGGGTTTTGTAATGGGCTACGCTTATGACGACAGATGGAATAAAATGAGTGTAGGCAGTTTTTTCAAACGCCGTATTGTACGTTTGCAACCCATGGTGATTTTAGGAATGACCCTTGGTGCCATCGGATTCTATTTTACAGATTCTACCATATGGCCGCTCATTCACACCATTCCGCTCTGGAAGATGCTGCTCGTACTGCTTATTGGCTACACCATCCTGCCTATACCATTATCACTTGATATACGTGGCTGGCAGGAAATGCATCCCATGAACAGCGTGGGCTGGTCTTTGTTTTTTGAATACATTGCCAATATTTTATATGCGGTGTGGATCAGGAAGTTTTCCAAAACCGCATTAAGTATCTTAGTGGTTATTGCGGCCATCGCACTGGCACACCTAGCCATTACAAACGGTGATGTGAGCGGTGGCTGGACATTGAATGTAGAGCAGGTACGCATTGGATTTACCCGAACCCTATACCCTTTCTTTGCAGGCTTGTTACTTTCGCGTATCGCCAAGCCCACCCGAATTAAAAATGCCTTTTTATGGTGCAGTCTTTTAGTGGCGCTAGTACTTTATATGCCGCGCATTGGCGGCGCGGAGCACCTTTGGATGAACGGGATTTATGAATCTGTCTGCATTATCATCGTATTCCCGCTTATTGTGTACATTGGCGCCAGTGGCATACTGCAAACGCAAAGAGAGTACAGGATATGCAAATTTTTAGGTGATGTATCCTATCCACTTTACCTGGTACATTATCCGCTGGTTTATTTTTACGTAGCCTGGATCAGCAACCGTAAAGGCACAACCATTGTGCAGGCCTGGCCTTATGCCTTACTCATTTTAGTCGGCGGGATTATTT
The DNA here is from genome assembly GCF_004310665.1 of Pedobacter kyonggii. Taxonomy (GTDB): domain Bacteria; phylum Bacteroidota; class Bacteroidia; order Sphingobacteriales; family Sphingobacteriaceae; genus Pedobacter; species Pedobacter kyonggii. The sequence continues at coordinate 59,585 of NZ_SIXF01000013.1, read as the reverse complement.
TGGCCTATGCCACTTTAAAATGGTACGACGAGCCAGTGCGTAAATGGTTGCGGAAAAAGCTTGCCTAAAATTGGGTTAGATTTAAAAGAGGCTGTATCATAAATATAGAGTTATCATTCTGAAAGTTAATTTTGTATAAAAAATCAATATAGATGACAGAGGCTTTTTTTTGCAGTGATAGGCTGCAAAGGATCGTCATTGCGAGAAGGCTTTTTTAGCCTACGAAGTAATCTTTATGGTAATCACTAGCAGAAAGATTGCGTCGTCGTTCCTCCTCGCAATGACGACCTGTCTTTTGGAGTCTGTCATTGATAGCTTGTCGAAGGACTTTGTTAAATAACCTTTGATTAAGTTCATTTTTCGATGGGCTTTTTTAATTAAACTTGATCTACCGCTTTTAGTAGTTGCGTTTATCACGTATATTTGAGCATTACCCACAAGGGATTACGCTCAAAAACCACGGAAAATGGAACAAAAAAATCTAACGGAACTAACAGACGAGGAGTTGCTGCAAGAAGCAAAAAAAAGGAAATCGGCAGTCATAACCAATGCCATATTAGTTGGATTTCTGATCGGTGTTGTATTTTACAGCGTTATGAAAAACAGTTTAGGTTTTTTAACACTCATCCCCTTATTTTTCATTTATAAGCTGACAAACAACTCAAAATATAACAATCAAGAATTAGAAAACCTTCTAAAAGAAAGAGGCTTGAAATAAGAAAGGTAGTTGATGATCAGATAACGGCGGATGACCTTGACCAATGAATTGAAGCGTAAAAATATACAGGGAAAAACCAAAGAATGATGGAATCCAATATCAAAATCATTAATAAAAATGAAGGCGAATATTTAGGCATAGCAAGCGGTAATTACAGGATCATCATTTCTGGTGAGCAAACCAATGGCAACTATGCAGTTATCGAAATGACTGTTCCTCCAGGAGGCGGCCCACCACCGCACGCTCACCCCGACACACAGGAAATGTTTCATGTATTGGAGGGAGAAGTGGAATTTAGAACAGAAAATGGTAAACAAATCGTTTCAAAAGAAGGCTTTGTAAATATTCCCTTTGGCGGAGCCATTCATTGCTTTAAGAATATTTCAGCAAACCTGCACGATTGCTCTGGACGGTAGTACCCGCCGGACTGGAAAATCTATTTCAGGAAATAGGTACACCTCCCTGGGCAAACGCTGCCCATTCCTGAACTAACAGAAGAGCGGAAAGCGTTTTTAAAAGAGATGGATCTGAAATATAATCAGCAAACATACTCCATCGCCTTTTGGACTAGTATTCATGTAATAGTGACTACCTATTGTCTCAAAAAACGCAATAGAACTGCTGGCACTCTTTGTCCATCTCCCGTAGTTCTAGCCAATTATCCACTGAATCAATATTCAAGAACCGCTGCATAATCCTCGCCGGTTCTGCCTTCAAAGAATATCCCAAAATCAAAGGTTAAGATTTCCACATCTAACACAAAGCTATTTTAGAACTGTGCTTCTCCTTTTTGAATAACTGGCAATTGCTGATGAGTCATAGATTGACTTTGTATGTTTAATCAGCAGCTCATTATACCTATTTTACAGCAACACAGCACCTTGATGTAAAATACAACTCACACCAACCTCTTTTATTTTGTTCATTCTATTCATTAACCCCCTCAACCTCACAACTATCAGCTTTATAAATTAAATTGGGTTTGTATAATAAGTTTGAGCATTGCTGTTTGTTTTTTTTTACTATTCAGATCCCTACATGAATATAAATCAAATTCCTCCAAAGCATTTTTACACCCTCGATGCCATTAGAGGCCTTGCGGCCATAGTAGTTATTCTATATCACTGGCAGTTCTTTTATTACGCTAACGATATCTGGGTAAGTGGTGGCTTTGAGAAAACGGCACTTCCGTTCTATCCTTACTTATCGGCCATCTATAATGACGGCGTAATTGCGGTCGATTTGTTCTTTCTCCTTTCGGGGTTCATTTTTTTCTGGTTGTATGCCAAGCGGATTGCTACCCGGAAAATGGACTTCAGTAAATTTATGGTCTTCCGGATGAGCAGGCTCTACCCTATCCACCTGATTACTTTATTATCGATGGCGGCATTCCAATGGCTTATGCTCAAAAATGCAGGTCATTACTTTATTATTCAGTACAACGACAGTTATCACTTTATATTGAACATCCTTTTTATGCAAAGTTGGGGAATTGAGAAAGGTGCATCTTTTAACGGACCATCTTGGTCGGTTTCTGTAGAAGTATTCCTTTATTTAGCATTCTTCGTGATCTGCTACCTGAAACTGCAAAATAAAAAATGGCTGTTATTCTTCCTTATGCCTTTGGGAATATTTTTACAATATTATTTTACCCTCATCGGAAAAGGCATGTACTCTTTCTTTTTAGGCGCATTGGTTTATTACCTCTATGTTTGGATGCTTAAAGAAAACAGGACAAAAAAATACCTGTCGCCCCTGATCGTCTTCACGGGTTTACTTTGGGTTCTACTCTTTGCCGAATATTATTTTGGATTCCTTAGAGGTATATTTATAAAGCAGTATCTACATACATTCCCCCACAAAACCCTCGACTCGGCAGAAACAGCTTTTGGACTGGGCAAGAACTTTGTTTTCAGAACCCTAGTGTCACCTTGCACCATCCTAGCCCTAACACTGTGGGAAACCAACAAGGGTACGATCAACAAGAAATGGGCATTGCTCGGTAATTGCAGCTATGCCATGTACTTAATCCATTTTTCGCTACAGATCACCTTCGTACTCATAGTTGATGCTTTTCATATCAACCGTCTGGTACTCCGTTCACCAATTACTTTACTGATTTTTTTCCTGATTCTGCTGCCACTGAGTCTAATGATCTACTATTATTTCGAGTTGCCAGCCCAGGAAAAAATCAGGGAAAGATTCTATAAAATAGAAAAAACAAAACCAAGCATAGCTGAGGTTGAAGTAAAAACATAATAAATTTCTGTGGTCGGGAGCCGATTCCCAACTCGGATAGCGTGTAGTGAATGGCTGGCGGTAGAATCCCCCTCATTCACAAGCATTTTTATATAATACTGCATTAATAAATTAATTACTAGATATGAAATTAAAATTTAGCTTACCACTCATCCTGGCCTTGCTAATCGTTATGGGATGTGCAAACACCCGGAAACTCACTTACTTTAATGACATTGCAGTGGCTACCGGGGCAGATTCCCTTCACCGTATGCAGCAACTTAAGATACAGCCTGGTGATATCCTGCAAATCACCATCACCACGCTTGACAAAGAAGTTTCACAAATGTTTAATCCCAATGTGGCTGCTTCAGGCCCAGCCTCCGGTAGCGGCATAGAACAGGGATACCTGGTAGACAGCGTGGGCATTATAACCTTACCGGTGATCGGAAAAATAAACGTAAAGAATAAAACAACCACAGCCATTAACGACCTGGTATCACAGGAACTGGATAAAACAGTGCGTAGCACTTACGTATCTACACGGCTGGTAAATTTCAGGGTATCTGTTCTGGGTGATGTGGCCCATCCAGGTTCCTTCCGCATAGGAGCAGAAAGAGCTTCTATACTGGATGTACTGAGCATGGCAGGCGACCTGAACATCACGGCCAAACGGGACGACATTATGATCATCCGCGAAATCAATGGAATCAAAAAGTATACATCAGTAAACCTGAACGATAGCAAAACACTCTCCTCTGATTATTATTATCTCCGCAATAATGATGTGATTTATGTTAAGCCGGGCCCCGATCGCAAGTTTGCCACATCTAAAACAGTACAGCTCCTGCCTGCCATCATAGGCGTGATATCGTTAATTACCACGATTGTCATCTTAAACAAGTAATCGCCTTATGAATCAGGAAAAAACAACAAATAATAAAAACTCGGTAATAGATCTGAACGATCTCTTCCAGAAGATGCTTTTTCACTGGCCCCTCTACCTTTTGGTACTGTTGGCTATGGTGGCAGGCGGCATGCTTTACATGAAATACAAGAAACCGATGTACATGTCGAGCGCTAAACTATACCTAAAGGATGAAAAAAAAGGTGGTGGGGAAGAAATGGATGCACTCAAATCACTCTCTCTTTTCAACAGTGGTAAAAATATTGAAAATGAAATGGAGGTGCTGAAATCTCCTATCCTGGTAGAAAAAGTGATCGCAGCTAATGGCTTTAACATCCGGTATTATATAAAAGGAACGGTAAAAAATGAAGAAATCTATGGCCGTCTACCGTTTACCATCCGCGTACTGAGCGACAGTTCAAAAGTAGGCTCCTACATTTTTGATGTCACGCGTGAAAACAACATGCTAAAAATAAAACAGGTAAATGCTACTGCTGATACCAGCAGGCAATTAACCGTCAAACCCGGTGAAGCATTCACCGTAGCGAAGGATAAATTCGTGATCAACTACGCTCCAAAGGCTACCGCCGATCTGGCAAATACATTCCAGATCAAGGTAGACTCAGTTGCAGAGTGTGCTTATGACAAAATAGAAGAAATAGGTGCAGCGCTTGTGAACCGTGATGCTACAGTAATAATGGTTAGCTACAGCGATCCCGTACCCCAAAGGGCAGCCAATTTTCTCAATACCCTGCTCGACACCTATAACGAATATACCCTTGACGACAAGAACAGGACTGCCTTTAAAACCATTCATTTTCTGGGAGTGCGGATCGATTCTTTAAAAGAAGAATTGGGACTGCTTGAAAAACAGGAAGAAAATTTCAAGATCCAGAGGGGCATCACAGATATTGATGCGAGCTCTAAACTGGCACTTGAACAGGTAAAGGAAGCAGATATCCGGCTCAGTGAAGCCAATATGCAACTTTCAGTTCTTGATCAGGTGGAAAGATACGTCAACAATCCTTCCGGCAATTACCCTTTTGCACCCGTACTCGGCAATATTGATCAGACATTAACTTCCATGATCAATCGTTACGAGGAAGCACTTAAAGAAAGGAAACGTTTGTCGCTCTCCCTCAAACCTACCAGCGAGATCCTAAAAAATGTAGAATCGCAGATTGCCGATACCCGTAAAACCATCAGCGATTATATCTCCGGATACAAGCGGAACGCTGGTGTGGTACAAAAAGAAACACAGCGTAAAGTAAACCAGATACAGGGAAAAATAGCCAATATACCTACCTACGCAAAAGAGTACATCAACATCAAAAGGCAACAGGGCGTAAAGGAAAGCCTATATCTCTACCTGTTAAAAAAGAAAGAAGAAGCATCAGTTGCCTACGCCAGCAATGTGGTAGACAATAAAGTGATTGCCCCAGCTTTTGTGCCCGAAAAACCTATTTCTCCAAAAAAAGCCATTGTATTTATTGGCTTTATTGCCGCTGGGCTGGTGCTTGCCAGTGCCTATATTTATTTTAAATATTTCTTAAACCCTAGGGTACTCAGTAAAAAAGAAATCGAACAGGTATTCGATCTCCCTATGATCGCCGAAATTTACCAGCAGGATGACAAGCCGCACGACATGTCACTCCAGAACAGGTCAATACTGGTAGAACAGACATTCAACATGCGTACAAACCTAAAATTTCTGCTTACAGGAGTTACCGGTACGCCTACTGTCCTGCTCACTTCAAGCGTTTCGGGTGAGGGGAAAACATTCCTGGCGGCCCATCTTGGAAATTCATTAACGGTGGGTGATAAAAAAGTGGTACTGGTTGAACTCGATCTCAGAAACCCTAAGCTTTCACAGTTCTTCGGGCTGGATCATAATGTTGGTGTAACCAATTATATCATAGGCAATAAAAACCTGGAAGAGATTATTAAAAAAGTACCGGGCACAGAAGAACTTTACCTCGTTTCTTCAGGGGCTATTCCACCCAACCCAATTGAGCTGATTGAAGGAGAGCGCATGGCAGACCTGCTGAACCAGTTGAAGAACCGCTTCGACTACGTAATCATTGATATGTCGCCTATCGGTATCGTATCCGACGCTAAAAGCATTTCAAGCCTTATAGACTGTGCCCTGTTTGTGGTTCGGTACAATTTCACCCTGAAATCTAAATTATCGGCAGTATCGGAAAATCTAGTGAAAGGGTTCTTCAAAAAAATAGGGATCATCTTTAACGGCATAGAACAGGATACCTTCCACTCGTATTATGATCAATATTCATACGCAGAAAATAAACAACATAAAGGTACATGGTCATCATTAGTTAAAAAAATAAAACAGCGCATTGTATAAACTATTTGAAAATAGCGGTTGGCTCCTGATTGATAAGCTCAGTAAACTTTTTCCGGGCATTATCATCATGGCGCTCATTGGCCGGCACCTAGGCCCTGAAGAGTTCGGGATATGGAACTATGCGCTTGCACTTACCACGATTATAGGAAGTGTCGCCATTCTTGGAATGGATAGGCTCGCTGTAAAAGAAATTATCAATAATGAGCAAGGGCAGGGAACTATTGTGGCCACTGTTATTTTAATGAGGATTATTGCCAGCATAATCTGTATGGCTGTCAGCATAGGCATTGTGCTGTTTGCCCAGAAACACCAGCAACTTTATTTATACTGCACCATTTTTTCTGCGCTGATTATCATCCTGCAATCCTTTGATGTACTGGATTATTTCTACCAGGCAAAAAACAAGGTAAAAAGAGTAATCATCCCAAAAGTGACCGTATTCATTACTTTTTGCGTAGTAAAGTTGATCGTTATATTGCTCGGTGGTACCCTCATCGCATTTCTATGGGCATCGGTTATCGAATTGCTCATCACCTACCTCATCATCATTATGGTATTTGGCTACCATAATGCCACAGATTTTACCCCTCGGGTCGACTGGTCGCTGGCCAGAACGCTGCTGGTTCAAAGCTGGCCACTCATACTCTCAAACCTGGTAGTAGTATTATTTATGAAGATAGACCTGGTATTGTTGGATGTGCTTTCTAACCCTGCCGAACTGGGCAGGTACGTAGGTGCTGCACGGATCTCTGAATTGTGGTATGCCATTCCTACTGTGATATCTGTAGCCATACTGCCGGGGCTCATACAAAAGAAAAAGATCAGCCAAAATACTTACCTGGTCACATTGGAAAAATGGCTACGGTTATCCTTCTGGCTTAGCGCCGCTATTGCTATACTGGTTACACTAACTGCACACCTGATTATTCCGTTCCTTTACGGTGACAGCTATAGGGCTGCTTCCTGGATGCTGATGATCCATGTATGGGCAGGTATTCCCGTTTTCCTATGTATTGTTTTAGTGCAATATCTTTTCGTGGAAGGAGAATATAAGATCTATCTGTATGCCAACCTGTATGGCCTGATCGCTAACGTGGCTATCAACTTCTTTTTGATACCTGCCTATGGCGGTATTGGCGCGGCCATTGCCACGGTAGCTGCTTACTTTACTGTATATGGCGTACTGCTTTTACTCGACAAGAGCGGCCAGGGATACCGGCTCACAAAAAAAATGTTCAACCCTGTACTGGCGCTTTCAGACATCAAACAATTGCACAATAGCCTGAGGATTTTTACCGGCAAATTATTCACCAAAAACGTTATGCCAAATGAGCAGCATTAAAAGTATAGCATCAAAAATAGTTACCACGCTATTTCCCCGGCTCAGTTACGGGGTGCGTGCTTACAGCTCAGAAGGAGAAGATATGATCTTAAAAAGGATCTTTGATAAAAAGCAGCATGGTGTTTATGTAGATGTGGGCGCACATCATCCCTTTAGGGTATCCAATACCTACCTGCTTTACAAGCAGAACTGGACCGGTATCAACATCGATCCTATGCCGGGTTCGATGGCTGTATTTAATAGGCATCGGCCTAAAGATATTAACCTTGAAATGGGCGTATCTGCAGTAAAACAGCAACTCACCTATTTCATATTTAACGAACCTGCTTTAAACACTTTCTCTCCTGAAAAGGTAAAAGAATACTCGCAGGCAGCGAGATACCGCGTAATTGCAGAAAAGAAGATCGAAACCTGGCCACTGGCTGATATCCTGGATGAATACCTGGCAAAAAACGTAACCATCGATTTTCTCAGCATCGATGCCGAAGGGCTCGATTTAGAAGTACTGCGATCTAACAATTGGGATAAATACAAACCGGAGTACGTACTGGCCGAATCACCTCCCTTCGAGGTATTCCAGCCAGAGAGCAGCGAATTATACCAATTTATGCAACAGATAGGCTATAGCTTGTTTGCCAAAACCTATTACACATACATTTTTAAAAATATGCACACATAATATGTCTGGAAGCAAGTTATACGTACAATATGGTAGTGGCCCCTTTTCAGCACCTGATGGCTGGAAAAACTACGATGCATCGCCCACCCTCAAGATCCAGCGGATTCCCCTGATCGGGAAATTGCTCACGCCAGCCATGCATGTATCTTTCCACCCTGACGTTTTACTAGGCGATATACTGAAAGGCCTTCCAGGCATAAAGGATAACGCTTGCGATGGCATTTACTGTTCGCATGTACTGGAGCACCTAGCCTATAACGACTGCCTTCTGGCGATCAGGAATAGTTTTCGGATGCTGAAGCCGGGCGGTTACTTCAGGTGCGTACTGCCAGATCTTGCTGTTGCCGCAAAGAGATACCTCGAGCAACTCTCAAACAATGACCCGAAGGCCAATACCGCTTTTATGGAAGAAACACTGTTGGGAAAAGAACAAAGGATCAGGGGGCTGAAACAGTTGATACAGCTGGCCCTAGGTAACCGCGAACACCTGTACATGTGGGACCACCTTTCCTTAACGCATCAGCTTGCTGTCGCCGGGTTTAAAAACATCAGAAATTGTGCGTTTAACGACAGCCCAGATCCTATGTTTAAACTGGTAGAAGAAGAAATTAGATTTAATAATGCCGTTGCATTGGAGGCAACAAAATAATGTTACACACGCCGATCTTACTTCTGATATTTAACCGTCCCGAACAAGCATTGCTGATATTCGGGCAGATCAGGCTGCAGCAGCCTGAACGGTTGTTTATTGCTGCTGATGGTCCCCGGGCCGATCAGCCTGGAGAAGCTGCACTGTGCGAAACCACCAGAACAACGATCTTAAACGGCATCGACTGGCCCTGTAAGATAGAAACCCTATTCCGCCCCGATAACCTGGGCTGTGGTAAAGCGGTAAGCACCGCCATCGACTGGTTTTTTAACAATGTAGAAGAAGGCATTATACTGGAAGATGATTGTTTGCCGGATCCAACCTTCTTCTCGTTCTGTACAGTGATGCTGGAAAAATACCGATTGAACAAGAATATTATGCACGTTAACGGAGGCAATTACCAGGCGGGCATGCTGAGGGGAAATGGCTCCTACTATTTTTCGCGCTATGCACACGTGTGGGGATGGGCGAGCTGGCGGCGTGCCTGGCAGCATTACGACTTCAGCCTTAAGTGCTACAAGAACGATTCCAGACAGGGTCTCAACAGCTTTCTGCAGTCAGAACTGCAATCCGTAAACAATGCCCAAACAGACACCTGGGATATCCAATGGTTTATGAGCGTGTGGTTCAATAAAGGATTGGTAATCACGCCCAATATCAGTCTTGTTAAAAACATAGGTTATGGCAAAAACGCTACCCATACCCATTCCGTTCCACAATGGTTTAACAAAATACAATATGGCAAAATAGTAGATATAAAACACCCTGACAACAATAACATTAATGAAGAAGCCGACAGGTATAGCCTCAAAACGCTGTATAGCCCGGGAAGATTTTATACAGCGATCAAAAAAATAGCACAAAACAATATGTGGCTGTTCAACCAGTGCAAACGTATTTACAGAATGGTAAATTAATATGGAAACCGGATACAGTAGTCTTCAGAGCAGTAATTTATTCGTGGAATGCTTCAGGGAAAGCATGCCTCTGGTTATTGCCGTAACACTGCTGTATCTGTACTATAACAAGCGGATCTCTATTATCGATACGCTGCTTTATGCCTTTGCAACAGAAGCTTATACGATGCTTGTAATCGGGCCTACCTTTACGGCTACATTTTTCGTTGGTATTTACATCTTCGTTGAACAGGCACATCAGTTGTTTACGGGTAGGCAATACATCAGAAAGGAATATCTCTTTTTACTGATATTGCCACTGCTATCGAGTATTTTGGTATTCCTGATCACACAATTCTATAAAGATCCTTTTAATTATCCTGGCGGCAGGCTATACGCTTTTTATACTAAGCCCATTTATTTTTACCTCAAAACCTATCTGCCTTTATTTGCCATTGGTGCCAAGATCGTGCAGGAAAGAGGGCAACTTTCATTTGAAAAATTTGCCAATAGCATAAAAAAAATTGCGGTTATATCCTGTATCATAGCTACAATCCAGATTGTAGTACAGCTCATTTTCCAGAATGTAGAACTTAGCGAGCTTTTAGGGCTTCAAAGCCGTTACTTGATCATGGAAATCAATGGCCCGCTGGGTGTTCGCGTGCAGGCCTTGTTCTCTGAACCTAAAATATTCAGTGCCTTTCTTTCTTTAGCCATTCCGTTTTTCTTGAGAGACCGGAACTACAGGGCGGCTACGGTAATGTTTGTTGTGGGCATACTCACATCATCACAAACCTTTTGGGTTAATATCATGGCTGGTGGTCTTCTTTTTTTCTGTCTGCCAAAATTGATGTCGGTGAGATGGAAAATAATTGGTACCATGGGCATGATCGTTGGCATTTTCCTCGCCATTTCGGCCTCCAAGGAATATTTCATGAAACAATATCTGGCTAACCGCAACCATCCCGTATATCGGCTGCTACTTGAAAGATCCACTTACCGCTACAATAATGAGATATGGCGAAAAAATAACATTTTTCTAGGGATTCCGCTACAGCGGGATATGGAACTACCAGTAGTAGATTTTTTGAAGGATGAACCTTATCTCTTTATATCCGGTTACGGAGCGGGAAACAGTACATTCATCCCTCCGCGTTATTTTTTCGGGCAGATGAGTTATCAAAACCGGGTGGAAGGCATTGGCGGCCAGAACCTAAATATGCGCTGGTTCTTTATTCTGGCAGAATTCGGTGCTGTTTCGCTGTTTTTCTTCTTCATGATACTAACCAGAACGGCGCAGGAGACTCCACCTTTTCAACGTAGTTATCTGGCATATTTGGCTGTTTGTTTCTTTTTTAGCCAGATCGATCTTTTTTTAGTCATAGTGGCATTACTCTGTGCATATAACGAATCAATAAATGAAAATGGACATGAACAAAGTAAGTAGTATGCTCTGGGGGATTCGATTCCGGCTGTCTTTATTGTATCACTACCTGTTCAATAAAAAGGTTAGAAAGAGAACGGCATGGCATGAAATGTTATACCACCTGTTTTCACCACGGATGTACACGGTGGCCAATGAAAAAGCCACTTTGGTAAATAAAGACGAAAAATACTGCTATTACCGGATAACAGGTTATGAGCACCTATTCATTTACCCTGCAACCGCACCGTTTTACAGTTTTGCCATGATCATAACCGAAGCAAGGCCGCAACATTGGCATTACTACGAAATTCCGCAAACAGCAATCGCACCAGGAGACGTGGTTGTTGATTGTGGCAGTGCAGAAGGTTTTTTTGCCTTTAGGCACCAATACACTGCCGGCCGCATTTATGTACTGGAACCTTTGCCCCTATTCATAGATTCCCTACAGCAACTTTTCGGACGAAAAGATAACGTGGTGATCCTGCCGGTAGCGGCAGGTGATACCTGCCAAAAGGCATATATCAACATGACCTCCGATAGCACTATCCTAAATGGTACCATAGGTCAGCACAGTGAAAACAGTGAAGCGATTGAAATAGACGTGGTTACCATCGATAGTCTTTTCGCTGATAAAGGGATTATGATAGATTACCTGAAGGCAGACATTGAAGGATTTGAGGAAAATATGATCAGGGGTGCGATTGAAACCATCCGCGCAAGCAAACCGAAAATAGCGATCACCACCTATCATAAAGGACAGGATTATGAAAAACTGATCGCATTGATTAAAAGCGTGGTACCGGAATACAATTATCTCGTAAAGGGGATACATTATTTATCCGGCAACCCGGTAATGTTACACATGTGGATATAAAGACAATTTAGATGCAGGTATTTTTTGACAACAGTGTATTTTCTATTCAGAAAGCAGGCGGTGTATCTGCCTACTGGTATGAACTGCTATCTGGCATGTGCAACAGCGAGCTTTCAATTGGCTTTTTAAATGCAAGGCCACAATCAGACAATATCTTTGAAAACAAAATAGACTATAATCGCTTCAATTGTATCCAGGAGAGCAGGATTCCCCTAAAGTACCTGCGATATCTGCCGCTACGTTATGCCCTTCCTACTGCTGCCATTTTTCATGGAGGATATCTACGGATATCCCCTCAAAAGGACATCCTGAATATCCTTACCGTGCATGATTTTGCACATGAGCGAAAGTTGGCCTCAAAGTTCCCACGGGGACTGGCAAATACATTGCAAAAAGCGTATGGCATCAGACGCGCCGATGGCATTATATGTATCTCAGATAGTACCCGACAAGAACTGTTTCACTTTTTTCCCGGCATTAATCCAGCGAAGATAAAAGTGATCCATCATGGCATCGGTAACTTCTACCCGATTAGCAAACAGCAACCGGCCAATTGTTCGCTTGACATCGATCTCGGTGAAAAATTTGTCCTGTATGTAGGCGCCCGCAGGAATTATAAGAATTTTTTTACGGCAGTAAAAACAATAGAGCTGCTGCCCCCGTCCTTCAACCTGGTAGTGGTAGGTGGTGAGCCATGGGATAAAAAAGAAATAGATATGATGAACAAAAAAATACCAGGGCGCTATCGTATTTTCCAAACAATAAGCCAGTCCGATCTGAATATATTATATAATCACGCTTTCTGCCTTCTTTATACTTCCGCTTATGAAGGCTTCGGATTTCCTCCGGGAGAAGCCATGAAAGCTGGTTGTCCTGTAGTAACTACCAATATGACATCGATGCCCGAAGTAGTAGGCAGGGCAGGGCTAATGGCTGACAGGCCAGACCCCCTGTTATTTGCCGAAAAGATCAGCTCGTTGGAGAATGAAATATTTAAACAACGGCTGATTGCCCGGGGACTGCAACAGGCGCAACAATTTACGTGGAACAAAAGTGTACAAGAAACAATTAATTTTTATAAAGACTGCTGGAACCTCAAATTTTCGACATGAATATGCTTTTTAAAATAACAAATGCCTTAAAAGTATTCCTGGCCTCAGGCAGGAGCCTCAGGTCGCTATCAGAAAAAGGTGCCTCGGTTGCTTCTACACTGATACTGCACAACTGTAGGCATTACATACCGGTATTAGGAGCTATTATAGATGTAGGCGCCAATCAGGGCCAGTTTGCAATAGCTGCAAATCACTTCTACCCTGGGGCGCATATACACTCCTTTGAGCCCCTTCCCGAAGTATATCCTATTTTACAACACAATACGCGCAGGTTAAACGGCATTAGCACTTACAACATGGCCCTGGGCAACTCTACAGGAATGCTCGAATTTTACAGCAATACTTACTCTCATGCCAGCTCTGCCCTAAACGTATCTGCACTGCAAAAAAATATGCTGCCTAAAACAGCTACCTCCCATCGGATAGAAATACCGGTACAACGATTGGATGACCTGCGCCACAAGGTGATCTTTACGTCACCGGTATTACTGAAAATGGATGTACAGGGGTTTGAGAAGGAAGTATTGAAAGGTGCAATGGCCAGTTTGCAGCAAATTGACTATCTGTTATTTGAAACTTCTTTTGTTCATATGTACGAGGGTGAACCTCTGTTTGATGAAATGCATGATTTTGTAAAAGAACTGGGATTTGAATTCATTGCTCCTGTAGGCTTCCTTCAATCCGATAAATTACAAATCCTACAAATGGATCTTTTATATAAAAGGAAAAACATATGAAAATTGTAGTTAACGATCACTCAGGCCACGCCTTCACCCTTCAGCTTAGTAAGCAGTTCGCACAAAGCGGGCATCAGGTATTGCATGCTTATTCAGTTTCCTTCCAATCGCCAAAAGGAAACTTTGAAGACCTTCACCATTCAGGATCTGGCCTAAGCGTACTGCCCATAACCATTAAAGGTAAATTCGAAAAGTATTCTCTTTTAAAAAGACGGAAACAGGAAGTTGAATATGCTCAGCAGCTCATCACTACACTGAAAACATTTCAGCCTAACGTGGTGGTAAGCAGTACAACCCCATTATTTGTGCAGCAGCATTTACAAGAATACTGCATCAGGAAGGGAATCAAATTTGTATACTGGTGCCAGGACATCTATTCCATTGCCATTCAGAAGATTGCAAAACAACGACTGGGTTTTATAGGCTTCCCACTGTGGTACTACTTCAAAAAACTGGAAGCCGGACTGCTGAGAAAAAGCACACATGTGATCAGTATTACACCGGCCTTTAATGATCTCTTTCAAAAATGGAAGATTGATCCGAAGCGGGTAACCTACATTCCCAACTGGGCACCTCTTCCTGAAATAATACTTACAGGCAAGAACAATGAATGGGCTAACCGGCACCAGGTGGCTGATAAAACCTGTGTAGTTTATTCGGGTACGCTTGGATTAAAGCATAATCCATCCATACTATCTGCCGCTGCCCAATATTTCCGCAAGCATAAAGAAGTGCTTTTTATTATCATCTCCGAAGGTTTAGGGGCAGATTTCCTGCAAAAAGAAAAAGAGAAAAAGCAGCTGGACAATCTCCTGTTACTTCCCTTTCAGGATTTTCAAGAAATGAGCCTAGTATTCGGCACTGCAGACATCCTACTGGCTATACTAGAAAATGATGCTAGCGCCTACTCAGTGCCTTCGAAAGTACTCGCTTACCTGTGTGCAGAAAAACCAATAGTACTGGCAATGCCCCCAGATAACCTGAGCGCCGCTATTGTAGTAGATAACAAAGTAGGCTATTGTATTACACCGGATAATTTACAAGGCTTTTTCCAGCAGATTGAGAAGCTGGTAGCCGACCCCGTGTTACGAAGGAAAATGGGCCATAATGGCCGTGCATATGCAGAAAAAAAATTCGACATAACACATATTGAAAACCAATTTATGGAAGTGTTCAACACCATCCTAAACTAATTAAGAATAAGCTGTTCCCATTCATAATCCTCTAATCGCGCATAAAATGAAAACTGGCACCCCTATTAATTTCTTAGCAAGACTCCTGATAGATTACCTTGTATTGCTACTGGCATTTCTGTGCATTTATCATTATATTTTTGGTTTGAGAAGTGTGTTCTTTTCGTTATTCAACCTATTACTGTTTAGTATAAGTATCACCTCATGGACCATTATTGGGATGTCCGTCCATTTATACGAGGAATTTAGAACAAGGTCGTTCGCTTACGAATTTATAGCTATTCTCAAAACCACCTTACTTCATACCTGTTTCTTCACATTCCTGTTCTTCTATTGTTTTAAGCACTATCCTTACCCTAGAACCTTTACTTTACTACATGCTCTTTTAATTTTCACAGGTATTACAGTGATTAAATTCATTGTTAAACAATCATTGCTGCGGCTGAGATCAAATGGTTATAATATAAAAAACGTACTGATAATAGGCACAGGGGATACCGGAATGAAATTCTATAACACCATTACATCTAACGACCATTTCGGGTACAGGTGTATTGGATTTATAGATGAGCAAACCAATCCTTATCTCAATGGGCAATATCTGGGAAAAATATCAGATCTCTCCCGGATACTGGAAGATCATGAAATTGACGATGTTATTGTAGCCCTGCCGGAAACGCAGAATACAGAAATGGAAAAAATTATTATCGCCAGTGAAAAAGAAGCCAAGCGGGTAAGGATTATAGCAGATTGCCACCGCTTCTGCACTTCAACGGCTAGCATGAATTTATTCGGCACATTTCCGCTTTTAACGATCCGTACCTCTCCGTTGGATGATCCGGCCAAACAAAGGTTCAAACGCATTTTTGAACTTTGCCTCACCACCATACTTTTCATTACTGTTTTCTGGTGGCTGTTTCCCTTCATTGGCCTGCTCATCAAACTTTCTTCCCCTGGTCCCATCCTTTTTAAACAGGAGCGACAGGGCTTAAACAACAAAAAAATAACCTGCTATAAATTCCGCTCGATGATAAGCAACAGCGCTACCATAAACACAAATGGACAATATCTTCAGGCCACACTGAACGATTCAAGGGTTACCCCGACAGGAAGGTTCCTTCGGAAAACAAATCTCGACGAGCTTCCGCAATTTTTCAATGTTTTAATGGGAGATATGGCACTGGTAGGACCACGCCCCCATCCTATTCCATTACACCAGGAATCAAAAAACACCATACAGAATTATATGCTGAGGCATGTAGTGAAGCCAGGAATTACAGGCTGGGCGCAAGTGAACGGCTACAGGGGTGAAACCAAGATCGAAGGCCAGATGCAGAAACGTGTTGACTTTGATCTGTGGTATATTGAAAATTATAGTATATGGCTAGATTGCCAGATCATTTTCCAGACACTGATGAATATGATCAAAGGAGATAAAAACGCTTATTAGTTATGAAGCTGCTTCAGCGCGACAATATTCTGAAAAGAAAATATTTCATAGTTCGTGCTGTTGTACGGCCCCAGCGCTTTCAGCCCGTCGGGCAACATCCGATAAAAATCGTATCCAGGTAATATATCCACAATATCCTTGAAAAAGGTTCTGGAGATGACATTCATCTCATTGAACTCCAACTGTATAACTTCCGCCATTCCGCTGGCGATGGTTTGCCTGGCTCCTTTCAGCACACTCAGCTCATGACCTTCTGTATCGATCTTTAATAATGCGATCTTCGAGATATCATGTTTCGCTACAAATTCATCAATGCTGGTAAGGGCAATAGCCACTTCCTCGGCTTTCCCCTTATGAAGATGTTCTATTACGCCTTTATACATGCTGGCATGTTCGGATCCGCCATCACCCTGATAGTCGTAAATAGCAGCCACACTATGTGCTTCCCCTGCTCCCTCTGGCACCGCTGTGAAATTGTACGCCACTGCGACCTCACTTAGTTTACTGAATGCTACCGGGTGTGGCTCAAAAGCAAAGATTGGCTGGGTAATCCCATTCTTTCTCAGCATCATCGAATAGTTACCTAAATTGGCACCAATGTCTAGAATCGCCCCAGAATCAAACTTTCCCAGAGCTTTCAAAAACTTAATAAATGCTTTCTCACCAGACACAGTATCGTTCTCATAATTCCTGAGACCCAATCCGAACAGACTCAGCTTATACAAAAAAAGATTCACGGGATAAAAAATCCGCCGTGCAAACAATAGTACATATATTCTTTTAACAGACTTTCCTAGGGCATTCATACTTTAAATGTTATCATCAGGCTACAATACTGTAAACACTAATGTACTCATATTTTATACTGTAAACGTATTCACTTTATTCACAGCACATTAAATTCTATTAATTTGAAGTTGTGGGTTGATTACCTGGATCAGACAGTTAAAACAATAGCAGGAAGAAAAATTTCGCATAAGCAGCGATAAGATCCAAAGAGATCCCAATCGGTAACAGAAGAGCGGAAAGCGTTTTTAAAGGAGATGGATCTGAAATACAATCAACAAACCTATCCCATGGATTTTCCGGGAAAGTAAATTCATGACTTGATTAATAAAAAAGATAACATCAATTGGCACAGTTATCGCTAACATATTATTATGAAACAGATATATCTTATTGTAGCGTTATCGGGAATGCTGCTTACCAGTGCTTGTTATAGTACCCGAACTGCTGGTAATAGCGGAAAAGTTCCTCCAGGGCAAGCCAAAAAAGGAACAGGTTCAAAATCGGCCAAACCTTTTGCTCCGGGGCAACAAAAAAGAAATTAAAAAGAAAACCCTCCAAATTTGGAGGGTTTCTTTCTTTATTACACAAACAACTAATGTTTTCCCCTACCGTTTCCATGGCCTTTGCCATTTCCGTTTCCTTTATTAAAATGCTGTGAGGGTTTTCCTTTAGCACCTTTATAAACTTTCGCATTACCCTTAGCCGGTGCATATTTCTGTCCTTTGCTTTTCCCTATTGCCGATTGACCATGGTTGCCTTTAAATTTGGCATATTTTACTTTATGGGTTTTAAAATAGCGATAAGGCTGAGGAGAATTAATTACAACCTTGTACCCATTATATAAATCGTATCCCCTATATCTCGGTGGAAGCGATGTGGTAAAAACCCAGCCTCCTGCACCCATATAAATAAACTGTTTTTTAGGTACATAATAATAGCTCTCAATATCTGGCAGGTAGTAATAATCTACATAATCGTAACCGGTTGGGCCCCATGCAGGCTGTGTCCCAATGTTTATATTTACACTTACCTGGGCCTGAGCTTTAAAAGTAAGGCTGCCGCTTACCACAAGTAACAACAGCAAGAATAGCTTTTTCATCGTTTTAAATTTAGATATGAATAATGGGTTTTACTGTTTTAAAGTAACCGTGCCTAACGATGTGTTTTGCCCTAAAGCCACTTTAACAGCAGTAATGGTACTATCTCTATAACCAACAACCGGTGCAAATTTAACTGAGTAGGTACCTGAAGATAAGCCACCAACTGTAAATTTACCAGTTAAAGGATCGGCAACGGTACCCACAGTATCTGTACCAGCAATAACCAATACTTCAGGATGGCTTGCTAAAGGCAAAACAGTTCCCGAAATTAATCCGGTAGTTGCTGCTGTAATTCCACGTACCACTGGTTTTAATAAATATTTTCCGTTTCCGGTGCTTACGATAGATTTCGCCGCATCAAAGTCTAATAGCAATGTATAAGCAGCGCCTTCAACCAATTCAGGATTAGCGGTTAATTTCACCTTCCAGCCAGATGTTTGTGCACTTGGCGTTTTAAGTTCCTGCTGAACACCATTTACTACAATTGTATTTCCGGTTTCGTTAAGTACCAGTCTGATCTCTGTAATTTCACCTGAAGGCATTTCACCCGAAGCAACCAAAATATCAGGATTACTGGTGCCGATCCTAAAATCAAGAATATCGAATATACCTGCACTTGCTGCAAATACATAAGGTTTATCGCCCGATACCAGTACAATCTCTTTTACACTTAAGTTAATCTTATCGAAGTTACCCGGGGCATCGGTCATTTTAATCTGAACTTTAGTTGTTCCCTGGCTTGATTCATTTTTTTTACATCCATAAAAGGCAGTCATCCCGATTACAACAAAGACGGCTAAAATGGTATTTACAAAATTTGTTTTCATAACTGTAGATTTTATTTAAAGTTTTACGCTTCAAAGTTGAGATGCCAAGATGAAACCAACATGAAATTTAAATTTTATTTTTTTCATCTTAATTTCATGTTGCCATTCTACTTTTGAAATGTGAGCGCACCATGTATGGTGGTTTTTAGGTAGGGTTTACCTCTTAGGGGGTAAACTTTTTTTATATTTATAAAATGATCCGATTCGCCATTATTTTTTGCCTGGCAATTGTCCCGTTATCGGGTGTTTTTGCCGTGCAACAAGATTCTACCACTTTAACTGTTTCAAATCAGCAGGAAGAACTGCTTAAAAAACAGGATAAGAAAAAAAAAGACAAGCAGCCTGAAAATCAAAAACCAGAGCCGCTCCAGATCAAAAAAGTACCAAAAGCCAAAAAACAGCTAAAACCCATGGCGGTAAAGCCTAATGTAAAGGTAAAACCCATCAAGATTATTAAACCTAAGATTAAAAGGCCATAAATATATGCGCATCCGTCTCTTGATTTTCTTCTCATTTTTGGTGATATCGAATGTAAAGGCACAGCAAGATTCTACAAAAGCTACGCTTACACTCGCAGCCATGTACAATAGTAACATCAATTATTACGGACAGGTTACCCCTGAAAAATACCCGTATGTACTCTTTAACGCTACCTTACGGTTTCCAAGCGGTTTATATTTTTCGGGCGGTGGTTATAAGCTCTTAAACTATGGCTCTACCATTTCGGAAACAGATTTGGGCGTAGGTTACGATTATGATTTTAATGAAAAATTTACCGCCGGACTAGCTTATACCCATTCTTTTTTTCCTGCTAATTCTCCTTTGCTCCAGGCATCCAATAACAATAACATCAATGCATCGGCTGCCTACCAATGGCCTTGGTTTAAAACAGATCTTAGTCTCGATTTGGCCTTCGGAAAGCAAACCGATGGATTTATTAGTTTTGGGAACTCAAAAGAAATTGAACTGGGAACGGTGTTCAACCAAAAGAACCTTATTTCAATTACACCAGCTATAGAAATTACAGCAGGCACAACCCACTTTTATGAAACCTATATCATCGAAAAAAACAAAAGGCAGAACTCGAATGGGAATGGAAAGGGAAAAAGTGATACCGCTCCCGGAATCGTTAACGGGAGCACCACTGAGGTAGTTGAAAATACGGTCAACCAGTTTAAACTATTGTCTTACAATTTTAAGTTACCTTTAAACTGGAGTAATGGAAATTTCCTTGCAGAAGCCAGTTATCAATTCTCCATACTTGGAAACAGAAAAGAAGAAAACGTAAAACACCAACAATCTTTCTTTGGTTTAGCAGTTTACTACCAATTTTAATCCGCATGAAGGTACTGATTATAGAAGATGAAAAAACGCTTGCCTTTGAAATGGAAAAGTTTCTTAAAAAGGCTTTCTTCTTGTGCGATATGGCCCATAGTTTTAAACAGGGTTTTAATAAGCTAGAGCTAAACCAATATGATTATGTGCTTATTGATTTAGGTTTGCCAGATGGCGACGGCTTTGAACTGCTTAGCAAGGCGAAGAAAAGCAATCCTGATGCCGCTTACATTATTCTTACGGCCAGGGGTAAATTAGAAGACCGCGTGGCGGGCTTAGACATGGGGGCGGACGATTATTTAGCGAAACCCTTCTTTTTACCAGAACTTCAATCGCGCATGCAAGCCATAGCAAGGCGAAAGTTTAACATTACCGAAGAATTAATTCCCCTCGGAAACTTTAGCATCGATCTGCAAAAACGCTTTGTATTTTTTGAGGAAGAGCAGATTGAACTTTCGCGCAAAGAATTTGATCTTTTAAGTTACCTTTTGCTGCACAAAAACAGGGTGCTTACCAGAATACAATTGAGCGAACATATTTGGGGCAACTTTGTAGATGATGATTACGATTCGAACTACATTGATGCACACATTAAAAATATCAGAAAGAAATTAAATGTTTACGCCCCTACCGAATGGTTAGAAACCGTTAGAGGCGTTGGTTATAGAATTAAAAAAGTAATTTGAAACTATCTACTAAACTTACTTTATTTATTACTGGATCTAAACTTGCCATTGTAGGCCTGTTTATCCTATTGCTTCCTTTTCTCATCGGGCAGGTTGCTTCTAACTACACCAACTTTTCACTTAGAAACCAGCAAAAAAAAGTACTCCAAAACATCAACAAAAACGGAATAGATTATTACTTCGAAGGCGATAACAGTTATGGCAGCTACACCATGCTGAAAGATGAATACATTGCACTCGAAATGGTAGCACAAACACTAAAATTAGATACCATACGCGATACCAAACGGATTGTAGAACAAGATACGATCGCTTATCGGGTACTGAGTTTTACTTTTCAAAAAAACCAAAAAAACTACCTCTTAGAAATCGGTAAAACCACTGCCAGTATCAACCTTTACAATGATGCGCTCCAACGTTTTGCCTTATATGTGCTCATCATTCTTATTGCCCTGAGTATTATCATAGATTTGATTTTTACCCGTCAGTTAATCAAACCACTTGGTCAGATTATCAAATTAAGGCTAATTAATAGCCGGTTTCCCTTTAAAAAGAAACATGGCCATATTAACACCAGTACGCAAGACTTTAAATACCTTGATCATTCACTCATTTCGTTAATGGACCAGATCAACGAGGCTTTTGAAAAGGAGCGGGAATTTACGGCCAATGCCTCGCATGAGTTTATGACGCCCATTAGTATATTACAAAACAAGATGGAAAACCTGCTTACTGAAGAATCGGCATCAGAAGCGGTACAGGAACATATTGTTGATATGATGAAAACACTGGAGCGGTTAAAGAAAATATCGCGTTCGCTCTTGCTCATTTCGAGAATAGAAAATGAGCAATTCTCTAAGCAGGAAGAGATAGAACCGCAAACACTCTTTAATGAAATAGTGGAAGAAATAAGCCATAGGCTTGAAGAAAAAAACATTCAGATCGACATCAACCTTAGCCACAATAAGCGTTTAAGCCACATCAATCATGATCTTTTGTTTCAGCTCTTTTATAACTTAATTAACAATGCCATTAAGTTTAACAAAGAAAATGGAAGTATACAGATTTCTGATCATCTTGAAAAAGGTTATTATTGCATTCAGGTTAGCGATAGTGGCCAGGGCATTAAAGCAGAAGACATACCACATGTATTTGACCGTTTTAAAAAAACCGGTCATGCCGAAAATGCGGGTTATGGGTTAGGGCTTGCCATTGTAAAAAGCATAGCGAATTACCTTAACTTAAAGATTCAGGTGAATTCAATACCGGGGGAGGGAACAAGTTTTAAAGTTATTTTCGAAGCAGCGCAACGCGAATAATTTGATCAGGAAGGAATGGCAATGCCTTATTATTTGCGTAATTAATGTTTTATCAATACATCGACTAAAACGCCCAAAAGCACTAACACAAGGCCAAATGTTAACATCCCCAAGCTATAAGCAATAATTGCTTTTAGGTAGCTTCCTACTTTTTTCCCGTTAAAAAACTGTGCAATTGCCCATGTGGTATAGACTGCTCCTGTAACGCCCGAAACTTTCATGAAACTGATTTTACTAAGTCCTTCGGCAATGGCAAAAACAGAAATGATTAACATGCCAATTCCCATCACAAAACACAGCAGTATCAATATTTCGAAGAAGTTGTAGTTATATTTTTTAAAAAATAATTTTAACCACAAGGAAATGCAAACGCCCATTAAAATATTGGCATAACCATAATGCCCCTGTACCCAATCGAAAATTAAACCAATGCTTGTTTTTTTTACCTCCTTAAATTCAACATACCCTTCTTCAATATGGAAGAAATGACTTATTACCGTATAAATTAATGAGCTAACGACGATAAATATAACCGGCTTTACCAAGCGGCTCCGGTTCTCGGTAATGAATGTTCTGATATTTTGGCCAGGCCTGATGAGCAGTTCTTTTACGGTAAACAATATTCCTTTTTCAAAATGTAGAATATGTTGCATTTCGTGTAGGATATAGTGCGCATCTACTCTTTTAACATGCACTGGCTGGCCGCAATGTCCGCAAAATTTATCATTTACAATGTGGCTGCAGTTTCTGCAATTTATTAGATCAGGATGCATATAATTTATTGATTAATATTTGTTGCATTACGTAATCTGATCTCATCATTTACCGATTTTAAGGAGATGTAAATAGGTAACCAGGTGATGGGCAACACCATTGCTGGGATGAATAACACCAGTTTTGCCCTGAGAAAAAACAAGGCTAAAAAGATAAGCACTCCTAATATGATAAATCCAATTAAAGCACCCTTTAACTTCGACTTGGTTTTGTTTAATTCCGCCAAGCTTAATTCAGACCATTTTTTCATCTTTCAAAATCTTTTCTGTAAAAGTGGGTAAAAAAACATTCTCAAAGGCTACACTTTAGTGTAAATTTGCTATTAAGCGCCCCCTAAATGAAAAATACCACTACCTCCGTTCTGCTGACCAAAAATAAGGTTGAAAAAATATCAACCAAAGACCTTCTTCAGCAACAAGATTACATGGAAGCTATAAAAGCTTTTGCACGTTTAACCTACGAAAGCATATATGTTATCGATTACGAAAAAATGGTGTTTGAGTATGTTTCAGAAAACCCCTTGTTTTTATGTGGTTATTCGCCAGAAGAGGTATTGGATTTAGGCTATGAATTCTATTTTAAAAATGTTCCTGAAAAGGATCTTGCATTATTGAGTCTGATTAACGAAGCCGGATTTGATTTTTTCGAAAAACTGCCTGATGAAGAAAAAAAACAATACAGCATTACTTACGATTTTCATCTGATTAACCAGGAAGGTAAAGCCACGCTGATTAACCATAAACTTACTCCCTTATTTTTAACTGGCGAAGGTAAAATATGGAAAGCGATGTGTATTGTCTCCATCTCGCACCACCAGCAGGCGGGTAACATCTATATTTACAAACAAGGCAGCGATGAGCTGTGGGAACTGAATACCACAAATAAAATCTGGCAGAAATCAGCGAAACCAAAACTCAGCAAGAGGGAAATCGAAATATTGCAACTGCACGCCCAGGGCTTAACCATTAACCAAATTGCCGAAAAAATATTTGCCGCCCCCGATACTGTAAAGTATTATAGGCGGCGGATTTTTGAACGACTGAAGGTGAATAATATGGTTGAAGCACTTTCACGTGCAGTTAATGGTAAGATAATTTAGTCTCATCCATTTTTTTACAATATTTTGGTCGGGAATTGCCGCCCCGACCAAAACCTGACTTTATTGGTGAACATCTTAAGCGTTCAACCCACCATCAATTGTTAAAAACGAACCGGTGATGTATCTGGCTTCTTCACTTGCAATAAAGCTTACAAATGCTGCAATATCTTCTACCGTACCGTAATCTGGCAAAGCCATACGGGTTCTCAAGAAATCAGCCAATGGTGCATCGGCGGGATTCATATCGGTATTGATTGGTCCGGGCTGAATCAGGTTTACCGTAATTTTCCTGGCACCAAGATCGCGTGCTAAACCTCGTGTAAAACCCTGAAGTGCCGATTTGCTCATGGTATACAAAGTAGTTTCAGGACCAACCGCGTTATCGCCCATGTTACTGCCAATGGTAATGATCCGGCCACCTTCTGGCATGCCTTTTACCGCAGCCAAAGCGGCCACAAAAACTGCTTGTACATTAACGGCCATAATTTCGTTATAATCTTCAAGGGTATGTTCTTCAAAGGCTTTGCCAATGTAAATACCGGCATTATTGATCAGGATATCGATGTGGCCAAAATCAGCAATTGTTTTAGCCACTGCGCCAGTTACTTCAGCTGGTACCGTGCTGCTTGCTTTTAATGCCACAGCAAGCCCACCCGCAGCTTCAACTTCAGCCACTACGGCCAAAGCTTTTTCTAGTGAATTGGCATAAGTAAATACCACTTTTGCACCTTCGGCAGCTAATCTTTTTACAATCGCTGCACCTATGCCCCGGCTTCCTCCGGTTACCAAAGCAATTTTATCTGTTAATTTTTTCATCTGTATTCTTTAAATTTTCTACTAAATTAAAAGAGATACTTTACATTTGCAGGTAAGCAACAAATTGTTAGGTACTAACAAAAAAGTAAGAAATGAGAAAAGAAACATCAACCAATGCTTTGAACGAAAAAATGATGATCGACAGCTGTGGCATGTCCTCATCGCTGGCGGTAATCGGCGGAAGGTGGAAACCTGCCATATTGTGCCGCCTTTCTTATGGTACCATGCGCTATGGCGAGCTTAAAAAAGACATTATCGGCATATCAGAACGGATGTTGGTGGCGCAGTTAAGAGAACTGGAAAAAGACCAGATTATTACCCGGGTTGTTTTTCCGGAAGTGCCACCAAGGGTAGAATATCGTCTAACTGATTTGGGCCGTACCATGAAACCGATGCTGGATGCGATGTCTGACTGGGGAAATATGTACCGGAAACACATCAACCAAACACAAGATTTATCTGGTGCCGTAGCAATAGAGCAGTAAAGGGGTCTTGGGGCTTGCTTTCATATTCTAAAAATAAATAGAAATTTAAATAAAAAATAACATGCTGTTTTTCGACTGACAAACTGTTGTCATAAGCCAGTCTTAGCTTTGTTCTATTAAATTAATATAACATAATGTCAGCAACTATGATTACTAAAAACGAATTACTACAGCATTGGTTAGGCCACAGAAAACTAACCAGAAAAACCATTGAAAAATTTCCTGAAAAAGATTTGTTCGAGTTTTCGGTCGGTGGGATGAGGCCTTTTTCTTCATTAATTAAAGAGTTGTTATCGATTAATGTTCCTGGTTTGAAAGAAATGGTCACCAGAGAAACAGCTCCTTTTAGTCATGATCTTCCGTTTAATAGCAAAGAAGAGCTACTAGCAAAATGGGATGAGGATACCCCAAAAATTGTGGAATACTTTAACCAAATCTCTGAAGATCAGCTTCACGAAACAATTAAATTATTCGGGCAGTACGAGTTTTCGATCATTAGCCACCTTTTGTATTTCATTGATAACGAAATACATCACCGCGGGCAAGGCTTTGTATATTTAAGGGCATTAGGCATTGAGCCTCCATTTTTCTGGGACCGTTATTAAACAATAAAAAGGTTTATGATAAGTTGTAATTTCCTTTGGTCTTTGTCACGTTGAATCGGGACAATTAGTCGAAACGTCTTGGGATACATTTAAACAGTGCCCTTGATTCGCTACTATTGGCAAATTCCAATATAAGAGTCGTCATCTCCGAAGCAACGCGGAGCGGAGAGATCTTTGAACTATGTTACCGAAAGTTTAAAGATCTCTCCTCCAAAGGAGTTCCTTTGGAACACTACGGTCGAAATGACGATAATTTGAGACCGTTTATCTCCTCACAATTCACTGTTATTTATATCGATTTTATAAAATAAATCATCCCTCAGCACGACAATTCTATATTTATGATACAACCTCTTTGTTTTTTATTCTCTTTAAACCAGCTTCCATTATTTCAATCAGCTCATTGTTTAAATGGGCTGGTTCTATAATCTCGGCAACATCAGCAAATTTAACAAACCAGCGGACAAAAGAAACAACAGAAAGGGAACATTCGAAATACATGACCACAAAATCATCTGAAATTTCTTCGCTTATAAATCCGAAAATCTGTCGTTCCCAATACAGAAAATGTGCATACTTCCGGTCTACCTTAATTTCGACTTTCATGATATTTTCAGATAGACTTTTATCCCTAAATTCATTAATTGGTGGGTGTGTAATGGTGAAGTTTTCTTCGAGCACTAAAACTTTTTTAATCCTGTCTAACCTAAAATTGCGGTAATCTTTCCTTAAATGGCAATAGGCTAAAAGATACCAAAAGTTGTGTTCGTAGAATACACCAATTGGTTCTACCGACCGACTAACCGTATGCATATCACCACTCTTGAGGTAATCGATATGGGTTATTTTTTTCTTTAAGGTACTATTGAGTAAAACATCGATAATGTTAGGCAGGTAATCATTAGATTTAAAGTCGTTTTTAAGGTGTATGGTATCTTCTAAATGCAGGAAATCTCTTTTTTGATTCACCTGAAATGAACTTTTTATTTTGATAAGTGCCGCCTCAAAATATTTTTTGACAAATTCGGTTTCATGTTTCTGCATCACTTTTTCGGCAACCATTAAACTGAGAATTTCTTCCTGACTGAACCTTGATGGCTGCAGTCTAAACCCTTCCATAATTGAATAGCCAGATCCTGATTCATTTACGATCGGAATACCAGCAACCTCAAGGGCTTTTAAATCCCTGTAAATTGTTCTTAAACTGATTTCGAACCGCTTTTGTAATTCTACTGTAGTGACTACAGATTTAGACTGTAATAGAAAAAATATCTGTAATATCCGGTCAAATCTTTTGGTAATATCCATTTTTAAAAATGTAGGTATTTAATTATACAGCTAATTTAGATGGTTTGCCCGTTAACGGAGAAATTGCTTTGGCAATACGTTTTCTGACGAAGATTTTATGAGTTCAAAAATTCTGTTTTGCCGGGTTTCTGATTTTTTGGCGAGTACAATCCATTGCAGGATGGATTTCTTAACCGATTTACTAAGACTCAGAAAAAAAATCTTTGCATCTTTTCTGTTTTTAAATTCTGCCGCTAAATCTTTAGGTATTTTAAGTGTTTCTACGGCATCCAGGGCGGTCCATGCCCCATTTTGTTTGGCCTTTTTAATGGTTTCTAAACCTGCTTTTGCGATAAGTTTTTGTGCCAACAGGCGCTTTACCTTTTCCTTATTAATTTTCGACCAAACACTATTGGTTTTCCGTTTACAGAAAAACTGCATAAACCGCTCCTTATCTATAGGCTTTTTTATACTGTCTATCCAGCCAAAACACAGGGCCTCATCTACAGCTTCGCTCCAGGTAATACTTGGCAAACCAGAACCCTT
The DNA here is from genome assembly GCF_004310665.1 of Pedobacter kyonggii. Taxonomy (GTDB): domain Bacteria; phylum Bacteroidota; class Bacteroidia; order Sphingobacteriales; family Sphingobacteriaceae; genus Pedobacter; species Pedobacter kyonggii. The sequence goes on along the minus strand of NZ_SIXF01000013.1, from coordinate 31,331 downwards.
TTTGCCATAAACAAGCCAAACCGACGATCTAAGTTCATGATTGGCTGCTAACCAATCCCGCCATTCTTTGATGTTGATGGGACAAAAAGTTTCTATATCTTTCACTCTGTTTTCCACTATTTCGCAATTAATAGAATAATTTTCAGGAACAGTTGATCCCTCAATTATTTTAACCATGCAGCAAATTTAGCAGTTGGAGTGACAACCCTATGGCAGTTGTGATTTTATCTTTTATTAAACCCTTAGAAAACAATTTTCATTCAGTTTGAGGAAACTCTCCTTCTTTATCTGGATAATAGATTTAAAAGGCATAAACAAAATGAACTTAATCAATATTACAACAAATGCCCACAATTCAAACAGCGAAACCAGTAAAATCCTCTGCCAGGAACTGGTTCGACTCAAGTTTCTATGCCGCTACTTAGCCACTTTTCTAATAAAAAACAGTTTAATATTTCACTATTGTTTTGGAAAGCAAATGCAGATGCTATTTTCAGTGTTCCTCCTGCTTTCCGTTACAAGTCCTCGTTACACTCCGGGCTTTTCTCTCCAATCAGGTTTATTGAACATATAAGCACAGCTATTGAGGGTAAATAGCTTGATGCAGATAATTTTCCGCTTATTATAATCGCAATAGCAACACTAATAGAAACGGAACGATTTATCAAATATAGGCGATAGTTATAATCACCATCCACAACAAACTGAACACACCTCCAAAATAAACCATAGGCATATTTTGTTTAAGGTTTTTCTTTATGAAGGCAGCATATATCATCCAACCAAAAAAGGCAATAAAATATAGCGGAACCGCGAATAATAACATAAAATTAAAAATTGGTAATCAAATATAGCCATTTAATTAATTGCAGTCATAAAATTGGCAAAAATAAACGATCTACAGAGCAACCATAACGCCAAAATACCAACCTAACCAGCCTTGTGCCCCGTTTTTAAAATGATGGCTCCAGGCAGGCGCCATTTCCTTTTTATAATTTTCGCCAGGAATAGCTTCTCCCTTCACGTAATATGAATAGGCAGGTCCAGCAAAAATAGCCAGCTTCGATAATGCGTTAAACTGCAGGTTTGCCTGTAGCCTGTAGAGGTTGCTTGCTTCTTCAAAATTACCGAGATATATGGATTGGACCGTTCCTTCGGCGGCAATAGCAAGACGTTTGTTTAATATAAAATCATGGCCAAGACCTAATCCAAAAGTAAATGCGCGTGCAGTATCTGAAAAATTTTTACCCGCAATTAATAAAGTATATAATTTGGCATTTCCGGTTTTAAAAGCGATGCTGGTATTAATGACCTCATTGGTATATACTGTTATTTTGCGGTAGCCATTATTGGATAAATTGATCAGACCGATACTGATGCCCGATGATGTATCGGCCAGATTTACCACACCCAGTTGAAAACCATCCATGTTTTTAGCTTGGTTAACCAACCCGGCAAGCTGCATGCCCTTTAAACGGCCTGAGGATTTATTCAATACACCCGCCAGCTGAACCCCTGTGGCATTTTTGCTCACATTAATCAGTCCGGCTACCTGTGCTCCTTTAACATCTTTGCCGGCAAGGTTCCCCACTCCGGCCAATTGTACTCCTCTTACCTTACTTTCTACTCTATTTAACAAACCAGCCGCCTGCAAACCGTCTACATTCATATTTACATCGTTATAGGCGCCAGAAAATTGGGTACCTTTTACTGATCCACCCACTATATTAAACAAGCCTGCTACCTGAATCTTTTTAATATCGCCTTTGGTTAAATTAAACGCACCCGCGATTTCAAAGCCATTTGTTCCGGCAGTATAACCACCAAGTATATTTAAAGATGCCTTGTTTACCACACTAGAACTCATGCTGCCATGCGAGCTTAAGCCAGGGGTAAAAGATGCCTGAAAAGGTGTTTGTGCCAAAAAATCAGGAATATTCAGATTCTGAATGCGTTGCTTTGAGGATAGCAAAAAGCGCCATATTCCACGTCCTCCAAAAGTGTTGGAGAAAAATGCGCCTTTCTCTTTGTCTGGATCTTCGTATTTCTCAGGTTTTATATTGATATCAGCCAGGAAAACCAGCGCTGTATCGCGATAGGTTTCTTTACTTGCCGTTAAAATTACGCCACTGTGCTCACCCCTAAAACGCAGGGTAAAATAACCGTTGTTATCTGTAAGCGCAGCCTGAAGCAGTTTTTTTTCGTAAACACTGGCCTGTTTAACTTTATTGCCTGTTCGGGTATCAACCACATAACCGCTTATTGCATACTCATTGTCGCCATTAGCAATGTGCGCTGCTTCTATTGTTAAATGATTTACAGCATAGCGTAAAATAATGTATTCGGCATTTTCTTTATAATCTACCTTACCATCAAATAGCTGATCTAAAACCTCGCGCACCGGAACATTTTTCACATTCAGGTTAACCAGGCTATCCTGTCTGAACAGCACACTATTGTAAGAAAAATAGAATCCACCCGCTTTGCTTATCATCTGCAAAACATTACCAACTCGTTCCTGTTTAACATTTAAGCTTACTCCTTTTGATAAATTCCTTCTATAATCGACTGTGGTAACCTGTGCACTACAATAGCCCGAAATAAAAAGCAATAAGATAATCAGTTTTGTCTTCATTATTTTTTATCAGACAACAAAATAATGTTGCCGTTACGGGTCAGGTTTAAATTTAAAGTTTCACAGGTAACGATCAGAATATCATTTAACGAACCCATTTTGAAAGTGGTGGTAATCGTTAAGTCTCTAACTTTATCATCTAACTTAATTTTACTTCCGTATGCTTCATTTAAAGTGTTGACCAGTTTCCATAACGGAAGGTTATTGCCCTGAATTAATCTGGTTCTGTAATAGTTGTAAAGCTGATCGGTACTTTGTTCTTTTACCAGTTTTTGGGTATTGCCGTCGATGTGGATTTTTTCACCCTTATAAAGCTTAATTTCATCATTGCCCAATCGAACCTTCACAATTCCGGTTTCTACGTTAATTTCAGTATCCTTTTTTATATGCTTAATGTTGAAGGAGGTACCTACTACTTCTACACTTATCTTTTCGATATCAATTACAAAAGGGTGCGTTTTATCTTTGGCCACATCAAAAAACACATCACCTCGTTCCAATTTCAGTTTTCTGTTGTTTTTAAAATTAGCTGCATAACTTATTTTAGTATTTTTGTTTAAGGTAAGTGCCGATCCATCAGGTAAGGCTTCGGTACGCACCTGGTAGGTAGCAGTGAGTTCAGTGTAACTTTCGGGGCTGTATAAATTATATGCAATCCATCCACCTACAGCAATAAATAAAACTGCTGCTATCCTTAGCCAAACTTTACTGGTAATTAACCGTTTGCTGTTGTCGCCTTCCTGTTTTAAATCTGCTCTTCTTGCCTTAAAACTTGTCCACGCCTGTTCTTCATCCCTTTTGTTTTCGTTTTTTAGGGTGTTGCTTACCTGCCAGATGGTTTCTAACTGCGTAAAATGCTTTTTATTGGCTTCGGCAGCATTTAGCCACTTTTCTACCTTTTCGTTTTCTTCTATAGTACTCTCTTTTAGAAGAACCTTTATCAATAATTCGTCAGTCATGCGCTTTCTTCTAATTAAAAAAATCGTTGTAATACCATAATCCGAGTAAAATTAACACCAGGAAATCGGCAAGTTTTAGTCTTAAAATCTTTAAAGCCTTTCCCATTTGATTTTCTACCGTTTTGATTGATAAACCTAAATGATCGGCAATTTCGCGGTATTTTAATTCTTCGAACCTGCTCATTTGAAAAATGGTGCGGCATTGCTCTGGTAAATGGTTTAGAGCATCTCTTAAATGCTGCTGTAGCTCTGTAAATTCGACTTTTGCCGCAGCAGGTTCATGTTCTGTATTCATGGTGTGTACCGTAAATTCCTGGTATTTGCTTTTGGTTTTTTCCTGTTTAATATAATTTAAACTATCGTTGTAAACACATTTGTAGAGGTATGCTTTTATAGATTGTATTTTAAGGCTCTCCCTTTTTTCCCAAAACTTTAAGAACATTCCCTGTACAATTTCCTCAGCAATATCTTCATCTTTTAAAATCACCTGAGCATAAGCGTGCAGCGCATTGTAATGCGTTTTGAACAAATGTTCAAATGCGGTATCATCATGATATTGATGGCTAATTTCGGAAGCTACTGCTGTTAATTCCACGGGTTTAATTGTAATCAAATATATATCTTTTAATAATTGAATGAGAGAAGAACAAATTGATTGAACATAAGATAATGCTTCATTTTCTCATTCAAAACTCAATCATTCATCTTAAAAACTAATTGCTAAGCCACCTGTGTAACCTAAAAACAGGGCGTTTAAGGTATTGTCTTTTCTATCCCAGCTTTTTACATAGTGTTTCTGTAAGGTTTTACCCTCTTCGGTATTGGTTGATACAAAATTGAATGATGGGCCTGCAAAAATTTCCAAATTTTGGCCTATCCTAAGTGACGGCAGTAGCTGAAAGGTAGATTTGAAATAATTGCCCCGTTTAAAGTTTTGCAATGAACCCGCGGTAAGTTCTGCATTTAGCCTAAAGTGTTCTGATTGAAAAAAGTGAGCACCTAAACCTGCTTCGAAAGCATAAACTTCATCTTTATTTTTAAAGTTATAACCAGCGCCGATAATACCGTATAATACTTTCCCGCCCGATCTGAATGTGGCCATGGTAGTTAAATTCTGATTGGTAGCTAAAGCAATACTTTTCTCACCGTTTTTAACAATATTGATAATCCCGATCGGGTAATCACTGCTATCGGCCACGTTAATAAAACCAGCAAGCTGAACGCCTTTCACTTTCTTTGCCACATTGATAAAACCTGCAATTTGTGATCCTTTTACATCGGCGGCTTTATTCATAAAACCAGCAACCTGCACAGCAGAAACATTTTTCGAAGTCCAGTTCATAAAACCAGCTACCTGAGCATCACTGTTTTCTTTTGAGATATTGGCGAAACCTGCAATAGCGGCCCCATTCCCTCCACCATAAGTATTGATAAAACCGGCAAACTGTGCACCACTTGCTTTGCCACCAATGTGGTTAGAAAAACCTGAGAACTGTGTACCACTTGCATTTTTACGTACAATATTGGAAAGACCTGCGAATGAGAGTCCTTTTTCTGCTGCCGAAACGCCAACCAATGCATTTAAAGAAAATACGTTTGTATCTAACGCGGCATGGGTTCCGTTGGTACTTACCGGGTACACTAAACCAATATTTACCTTCCCTTTTTTGCCTTCCTGTGCAAAACCATTTAACGCGGTGCTTAATAATACCGCTAAACCCAATGCTTTAACACCAGGTGTTTTTTTGAAGTTGATGTTTGTTGCAAAGCTGTTTTTAATTTTTGTCGAAGTTGTGTTCATTTCTGTTTAATTTTAAAATGAGACAATAAACACGACCCTTACCCCTACGTGCAGCAAAAAAATATTTCTGTGCTCCCCAATGCCATCAACTTAAGAGTTTAAGGCAAAAGAAAATTAACCACAGATAAAAAGGATAAACACAGATACAGTACTTAAATCTGTGTTTATCTGTGAGCATCTGTGGTAAAAAAACTTAGGTTAATGACATTGCCCCAATTCCTCCATTACAGCAGTTTAAACCAAAATAAAAAGCCCCGAAATTTACATTTCAAGGCTTGGTTATATTATAAAATGGGAAAAATATTTTCTGTTTATGATCTGATAAAAACCAACAGGTCTTTATTTATAGTTGCAGCTTCGGTGATTGGCATGCCATGAGGGAAACCAGGATGCGAGAATTAATCTTTTACTTTACAGCTTTAAACTTCGTGGCCAATAGTACCCCTCCAAGAGCAGCGGTGAGAAAAACGCCTTCAAAAATCAATAACCTTTTTTTCTTTTTAAAGCCGCGGTAAAAGGTATGTGCTGCAATAATCCCCAGGCCAACAAACTCTATATCTATTTGTACCCGTTTCGACGAATCTTTACTTTTAATCAGCGCAATGCGCAATAATTTATCAATTAAACTGATGTTTTTAGAAACACCTTTTCTAATCTGTGCCTTACTTGCCGAAGCGCCTAATTTCTTAGCCGCAGTTTGTAATCCGGTAGTGGCGATCTCGTTAATCAAATGTGTTTTAGTATCTTTTTTTTCCATATTGCTTCTATAGGTCCTATTATTTCAACTCAATATAAAGGAATATGGTTTTGATTATTTGAGAATGATGTGAATTGCTTTTTTATTTAAGATAGGATAACCAAATCGATATCCTTCATTGCCAGATTCTTCAGTAAGCCATTAAAAATCGCTGTACGCAGCATCACCTGGAAAATATTAAGATGTGGTTTTCCAATACAAATGGTGGTAATTTCTTTCTCGTTGGCAATATCGATGATGGTTTTGGTTATCGCATTACTTTTTATCTTGATCACTTCAGCCCCAAGCTCGGTAGCCAGTTTAAAATGGTTAATCAGATGGCGTTGTTTATCGAGTTTAATGCGCTCCATACTTTCATTATCGCTCTGCACATACAGTACAAGCCATGGCGATCGGTAATAGGAGGCCAGTCTTGCAGTTTTCCTGATCACTACCCCTGCAGTTTCGGCATTAGAAGAAATACAGGCCAAAAAACGTTCGGGCCGAAGTTTAATTGATTTTGGAATTTCGGTCTGAATTTTCCGTTCTACCTGGTGCACCACCTCTTTTAAGGCCAGTTCGCGCAACTGAAGAATTTTATCGGATTGAAAAAAATTACCGAGTGCCCTTTCAATTTTTGATTGATCGTAAATTTTGCCTTCCTTAAGGCGGGTAACCAATTCGTCAGCCGTAAGGTCGATGTTTACAATCTCATCGGCAATTTCCAATATTTTATCTGGAATACGTTCGGTAACAGCTATCCCTGTAATCTGCTCAATTTCCTCATTAATGCTTTCCAAATGCTGGATATTAACAGCCGAGATCACGCTAATCCCTGCCTCGAGCAGGTCGAACACATCCTGCCAGCGTTTGGTGTTTTTGCTGCCTTCGGCATTGGTATGGGCAAGTTCATCAACGATAACAATCTCGGGATGGCGGTTCATAATTCCTTTCAAGTCCATTTCTTCTATTTCCTTGCCCCGATAAAAGATTTTTCGCCTTGGAATAATGGGAAGACCTGCAACAAGTGCTTCTGTTTCTACTCTTTTGTGGGTTTCAACATAACCGATGCAAATGTCTACTCCATTTCGCAATAATGCATGCGATTCCTGGAGCATCCGATAAGTTTTACCAACACCAGCACTCATGCCAATATAGATCTTTAACTTTCCGCGTCTGGATTTCTTCACCAGATCCAAAAAGTGTTTGACTGATTCTTCTTTTTGTTCTTCTTCCATGATCTTTTTACCAGGCAACAGTCATTATTCCCTTCTCTATCAATATAGTAACTGTGATCATCATCATAAGGGTAAATAATATCAGCATAAATTTAAGTGAAATCTTCCTGGAAAGCAGTTTAAAGTATTTTTCAGTAGCATAACTTTTTTTGATAGCAGATGTTCTTTTCCTTTTTAAAAAGCTTAATTTTCTCATCATTAACATTCCAAGAAATGCTAAAAACAGGCTGAATAAGATTTCTATGTATGGATGCATTGTTTTAATATTAAAATTATACTAATCTGCCACGTTGTCCGAAGGACTCCTACGGAGAGCCTGTCGAAACGCTTAACATGCATTTTGGCTAGTCCTTCGACAGGCTCAGGATGACAAATTTTAAAGAGTAATCCTCATTCCCGCGCAAGCGAACCGCATTAAAACGAAACCGCTATACTGGCAGTGACGGTTGCATTTGCATTTACCGCAGCACCTTCTCTTGCAAATATTTTGTCTTTACTATCATAGGTTTTTCCCTCCAATCTGATTACGGCATTTGTTATAGGCGAATAATCAACATTTAACGAGTAGCCCTTGGTTTTAAAACCCTGCGGTGTTCCGGTTGCGATAAAAATCCCGTTTTTATCTTCATAATATTCGAATCTTCCGGCAACAGCCCATTTTGGTGCAAATTTGTATTGAAGGATTGCTACGGGTGAAATCACCTCGCTTTTATCATTGCTTCCTTTTTGTTTTTGCTGGGTTCCATAATCAAGTCCAACGGTTACACCAAATTTATCGGTAAGCTGAAAGATACCATAAACGTTGTGGTAAAACCTATTTACCCTAACCGAATCAGCGCCTTCAGTTCCAAGATAATTGTTGTAGTTTACCGTGATCTTGTCTGTTGGTTTCCAGCTTAATTGAAGTCCGCCCGCAGGTTTATTATTTCCATTCTGGCGGGTAATGCGTTGCCAGCCGTTAAGGTAAAGTGCTGTTGCTGTAAATTTGCCATCCTTAGTGCCATAGGTAATTTTTGCACCCGACTCATAATAAGGGGTATTCTCTGAAGAAATATTTCTGGTGAGTACCCAGCAATCTTTTGAAACCGCACTTTCGAAACCGATGTGTGAAGAAAATATTCCGGCATCAACCCAAAGGTTTTCCGATTTGGATAATTTCACGCCAGCATTGGCCTCGAAGATATTTTTTAATACACCCGGCTCAGCAGCAAGGTTTGCATTGGTATAAGTTCCTGCCATTACAGCTAAGTTTGCGCGGATATTTCCACTATCGTAAGCCGCTTTAATAAAACCAAGGTTTAGGTTTACCTCGGTTGCACGGTTATGTGAATAAATAAAGCCTGGGCGGTTATGATCGGCGGGTTTGTTAAAATCATATCCATAGTAGGCTTCAAGATAGCCGGTTACTTTAATCTTTGGTTCTTCCTGTGCTTTTGCGAAGAATGTAGTGGTCATTGTAGCGGCAAGTAATAATATTTTTTTCATAAAAAAGGAATTGTTTTGTGTAAGGCAAAGCCCATGAGGTTCGCGCTCGTTTTTTACGAACCCCATCTGCTTTGTTATTGTTAATTTTTGGGTATTAATTAAAGAGCGGTCGTCATTCCCGCGCAGGCGGGAATCTTAATACACAATACATTCGCATTAAGATTATCTGCGATGAGCACTGCGTGGCCCAATCGGGTTGGGAATGACAAACCTCCGCAACCTGTCTCCGTTGTTATCTATCCCTTAAGTTTTTGGCAAACGCTTTCGGACAGACAGCAAACCACCATTTAAAGCTCATCAAGGGCAAGGTTCAGCTTCAGCACATTTACCGATGATGGCCCGAAAAGGCTCATAAAGGGTTTAAGGGTATTCATTGCGATAAGTTCTTTCACCTTTTTCTCATCTATATTTCGGGCTTTTGCTACTCGTTGGATTTGAATCCTGGCGCCTTGCTCAGAAATATTTGGATCAAGCCCACTTCCTGATGCGGTAACCATATCGGCAGGGATATCAGATTTTTTGATACCTGGGTTGTATTTCAATAAAGTATCAATACGGGACTGAACTTCTTTTAAATAGTCGGGATTAGATGGACCTTTGTTAGAACCTCCAGAACCTGCTGCATTGTAAGCAACTGCTGATGGTCTTCCCCAGAAATATTCTGGTTTGGTAAAAGATTGACCCAATAGCGCATAACCTACTGTTTTACCATTTTTGGTGATTTTTTCTCCTCCCCCGTTTCCTTTAGACATTTTGCCGATAAAGGCCACTGTGATGGGATATACTACGCATAACAGTACCAATAGTACTAGGGTTAAGCGGATAGATTGAATGATATACTTTTTCATTTTTATATTTTTTTGTTTTCCTTGATGTCATGCTGAGGTACGAAGCATCTTTAACTTACTGGCAATGCTGGTTTTTAGCAACTACCTCACCGCTTACAGATTCTTTTATACAAATAAGCCAACCAATAAATCGATTATTTTAATGCCTATAAATGGAGCAACTACGCCACCAATACCATATATAAACAGGTTTCTGCGCAATAATGCTGTTGCACCAATAGGTTTATAAGCTACCCCTTTCAATGCCAGCGGAATCAGGATCGGAATAATGATGGCATTAAAAATCACAGCGGACATGATTGCCGATTCTGGTGAGTGCAGGCCCATAATATTCAGGCTTTGCAAAGCAGGAATTGATGCGATAAATAGAGCCGGAACGATTGCAAAATACTTGGCCACATCATTCGCGATTGAAAAAGTAGTGAGCGTACCACGTGTAATTAGCAACTGTTTACCAATTTCTACAATCTCGATCAGTTTTGTAGGATCGTTATCCAAATCGACCATGTTACCGGCCTCTTTTGCAGCCTGTGTTCCACTGTTCATCGCTACTCCAACGTCAGCCTGAGCCAATGCAGGAGCATCATTGGTACCATCACCCATCATCGCTACCAGCTTACCGAGTGTCTGTTCATCTTTGATGTAGTTCATTTTATCCTCGGGTTTAGCCTCAGCAATAAAATCGTCAACACCAGCTTTTTCTGCAATATACTTGGCTGTTAATGGATTATCACCTGTAACCATCACAGTTTTCACACCCATTTTCCTTAAACGTTCGAAACGTTCGCTAATGCCTGGTTTAATAATGTCCTGCAGTTCGATTACACCAAGGGCTTTCTCATTTTCGGATACTACAAGTGGCGTTCCACCGTTAGTGGCAATAGCCTTTACATGGTTTTCGATATCGGAAGGAAAAATATTCCCAGCCTTTTCTACAATATTCCTGATCGAATCGAAAGCGCCTTTTCTGATCCTTCTTCCGTCGGCAGTATCCAATCCGCTCGAACGGGTTTCGGCAGTAAACTTAATAAACGTAGATCCCTGTGGTGTTCCGATAGATTTAATACCTTGCTCGGCCGCAAGCTCAATAATTGATTTTCCCTCTGGGGTTTCATCGGCTAACGAACTCAGTACACAAGCATCGGTAAAAACTTTAATGTTTACACCTGCAGTTGGATAAAAATTGGTCGCTTTACGGTTACCAATAGTGATCGTTCCAGTTTTATCTAAAAGTAATACATCAATATCACCCGCAGTTTCTACCGCTTTACCAGATTTGGTAATTACGTTAGCCCTTAACGCCCTATCCATTCCGGCGATACCAATGGCAGATAAAAGTCCACCAATGGTGGTTGGGATCAGACATACAAAAAGGGAGATCAGTGCAGCAATGGTAATCGGCGTATTGGCATAATCAGCAAAAGGTTTCAATGTTACACATACGATGATAAATACCAGGGTAAAACTAGCCAGCAAAATTGTTAATGCAATTTCATTGGGTGTTTTCTGGCGTGATGCACCTTCAACCAGGGCAATCATCTTATCTAAAAAACTTTCTCCGGGAGCAGTGCTCACCTGAACTTTAATTTCATCAGATAATACTTTTGTACCTCCGGTTACCGAAGATTTATCACCTCCTGATTCACGTATTACTGGGGCAGACTCTCCAGTTATGGCCGATTCGTCGATGGTGGCAATACCTTCAATAATCTCTCCGTCTGTTGGAATGGTATCACCTGTTTCGCAGATAAACACATCTCCTTTTTTTAATTGGTTGGACGAACGGATTTCTATGGTTCCGTTTGCCAAAAGCACTTTTGCAGGTGTTTCTTCTCTTGTTTTACGAAGACTGTCTGCCTGTGCTTTACCTCTTGCCTCTGCAATAGCCTCGGCGAAGTTGGCAAACAAAACGGTAAGCAATAAAACTAAGAAGATGAAGAAATTGTATAAAGGCGATCCTTGTCCGCTATGGCTAAAAGAGTATACAGTCACATAAGCCATTACCAGTGTTCCGATTTCGACGGTAAACATGACCGGGTTACGCACCATTGCCCTTGGGTCAAGCTTGATAAAAGATTGTTTTAGTGCGGTCTGCACCAAGGCAGGTTCGAACAATTTATTATTGGGTTTCATTTTTTTATTTGTTATGTGATTTCACAGATTTAATTGATTTCACAGATTATGGTGTGGTTTGTCATCCTGAGCTTGTCGAAGGACCTTTGATAATTTCATTTCGACAGCCTCAATGTGACAACTCTCATTTATTTAAGCATGGTAAAATATTCTGCCAACGGACCTAAAGCCAGGGCAGGGAAATAAGAAAGTGCATTTAACACTATGATCACTGCAAAAGTCATCAGTGCAAAGGTTTTGGTATCTGTTTTAAGTGTACCAGCAGATTCGGGGATGAATTTTTTGGCACCCAATAATCCAGCGATGGCAACAGGGCCTATAATTGGCAAGAAACGGCCAAGGAAAATCACAATACCGGTAGATAGATTCCAGAACATATTGTTATCACCCAACCCTTCAAATCCCGAACCATTGTTGGCATTCGATGAAGTCATTTCATATAACATCTCTGAGAATCCATGGAAACCGGGGTTGTTGAGCCAGTTTTTAGGTTGCACTGCCCATGCAGCATCGCCATGACTGGTAAAGATGTAACTCGCAATCGCTGTTCCGGCAAGGATCAAAAACGGACTTAACAAAGTAATAATAGCTGCAATCTTGATTTCTCTGGCCTCTACTTTATGTCCAAGAAACTCCGGCGTTCTTCCCACCATCAAGCCTGAAATAAATACGGCAACAATCAGGTAAATGAAATAGTTTAATAAACCAACACCACATCCCCCATAGAATGAATTGATCATCATTCCCAGTAATTGCCATGTACCTGACATTGGCATCGTACTATCGTGCATACTGTTCACCGAACCCGTAGAAATAATTGTAGTTACAGTAGACCAGTAAGCAGAGGCAGCCGGGCCGAAGCGTACTTCTTTTCCTTCCATGGCACCAGTAGACTGAGAAATTCCCATTTTAGCTAATGCCGGATTACCGCCCAGCTCCGAGCTAAGCATAGGGATGAGCAACATAAACAGACCGATGGTCATAACACCAAAGATGGTCCATGCTAGTTTTTTCCTGCGGATGAAATAACCAAAGGCAATTACCATTGCAATAGGAATGATTACCTGCGCAATCAGCTCAACCATATTGGTAAAATAACTTGGGTTTTCAAATGGATGTGCTGAATTGACCCCAAAATAACCTCCACCATTTGTACCTAAGTGTTTAATGGCAATCATTTGGGCAGCTGGTCCCCTCGAAACATGTACCGTATCGCCCTGCATCGATATAAATTGGTCTTTTCCTTCGTAACTGGCAGGTGTACCGTTAAAGGTTAAGATTAGCGCCATCACAAAAGATAATGGCAATAATAAACGGGTAATTGCTTTCACAAAAAATTCCCAAAAGTTTCCTAGCTGGGTTGTTGTTTTATCCCTGAATGCTTTAAACAATACAACTGCAGCTGCAATACCCGTTGCTGCGCTTACAAACTGAAGAAACATGAGTACATATTGCTGGGTAAGGTAACTTACGCCACTCTCGCCCGAATAATGCTGCAGGTTACAATTAGCAACAAAGCTAATAATGGTGTTAAAAGCCAGATCTGGTGTCATCCCAGGGTTTCCATCCGGATTGAATGGAAGTTTATCCTGAAAGATGAGTACAAAAAAACCGTAAAACAACCACAGTATATTAATGGTAAGCAGTGCTTTTAACTGCTGTTTCCAGTTCATCTGTTCTTTAATATTGATTCCGGAAAGCTTGTAAATACCAGTTTCCAATGGTTTTAAAAAATCTGTCCAGACTTTTTCTCCTGCAAAAACTTTGGCCAGGTATTTACCCAATGGTATTGCGATGACCAGGGTGAGCAGGAATGTGGCGACAATGCCTGTTAATTCAGTGTTCATTTTTTGATTTGCTAATTATCCTCTGTAGAGGAGAATGGATTAAAATTTTTCGGGTTTGATCAGCACGTAGATCATATAGATAAATACGGCGATGGCGATAATAAATAATGCGATCATAATGTTAGATTTTTTCGAACCAGTCGATTGATTTGTAAGTAGCCCAGCAGAGCAGGATTAGGATTAAAAAAAATAGTATTGTCATGATATATTGATTTTACATGCCATTAGCCAACCTTATACCACAAAAGAAAAACAAAACACAAACAACTGATATACAATAATTTGTATTAAAATAAAACCTTTAAATTTAAATTAGACATAAAAAAACCCTTCCATTTTGGAAAGGTTTTTTTCATTTGGGAAGACAATGGTATTGCTGTCATTCTGAACGCAGTAAAGAACCCCAAGGCTCTGCGAAGCAAATCTTTTAATGATTATGCGCTAAACGCTCTGGTCTTAGCGGTACGCTAAGACCCCACAATTTAATTCCGTGTCCGAGTCTCCGTGGCAAAAACTAAGTCTTAGCGAGATGCTAAGACTAGGAGAGCCGAAAAACTTTGTTGCCACATTACACGTATGTTAGTTAAAACCAAACAGACGTATAATGAGAAAGGGCACGGTAATACAAATCGATCAATCGGTTGGCTTTGGATTTATACAAGACGAAAACGAACAGGAAATTGCATTTTGTTTAGCAAATCTTACTGAAAACATCACTACAGGCGACCTGGTAGAATTTAAAATCGAACTAATGGCGCACGGACTGACAGCCACCAACCTTCGCCTATTATTACTTATTTAAATGCACATATTAAGATTATTTTTGTATATTATATAAAAGCAAGATGATTATCTATCAAAAAAGATCTCTTTTTGAACCTAAAAGTTTATAACATTATGCTCAATTCTAACAGCAACAGTTCTTTTGTATGGCCACTTATCCAGTATATGGAGCAATACCATAAGCTTTCCAGTAGCCTTATTGCGCAGTACGAAAAACATTGCTCATTAGTAACGATTAGAAAAAATAAACACATTGTCTCTCCTGTTGATAGTAATGCAGCACTTTACTTTGTAAAAAGTGGTATTGTTCGTGGTTTTGTAAAAGATGGCACCAAAGATATTACAACCTGGTTTTGCTTTGGTAATAATATTGTAGGAGCCATTCGCCACCCTGATTTACAAGCTAACCACTCTGTAGAATATTTACAGGCCTTAGAAGATTGCGAGCTGATCCGTGTTCCTTATACGTTAATCGACTATGCTTATTCCCATTTCGAAGAAGCCAACATTATCGGGCGAAAACTGTTAGCAGTACACAATTATGCTGCATCCGAAAGATCTATACTGGCCAGAATACCCAATGCATTGCGACGGTACCAAAAGCTGGCAGAAAGCGGAAATGTAGACTTAAACAAAATACCGCTCCGCTATCTGGCAAGCTATTTAGGAATGAGATTAGAAACATTAAGCAGAGTTAGAAGCAAAGAACTGCATAAAAGTGTACATCGCGATGTTGCCGTATTAATAGAGAAATAGTGGCCTTTAAAAAAGCAAACCCCGTACAGTTATTGGTATGGGGTTAAAAACTCTAGTAAAACACAACGGATTTAACCTTTTTTAATCATATCAATCATCATCGAAATTTCATCTACCGCAGCTTCATTGCTACCATCAAAACCCATCAGGTTAAATCTGATATTCCCTGCAGGATCGATCACAAATTTTGAAGGAATTCCCGACACTTTATAATCAGTAACCACCTTGTTAACTTTCGAATCAGGATCTTTGGTATCCATTAACACTTCGAAACTATATTTCTGCGATTTAATATAATCGCTCGCATCCTGAGTTGGCGTAGCTGTTTTCTCCCAGGTATGAATAAACAAAAACTTCACGCTTGGATCTTCTTTATATTTATTAACCGCCATTTGCATTGCAGGGAAAGAAGCCTTACATGGCCCACACCAGGTTGCCCAAAAATCGAGGATTACCACTTTACCCTTTAAACTGCTTAGTGTAACTTTTTTGCCTTCAATATCGGTTAATGTAAAATCTACAGCTGGTTTATTGATGATTTCTTTATTAAGTTTTTGCTGTAGATTGGCCAGAATCCCTTTTCTGATTTCAGCAGCATAGGCGTCGAAACCCGCATCACTTCCCTTTACTTTAATATAAAGTTTTTTAAAGGTACTGCTCATTTCATCATTGGCCTTGCCCGATTTTACGGCCTCTTCCAATTTAGTATAAGCCTCCTGATTTCTATTCAATGCCATTAATATTTTGGCGTATTGGAAATTTGATCTTGGAGAAGCCGTTTTTGGATTTTTAGCCGCTAAATCGGCATAAATAAGTGCTTCATCATACTTCTTTTGTTCGAAAAGAATACCTGCATAAGTCATGGTTAAACCCGGGTAACCCGAAGCGGCAAATTTGGATGAATTTTCGTTAGGCAGCTTTCCATCATAATAGGTTTTAGCACTTTCCATGGCTTTTTTATAGTATACAGCTGCATTTTTTAAATCGCCGGTTTTATAAAAAGTCTCTGCAACACCACCAAATCCGTTTCCTTTCCAAAAATCTACCTGAAGCTTGTTAATATACTCGATAGCCTTAGCGGCATTTTTTTCTTTGGCATATTCAGAAGCAATAGCCGATACCACATAATCGTACACAATCAATTCTTCTCCAGAACCCGAAACCGGAAATTTCTTAATCCATATTTTATAGGCATTTTCTTTCGCCAGCGCCGTTTTCTCATCATAAATTTTGCTGGCTTCCTGTGCCCTCGCTCTCGAACCTTTAGGAAATTTCTGTAATTCTACCTGAACAAGAGAATCGGAAGCCTTTACATTTTTTAACCGATAGTAGTAATTAATGGCCAGGTCAACGTCTTTTTCCTGATCGGCAGCGGCCAGCTTTTGTAATTTGGCTGCCAATAGTACCTTATCTGCAGGTTCCTTCGAAGCCACCAGTTTGTCTAGATAAATCCTGGTTGTATCTACCGGTTTGGTTTGTGCTTTTAAACCACTAACACTTCCTAGAATGATAATAGAAAGCAATCCTAACATTTTGTTACTGATCTTTAATGTGTTCATGTAATTAATTTTTAAATAGGTTTGACAATGTATTGTTCAATTCTTCTCCACGTAAATCTTTTGCAACAACTTTCCCATCCTTATCCAATAAAAAGCTTGCGGGAACCGATTTTACACCATATAATGTCGCAGCAGTATTCGACCAGCCTTTAAGTTCAGAAACATGTTTCCAGGTTAAACCATCATCGTTAATTGCTTTTAGCCAGGCTTCTTTTTTACTGTCTAATGATACGCCTAAAATTTCGAAGCCTTTATCATGGTACTTTTTGTAAGCCGCAACTACATTCGGATTTTCCTTACGGCAGGGACCGCACCAGCTTGCCCAAAAATCTACCAAAACATATTTTCCACGAAGGGCAGAAAGTTTAAGTGGTTTTCCATCTATATCATTCATTACAAAATCTGGAGCCAGTTTTCCCGGAGCAGTTTTATTGGTTAATGCTAAACTGGCTTTAATAGCTTTTCCATAAAATGAAGCTTTAACCGCTGGAGCAAATAATGCATACATTGCTGCTGCTTGCTCGGGATAGGGATAACTAATAAAGCGGTCTTCTACAATTGCCGCAACAGCTACCGAAGAAGCATGTGCTGTTACATAAGCTTTCACTGCATTTTGGTTAAGCACATCCAGCGCTTTAAATTCATCATCGAAGGGTTTACGCTGTGCCGGGCTTAAGGTTACTTTACCTTTTTGGTTTGCGCTATCTAAACGGCGGTAAATATCGCCAGCCTTTGCTGTTATCGATTTCCAAGGACCATTATAAAAACCAAAATAAACATCTGTCTCTGGCGAACCGATTACTTTAGCCTTAAACAACGAATCCTTATCGCCAACTATTGAGATGTCTTTATTTTCTAAAAGAAAGTTTTTTTGTTGCTTACCATCCTTAAGCTTTAAGGCATACATTTTAACCTCGGGTACTGTACCACTAAAAGCGAAACTGCCATTGGTAATGGTAGTAGAATCCTTAATTTCTTTATCGCCAATGTTATGCGAAAGATAAATTAATCCCGTATCTATTCCTTTTATCTTACCCGTTAATTTATATCCTCGTTGTATGTTAAAAGCACTTACTACCAAAAGAACCAAGGTAGCTGTTGCGACTAATTTTATTGTCTTTTTCATGATTGATGTAGTTATGGGAGCCAGAGAGGCTCCCAATAATTAATTTTGATAACCTGGATTTTGAGTTAAATTGGTATTGATCAGGATTTGCGCCTGTGGAATTGGGAACAAAACGGAAGTTGGTTTCCAGGTTGGTTTTAAGGCACCAATTACTGCATTTGCGCGACCATTTCTTTTTAAATCGAACCAGCGATGTCCCCATTCTCCAAAAAACTCTACTTTTCGCTCCTGTTCAATAGCAGTTAACATCTGCCCTTGATCTAAAGTAGCACTCACACCACCTAAACCGGCCCTGCTTCTAACCATATCGATATCCGTTTTTGCACCAGAAAGGTTGTTTTGCTGCGCCCTGGCTTCAGCACGGATCAGGTATTGTTCAGCAAACCTAAGCGCAACATTATATTCATTGCCAGTTCCAGTGCCTATTTTATATTTGTTTATACCATAGTAGGTTTTCCCGCCAATTGTTTTGGTAACTGTCCAATTGGTACGGCGTAAATCAGTTGTGCTTTCAAAGCTTTGATACGTTACATCTGCCAAGGTATAATTCGGGATCACCGCAGGTAAGGTTACATATGCGGCTCCGGGTACAGAAAGTCCTGAAATATTACCAATCTGCCAGATAATTTCATTACTAGTATTAACAAAAGCCGCCTCTGGTGCCGGAAGTGTGTAAACCGCTGAACCTATAACCTGTGTAGCCTGTGCTTCTGCATTTGCATAATCTTTTTGGTAGAGGTAAACCCTAGCCAGAAGTGCTGTTGCTGCATATTTGTTCACCCTGCCTCTAAAAGTGCCCGCATAAGCTGTAGGTAATAGATTTTGTGCTTCAGTTAAGTCCTTTATAATCTGCGGATAAACCTCGGTTGTTGATGTACGGGGCAAAGTTGCATTTTCGAAAGCGGAATAATCGTCTTTTAGTGGCAACGGTATGTCTCCATAAAGATTTACGAGATGGAAATACGCAAACGCCCGCATAAATTTAGCTTCACCCAAAAGCTGATTTTTTACAGAAGGTGTTAAGGTTGTGGAAGCACTAAGGCCGCTAATGGCGTTATTGGCATTTTTCACCAATTGGTAAGTTGTTCCCCATATGGCGTTAGCTGTACCATTATTATTTGAGATTGAATTGTTTGCGAACTCCTGGGTTAATACTACGCTTGCATTATACTGCAACTCATCACTGGAAACCCCCGAGTAAAAAGTAAGTGAAGTAATTAAGCCATTGTTAGCCTGCGAAGAAAAAGAATACAGGCCCATCACAACGCTCTGTGCAGCGGCATCTGTTTTAAAAGAATCTTCGAACAAAACCTGAGTTGGCGGCGCCCCCAGTTCTACAAATTTTTTGCAGGAAGAAACAGTTAAGACTGCTATAAGGATCAATATTTTATAAAAGAAATTTCTATATATTTTTTTCATGATTTTATCAGTTAAAATGAACAGTTAACACCAAATACAATTGTTCTTAATGGAGGCAATACCTGACTAAGTGTACCGGTACCTAAACCCGGAGGCCCACCCGGAACAGTTGTTTCTGTATCTAAGATGTACTTGTTCTTTGCCCATGTATATAAATTCTGGCCTTGAATAAAGACGCTACAATTAGACATTTTAATCTGCTTTAACCATTCGGTAGGCAAAGAGTACGATAGGTTTACAGATCTCAGTTTTAAATATGAGGCATCCCCATATACTGCATCAGACGATGTAAAATTGTTATAGGAAGCGGCAATTACTGATCCTGCTGTTGCCGATGCTCCCGGTAGGTTAGCATTTGTGCTTGTCGGTGTCCATCTTCCCAGCCAATATTCGTTTTGGTTGCCAAGTGCGCCTGGTCTGTTATTTACAATTTGTGTAACGCCAAAACGGTGGTTAAATTGAAAAAATATGCCCAGCTCAAAATTCTTATAAGTGAAAGTATTGTTGAAACCTCCGAAAAATGGCGTTCCTAAATCTGCAATATAACGATCGTTTGAATTGATCACACCGTTGCCATCTTTATCTTCGAACATAGCTGTTCCGTTTGTCGGGTTAACGCCAAGATAATGATATAGTCGGATAAGATTAATCGATTCGCCAACCACATATGAAGAAGCATAAAATGATTTTTCAAGATCTGGAAAATTGACAATCTTATTATCGGTAAAAGTGAAGTTTGCAGAGGTCTTCCAAGAAAAATCTTTTGTGACGATATTGGCTGTATTTAACTCAAGCTCTAAGCCTTTGTTTTGGATTGTAGCCGGAAGATTTAATGTATAACTATTATATCCGCTCTGACTGCCTAATGCATTAGAAGTGATCTGATCAGATGATCTGTTTCTATAGTAATTTGCAGTAAAAGAGATACGATCTTTTAAGAAACCTAAGTCAATTGCAAATTCAAGTTTTTTAGTAGTTTCCCACTGGATAAATTCATTTGGGAGAACAGTTACATTTGTTGCAGCATTGCCAAGATAAGCCGTTGCTGAAGAATATAAAGGAAGGTAAAGGTAATTGGAGATCTGATCATTTCCCGTTGTACCATAACTTCCTCTAATTTTACCAAAACTTAGGAAAGGAATCTTATCTTTTATAAATTCTTCATTTGAGAATACCCATCCCGCACCAATTGCCCCGAAGTTCCCGAAGCGGTTTTTGGGACCAAATCTTGATGATCCATCCCTTCTAAAGGTGGCATTGAAAAGGTATTTTTCATTCCAATCGTAATTTAGTTTGGCAAAAACAGCATCATATTTATACTTAACAATATTATTGTACCATACGGTAGTAGTACCTGCAGCACCCAATGTGCCCAACAGCGCCTCATTGCTATAATTTGTTCCGGAAATATAAAGCCCATTCGAGGCATTTTGCTGGAAACTCGTTCCAATAAGCGCAGTTAAAGTTCCACCGCCAATGCTTCGTACATAATCTAAAGTTGGCTCAATAATCCAGTTTTGGGCGTTAAGATTGGTAAAATCAGCAGAACTTGTTGGGTTGTTTGCCGGGTTTTGAGATGATGCCGGATTTGTAGCCGTCTGATCCAACCTGGTATTGGTATAACCAAAATTTGCTTTGGCAGTTAAGCCTTGTAGTATGGTGTACTTCAAATTGGCATTTGCAATTAAGTTATTGGTTACCCCATTGTATCGCTTTAGTAAAGTTGCCAGGGGGTTAGTGAAATTTGTAGACCAAAATAATTTACCCGTAGCATCATAAAGAGGAAGGTTTGGTGGCAAATTGTACACTGATGAAACATCTCCGGTTGGTATATTGGTATTATCATTAGCATAACTAACAGAAAACGAAGCTGTAAATTTCTTATTCAGCGAGCTATGGTCTAAATTCAATCTCGAGGAGAATCTTTTATCATTATTATCGCCTAAAAAGACGGTACTTTCTCTGCGGTATGCAGAATTGAAGAAAAAACGGGTCTGCTCATTACCCCCAGACATTGAAGCCTGAATTTCATTTACGTGCCCCCTGTTCCCAATAAACATTTTCTGGAAGTCGGTTGAGCTGTTCCTGTCCCATACCGTCAAATCCGGGGCATTATTGCTGTTCGGCGTTACACCATCATTTTTAAACGCTTCTGTCCGCAGTGCCAGGTATTGTTCAAGATCTAACATAGGGATAAAACGATTAACTTCTGTAAAGCCCGTGTTAAGGTTGAGCCCAATTTTTACGCGCCCTGATTTTCCTTTTTTAGTGGTAATTAAAACTACGCCATTTGCACCTCTCGATCCATAAATAGAAGTGGCATCTGCATCTTTCAAAATATCGATACGCTCAATATCAGATGGGTTGATCATGCTAAAAGGACTCACGCCTCCACTTGCACCCGAAGTTCCGAAAGCATTTAAGTTATCTGTTGCGGGTGAGCCTCCATTAAAATTGGTAAACGGAACCCCATCAATCACATACAAGGGAATCCCTCCTGATGAAAGCGAATTCTGCCCTCTTATCTGCACCTGAATGGCTCCCCCCGGAACGCCGTTATTTTGGGCAATCAATACACCCGACATTCTGCCGGATAGTGCTGCTAAGGGATTTCCAACAGGCTGCTTTTCGATCTCTTTCGCGGTAATAGAAGCAATAGATCCTGTACTCGTTTTTCTCGTTGTAGTGCCATAACCGATAATCTGTACTTCATTTAGGCTACCTACCGAAGGTTTCATTACGATTTTGTAGGAATTTTCTGAGCCGATAACCTGTTCTGTATTCTGATAGCCGATGCAAGTAAAAAGCAGCACTTTCGTTCCCTCATCCGGCACGTTAATTCCAAACTGGCCGTTTCTATCAGTCGCTGTACTTACCTTATTGTTTTGTTTCAGCAGTATTGAAACCCCTGGGATAGGAACTCCATCTTCATCTACCACAATACCAGAAATCCTGATGTCAACAGGCAAAGCTTTAACTTCTGGTTTTATCGACGAAATTAAAATCCTGTTATTTAACTGCGTTACTTTGAAACGTTTCGAATTAAACAAAAGATCAAGCAGTTCCTGAACCGTACGTTTTTGTACCGGGATATTTATTTCCCTTAGTTCTTTAAGATCGGTATTTCTATAAATAAAAATAAAAGGTGTTTGCTTTTGAATTTTTTCAATGGCAGAGAATACACTCTCATGATTTAATCCAAGTATAACTTCCGTATTGGAGATCGATTGACCTTTGGTATTAGAAGCAAAGATTAATGAAGAGGTGGCAAAGGTTACTATAGCTAATACAAAGCTTAAACGCATAATCTGACGAATTAGATATCGTGATTTTTTGGAAGCGAAAAATTTCTTACAGGGATTCCCGCCCTCTGCTGATTGTGCAGAAAATTTCATAATTTTAAATGTTTTAAATGATGCCTAAATTGTTTAATACATGCTGTTCCAATTCCAGCTGGAACAGTGCAAATTTTATCTCTCTGTCTTGCAAGGACAGGGAGATTTTTTCATCAGAGGTGGAAATAGTAGAGTTCTTTCATGTGGTTTGGTTTGTTTGGTTTTAGTTGATTGATTATTTAATTATTGCAATCCTTGCCCGAAATTAAAATCTCGTTGGCTTTGGTTACGTATGCTGCATTATTAAAGGATGTAATTACCTGCAAAATCTCATCTAAACTTTCTCCTTTCTGAAAAGTTGTGGTAAAGCGGCAGTTTTTACCGCTATCATCCACAAAAGTAATTTTGGTTCCGAAGCGTTTAGCCAATACTTCAATGGCATCTTTCATGGTAATATCTTCAAAGAAAATATCTTTTGCCTGCCAGTCTACAATTTCCTGCGATATCACTTTGGCCAGGCTTGGCATTTTTCTTTTCTCATCAAAGGTTAGCTGTTGATTAGGTGTAAGTACCCCTAAAAGCTTTTGATGATCTTGCACACTTACTTTTCCGCGGGTTACCGTTATCACAACCTTCTGTCCATCAACGGCTTTAATATTGAAAGCGGTACCCAAAACAGTTGTTTTAACTTTTCCTGCATAAACGATAAAGGGCTTGGCCGAATCATGAACAATATCAAAATATCCTTCCCCTTTAAGTGTAACTTCTCTGGTTTTACCATCAAAATGTTGGGGATACAGCAAAACCGCTCCATTATTTAATATCACTGTACTCCCATCCGGTAATACTATTTTTTTATGCTCCGTTTGTGCTACTACATTAACAACTGCTACATTGGCTTTAGCGGTTATTTTTTGCGTTGCAGGTTTTAAAAAATAAAAAGTAGAAAAACCTGCAATCAATAGCACAGCAGCCCAGCCTATCCAAGCAAAATTTAATTTAAAAGACTTCTTTTCTTCGGCGCGAACAATTTCATTAAAAATTTTATTGGCCTTACTTTCTGCTATAGTTTCTTCAGATTGAAATAAATCCCAATCATTTTCCATTAAGCGTTTTTCAAATTCAACATTACTTGAGGCGTTAAGATGATTAAATAAAACGCTCTTTTCTTCTTCTGATATAGTATTTTGAGCATACTTCTCCAGAAGTTCACTTATTTCTTCATTTTTCATACAATGGCGATATAGAAAAGATATTATTTTGTTCGTTTTAATAGTTGACGTTTGTGAAACACAAAAAGGGGTAGTCAAAAAATTTTTTTTTTAAAAAAACAACCTGATACTAAGAAATCTTAGCAAAATCCTGCAGAATTGATGGAGCGCTTATTTTAATAGCTCCAGAAAAACGAAAGAGATGAATGGTATAGTATTATTTTCACCAACCAAGGTGCGTAATGTTTTTAGGGCTTCTCTTAAATGAACCTTAACAGTAGCGGGTGCAATATGAAGTATTTCTGCAACTTCTTTTTGTTTCATACCTTCAATATGGCACATCCGGTAAACCAATCCTTGCTGTTTGGGTAGTTTAGCCAGTAATTGATCAACGTAGCTTTGCGCATCTTTTCGCATAATGGCATCTTCAGTCCCAGTGTCCTGTTCACTCCAAACTAATTTCTGTAAGTCTGTTGTTTTGTTTTCAGCGGCAATAACCCTAAGCAAGTCTAAAGTAAGGTTAACGGCAATTCTCCGAATGTATCCACCAAAGTTTTCAATGGCATTCAGATTTTCCCTTTTTAACCAAATTTTAAGGAAGGTTTCCTGAACTACCTCTTCAGCTCTTTCTTTAGATTTCAGGTAGCGGTTGGCGTAAGAAAAAACCTTATTTTTATAAGCATCAAAGATCAAGCGAAAGGCCTGTTGATCGCCAACAGCTATTTTGAGTATTAAATCTCGTTCCTCTCCCAATTCCTTATTTTGCATATACTAATATAATATTTTCAAAGCAGGTTTTCTTGGTTGATGAAGTGTTTTTGCACTGCAAAAACGTCTTTTCCATTAAATAACGTTGAATTTTAAAAAACTCATAGGGCACTAAAAAATTAGTTCCAAGCCTACAATGGTTAAAAATCATATCTTCGGTCCTAATCTATAATTTTTGGTAAGACTACAAAAAAATCTGCTTATTTCTGCTAATTAGGATGCAATTTGACAATAAGCTCCTAAAAAAACAGCACTTCCGCATTAAAACTATTAAGTTTTATTTAAAAATTACTCAAATTCAGTAATTTTTAAATAAATGAGGCGATATGGGAGTTATTTTAATCGCTAAATAAGGGATGAAAAATGATTGATAATATATGAAAAAAGCGACGATGAAAACATCATAGCCCGTACTAATCAACTAAACCTTATAAATACCAACCAAATATTTATGATTCAAAAGTAAGTTAGGTGTATTAATTGGAAATTAAGTTAGAATTAAATGAAAGAAAATAACTTAACGTTCTCGAAAATATTCATAATTAAATCAAGTACAAGGGCAGGAACGCCCTTGTAATGATATGCGCTATCATCCCTAAAAGACGCTCACCAGATATCCAATTATTGTGCAATTATAACGGCTCTCCATCATAATTCATAATTTTAGTCCATCCCAGTACCTATCCAAAATATGCACACATAAACACCTAATAACCAAACCAATAAAACACACCTACTATGTAAATGATTATGCAAACTGTTAAAATGGTTATATTGCGGCACTAAATCATAATGAGCAACTCAAAAAACGCTAATCTTAACAACCTATTCTCATTTCTATTAAAAAAGGAATGCGTAATTGCCATTTATCTGCTATTGGCAATTGTAGCGGGTTATAAACAATACCACCATCATTCTTACAATAATTATCTGATTTTCAAATATGTATACTGGCATACTGTAGATCTGCAAAATTTATACAATAACTATCCAGAATATTTAGATAGTAACCACTATGGGCCTTTATTTTCAATCTTTATTGCTCCTTTTGCACTGTTGCCCGATGGTTTAGGTGCTGTGCTTTGGAATGTGGCCAATGTATTAATCTTGCTTTGGGGAATTTATAGTCTCCCTATATCGTTAAACAAACGCACTATTATTGCCTGGATCTGTGCACACGAAGCCTTAACTGCGCTCTTCAGTTTTCAGTTTAACATCGCATTAACGGGACTAATATTGCTCAGTTTCTCTTACCTGATTAAAAAGAAAGAATTACAATCGGCTTTTTTTATTGCTTTCGGTACATTAGTTAAACTTTACGGAATTGTTGGATTGGCATTTTTCTTCTTCACTAAAAATAAGCTAAAATTTATTATAGGCGGCTTAATTGCTTTTGCAGTACTGTTCGCTTTACCAATGGTTATTTCATCACCGGCCTTCGTTATCCAGTCTTATACAGATTGGTATCATTCCCTCGCCCATAAAAATGACTTGAATGCATCGTTAACTTCATTTCAGGATATTTCTTTAATGGGAATGGTAAGAAGAGCAACAGGAAACATTAACATTCCAAATGCGCCGTTTTTATTGGCTGGTCTTGTACTATTTGGTTTGCCCTATTTACGGATTAAGCAATATAAACACCTCGGCTTTAGGTTAATGTTATTGGCATCGACACTTATTTTTACAGTTATATTTAGCAGCGGTTCTGAATCGCCAACCTATATTATCGCTTTTGCAGGCGTTGCCATTTGGTTTACGGTGCAGCAAAGCCCGAAAAAAGGATGGATAATAGCCTTATTTATTTTTGCATTTATATTAACCAGCCTATCGCCAACTGATATTTTCCCAAGGCCGGTTAAAGAATTTATTCGTCTATATTCGCTTAAAGCCCTACCTTGCGTTATCATTTGGCTAACCATAATTTATCAAATGATGAAAGAAGATTTTGAGTCTTATCTGATTGCCGATAAATGAATAAATTAGTTTCTATAGTAATACCTGCTTACAACGAAGCCGATAATATTTTTGTAATAGCCGAAAGTATTAAAAAAGTTTTTTCGACCATCAATTACGATTATGAAATTATCTTGGTTGATGATGGAAGTGCCGATCATACGCTCGAAAAGATAAAGGATTATGCTTCAACAGCAGATAATATATTTTTCCTCGAGTTTTCTAAAAACTTTGGTCATCAACTGGCGGTTAAAGCGGGCATGGACCATGCTTTTGGCGATTGTGTAATTTCTATGGATTGCGATATGCAACATCCTCCGGAGTTGATTCCGCAAATGCTACAGAAATGGCAGGAAGGTTTTGAAGTGGTATACACTATCAGAGAAGAAGATAAAAATTTATCAAAAGGAAAAAGAAGTTCATCAAACCTATTTTATAAAACCTTAAACTGGCTATCGGATATTGATCTAGAACCAGGAGCAGCCGATTTCCGCTTACTCGATCAAAAGGTTGTTAGTGTTTTTAGGAATTTTCACGAAAACGAGCCCTTTTTACGTGGTTTGGTAAAGTGGCTTGGTTTTAAGCAGTTTGCCATTCGTTACAATCCTGCAGCACGTTTTTCGGGGAATAGCAAGTATACCTTTAAAAAGATGTTAAGGCTGGCCTTACATGGCGTTACCTCTTTCAGTATAAAACCATTATATTCTGCAGTATACCTGGGCTTCATCCTTTCTTTTGCCTCCGTACTGTACATACCCTATATTATTTACGCATTTGTAAACCATGTAGAGGTTTCTGGTTGGGCATCTGTAATTATGACTATCGTCTTTTTTGGAGGGCTACAACTCATTATCTTGGGTATTATAGGCATATATGTAGGTAAAATGTTCATGCAATCTAAAAACCGTCCTAATTATATTATCCGTTCAACTAATATTCAGCAAAAATAAAATGGTACTGTTAAGTTTTGATATCGAAGAGTTCGATATGCCTTTTGAATATGGAAAAGATATTTCTTTCGAAGATCAGATTGCCATTTCGAGGGCTGGCACTATTACCATTTTGGATATTTTGGATAAATATGAGGTAAAAGCTACTTTTTTTTGTACGGTTACTTTTGCCGAAAATACTCCCGATCTGATTAAAAGGATTACCGAAACGGGGCACGAACTTGCCTCGCATGGCTATTATCATTCTGATTTTAAACCCGAACACCTTCTCCAATCCAAACTAAAATTAGAAGAACTCTCTGGCAAAGAAATTATAGGCTACCGCATGGCGAGAATGATGCCCGTTGACGAAAAGGAAATTGAAAAAGCTGGATATACTTATAATACGTCCATTAATCCAACCTATTTACCAGGGCGGTATAACAATTTTAATGTCTCCAGAACACATTTCATCAAGAATAATGTATTGCAGATCCCAGCTTCGGTAAGCCCGTTAATTAGGTTTCCGCTATTCTGGTTATCTTTTCACAATCTGCCTTTGAGCATTTACAAAACATTGGCCAGCTGGACATACAAAAAAGATAAATACCTGAATATCTATTTCCACCCCTGGGAATTTACCGATTTAGAAGATTTTAATCGCTTCGGTTTCCCAGCTTACGTAAGAAAAAACACGGGTACAAAAATGGCAAAACGAACCGAAGATCTTATTTCGTGGATGAAAGCTAAAAATTATACTTTTGGCACCTTTCAGGAATTTGTTAAAAACCTAGCCTTGTAGGTTTTTAATAAATATGTTTTTACGTTTAGCATCTGCGCAGTTACAGGAGTACTTAGCTCCGGGCGAAGCGACATCCCCGAAAGCGCAGCGAAGGGATACAGCGGAAAACGGGAACAAACCTTAATAGCTGTAATGAACTTGTGCTTTAAAAAAAGATCGAAAATCAAATTATTTATACGTTTCGGCTAATTTAAGCGCATTGTAGGCATTAACAACTCCTCCGCTAACACATATTTCACTAAAAGGCCTTCTAACATTCTCACCTCTTTCATTTTTATATTTCACCTTGTGTGCTACTTTCGAAACAGATTTCATGATAATCTCTCTTACTTGCGCTGGTTTTAAATCTGGGTAATAGCTTAAAATTAATGCCGCCAAGCCAGCTACAACAGGCGAGGCCATACTCGTTCCATCAGCTTCTTCGTATCTATTATCAGGAATGGTTGATTTGATTAAAAATCCAGGGGCAAAAACATCTACATTATATTTGCCATAATTAGAGAAATCGGCTTTCAGGTTATCATCATCTTTGTATGCACTTGCTCCTACCTCGATCCAATTATTGGCATGGGGTAAATTAAACTTTGCTGAGTCGATTGGCGCAGGCTTTACTATTGCAGATCGGTCATAAGGTGACCTCATGCCCATTCCATTATTTTGTGCAATAGGCCTAGGTGGGGTAAATTCAGGTTTGCTAGGCTTTTTATTGGCTTCTTTATAAGCCTCAGCCTCTTTACTTTCAAAAAATTTATTAGGGAAATTCTCTTCAATATCATTATTCTGGTTATCGTTTCCGGCTGCATGTACCAGTAATACACCTTTAAGTTCTGCATACTTTACTGCAGAGTCTACTGCTTTTTTATCCCACTTATAGCTTTTACCAAAACTCATGTTAATTACTTTAGCGCCATTATCAACCGCGTATCTAATGCCATTAGCTACATCTTTATCCCGCTCATCACCTGTGGGTACCACCCTAATTGCCATAATACTTACATTATTGGCTACACCCAAAATACCTTCCGAATTTGTACGATCAGCGCCAATAATTCCCGATACATGTGTTCCGTGAAAAGCATCCGGCCCTTTTACATCATTGTTTCCATAATCTTTCTGATAAGGATTGCTGTAATCATCGCCAACCAGTTCTGCACGCATATCATATTTAGGATTTAAGTTGTACTTCAGCATCGCATCGTATTGCTTATATCCCTCTTTTATACTCTTATAAAACTTCTCAAAACTACCGTCTTCTTTAGCCCCCTTTCTGATGATTGTTTTAACCTGCTCTTCAGTTTCATCATCAGCTTTATATTGGTCGACATCCTCCATCGTCGGGATTTCCTTTTTATTGATCTTGGCTACAGAATCCAAAACTTTGTTAATGGCAATCAGAACTGAAAAGGTATTGCTGGCATCTTCATATTTTTTACCAAAATCGCCAACCATCTTCTTATACAGTTTAAATTCTTCTTTTTGCGTACTGTCTAAAGGTGTCAAATTTGTTGTTGATTGATATTTAGGTGTATAAAGCCTTAATAAACGTACCAATTCTAAATTATCAAACTCAAGGTTACCCTTTTTTGAACCTATAAAATTCCAGCCATGAATATCATCAATATAACCATTGCCGTCATCGTCTATTCCATTGCCAGGGATTTCTTTTTTATTCGTCCATAAAACATGTTGCAAATCAGGGTGCTTGGTATCTACACCGCCATCTATTACCGCTACAATAATATTTTGCTTAGGTTTTTTATCTTTTAAAAGTTCACGATAAGCTTTCTCCGTACTGATACCAAAATATCCGTTCTCCAATAAATCGAGGTTAAACCAATTTGCAGGGAGTTGTACATTCTTACTTTGAGCAAAAACGCTAAAATTTATACACAAAACAAAAGCAAGAAAAGTTAATTTCTTAAGGTTCACATTCATCATCATAATATGTACGTAATATTACAATAATACGGTTTTATTACCTTGAGGCTGAAAGATTTTACATTTTTTAACAAGAGTATAATAATCAATTTAGAGCAGCTACTTTACGAGTAGACTAATCCTTAAATGTTTGGCAATAATCGAGGTCCTTTTACCATTAAGAAATTAAGAGCATTAAGAATGGTAGAGTTAAATAATTTCTTAGCTGTCCTTCGTTGTGAAGGAACATGCTCTTAATCTGGCGTTTAACTTATTTGTTAAGCATAATCCAGAAGATTAATTTTTTGATGATCTGGAGCGCCATGGCAGTAGCATATAGGTTGGGTTCCGTCCTGCTGTACACTGCAATCCTTTTTGGAACCGTTGGAGTAAACAATTTCCTCAGCCCAAAAGGGATTTCCGCTGCCATCAGGGCTATTGAGCTGGGTCGGGAGGTATAAACTGAAGAGGAAGCAGGTTTGCGCAAATCAGCGTAATCTGCGGGAACGTTGCCTTAACTTTTCTTAACTCCTTAATGGTGAAAACAAGATAGGCATGGCAATAAAATGCTTTTAAACGAAGAAACCCCCACGACGTTACTGTCAAGGGGGTTCTTTTAAGATCTGGCACCGACCTACTCTCCCACGTGTTACCGCAGTACCATCGGCTCTGGTGGGCTTAACTTCTCTGTTCGGAATGGGAAGAGGTGGACACCACCGATATAGGCACCTAAATATTTTTATATCGATTTTAATATTTCAAACTATGCGACCTTAAAACATAAGGCCCTGTATATAACAAGAAAACCCCTCGACTTACCGTCAAGGGGTTTCTTTTAAGATTTGGCACCGACCTACTCTCCCACGTGTTACCGCAGTACCATCGGCTCTGGTGGGCTTAACTTCTCTGTTCGGAATGGGAAGAGGTGGACACCACCGATATAGGCACCTAAATTTCTTTAGATAAGCTATCTCGAGCTTAAATGACATATTATTGAAAGAAGTTATGTTAGAAGAACAAACAACAGTCTGTTTGCTTTGAAAGCTTCGGATGATTAGTACTACTCGACTGTGCTGTCGCCAGCTTTA
>NZ_SIXF01000012.1 GCF_004310665.1 Pedobacter kyonggii | reverse complement strand
GGCAGACAGCTGAAATTAAGAATTTACTCAATAGATCATAGCTACCCATAGCATCAGGATCACTAAAAGAAATACTTAGCGCTAATATGTTACCTGAAATATAGCCAGGAGGGGATGTCTATTTCATTTTTATGCCTAAAATAAAATTTCGACCCCAAATCTGTTCAGAAATGCCAATCAAAAATGAACTTCCGCCTATAAATATAATTATCGCGGAATAAAATCAGGTGATATTCATTTTTAGAACTTAGTAATATTCAGATTACGACAGACATGCGGATTTTAGGAGCTATCGGATGACACTCTTTTATTGAAATCAAAAGATCCTTCACTGCATTCAGGATGACAACATACATAATCGACCTCTTAGCCAATCTCCAAAACAATTACCTGATCGGGATCTGCACTATTTAAAGTTGTAGTAATGTTTAATGTTGATTTTTTAAAGGTATAGTTTACCGGACTTTTATCTTTCAGTAAATATGCCTTTTTGATTTTCTTTAGCGGAAGGTTCTCTAAGTTAAGCGTAGTGGTTTTTCCATCTACAATGTGGACGTAAACTTTCTTATCGCTTTGCGTAATGCTTCCCCAGGCCTGTGGTTTTATAAATCCTGCTTTAGTACCATAAATGCTTTCGCCATATACTCTAAGCCAATCGCCCAAACCAGCTAATCGGTCTTGAAACTCTGGTTGGATTTTACCACTCGGCATTGGCCCGATGTTCAATAAAAGATTGGAACCTAAACTTGCGGCTTTAACCAACATATGCACCAGTTCTTTATTCGATTTGTAATAAGTATCACTCAAATTATATCCCCACGAATTTGAAATGGTTTCGCAGGTTTCGAGTGGCAGTTTATCTGATGCCTTTTGAAAACTTAAGCCTGATTTATTCTCACCAGGAAGATCGCGTTCGAACATCTGAAAATCTTCTCCGGCAAAGGGCGAAAGGTGGTGGTTGTTACCGATCATACACTGCGGTTGAAGTTTATGGATTAAACCATAAATTTCATTGTATTTCCAATCAATCCGCGATGTTCTGTCTTTTGATCCTTCTGGTGCAGTCTGATCCCAATGCCCGTCAAACCAGATTCCTCCTATTTCGCCATAATTGGTCAATAGCTCGGTTAACTGGTTTTTCATAAACTGCAGATAACTTGCATAATCGCCTTTACCAGTCCTACCTGAGTTCTGCCCGGTACGGCCAGTTTCGTGGGGATAGTCTTCTCTGCGCCAATCTAACAGCGAATAATACAGGTACAGTTTTATGCCCTGCTTGTGGCACTCATCGGCCATCATTTTTACAATATCTTTTTTGTAGGGCGTATTCATGATATTGAAATCAGAATATTTGGTATCCCACATGCTAAAACCATCATGGTGCCTGGTAATCAGCGTAATGTATTTCATTCCGGCATTCTTCGCCATGCTCACCCATTGTTCGGCATTAAACTCAACAGGGTTAAAAAAATCTTTAAGGTTGGTATAATTATGAACATTCAACTTTCGTTCATTCATTACCCATTCGCCGCTCCCTGGTATACTAAAAGGCCCCCAGTGGATAAACAGGCCAAAACGTGCATCATTAAACCATTTACGGCTTTCGATATTTGATGGAGATGGGCTGTAAGTTTGGGCAGAAACATTGAATGCTATAAAGCCAAAGAAACACAAAAGCAGTATTTTTTTCATGCGAATATTTTCGATTTGATTAGAATTTGAAATTAATCATTTATTCACGTTAATCAACCTTTAAGCTAATAGGGCTTAAGCTTTTTCCATTAAAACTTAAGATTCCACATTAAAAACCAAATTTAGGTGCAGTTGTCTTAAGTTAAGTAAAACAAAAAGTATATAAACAGATATCTTGCTTTCTAACCAGGCAAAGTTGAAAAATTTGCTATTTATTTTGTAGTCAACCTACTAATCAACAACAGCAAGCGCTTTAACTGGCTTACCTATTACTTTGTAATTTCCATCGCCTTTTAAAATGGCCAGGATCTGCGATTGGTTGGTAAAAAGGTTTTTTGCCGCAGCCAATTCTTTATCGTACTGGAAACTCTGCTCAATTCTTCCTTTTTCATAAAAATATCGGCTTACGATCTGTGTTTCTAAAACTCTTTTTATTTCTGCTTTATGCCTAACCAGATCAGTTTTTTTAGAAGAGGTAAGTTTATATTTAAGGTTCTCGAGATCGGTTTTTACTTCAGCAGATTTATTTTCCTTTTCGGCCTCTAAACGTAAATCGGAAAGCAATCTTTCGGTACGGCTGAGGTAGGTTAAATCTTTATCGGCCAAACTGCCAGAAAATGCAGCATAATCCACATCAGATAACTGGAAAGTTTTGGCTGATGCCAGACTTGGTTTTTCTTTCCTGTATTGATTTGCGTAGTTAAAGAAAAGGTTTTTATTAAGCATTGAAATGGTAATCGGACTGAGCTTTATGGCATCTACCACGATATCGGGATAAACGCCATTACCACTGTACACGTTTCTTCCTGCTTTGGTTTGGTACATTACCATAGTCGAATCGGCAAAACGCTCGGCAATACCATCTGCATTTTTATGCGCATAATCTAATTTTTGGATGCACCTGCCTGATGGTGTATAATATTTTGCCACAGTTACTTTAACCAAGCTGTTATAGGGCAGGTTGAAAGTTTGCTGAACCAAGCCTTTGCCGTAACTACGTTGCCCAATTACAATGGCACGATCTAAATCCTGTAAAGAACCTGCAACAATCTCTGAGGCTGAGGCCGAATTTCCATTTACAAGCACTACTAACGGAACTGAGGTAGAAACTGGGGTTAAAAGTGTTTTATAGGCAATGGTTTTCTCTACATTTTTGCCTTTTTGGGTTACAATAAGCTGATCTTTATTCACAAAGAGGTTCACAATTTTAACCGCTTCCTGCAGAATACCTCCGCCGTTGTTTCTCAAATCTAAAACCACACCTTTTGGATTTTCTTTTTGAATAGCCAACAGTGCATCTTTAACTTCCTGTCCGGAATTTTCAAGAAATTTATCGAGTTTGATGTAACCGATGCCATCGCCAACCATTCCTGAGTAAGAAACGTTAGGCTGTTTTATTTCATCACGGACAACTTTTTTAGTGATTTCTTTTCCATCTCTGATCACCAATAAATCTACCGGTGTTCCTTTCGGACCGCGTAACAACTGACTAATTTCTTGACGGTCTTTTCCTTTTATTGCAATCCCATTGATGCTCACCACCTGATCGCCGGCTTTAATATCACTTTTATTTGCAGGATAACCTTCGCTTACTTCATTGATAAACAGTTTGCCATCAATAAAAACAGTACCTGCACCAATGCCTCCATATTGAGTGCTCACATATTTCAGTTTGTAATCTTCAATCTCTGATTCTGGAACATATTCGGTATAGGGATCTAAACTATCCAACATGGCATCAATCCCCGTTTTCATTAATTGGGGGGCATTGGTGTCATCAACATAATTGATATTGATTTCTTTATAGAGCGAAGCAAAAATATCCAGATTTTTAGATACGAGGAATAAATCTTCTTTAAATGAAAAAGACAGAACAGCCACGCCTAAGCCAGCTGCTAAAAGACTATATTTTAGTTTCTTCATTCCCTTATATTTTTAATTCCGAAGGGCAAGTTAAATGAAATACTGCTCTTTTTGGAAGATTATTATCGATTAAGTACAAACGTAAATGTACAAAAACCGATAAATATTAAAAACAGCTTATTTGGGCTATGCGTAAATTAAGCGTTACGCTAAAAAGAAGAGCATGAAAACCAAAGGAAAGATTTACTAAAGTCTGTTACCCTTGGTATCGGCAAGTGCTTTTTGAATGGTAAATTCGATGTAGGTACGGTCGCGTTTTACCAAACGCATTAAATCTTCAATTAGCTGATCTTCCTTGCCTGGCGTAAAATCTAAAGGCTCGTTCGCCAGATCGCGATATTTCCTTAAGAACTTGGTTTTTACTTTAAATGCAGTTTCTGAAGTAAGTTGAAAATTAGCCATGGCATATTTTATTTGATGCAAAAGTAAAAAATATTTGCTCAGGTTAATACCTTTTTATGTGATGTGACAAAAAAAGTGGAGATTCGCGGATTCTTTTTGCACGATAATTGTGTTAAAAGCGCGTTATAAAACCTAATCGGATATAAAAACCGTTTAACACAAATTTTAAAAATGAAACCATGGCATGTATCATTGATCGTTTATGGTTTTATAACCCTTAAAAAAACAAATTAAACAACATGAAAAAAATCATCTTCTCTATTGTTTTCCTAACCTTAGGTTGGGCAACATCAAAGGCACAAACGTTTAACCTTGGTATTAAAGCGGGTGTAAACTTAGCCAAGTTAAATGCAGATTTTGCAAGTGAAGAAAACCGCTTAGGTTATCAGATCGGTGCCTGGGCACGCATTGGTGGCGCTAGTTTTTATGTGCAACCAGAGGCTTACATTGGCAGTAAAGGCAACAAGTTTATCAGCATTACGCAAGATAATGGGAATGAAGTTGCAGCTGAAGGAAAAGTAAAATTTACCACTTTAGATGTTCCTGTTTTATTGGGAACAAAATTTGGTGCTAAAAATTTAAACTTCCGCTTAATGGCTGGTCCGGTTATTTCATTTATTCTGGATGAAAATTCTTCTTTTAGCTCTGCTTATCAGCAAGCAACCGATTTCGACAACTACAAAAACCAGGCACTGGGCTTACAGGCAGGCGCTGGTGTAGATGTGGGTAATATTTCGGTTGATTTACGCTACGAAGCTGGTTTATCCAACATCAGTAAAAGTGAAAAATACAGCCAAAAACCTAATTTGTTTCAATTGAGTTTAGGATTTAAAATTTTGTAATTTTTTACAACAGAACGAGTAAGAGGCGGCCAATGGCCGCCTTTTTTGTTTACTTCTTTTTAGCAACAGAAAAAACTATTTCTTAACCTCTTGCTGTACATTTATTAATATGTAAAATTGGCATTACAGCCCTGTTTAAGCCCTAAAAATTATCGATTTTTATAGTAAAACAATTTAAGGAAAAATAAAATGAAATATCCCATTATTTTACTGTTTGCTGTTCTGTTATCGCTCTCTGTAAAAGCCCAAAATTTTAAATATGCTTTTGTAACTGACACCCACGTCGGTTCATCAACAGGAGAAGAAGACCTAACAAGAACCGTTGCAGATCTAAACGGGTTAAAAGACATCGATTTTGTGATCATTACTGGCGATATCACCGAAATGGGCACCAATAATGAGCTTAAGCTAGCTAAAGAGGTTCTTTCGAAATTAAATAAACCATACCACATTATCCCAGGGAACCACGATACAGGATGGTCAGAATCAGGTGGTGTAAATTTCATCAAAGAGTTTGGCAGTGATAAATTTATTTTCGACCATAATGGTTACCGTTTTATTGCCTGCGCATCGGGGCCTTATGTAAGGATGAGCGACGGGCACATCCCAAGAGATGCTACCGTTTGGCTTGACAGTGTGCTTAAAGCAACACCTAAAAATATGCCCATTATTTTTGCCAACCACTACCCATTGGATAACAGTTTGGATAATTGGTACGAAGCAACAGACGAGTTAAAGAAATATAATATCCAATATGCCATTTGTGGCCATGGACACAATAACCATCCTTATAATTTTGAAGGTATTGAAGCCACAATGGGGCGCTCTAATCTAAGGGCAAAGGATAGTATTGGTGGGTACAACATTGTAACGATGACCAAGGATAGTGCATTTTTTCAGGTTAAAAAACCAACCCAGGATATTCTTCCGGTATGGCGAAAAATTGCACTAAAAACTTTCCGGGCCGATTCAAAAAAATATAATCGCCCTGATTTTGCCATCAACAACAAATATGCAGGCACGAAAGAAGTTTGGACTTACCACTCTAACGCAAATGTAGTGAATACACCAACCTGCGCATCTAACCATGTTATTTTTGGAAACAGTTTAGGTTTCGTTGAGGCCTTAAACAAGAATACTGGAAAGAAAGTATGGACATTTAAAACCAAAGGCGCGATCTATTCATCACCAGTTGCTGTTGACAATATGGTTATCTTCGGTTCAGGCGATGGCACTATTTACGCATTAAGTGCAAAAACAGGAAAGGAAATCTGGCACAAAGAAACAACCAATTCGGTGCTGGGCTCGCCAGTGGTTAGGGGGCAACACGTGTATATAGGTGGCAGCGACAATACCTTCAGGGCATTGGATATCAAAACCGGAAAAGAAATATGGTCATTTAAAGAAGTAGAAGGTACGGTTGTGTGCAAACCACTAATTTATCAGGGCAAAATTATTTTTGGTTCCTGGGGAAGACATCTATACGCACTTGATATTAATACCGGGAACTTGTTATGGGAATGGAATAATGGCCAGGGCAACAGAATGTTTTCGCCAGCTATGGTAACGCCTGTTGCCTATAACGGCATTGTGTACATCGCAGCCCCTGACCGCTATTTAACAGCTATTGATGCAAACAATGGCAGCACACTTTGGCGCAACAAAGAAGCAACGGTTCGCGAGTCGATCGGCCAATCTGCAGACAGTAGCATCATTTATGGTAAAACCATGCAGGATGAAATCGTAGCTTATAAAGCGCAGGCACTAGATCCGGGTGTACTTTGGCGATATAACGTGGGCTTTGGTTATGAGCACGTACCATCCATGTTGATAGAGAAAGACGGAAAGGTATTTTTTGGAACAAAAAACGGTGTGATTTATGCCATCGACCCTAAACAACAAAGCACCGTTTGGGCACATAAAATAGATAACTCCATGATCAATACCGTAAATGTGATCGACAGCAAAAACATACTGGCGAGTACAATGGATGGTAAAGTGGTGTGGCTGAAAACAAAATAGCTAAAATAAATAACCTCCTCAGCTACTAGAGCTTGAGGAGGTTATAAATTCAAAGATTATCTAAAGCACTACCAACCTACGGTTTGCGTAAGTTTATAGCCCTTTTCCTGATATTGAATAATCTGCGCCTGCCCTACTGGGGCTAAATAAGCCCTATCTGTAAATGCATTCCTATTGGTTGCATTGGTAACCATCCAATAACCAATCATATCTGCAGCGTTTGTACCATTGTAGGTTATAATTGTACCATCCTCTTTTTTAACTTTAACATTTCTGGCAGTTGCATTTGCAGGAGTTAAATAACTTGGTGCTTCAGCTTGTACATTAACCCATGGTCCCAAAAAGTAATCAGGATTGATACCAAAATTCATATTGTTTAATTTTTTCCAGCGTTTTAAATCCAACAACCGGGTATGCTCAAACACAAACTCCATGCGGCGCTCCCTGCGGATTTCCCAGATCAGATCAGGAACATCGGCATCTTTAGCCGGATCAACAGGAAGTTCGCCTAACGTTAATGCAGCTGTTTTTAATACCCCTTTTGCAGTTGCTGCAGCATCTAAAGGCCGGTTTCTGATTGCATTTACTGATTTGTTTAAATCAACCTGCGTTACAGCTGTACCGCCAAAATACTGAGCTAATACGGCTTTGGCTTCAATCCAATTTAGCGCTACTTCTGCTAACCTCATTACAGGTGCATCGCTCGTGTTGGTATTGCTGCCCCAGGCTGCCGGATAAGTTTTACCGATGTAGGTTAATGCTTCTCTTGAGGCAAATTTATAACCGTAAAGCAATGTTGCCGACGGAACGAGGGCTTTATCATAAAACGAAGCTTCGAAACGCGGATCTCTTGTTTTTACCAGATCGGCAATTGTAAATGAATTCGCACCTGTAACCGAAGATTTTTGCCATACTTTGCCATCATTAAGTAGAAAAGATTTGATTAAAACCAGATTTGCATCAACCCCTACAACTTCGGTTCCATTTTGATAAGAACCGATACTGTGTGTTACGGCTAAAGCAGCATCATAAGTTCTGTATAGCAATACTTCCGGATGTCCGGCCAGATTATCGCTAGAGAACAATGATTTAAAATCGCGCCCGAAACTATATTTGTTGCTATTGATCACATAATCACCTGCCTCAACGGCAAATTCTAAATATTTTTTTGCCCTTGCCGCATCTAAACCATGGTAATGCTCATAAGTTCCTTCAAATAACATGAATCTTGAGATAAAAGCGGCAGCAATGTATTTATTTAAAAACTGAGCCCCATCATTTTCGCGCATGTTGGCCATCACAAATTTAAAGTCATCATATACTTTATCCATAACCACTCCCCGGGCATCTCTATCTTTATATAAAGCAGCAAGATCGGTATCTGAAAGTTCTTTGTCAAAATAGGGCACATCGCCAAAAACACTGACTAAACGACTGTATTCAAAACCTCTAAAAAAACGGGCAACTGCTGTCCAGTGGTTATAGGCTTCAGTAGTAATTTTAGGCTTAGCCACGTCGTTTAAACGGGCAAGCATTACATTCGATTTTCTGATCCAGGCAAAATCCCAAGTTGGACCAGCATAGGTACCCAACCAATCAGCTGCTTCAGAAACAGAACCTCTTGTAGTAGGCACACTACTTTCAAAGTTAATCTGAACATTTTTACCTGTTAAATCATCAGAGAAAGTATAACCCCTAACCGGTGTATAATCAACTCCAAAACCAGTACTATAACCGTTAAAATAGTTCGGATAGTAGCTGTTGGCATACATGCGGATATCATCTTCACCACGCCAATATTGTCCATCAATATAAGAAGTTAAGGGCAGACGGTCTAAAACATCCTTATTACAAGACACCAGAAGTAGGCAGGCCATAACCGGCAAACCATATATGTATTTAAAATATTTCATCTTCTTAATTTTTAAAAATTCAACTGAACACCAAAAGAAACACTCTTAAAGGCTGGGATTCCGGTGCCCGTACGGCCGCTGTTATAATTTGATTGGTCCCAGATCGAATAGCCGCTAACACTCTCCGGATCGATAGGCAGATCACCCAAATGATCCCAGGTAAAGAAATTCTCTAATGCAGTATATACCCTAAGCGAGCTGATACCTACTTTTTTGGTCAACATCTGTGGGAAAGTATAACCAACGGTTAAGTTTTTCAATCTTAAGTAGGCCATATTTAACAGATAGCGATCTTGAACCTGCATGTTATTGGTGGTTCCGCTTGCTGCATTGTTATAAGCAGCAGGGTAAAAAGCATTCGGGGTTTGCGGTGTCCAATAGTTTCCTGCAATAGCTTCGGGCATGGCACCATCAGCAGAGTTAAAGCCTGGGATAGCTAAAAATCCAGCACCCCAAATTTTACGGCTACCCACGCCCTGGAAAAATGCACTGATATCAACGCCTTTAAAATCGGCACCTAACCTAAAACCATATTCGTAGCTCGGATTAGAATTTCCGATTACCTCTAAATCGCCATGGTTGGCCAATGTGCCATCTCCATTGCTGATTTCCCCATCACCATTAATATCTTTAAACTTAACATCACCAGGACCAAAACGGAAGTTAGCTGAATTTTGTAAAAATGGTTGGTAAACTGGTTTTTCGCCATTTGGTCCGGCTTTTAGTTTATAAGCTTGTTTACCTGCGTTTAACTTACTTTCCGCACTGGTTAAAGTAATTATGATTGGTTTACCCGAGCCATCTAACTCGAAATCACTTGTTTGATACAATCTATCGGTACGGTAACCCCAAATTTCGCCAATATCTTTTCCATTATAATTGTTAAGCACTTGCGTTCCAGAACCATACTCGGTTAGCTTTGTTTTAGCATCGGATATATTTCCTTTAAAGTTTATGCCTAAGCCATTTTTAAACCTGTGGTTAAAATCTAAGGTCAATTCCCACCCTTTCGTTTGCAGGGCACCAAAATTCCCCTGTGGCGCCCCGGCACCAAAAGTAAAAGGGATGCCTTCCTGTGGCACAATCATATTATTGGTGTTTCTTTGAAAAACATCAAAAGAAAGATTTACCTTATTATTTAAAAGTGTTGCGTCTAGCCCTATATTGGTAGTTACAATATCCTGCCATTGAATTGCCTCTTTAATTGCATCAGGTGTGCCTACATAATTCACTTTGGCACCGTTTGCACCGATCCAACTCGATTGTCCGCTTGGCATAGTTGGAATGTATAAGTTGTTTGGTACGGTCTGATCGCCTATTGAACCCCAGGACCCCCTGAATTTTAACTGATTCAGAACTGGCTTAGTCCAGGCCATAAAACTTTCTTCACTGGCAACCCAACCTGCCGAGAACGAAGGAAACCACCTCCACTGCAAATCGGTTGGGAATTTAGAAGAACCATCGTAACGCAAGTTACCTTCAATAAGGTATTTGTTTTTAAAAGCATAATTTATACGACCAAAATATCCCAATTGTGCTTCCCACCTTTTATCTGATCCAGGAATGTTAATCCCACCAGGAATAATGCCCATCACTGTGCTAGTTGGAAGTACGGTTTGAAGTCCGGTACCGAATCTAAACTGTGGGTTAATGATATCGCTTAAATTGGTGATTTGACCAAACTGGGATTCAGCAGTAGAAGTAACCCGGTTTAAACCCAAAATAAATTTAAAATCGTGGTTTTCCTTAAGGTTTAAACTATAAGTAGTAAAAGCATTAATGGTATGGCTAAAATAGCTTGTAGCAGATCTGGCAAAATGATCGGGGTTTGACCCAGGTGTGGTATACATATCCATAGATAGATCATAGGCCGCAATTGCACCAGCCGTGGTGCTCGATACCACTTGGCCCTGATCGTTTACATAAACAGGGGCACCACTTGCATCTAAACGCGCTTTAGGCGCTACCCATGAGTTTCTTGCAGTAAATCTTGTGCCCGGTCTTTTCCAATCTTCGTTCTGGTTGGTAAAAGTATAATCAAAATCTACTTTCCAGTTTTTTAAGATATTAACGGTAGATCCCAAATTTACATTGGCATAATTTAACAATATATTAGCAGTATTTGCAGAAGCCACTTCACTTTCAGGACTGCGGATGGCATCTCCATTCTCATCCTTGCCCAATGGGTACAAGGAACTCCAACGATATAAATACAACCATGGATCGGCTGTTGTAGAGCTGGTGGTATAAGCATATTGTTTATTTCTCCGTGAATATAATGCGCCCCCGCGGATGGTAAGGTATTTGTTGATTTCACTTGAAATTTTAAATGAAGCATTGTAGCGTGTAAAACGATCTTCTTTTGCCGGCTTTAACATTCCACTCTGATCAAGCAATGCAAGTCCGATATTATAAGATGTTTTCCCGGTTGTACCACCAACGGATAGGTTATGTTGTTGGGTAGGCGCCCATTCTTTAATCATATAGTCATACGGATCGTAAGTTCTAACACCCATTTTCTGGTTAGCTCCCTGAACGTACCAGTCTCTGCCGAATATGGTCGGGTCGTCAGGGCCGATGGTGCTGCCATACTTTTCTTTCCAGGCAACGGCCTTTTCATAGCTTGCTCTGTCTACGTAATAAAATGCGCCAACTGGTGTTGTCACACCAACACGTTCTGCAGCATCAACTGTATATTTTAAACCATTTACGTCAGCCATTTTTAAGTCTTTCCAAACGTTTTGGAAAGAAAAGTTATTTGAATAATTGATTGATGGCTTATCAGATCCCGAGCCTTGTTTAGTAGTGATTAATACCACACCGAAAGCGGCTTTAGCACCATAAATAGATGCTGCAGCAGCATCTTTCAAAATGGTAATAGAGGCAATATCATTTGGATTAACCAATTGGATGCTTGGAATCTCTACATTATCCAATAAAATCAACGGTGAATTTCCACCAACAAATGATGCCAATTGCCCTCTAATTTTGATCACTGGATCAGAACCAATCTCTCCACTGGGAACAGTTACGCTTAAACCAGATGCGGCACCTTGTAGTGCTCTACCCACATCGGCGATTGGCCTGCCCTCCAAAGTCTTTTTTACATCAATGGTAGAAACTGCTCCGGTTAGATTGCCTTTACGCTGAGTTCCATAGCCCACAACAACGATATCATCTAATCCCTGAGCGTCTGTTTTTAGACTGATGTTGATTGTTTTAGCTGCACCAACGGTTCTTTCTGCCGTTACATACCCAATATACGAAAATACCAGTATGCTGCCATTAGCCGCATTAATAGAATAATTTCCATCTGCATTTGATTGCGCAACGGTAGTGCTTCCCTTAACCCTAATGGAAACACCGGGTATTGGTCCATCCTCAGATGTGACCTTACCCGTAATGGTAGTTTGTTGCGCAATGGCATGGGCCAGCAACAAAAACATACCAAGAAAAATTAATAGTAGTTTTTTTTTCATAAACGTAAGTTTAGAATTGTTTTGTAGTTTAGTCTTAATACCGCATAAAACAGCAATATTTAAGTAAATATCATTATTTATTTGATTAAAAAAAACAAATTTAGGTTTGCAACAGCTATATTACCGCATAAACACGCAAAAAAGCGCAATAACTGATTATGAAGCAGTTATTGCATTACAAGTATTTATTTTCTTACCAAGAAAAAACTCCGGAAAATGAAAAAGCCAACCGCTAAGGGTTGGCTTTAATAATCATGTGATTCAATTTATCTGATCAAAAAGAATGATACATAAGGTCTGCGCGGTGCAGTTGTAATGCCACTATAGCCACTTGCAAAAATGGTATAAACCCTTTTGTTTAAAAATGTACTTGCACTGGTATAATTGGCCAGAACTGTTGCGCTTGTAATGGCCGCTCCAGCCGGTCTGATTTTCCAGGTTTTCGATTGTGCAGACCTTAGTGTAATCTCGTTGCTAATGTTTAAATAATTTACATTACCTGCAATAAGCGAGTCTTTCGTATTATCCGTTGCACTTGTTCCATAATACAAATCTACTGATGGCACATTTGGCATGAGGTTAATGAAACGGTATTTACAATAGGCCGTATCCGGTCTGATAAAACTTTCCTGGGTTAAAACGTTTTTGGTGTTTGCGGCGGTATCGGTAATATGGGCAACATAGTTTTTACCTGCTTCTATCTGAAAGGTTGTGCTGTACAACACAAGTGAATCAGTGCCATCGTCTCTCTTTTTAGGAAGAATGATTGATAGCTTTAGATTTCCCGGGCTTACAGCCAGAAAATCAGCAGTAGAACTCCCCCCGGTATTATAACCGCCACCAGGAAATGGCGTACGGGCGGTAATTACACTGCTCACTCTTTTATCGTTAATTTTAATGGCTATTGCCCTGTTGTTATAATAATAAGAGGCATAGTTCACTTTTAATAAAGCCTGATCGTTGGTTAATTTTTCTGTTTCACCAT
Source organism: Pedobacter kyonggii (assembly GCF_004310665.1). Taxonomy (GTDB): domain Bacteria; phylum Bacteroidota; class Bacteroidia; order Sphingobacteriales; family Sphingobacteriaceae; genus Pedobacter; species Pedobacter kyonggii. The sequence continues at coordinate 144,701 of NZ_SIXF01000012.1, read as the reverse complement.
AATCGAGCACATTTTTGGTGCAGCCAGCTAAAGCCGTTGCAATAAACAGGCCTACAAATAAGTTAGAAAATATTTTCATCTTGATATTTTTTAAATTAATAAAATTATGGCTGGCTAAACCAGGTTTCTTTGGTCATATAATCAACCTCTAGCCCGCCCCACTTACGTAGTTCTTCGGCATTCCAAACATATTCAGAATTGTACCGTGGCCTGAAACGGTAGGCATATTTACCTCCCAAAAGAAGATCGGCAGCTGGAATTTGATAGAACTGCCTGAATACTGCTGCACTGTAGTGGTGTTTCCTGATGTCAGACCATTGTTCTAAACCTGCCCATCCCCATTGTGCGATATATTTCTGGCCCATAATGTCGGCAAGAGATAATGAATCAGGGGTTTGCGCCACTTCCTTTGAGCTCAAATAACTGTTAATTTCGGCATCAGTTATCAAAGGGTCGGGCGTTTTAGAAGCCCTGCCATAGGTATTGCAAAAAATCATGTGCCCCGATATACCTGCTCTGTATGCAACTAAAGCATCGGCAGTTTTTCCTTGTAAAAACAACGCTTCTGCTTTAGTAAACTGTAATTGCGAATAGGTCATAATTGGGTATCTTGCTGCATCGGCAAAAATATATTTTCCGCTGTAGGTATTAGCCCCTGCCGGGATGCTCCCGAAAACAATAGGAAGACCAGATGTACTGCTTCCCTGGGTTGGAACGCCGGCTATATACCTGCCCAAAGTAGCTGCAGCTGTACTTGCCGGCAGCATCCTACTCAACCGTGGATCGAGTGAACTTGTTGGATTTGTGGTAGGCACTCCCCTCACCCCACCGGCAAGATAGTTTAAGATTGTGGTCGAAATACGGCCATAGTAAGTAGATGTTGTACCAGATGGATTGATATAGCCTAAGGTTGGGCCAAATGGATTGGTATCATCAGTACTTGCTGCAGAGAAATAAACTGTTGCAGATTCTGTTTCGTTGGCAAAAGATAAATTGGTGTATTTAACAACACTATCGGCGTACATGGTTTTAAACTCTGGTTTATTTACCAGATGACTGTACTGTAATGCATAAATTGCATACACAAATTTTCTCCACTTAGCCATATCTCCTTTATAAATCCCATCACCGGTAACACTGGCCAATTGCGTTGCGTAGTTGAGTGGGCTTTTCATTGTAGAATACTTAAGCGACTGTTCGCAATAGTAACGCACTTTTGCATATACTTCTGGCTGATCACGGTAAGGGAATTTTAACATCCCCGGGGTGAAAGCCTCATCCAAAATGATCGGCCCGTACAAATCTGTTGTTTGTTGGTAGGCCCAGGCCTTAATGGCATAACCAATTGCAGCATACTCATATTTTTGATTGGCAACAGCATCATTAATTAAATTTTCCAGGTTCAAACCCAAATCAACATATGTCATTCTCCATATTACCCCCCCATTATCGCTCGAACGCACGAAAGTGTGTTTTTCAAAAGCAATAGATCCATCATCGGTGGATGCTCCAATAAGATTTTGTGTAATTTTCCAAATAAACCGGTAATCCTGTGAGGTTCCGTTTGTCATCTGAAATAAAATCGGAGGAAGCAGCAGTTCTGCCTTACTGGTTTGAGGCACTGCAGGATTTGTATTAATATCGAGGTATTTTTTACACCCTCCGGCCATTAATAATACTGCCGCAGCAATATATAATTTATATAATCTTTTCATGTTATTCACTATAATTTAACCCTAAATCCAACATTAAAACCTATCGGTTTACCTACATTACCATAATCAATTCCGTAACCACCAATTCCACCAACACCTGGCGAGTTTGCATTACTCTCTGGATCGCCACCTGAGTAATTGGTAATGAGTATAGAGTCGGTTAAGGTAAAAAATGCACCAAAACTCTGGATAAATCCGATTCGCTTAACCAGTGATGGGGGAAAATCGTATGCCAGGGTAACATCCCTCAAACGGAGGGTCTTGATATTCCTTTCTACAAACATCTCTGGCGAAACGTTTAAAGAGTAGTAATTCGAAGCATAAAAAGGTGTTACAGCAATCGTATTAACCGTAGGGTTGGCTGTGTTTTGCAATCCGTCTGCCAGAACTCCCTTAATTACACGAGGCACTTCCCTATCTAAAGTTTTCAAACTAATTCCCTTTCTATAAGAGTCGTATTCAGTACCATTAACCACATCACCACCGTATCTTAAATCCCATAAGAAAGAGAGATTAAAGCTCTTGTAGCTAAACCTGTTCACAAAACCCAATGTAAATTTCGGGTTTCTGTCTCCAAGAGGATAATACTGTGTATCTGAGCTTGTTGGCAAGCCAGATGAGGTATTAATCAAGATATCACCCCTATTGTTTCGATCAAACCTGGTTCCACTGATTGCACCGGTACTGTAACCCGGATGAACTGCACTTCTGATTTCGCCAACTACCCAGGTATCAGATTCGTAAAGCTCTGGAAGTTCATTTGCCAGCGATAGTACCACACCTCGGTTGCGGGTAAAATTAAACGTGGTGTTCCAGTTAAAATCTTTCCCTTTTATTGGATTACCTGTTAGCTGTACTTCAATACCACGGTTACGTACCGTACCGCCATTCATCATCTCTAATACGAAACCAGTACCATAGCTTAAACGCGGGTTAATGATCTGATCTTTACTTAACAGGTTGTAATAGTTAAAATCTAGTCCGATCCGGTTTTTCAGGAACTGCATTTCAGTACCGATTTCAAAGTTCTCCGATACCTCTGGTTTTAAGTTGGGATTACCGCCATAATACGAATAGGCATAACCTCCACCCGTAAATCTTTTGGCCTCATAGTTTGTACCTGTAGAATATTCTCTCCATGGCTCTTTACCTGTTAGCGCATAAGAGGCTCTCAGCTTGCCATTATCCAACCAAGGCAGTGCCGTTTTAACGGAGGCCAGATCGGTAAAGTTAAAGGCCAAACTCGCTGATGGATAGGCAAAATATGGATTATTGGGCATCAAACGCGAAGCACCGTCAACCCGGCCAGATAAAGTCAAATACAATAAAGTTTTATAACCCAAAATGGCCTGTGCAAAAACACCAACCGTACGGTAACGGTTTACATAAGTTAAGGTACGCTGCGTGGTAGGCAAAGTATTGTTTATACTGTAAAAATTGGGATCATACATGTTCGTCCCACGCTGAGAATCGGTGGTCGAGTTATAATTATTAAAGGTGGCACCAATAACATAGGTATTGTTAAAATCGCCAAATTTATGCTTGGCACTGGCAGTTAATGATCCATTGAATACTTTGGTCAATTGATTATAGGTCATTACCGTTCCTCCTGTTGGGGCCGCGGCAGAACCCGAACCACGGTAAGATTGGGCGTGGTATACCGACAATCCTTTCGTATTGGCAATATCGGCACCGATAATTCCATTAATCCTTAACCATTTAGTTGGTTTTAATTCCACATTTGTATTGGCAATTAACCTGTTAACTTTATCGTTGTTCACATTTTTAACAACATCCCAAAGCGGGTTATCAAATTCCGAATATATATTTGCCAGGTGCAAAATTCTATTTCCATTGGCATCCTGATAATTTTGCACATCATAAGCAGAACTAAACCGCATTAACTGAAGTAAAGATCCATTAGCACCTTTATTGGCCTTGTCGTTATTAGAATTGATGTAATTGAAAGTGGTTGTTAATTTTAGTGCCGGCGAGATGGTACCAACAGCGGTAACCCGCGATGAAAATCTGGTATAACCTGTTGTAGGGATTGTTCCTTTAGTATCAGTGTATTCGTTAGACCAGCGATAAGAAAACTGCTCAGTTCCGCCCTCAAAAGATAAATTGTGCTTTTGTGTAAAACCCGTTTCAAAAAAATTATGGATGTTATCGTAAAGTGGTGTACTTGGTAAAAATGCCGGTCCAAAAAAATTAGAGGAACCGCCATTGTAAACGCCGTTAGAAAGCCCTGAATTATACTTTGTTTGTATCTCTGGAAATTTATTTAACTGTTCTACCCTAAACGAGTTGTTATAATTAATGCTTCCACGACCGGCTTTTCCTTTTTTGGTGGTAATTAAGATCGCACCACTTGCTCCGGCACTTCCATACAGGGCCGTGGCCTCAGGGCCTTTCATAATCACATAACTTTCAATATCGTTTGGGTTGATGTCCATCCCCCGGTTAGAATAATCCTGATCTCTGTTCGCCGCGCCCGAAACAAGTTCTCTTGTTTGGTTTAAGGTACTGTTGTTAATTGGCACACCATCTACAACAATCAAGGCATTATTATCGCCACTGATGGATACAAATCCACGTAAAACAATCTGCGCAGAGGCTCCTGGGTTTCCATTGGTACTATTAATGGATAAACCAGGAACACGGCCTTGTAGGCCTCCAAAAAAATCGTTCCTCTGTGTTTCGGCTACCTCAGTACCAGAAACCTTCGGGGTAGAATAACCTAATGATTTAACATCGCGGTCAATCCCATAGGCAGTAACTACAACCTCGTTAAGGTAGCTAGCATCAGCAGAAAGATTAACGTTAATGATTGTATTGCCCGATACAGTTCGTTCGGCGCTTTTGTATCCGACATAGGAGAATATTAGTACATCGGTTTTTAATGCTTTAATAGCATAATTTCCATCGCCGTTGGATTGCGATACGATGGTACTCCCTTTTACCCGAATGGTAACACCAGGGATGGGGCCGTCAACAGAGCTGACCTTACCGGTAACCGTTAGCTGTTGCGCAAAAATCTGTGCACTCAGCATAATCATACCGATAAAACTAAAGACTAGTTTTTTCTTCATAATTAATTAATAAGAAAGTTGGTTAAAAAGGAATAAAAATTTGTTTTCTGGTTTATCAAACACGCATATTCACGCAGTATTGATGTTAGTTATAGTAAATATGATGAATGTTTTTGATAAAAAAAACAAATAGCAAAGATTTATAAAGCTACTAAACAATATTTTATTGCAAAAACAAGCAAAAACACGCAATATTTAAAAAATCTAAAAATCTTTTATACATTCGTTTTAAAACCAGACACTACTTATGCTGAAAAAAGAACGCCACGACTTCATTATGCGCCAAATTAACCTGCACAACAGGGTACTCACATCAGATCTGGTACAATTGCTCAATGTTTCGGAAGATACCATCAGAAGAGATTTACAGGAACTTGTTGATGAAAACCTGCTTTATAAGGTTCATGGAGGTGCTTTATCTAAATCATACCACAGCTCTTTTGATGATAGTACGGTTTATGCCAGAGATAGCAAAATTGCGATTGGCAAAAAAGCCGTTCAGTTGATAAAAGATGGCATGGTAGTTTTAACCGGAGGGGGAACAACGATTTTAGAATTTGTGAAACGGCTTCCACAGGGTTTATCTGCTACATTTTTCACCATTAGTCCGCTGGTTGCAGTAGAACTTGCTAAATACAATAATATCGAAGTGATTTTGATTGGAGGCTTGTTTTCTAAAAATTCGCAGGTTACCTACGGCGGACAAGTAATTACACAGTTATCAGAAATTAAGGCCGATTTATGCCTGATGGGAACCAGCGCCATCCACCCAGATGAAGGCTTAACGGATACTTACTGGGAAATTAACCAACTTAAAAAAGCCATGTTGAGTTGTGCAAAAAAAACGGCCGTGCTCTGCATTTCCGAGAAGCTGGATATTGCTTTGAGATTAAGGGTTTGCCCAATAGAGAGCATTAGTTATTTGATAACAGAGCTAGAAGTAGGACATGAATCTTTAGCCCGTTATCGCGCTAAAGAGCTAAATATTTTATAAAAAAGTCCCGACAAAGATCGGGACTTTTATATATCTGCTAGAAAGTAGGATCTGCAGGGGTATTGGTATTGTTGTCTCTTTCTGCAAAAGGATAAGGAAAAAAATTACGTTTGCGATCGGCTAAAGGCTGGTTAAATCTTCTCATATCTTCGAGTTTTAGACCCGACATAAAGAGCTCAATACAACGGTGTTTGTAAATCAGGTCTAAAAGCTGTTGCTGTGTATAAGGACCAGTTAGTGCCGGCAGTGCCGCCCCAACGCCAAAAGGGTCAGTGGCAGCAGTTTTGGTTACAATCTTGTTCAGCTCAGTAAGCGATGAAGTTAAGTTCGGTGTAGCTTGACGAGCATAGGCCTCTGCTTTAATCAATGTCATTTCGCCTGGCAGATAAATGGGAAACTGGGTAAAAGTTCCGGCACCAAAACCATTAATACGTACAGTTGTATTAATTGTAGTATAAAATGGGATCCTGGCATCGCCTGCATCTGGAATATTAGCGCCGGTCTGCCCTAAATTTATATTCTTAGGTTGAATTACATTATTGGTAGAGGTAGCAATCTCAAAAATCGGGTTCAAATTTAATGCATCGTATGTAAATGTCGATTTTTTAGTCAAATCAACTGTATTTGCAGCAGTTAACGCTAAGGCATAGTTTCCGGCGAATAAAGCATAACGCGCTTTGAGAGCATTTAAAGTACTGGAAATGTCTACTCCTGATGGAATGTTACCTAAAAATGATGTACTTATTGAGTTTGCTGCAATTACCGCCAATGCATTGTCAATGGTCGCAATTGCTTTATTATAACCATCAACACGACTCATGAAGGTAACGTTTTGACCTGTCCCGGCTGGAACCTTTTCCCAATACGCTGATAAATTACCCACAGCCAAGGCTTTAAAAATACTTGCGTAAGCTATTAAACCCGCTGCATAGTTTTTATCCGGAAGATTAGCGGCATTATTAATCACGTTATCAGCATCGTAGATAATTTTATTGGCACCAGCCCAAACATTTAGCAATACCGAATTGGTACCATCAACCTGTACACCTCCAATCACTAATCTTTCTTCATTGGTATTACCTGTATTAATGGATATCAACTCATTTGTAGTTAAGCCATTCAGTGTAATAGTCGCATACAGGATTCCAGCCCGGGTTGTCGAATAGTTTTTCTGTAAACCTACCGTAACGCCTGTTAAACCTTTTGCCGAGGTTAATACATCATCAGCCGTAGCCGCATTAGGATTTAAGTACTCCTTTTTACAAGCGCTTGAAAAAGCTACTATTGTAAGTAGAAATGCATAACCTATGTATCTTGATTTTAAATTTTTCATAACAACAGTTTTAAATTAGAATCTTGCTTGTAAACCCAAAGAGAAAGTGCGTGGAATTGGTACAGAGCCGAAATCGATATTTCTCAAGATTGTCGATTGACCACCAGAGTTCAATTCAGGATCATAGCCTTTGTAATTATCCCATGAAATGAGGTTCCTTCCACTAAGATTAACGGTTAAGCTTTTAATAAATTTAACCTGACCAATATTATAACTCAAAGAAATCTCTCTCAATTTCACAAAAGATCCATCATCAATACGCCATTCTTCTACATTGTATGCACCAGCCACATAACCTCTAGGCAATTGGCCCATCTGCTCTGCTTCGGCAACTTTTCCATTACCTACGCCCTGGCGTGTTCTCCAATCTGCGTTCCAAACATCACCCCCTTGAACAGCATCCAATTGAATATGTAAGCTTAATTTTTTGTAGGTAAAATCGTTAACAAAAGACCCTGTATAATCTGGGTTTGGATCGCCGATTACTTTACGCAAAACATTACCAGCGGCTTGACCTGCAGTTAAAGGAATACCAGCAGGATTTGTGGCAATATCTCCAGTTGATGTCCGCTCAAAATATGTTCCATAAAAAACACCTACCGGATAGCCATCAGTGATAGAAACAGGTGCACCTGCGTTGGTTGAAATTAATCTCTGCGCACCTGAACCCACTATTTTATTTCTATTTCTGTTGTAGATCAGTGTCGATGTCCATGTAAAGTCTTCGGTTTTAACCGGCACCCCTGTAAGCATTAATTCGATACCTTTATTTTTTAAAGTCCCGCTAATATTGTCTAACAGGCTAGAAAAACCAGTTGTTGGCGCAATTACAACGGGCAATAGTAAGTCAGTTACGTTCTTATTATAGTAACTAAAAGTTAAACCTAAGCGATTGTTAAAAAAAGACATATCTGTACCGATTTCGAGCTCTTTTTGGCGCTCTGGTTTTACACTCGTATTGGCCCGTGTTGCTAACGATGTTAAAGACGTTTTGCTGTTTAACGCACTTGGCGAATAAACATTGAAACGATCATACGCTCCAATCCCTGTTAAATTTCCTGACTGGCCGTAAGCTGCTCTTAATTTGAAAGCATTCCACCATGATGATACACCAAAATCTTTCCAATAATCGGCAGATGACAATACATAACTCACATTAGCTTTAGGATAAAACTGCGTTCTATTGTCTTCTCCAAATACAGTAGATTGATCTACTCTAATGGCACCAGTTACAAACAAATGGTCCTTATATTTAAAATTTTGTTGTAAATAAGCTCCGCTGATTGAAAATTCTGAACGACTATCAACATTTGCCAAAACAGTACTTGCTCCGTTTACAACCTGAACAAAAGGAGCTAACCCACGTCCGTTTAGCAAGCTGTACAGATCTTTTTGATATTGATAAGAACCACCCACTTGCGTTGTTGAACTCAACAAATCTGTGACCTTGGTATCATAAGTAAAATTCAGTTCATTATTGAATAATGTGGTTGTAGCGTTTGCCGCACTGGCATAACCGTTTAATGATGGATCTAAAGTTGGTCCACCGCCATAAAAACCTGTACTTACATTATACGCAAAGGGGGGAATATATGTTGTTCCGTTTTGAATGGAGTTATCAACGCCCATAGTATAATCGATGGTTAGGTTTTTAACTGGCGTAAGCTTCAAGCCTGTATTTGCTATAATACGGTTGGTAAACTGGCGCTGCTTGATATCTTCAATAACAGAAACCGGATTAACACGACCGCGTTCTCCAACAGCTTTTAAATTGCCTAAAGCGTCTCTGGTAAACAAATCATGAAAATTACCAATAATCGTTACCGAATTCATTGGTGAGAAAAAAGAGTTGCCATCTGGTTTTTCGTTAGCATCACTGTGGATATAATTGAATCCTGCCGTCATTTTCGCCCATTTATTAATGGTTTGATCAAGATTCGCCCTGAAGTTCATCCTGGTGAAATCAGTGTTTTTTATGATCCCCTGATTAGAAAAATAACCTGCCGAGGTATAGAATTTAGTGTTGTCATTACCTCCAGAAACTGAAACTGAATTATCTGTACCAATACCTGTTCTGAAAATATAATCTTGATAGTTATATCTGGTAACCGGAGTTTTTGCGGTCTGTAAAACAGGAGTGGCACCAGGGGTGGGAGGAACTGTTTGAATGACATCTTGCGTTACAGAGTTCGCATTATCTCCAAACCTAAAAGGCGATTGGTTTACTTCAATTTGCTTACGCAGCTCGCTAATTGTTAAGCTTGTGCTAAAACTCACTTGCGGCTCGCCAGTTTTACCCCTCTTGGTAAAAATCTGGATCACACCAGCATTCGCTCTCGAACCATAAATGGCCGCAGCCGCCGCACCATTAAGCACTTCAATGCGATCTATATCCGCAGGACTAATATCCACCATCCGGTTTTGCCCAATACTCCCAACAAAGTTTCCGCCATCATAATTGGCTGATGTATTGGTCACTCTGGTTGTAGAGTTGTTTACAATTACGCCATCAATAATGTAAAGTGGTTCTGATGATGAGTTAACCGAGCTCACCCCTCTTAAACGGACAGAAATCCCACCTGCTGGGTCTCCAGAATTTTGGCTGATCTGTGCGCCAGGCGTTTTACCCTGTAATGAAGCTAGTGCATTTCCACTAGGTGCTTTGTTTAAATCATCACCCTTTACCGTACTCACGTAACTACCGAGCTGTTTACGGGTAGTCCCTTGAGAAGTACCAGTAACAATTACCTCATCGAGCCCCACCGCATCGCCACTTAAAGCACTATTTGCCTGAACGGTGGTATTATCGCCCAGTGTTACAGATTCGATATTTGATTTAAAGCCGATAAAGGAAACCTGGATCTGGTATTTACCTGGTGCTAAATCAACCGAAAAGCTATACGTTCCACTCGAACTTGTGCTTGTTACGAGATTTGTATTAATAATTTTTACAACAGCGCCCGGAACAGGGTCATTATTTGCGGCATCGGTAACCTTACCACTTATGGTATACCGTTTGTTTTGTGCCTGCGCCATTTCTGTAAATAAGAGCAGCAGAAATGGGATCAACAAAATTGCGAAGAATCCTGGTGACCATTTTAGGTAACTTTTTTCCATAAAATTTGGTTTTGTTAGAAGATTAGTGTTAAAACAAATTTAACAAAATACCGCACAAACCAAATTTTTTAACCTGTACAAACTGATTTACAAAATTGTGCTTACCTAGGCTGGTAAACTGATTTTACCCATGCAAACCGAAGGTACGCCTTGCCTATCACCAAAGGCTATCGGTTTGCCACAGAGTGTTTCGTTGGCCAAAACAGCGAACAAAACAGCTTCTTTAGCATCTGGATTAATATTTAAATCTTCAGTGGTTAAGAAGTTGCAAAAAGACAGTTTAGTTTGAAGAAGCTGAACAAGTAACGGGTTATGCATCCCTCCTCCACTCATAAAAACCTGTGCTTTAGCATCTTCACCAAAGCAACGCTTAATCGCATTAGTAATGGTCTCGGCAGAAAAATGACATAAAGTGGCCATTACATCGGCTGCACTTAAACCAGTTGTTGAAGACTGTTCCTGTGCGCTGATTAAATACTCCAGATTAAACAATTCCGGTCCTGTGGTTTTAGGAAAATCCAGATCAAAAAAGCTACTAGCCAACAACGCAGATAATAGACTTGGATTAGATTCGCCTGCCAGGGCAACAGCCGCATTTTTATCGTAAAATTGATTAAAATGTTTCTGCATATACTGGTCCATCAAAGTATTTCCCGGGCCAACATCCGTTGAAAAAATTTCGCTGGCATAGGTACTCCCTGGCAAATAGGTAAAATTTGCTATCCCACCAATATTTAACATTACACGGTCCTCTCCAGCTTTCGAAAACATTAAATAATCACCATAAACAGCCAATGGCGCCCCTTCGCCTCCAGCGGCCAGATGTTTTTGTCTGAAATCAGATAAGGTAATGATTCCGGTTTTTAAGGCAATATGATCGCCATCACCAATTTGTAATGTACCATTTGGATAATCGGTGAGTTGATGCAAAGATTTTGGTGCATGGAAAATGGTCTGTCCATGGCTGGCGATAAAATCGATATCCTCATTTTGATAACCCCACTCTTTTAGTGCCTCGTTTATCAGTCCTGCATGGGTATTTGCAATATGTTCGTTCATCAGACATACCAACTGTAAGTCGACCTCCTTTTTCGAAAAAATTGCTTTTATTTTAGCCCTAAAATCATTGGTATAATTGCCTGTTTTAAATTTCAAAATCCGGATATCCGTCTCAGCACCGCTTCCCTTTACCAAACAGAGCGCAATATCCAGTCCATCCATTGATGTACCACTCATCAACCCTATAATTAAACGTTCCGATTTCCCTGCTTTCGAATACAACTTTTCAATCTGTGTGTTCATATTGGCTTTTTATCTTAAAAAGATCAAACGTTTGTCTGCCCCTTTAATCGAATTTTATATAAATACTTGCAATAAATGTAAATAACCTTTGTTACAAATTGGGCATAACTCTCTATATTTACTGCTCCGTACATTAAAATCCATATAAAAAAAATGGCTAGATTAAATCTACTGGAGGAGACACGTTTCGAGAAATTACCGGTAAGCGTGTTCGAAAATCCAAAAATTGCTTCAATTAATGTTGCACGCCGCATTGCCGAGCTCATTAAATCTAAACAAGCAAGCAACACACCTGCAGTACTGGGCTTAGCAACAGGTGTTACCCCAATTGCAGTTTATGCCGAATTGGTTAGACTGCACAAAGAAGAGGGCTTGAGTTTTAAAAACGTAATTACTTTCAACCTGGATGAATATTATCCAATGGCGCCAACTGCGGCACAAAGTTATGTTACGTTTATGAACGAAAACCTTTTCAATCATATCGATATTGATAAGAAGAATGTTCACATCCCTGATGGTACACTTGCACTTGAAGACATTCCTGCATTCTGCTTAGAATATGAAAAGAAAATAGGTGATCTTGGTGGTCTTGATATTCAGATTTTAGGTATCGGCCGTACAGGTCACATCGGATTTAACGAGCCGGGATCTGCGCCAAATTCTGGTACCCGTTTAGTTACTTTAGATGACCTTACCCGCCGTGATGCCGCACGCGATTTCGGTGGAAAAACCTTCGTACCAACTAAAGCCATTACCATGGGTATCGGTACAATTTTCAAAGCAAGGGAAATTATATTAATGGCCTGGAGCCGTAAAAAGGCTTCGATTATCAAAAAAGCGGTTGAAGGCGAAATTTCGGGCGATGTTCCTGCAACATACCTGCAGCTTTCTGATCATGTAGAATTTATTCTTGATGCACCTGCAGCTTCAGAGCTGACCCGTTTTGATACACCATGGTTGGTTAAAGATTGTGTTTGGACAGACGCATTAATCCGTAAAGCGGTTATCTGGTTGGCCAATACCTTGAAAAAACCGATCTTAAAGTTAACCGAAGACGATTACAACAATAATGGTATGGCACAGCTGGCTACTGAAAAAGGACCAGTATACAATATCAACATCCATATCTTTAATAAATTACAGCACACCATTACAGGTTGGCCAGGAGGTAAACCGAATGCTGATGATTCTCAACGTCCGGAAAGAGCAGAGCCTGCTAAAAAGAGAGTAATTATTTTCTCCCCACACCCTGATGATGATGTGATCTCGATGGGCGGCACTTTTCTACGCCTGGTTGATCAAGGGCATGATGTACACGTAGCTTACCAAACCTCAGGCAATACCGCGGTTTGGGATGATGATGCACTTCGTTTTGTTGAGTTCAATGTAGATTTTACAGAGAAAATGGGTATGGACAATACACATTTGAAGGATCTCTATAACAAAATGAGAACCTTTATTGAGCAGAAACAACCAAACCAGATCGATACACCAGAGATCCAAACGGTTAAAGGATTGATCAGAAAAGGCGAGGCCATTGCCGGCGCAAGATATTGCGGCCTTGAAGATGACCATATCCATTTTCAGGCGCTTCCGTTCTACGAAAGCGGTAAGGTTCAGAAAAATCCGGTAACTGATGCTGATATCGAACTTACAATAGCACTGTTACAAAAAGTTAAGCCTCAACAGGTTTATGCAGCAGGCGATTTTGAAGATCCGCATGGAACGCATATTGTTTGTTTTAATATTATTTTAGAAGCATTAAAACGTTTACGCAAAACCGAAGCCTGGGCACAAGATTGCTGGTTGTGGATGTACCGTGGTGCTTGGCATGAGTTTGAAACATATGAGATCGAAATGGCGGTTCCAATTTCACCACAAGAGCTTGAGCGTAAAAAATATGCTATTTTCAAACACCAGAGCCAAAAAGACAGAGCTGTTTTTCCTGGTGACGATTCAAGGGAGTTCTGGCAACGTGCAGAAGACCGTAACCGTGATACGGCAAAAGCTTATGATGAGCTTGGCCTAGCAGAATACGAAGCAATGGAAGCTTTTGTACGCTGGAAATTTGAAGATTAACTTTGTTATAATAAATATTGATCCTGCCTTGTTAACTCAAGGCAGGATTTTTTTTTACGCGAAGTTAGCCTCCACCAATTGTCATGCTGAGCTTAGCGAAGCATCTGTTAACAATATACCACAAATCCTAATAAGGCAAAAACCATAATAGCAATACGGTACTTGGTAAAAGATCCTTCACGTTGTTCAGGATGACAAATCATTTTCCCCAAACTTCATAAGTAATTTCTCATTCTAAAAACAATACTCTAAATTAGTTTGCTGAACCCAAACAAGCTAATCATGACCGAACCTAAACCACGATTGTTATCTCTTGATTTTTTCAGGGGATTAACCGTAGCCGCAATGATCTTAGTGAATAATCCGGGCAGCTGGGGACATATTTACGCGCCTTTAGCGCATGCGGAATGGAATGGATGTACACCCACCGATTTAATTTTTCCATTCTTCTTATGGATTGTTGGTGTATCCGTTGCATTTGCCATGAGTAGCAGTAAAGCAGATCCCCACACACATCAAAAAACCATTATAAAAGCCATTAAACGTGGTATTATACTTTATTTACTCGGTTTCTTTTTGGCCATTTTCGGGAAAATTATCAGTGCCATAATAGACGGCAGATCGATCTGGGAGGCTTTTCAAACGGTTCGTCTTTTAGGCGTTTTACAAAGAATAGGCATTGTTTTTATCATTAGCAGTATCATTTTCATCAAAGTAGCCAACAAAACCATATTCAAAATCTTAATTGTAATCCTTGCCCTTTATTGGGCTTTAATGACATTTATTCCCGTACCTGGAGTAGGTTACCCCAACTTGGAAAAAGAAACCAATTTAGCTGCCTGGATAGACCGCGGGATTTTAACCGAAGCACACACCTGGGCCTCATCCAAAACCTGGGATCCGGAAGGGATTTTGAGCACATTACCAGCAGTAGGAACCTGCTTATTTGGTATTCTGGTTGGCGTTTGGATGCGCAGAAAAGATGTAGACAATGCAACTAAGGTGGCCTGGTTATTTACTGCAGGTATAGCCTCTGTTATTCTAGGTTTACTTTGGGATTTACAATTCCCGATCAACAAAGCCCTTTGGACAAGCTCTTATGTACTCTATGCAGGTGGATTGGCGTCAATAGGACTGGCACTTTGTTACTGGATCATCGATGTTCAGGGTTATAAAAAATTTACCACTCCTTTTGTTGTTTATGGTGTAAATGCCATAACAGTCTTTTTCTTAGCAGGCTTAATGCCGCGGGTATTAAACCTAATCCAGATTACCAAACCTGATGGTACAAAAACGGGATTATTAGTACGCTTTTATGAAACTTGTTACACTCCGTTTTTTAGTCCTATAAATGCTTCCTTAGTTTGGGCCATAACCTATGTGCTCGGTTTTTATATGTTATTATATTTTATGTATAAAAAGAACATTATTATTAAGGTTTAGTAAATTTACGCTATAATTGATTGTCCCCCTCTGCCATTGAAAAAGAAAACCACCATATACGATATAGCCAAGGAGCTTGATATTACCGTATCAACTGTTTCCAGGGCACTTAGTGGCTTTCCGGCAATAAGTGACGCCACCAGAAAGGCTGTTGTTGAAATGGCTAAAAAATTAAACTATAGCCCAAATAAACTCGCCTCTGCATTAAAATCTGGCAAAACCCATATTATTGGTGTAATTGTACCAAGTGTACAGGCACACTTCTTCGCATCTATTATCCATTGCATAGAAGACGGGCTGAAAGACAGCGGCTACCGTGTTATTATCTACCAATCTAACGAATCTGTAGAGAACGAAATAAACGGCGTTAGAACTTTACTAGAGGCGCAGGTAGATGGCATAATGGCCTCCATGTCTTTAGAAACAAAAGATGTTTCGCACTTTGCCGAAATTATTAAGCAAAATAAACCACTTATCTTATTCGACCGTGTAGACCTAGAACTAAAAGTCCCTACCATTACACTTGATGATTTCAAGGCAGGTTATATCGCTACTAAACATTTAATCGATCAGGGTTATAAAAAAATTGGGTTTGTAACCACAGTTCATCAGATTAAAATATTTAACGATCGCTTAGAAGGATACAAAGCAGCCTTAGCAGACCATAACCTTCCGCTAATGGAAGAACATATTATTTTTGGTGGTTTATCCATTAAAGATGGTCGGTTTGGTGCTGGCAAGTTAATGCGCAGCAGAAACAAACCTGATGCTATTATTGCGGGTGATGATTTTACTGCCTTGGGTGTAATTAAAAAGCTTAAAGAGATTGATGAAACACCCCCTGAAGTTGGTGTGATTGGTTTCGCCAATGAAGCATTCTCCGCTTACATTACTCCTAACCTATCAACAATTGATCAGCATGCGTCACAAATGGGCAAAGAATGTGCTAAAATGTTTCTGAAAATGATTAATCAGGAAAACCCATACGCCAATATGGAGCATATCGTACTAGATCCAGCAGTTGTAGAAAGAGAATCAACCAGCAAGAAAGATAAATAGCATTTATTATTCCTTTGCTAAAGGAACTTCAACGCCAACAGGCCCACTTGGTTCACTTTCATTTTTTAGTCGGTCTAGCGCAGTTACAAGATAGCTGTACCGCTTCCCACTTTCTATACTGGTATCAACATATGAAAGATAATCTTCAAAGCTTATTTTAACAATGTTCTTAGGATCGAGTACCGAAATTTTTTCTCCTTCATTAAACCTGTAAATTACAAATCCCGAGGCCGTTTCTCCATCTTTTGCCTTTAACGGAAGTTGCCATTTTAAATGTACGCCATCTTTTAATGCATCAGCAGTTAGGGCCTGGGGCTCATTTGGCGGCACCTCATCCAGCCATGGCATTTGTGGTGGCAAAGCAGGGTATTTATATAAGTCATTCTTTAACGAGTCGCCTACGGCTTTAGCAACTGTACTTAATGATTTAGAACTAAAAAACACACTCCCCTGAATTCGGTTGTTATCTCTTAAATATCTAATCTGATTAGGTATTTCTCTTAGGTTTTTCCAAGCTGCTTCTGCCCTCGAGTTTACCAGGTAAGCACCCTGTCCGATATAAACATGCCTACCAAAGGTATTATTGCTCCACCAATCAACTAAAACACCATAGGGTGCTACTCTTCTGGTAAAAGTAAAATAAATTTGAGGGTTGATGTAATCTACCCAACCTTCTCTAACCCATTTACGGCTATCGGCAAAAAGTTCTGCATAATTGGATAGGCCGCTGGTAGCAGAACCTTCGGGATCTTCGTTCTTATTTCTCCAAATTCCAAAGGGGCTAATGCCAAACTTCACCCATTTTTTATAATGGTGGATACTATCGTCAAGCTGCTTGATGAGCAGATCAACGTTGTTGCGCCTCCAATCTTTTATATCTGAAAAATTATTGGGGTATTTGTAAAAAGTATTACCATCGTTAATCGTTTGTCCCTCTACTTTATAAGGGTAAAAATAATCGTCGAAGTGAATTCCATCAATATCGTATCCTTTTACCACATCTAAAATTACCTGAACAATATATTCCCTTACATCTGGGATACCCGGATCAAACTGCTTTTTGCCACCGTAGGTAAAAAACCAATCAGGGTGTTTACGATAAGCATGATTTTCGCTCAATACAGCTGTACTACTCATACTGGCCCTGTAAGGATTAAACCAGGCATGAAGTTCCATTCCCCTGAAATGGGCCTCTTTAATGGCGAAGGCTAAAGGGTCATAACCAGGTGCAGGTGCTAAACCTTGTTTACCCATTAACCATTGGCTCCAGGGCTCTCTTGATTTTGCATAAAACGCATCAGCCGCTGGTCTAACCTGCAAAATAATTGCATTCATCCCTTGACTTTTATGTCTTTCTAAAATACCAATCAGCTCCTGCTTTTGTTGATCAATGCTTAAACCTGGCTTCGATGGCCAGTCTATATTGGTAACAGTAGCCACCCAAACACCCCTAAACTCCCTTTTTGGTGCAATTTTTGATAAAGGTTGTGCATTTAATATATAAGGTACTACAGTTAAAGATAAAAGTGCGTATAGGAAGTTTTTAAGCATTATTTCTGTCTTATTTTTTTATTCAGGCTGTGTGTTTGTGTTGATTTGAATACAAATGAACATTAGCAAGTAAACGATTTTTTTTAAAAACTCTTATAAGTTTTTAAAAAAATTTAATTTGCGCCCTGCTAAAATTATTGTGTACCCCCATTTACCTATGGAGAACAAAAGTATATTAATTTACAGAAGATACAGCGTTATTAAAAATGGAACCACAAAAGATTAATAAGGGTGATAGAAACAAAATTTACTTCCTGGTCATCGTTATTGCAGCTTTAATTGGCACAAATGCTTACTTGTTTTTTAAAGACCGACAACAAAGTGAAAGATTTGTTACAGTTAGTACAGAGAAGGATAAACTGCGGCTCGAGGTAGAAAAGATTGAGGTTGAGCTGGATAAGGTTAATGCATTGAACCTGGATTTAAACGAGAAACTTGTTGAAGAGCAGAAGCTTGCCCGCGAAAAAATCGAAGAACTTAAAGCAGCTTTAGAAAAAAACCAGATTACCCAGGGCGAACTCGACAAAGCCAATGCACAGATTAATGAACTGAAAACATTTGTAAAAAACTACAATGAACAGATTATTCAGCTGCAGAAAGACAATATTTTCCTAAAAAACAGTCGCGATAGTTTACAGAATACCCTAAGAAACATCAGCAGTAAGGCATCGAATTTAGAGAACGAAAATGCTAATCTAAATGCAAAAGTTAAAACTGCCTCAGTATTAAAGCTTCAATCTGCCGAAATTATTGCTTTCAGAACAAAATCAAGTGGCAAAAAAGTCGAAGTAACCAAATCATCTACTGCCGAGAAGTTAAGCGTGCGCTTTAATGTTGTGCCTAACCAATTGGCAGAAAAAGGACATCATAACATTTATCTCCGGGTATTCGATCCGGCTGGGAATCTGCTTGCAGACGAGGGAAACCATTTTGAGGCTGATGGGCAGGATATGCAGTTCAGCCATTCTATTTTTATTAACTACAATAACGATGACAGCACCTATGTTATCGACTGGGCAAACCCTAAACCGTTTATAAAAGGCATATATACCGTAATTTTATATGCTGATGGTAATACCATGGGCAAGGCTCAAGTGGAACTGAGATAAAACCCACCTTCTGATTAAACTATCTCTACATGTTTTAATTTAAGCTAAAGGAAAGTTCAGATAGAACGTTGTTCCTAAACCGCTTATCGACGTAAACTTAACCGAACCGCCCGCATTTTCTACAGCCTGCTTAACAAAAGCTAAACCTAAACCTGTACCTGATGTTTTTGTAGTGAAGTTCGGTACAAATATTTTATCGTGCAGGGCCGGTGGAATGCCTTTTCCATTATCTTTTATTTCGATATATGCATTTTTTGCGTCTACATATATAATTATGGTGATGCAGCATAAAGTCGCCTCATCTATAGCTTCTATTGCATTTTTAAGTAGGTTGTTAAACGTTCTTAAAAGCTGATCGTGATCGGCCATGATTTCGATGTCCTTATCGCTCTTGTTAAGCACATCAATGGTTACATTTTCCGTGCTTTTAAATACTTCTCTCGCCTGGTCAATAATTGGAAGTAAAGAAAGGCGCTCCAGATTGGTATCGGGCATTTTGGCAAAATTAGAAAACTCCGAAGCAATTTTCGAAAGGCTATCAATCTGTTCTATAAAAGATTTGCTAAACTTATTAAACTTCAGTTCGAAGTTTGGATCTTTTTCTTTCCACGACTTCTCTAACAGCTGAACACCTAATTTTAACGGCGTTAACGGATTCTTGATTTCGTGGGCAACCTGTTTTGCCATTTCGCGCCAGGCACTCTCGCGTTCCGATCTGGCGAGCTTAATCGCACTATCTTCTAAGGCCGCAATCATATGGTTGTACTCCTTAATTAAAGAGCCGATCTCATCATGCCTACGCCATACGATGGGCTCGTTCTTTTGCCCGATTTTCGTTTTACTAATACTGTCCTGAATAAAAGTTAAGGGACTGGTAATCTGATTGGCCAAAAATACAGCCAACACTCCAATAGCCACAAATACCAGGGCATAGAGATTAATCAGGTTACTTACAAAAAGCGCCAGTTTATCTGTATATTCTTCTTCGGTAGAGTAATTTGGTAGGCCGATATAGGCAATTGTTTTATTTTGTGCGTTCCTGATGGGGGCATACGCTGCAGCGTAGGTTAAGCTGCCTATCTTTTCTTCAGTATTGATATATTCTGAACGATGCAAGCCTCTTAAAGCAGCAAAGGCAGACGGCCCCATCTTTTTACCGATGATTTTATAATTATAGAGTTTTGGATAAGTGGTCATGATCAGGTTACCACTCAGATCGTATAGGTTCAGATCTGCGTTATTAATATCAGCAAAATTGTTAAAATCTGCGGCTGTATTCTCGTCGTTTACAATTATGCCATTACTAAAAATCTGCTTTTCAAAATTCTGTTGAATCTTCCTTATCTTATCTTTTAATATAGTATCCTGTTGCCCACGGTACTCATTATTCATATAATAATAAGTTCCCCAACCTACAATAACCAGTGTTGCCACAACGGCCAACACAATAGATACCTGGATTCTGGTTTTGTACAAAATTTTATTGGCATTGATCATTAAAGACCTGTTGATACTAAACCAGCCCACCTTATCATCATCAAGGTTTTTGATTAGCCATATTAATCCATAAAGTAACAGGGAGAAGATAATAAATATCAGAAAGAAAAACGATAGCGCTGCCAAACGTTCTACATAATCTACCTTCTCTTTACTGATAACAACCATTTTGCTGTTAGTAGGCTTATAAATTAAATGGCTGTAATGAAGTTCATTATCATTACTGGTTATAAAGTCGTCCTTTTTACCCTTAAATATGCTGCCATCTAAAGGATATGTATAATTTCCAGATTGATTAAGCAATTTATTATTACTGTACAAGGCAATAGAATAACCCTTAAAATCTTCGTCTTTGATCAATTTTTGATCACCTAAGAGATCGGGTAGACGATTGTTGTAATTATACGGCTTCGAGCGGAGTTCGATAACAAGCGTGCCTAATAAACTAGCATTATCTACAACAGAGATGATTCCAAAGTAGTCCTGATAACCAAATGTATTGTTAACCTGATAAAAAAAGTTAGATCCATCAATTTTAACAGAGCCTGCCTCCACCAGCTTTTTATATTTATCAATCGGTGGCGTATCAGAATTTTCTATTGCAGCACCCAATCTATCATAGGGATAGATCTGATAATCGTACCGGTTTAAATAGCCATCTAAATAATCTTTAATATGATTTTTGAGTACGGCATAATTGCCTTTTCGGTTTTGACTAAAATAGCTTGTCAGAAAATTATCTTTAACAATTTCATTGCCCAAAGTACCTAAAGCAATAATTGCATTCGGATCTTCTGATGATTGCACTTTTCTGGCCAAAGGCTCGCGTAAACTTCTTTCTTTAATATCTTTATACTTGGTGTATTTAATAGAAGTATTGAAAGCCAGGCAGAAAAATACAATGGCAAACATACCGATTGAAAAACTCTTTTCTTTTAAATAAACAGCCCGAGCCACAATAAACAGCACAAGGGCAAAAACAATAAAAAACGCATTAAAATCGACCACTAGCTTGTAGATAAAAACACCTGCAAAGCCAATTAAGAAAATAATGACCCGCTCTTTATTGCTTACATTTAATTGACTGCTTACAGTTGCTGAAACAACCGTTATCAGGTAAATCTGAAACCAGGCCAGGCATAAAATTACAATACCAACCCAGCTGGTTCCACTGAGTTTAAGGATATTAATGATATCGAAATTAATTTTTGAGTTAAAAATCAATCCGAAGAAAATGTCATCGGTATCCCAAACTATCCGACCTATCAACACCATTAATCCAGCCTGAATAACAACTCCAATTATTTTGCTCCGCTTAATCCATCCCGGAAACTTGTATTGTTCCTTGTGATTATACATAAACAACAGTAACCAGGTTAATGCAATTACATTTAACAAAAAGTCGCCCAACGAAGGCATCAGGAAATTATCGGCATATATTCTCGGATCAAATAGATCTAAAGTAAACCTGTGATTAAACCAACCGTAATATAAATCTGTTAACCTAAAGGCCAGGAAGAAAAACAATAATAAAAAAGTACCCCATGCGATGTGTCCACGCCTGGCAATGAACGAACTTAAAGAATTAAAAAACATGCAGATGCATAACATACCAGCAACAAACAACCATAATTGTGTGCCTGAATAATGGGTTTCTGCATATCCTGGTTTAACCTTAAGTCCGAATAAAAACTTATTATCTAAACTTTTTATTACATACACATCCTTATCGGTAAAAGATGCAAGCGTTAATATTTTGGTATTTGATAAAATTGGATCAATATCATTTTTAAAATACTTTGTTTCTTTAAAAGGATACTGAGATTGAATCGTGATCAAGAAAATAAGGCTAAAATTGCCTTGAGTACTTTTAATCACTTCATACCAGCCGTTATAAAAAAACAACACCGAACTACCCTCTTTTATTGTAGTTGGATCTATTTCCGATACTTTATATGTACTCCAGAATTTAAGCTGATTGTTTTGGTAGGTTAATAAGTTTATACCACTCTTTTTGCGATAGTTTTCGATAAAATCTATTGCGTTACTAGGATCGAGATGAAATCTTTTGGCCTTGGCAACCTGTTGTTTATCGGCAAGAAAACTTTGAACAGATCTTTCTTTGATCAAAAGGTTCTGTTGAATCTCTTGCGCATCGTGCTCAAGGAGTTCGCTTTTTGTGGTAAACCGACTTAACGAAATAGAAGTTGCAATGAGGCAACAGCCCAAAACAAGCAATAGAAATCTTATTTTTACACCAAAGCTCATTTTCATCTACGGATAAAGATATTAAATATTGATAAAAAACAACGCCATAAACAGCTGAGTTTATGGCGTTGGCAAAATATTCTATTTTGAATAAATTAAGCTATGGCAGCACTACTTGTTTGCACTTCGCGGCTTACCTTTTTAACCAATCCCTGCAACACATTACCTGGGCCAACCTCTACAAATTCAGTTGCACCATCGGCAAGCATGTTCCCTACTGTTTGAGTCCAACGTACAGCACCCGTTAATTGTTTAATTAAATTACCCTTAATTTCAGTTGGGTCGGTATATGGCCTTGCATCAACATTTTGGTAAACCGGACAAATTGGTGCAGCAATATGAGTGGCCTCTATAGCTGCCTGTAATTCAATTTTTGCAGGCTCCATTAAAGGAGAGTGAAATGCACCGCCTACATTTAATTTTAAAGCTCTTTTAGCTCCTGCTTCTGTTAGTTTAGCACAAGCCAGATCAATTCCTTCTATGCTGCCCGAAATTACCAATTGCCCTGGGCAGTTATAATTTGCTGGCACTACCACAGCATCAATTTCTGCACAGATTTTTTCAACTACATCATCAGCTAAACCTAAAATAGCTGCCATGGTTGATGGTTGTGCCTCGCATGCTTTTTGCATAGCATTTGCACGGGCAATTACCAGTTTTAATCCATCTTCGAAGCTTAATGCATTTGCGGCCACTAAAGCCGAAAATTCACCTAAGGAATGGCCTGCAACCATATCTGGTTTAAAATCGTCGCCCAACACTTTGGCTAAAATAACCGAATGCAAAAAGATTGCCGGTTGGGTTACATTGGTTTGTTTAAGCTCTTCATCTGTTCCGCTAAACATAATATCGCTAATACGGAAACCGATAATTTCATTGGCCTGTTCAAATAATGCTGCAGCTTTTGGGTTCTCATAAAGATCTTTACCCATACCTACAAACTGTGCTCCCTGTCCGGGAAAAATATATGCTTTCATACCCCTTAATCCCCTAAAGGGGAAATTAAATATTTAGTTAAATTATTATTGTTAATCCATACCCCCTCTAGGGGGCTGGGGTTAATCTAAACTTGCGGTGATTAACCTTAAAAACTCGGCTCTAGTTTTATCGTTACTTAAAAAAGTTCCTGTAAAGGCTGATGTTGTAGTTACCGAATTCTGCTTTTGCACACCACGCATAGACATGCATAAGTGCCTGCATTCCATCACCACTGCAACGCCCATTGGGTTAAGGGTATTTTGAATACAATCCCTAATTTCGTTCGTCAAACGTTCCTGTACCTGTAAACGACGGGCAAAAGCATCAACTACACGTGGGATTTTACTTAAACCAACAATGTGTCCGTTAGGAATATAAGCAATATGTGCTTTACCAAAGAATGGCAGCATATGGTGTTCGCACATCGAATACACTTCAATATCCTTAACCACAACCATTTGGCTATAATCTTCTTCAAACATTGCGCCCTTCAGAATCTCATCAGGCTTTAAATCATAACCGTGTGTTAAATATTGCAGCGCCTTAGCCACGCGCTCAGGTGTTTTTAGTAAACCTTCGCGTTCCGGATTTTCGCCCAACTGGCCAAGAATATCTTTATAATGTGTAGCTACAGCTTCAATTTTATCTTCGTTATAACGGTCTATTTTTACGTAACCGTCCCTCGATTCGCCTTTCAATACGTCTTTATTGCTCATTAATTGGGGTTTTTAACCAAAGTATTCAACAAAATTATTTTCGGTCTCGTATATTTTTACGCAATGTAAAACTGCGCCGCTCTCTGCAATCGGCGCCCATAATTGTTTCCAGATTTCTATGGCCAGATTTTCTGTTGAAGCCAACTTGCCTTTCATAAAATCTACATCAAGATTCAAGTTTTTATGGTCAACCTTATCTACCACATAGTCATTCATTACGTCTTTCAGCCATTTCAAATCAACAAGAAAACCTGTTTCTGGATTAACTTCGCCTTTAACTGTAACATATAACCAATAGTTATGGCCATGCCAGTTGGGGTTGGCACATTTACCATAAACTTCATTGTTTTTATCATCATCCCAATCGGTACGGGCCAATTTGTGCGCCGCGTTAAAGGATGCTTTTCTCGTTATGTAAATCATTACTATAAAATAAAATGCAAATATACGGATAAAGGTTCAAGCTTAAAGACTAAAGACCAAAGCTTACATAAAACTTAAATGAAAACAATCTGCTAACTTTACGTTATGAAAACTTTAGTTGTTGCTGCTACAAAAGCCGAACTCACCTTCTTTTATCAACATTTTAATTTGCCAGATGGAGATTTTGTAGAAAGTAAAAATTTCGATTTGCTGATTACAGGCGTTGGAATGGTAGCAACAGCCTTTGCCCTGGGTAAACATCTTTCATCCAAATATAATCTTGTGGTAAATTTCGGCATTGCCGGAAGCTTCGATCGGAATATAGCTTTAGGTACTGTATTAAATATTGCCGAAGATACTTTTGCCGAACTGGGTGCCGAAAATGGAGACGAATTTTTAACCATAAGCGATTTGGGTTTTGGGGAGAACCATTACACCTCGAAAACACACAAAAGCGTTCAGCTACCCGTAGCAAAAGGGATAACCATGAACTGTATAACGGGAAGCGAAAAAAGCATTAAAAACCTAATCAAGAGGTTAAACCCAACTACCGAGAGTATGGAAGGTGCTGCTGTTTTTTATGCCAGTAAACAGTTAAACATAGATTGTTTACAGATTAGAAGTATATCTAATTATGTAGAACCGAGAAATAAAGACAATTGGAAAATTGGCTTGGCCATTAAAAACTTAAACGATTGGGCCATTGCATTTATTGGAGAAATGAACTGATTATGACCGATTAGTTTACCGCAGTACTTAATTTTGATTTATGAACCCGACACAATTAAAATAGTTATTTTAATTGTCAAAGGCTCCATCTAACAACTGAAAACAAAAAAATAAATAGATGAAACTTACACTTGGATTTTCTCCCTGCCCTAACGACACCTTTATTTTCGATGCGCTAATTCACCATAAAATTGATACAGAAGAGCTAGAATTTGAAGTTTCGTATGATGATGTAGAAACTTTAAACCAAAAGGCGCTTAGGGGCGAATTAGATATTACCAAGTTAAGTTTTCATGCCTTTGCTTATGTAGCCAACCAGTATGCCTTACTGGATGCGGGGAGTGCCCTGGGTTTTGGTGTTGGGCCGTTATTAATCAGTAAGAATCGTTTCGCTGGAGAAAATGACGCTGAACTGCAAACGCCAGACTCCAAACTAAGGGTTGGAATACCGGGAAAATACACCACCGCTAATTTCTTGCTGGGAATTGCTTATCCTTATTTACAAAACAAGCAGGAACTTGTTTTTTCAGAAATTGAGTCAGCCTTGCTTAACGACCAGATTGATTTAGGACTGATTATTCACGAAAACAGGTTTACCTATCAGGATAAAGGTTTAACCAAGATTGTTGATTTAGGCGATTATTGGGAAAAACTAACGGGTTGTGCCATCCCATTGGGCGGCATCGTAATTAACCGTAATTTAGATCGCGAGGTACAGTTAAAAGTGAACCGTTTAATCCGCCAGTCGGTAGAATTTGCCTTTGCACATCCAAAATCGGGAATCGATTTTATCCGCCAGCATGCCCAGGCCATGCAAGAAAGTGTGATGTACAAACACATCGAATTATATGTGAATAAATATAGCATAAACCTTGGTGAAGAGGGCCGTAAAGCGGTTGATACTTTGTTTAAGCTTGCGCAGGAAAGGAATATCATTCCGGCAATTCAAGAAAACCTGTATTTATAGAGGAGCCGTCATTGTGGGGAGTTTTCTAGCTCTGAACAAATTTTTTGTGACTTTGCCACAAACCAGCATAGTATTTTTGAATGAACCTTACAAATTGAGTTTTTTCTGCCCTTTTGAAATTTTATCCCTAAATTTATTTTTTAGTCGGCTGTGATTTTCTTTGCTTGGCTTTTGTGATTATACAATGGAGCGATTCAACAATAGTTTCGATTCTTGTTTAGACAGATTTACTTCTGGTTTATCGCTTTCAATCGTAATGCAATTTTTCTTTTTAAACTTCATAAAATGTGTTTTGGTGGTCACTCCTCCTTACGCTTGTCCTTATGTCACCTATGCGAATTGAACCCAAATTTGCACGTATTAGGTCGGTGGTTAAGTCTATTGGATTACTTGGGGTTTTTAGTAAACCGTTTACTTAGAAATCAGTACTTTGAAAATTCTCTATACGGTTACATGTCTGTTAAAGTAGATTTTTAAGATATGATTTTTTATAGCTATGTAATCAAATATTACATACCTTGTAGGTATAAATTATTAGCCACTACAACCTATGAAAACACATTTAAAATTTATGCTAGGATTTATCTTAGCCGGCAGTATCACCTTTCAAGGGTGTAAAAAAGAAGAAATCGTTGAACCAGAAAAAGAATTAGAAACATTTTCCGGCAAACCGAATTTATCAGCCAATGTTCCTAACTGGGAATCCTATGCTAAAAGCGAATTATTTCCATATGGAGATGGTACTCAATGGAAGACTTTAATTCCATGGGATGGTCAAACGTTTTATATGAGTAACATCCATCTAAGAGCCGGTTATGCATACGGAACAGCTGTTGCTGTTATTACAGGAACTCCGGAATCTCCAACTGGGGAAATAGGGAATTTGGTAACAGGAGAAAGCTGGGAGGGCCCGACTAGAATGTTTGGTTATACGAAACGGTCATGTAATCCGCCAGTTATCAATAAGCTCACCAGCACTTGGACAAATTATAGTATGACAGGTAAGGATAATGCTGGCGACACATTTACTGCATTCGGAAGCCAATTTCAGCAGACGAATGACTGGAACCTTCCAATTGATAATTCAGCTTCAGTAGATTTAGGTGAACGTTTTTTTGATGGGAGCATACAAAAAGTAAAGATTACAAGGGTGCTGTTTTATGGATTAGGAAATTGTTCATTTACTCCTCAGCTGGTGACATTTAAACTAGCAGCAGTTAAAGATAGTCAAGGTGTGATCCATTATTACATTGCACATCCAAATTTTCAAGAACCAAAAATTATACAATTAGTTGATCCAGGTGTGGAATAACTTTTTAGTTTTGTTGGGGATGGTCGAAAGATCATCCCATTTTTATTTAATTTATTCTAACTGTTCATGCAATAGATTTACGAGACTCGTCCAGTCAATGATGATATTTTTACCTTTGATCATATTGTCGGCTTTTGGGGCAAGTGGACTCTCATAGATAGTGTCTTTTTAAAGTAGCTACCTAAACAAGTTCGGGAGGACGACCGCTGTTATAAAACTAAAACATTTCAATAGCCTAACTTACCAGCAACTTATAACCTTTTCCGTGCACGTTAATAATTTCTACTGTCGGATCGGCCCTGAGATACTTACGCAACTTACTCAAAAACACATCCATACTCCTTCCGTTAAAGTAATTATCATCATGCCAGATACTTAACAATGCCTCTTCACGGGTTAAAACGGTATTCTTTTTCAAACACAATAAACGCAACAGCTCAGCTTCTTTGGTAGAAAGTTTTTGCTGATGGTCGTTATCGGTAATAATCTGGGTTGTATAATCGAAATGATATTGACCGATAGAAAACTGTGTTTCGGCAGCCTCGTCGTTATTATCTGTTTTATTGGCCACACGCTTAAACATCGCATTAATCCGGAGCAAAAGTTCTTCTATACGGAAAGGTTTGGTAATATAATCATCACCACCTAAATCATAAGCAGCAGATTTATCTTCCAGCATGGTTTTAGCCGTTGCAAAAATAATGGGCACCTGTGTGTTTACCTTCCTAATGTCTTTACCTAAGGTAAAACCATCTTTTTTAGGCATCATCACATCCAGAATACATAAATCGAAGTTCTGCTTATTAAACGTTCTCAATCCATCCTCACCATCGGTGCATAATACTACATCAAACTTGCCTTTAAGCTGCAAATAGTCTTGTAACAATAAACCTAAATTTGGGTCGTCTTCTACCAGAAGTATTTTTTTCATTTTCTTGTTTTTATTCACATACGTGTTATTACCCACGCTGAAGGTTTGATTCTGAATATGCACAACGGTTTAATTTATGCTATAGATTAGATTAATACTCCACTATATTAACTAAATTAAACCCCCTCTATTTAATGTATCGATAAAGCAAACTTTTGTACCGATGTTTAACTGTTTATAAAGGTAAAGATATTTCGAACGTGGTTCCTCTATCTTTTTCGCTACTTACCTTAATGGTTCCAGTCAATTTTTTAATAATATCCTGAACATAATTTAAACCTAAGCCAAACCCTTTAACATCGTGTAAATTACCTGTTGGCACCCTATAAAACTGGTCGAAAATCCGTTTAGACTGCTCCTTGGTCATTCCAATGCCTTTATCCGCTATTTCAATAATTAAATTTTTACCTGTATTGCGGGTAGTAATGGTAATCTCTGGCGTATCGCTACTGTATTTATTTGCATTATCAATAAGGTTATAAATTACGTTAGACAGATGCAGCTCATCGCCATATACAACGGCATTTTCCGCATCGGTATGTACTTTGATAATGGCATTCCTTTTCTGTAATTGCAATTCCATGCTATCCAGCACAATCACAATCAAATCGTTCACATCTACTTCGGTGTTCTCCATTTTAAGCTCACCTTTTTCTAAGCGGGCAATACTTAAAACACGTTCGATATGATTACCTAAACGAACATTTTCATCATAAATAATCCCTGCCAGGCGTTTTAATCTGGCCTTATCTTCTGTCACCTCCGGATCTTTCAAAGCCTCGCTGGCAATCATAATAGTAGCCACAGGCGTTTTAAACTCATGCGTCATGTTATTGATGAAATCTGTTTTCATCTCCGACAGTTTTTTCTGCTTTAAAATAGCATAAAGGGTATATGAGAAAATAAAAACAAGTACCAGTAACAGGCCGATGGATGAGGCGAGCGTTGCGCTTAGGTTAGAAATAATAGCCGAATTTTTGTTGGGAAAACTGACGAAAAGCATCCCGGGATCGCGAAAGATATCGTTTCCAAACAAAGGTGTTTTATAGGTATTTTCAGGCAAAAACTCTCCTTTAACGTTAGATGCCGTCATAAAAATAGTCGAATCTTTTCTCGCTAATGAAATCCGGTAGGATGGTTCTAGTGTAATATTATTGGCAAGGAGTTCTTGTTTTAATAAAACGCCTAACGAATTAAAATTAATGCGTTTATAGATTGGCACATTGGCTTCCTGAAGTTCTTTAGATACATCCTCAACTACACTCGATCGGGTATATGAAAAAGTGTCTTTGCCCAATGCTGCAATTTTAAGCTCTAATTTTTTCCGCTCAATCTCGTCTTCACGTTCAAATTTTTTCTGTAAATCGTTAGGAATCTTTGGAACATTTGCAAAACCAGGACTACCATCCCGGGGATCAAAAACCAAATATCTTAATGTATCGGGCAAACTCTGCAGACTTTTAAATTCAAATGCTTTTGGTGGCGCGGTAAAAGGTTTTGTGCGCATGCTATAACCTTTTAAAATAAGACTCTTAATATCGATAAATGCATCCATCTGTAAATCCAGCTTGTCGCCATTTTTCGAACTCAACGAAGTATATTCCCTTTCAGAAATTACATTGGGTGCGCGATAAGATACTCGGATAATACTATCCTGTTGGTTCAGGTAACTTTCGATCTGATTTTCTCTCTCGGCTTGCCGCAGCTCTGCTTCTTGTACATATTGTTGCCGTAAATCCTTAATATCTAATGCCCGTTGCCTGGAGTCTTGTAACTGCTTCAGTTTATTTTCAGCATCTTTCCTGTTTAAGTGATCGGCAACATTTCTACGCTGTAGTTTATTTACTACCGATGTTAGCGTTTGGTTTACCTGCTCATCAAAAAGCTGAGATTTTAGTTTGTACGATTCCCTGATGTAATACAGCTGCATTACAAAAACACCAAGCAAAGCTACTGTCATCAAAACGGTAATTAACCAAAAACTCTTTTTCTTCATGAACTAGATTGGTTTTAAAATTAAAAAAACCGGAGCATAATCTTCTTAAATCTAAACAGATATCAAAAATACTGATTAGCTAAGTGAAGTGTTTGTTTTTAACATATTTTAACAGCGGGAAGCGCTGGAAAGACTCCCAAAGTTTTCTGTAGCAAGGGCCTGGTAAACTTCGGAAGTCTGGCGCGGGCAAAAAAAATGCCGAGACTAAAGCCTCGGCATGGTTCAAAATTGTTTGCTTAAAAAAGATTCTTTATTTAGAAAGGCAAATCATCATCTTCACCTGGTGCATTGCTTACATCAACCGGAGCTGCATAAGCTGGAGTAGCTGCCGGAGCACCTGCTGCAACTGCATTTATACGCCAAATAACCAAACTGTTAAAATATGATGTTTTACCTGCTTTATCTGTCCAAGGGCGACCACGTAAATTAAAGAAAACCTCAACCTCATCGCCTGCTTTAAATGTATCTAATAATGCAGTTTTATCTTGTAAAGCCTCAAAACGGATATATTCTGGGTATGTTGGGTTTTCTGCGTATTCTACTATTAAATCACGTTTTTTAAACGTCTCACTTACTTGTTGTGTGGCACCTACTTCGTGTACTTTTCCTTTAATTTCCATATCTAATACTACTTAATGTACTATAAACATCAAATCTCTATAATTTTATTGATAACTTCGCATATATTATGATGCAAGTTTTCCACAATAAAAGCAAGGTAATTATTACCTGCAACAAGCGCCTTTCGCCCTATTTACAAGATGAAGTTACGGCTTTAGGTTACACCATAGAAAGATCTTTCGCTACGGGTGTTGAGCTCAATATCACCCTTACAGAGTGTATAAAGCTAAATTTGAACTTGCGCTGTGCCAGTCAGATTCTATATGCCATAAAAAGTTTCAAGGCCATTACACCCGATGATTTATACAATGAAATTGCAGCCATTGAGTGGGAAGAACTGATTGATTTTTCGGGTTATTTCTCGGTAACCTCAAATGTTGATAACCCAAATATTACCACGCCATTATTCGCAAACTTAAAAGTAAAGGATGCAATAGTAGACCGCATGAAAGAGAAAAAAGGCATCCGCCCTAACTCTGGATCTGATGCAAATAAAACAGTAGTGCATTTATACTGGAAAGATGCAGATGCCGATGTTTTTATGGATACTTCAGGCGAAACCCTTGCCAAACACGGTTACCGTAAAATACCTGGTAAGGCCCCCATGTTAGAAGCTTTGGCCGCGGGGGTTATTTTAGCAAGCAACTGGGATAAGAAATCGCCATTTATTAACCCAATGTGCGGTTCAGGAACATTGGCTATCGAAGCGGCGCTGATTGCAACCAACCGTGCCCCTGGATTATACCGGATGAATTATGGTTTTATGCACATTTTAGGTTATAACGAAGAAGATTTTTTCGCTGAGCGTAGAATTTTAAAAGATCAGGTAATTAAAAATGTTGACCTTAAAATCGTAGCTTCCGATCTTTCGGAAGATGCAGTTGAAGTAACCCGTAGAAATGCTAAAACTGCTGGTGTTGATACCTTAATCGAATTCGAAGTTTGCGATTTTGAGTTAACACCGGTTCCTGAAGATGGCAAAGGTGTTGTTGTTTTTAACCCTGAGTATGGTGAGCGTTTAGGGGTGCATAGCAAGTTAGAATTGACTTATAAACGTATGGGCGATTTCATGAAAACAAAATGCAAGGGCTATTCTGGATATATTTTCACTGGAAATCCCGATCTTGCAAAGAAAATTGGATTAAAAGCAGCTAAAAAAGTTGAATTTTATAATGGTAAGTTAGACTGTCGTTTACTAGAATATGAATTATATGACGGCTCTCGCCGAGCACCGTTAATTGAGGCCTAGTCTTTTTCATTGAAAATTAATATATTACCCTCTCTTACGTACCATAACGTAGAAAATTTTGAAGAATATGGAATTTGATGACATGGACCATATGCCCGAATGGGAGCATTTTAGTCGATTTGGCCGAGATGATGAGGATGAAGAAAATCTATCAAGTGTTGATGCAGAAAAAGTCAGATTAAAAGTGACCAGGGCTAAAAGCCTTTACAACCAGGCAAGAGCCGTATATAAATATGCTGCCTTGTTCTGCGAAACACTGGAAGGAGAGATGGCTGAATTGACCACTAACTTAATTATGCAGAATGCCCTCATGTTATGTCCTAAAATTGTTGGGGCAGAAGGTGCAGATATGTATATTTTAAGAATGGAAAATGCCTCAATTATCCGAACCAATTGCCGTGAATTAGAAACCCAGGTGAGGGCAGCAGATATGTTCGAAATCTGCACTCCAGAATATAAAGACATAGTTCTAGACGAAATTGAAAAATTTCGTCTACTCTTTATCGAATGGGTTAAATATTTCGAAAAAGACGAATTTGAAGATGACTGGGGGCTATATTAACCCTTAATATTTAATTTTTCTACGTTTTCTTACCTCCCACCTTTTCTCTTGTTGATTTGAGCTGCATAATGCAATAATATTCTAAATATACCTTATCACTCCTTCTATCTAAGGCACAACAACCACCACAAAAATCTGATTATCAATCAAAAACAGAACACTTAAACATTTAGGTTATTTTTTTGTTGTAATAATTAGTTCATTAATCCGTTTCGCGTATTCCCAATAGTGTTAAAATTTATAATTTAAAAACTGTTGCGGTTAAAGCTTCGTACATAATGAAAAAACACTAAAAAATTTATCCCCTTTTTATGGAAGATGTATTGGCTTTAAAGACAAAGAACGTTGCCGGGAATATCAGAAAAATTAGAGAATACAGAGACTATACTCAGGATTATCTGGCGGCGAAATTAAAAATATCTCAAAATGCTTATAGCAAAATTGAGCTCGGTTATAGTAAATTAACTATCGATCGTTTGTTCCAAATTGCAGCAATTTTAGAGGTTGAAGTATCTCATTTATTAACCCTTAACCACAATGATTTAATTAAAATTATTGCTGATGATGAGAACAGGACAGCAGCGGCGAGTTAATACCGAGGCGCTGTTGATATCATTTCTTTTACCCTGCAAATAATTCCAATACCTTTGGAACAAATTTAGAACTATGCAGGCTATTATTCAAAAAACTATTGATTTTGTTCAGAAAACACTAGCCAATGCCGAGGCGGGGCACGATTGGTTTCATATTGAACGTGTTTTTAAAACCGCTCAAACCATTAATCAACAAGAAAATGGCGATGAACTTGTGGTAGCCTTTGCCGCATTGTTGCATGATATTGCTGATCCTAAATTTAATAATGGTGATGAAGAACTGGGGCCGAACATGGCTGCTTCATTTTTAGCATCAATTGCTGTTGATGCTAAGGTTATTGCCCATGTTAAACTGATTATCCAGAACATGTCGTTTAAAAATAGTTTTGATGGCACAGGTTTTACCTCAAAAGAAATGCAAATTGTACAGGATGCAGATCGCTTAGATGCAATCGGGGCCATTGGTATTGCAAGAGCATTTACCTATGGTGGATTCAAAAACAGGGTACTTTACGATCCGGCTATTTTACCAGAAGAACACCTCACTAAAGAAAGTTATAAAAATACCACCGCTCCTACTATTAACCATTTTTACGAAAAACTGCTGTTGTTGAAAAACATGATGAATACTGAAGCAGGGGAAGCAATAGCCATAGAAAGACACAATTTTATGCTCCTGTACCTGGAGCAATTTTATAAAGAATGGGATGGTAAATAATCAACAATAAGCCATTAAAAATACCTAATAGTAAGTATTCCGAAACCATGCATTAGGGCTTAACTTTACAAAAATTAATCCTCATGCATCCTTATAAACTAAAATACCATAAAAATAGTGTTTTGTTAATCGCGATGGTTGGCATTCCTGTGTTCTTCATTTCCTTAATGTTGTATTGTCTTTTTAGTTTACCTTCATCGCTTTCTGAAACGTCTACTTTGATATTTGTTTCGCTATCGATTATTTTAATGGCACTTCTTTTATTATGGATTACCAAAACGCAGATTTTTGTACATAGTAAAATTTTAATCAGTGAAAAAGGCATAAGCTTTAAATTAAAAAGCACTTCTTTCTTATACCGGAGAACCGAGTTTTTTTCTGGATGGGAAAATGTAACCAGCTTAACCGAAATGTTCGATAACCACAATGGAGGTTACTTTTATCAAATTGCATTTAAAGACCCGGGTTTCGTGGCAAACTTTAGTCCACTGAAAAACCACGAAATAGAGGTCGATTGCTTCTTTTCTGAACTGCAATACTATCAGGAAAGTTATAATATTGCCCATCAACTGCCAATAAGCAGAAAGCTTAACCCTTCGAACAGTTTTTAATCAGCACTATTATTCCAAAATAGAATAGGTTAGATAAATCTATTTGCTAATATTTTTAGTTATTAAACTATCTTTGTTAGTAAATATATCCTTATGTTTGATCGAATCCGCGAAAAATTAAATATTCTTGCTGACGCCGCTAAATATGATGTTTCTTGTTCATCAAGCGGCGGCACGAGAAAAAACACCAATAAAGGCCTTGGCGATAGCCATACATCTGGCATTTGCCATACCTACACTGAAGATGGCCGATGTGTTTCGCTTTTAAAAATCCTCCTGACTAACCATTGTATCTACGATTGTTTATTCTGCGTTTCGCGAAAAAGCAACGATGTAAAACGTGCAGCCTTTACCGTAGATGAAGTTGTAGAACTGACCATGAATTTTTATCGGCGCAACTATATTGAAGGCTTGTTCTTAAGCTCAGGGATTTTCAAAAATGCCGATTTTACCATGGAACGGCTGTTATTAGTGGTTAAAAAACTCCGTTTGGAACAGAACTACAACGGCTATATCCATTTAAAAACCATTCCGGGTGCCAGCGACGAATTAATTAAAGAAGCTGGCTTATATGCTGATCGGATGAGCATTAATTTAGAAATGCCAACTGAAGCTGGCTTGAAGCTTTTGGCTCCTGAGAAAAACCACGGGGAAGTAATTAAACCTTTGGCTTTTGTGCAACAGCAGATTAGCCAGTTTACTGCGGATAAAAAACTGATCAAACATGTACCAACATTTGTACCTGCGGGACAAAGCACCCAGATGGTTATTGGTGCCACACCAGAAAGCGATAAAGATATTATGTATACCGCAAATACCTTTTACAAAAATTTCTCTCTGAAAAGGGTTTATTATTCTGGCTATGTGCCGATTAGCAATGACACGAGGATGCCAATACTTGGTACACAGCCACCATTGCTGAGAGAAAACAGGTTGTATCAAACCGATTGGTTAATGCGGTTTTATGGCTTTAAAGTGCAGGAAATTTTAAATGATGCCAACCCAAACCTTGATATTGATATCGATCCAAAATTAAGCTGGGCGATTAGAAATATGCAACATTTTCCTGTGGATATTAATACGGCTGATTATAAAATGATTCTCCGGATACCGGGTATTGGTGTAATGTCGGCCCAAAAAATTGTACAGGCCAGAAAGTTCGGAAAACTCAGGATTGACCAGTTGAAAAAAATCGGCATAGCTTATAACCGGGCCAAACACTTTATTATTTGCCTGGATAGCCCTTATCAGCTGAAAGATTATCAGGGCACACAGATTAAGGCTTTTATTTTGGCCGAAAGCCAGAGTAAATATTTAAAAACAGATAGCAACCAGATGATTTTGTTTTAAACGCGTTGTCATTCTGAACGCAGTGAAGACCTGCGAAGCAAACATGAATACCATAATACAGTGAGCAAAAATGAATAATCTGTAGTGTTTGGGCTGTTTCCATTGTTCAGAACGCTGGCTTTGACCTTACAGATTCTCGGCTCAGTTTTTCATAGGAAGATTCTTCACTGCGTTCAGAATGACAGTTAAACTAACCAACCCGATGATCTACATTTTCGATGGCACTTTTCAAGGTTTATTAACCGCTGTTTTCGAATGGTTTGAACGTAAGCCAGGAAAAGTTGTGCTAAAATCTACTCCAATTTTTCAGCCTGAAGCTTTTGTAGAAAGTTTTACAGTTAGCACCAATGCAGAAAAAGCGGATCGGGTTTGGGCAGGGCTGCAAAAGAAATTCAAAAAGGATTGGCAACGCAAATACTATTGCTCCTTCTTATCAGAAATACCCGAGGCTTACAACCACCTCTTTCAGTTTACCGTATACATTTTTCAAAATCAATTGGGTGCAGAAAGTAATTATGGCAATCCGCATGTAATTGCACTAGCCAAATATGCCAAAAGCGTAGAAAGGGAAAAACACAGAATAGAAGCATTTATCCGTTTTCAAAAAACTGGTGATGGGATATTTTATGCCAATATAGACCCTGATTTTAATGTGCTGCCTTTAATATCCAATCATTTTAAAAACCGTTATGCCGATCAGCCTTGGGTAATTTACGATTTAAAGCGCAAATATGGCTTACATTATAATTTAACAAGCGTTGAAGAAATTACGATCAGCTTTAGCAACGGTGCAGGTAAGCAAAATCTTGCGCCAGTTTTAATGGACGAGAGTGAGGCATTGTATGCAACCCTTTGGAAAGATTATTTTAAAAGCGCCAACATTGTAGCGCGGAAAAATACCAAACTACATCTGCAGCATGTGCCCAAAAGATATTGGAAATATTTAACGGAGAAAGTTCCAATTTAGCTAGCAAGAGTTGACAACTCTAATAGCATACAGGTTAAGTCCGATCCGTCACACTGTACCGAAACTTCAGGATCAGGGTCTATGTTGCAAAAAAGATGTTCATTTCTTGGGAAGAATCAAACATTATGTTTTGACTAAAAAATTAAAACTTACTGCCATGCTGACACCTACATTCTCAATTAGCGTGAAAAGTTTGACAGTTTGGTGAAAATTTGTCCCTCTAAACCTCTTGGCATAAAAAGTGTTAATTGTAAGCTTAGTTAAAAACTCAAATCAAAATAAAAAAATAATAAAAGTTATGGCGTTAAACCTTAAACCAATTGCTGGCAGTTCGAATAGAGTAATAGTTGAACCGGCTGCGGCAGAAGAGAAAACTGCATCAGGTTTGTATATCCCTGATACTGCAAAAGAAAAACCATCTAAAGGAACTGTAGTTTCTGTTTCTGAAGAGGATGCTGAAGGTAAAAAAGCAAGTGTAAAAGTTGGCGATGTTGTAATTTATGGTAAATACGGCGGTACCGAATTCCCTTATGAAGGTAAAGATTACTTAATTATGCGCGAAACTGATATTTACGCTGTTGTTGGGTAAAAATTAAAATGTTGCAACGTTGTAACGTTGTAATGTTATATAAATCGGAAGAGTGAAATGTTTCAACCTTCCAACATTAAAACTTTAAAATATTCTTAAAAATGTCAAAACAAGTAAAATATAACGTAGAAGCTCGTGATGCCCTGAAAAGAGGTGTTGATATTCTTGCAAATGCAGTAAAAGTAACTTTAGGTCCAAAAGGCCGTAACGTAATTATCGATAAAAAATTCGGTTCACCAGCAATCACTAAAGATGGTGTTACAGTTGCAAAAGAAATCGAATTGAAAGATGCTGTTGAGAACATGGGTGCTCAAATGGTTAAAGAAGTAGCTTCAAAAACAGCTGATATTGCTGGTGATGGTACTACTACTGCAACTGTATTAGCTCAGGCAATTATTACTACAGGTATTAAAAACGTTGCTGCTGGTGCAAACCCAATGGATTTAAAACGCGGTATTGACAAAGCCGTTGCTGCTGTTGTAGAAAACTTAAAATCTCAATCACAAGCGGTTGGTGATGATAACAATAAAATTAAACAAGTTGCCTCTATCTCGGCTAACAACGACGAAGTTATCGGTTCGTTAATTGCTGAGGCAATGAGCAAAGTTGGTAAAGATGGTGTAATTACTGTTGAAGAAGCAAAAGGTACCGAAACTGAAGTTAAAACAGTTGAAGGTATGCAATTTGACAGGGGTTATTTATCTCCATACTTTGTTACCAATGCAGATAAAATGGAAGCTGAATTAGAAAATCCTTACATTTTAATCTACGACAAAAAAATCAGTAACATGAAAGAATTGTTACCGGTTTTAGAAAAAACTGTTCAAACTGGCAAACCATTGGTTATCATTTCTGAAGATTTAGATGGTGAAGCTTTAGCCACA
This sequence comes from Pedobacter kyonggii, assembly GCF_004310665.1. Taxonomy (GTDB): domain Bacteria; phylum Bacteroidota; class Bacteroidia; order Sphingobacteriales; family Sphingobacteriaceae; genus Pedobacter; species Pedobacter kyonggii. The sequence goes on along the minus strand of NZ_SIXF01000012.1, from coordinate 105,946 downwards.
TTGGTCGTTAACAAAATCCGTGGTTCATTAAAAGTTGTTGCTGTTAAAGCTCCAGGTTTTGGTGATAGAAGAAAAGCAATGTTAGAAGACATCGCGATTTTAACCGGTGGTATTGTGGTATCAGAAGAAAGAGGTTATAAATTAGAAAATGCTGATTTAACTTACTTAGGTTCTGCTGAGAAAGTTGTTGTTGATAAAGACAATACAACTGTAATTAACGGCGCTGGTAACTCGGATGATATTAAATCACGTGTTAGCCAAATCAAATCTCAGATCGAAACAACTACATCTGATTACGATAAAGAAAAATTACAAGAGCGTTTGGCTAAATTAGCTGGCGGTGTTGCCGTTCTTTATGTAGGTGCAGCTAGTGAAGTTGAAATGAAAGAGAAAAAAGACCGTGTTGATGATGCTTTACATGCAACCCGCGCGGCTGTAGAAGAAGGTATTGTTGCTGGTGGTGGTGTTGCTTTTATCCGTGCGGTTGAAGCTTTAGCTAACCTAAAAGGCGCTAACGAAGATGAAAACACTGGTATCCAGATTATCCGTCGTGCTATCGAAGAACCATTGCGTCAGATTTGCGAAAACGCAGGTATTGAAGGTTCTATTGTAGTTCAAAAAGTTAAAGAAGGCAAAGCTGATTTCGGTTACAATGCACGTACTGATGTTTACGAAAACTTAATTGGCGCTGGTGTTATCGATCCAACTAAAGTAAGCCGTGTAGCGTTAGAAAATGCAGCGTCTATTGCAGCAATGTTATTAACTACTGAAGTTGTTTTAGCAGACGAACCTGAAGAAGGTGGTGCTCCAATGCCTCCAATGGGCGGCGGTGGCATGGGTGGTATGATGTAATACCATTCTGCAACGAAACGATTTCGTGTAAAAATACACCCTCAAGGTATAAGGCCTTGAGGGTTTTTTTATGCCTTATTGCAGCGAAAACGAAGCTTTATCCATTCTATAACCCATTCATTTAGTTGATGTTGGTGTAAAGTTTTATAAGCGTAGTACTAAAATCACGTTCTTTGCAAACGAATATTTATTGACGCGTCTTAGGTCTAATACTCATCTCTGAGATTGGATTAAAGCAAGTTTAACTAACGGAAGCTTCCAGAACGCAATAAAATCATTCCCTAGTGTTAGAGATTTATGAAGATTCGTTGTAAAAGGAAATGGCTTTCTTTTGTCCTCTTTTTTGGGGTATTTTTGTTCACGTCAAATGTTTTCGCGCAGGTAACCATTGGCACAGTAGACCCAGGACCATATACACCGGGCAGTACCATAGCTGTTCCTTTTAAAGTACCAGCAAGCTGCATATCGCAGGGAAATCAATTTCAACTCTATTTATCAGATCAAAATGGAAGTTTTGGTACCGAAACCCTTATTGGCAGTTACACTGGCTTCTATAGCACTTATATAAATGGATTACTCCCTACAGGCCTTACGCCTGGCACAGGCTATCGCGTTCGGGTAAAAACTACCACTCCGGCCACAGCAAGTAACCCTTCTACCCCTTTTGAGGTTAAGGCAGGAGCTGCTGTTGAAGCAAAATTAACATCAACATTGTTAAATGCGGTCAATGATGAAACTTTTGGTACTTGCACCAGTAAGGCCAATAATTCTTTCTTCCTTACAAATGCATCTACAGCAAATAGTACGGTTACCGCGAGCATAACCGACGAAGTAAACGGCGGAGGGCCAATATTAATCAATTTCCCCACTGCAATACAATCTTTTACTGCTCAACAGACACATTACACCATTTATACCAAAGCAGTAATGCCCGATGGTTCGGTGGCGACCAGAGCCTATCTACTCATAAATAATAAAGCGATAACAGCCTTTGCCAATACCGGAAATACGGCACTATGTTTACCTACGGCTAATTTTACTTTTAATGTAGATGTTTCCTCGAGCTCGGGCATTCAAAACAATTTTCCGGGAGATATTTACACCATCACGTGGGGTGATCAAGCGACAACCACACACACCCTTTGCGAAATTATTGCTAATGGCGGGAAGGTAACGCATCTTTATGACAGATCATCTTGTGGAAGTGTTTCTACATCAAGCGCCGGCACCATTTATAACGCCTTTGACGTTTCCATCCGCGTATCCAATGCTTTCTGTAATACCATGGGTACACCAGTTTCTTCTTCAGCAAAGGTGGTCGTAAAACCGACAAACTCGTTCGCTTATAATACACCAGGCTGTACCAATGCAAATATCACATTTGTTAACACATCTGTTTTGGGCGAAAACCCAACCACCAATACGCCAGGTTGTACCCCCAATAACATTACTTATAACTGGTATGTGGATGGTGTAATCATAGAATCTGATAAGCCAAAATCATACAATTTTGTATACAGCTTTCCTACCCATGGAGAACATACGGTTACATTAACGTCCAAAAATCTTTCGACCGATTGCGATGCCGATCCAGCCAATAACAAAATTTGTATTCAGTATCCGCCAAAGCCAGCATTCAGTTTACCATCAAATCCAATCTGTGCGGGAACAACATTAAAAGCTTCTGATCTTTCAGTTTTAGATAATATCTGTGATGCAGCCAACAGTTACTTTTGGTCAGTTTCTCCTGCGGTTGGTTTTACAGGGGGCACAAGTGCAACAAGTAAAGAACCTGAGTTCAATTTCACCAATCCAGGTACTTACACCATCACCTTAAATATTACTACGCCATCTTGCGGTGTAGTTACAAGTCAGCCACAAACTGTTGTGGTTAATGAAAGTCCGGCAACTACACTATCACCTGATATCACCTTGTGTAACCTGGCTACTTACGATTTTAACAATACCACAACAGGGCCAACCCAAACATTAATTACAGGCACCACAAAAGATTTACCCGATAGTTATACCTGGACAGTTTCACCATCAGGAGCCGGCACCTACAGCTTTACTAACGGCACAACCGCCAATTCTAAATACCCATCGATAAAATTCGATAGCTACGACACTTATACGATAAAGGTTGTCCATAAAAATAATTGTGGAACGGCCGAGGATACCCAAATCCTAACCTTCAGCACCGCTCCCGTAATTAGTGCGGGTACTGACCAAAGCATCTGCTTCAATGATCCAAGCTTTACTTTAAGCGGAACCATAAGCGGCGCGACTACTACGCAAACCTGGGTTGGCGGATTAGGAACATTTACACCCAGCAGAAACGATTTAAATGCAATCTACGAGCCAACCGCAGCCGAAAAAACAGCGGGTACGGTTACTTTAAGATTAAGGGTTACCACCGCACTCGCCGCCCCATGCAATCAGATTGATGACGATATTATTCTAAAAACAAAACCCAATATCAGTTTAACGAGCGCAGCAGCTAAAACCATTTGTACAGGCAATAGCGTTGCATACGCCCCAACTTCTGCAGTAGCAGGTGTAATCTATACCTGGACAGCGACTGGAACTGCAACTGGCTATACCGCCAACGGAAGCGGCCCCATTAACGATATCCTCACCAATACTGATCTTAATGCCGACGCAAGCGTAACTTATATCATCACTCCCCATTTTGATGGCTGCGATGGAACGCCATTTAATTTAGCGGTTAATGTTAAACCTAACCCTATTGTAACACCAACTGCAGCCAATGCGACCATCTGTAATGCCACTTCATCGGCCATAATCTTAACAGCAAACCTAACAGGTGTAAACTATACTTATACCAGTGTGATAACCGGAGCAATAACCGGAAATAGCAATAGAGCAGTAGCATCGGCAGGAACACAGATCAACGATATTTTAACCAATTCTGGCACTACCGCAGGTACGGTAACTTACACCATTACACCTGTATCTACAAATGGTTGCCCAGGTACACCAGCCAGCATTACAATTACGGTTTTGCCAAGCGCAACACTGCCAAATGCCGGCCCTGATGAGGCGATCTGCAACGCCAGCACTTATACCCTAAAAGGAAATACGCCAGTAGTTGGCACTGGCAAATGGGCAATCGTTACTGCACCAACAGCCGTAACTTTTGCTGATGACACAAAGGACAATACAACAATTGCTGGTTTACAGCCAGGAAATACTTATACCTTTAGATGGACAATAAGCGACACCAACTGCTCCACATCCAGCGACGATGTTCAAATCATCGTTAATCCGCTCAGTGTTGGTGGCACAACCACAGGCGACGTGAATGTATGCGCCGGTGCAAATGGCGGAAACATCAGTTTAACAGGGCAAGTTGGAAACATTATCCGTTGGGAAAGATCAATCAATAACGGGGTAAACTGGTCTACCGTTACCTCAACAGCAAATCCATATGCATTTTCTAACCTCGCTATAAGCACGCAATACCGTGCAATTGTACAAAGTGGTAGTTGTGCAGAAGCCATGTCAACCGTAACCACAATCACTGTAAATCCGGGTACCGTTGCAGCAAATGCAGGAGCAGATCAAAACTTATGTAGTGGAAACAACATTACCTTAAATGGCAACAATCCTTCACCCAACAGCGGCGTGTGGGCTTTAACATCAGTACAAGCCGGCATTACCATAACCGATCCTACACTGTACAACTCCGCGGTTACCGGTTTGGTACCAGGGCAAACTTATACCTTTAGGTGGACTATTTCTGGTTTCAATGGCTGTCCTCCATCTGTAGATGATGTAATGGTTACCTATTACTCACCTGTTACCAATAATATTGGACCATCATCAGTGCCAGTTTGTGCCGGCCAAAGCATCACTATTACAGGCGATACACCAACCGGCGGAACAGGAACATTCGCCTACCAATGGCAGAGCAGTACCGATGGAAATACCTGGAGCAATATTCCTTCAGCCATCAACAAAGACTTAAGCCTAATTGTAAGTGCTTCAACCTATTTCAGAAGATTAGTGAACAGCACCATCTGTACTTCAATTAGTAATTCGTTACAGATTACCGTGTTGCAAGGCTTAACTAACAATACCATTGCTGCCGATCAAAACATCTGCATCGGTGCACCTGCAGCGGCTTTAACGGGTACTACACCTAGCGGTGGTAACGGAACTTATGTGTACCAATGGCAATCGAGTTTAAATGGAACAGCCTGGAGTGATGTATTGGGCGCAAACAGTGTAAACTTTACACCTCCAACACCAACCGTAAGCATTTATTACCGTCGATCAGTAGCTAGCGGCCCTTGCAGTAACAATTTAAGCAACCAGATTAAGATAACGGTTAATCCACATGCTCAAGCAGAAATCACCTATAATAAAAATGTTGGCTGTGCACCTTTTATTCTAGATGCAAACAATATTGCTGCAACCTTATATCCCGACAGGAATAGCATTTACACCTGGTTTGCCAATAATGTACAAATCGGAGTAGGACCAACATTCCCCGGTTATACCATAATGAATGGCAACGAAAGCGTAACCATAAAACTCATTACTACCAGTAGCACGGGTTGTAATCCAGACGAAAAAAGTGAAGCATTTAGTACACTACCAGTAGTTACACCATCATTTACCGCAAGTATAACGGAAGGATGCGGCCCCCTTAGTGTAACCTTTACCAATACCACTACCCCACTTACTGGCGCCACTTTTAGATGGAATTTCGACAATGGAATATTCTCAACATTGCCACAACCTGCAGCACAGACTTTTCAGCCAGACCCGACAGGAAAAGACAAAATTTACAATGTTATCTTAGAAACTACAACACCATGTGGACCGCTGATTATCAAAACAGTAACAATTATTGTACATGCAAAACCTGTTGCTATATTTTCTCCTGATAAGACAACCGGATGTTCTGATTTATTGGTAAACTTTATAAATACCGGACCTGAAAGTGCCGGAACAACTTACACCTACGATTTCGGGGATGGCATCTCCTCAGATCCCATTCCTGATAGAAGAACAATAAATCATACCTTCAAAACACTCGTAGTAAAGGACTTTATCGTAAATATGACAGCTAAGAATAGCTGTGGCGAGACAAATGCAATTCCTGTTGTAATCAGGGTTTCGCCAAATAATATTATACCAGCCCTAGTGGTAAATGGAAACGAGAAAAAAGGCTGTGCACCTTGGACTGTAAATTTTTTAAACAACACCAGTGGGGCAAGCCGCTTCGTTTATACCATTACCAATGAAGATTCTGGAGAAGCCCCTATCCTGATCCCGACCACTAGTACAGGCGTTTTTCCATACACTTTCATGAAACCAGGACGATATACCATCAAACTAGATGCTGAAAATGATTGTTCCAAGAATTTCGCCGCAGAAACCGTAACCGTACTTGCTCAACCTACAGCAAGTTTCAGTGCCGATAAAACAATTGGCTGCACCAATCTCACTGTTAAATTTAAAAATACAAGTGTTGGGGCTGTCGGGTATGCATGGGATTTTGGTGATGGCTCCCCGATTTCAAATGAGTTTGAACCACAGCATACCTACACGGGATCAGATGTAAATTATTCTGTCACCTTAACCGCAATCAATGGACAAGGCTGCTCCAATCCTATAAAAATCACCGATTTTATCCGTGTTGTTGCTCCACCAGTCGCAACATTCACCGTTACTCCAGGCAACGAAGTATCTATTCCCAACTATTCATTTGCCTTTAAGGATATCAGCACCGATGCCGTAAGCTGGGAATGGACTTTTGGTGACGGGTCGCGGTCAGCCCTGCAAAATCCAAACCATACTTATGCCAACGAAGGCACTTATAATGTAACCCTGAAAGTGCTGAACAAAGAAGGCTGCTCTTCCACTGCTTTCCAATCGGTACGGATTATTGGTGTACCGGGTTACTTAAATATCCCCAATTCATTTATGCCCGCAAGTGCGAAAAACGAGATTAAAATCTTTAAAGCAAAAGGCCGCGGCATAAAAGAGTGGCAAATGTCTGTTTTTAACAAATGGGGGCAGTTACTTTGGGAAACGACTAAATTGGATGACAGCGCACCGCTGGAGGGCTGGGACGGCACTTATAAAGGACAGGAACAACCACAAGGTATTTATTACTGGAAAGTAGATATAAAATTTATTAATGGCAGTGATTGGAAAGGAATGACTTACGATTCATCCCCTCCAAAGAAAACGGGTGTAATATATTTAATACGATGATGAGGAGAGGGATAATATTATTTTTGTTTTGGGTGCTGCCGATTGTTTCGTTGGCGCAGGACCACATTTATTCGCAGTTTTACAATGCGCCGATTTACTTAAATCCGGCTTTAACAGGTCAGTTTGAGGGCGACATTAGGCTTAATGCCTTATACCGTAACCAATGGACGGGTTTAGCAAGTGATTTTTCGTACGTGAGTGCTTCAGGCGACCTCAATCTACGGAGATTAAACAGCGGCATTGGTCTAATTTTTAACCGCAGCAGCGAGGGTACCGCTTACCTGGTAAAGAATAATATTGCCCTAAGCTATTCCTATATCATCGGTGGAGAGGATTTTGCCTTATCATTTGGCTTACAGGGAGGTATTACCAACCAAAAGCTAAACTGGGATAAACTTGTTTTTGGCGATCAGATCGATATCAACACGGGTTATATTCCTGGTAGTATTTCTGGCGCCGAAAGGCCAAGTGTAGATAGTCGGTATTATTTCGATTCCAATGCAGGAGCTAATCTTGTGATGGGGAAATTTATGATGGGAATAGCTGTACATCATCTTAACCGTCCGGATGAATCCTTATCGGGCTTTCAGGCCAAGTTGCCGATGCGCATCTCAGGCAATTTAAGCTACAAGTTAACATTGGTACCAGATGAGTACGATCGCGATGGGAATTACCTCATCCCATCCATTGTTGCCTACAAACAGGGCAACGTAAAATCGTTTAGTGCGGGCATGCAATATAAATATGCGGGCATAAACGCAGGTATCTGGTACCGCAATGATGGCAATTCGAATGGAAATGATGCGATTGTTTTTTCTGTAATCTTCGATATTTTTAACCGCAGAACAAACGGCGAAAAATTCAGGTTAGGCATCAGTCATGATGCTACAACCTCTAAAATCAACTACAGCAACACTGGCGGAACATCCGAAATTGGTGTGGGTTATGAAAAATATTTTCCAAATAGTTCGAATGGTGGCAGGGCAAATGGCCTAAGATGTTACGATTTTTATTAATTTGCCTTTGATAATTCAAAGCAATGAACGAGATCATAGAGCAAAACCATTTCATTACACAAAGTGAAATCAATAAATTTTTGTTGGCTACCCTGCTTTGTGGCATAATCGGCGCTGAACGCGAGTATAGAAGTAAATCTGCCGGACTCAAAACCATGATGATGATTGGTTTGGGTGCTGCCCTATTTACCATTTTATCTATCAAAATTGGGCCAACCAGTCAAGACCGTATTGCCTCCAACATTGTTACGGGAATCGGGTTTTTAGGTGCCGGGGTAATTTTTAAAGAAGAAAATCGTGTTAAAGGCCTCACTACGGCCTGCATTATCTGGATTGTTGCTGCAATTGGAATGGCCGTAGGCTCTGGTTACTACGAACAGGCTATAGGGGTTACCATTGTGGTTCTATTGGCGCTGATTATTTTCCCCTTTTTAGAAGAAATTGGCGATCGTCGTTTTACCAAAAGGCTTTACCGCATTGTTAAAAAACAGCATACACACGGCAATTTAGAAAGCTACGAAGAGGTTTTCCGCGAAAGTAAGCTTAAACCACAGCGCGGAAAACACCAATTGGTAGATAATATTATCACCGGAAACTGGACGGCAACGGGCACGCCCAAAAACCATCAGAAGTTTGTGGAACGCATGCTTAAGGACGATGAGATTATTGAGTTTGATTTTTAACCGAGTCGAATAAATTTATTTTTTGGGTTTGTAAGGCTAATTTTTCTCTTCGATCACCATTGTATCCGACCAAAGGTCATGCCATGGTGCACAAGGGTTACCCAATGCACTAAAGGCATTGAATGGGATAGCTCTTACAATATTTCGGATAAATACTTTTTGAAAAGTAATGTCGCTACCATCAGGATTTACAGCTCTTGTTCCCGTAATTAACTTTCCAATCGATCTTCCGTTAGACATTGCTTCTGTTATAAACATTACAATACCGTAAAGTAATAAAGAAATCAAACGGCCTGATAATCCATCAAAACTATCCAAAAGTTCAGGCTTAACGATTCCGAGAATAATTGCAATGCCAAATGCGATGATGTAAAAAACAACTAGATCGATAAGATAATTAGTAAATCTCTTTCCCGTAGTTGCTCGACAGTATTTTAAATCAATTTCTTGATAGCTGTCGTTGAAGTCCATTTTAGAGTCTTTAAATTAGATCTTTCTAAGGTAAAGTATTTTCACCATGGGCCAAAATTAATTTATCCAAAATCATAAAACAATTATAGCTTTGTGTAACTATATTCATAATGATCAAGGAACAGATTTCAGTTTTCGATATTTTTAAAATAGGCATCGGCCCATCCAGTTCACATACCTTAGGCCCATGGCGGGCCGCACAACAGTTTACAGCTTCTCTTGCTCAAAACAATTTGATTGATGAAATTGAGGGTATAAAAATATTGCTTTATGGTTCGCTTGCCAAAACAGGTAAAGGCCATGGAACTGATGTAGCTATTCTACTCGGTTTAACAGGAGCTGATCCGGTAACTTTTGATGTTGATGCCGTTACACCAACTTTCGAAAGCATCCAAAGAGATAAGAAATTAAATCTTGCTGATCATTTAATTCTTGATTTTGATTACGATAACGACCTGCTTTTTCTTTTTGCCGAAAGTTTGCCCTTTCACCCAAATGCGGTTACTTTTCAGGCATTTTTAAAAGGTGGAAAAGCTTTTTCAGAAACCTATTACTCTATTGGTGGTGGTTTTGTAGTTAAAGAAGGCGAAGACAATAGTAAAAAACCACAGGTAGACCTTCCCTTTCCTGTAGAAAAAGCAAAAGATCTTTTACACTGGTGCTTATCTACCGGTTTAAAGGTAAGCGAAATCGTGATGGAGAACGAACTGGCCTGGCGCAATGAAGCAGAGACAAAAAAAGGCATCCTACAGCATTTTGCGGTTATGCGCGATTGTATTTATCGCGGATGTCATACCACAGGGCTTTTACCAGGTGGTTTAAATGTAGCACGAAGGGCATTTCCGCTAAATAAACGATTAATTGATAAAAGTGAGTATTCAGACTATAATAGCTGGGTAGAAGCCATTAGAAAAGGTGGAAACGGCTTTAATTATACTTTAGATTGGGTAAGCTGTTTCGCACTGGCTGTTAATGAAGAAAATGCATCTTTTGGCCGTGTGGTAACTGCCCCTACCAATGGTGCCGCAGGCGTAATTCCAGCCGTATTACAATATTTTATTACCTTTTGCGATGGTTACAGCGAGGAAAAAATCATCCAATTTATTGCCTGTGCTTCAGAAATAGGCAGTATTTTCAAAAAAGGAGCAACAATATCAGCCGCTATGGGAGGATGTCAGGCCGAAATTGGCGTTTCATCAGCCATGGCTGCAGCTGCGCTAACAGAGTGTTTAGGCGGTTCGCAAAGACAGGTTTTAATGGCAGCAGAAATCGCCATGGAACATCACTTAGGTTTAACCTGCGATCCGATTGGTGGTTTGGTACAGATCCCTTGTATCGAAAGAAATACCATGGGTGCTATTAAAGCTATCACAGCCAGTCAGCTGGCCCTACAAAGCAATCCTGATAAGGCAAAAGTAAGTTTAGATGCAGTAGTAAATACCATGTGGGAAACTGCCCTCGATATGAATGCCAAATACAAGGAAACATCTGACGGAGGATTAGCAACCAATATTCCGATCAGTTTGCCAGAATGTTAATTCAACATTGTTGCAATAAAATGACGGATGTTATCCATTTATTACAAATTTTCTGGCGCCAAATCAACAAGTATTTTTACATTCGCTGACTTTATTAATTATTCATAAAAAATGATCAACTACACAAAAATCAGTGTGATTAGTTTGGCTTTGTCGTTATCCATATCGGCGACTTATGCGCAAGACAATCTCGTTAATTCTTTAAAAAACAACCAAAGCGAAAACAGTGCTTCTTCTTTTAAATTCACCGAAGTGATTAACCTGGCAAATACACCAGTTCAGAATCAAGGATCGTCAGGTACTTGCTGGAGCTACTCTACCAATTCATTTTTAGAATCAGAAATGATTAAAGCCGGTAAACAACCAGTAACATTATCTCAGCTTTTTTCGGCCCGTAACGCTTATGTAGAGAAGGGTAAAAATTACGTGCGTATGCATGGCGCGGTTTCATTAGGCGATGGCGGTGCTTTGCACGATGTAATCAACATGTACAGAAAATACGGTGCGGTTCCGCAAGAGGTATATACCGGATTAAATTATGGCACTAAAATCAATAAAACTGCAGAACTTGGCGATATTGAAAAAGGTGTTTTAGAAGCTGTTGTAAAGAATGCAAATGGCGAGTTAACCCCAAACTGGTTAAAAGCCTATACTGGTGTAATTGATGCTTATTTAGGTGCTGTACCAGAAAACTTTACATATAATGGCAAAAAATACACACCAAAAACCTTCGCTCAGGAAGTGGTTGGTTTAAATGCCGACAACTATGTAGAACTTTCATCATTCAACGATCACCCTTTCTATAGCAAATTTACTTTATTAGTACCTGATAACTGGTCTTTCGATCAGGTTTATAACGTTAAAGTGAACGAGTTAACCGACATTATCGATAACGCTTTAAAAAGCGGTTACACTATTGCATGGGCTACAGATGTAAGCGAAAAAAACTTCAGCTGGAAAAACGGGGTGGCTTTTGTTCCACAAACGCCTTTCGCTGATATGACCGTGAAACAGAAAGCAGATATGTTTAACGGCCCGCAGCCAGAGATGGAAATTACGCAGGAGAACCGTCAGCTTGCTTTCGACAACTACCAAACTACTGATGATCATGGTATGCACATTGTTGGTTTAGCCAAAGATCAAACAGGTAAAGAATATTATATCGTTAAAAACTCTTGGGGAGCCAGTAACGATTATAAAGGATATTTATACGTAACCAAAAACTACGTAAAATATAAAACAACAGCAATTTTATTGAACAAAGCAGGTATTCCATCTGCAATTTCTAAAAAATTAGCTTTGTAACTAAACCTAAATCAGTAAAAGAGCCGCAGAAGAAATTTGCGGCTTTTTTCTTATTAACCACAGAGGAAACAGAGACTTACACTGAGGGCACTGAGAAACGAGGCATGTTTCAAGGTTAGAGCTTGGCCTTGACATCTGATCTATCAAATTTCTTAATTTAGTTCACACCTCAAATAACCTATTCTGTGTTCTCTGTGCCACCTCTTCGCGCACTCTGTGGTAAAACAAAAAGGCCAATTAAACCAGCCCTGAATAAGTTAACACCAACCACCATAACCCCGTGGTGATAAAACACAATAAAATTCCGATTCCAACCACCAAATTAGAAAGCTTCGGATTAAGGTTATACTGATCGGCTACCACACCTGCGGTTACCAAAGTTGGCATAGCCATTTCAAAAATCGTTATTTTGGTAATCATTCCACCCATACCTAAAACAAGAGCTGTAACCAAAACGACCAGCGGCGCTAAAATCAGTTTATACAATAAAGCAAAACTGATGTGTTTCAATTCGCTAAACCAGCCACCAAATTTTAGCTGCAAACCTATTGAAAACAATGCCAATGGACCAACTGTACCTACTAGTTTGTCGAATAATGGATCTAGTGAAGAAAGGTCAATAAAATGTGGGAGAGTCAGCGCCAAGACACAACCTATAAGCGGCGGAAAGGTCAATACTTTTTTCAGCACCAATTTTGCGCTTAACTTTTGATTCTGCGAAGAGCGGATGGCTACAATAACGCCAATGGTAGATAAAAGCATAAAGGTAACCTGGTCGCAGATAATGGCGACAGCCAGTTCCTTTTCGCTAAAATAAGCCACAATTAAAGGAAAACCTACAAATGAAGTATTACTTAAAGAACTGGTTAGTTTTAACCCGCCAGCAGTGGATTTATTAATATTCCGGATGCGGCTATACAGCGTAATAAATAACCAACCAAATAGCCAGACAAAAATTGGTGCCAGTACAGGAAAGAATAGATCCTTAGTCCAGGTAATATGTGGCAGATATTTAAAAGAAACTGCCGGTAGAGCGATATAGATAATCCAGGCGTTAATGCCTTTGTGCGCATCTTTGGGAAGCGATTTACTTTTCCTGAAAAGAATCCCGGCTAAAATGCATAAACCTATAATAATGAAGTTTGCCATTGTTAGCGCAAAGATAATTTATAAAAGAAAAACGCCAATAAGAAATATACTTACGGCGTTTTTAAATATTTATACAGAAGGTTTTGGTTTTTTCTTTTTGTTCCAAACCTTTTTCTTGCCCTTATGTTGAGGTCTCTTTTCTTCCACATGCGTAATTTCCATTGCAGCTATGCTTTCCGGCAGTGGCATGCGGGGAACTTCCTTCTCGATTAATTTTTCAATGTTATCGAACTTGCGTTTATCTCTTCCGTTAACCAATGTAATGGCCGTTCCTTTGGTTGCAGCTCTTGCCGTACGGCCAATACGGTGTACGTAATCAGCCGGATCGCCAGGAACATCATAATTGATTACCAAGTCGATCCCTTCTACGTCGATTCCGCGGGATAACACATCGGTTCCGATTAAAATTGGCAATCTTCTGTTTTTGAAAGCCAGTAAAATATCTTCGCGCTCTTTCTGCCCTAAATCGGAGTGAAAAGCTTCGGCTTTAATACCCAATCCTTTAAAGGTTTTATACAACGCTTTTACTTTTTCTTTGGTCGAAACGAAAATGATACTGCTTTTGTATTGCCCACTTTTAAAAATATCAGTTAATAAGGCCTGTTTCTGTTGGTCGTGGATGTTATAGGCTTGTTGATCGATCCCCTCAGCAGGTTTAGCAATTGAAATGGTAATCTGCTTCGGTTCATGCAAAATCTTGCCCGCCATAGTTCTTATTTTCGGTGCCATAGTAGCCGAGAACAAAAGTGTTTGCCTTTTCTTTGGCAGGTAGCTGATAATACGGATGATATCGTCGTAAAAGCCCATATCCAACATTCTATCTGCTTCATCTAAAATTAAATGCTGCAAATGTTCCAGTTTTAACACACCTGAAGATAAATGTGCCATTAGTCTGCCCGGAGTGGCAATAATAATGTCTACACCATTGCGCATAGAACGTTTTTGCTGTTCGTAAGCGATACCATCTCCCCCACCGTAAACCGCTAAAGAACTGATATTGGTAAAATAAGCCAGTGCTTCAACCTGTAAATCGATCTGTTGTGCAAGCTCGCGTGTTGGAGCCAGTATCAAGGTATTGTTGTGCCTATCGGCAGCTTTGCTAATTTTATCCATTACTGGCAAAAGGTAGCTGGCCGTTTTTCCTGTACCGGTTTGAGCGCAGGCAATCAGATCATGATTATCTAAAATTACCGGGATGGCTTGTTCTTGTATTGGAGTAGCGCTTTTATACCCCATGGCCATTAAGCCTTCGTATAAATCGGGGTTAAAATTAAAGTCGTTAAAATTCAATCTATTGTGTTTATGTCTTTTAGCAAAAGTACCTTAAAATACCGCTAATAGCAAACCGCATTTTAATATCGATATATTAAATGATTTTGAAGGCCACGTGTGGTAACGCTTTAGGTGATATAAAAACAAAAAAGCCCCGATTGTTATAACCAACCGGGGCCTGGAAATTATAATAGACGAAACTTAGTCTACCAGAATATCTTTTTCTGGTGTATTCGTTTCAGGGTTTTTAGGTAGGGTAACCTTCAAAATTCCATCAGCGTAGTTTGCCGATATATTTTCTACTAAAACTTTTCCGTTTAGGCCAAAAGCCCTTTCGAAAGTGCCATTGCTATATTCTCTACGACTATACTTTTTAGCTGAATCGGCTTCTTCTTTAGCTTGGTAAGAAATGGTTAATACATCATCTTTGGTAACCACCTTTAAATTTTCTTTAACCAAAGCTGGTGCAAAAAGCTCAATAATAAAGCTGTTTTCTGTTTCCTCTATATTAGCAGGTACTTTTCTAAAGCCCTGGTTAAACATGGCATGTTTGTGGTGACTGAAAGAACCACCAAAGTGCCTTCCAAATCTTCCCTCTCCTGCGCCAAAGCGATTATGCATCTTGCCCGAATGGCATCTATGTTCGTTGTACATTTTGTTTAATTTAATTGTTATTTATTCTGTTATTTATCGGCTTAAGCCATATTAATTGTAAGCCACCTGCTCCGTTTTAGGGATGCCCAATAGCTGTGTAATGATATTTGCATAAGGATATGACGGCGAGAAAACGGCGTAGTCAAACTTTAAACCCCTTATCTGAACCAAAATATCATCGATAAATTTCATTGGTTCAAGCAGTGCGCTGATCAATCCTGATTTAGGCTTTTCTTCTTCATCAATCGCCTTTTGCCCTTGAAAAATATTCAGCTCCTGATTGTAGGCTTTAAAGTCAGCGCCGATTTGTTCTATAGGGGCCTTAAATTCATCCGAGCTAAAGAAAGTTACCTTCTCCCCTTGGATAATCAGTTCGTTTGCCATACCCAAAATCGGACTGACATCGGACTGAGATGGATCGCTTAAAAAAAGTACCTGTGACATAACCTTATCTATTTACGTTATTTATACTATCAACAGGACTAATCACAGTATTATCCATTTTTCGGCTATGGTGACTGTAACTATGATTTCTATGATGTTCTTGCTGGCAATCATCATGATAATGCCTGTTTTTAAAATCTAACCGATCGCGGTATCCATTCTGAACGGCCAGTACATTTAAGCTGTAAAAAGTTCCTGCAGCAACAGCCAATGCTAATAATATTCTAAATGTTCTCATGGCGGTTAATAATTTACGTTAATGTTGTTAACTGTTCCATTGCCTTCTACGGTTGGCCTGTACCATTGGTTATCGATCGGTACAATTGGGTTGTAATGATTTTCGAAACCGTTAAAGCGGTTATGGAAATAATGGTGGCGCCTACCCATAAAAATCCTGAACATTAAACCGATCAGCATGATGGCCAGTATAAATTTGAACACAAACGGTATGAAGAAAGCGACTGCACCAAGTACAATCCCGAATCCTATGGTTTTTAATATCTTTTTCATCTTTTTATATATGTTTTTATTTGTGATGAAGCTATCATGATTTCACCCGTTATTGTGGGTTTTGAAAATCATGTCGGTTTCATCTTCTTATAATTTTAAAGTACTGTAATCAGTTCACCTTAAATTAGTTGAACTACTAATACTGTCGTTTTTGTTATTTATATAGGAAGACGGAGCAACTTTATTTTTACTTTAAATTATTTTGTTTTTTTTACTCTTTAGGGATTTTGTCATCCTGAACGCAGTGAAGGATCTTTTTAGTAGTTACCATTTCGGTCGGTGAGCCACCAACCTATAGGAATCTTTGGGTAATATAGTCCAAAGACCTCTCCACTCCGCGTTGCTTCAGTCGAGATGACGAATCTCAAGAGATTCTTCATCTGATTCAGAATGACATAAAACAAAAAAGCCCCGAATTTAATCGAGGCTTTAAATTATTCCTTATTGCGGTGGTGACGCCATCCGCCACATCTCCGTTTATATTCTTCCTTAAATTTTGCCCGCTCCTCTTCATTCATCGAATCCCATTTGGCACGCATTCCCCGGGCGCGCTCACGGAAACCATTATGCCCCCCGTGGCCACCTTTATTAAAGTTCCCAAAAAGCAACCTGCACAGCACAAGTAAACCGAGCGCTTGCCAATAATTAAGTTTGCCTGCATGTGCCACCTCAGGTAAAATCCAATTCCATAAAAACATAACCACATAACCCAATACCGCTGCAATAAGCACCGCTACGGGTAAAAAGAAAATAAATTTCTTGCGCCGATTAAAATTTCTATTCATCATGTCTGCAAATTTAATAGTTAATAAATTCCTGATATAAATTTTGTAAACGGTTACGCAGGTGTTTTACAGCATAACCCTTTCTTGATATTAATGTTTTGATATTCTCTCCGCTTTCATCTGCCAGTTCCTGAAAAGTGCGTTCTTCCAATTCATTCTGAACAAACACGTAACGTTGATTCTCCGGCAGTTCTTCCAAGGCCAAAAACAGTTGATCCCAGAATAGTTTTTTTAAACTTTCTTCTTCTGGAGAATAAGCCTCGGCAAGTAAAATTTCTTTAAAATTGATTTCGCCATCTTCACCCTCGAAAGTGAAATCTTCTAACGATTCTTCTTTTTGTTTACGGTATTTATCGGTGATCTTATTTCTGGCCACCCGATATAGCCAACCACTAATCTGCTCAATGGCACCAGCCTCGGGTTGATTGCTGAGCTGAAACCAAACATCCTGTAAAATATCTTCCGCATCCTCATCTGTATTCACCCTTCCACGGATGAAACTGAATAAGCGCTTACCATAATTGGCAACCGTTGAAATGATATTTTGAGGTTCGTTTGTTGGCACTAAATTTTGCTTAATAACCCAGTAAACGGATGAGACTCAATATTACTTTAAATTTTTTTATTTTTTTTAGAAAATGGACATTTTCAATCAAAATATACTGATTTTTAGAGACTTATAGCGATCCTTTTTTAAGTAATCTTTCGTACAACTTTTGATAAGTCGGTGCAGCAATACCAAGTTTTTCGGCTTCGCGTACAATGTAGCCTGTTAAGGACTCAACTTCTGTTTGCGGTTTCTGATTGAGATAATCGCGGTGCATGGACGAGGTAACCTCGTATGGCATCGATTTCATCGTATTTAATGTTTTACCCGAAATGTCATCACTAATTGTTACGCTTTTAGCCAGGGCAAGGTTTTTCACTTCTTCAATTAACTTCAGAACAGTTTCAAGATTTTCGTCCAGTACCTTTCCGATAGTGCTATCGAAATAGGATGTAGAAGTAGCAGTAGGGGAAATAAATATAAATTTTTCCCAGATGGCGGTAGAGATTTTATCCGAAACCGTTAAATCGATTCCTGCATCAAGCATTAGATCTTTCAGATGTAAAACCGCTTCGCCTATTGGTCCATCCATTCCAAAGGATAGCTTTTGAATGTTACCAGAATTTTCGATTATCCCAGGCGATTTAATTTTGGAAACGATAAATGCACAGCCTTTTAAAACATTTGCATGAGGCAGAATTTCTAAAATTTCGTCACTTGCACTAACGCCATTTAAAAGTGGCAACAATATCGTACTATGGTTGATTAAGGGCTTTAACTTTTCGATGGTTTGTTTTAAGTCGTAGCTTTTCGTGCAGATTATAATATAATCGGCCACGCCAATTTTACTATAATCATCGGTAGCCAGATATGGCTTAGTTACAAAATTTTCGTTCCCTTTAATTACAGTTAAACCCTTATTTTGGATCTCATTTAAATGTTCGCCACGGGCAACAAAAACAACTTCTACATCATCTCCGTTGGTGTATTTCTTAGACAGTAAGCCTCCGAAATACCCACCTACGCCACCAATTCCTACAATAACGATTCTTGTTTTATTTAGCATGTTAATCTAAATATGATAAACAGATTATTTCAATGCCCCCGTTGGGTTATTTCCTTTATCCACTATCGTTTTAATATTCCCTTCTAAATCAGAAACATATATTTTGCTTTGCGTAAAGGGTTTTTCAGCTCCACTATAAAAAATGCGATCATCGGCTGTAAGAAAAACATAAGGAACATTTATACCTTTTGGCGAAATCCGTTGTACTTTTTTACTGGCCAGATCTAAAGCATAAACTGCTTCGCTCGGACCTGTTAATCCGTCTAAAATATCCGTATTTCCTGCATTAAAAATCAGTTTGGCCCCGTCTTTTGTATAAAAGAAACGGTTACTACTCGCAATTGAAAATTCTTTTCCGATCAAATCGGCTATCAATTTGGTATCGGTTAACTTTCCTGTACAATCAAAGGTGTAAAGCTTGGTAAGATCCTGTCCGACGATTTCCTTTTCATTTTTCCAGGTTGGCGCATAAACATTTATTTTAGATGCACTATCGAGCATCACATATCCAGAATTATCGGTTTTAATTACGCCTATCTTCCATAGGTTTTTACTGTTAAAAATATTGAAAGCGATCGCAGCTCCATCAGGCGACCACATGGCCTGATAATAATTATTGCTATTTACCTGCGATTTCCCCTGGCTTTTGTTTTCCATATCGGCAATCCAAATGGATCTGTTCCCGGCAGAATCGCTTAGTGTATATGCCAGTTTATTTCCATCGGGAGAAATAGCCGGATCGGTAGCACCGCCGAACGAAATCTGTTTCATTGTATCGATACTCGTGGCTACAATTTTATCTCCATCCTGATAGGCTAACGCGAAATTTTTACTGCTTAAAGAAACCGTATCTAAAACGGCTTTCGCATTTTCTGCCTCAGATTTATTGCTATTGCAGGAAGTAACTAATACAACGCATGAAATTAAAATAGAAGCTAATATGGTGCTGATTTTCGTCATGTACAATTTTACAAATAGTTTTTGTGTCTTAGGTTTTTGAAAGGAAGTAGAAGCTATATTTTACTTAATACAAACTTTGTGTTGGTAGATTTTATCCTTCGCCATGGGTCCTGTCTCCACGAGCGACAATCAATACCTCCATTTAAATCTAATTCGGTCTGTGAGGACACAGTCCGAGGCATTTGATTTCTTTCCGCCGTGGTTCGTGTCCTCACGAACCACGATTAAACAGATTAAATCTTTTTCTTATCCGCGTAACCGAACACCTTCTGCAACAAGGTTGTGCTGCGTGAGCCTAAGTTGCCCCTAATTTTTAGTTCTTCTTTCGCAACCTCAACAAATAAACCATCTATCGCTTTTTGTGTAACGTACTCGGTTAAGTTGGTGTTTACGGGTTTTACCAAAGGCAAACGGTTGTATTGCGTAGTTAAATCGCTGTAATACTTGGTGGCATTTACCTTATTTAAGCTTGTGGTTACAATCGGACTAAATTTCTGCATCAGCTGAGAAGTAGTTACCCTTTTAAAATATTCGGTAGCTGCATCTTTGTTACCCAAAAGGATATTAGTCGCATCGGTTAATGTCATTTGTTTAATGGCTGAGATAAAAATAGGCTTTGCTTCGGTAGCAGCATCTTCTGCGGCACGGTTTAAGCTTACAATCACATTATCGCAAAGTTTGTTCAAACCTATGCCACGTAATGTTCTTTCAACCTTTTGTGCTTCAGGAGGCATCAAAATTTTAACGGCTAAATTGCCTAAAAAGCCATCTTTAAGCGAAAGCCTATCAGCACCTGCAGAAACACCAATTTGTAGCGCTTCCTTAATCCCCTGTCCTATTTCAAAAGTAGATGGTGTTCCCGTAGCAGCTGTTGTTGTGCCCTGTTTTTCGGTTACTTTTTTAAATATATCGCTTAGTTTAATCTGTGAGCTAACATTTAAGCTTGCAAATACCAGCATGGCCAGTGATGCCGATAAAATATTGATCTTTTTCATTTTGTGTGTTTAATCATGTTTAGCAAAACAACTGCCATAATTCTTATTTACCCTCAAAGATAAGCCTTTGCGCATGGCAACAATGTTAAACCATTTAAAAAGATAGTGAACAACGTAAAATATTTAAGACCTTCTCTTCCTAAAAAATTAGTTTATGCGCCATCACTCAGAAATATTTTTTATACTTGAAAGATAATTCGAAATAGCTGCCATTTTTTGAGGTTTATAAAAAACACAGCTGGTAACGCCCAGCAAGACGACGCCAAACTGATTGCCGAGTATAAAAATACGGGCGATTTAGACGCGTTGGGTACGCTTTACAATAAATACATGCATTTGGTGTTCGGGGTTTGCTTAAACTACTTTAAAGATGAGGAGCAAAGCAAGGATGCGGTAATGCAGATTTTTGAAGAACTGGTAACGAAGCTGAAAATACATGAGGTACAGAACTTTAAAAGCTGGCTTCATGTTTTAACGCGGAACCATTGTTTAATGGCACTACGGAAATCGGCGAAGCAAAATAATGTCTCATTAGACGATACTTTTGTGGAAAATAGCGAGTTTGTGCATCTGGATATAGACAACACGAAAGAAACGCAGCTTACCATTATGGAAAAGTGTATGGAAACTTTACCTGAAGAACAGCGAAAAAGCGTAGATTTATTTTATTTACAAGAAAAATGCTACAAAGAAGTGGCCGATATTACGGGCTACGACATGCTTAAAGTTAAGAGTTACATCCAAAATGGTAAACGGAATTTAAAGATTTGTATAGAGAAAAACAGTAGTGAATAACGATTGGTTAGATATTGATGTTCTGGAAGATTACCTGGATGGTAAGCTTGATGCTAAGGCTATGCACTTCGTAGAAAGACAGGCCTTAGAAGATCCTTTTGTTGCCGAAGCATTGGAGGGACTGAAACAATCACCCAAACGCAAGCAAACACTTTCTATTTTACAAAAACAACTGTACGACCGTGTTTCTGAAAAACCTATAAAACGCAAGCTTTGGGGCATTACTACCCAAAGGTTAAGTATTGCAGCAACAGCAACCGTAGCATTTATTGCGGTAAGCATTTTATTCTTTATGCGCGAAACTAACCGCAGGAATGCAGAAATTGCTGCACATAAACAGGGAGGCGTGATGGTTCAGTTAGATAGCACAACAGCAATTGCTTCAAGTCAAGCTAAACCTAAAGAAGATACCGTTACTCAGAATTCGACAAAGGCAGCTTTGATTGATAAGGCAATTACAGCCGCAAAAACAGGCGATTTAGCGAAAAACACTAAAGTGAAACCTGCATTAGAACGGGCAGCGCAACAAATGGCCCAGGTAAAAGCGGCGAAAATTGCAACCGAGAGCAATCGCGCTAAAGCGAAGAGCGCGGTAGGCTTTGGCAATTACAGACCAAGCGCAGTTACGATAAGTGAGGCGGTAGTGGAAGCAGCACCAGCATTTGGCTCAAGTAAAATCGCGTTTAGTGGCAACGTTGTAGATCAAAGCAATGGCCAACCTGTTCAGGGTGCTGTGGTAAAGTTAGCGGGCTCTAAAAATGTAACTGCAACAGATGCTAAAGGTTATTTTTATTTGCCTGCCGATAGCAATGCAAAAGATAAGGACTTATTGATTAATGCTATTGGTTTTAAAGAATTGCCTGTAGCTGGCCTGCAAGACCCTAATGCTATTAAAAGCGCATTAAGCGGAAATAAATCATTAAATGAAATCGCTTTAATTACAGGTTCAAACGGGCATAAGAAAGAAAATATCGCTGCACCAAAAATTACCTTGCGCGCAGAACAAAACCTGGATGGAAAATCGCCCGATGATATTACGAAGCCTATTCCGGTTTCTACCATTAACTATAGTCAATACTTAGAGAACAACAATAAACTTTACAACCCTAAAGGCCCAGAACAATTTGTGATTTTAAGCTTCAAAGTTAAAAGTAACGGGCGGCCAACAAATATCAGTGTTATAAAATCGCTGAACAAAAAAGCTGATGCGGAGGCGAAACGGCTTATTCAAGAAGGTCCGGATTGGGTATTGCCTAAAAACGGGACTGATTTAGTCGAAATAAGCGTTAAGTTTTAATTTTCAGCTATTTATTGCTGACTCAGCGAAAGGTTTCAAGCACCCAATATTTCCTAATAAACTTCCTGTTCTTTTAAGAAGTCCCTTCGCATGTCAGTCTGAGCGTAGTCAGAGAAAACTACAGAGGACATAAAGTTAGGCCCAGGAGCTCGGTTTTACTCCGTGTAAAACTCCGCGGCCTCTGTGGTAAGCACCATAAGCCTAATGTTCTCTGTGGTAAAAAACAAAAACCAACAAAAAAGACCAAAGCTAATGCTTTGGTCTCTTAAGTATATTAAAGGATTTTGTTTTTATTTTAAGTAATAAATTGCTGCATAAATTATTGCAGCCAATGTAGCTGAAACAGGGATGGTTAAAATCCAGGCCCAGATTAAGTTAATGGTTACACCCCAACGTACTGCAGAAACGCTTTTAACTACACCTACACCCACGATCGAACCCGTAATGGTATGCGTTGTAGAAACCGGAATACCGAAATGCTCAGTAATACCCAATGTAATTGCCCCGGCTCCTTCTGCCGCAACGCCTTCAAGTGCTGTTACTTTGGTGATTTTAGAACCCATTGTTTTTACAATTTTCCAGCCACCACTCATTGTACCCAATGAGATTGCCGAATAACAAGCGATTGGCACCCACGCAGGCATAGAGTTAAAATCAGGAATTACTTTTGCTGCAATTAATGCTGTGGCGATAATACCCATTACCTTTTGCGCATCGTTACCGCCATGAAAGAAACTTAATGCTGCAGATGACAATAACTGCAAACGTTTAAACCATTTTTCAGCGGTTGCAGGCTTCGCATAACGGCAAATATTGATGATAATTAATGTTAAAACCACTGAAATTACCAAACCGATTATTGGAGCTAATACAATAAATGATACAATTTTAACTACATAACCCATGTTTACAGCATCCATCGGACTAGCGCCAGTAAGTAAAGCATGCGTCATACCTGCACCAGCAAAACCACCGATTAAAGTATGCGATGAGCTTGAAGGGATACCATACCACCAGGTTAAAAGGTTCCAGATAATTGCAGCAACCAAACCTGCAAGGATAACTTCTAAAGTGATATAATTTTCGATTACCGTTTTAGCAACTGTATTGGCTACTTTGTGGTCGGTAAAATAAAAGTAGGCAGCGAAATTGAACAACGCAGCCCACAAAACCGCCTGAAAAGGCGTAAGAACTTTTGTAGAAACAACTGTTGCAATCGAGTTAGCGGCATCGTGAAAGCCGTTAATGTAATCGAAAGCAATAGCCAGAATTACAACAACAACCAATAAGGTAGTTACCATGTTTGTTTTTTATTAAGCGTTTTTAACCAAGATAGTTTCAAGCACATTCGCCACATCCTCACACTTATCTGTCGCTTTTTCTATCGTTTGTAAAACCTCTTTTTGTTTAATTAATTCAATCGCATTGGTTTCGTATTCGAATAAACGGGCTACCGCTAATGTAAATACATAATCAGCCTGGTTTTCGCCACTGTTAATACGGATACAAGCATCGGCAATTACGCGGATATTTTTGAAACTGCGTAACTCTTTAATTGCTTTATCAATATCAGTACACATTTCTACCAAAAGCTCGGCAATTTTAACAATCGGCTCGTTAATGGTATTCATGTTATACATCTGCATACGGTTTGCAGTACCATAAATATAATCGGCAACATCATCAACGGCAGTAGCCAACGCATGGATGTCTTCTCTATCAAATGGCGTAATAAAGTTCCTGCTCAGTTCAAGAAAAATTGAATGGGTAATATCATCACCTACATGTTCCAAGCGCTCAATTTCTTTAAAAATTGTTTTTCTGCTTTCAGCATCACCTGTGCTAACCATTTCTAAAAGGGTTTCTGCAATTTTTAATGCATTGCTACCTGCTTGCTCGAAAAGCGGATGAAACTTTTTGTCTTGAGGTGTAAAGAACTTAAAAATATTGTTCATGTTAATTTTTAATATGTTGCAAAGCTACAAGCCCAATGTTAAGTTAATGTTAATTTCTTAATTATATTAACTAATTATCACCTTATTTAGTCAGGTGTGCTTTATTCCTATACTTTCAGGTAACTGACAATGAAATAAATAGGTTATCAACAGTGGTAAATTGCTTTTCAGAACGAAATCAGATGCCCTATTTTCCGTGCGCTCCGTGTTTCCGTGGCAAAAATGGAAGAATGATTATCAAGGCGCTAAGGCTAGCCTCCTTTTTGTAGCGTAAAAGCAAAGGTTGTGCCTATGCCCGGCGTACTTCTTACTGAAATTGTTTGCTGGTGTGCCTCTAAAATGTGTTTTACAATGGCCAAGCCTAAACCTGTGCCTCCAACTTCTCTCGCCCGGTGAGTATCGATGCGATAAAAGCGTTCAAATAAGCGTAACAAATGTTTTTCTTCTATACCGATGCCATTATCGGTAACTTCGATCAAAACCTGATCATGAAGTTCAAAAATCTTAATGGCTGTTTCGCCACCATCAATGCCATACTTAATGCTGTTTACCATTAAGTTAATCAAAACCTGCCTGATCTTTTCGCGATCGGCCGAAACCAAAGTAATGGCCGTATATTTATCTTTAAAAAAGAGTTTAATGTTTTTCGCTTCGGCGCGGTCTTCGAGGTTTTCCATTACCTCTTTGGCCAGCTGCACAAAATCGAATTTTTGATAGTTAATTGGCGATTCGCCTGTTTCTAATTTTGAAATAACGTCTAAATCATTAATTAAATAACTCAGTCGCTCGACATTGTTTTCCGCTTTTTTTAGGAATAAAACAGCTTGATCCGGGTCATCTACCAAACAGTCCTGTAAAGTTTCGATATAACCTTGAATGGCAAAAAGCGGTGTTTTAAACTCATGTGAAACATTTGAAAGAAACTCTCTTCTAAACTGTTCCTGTTTTTTTAATAGGTCTATTTCTTTTTTCTTCGCGCCCGCCCATTCTTTTACTTCTTGCTCTACATCATTAATCGGATCAGAACTTACATACTCACCAAGCGCATCTTTTAAATCTTTACCTAATTTAAGGTTATGGATGAGCTTGTAGATGAGTTTAATTTTAGTGTAAATATATTTTTCCAGCAAATAATAAAAAACCAAAAAACTACACAGAAACGATACGCCAAAAGAAATAGCCATGTAATACAGGCTATGCTGAAAATAAAAATTAACCATCCCAATGGAAAGACCAACGGCGAGAGCAGTAAATAGAACCAGCACACTTAATTTCATGTTGCAATTTAAAGCTTTTATATTAAATGTGTGTTAAGAGATAAAGGGGATCGATTCATTCTTTACGAAATATTAAAAACCAAAAAAGCTTTCCCTTTTGAGGAAAGCTTTATAAAATACGGGTAAGTATTACTTATTTCTTTGTCGAATCTGTTTTAGCTGGAGTGGAAGCAGCAGGTTTAGTGCTGTTTAAATTTCCGCCGAGTGGAGATGGTGATGGTGTTTTGTCTAAACGCTCTTGAATAGCTGAATTTCCAACCGCAGCAGTACCACCGCTGGTTTTAGCAATTGTAGTAACGGCAAGGGTTAACACTACGATTAAGGTTAACAATACCCACGATCCTTTTTCTAAAACATCGCCGGTACGCTGTACACCAAACATGTTACTGGTGCCACCACCTGTAGCTAAACCTCCGCCTTTAGGGTTTTGTACTAAAACAAACAAGCCTAAGGCTACACACGCAATAATTAATAAAATGATTAAAAAGGTTACCATGGTAATATTATATTTTAAAATTTCTTTTCTATAGATTGGATAAGGTCGGCAAAGTAACGGCTTTTTTCCGGATATTTCAAACTTAATTTTTTATAAGTATCTATGGCTTTGTGATAAAGCATTTGCTCGATATAAATTTTAGCTAAAGTCTCCGAAACAAGGTCATAATTGTCTTCTGCACTTTTCTTTGCCTTATTTTCATTGTCTATTTGTTCTGGCTTCGGAGGCTTAATTGTTGGATCTTCTTTTAAGAACCGCTCGATAATTTCAGCTCCCTTTGCATCTTTAATTTCGGCAGAAGGATATTCGGCTAAATGATCAGCTACTTCGAAAGGCGTTTGAATATGAAAGATATGTTCAACATACTGTTGTTGAAACTCAGCTCTTTCTTGCTGTTGGTTATTTTGCGGCTGTGGTTTTACCTTACCAGCATTAGGGTGTGCATAAGGCTGAAAAATCTGCTCGTGCTCTTTACGCGTTTTAGCCAGCCACCATAAAAACGTATATGGAAGCTTATCGTCGTTATATTGCGAAACAAAATTCCTTTCTGGCTCATCAGGAACAACCGTTTCAATTTCTGGTGCGGCCGTAACCACATCTGTACTTAATTTCTGTTCAAAGGCAAAGAAATCGGTAGCAGCTACACTTTCAATAAAAGAATCATCATCTGCAGGTAAGTTCATTAAATGACTATCAATATCTGGCAGTTGATTTGGCGCTTCTATCGGAATTACTGGGTTTTCTGAGTGAAGATCTGGTGCTAATTCTCCTATTTCTTCAAAAACTGCCCGTTCATCCTGTGTATTTTCAGCAAATACTTCATTAATTTCTTCTTCTGTTGTTTCACGAACCGAAACCATATTTAAAACATGGAACAGTACATGCCCCTGGCTATAGAGTGCTGCCTTTGGCACTGCTGATGCATTAGCCTTGGCTAACAGTAAATGAATGGGCTGAGCATATGGAAATTGCGCCACCATTTCCTGCAACATGGATACATGCTCTGGTCCAACCTTTCCAGGTTGCGCAAGTAAATCTGCCAGTAGCTTTTTGTTATCCATTATCGAGGTTTGCCGCTAAGTTAAAAAAATGTAGACGGGTTTTGAAAATTTTGTCTTTTAGAATCCTGCTTTATTTACCACTGCGCAAATGCACGGTTAAAAATATCTTCCGATAATTGTTTGTTGATATTTTCGATAGCCCCAGGCAATAAGGTTTGAATTGGTGCCCCACTGATCGGAAAATCGAAATATTTGGTAAAGCTTTCTTCAAAACTTTCTTTTTCGTGTTCTTTTATATTGTTCTTATACTTTACCGAAACGGTTATGGTTAATCTGTTTGCACCCGAAGTAGGTGTAGCACTATTTTGAAGCGCAACCGGCTTAATATCATAACCTGTTATTCTGCCTTCAAATGATGCATCGCCTTCACCAGTAGGAGAGATAATCAATTTGGTCTGATTACGGATCCGGGTTTTTAACGATTCGGTAATCTGGTTACTTAGTGTTGGCACCACTAATGGTGCATTGTTTTCAAACACCCGAACAACCACCGTTTTTAATCCTGTTGTTGATGCTCCACTGAATTTATAAGAGCAGGCACTCAGTATTGTAGCAACAAGGATTAAAGCAAATATTTTTATTTTCATCAGTATATAAATATAATTTGTTTTTAAAGGCGATGAACTTATAAATTTAATTCTTTAATTTTTCTGTACAGCGTACGCTCCGAAATGCCCAATTCTTGCGCGGCAAACTTACGTTTACCCTTATGTTTTTTTAAAGCTTTTTTAATCAGATCTGATTCTTTATCCACTAACGACAAAGATTCTTCTACCTCTTCGGCCTCATGCGCAAAATAATCAGCATTGTTATTGTTGTTGTTATTATTATTGCTTGGTGTAGGTTGCTGAATGGTAAAGGCATGCTCTTGCCCTGCTGGCAATTCTACATCACGATATAGCTGATTGATATACTGTGGATTATCTGCCAAAACGGTAGCGGTATTTCCACCGTGCTGAATAATTTCGGCAACGAGTTTTTTAAGCTCAACCATATCCTTTTTCATATCGAAAAGTACCTTGTACAAAATATCTCTTTCTGTAAAATCTTCTTTCGACTGCGCATTGATCGTCATTGGCAGGTTACTTCCGGCCTCGTTCGGGATATAGTTTAAAATGGCCTGTCCGGTAACATTACGGTCTTTCTCTAATACACAGATCTGCTCGGCAATATTTTTTAGCTGACGAACATTACCCGGCCAGCTATAATTGGTTAGGATCTGAATGGCATCTGGCTCCAAATGCAATGCAGGACTACGGTATTTATCGCTAAAATCGGCAGAGAATTTTCTGAATAATAAATAAATATCTTCTTTACGCTCTTGCAAAGCCGGTATGCGCAATGGAACGGTATTTAACCTGTAATATAAATCTTCGCGGAATTTTCCGTTTTTAACGCGGTTATACACATCAACATTGGTTGCGGCAATAATGCGGACGTCTGTTTTCTGAACTTTAGATGAGCCTACGCGCAAGTATTCTCCGCTTTCTAGAATACGCAGCAAACGCGCCTGTGTACCCAAAGGCAGCTCAGCAACCTCATCTAAAAAAATGGTTCCGCCGTTTGCTACTTCAAAATAACCTTTACGTGCCTCGTGCGCACCTGTAAAAGATCCTTTCTCGTGACCAAACAGTTCAGAATCAATGGTTCCTTCGGGAATGGCGCCGCAGTTTACAGCAATAAAAGCACCGTGTTTACGGGCACTCATTTGATGAATAATTTGCGAGAACACCTCTTTACCGCTACCACTTTCGCCTGTTATTAACACCGACATATCAGTTGGTGCTACCTGGCTTGCAATATCGATGGCACGGTTAAGCAATGGCGAATTGCCAATAATACCGAACCGTTGTTTAATATTTTGTGTATCCATTCTTTAGATTTGAGATTTGAGATATTAGACCTTACGCCTCTTGCCCTCTACCTTTTAAACTATTTTACCAATTAGCGTAGCTGATGTGCATTTTTCGATAAATACATTTGCATATTCGCCCGGCTTAACGCCTTCAATTGCAGGGAAAATCGCCATGGCTCCGCTATCTCCTCTTCCGCAATAATCAAGATCAGATTTTTTAGAAGTGCCTTCAATTAAAACACGAACGGTTTTACCCACCCACTCTTGCAAACGCATTAACGAATGTGCCTGTTGTTTGGCTAAAATTTCAGCTAATCGGCGTTTTTTTACTTCTTCAGGAATATCATCTTCTAGTTTACGGGCTGCTAAAGTTCCCGGTCTTTCAGAATAAGTGAAGTTATATGCAAAATCATACTCTACGTAATCCATCATACTCAGGGTTTCTTGATGCTCTTCTTCTGTTTCAGTACAGAAACCAGCAATGATATCGGTAGAAATTGCACAACCTGGTATAATGTTACGGATGGCATCAATACGATTAATATACCATTCGCGGGTGTAAGTCCTGTTCATTAACTCCAATATCCGGGTATTACCTGATTGAACTGGCAAGTGGATATAATTACAGATGTTATCGTATTTAGCAATCGTATGTAAAACCTCGTCGGTAATATCTTTTGGATGTGAAGTAGAAAAACGTACCCTTAAATCAGGGCTAACTAAAGCTGTTTGCTCTAAAAGTTGCGCAAAGTTTACGGTTTCTGTTCCATCTTCCGATGTCCAGGTATACGAATCTACATTTTGGCCTAAAAGCGTAACCTCACGGTAACCAGCTTCAAATAAACCTTTTGCTTCTTTTATAATGGAATGAGCATCGCGGCTCCGTTCGCGGCCGCGGGTAAAAGGAACCACGCAGAAAGAACACATATTATTGCAGCCACGGGTAATGGAAATAAAGGCGGTAATTCCGTTGCTGTTTAAACGTACCGGGCTAATATCTGCATAAGTTTCTTCGCGGGATAAAAGCACATTAACCGCTTTATGCCCACTTTCTACCTGTTCAATTAAGTTAGGCAGATCGCGGTAAGCATCAGGGCCTACTACCACATCAACCAACCGCTCTTCTTCTAAAAATTTAGATTTTAAACGTTCTGCCATGCAGCCCAAAACCCCAACAATTAATTTCGGATTACGGCGTTTTTCGACACCGAACTGCGACAAACGATTCCTAACCCTGGTTTCAGCGTTTTCGCGGATAGAGCAGGTATTGATGAAAATTACATCGGCCTGGTGATAATCCCCTGTGGTTTCAAATCCTGTTTCGGAAAGAATAGAAGCAACAATCTCGCTATCAGCAAAATTCATTGCACAACCATAACTTTCGATGTATAATTTACGGGCATCGGCTTTAATCGGTGTATCTAAAATTAAAGCTTCACCTTGCCTTGCTTCATCGTGCGTCTTATCCTGTACTTGTAAATCAATCATTATTTAAAAACATTTTGGGGATTGCAAAAATACATAAATAAAATTAAAAGTGACAAATTGACATATTTTGTTTAAATGTTTACAGTACGATTATGATCTTCACGTCATTGCGAGAAGGAAAGACGAAGCAATCTTACTATTAGGGGAAGATCGCAACGGTATTAAGATTGGCACTAAATGACTTCATGCTTGTTAAAAAAGATTTTTTTTGGAAATAAACGCTTCGGTACCAATGGTGGGCTACAGCCCCGCCCCCGCTTCTGCCCCAATTGAAAAAATTGTGGGATCCCGCTACGGTCGGGTTTAGATTACAGCTGTTCTTGCTACTATTTTCAGTGCTGCCGTCCTAACCCATCTAGCCCTTGGCGAAGCGGTACCATGCAGGCAGGAGGTACGACGGCCAAAGCGTACAAGCGTAGCAAAGGAGCAAACAATATTGCTTATACTGCCCTTACGCTCCAAAAAAACAATTTTAGTAATAAAGCAATTAACATTCCTTTTCTTTAGGCGTTCCGCTTCAAAAAAACCTTTCGCGCTTCTATCTGTTACATATCGATAAGCCATAACAAATGACAGCTCAGCATAAGAATAAAGTTTGGATCTGGATAGGAAGCATATTCGGCATATTGATTTTAATTGTTGCATTTGGCGCCATGTTTTTAAGCGCCCGATGGAAACCTATATTGACCGAAAAAATTAAGTCTGAGGTTTATAATGGCTCGCACCATTTGTACCGCATAGATTTTAAAAGCATTAACTTAAATGTAATTACAGGTAGCCTGGCGCTGCGCGATGTTACACTAATACCCGATACAGCCGTTTTCGACAGCTTAAAGAAAAAACAACTGGCTCCTGCCCATACTTTCGAGCTTAAATTAAAGAAACTACAGATTAGCCGTGTTGGAATATTAACGGCCTACTTTAAAAAGCGGATAGATGTAAATGAAATCCTTTTACAAAAGCCGTCTATCAATATGATTTTTAACAAAGTGACCAAGAAAGCCGATAGCATAAAAGATGAAAAATCGCTTTACGAACAGATTTCGAAAACTTTTAAATCGATACATGTTAAAAGCATTAAAATTATAGATGCAGATTTCGATTATATTAACAAAACCGCAGCAAAAAAAACCAAAAACTCGATCAAACACCTCGATATCAACATTAACGACTTCTTGTTGGATTCGCTTTCGGGCAACGACACAACAAGATTTTACTATACAAAAGATGCATCTTTTCAGATTTCGGGTTATAAATCGATAACGAAAGATAAAATGTACTCAATGAGAGTTGACACCATTAAAGGTTCTACTGCATCAAAAAAAATAACGGTTAAAGGATTTAATCTTACGCCATTGTACGATGAGCTTCCTTTTGCAAGAAAATACAAGATCCAGAAAGACCGGTATAACTTCAATTTTGATAAAATAGAATTTCACGGGGTCGATTTTATTGGTTTAAATACCGACCAGAAACTGCATGCAAAATCGTTGGGGATTGGCCCGGCAAATGTAGAAGTTTTTATGAGCCGCGAATCGCCACCTCCACCAGGTTTTGATAAAGGCCGAAACTACCCGCATATGGCCCTAAAAAGATTAAACATGCCTACCCTGATTGATACGGTAAAGCTAAGAAACATCAATGTTAAATATGCTGAATTTAACCCGGCGAGTAAAAAAATTGGATCGGTTGATTTTAAAGCACTAACAGGAAACATTTTAAATGTAACCAACGATAGTTTGCAATTGCGCAAAAAGAACCATGCCGTGGCAGATTTAAACTCGCTTTTAATGGGCTCAGGAAAGCTGAACGTAAAAATCGATTTTAATCTTACCGATAATAATGGTGCATTTACCTATAGTGGGAATCTGGGTAAATTCAATCTAAAAAATTTAAACCCACTATCGAAAGCCCTGGGTTTAATAGAGATAGAGAGCGGTGATGTACAACATATCGATTTCAGCGCTAACGGAAATTTAAGATCTGCATCGGGCAAGATGAACATGCTGTACACAAACCTAAAAGTAAAGCTCTTATCAGACAATATTGATGGAGAGGGAACCAAGGAAAAAGGGTTTTTGTCTTTTTTGGCCAATGCCATTTTAGTTAAAAACGAAAATCCACAAAAAGGCGAAGCACCAAGAACAGCAAGCATGGCCAATACTAGAATTAATTCGGCCTCCTTTTTTAACCTGATGTGGAAAACCGTTTTTGTGGGCATAAAGGATATTGCAGGTGTTGGTGTGGTACCTGAAAAGAATCCAGTAAAACAGCAAAAAGTAATTGCAAAAAAAATAAGGGAGCAAAAACGGGCAGACAGAAAAGCAGCGCGCAAGGCCCAGAGAGAAAAAAACTGATCTTACATTTTTAAAATATATGTTTATAACCGTATATTGCTAATAAAACTACAGCCTCTCATTTTTTAATGCCTGATACCAGAAGATACCGTTATAGAGTTTTTAAATGGATTGCGTGTACATTACTCAGTGTTTTTATCGTACTTGCAGGTATAGCCTGGTTGTTAAATGTTAAGTCGCGCCCTATTTTAACGGACAGGATCAAAACACTGCTCTATAAATCAACCGACAGTTTATATACCATTAGCTTTACCAAAGTTTCTACAAACATAATTACAGGTAATGCCACCTTGCAAAATGTAAAAATCACACCCGATACCAATCGGTTTAAGCAACTCATAGCCTTAAAAAGAGCACCAAATAACTTATACACAGTTTCTTTAAAAAAACTGGTGGTGAAGCACTTCCACCCATTAACCTTGTACCGCGAAAAAAAGCTGCAGCTAGAGGAAATCATATTTGATAAACCTGAGGTAACAATGGTTAACCAGCAATTTGCTTTTAACGAGGGGCGTGCGCCCAGGCCCATTAAATCGCCTTACGATATCATTTCTAAAAACCTGAAAGAGTTTAGTATTAAAAGCATCCGGTTTAAGGATGTCAGTTTTAAATACGTCAATAAAAACAGAATAAATTCTACTCCTTTTTCTATTGATGACCTCAACATTACTTTAACCGACCTATTGGTCGATTCTACTTCTGCTGACGATCCATCCCGTTTTTATCTGCTTAAAGATATTGTGATTAACCTCAACAACTATGTATACCGTACACCAGACAAGATGTACGATATCAAATTAGATAAACTGGATTTTAGGGCCACAACGGGCAAGTTAAGGATTAACAGTTTTGCTTTAGTGCCATTACATGATGAAATGAATTTTGGCAAAGCTGCAGGGTATGCCAGGGAACGTTTCAACATCAAGATGAGCGACATTATGCTTAATGGGATTGATTTGCCTTTATACATTAGCAAACAAGAACTTTGGGCGAAAGAAATGGCCATTACCAATGGCTTCGTTTCGGTATTTAACCATAACGGCCTACCCAGTAAACCACAGGAAAGCAAAATCGGAAAATTTCCTCATCAACTTTTGCAACTTGTTCATGCACCTATTCTGGTCCAGAAAATCCAGCTGAAAGATATTAATGTGAATTACGCGGTTTACAACAATGAGAGTAACCAAAAGGGGCATATCACTTTTGAGCATACCTCGGGCATTATAAAAAACGCTACCAATCTCGAAAAAATTAAAGCCATAAACCCCATTATGGAAGTTAACCTGAACACTTACCTATTTGGACAGGGGAAGCTCGATGTAAATTTCATATTTGATCTTACCGCTAAGAATGGTGCCTTTTCTTACAATGGGGTTTTACACAATTTTAATGCGCGGGTTTTAAATCAGATTACCAAACCCTTAGGCTTGGTCCGCATTAACCGTGGGAGTGTAGATAAGTTGAAGTTTAATTTTAAAGCGAACGATTTAGGCGCAAAAGGAACGGTAGCATTCTCCTATTACGACCTTTCTGTAGCGCTGATGAAAAACGATCCTGAAAAAGATCACCTGGTTACCCGCGGTTTTCTTTCTTTCTTAGCAAATGCTTTAATCATCAAATCAGAAAACCCAGGTGCAGACGGAAAGCTGGTACCTGTAACCGTAAATTACAGTAGGCCGGCAAATACATCTTTCTTTAACATGATCTGGAAGAGCCTTTTCACGGGCATAAAATATAGCATCGGTATTACAGAAGAAAAACAGGATGAAGTACGTGAACATATTGCAAAATTCAAGGCTATGCGGGCCAATCATATCCAAAGGAAGCAGAAGCGCTTAGAGCGGCGGATAAAGCGTGAACAGGAACAAAATGAAAAGCGATAACATTTTGTAACCTTTTCTTATCTTTATTCTCTAAACCTTAAACTAAAATTATGATTATTGCCCTCGTTATTATCGGACTAATATTCCTTATCGGGATTTTCTTTTACAACTCGCTTATCGGGAAGAAAAACCAGGTAACCAATGCTTTCTCGGCGATTGATGTAATGCTTAAAAAACGGTTCGACCTTATTCCAAATCTTGTTGAAGTGGTAAAACAGTACACTACTTACGAGCAGGGAACTTTGACCAAAATAGTTGAACTGAGATCTAAAGCAGGCTCACCTAACATTAGCAATGCAGAAAAAGCAGATTTAGACGCCCAATTGAGCAACAGTGTGAAAAGTTTAATGGTTAACATCGAAAATTATCCTGATTTAAAAGCCAATAGCAACTTTATCAACCTGCAAACTACCTGGACCGAAAGCGAAGAGCAGATTGCCGCCGCCAGAAGAACCTATAATGCTTCGGTAACCGATTACAATAATTCGATTATGATGTTTCCGGGCAGTTTATTTGCCGGAATGTTAAATTTCCAGCCCATTGCCGTTTTAGAAACCGCAGCTGAGGAGCGTAAAAACATTAGCGCAAAAGAACTCTTTAATAATTAATGTCGTTCGATATTGCAAACAATGTAGCCTTACAGCAAGTTTTGGCTACAATGGAGGTAGAACGCAAAAGAATTGCCGGTACCCAAACCAAAGGTTATATTTTTATTGCCGCAGGCATTCTGCTCTGTGTTCTAGGCTTTTTCTTAGGTTTTCCTATTCCTGGTGTAATTGGCGGCTTAATACCACTTATTTACGGCGGTGTTTTGTTATTTAAAATCAACGATTCTTTAACAGCTTACCAAAATGCCTACAAAGCCAATGTAATTGGTGCTGCCCTTAAATTTTTAGACGAAAGTTTATCGATTAATCCCTACCAGGGAATTGAGGCATCGGAGTTTATGTACACACAGTTGTTTAACAATGAGCCTGATCGTTATAAAACAGAGGATCTGGTAACCGGATGTGCTGATAAAACCAGGTTTTATTTTGCGGAGGTACATGCCGAATATAAAACAGTAACCCAAACAAAAAACGGAACCCGAACAGAGTGGCACGACATTTTTAGAGGAATTATCTTTGCTGCCGATTTTAACAAGAAATTTAATGGCGTAACCATTGTTAGGCCAAAAGATTTCGGGGCAGCTTTTGGTGCATGGTTTTCAAAAAACCTGTTTTCTTTTGGTAGTAATGATGTTATCCAATTAGAGAACATAGACTTTGATAAGACTTTTGTGACTTATGGCTCCGATCAGGTCGAATCCAGATACATCCTTACACCTGCCATGATGGAGCGGATATTAAACCTCAACCATCAATCAAAATATAACATCAGTTTATCCTTTATCGAATCGAGGATGTATATCGCTTTCCCGCTGAAGCGGAATTATTTCGAGGCACCTGTTTTTAAATCATTGCTAAGTCCAGAAACGGTAAATGAAGATATCTCCACCATAAAATTTATGTATGATATTGTTAAGGAGCTGGATCTGAATACAAGGATTTGGGGTAAGGAATAAATCCGAAGTTTAGCAAGGGCTCATCCTAGACTCACGAAGTTTTTCCTGCACACCGGCCATTTGAAACTTCGTGAGTCAGTCCGCTAGCTCAAATGTTTTTTCACAATTTCTTCGAGCGCAGCAATATCAAATGGTTTAGATAAGTAACTATCAGCACCGGCTTCATCGGCTAATGAAGATATATCATTATTGGCCGAAAAATAAATTACCGGAATATGTTTTAAATCAGGGTGGTTTTTTAATGCCTTCGTAGCCTGTATCCCTCCCAGATCGGGTAACCAATTATCCATAAAAATCAAATCAGGCATATATGCTGCAACCTGTTCTTCTATGTTATTGGCATTTTCAGATGTTTTTATCTCATATCCGGCATCTTCCAAAATAAATGTACAGAGATCAAGGATATCCCTATTATCATCAAAAACAAATACTTTTTTTGCAACTATCATATTAACCTCCGAAAAGCAATTAATTATTTAATTTATTTATATAATCAGCCATATCGTGGCTATCCAATATCACATGCGGCTCAACATTCAGAACCGCCTGTTGTGGCATATATGGCATTATGGCCGTATTTGGATTCTGTATAACCACCTTACCTCCAAAATTGTTTACACTTTTTAACCCTTCAACTCCATCTGCATTAGACCCTGAAAGTAAAATACAGACCAGTTTTTCTCTATAAACCTCGGCTGCTGATTGAAAGGTAACATCAATTGATGGTCGGGAATAATTTACTTTTTCCGAATAATCTAACGATATACTTTGGTCTTCCTCTATCAGCATATGGTAATCGGCTGGCGCAATAAAAACTTTGCCCGGGCTTAAAAACTCTTTTTCTTCTGCTTCATTAACCTCCAGTGTAGTGCGCGATTTTAGCAAATCGGTTAAAAGAGATTCGTTACTTGCCTTACGGTGGATCACTAATACAATAGGAAAACCAATATCGTTCATTAGCGCAGGAAAAATTTCGAGCAATACATCTAAACTACCCGCAGAGCCGCCAATAATTAATGCACCACAAGGGGTAGAATCTACAGTTTCCGCCATATTTTCTCCATTTTTACCCTTTTGTATTCTTTGGCTTTTGGCCAAAACTCCAAACTTTCTTTACTTCCTAAAGCAAGGTACCCTAATTTCTCGATGCTACCATCAAATAGATTAAATACTTTATGCTGTAAGTCTTTATCGAAATAAATTAATACGTTTCTACATAAAATTAGCTGAAACTCATTAAAAGAATGATCGGAAACCAAATTATGCGTAGAAAAGATCATCTTCCTATTTAAGCTTTCATCAAATTTTGCCAAAGAGTAGTTCGCCGTGTAATAAGTAGAAAAATCTTTTAAGCCACCCGATTGGAGGTAATTTTCTGAATACTGCTTTAAATAATTTAAGGGAAACATGCCTTTTTTTGCCTTATCTAAAACCGATGGGTTAATATCGGTGGCATAAATGAGCGATTTATTAAGCAGATTAAGTTCTTTTAAAACAATAGCAAGCGAATATGCCTCTTCTCCGGTAGAACAACCTGCCACCCAAATACGGATAAATGGATAGGTACCCAGCACAGGGAGGACATCGTTCCGCAAAGATTTATAAAAAGAAGGATCGCGGAACATTTCGGTAACATTAACCGTAATTTCCTCTAAAAAACGCTTAAAATATTGCTTATCTGTTTTAACAGTGTAACGAAATTCGGCAAAACTCACAAAATTATCCAGTCCGTAAAGACGTATAATTCTCCTTTTTATTGATGCATGAGAATATTCCAGAAAATCATACCCATGGCTTTCCAAAACATCATTCAACAGGATTTCTACCTGTTCATTATCTATCGCATCACTTATCACCTTTTATTTTGTAAAATTTTCGATTTGCATTAATAACTCGTCAACATTTATTGGTTTTGAAACATAACCCGATGCGCCTGCGCTTAAGCAACGTTCCTTATCGCCAACCATGGCCTGGGCAGTTACCGCTAATACAGGGATATTCTGCATTTTAGCTGATTTTTTCATCGCTGCAATAGCCTGATAGCCGTCCATATCCGGCATCATCATATCCATTAAAACGATGGCAACATTGTCGTGTTTCTCCATAACAGCAAATCCCTCCTGGGCACTTATAGCAGATAAACAATCGAAACCTTTGGCCTTTAAAACAGCTTTTAAAGCAAAAATGTTTCGGTTATCATCATCAATTATGAGAATTAATTTTTGAGGCATAAAAATAAAAAATGGTTTATGATTTATGATGATTTTCGTATAACCAAACTCTTAATAACGATATCAACTGATCCATATCTACTGGTTTGCTGATATAATCGGATGCACCTGCAGCAATACACTTTTCGCGATCGCCCATCATGGCTTTTGCCGTAACGGCCAAAATAGGCAGGTTCCGATATTTGATATCCTGCCGGATGGCTGTTGTAGTTTCGTAACCGTCTAGTTCTGGCATCATCATATCCATTAAAACAACATCAATTTCAGGGTTTTCATTTAATAGCTTGAGGGCTTCCTTACCATCGGTAGCTGCTACCACTTTCATCTGGTGCTGCTCTAACATTTTGGTTAAGGAGAAGATATTACGCACATCATCATCTGCTACAAGAACTGTTTTACCAACCAATACATCCTGTAATTCGGAAAACTTTTTAGGTGTTTTGCTTTTCTCCTTGCTTTTTTCTTCTACCAGATGAAGGAACAAACCTGCTTCATCCAAAATACGTTGATAAGAATGCGCCGTTTTTACAACAATGGAATCAGCATATTGCTTGATGCGGTTTTCTTCTCCCTTCGAGAGGTTTTTACCTGTGAAAATGATGATCGGTAAATTCTCCAAACCAGGTGTTTTCTTTACCACTTCAAGGGTTTCGTAAGCGTGTTTATCAGGAATACCCATATCCAAAATCACGCAGTTGACCTCCGGTTTATGCAGGGCAGAAACACCTTCGTTTACCTGGTTAACAATTTCTGTCTGGATATTAAAATTGCTTAAAAAATAACTTAATGCCTTAGCATGCTGTTCATTTTCTTCTACAATAAGTACCTTTTTAGGGTGACGGCTTAAGGCATGCTCTAGTTTTGAAAATATCTCTTGCATGTGCTCAAAGGCAAAAGGTTTATTTATAAAATCTACCGCACCTTTTAACAAACTTTCTTTCTTAACCTGTAAAGAAGACATGATGTGCACTGGAATTGGACGTGTTGAAGGGTCCGATTTCAGCTCTTCCATTACCTGCCAACCATCTTTAACAGGCAATTGGATATCGAGTAAAATGGCAAGCGGCTTAAAGGTTTTCGCCATTTCAATACCCGCATCGCCACGAACGGCCACCAAACCTTTATAATTTCTTTTTCGGGTAAAATCTAAAAGTGTTTTGGCAAAAGGGGTATCGTCTTCAACAATTAAAATTACCTTGTCATCAGGTTGAATATTATCTCGGTCATCTTCAATCTCTTGCGGAATATTTTCGACTGTTAAGTGGCTCACTTTTTTTACCGGAGCCTCTAAAGCCATTACAGGCTTCTCTACATGAGGTA
Source organism: Pedobacter kyonggii (assembly GCF_004310665.1). Taxonomy (GTDB): domain Bacteria; phylum Bacteroidota; class Bacteroidia; order Sphingobacteriales; family Sphingobacteriaceae; genus Pedobacter; species Pedobacter kyonggii. The sequence continues at coordinate 65,868 of NZ_SIXF01000012.1, read as the reverse complement.
CAGCGCCATCAAAACCTTTATTTCTATCAATGGGCAAGGTAAGCGTAAAAATACTTCCTTCGCCCTCTGTGCTTTTTAAATCAATATATCCACCCAATAATTTAGCCAGCTCTCTACTAATTGAGAGCCCAAGGCCTGTGCCCCCAAATTTACGACGCGTAGAGCCGTCGGCCTGTTGAAAAGCTTCGAATACCATGCCTTGCTTTTCCGGTGCAATACCTACGCCCGTATCGGTAACTTTAAATACCAGCGCCCCTAACTTTTCATTTTTATCAATATTTAGTGTTACAGCACCTACGGTAGTAAATTTAATAGCATTTGATAGCAGATTTTTAATAATCTGCTCCAAGCGCATTTTATCGGTATGAAAAAACTCAGGAACTTCTGCCGATTTTTCGATAACAAAATTTAGGTTCTTATCTTTAGCCAAAGGATTAAACAGCGAACGCATGTTAAGAATAATCTCATCAACCTTAATATTTGCCCGATCGAGTTCCATTTTGCCTGCTTCAATTTTAGAAAGATCTAAAATTTCGTCTATTAAACTTAAAAGACCCTGACCTGAACTTTGGATAACCTCTGCATATTCCTGATGCTCGCGATCCATAGCCTCATTTTCGGCCATTAATCTTGATAATAACAATATCGAATTAAGTGGTGTTCTTAACTCGTGCGACATATTGGCCAAAAATTCTGATTTGTACCTCGTACTCAGTTCTAAAGCTTCCGCTTTTTGCTGAATTTCTATATTACGCTCTTCAATCAGTTCATTTTTTTCTTCCAATAAACTGCTTCTTTCTTCCAGTTCCTGGTTGCTTTGCAACAATTCTTCTTGCTGTACACGTAATTCTTCTTCACTCGCCTGAAGTTTCTGTGCCTGTGCTTCGAGCTCTGCATTTAAGCCTTCTAACTCATTGTGCTGAACCTGCAACTCTTCTGATTGTGCCTGTGTTTCTTCTAATAACTGCTGAAGCTTTTGTCTGTTCTGTGCGCCCAACAGTGCAGTACCCACATCAGATAAAACCAAGTTTAAAAAGTGTAACTGTAGGTCACTGTATTTACCGATAGTGCCTAATTCTAAACCGCCTATTGAAATTTCATTTCTAATAATTGGAAGTACAATTAACTGTGCTGGTTTAATATTCCCGGTAGCGTGTGTAATGGTTAATTCACTCTGTGGAACATCATCCAATAATATTGGCTTACCTGTTTTAACCGCCTGACCAATTAAGCCTTGGCCAAGTTCTATGGTTTGGGTTAGATTTTGTCCTTGCAAAGCATATTGCCCTTTTAAATGCAGGTATCCATCATCCTTAAATAAATAAAGGGCACCAATCTGGCTTTTGGTATAATTGGCCAAAAACTCTATAATATCTTCTGCTAAATGGAAAACATCTTTTTCGCCAACCATTTTTACGTTTAAGTTAGCTACACCAGTTTGCAGCCATTCATTTTCTTCTAAAGTATCGAAAGATTTTTTTAATGATGATGACATTGCATTTAGCGATTCGGAAAGCTCGCCAATCTCATCCTGGGTTTGGCTATCGATTTTTATACCATAATTACCATTAGAAATTTGATAGGCAATTTCTTTAATGGCAACAATACGTTTTTCCATCTCGTGTTTTTTATCTTCAATTTCCTGTTGAAGTTTAACACGTTCATCGAAATCGATTGATACTCTCCGGTAAAAAAACAACGTAATCAGAATGGCTAGTATTGCTGCAATTAAAATCAGTATCGGGGTATAGGCTGTAAGTTTATTTAATTCGTTGGTTCTTTCTTCAAGCAGTCTTTTCTCTTCGGTTATAATTTTGCTTACAATAGATCTGGCCTCATCCATATATACCTTGCCCTGAAACAAAACCGTAGGATCAATAACACCGCCTAAAGTTTTAATCTCTACGGTCGATTTAATGATATCCATTCTTTTAAAAAGAATATTTTTAAGTGCTGCTATGTTTTTTTGCTGAACGCTGTTATCCTTGGTATCGAGTTCAACTTTCTTTAGTATCAAAGCGGCCGAATCGCTGGCCCCATAATAAGGTGTTAAAAACACCTTGTTTCCGGTTAATAAAAAGCCCCGCTGACCAGTTTCGGCATCTTTTAAATAGGATATAATATTCTCAGAATTTAAAATAACTTCATCGCTGTGTTTAACCAGGTCGGTGCTTTTAATAAGGTTGCCAATACTTACATAAGAGGCAAGTGAACTGATAAATAGAATAATTAGCGATAAGCCAAGGCCTAAACGTAAATTATTTTTAAGAGTTGTTTTCATTATATGGATTAAGGATAATTAAATTTGATTTTTAAGGATTTCCTCTTCTGTAGTAGGGATAATAAAATAAAATTCAGAACCCTCATCCGGCACACTGTTTACCCCGATTGTGCCGCCGTGGCGGTTAATAATTTCCGAACAGATATACAAACCTATTCCCAGGCCATTAAAGCGGTTACTGTTATCTTCTACCCGATAAAATTTATCAAAAATTTTGTGCTGCTGCTCTTTTGAAATACCAATACCAAAATCTTTTACGGCCAGATAAAGTTTTCCATCTTTGATATTCGTGGTTACATTAACCTGATTGGTACCTGGAGCATATTTAATGGCATTCGTAATAAAATTGATCACCACTTGCTCCAAGCGCATTTCATCACCAAATATCATTTCATCTGTTTTGCCCAGTTTGCTGATTTTAAAATCTGGATTAGATTGCTGCAACATCTCGATGGCATTGTTTACCATGTTATCAGCATAAAAACTTTTCATGTTAAACTTCATCTTTCCACTTTCAATTTTTGAGATATCGAGCAGATCGACAATTAATTCGTTTAGTTTTTCGAGCTGGGTACTCGCTTTTTCGAGATGGTTTTGGGCCATGGTTTTATCATCTCTGTTAAGGCTGCGCTGCAGCAACTGAATATAACCTTTTACACTGGTTAAAGGTGTTTTTAGCTCATGACTGGCAATGCTGATAAATTCGTCTTTTTTATGTTCGGCCTGTTTTCGGAATTCGATTTCTTCAAGCAATTTTTCCTGCACCTCGTTTAGTTTTCTATTCTGCTCGTAAATGCGATAAAACGTTTTTATTTTAAGGAGCAGCACATTAATATCAACGGGCTTGGTTATGTAATCCAGTCCACCGCTCAGGTATCCTTTGGTAATAAATTTTAACTCTGTATTTACAGCAGAAAGAAATATAATGGCGGTATCTTTCGCCTTACTAAAACCCGAAATGGTTTCGGCTACCTCGAAACCATCCATATCTGGCATTTGTACATCGAGAATAATCAGGACATAGTTATTTTTTAAAACTTTTTTCAGCGCTTCTTCGCCAGACGATGCGGTATCAACCTCAAAACTGTGTGCCTGTAATACTTTCTGTAACGAGATCAGGTTTTCGGGCCTGTCATCAACTATAAGGATCATCTTTTATTAAAACAAATAAGAAGCCGGGATAATTATGCTTGGTTTTGAGATAAAAACCTCATTAACTGTAAACAAACAATGCGCTGTAAAAAAAGTTTTGATTTTTTATAAATTGTTTGAATTAAAAGTATCGCCCTGTCTAATATCTCCTGTTTCGAAGCCTTTTTTAAACCAATACATCCGTTGTGCGGAGGTTCCATGGGTAAAAGAATCTGGCTGAACATCACCAGTAGCCTGTTTTTGCAACTTATCATCACCTATGGCATTGGCAGCAGTTAATGCTTCTTCTATATCTCCTTCATCCAATTTAAAATCTTTAAGGTTTTGGGCATTGTGCGCCCAAAGTCCAGCAAAAAAATCGGCTTGTAGCTCTAATTTCACCGATAAGCGGTTATATTCTTTTTCGCTCACCTGACCACGTGCCCGATCTAGTTTTTCCGAAATCCCCAATAAATTTTGCACATGATGGCCTACCTCATGTGCAATTACATAAGCCTGTGCAAAATCTCCGGCAGCACCGAAACGATTTTTTAAATCGTCGTAAAATGATAAATCGATATAAACTTTATGGTCGCCGGGACAGTAAAACGGACCTACGTTGGCTCCTGCATTGCCACAAGCGGTTTGCACTGCTTCTCTAAATAGTCTGAGCTTAGGATATTCATACTGTTTGCCCATCGCCTGAAATTCTTTATCCCATACTTGCTCTGTAGATTCTAATACACCCGCTACAAACTGTGCCTGTGGATCGTTAGCCGGAACGCCCTGCTTAACTTCTTCTGTACCTGTAGTAGCAGGAAGTTGACTAACCAGGCCTGTTAAATCTTTACCAAAAATTAGGCCGAGCACCACAATTATTATACCTACACCGCCACCAAGGATGGTTTTCCCACCGCCGCCACTTCTTCCATCTTCTACATTATTACTGCCTTTACCAAACCATTGCATAATTTACTTTTTTAGTTTAATGAATAACCTTAATTATGGGACAATTGTTATACTAAAGTATAAATTATTTTTATTGATTTATTCTTTTGGATTATTGCGAAAAAAAAGAAGCCAGGTTTTTAAACCTGACTTCCCCGTATGATCTTCTTGCATTCGCAGAATGAATGCTAACTATTAAAAACAGCAATTGCTTTTGCTATCCTTGCTTTAGTTTCTGTTATCCCCAACAACACAGCAATATCAAAAACACCGGGCCCAAATTTACCGCCCACCAGCATAATGCGGAAAGGCAACATCAATTCGCCTGGCTTAAAGCCTTTTTCTTCGGCCAAGGCTTTAAAAGCTGCTTCGGCAGTACCCGCATCGGTTAATGTTAAACCATCAGCAAAAGCATTAAAAAAATCAGCTTTTTCGGCTGTCCATTTTGGTTTTACCGAGTTTACATCATATTCTGCCGGCGAAGTAAAAAAGTAACTGCTCTGTGCCACAAAATCAGGCAATAAAGTACAGCGATCTTTAATTAAACCAATAACGGTATTTAAAAATGTATCAGCATTAACTTCAATACCCGCTTTTTCCAGCTCCGTTTTAACGCTCGGCGCCAGACGCTCGGCACTCTCCGCCTTGATCCACTCATGGTTATACCATTTGGCTTTTTCGAAATCGAATTTAGCCCCTGCCTTACTGATTCTTTCTATTGAGAATTTTTCTTCCAGCTCTTTTAACGGGAATAACTCCTGATCGGTACCATCATTCCAGCCTAAAAGTGCCAGCATATTGATAAAGGCTTCGGGCATAAAACCCATTTCTTTAAATCCTTTGGTTACATCGCCAGTTTTAGGATCGGTCCAGTTCATGGCATAAACCGGAAAACCTAATCGATCGCCGTCACGTTTACTTAATTTTCCATGTCCATCTGGCTTTAAGATTAAAGGCAGGTGTGCCCATGCAGGCATCTCCGCTTCCCAACCTAAATACTTCCAGAGTAAAATATGAACCGGTGCCGAAGGCAACCATTCTTCTCCCCTAAAGGCATGAGTAATTTCCATTGCCCTATCATCAACCACAACAGCTAAATGGTAAGTTGGCATTCCATCAGCTTTTAATAATACTTTATCATCAACCAACGAGGTTTCGAAGCTTACATCACCACGGATTAAATCGTTAAAATGTACAATTTCATCGGCCGGTACTTTAATACGGATAACATGTGGTGTTTTGGCCGCCAATAACTCTTCAACCTCACTAATGGTAAGGGTTAACGAATTGCGCATCTGCATACGTGTGGCCTGCCCGTATTGGAAATTTGGAATTTCTTTACGTTTAGCATCTAAATCTTCCGGGGTATCGAAGGCGTAATAAGCATAACCATCGCTAATTAACTGTTCAGCAAATTTACGGTAGCTGGGTTTACGTTCGCTTTGGCGGTACGGGCCATAAGCGCCGGGATTGCTCGGACTTTCATCGGGTGTAATGCCGCACCAATTTAAACAGTTAACGATATATTCTTCGGCGCCTTCTACAAAGCGGTTTTGATCGGTATCTTCTACTCGAAGTACAAAAGTTCCATTATTTTTTTTGGCAAATAAATAATTGAACAAGGCAGTGCGCACACCACCTAAATGCAAACCTCCGGTTGGGCTTGGGGCAAATCTTACTCTAACTTTCTTATCCATAATTGGTTTGTTGAGCGCTTGGCGTTAGGCGTTGGGCGCTCTAGCGCTTACCGCTCTGCGCAAAACGCAAGACGTTGCAAAGATATGTTTTTCATCCATTTTATAGTGTTTCATCTGCGATGAAGCTATTATACATTCGAAATGATTGCTTTAAGGTTTTTGAAAAAGCATAATGGTTTTATGTTTTTTCCGTTTTGTTATTGTAATTTGGCTAGCTAAAGCATGAATCCTTATCAAAAGAAACGCCGCTGGAAGTTTTTCCTTCTCATTTTTGCCATCTTAATTGGCATTGCCTCAGTATTTTACACCGATTCTTTTGTAAAAAAAATGGAACGCGAAGAGGCAGCCCAGTTTCATCTTTGGGTGAAAATTCAGGAAAGGGCCATGTTTCTTTACGATAATGACGATTATCGTGCAATTGTAGAAACGGTACGCGCAAACACAAAAACACCTGTAATCATGATCGATTCTGCAGGCATGATCAGCTCTTTTTTCGGTTTGGACAGCACTAAAACAAATTATCCTACTGCGGACACTAAGCTGACTTACGACAGTTTATATTTTGTAAGGCAATTAAGGCAGATGAAAGCGCAGCATCCACCTGATGAAATGAATTTTTTCGGCAAAAAATTTAAGGCATACTATCGCGACTCTTTCATTTTAACACAACTGAGGTATTTTCCATACATCCAAATGGGTGTTATCTTCCTTTTCCTTTTAACAGCTTATGCAGCATTCAGTTCTGCCAGGAAAGATGAACAAGACCATGTTTGGGTAGGTTTGGCCAAAGAAACGGCTCACCAGCTGGGTACGCCAATATCATCACTCATGGCCTGGACAGAATTGATGAAATCTAAATTTGATGCAGAAGATGATCCGCTGATTGCCGAAATGGAAAACGATATTAAGCGTCTGGAAATTATTACCGACCGTTTCTCTAAAATTGGTTCTAAACCTATACTCGAAGATCATACGGTTTACATTGTAATCAGCGATTTTATCCGCTATTTTAAAGTACGTACCTCGGATAAGGTTAAATTCAGCATTACCGGTGATGAGCAGGTGAGGGCGATGTTAAACGTTCCATTATTTGATTGGGTGATTGAGAACCTATTAAAAAACGCAGCAAACGCCATCGAAAACGAAGGGTCGATCTCTATTAACATTATAGAAAATTTAGCCAAAGAACAGGTATTTATTGATGTGAGCGATACCGGAAAGGGTATTCCACGATCTAAGTTCGATGCGGTTTTTCAACCAGGCTATACTACACGTAAACGCGGTTGGGGTTTAGGTTTATCACTTACCAAACGTATTGTAGAAAATTACCACAGTGGAGAAATTTTTGTAAAAGACTCTGAACTGGGTAAAGGCACAACTTTTAGAATAATATTAAAAAGCAGTTTAAGATATGAACCGACCACAGCCTAACGAATATCCAACTTGGGGCGAAACCTATATCAGTAAAGTAGATCGAGATATTTTCGAAATTTTAAACGATCAGATGCTAAGTCTTCCGGCCTTGTTTAGGGCAAATGCCGATAAAGCTGATTACGCCTATGCCGAAGGTAAATGGACACTGAAAGAAATGTTAGGCCATATTATTGATGCTGAACGTGTTTTTGCCTTTCGCATTACCTGTTTTTCCCGAAAAGAGCAGCAGCCTCTACCAGGTTTCGAGGAAGATGACTATGTAGCTAATGCCCGCTTTGCCGAGCGCGATCTGGAAGATCTGATTGAAGAGTTTATTGCGCTGCGTAAAGCCAATTTATACCTTTTTAAATCTTTAAACGAAGAAGAACTAAACAGAAAAGGAATTGCTTCGGGCAGGGAAATTAATGTAAAATCTATTTTATTTATTGTGGGTGGCCATATTATGCATCATGTTTACATCTTAAAAGAACGTTATCATGTGGTTTAAAAACTTTACGGTGGATGAGCTGAACAATCGCCCTAAAAATCATTTAGGTGCGCTGCTCGATATCCGTTTTACCGAAATTGGCGAAGATTTTATTATTGGAACCATGCCTGTTGATGAACGTACACATCAACCTGCAGGGATTTTACACGGTGGCGCTTCGGTAGTTTTAGCCGAAACCCTAGGTAGTATTGCCTCTTATATGTGTATAGATCCTGAGAAGTATGTAGCTGTGGGTTTAGAAGTAAATGCCAACCATTTACGGCCGGTAAAAAGTGGCTTGGTAAAAGGCATTTGCAAACCTTTGCATGTTGGAGCCAAAACCCAGGTTTGGGAAATCAAAATTTACGATGAACGCGGAAAAATGAACTGCATTAGCCGTTTAACCGTAGCTATTATTAACAAACCACTGTAAATGTGCCGTCAGATGTTACCATCTGACAGTTACTTAAATCCAAAAGCAAGTTATCTAATGCCGACGACATAAGAATCGAGAGAAGTCAAGTTTAATGGCCAAAGCACTATGAAAACTTGACTTCTCTGATATTAAAGCATCTTATTATTATCCAGCCATTTCTTCTCTACAAGGTAAGAAACAATTAAACCCAGTCCGCCGAAAATTCCGATGAAACCAAAGTAAATGGCTACCGATTGTCCTTGCTCACTGTGAGTCATGTCGCTTCCGAATACTCCCCTAACGGTAAAGAGTGCTATCAGCAAACCAATTCCTAAACCCACCAACAGCAAACCGAACTTTAAACTTAAAAACGGTTTTGGTGTAGCCTTATGCACACCGGGATCGATTCCCCTTTCGATCATTGCCATTTTCTCTTTGTTTGATAGGTAGCGGATTCCGAATACCATTGCGAATGCACCTAAAAAAAGCGAGATTGGGACTAATATACCTTCCATGATTATAATTTTTTTTAATTTGTAAATATTCTATTGTTTAAATTGAACCGTGTTCTGTGTATTATGACTACACACTTTTAAATCAGGTTACACTCTTGCTGGAAAAAAATCGATAGCTTTATCAAAAGCTAAAAATCCCGTTGTACAGTCAGTTAAAAAATATAGAAATCTTTAAGCCGCTCAGCAATGAAGCTTTAGAAAAGCTAGCTGCTGTTTCTAAACGGGTAGAACATCAGAAAGGAACGATTTTAATTTATGCCGATAAAATAGAGCCTTATTTCTATATCCTCGAAAGTGGTATTGCCAGAGCCTATTCTGACGGCGAAAACCAGCAGATAACCTTTTGGTTCGGACAAAGTGGTGCCGTTCTTTTTTCTTTTAACAGCTATATTAATAATGGTCCGGGGTACGAGAACATTGAGTTATTGGAAAACTGCAGTTTAATTCAAATCAGGCTAACCGATCTTTTTTCGCTTTACGATCAACATTTAGAAATTGCCAATTGGGGCAGAAAAATCGCAGAACAGGAGCTAATTGCTACTGAAAGAAGATTAATTGACCGGGCTTTTAAAGGTGCAGCAGAGCGATATCAGGATTTTCTAGATCAATCTCCCCGGCTGATTAAAAGCGTAGCCTTAAAACATATTGCCTCATACCTGGGTGTAACACAGGTTACCCTGAGCAGAATAAGAGCAGCTCATAAATAAAATTCATTTTTTAACATTTGTAAAATGTTGCCTAATAAATGTGCCTTAAATTTGCAGAAACACATTTATTATGAACTGGATTATCTTAATTATTGCGGGCCTTTTTGAAGTTGGCTTTACCACCTGTCTTAAATTATCGAACAATTTTTCGAATATAAAATGGAGTACGGCTTTTTTTGTCTGTATTATTTTGAGTTTCTTATTGCTAAATAAAGCAACCCAAACTTTACCCATGGGAACTGCCTATGCTGTTTGGACGGGTATCGGTGCCGTAGGAACAGTAATTATCGGCATTTTTTATTTCAATGAACCAGCAACCTTTTGGCGGATATTTTTTATCTGTACGCTTATAGGTTCCATTGCAGGATTGAAGTTCTTTGCTTCACATTAGCGATCGCTTGCGAAGTTTAATTATATTCGTTAGCTGGTGAGCAAAAAAATGGTTGATTCCTTTTTTTGGAGCGCAATGCCTGTGCAGGTAATTAAGTTCGTGCCCGTGTTGCGCTTGTACGCTTTCCCGAAAAATCGGGATTCCTCTGTCTGCCGGGTACCGCTTCACCCGGGGCTAAATGGCTAAAACAGCATTTCATTTTTAGGGTTGCAGGGTGCACGCACGCTGTTCGTAAACCTGATGGCTGCGGCAGCCCCGAAGCATGAGGGCTACAGCGAACAGCAGGACTGCAATCTCCAATGAAAAACCGCCCTTTTGTTTCCAATCAATAAAAAATTATATCGCCTATCTATCAAGTAATTTCCTTTTGAAGCGCAGTGCCTGTACAAGAAAGTAAATCTATTCCCGTGTTGCGCTTGTACGCTTCGGCTTCGTTCCTCAGCCTGCAGGGTAACACTTCACCCAGGGCTAAATGGCCAAAACAGTATTTCATTTATAGGGTTTTCAAGGCGCCACAACTTTGTGCATAAACCTGATGGCAGCGGCAGCCCGAAGCATGAGGGCTATAGCGAACAGCAGGACTGCAATCTCCGATAAAAAACTGCCCTTTCGTTTCCAGAAAAACAATTTTACATTCTTCATCTGGCTATAATAATTCCCTTAATTATGTTTCACGTGTAACCTCCTTATCTTTAATGTAGTCTTATTGCTAAACATGGAGCAAAAACTTACAGATTTAGAGCTGATCGAGAAGGTATTGAACGGCGAAACCGATCAGTATGCTTTGTTGGTAAAACGCCATCAGCGATTTGTATTTACGCTTGCTTTAAGGTTTTCGAAAAACAGGGAAGATGCCGAAGAAATTGCTCAGGATTGCTTTGTAAAGGCATATAAAGCACTAGGTACGTTTAAACAAACGGCTAAATTTAGTACCTGGCTGTACACGATAACCTATACTACCGCCATGACTTTTTTAAGGAAAAACCGTTTAGATACCACATCAATACATGATGAAGGTACCGTTTTACAACTCGAAAACCAGACCTCCAGCTTTAACGCAAATGGTTACGAGCGACAGGATAGCCATGCTTTTTTAAATATTGCCATTAACCAGCTTCTACCAGACGATGCCGCTATTATTACGCTATTTTATAAAGGTGAACAGAGTTTAGATGAAATTGGCGAAGCGCTGCACATGGAACCCAATACTATAAAAGTAAAGCTGCACAGGGCTAGGCAAAGACTTAAAGAAAAATTACAATATTTGTTAAAAGATGAAGTAAAGGAGTTACTATGAACACAATAGAACAACAGCTTTGGGATTATATTGATGGGAATTTGGATGATTCTTCAAAAAAAGCCATCGAAGAAAAAATTGAATCGAATGCTGAGCTTAAATCGCAGTACGAGGATCTGCTAAAGCTTAATTTAGTTTTTAATGAGATCGATCTTGATGAACCTTCCATGTCTTTCAACAGGAATGTGATGGAAAGTATTGCTTTAGCTCCTGCCCCGGTAGCGATGAAAACCAAGGTCGATAAAAAGATTATTTACAGCATTGGGGGCTTTTTCGTGATCTCGCTACTCGCCTTATTGGGTTATGTGTTTTATAACGCTAACTTCGAAATGCCTCAATTCGATTTGAAGGTGAATTTGGATTTCAATTTAGAGAAATACATTACACCTACCGCCATTTATGCCTTTCTTTTTGCAGATCTGGTGATCGGATTAATTTTTCTCGACCAGTTTTTAAGGAAGAAAGTTGCGCAGAAGTAAGAACGCTTAAATTGCTCCCGCAGATCAAATTGATTTACGCAGATTTATGCTCATCTGCACTTTTCCCGAAATCTGCGGGAACTCAGCAAGGTAAATATTACCCCAAAGTTTTTAAAATCTCTAACCCCTTTGGCCACTCCCCGAATCCAGCATCGGCATTAATATGGCCGGCATTACCGATATTAATAAATTCACTGCCCCAATTTTCGGCAAAAAACTCAGCCCTTTTTATCGTTACCCATTCATCATTTGAACTGGCTACAACAATGGTTTTAAAGTTTATTTTATCAAGCGGTACGTGATCAAAACCTACCGTTGAGAACGTATATCGGGGCGCTTCCAAGTCGCTGGGTGCTACCAATAGTGCGCCCTTAATTTTCTTTTGATATTGTTTTGCCCAATTGGCAATTGCGGTACAGCCTAAACTATGGCCAATTAAAATCACATCGGCCAAATTATAATCAGCAATGGCCTGATCTATTGTTTCGATCCAATCTTTGCTGGCGGGTGTATTCCATTCTCGCTGATTAATCCGGATAAAATGATCCCCAGATTTTTCGAAATGCGTTTGCCAATGATCTGGGCCTGAATTACCCAAACCAGGAACAATAAAGTAGTAGGTCATAAAAAGTGAGAATAGCCCTGAATGAATTCGGACAGCGAAAAATAAAACAAAAAAAGGCCGCCATCGCAAGAAAGCAGCCTTCTCTGTAAATATGATAAATAAATTAAATTACTTTCACATTAACGGCATTTAAGCCTTTTTTACCGTTAGCAACTTCGTACTGTACTTTGTCGTTTTCACGGATTTCGTCGATAAGACCTGTTGAATGAACAAAAATTTCGCTATCGCCATTTGCAGGTACGATAAAGCCAAAACCTTTAGTTACATTGAAGAATTTTACTGTGCCTTCTTGCATTGTATTAAATATTAAAATTAAGTATGCAAGGTAAGTTTTAATTTTTAAAATCAAAATAAATTTTAACATTTTTTTAACGTTAAAATTTTGTAAATAGCAGATTACTAAGGCTTTTTAATTGCCTTCCCAATTATTGTTAAAGTAATTTCACTATTATGCGGAATCCCGAGTGTTGTTCCGGGAGCCACATCAAAAAGGTTTCTAACATAGATATCGGCTATCCCCTGAGCCACCTTTTTTTTAGCTTCAGCATTCTCTGGAAGCACATTATAAATCGTTTTTACGTGTATCCCTCCCTGAAAATCTATCACCGCAGCAACCTGGTAAGCAAAATCTTTGTAAGCCCTATCTATCCTGATAATATATTGTGGAAACATATAATCGTAAGCTTCGGTCCTGTTGTTGGCCCGATCAACCGTACTGATTTTTTCTACCCTTACAATTTTACTTTTTGGTATAAACTGAACCGGATCTGTTGCGGCAAAAGCACTATCGCTATTCATATTAACTTTGGCAGCACGCTTCTCTATAAAAGCAGTATCGGCCTTGCTTGGTTTTTGCAGATCGGCAGCCTTGGCCTTCAATTTGTTTTTAATATAATTCTGTGCGTAAAAAGTCATATTTACATCCGAGCGAACATCTGAAGCAATTACCTTTCCATCAACCTGAATCCGCTGAAAAACCAAACTATCTTTACTGATGTGTTTTACTTTAAAAAATTCAGCAGCAAAATTATATACATTCCCGTGATCGTACTGCATGTAGAATTTTTGCATTCTTTGCTTCTGTGGACTCCAGGCCGACATGGTATCTTCTTTAACCACCTCAATGATCCAGGATGGTTTTTGCATAAAACCTTCCGCATTAAAAGAAAGTCCGTTTTTAAAACGTCGTTTTACCTCTTGATAACGGATGCCTTTTACAGGCTCGAAAGTAAAATCTCTTAAAGTTGGGTCGCTGGTTTTAGAGCCAAACTTACAGGCAGAAAGCATCAGCACAAAAAAGAAAAAGTATATTGTATTTTTAATCATTTCAACAAAAATCTTGGCTAAAATAAGTTTTTTTAACCAGAGCTAAACATGGTTGTTATAGATGCAGGTTTATCTCCTGGCTTGTTTTTTCACCAAAATAACGTTAGCTACTTTGCGCTGCCCTTCATGGTCCCATTTTTTATTATCACTTGGATAGTTGACAACACCATTACCGGGCATTCCGTTTATCCACAAAGTAGTAGAACCACCACCATCAAAATTAATGGCACTGGCACAGCCTAGCCAACGCATTAATTTGGTTAGCTCGAACAAACTCATGCCCGCCGAGTTTTCATTTCTTCCGTCAACAGTTAACAAAATCACTCTCCCATTGGGCTTTATCCCCAGGCAGGTACGCGGATGGCGCAAACGGCTAAATCCAGCTGTATCTAGCTTTTCATCAATACCATTTAAAGTTAATAATGGGCCATTTAACAAAACATCTTGAGCGGCCAGTTTTGTTTCCCAATCGCTTGTTCCATCCCACTTTTTGATCGAAATTTTTCCATTCTCAATTACAACAGCAGCTTCCTGATGCCTTGCCCGATTTCCGTTTTTATCCAAGCGGTTAGCATTAATGGTTTTTCCTTTAACCCGAACAAAATCTACCGAACCTCCATTTTTTACATCGAAAAAATTGCCATTTACCGCGGCAATTGCTGTATCGCGTAATCCAAAATTACTGGTGGTAATTAGTTCTTTCTCTTCTGCACCAATAGCAAAAACTGCCTTTCGACCAGTATTTTTTATTTCTAAAAACGAAATGTTTTCATTTGCAGCGAAAAGATTTTTCTGACCGTAGTGATACTGGAATAAAGCTACCTGTTTGGCAATTCTGTTTTTATGCCATTTGGTTTTTATAACCGTTAACGAATCAGTAGTTTGGCCAAAAGCAGATAAACTGTATGTAAATAAGGTAAGGGCAAATAATAATCTTTTAAGCATAATAGCTGTTTTAACCATAAAATTAAAAAACTGCTGTGCGTTTAGCTTAAAGCATCAAAAATTATACAAATGAAAATACAAAAAAACGGAGCGATCATTAAATTGATCGCTCCGTTTCTGTGTTCGTGGTAACGGAATTAACAGTCAAAAATCCTGCTTAAAATTATTTTTTCGGATCTAAAATATCTTTAATTCTGATATTCAAATCTTCATAATGTGCTTTGGTAATGGCATCGCCTGCAGCTGCTCTGGCTTTTGTAGTAGCCAATAAGGCTTTTAACTCTGCTCTAACCAGTGGTCTGATATCAGATAAACCAACATTAATTGGCGTTAAACCGTAACTTGCTGCATAATCTACAGGGAATCCAACCGGAAGTTCTGCTTCTTTGGTCATTAAATCCTGTAAACGGTCTACATAAGCACGTTGTAAATTACGTTTAAATGCATCTGCTCTTCCTGCAACAAAAACCGACGATCTTAAGTCCGTAAATAATTCAGGTAAGGTGTATGCTTTTGCTGCACCGTTTTTAGTTTCGTTATCTAATAAACGAGCAATACGCGAAGCGGATAATAAATTGCCTAAAGTATTCGCTTGAACACTTTTAATGCGGTTTAGCAATACACCATTATCAAATTTACTGAGTTGATCATTGCTGATTAACCAAAGTGGGGTAGTAAATAATTGTTGATTGAAGAAAGCAACGGCTTCTTTTTGTTTTGCTTTAGGCAAATAGGTGTAAACTGGCCCTTTTTGCTCGTAGGTTTTAAAGTTTTCGCTTAATCCACCAACGTTTGTTGCCACATGCCCCATATAACGGTTAAACTGACCAACAATTTCGGTGTAGATTTCTTTTAAATCGCTATAGTCTTTACCCTTTTGATAAGTCCATTTTTCTACGTTAGGCAAAATACGTTTTAAGTTGGCAATACCATAAGTACTTGCTTTCATTGCATTGTCGCCCAAATCTTCGCTCTGCAAACGAGGATCTAATGAAGTTCCCTGACGGCCATAGAAATACAATGGATTACCTGCATTTTTCAATGTCCACTGGTCTAAAATTTCTTTTTCCTGTTCTGCAGTTTTGTTTCCAGCGATCCAAGAATATCCCCATTTCACTACCCATTTATCGTATTCTCCAATTTGCGGGTGAAGTTTGGTTACGCCATCACCAGGTTGAGCAATGTAGTTAAAACGTGCATAATCCATAATAGATGGCGCAGTACCATGTTTATCTGTAAATGCTTTTGAACGTAACGAATCAACCGGGTAAGCGTAGCTCGAGCCAAAGTTGTGTGGTAAACCTAAAGTATGGCCAATTTCGTGTGAAGAAACAAAACGGATTAATTCGCCCATTTGCGCATCGCTAAATTTAGCTTTACGCACTTCAGGATTAATAGCAGCTGTTTGTACAAAATACCAGTTACGCAATAGGTTCATTACATTATGGTACCAACCAATATGCGTTTCTAAAATCTGTCCGGTACGTGGGTCGCTAACATGCGGGCCGTAAGCATTTGCAATATCAGATGCAAAATAACGAACAACTGAATACCTGGAATCCTCAACGCTAAACTGAGGATCTTGTTGAGGCGTTGGCGCTTCTTTACCCATAATGGCATTTTTGAAACCTGCAGCCTCAAAAGCTACCTGCCAATCGTTAATCCCTTGAATTAAAAACGGAACCCATTTTTTAGGCGTTGCAGGGTCGATATAAATCACGATAGGTTTTACCGGCTCTACCAATTCGCCACGTTTATAGGCGTTGGTATCTTTTGGAACCAAATTCCAGCGATGAATGTAGGCCGTACGCTCTGCCTTTTGTGCGTTGCTTCCATAATCTATTTGAGATTGACCAAAGAAACCCACCCTGCTATCCATTATCCTTGCTTTTACAGGGATTTTTGGCAATAATAACATCGATGTATTAAATTCGAAAGTAACGGCTCCATTACTGTTATCAGTTGGTGATTCTGCTGCACGGTACGTTTTAGCTGTTTTTACTTCAACATTAATAGGGAAAGTTTTTACCGTATCGATATAAGAGCGTGTTGCATCATACATCGTGACTTTATAAGCTTTACGGATCTGATCGGTAGCACCAATTGCCATTACATCACCGTTATAAAAATCGGTCACATCAATTACAACGCCTGTAGTATCTTTGTTATAAGCTTTAATTTCAAAGCTGGCTAAGATCTGCTCAAGATTAGAGTTTTGTACCGATTCGTACATATCGCTGTTTGGATCGGCCTTTGTTGAATAGCTTGGTACGCGAATATAAACCTGTTTGCCTCTACGCTCCCATTTCCATATCTGTTCATTTAATTGTTCACCACCATATTGCTGGTTGCCAACTTTTACTCCCGCAGGCACTTTTGCCAACCGGGTAACCACAAGCATTTCGCGGTTGATCATCGAATCTGGTATCTCAAAATACCATTTATCGTCTACCTTGTGTGTTTTAAATAAACCGTTTGTTGTTCTGGCTTTTGCGGTAATTACCTCAGAAAATGGTTTAATTCCTTCTTTTTTTGGTGCTGCTGCCGGGGCTGCTGGAGTAGCTCCTTTTGTTGTTTTAGTTTTTTTCTGGGCATATACCGAACCTGATCCGGCTACACCAAGCACTACGATACCTGCTAGGGCAAGTACCTTAAAGTTTTTCTTCATGTGTATATAAAAGTTAGTTTGCTTGGCAATAAGAGGTTAAAGTTAGACCCTTGTTACACGACAATTCTTTTGTAACTGGAAAATTACGCTTATCAGATCCTCTTCTCAAGGCGCACCACTTTAAAATAGACTTGATTGTCTCTAAAAATTTCAAAAATTACATTTCTATCTGCTTTTGATTTAAACATTTCGGTAAGCTCATTTAAAGAATAGGCATCTATGCTTTTGAAATTTACCGCAATAATTTCATCATCAGGGCATAACCCCGCTTTTTCTGCCGGGCTATTTTCGTCTATTTCCCCAATCAATACCCTTTTATACTCTTTCTGATCGAGATAAATCACCATACCTATCATATCGTGCTCGAAAGGAACTTTGCTTAAACCGTTAGGCTTAACATAAATAAAACCTCCCTGGTAGTTAAACTGGATATTAAATTTCCGCAGTAAATCCGCTCCTAAATTTCCATTCCGCTTTGATAAATCGATCTTATCTGCAATACTCTTAAAATCAGGGAATCCTGCAACAACGTCTTTAAAAACATAACCACCTACATTAAACTTGCCAACACGGCCAACGTGCCCCTTAATCTGGCCACTAAGGCTCATTCCTAAATTTGCTTTGATTTTTTTTTCAGGTAGCGGGAATTCGGTTCCATGGAGCATTTCGAGCGATAAAGCATGGCTGGCTCCTGTGTCCATTAAAAACCTTGCCTCAACGGTTTTACCACCAGGAACATCAACAGTAGCTAAAATATACGGTTTCTGATTCTGAATCTCAATAGGTATTTTTTTTCCGCGGTATTTGATCTTGGCATCGTGATCGTAAATAATCAGCCTATTTTCACTGTACCTTATATCAACAATAAAGCTGTTAAAAAAACTAAAGCCCAACAAGCCGTAAATTTTCAGCCCCAAATGCCCCGACAGGTTAAAGAGATCTTCTTTTAAGATTGCCGTTGGTATATTTTCAATGCTTGCACTGCCCACTTTAACATCCAGACTTTGAGAAACATAGGCCTCAACGGTTTCAATGCCCAAGCCAGATACTTTAATTTTACGAAGTTTACTAAAATTCAACGAATCGATAATGGATGGATCGGTAATAATCATCGGTCCAACTCCAGTGTCAAGAACAAAATCATACGGCCCCTTACCATTTACATACACCTGAATAACCATTATGTTTTTGATGCACTTAAAAGTAATTGACTGTTTTTGCCGGTTTCTTTTAAAAAGGAATTCCTGACCAAACACAGAAGATGCAAGAAATACCAACCCCAAACAAATTGTGAATTTGCGTAAACAGATTATTACACTGGGGTTATATTTGGTTAACATTAAACTAAATTTAATAAATTAGTTGATAATTATGTCCCCTAAATTTAGAACATGTTTCCCTTAAAAAATCATAATTTTATTTTTGTTGCATTCGCATTATCTATTTGTTTGTTAACAAGTTGCTCAACCAATAAAGTCATTTCAAAAAAAGTAGCTAAAGAGTTTAAAAATTCCCAGGTAATTAAACAGTATCAGGTTGGCTTCGCCCTTTACAATCCTTCAGATAAAAAAATGGTCTTTCAGAAAGATGCCGATAAGTATTTCACCCCAGCATCCAACACCAAGCTTTATACTTTTTTTGCGAGTTTAAAAATGCTGCCAGATTTAATGCCTGCTTTAAAATATATTGAACGGAATGATTCATTGATTTTTTGGGGCACAGGCGATCCGGCTTTTTTACAGTTTGCAGTAAAAGACAAATCGGCTTACAATTTTCTTTTGGCTTCGAACAAAAAACTATTTTTTTCTCCCGGACGATATTCGGGCAGTTTTTTTGGCGATGGCTGGTCATGGGATGATTACGATTATTATTATCAGCCAGAAATTACCGAAATGCCAATTATGGATAACATGGTTACTTCTACTTATGCCACTCCAAATAAAATCAATATTGAACCCAAAGTGTTTGCTTCCTGTTTCGAAATAGATTCTACTAAAAAAACGGGGAGTTTTCAGGTAAGCAGAGATTTTTTAAGCAACCGCTTTCATTATCCCGCCGTTTCAGTGCAACCAGGCTACAATCAGCAAAACCCATATAAAACCAGTGCACGGGTTACCGTCGAAATATTATCAGATACCCTGCATAAACCTGTCGGCATTATAAACTTAAAAATACCATCGTATGCTAAAACTTTATCGGGCGCAAAGCGCGATTCTGTTTTAAAACACATGATGCTACCCAGCGATAACTTTATCGCCGAACATTTGTTATTGGTTTGCTCCAATCAGATTGGTGATACGTTGAGTACAACAAAAGCCATTGATTACATTACGAAAAATTACCTTTCTTTTTTGCCTGATAAAGTAAAATGGGCTGATGGATCTGGTTTGTCCCGTCAGAATTTATTTACACCGCGTGATAATGTATACCTCCTTGATTCCATTTATAGATTGGTAAACAATCCGGAAAAGCTTTTTGACTTGTTGCCTGCAGGAGGAAAAAGTGGCACTTTAAAAAACGCTTATCCTAAAACCGACAAACCTTTTGTTTTCGGAAAAACGGGTTCGCTCGGTGGCGTTCATAATCAAAGTGGATACGTACTCACAAAAAAAGGCAAAACGTACATTTATTCTTTCATGAACAACAGCTTTGTAAAACCAACTGCCGAGGTACGTGCAGAAATGGTGAGGATAATCACTTATATACACAATACTTTTTAAGTATATGTAACATCAAATAACCCCTATTCTATGAAGAAATTCTATTTATTAACTGGCATCTCTACCCTGCTTATTATATCAGCTTGTAAGAAAAATGATCCCATAAGTGAACCTCCTATCCCTACTACACCATACGTACCCGACAATAGCTTTAAAATTGTAAGCTATTTCCCAAGTTACCGAGATCCAGCCAGTGTTGTAGATTCGAAGTTCAAAATGATTACGCACCTCTTTTATGCATTTCTAAACCCCAATACCGATGGAAGTTTAGCAGCGTTAGAACAACCCGCTCGATTTACAACTATAATGCAAAAAGCAAGGGAAAATGGCGTAAAAACAGGCATTTCGATATCGGGTACGAAAAGTATTTTTGTAACCATAGCGGCATCTGCAAAGGCGAGAAAGCTGTTCGTAAAAAATGTGCTAACTTTTGCCAAAACAAATGATCTGGACGGGGTAGATATGGATTGGGAGTATCCAAGTACCAGCGATGGATCAGCAGATAATTACGTGCTGTTAATGAAAGAGCTTTCAGATTCGCTACACAAATACCATAAATTTTTAAGTGCGGCCATAACCCCAGGTGTATACGCCGGCAGTATTCGGGATGGATTAAAATCGGAAGTTTTCCCTGCTGTAGATTTTTTTAATATTATGGTGTATGATGGCATTGGCTGGGATAAAAATGAGCCTATACAACATGCATCTTACAACATGGCCGTTGCCAGTTTAAATTATTGGTTAAGCACCCGCGGTATGCCAAAGGAGAAAGCAGTTCTGGGCATCCCGGCTTATGGTAAAAATGCCAATAACTCGGCTAAGGCCTATCGCGATTTTGTAACAGTGGGGGCTGATGTAAGTTTAGATAATGCATTGATTGATGGCGTTCAATTTTACTTTAATGGAACCATAACCACCAAGAAAAAAGCTAAACTCGCTAAAGATATTGCAAATGGAATCATGTTCTGGGAATTCTACCATGATGACAATGGCGATAAATCTATTATCCGTGCTGCAAATGATGAGCTTGGAAGAAACTACAATTAATATGAAGCCGAACTTTAAATCGATTGAGCAACCTTTTTCTAACCACATAAATATTGCAGGAAACACCTATTTATATTTTGGAGGGACGGCTTATTTGGGCATTCCTAAAAATCAGGACTTCATCAATCTGTATATCGAAGGGATTAAAAAATTCGGTTTAAACAACGGAACAAGCCGCACCAACAACATTCAGCTTGGCATTTACGATGATGCCGAAAAAGTAGCAGCAGCACGGTATGGAGCAGAAGCTGCGCTGATTACTTCAAGCGGATATTTAGCAGCACAGCTTACCGTTAAGGATTTATCCAGATTGGGGAAAGTAATTTATGGCCCTGCAGCACACCCCGCACTTTGGTTGGTAGAAAATCAAATCAAAAACGTAAAATTATTTCGAGATTGGAAACAGGAAACGATTGAAAGAATAAATTCATCTGAAGAAAAAACCTGGATTCTGATTAGTAATTCCATGAATAATCTTGTACCCGAAATTTATGATTTCGACTTTGTAAAAGAAATCCATAAGGATAAAAATATAATCCTTGTTGTTGACGATTCTCATGGAATTGGCGTAAACAATAATGGTATGGGTGCCATCTTAAATCTTCCCAAACAAGAAAACATCGAAAACGTAGTAGTTGCCTCCATGGCAAAAGCACTGGGTGTAGATGCAGGTATTGTTTTGGCCTCCAATAAAATAATCAATAAACTTAAAAGTACAAATACCTTTATTGGTGCTTCTCCACCAAGTCCCGCCGCACTTTATGCATTTATTCATGCCGAAGATATATATAGAAAGGCCCTAAATAAACTGAAAAACAATATGGTAATACTTGAAAGAGCATTAAATCTTACCTGGAAACACGAATGGGATTTCCCTGTGTATCTACTGGGTGATGTAAATTTTTCACAACGTATCTTGCAAAAGCAGATCCTGATTTCGTCTTTTCCATATCCAAATCCTACCGACGAAATTTTAGATCGTATAGTGCTTTCTGCCTGGCATGAAAAGGAGGATGTTGAAAAGCTAATCGCTGCCATATCTTTTTAAAGCTTTTCTTATCCAATTAATTTTTGAATATTTATAACATGAAAAAACTGCTAGTATTACTGTCGTTAACGCTTCTCTTTGCCAACATAATTTCAGCACAAACTACCACAGTTTGGATTGTTAGGCATGCAGAGAAAGATAAATCGAACCCACAGGATACCAACCCTAATCTCTCTGATGAAGGAAGAGTTCGTGCAGGAGATTTAGCAACCTACCTAAAAAAGGTAAAATTTGATGTTGCTTTTGCCACGCCGACAAAAAGAACACACCAAACATTGGATTCATTGGTGGTTCCGAAGGTAATCGATTATAAAGACATTAAATCGCTTGTAGACAGCATTAAAACCAATTATACTGGCAAAACCATTATTGTAGCAGGCCATTCTAATACCGTACTCGAGATTATTGAAGCCCTTGGCGGCAAAAAGCCTAAAGAGGAATTAACAGATGATGATTACGATTACATTTTTGAACTGGCTGTAAAAGAGGATAAAGCGAAGGTAAAAATGGAACAATTCGGGAGGCCACATCATTTGTAGTTTGTGACGTCAGGTGTTACCACCTGACAATTGGAGCGCTAAATTTAGTGTAAGATGGTAACATCTTACACCACGGAAAAGGTTAGATTTCTCCATTCCACTGTGTTCCATTCGATAGCCATCGGATCGAAATGACGAAACTAATTCGGTATGCTCTCAGACTAATGACTATTGAAATAATTTACCATTGAGAAGTTAAGAAAATTAAGGTTTCAAGGATGTAGGATCAGATCCTGAAACAAGTTCAGGATGATGCTCGTCCTAAAAATTACAACTTGGCACCCAAACTAATGCTATTGGCTAATTAACCTCTAAAGCTTCTCAAAGGGAATATCCATTAAATCGTACTTTTTCCAGCCTGAAAAATCATAGTGCCACCATTCGTTCTCTAGCACATTCATCTGATATTTACCCATTATAGCAATTAAAAAATCGCGGTTCTTTTTAGCCTCTGGCTCTACCTTTTCGTATTTCGCCGCAGCGGCAGCCGAGAAGCTGTCGTAAGGGGTCGGCATTGTTATTTCTTTACCTGTTTTTAAATTGATCAATGTTAAATCTACCGCACAACCTCTGTTGTGTTTAGATCCCTTTGCCGGATTAGCTACAAAGTTTTTATCACTGGCCTTTTTATAAAACTCAATGGTAACAGCATAAGGCCGATAACCATCGAATATCTTCAAGCCATAGCCTTTTCTATTTAATTCCTTTTGGATTTTTTTTAACGATTCTACTACTGGTTTTCGGGCAAAAGCCCTTGCCTGTTTATACATTACCTGCTGCATAAAGTTATTCTTGGTGGCGTAGCGGATATCTAATTTGATATTGGGAATGGCTTTTTTGATTTCAACCAATTCGTTATTCGGATCTGTTTTTATTGATGCCAGATATTGATTATAGGAGCTCACCACCACCAGTTTTTTTAACGGAGCAGGTTTGTTTTGAGCGTAAACTACCACCGAGAGGAAAAGAAATAACGTAAAGAGATTGATTTTCATATAATTGGTATTTGGCATAGGTCATTACCGCTGTCAAGTTAAAACGGTTGTCAGTCTGAGCCTGTCGAAGACCTTTACATTTGAATAACGAACAAAATGTCCTTCGACAAGCTCAGGATGACATCTAGTTGGTTTATCCGCTAAATAGATAGTCTCCTTATTGCAAAGTTCTACTGATTCGAAACCACCAACAACTCAAGATCCTTAAATGGCAGATTGAACATATCGGACAGATCTTTATTGGTACAATTACCCTGGTAAATATAAAGTGCTTCACGAATGCCCGGATTATTCCATACCATATTCATTAAACCTCCAAACTCACCAATATCCAATAAAATTGGAGCAAAGATGTTCGTTAAAGCGTAAGATGCCGTTCTTGGCACACGCGAAGCGATATTTGGCACACAATAGTGGATTACATCGTATTTTCTAAACACTGGATTGGTGTGATTTGTCACTTCAGAAGTTTCAAAACAGCCTCCTTGATCAATGCTTACATCAATTACCACCGAATGTGGTTTCATCCGTGCAACGGTTTCTTCCATTACTATGCATGGACTACGCCCGTGGGTAGCTCTAATGGCGCCTATTACTACATCGCAGGTTACAATAGCCTTATTCAAAACAATAGGTTGCATTACCGAAGTAAACACTCTGCTTCCTAAATTATTCTGCAGGCGGCGTAAGCGGTAAATGGAGCTATCGAAAACCTTTACCTCGGCCCCCAATGCCAAAGCTGTTCTGGCGGCATATTCACCCACCGTTCCAGCACCCAAAATGACAATTTCTGTTGGAGGAACACCAGTAAAGCCGCCAAGCATTAAACCTTTTCCGCCTGTTACATTGCTCAAATACTCTGCAGCAATCAAAATAGAGGTCGAGCCCACTATTTCGCTCATAGCGCGTACCACGCTGAGTACATTACCTTCATCGCGAAGATTCTCAAAACATAATGCGTTAATTTTTTTATGCATCAACGCTTTCAGATAATCCTGCTTTAGCGTTCCCGTTTGCAACGAAGAAATAAGTGTTTGCCCTTTATGCATCATCTCAATCTCTTCCAACATGGGAGGTGCAATTTTCATCAGGATATCGGCATCGAAAACTTCTTTTTTGTTATAGGCAATTTTAGCGCCCTGCTCAGCATACTCGGTATCAGAAAAATTAGCTCCAATGCCGGCTCCACTTTCCAGAACAACGCGGTGCCCATTATTTACCAATAATGCAACAGATAAAGGGGTTAATGCAATTCTATTTTCCTGGAAAGAAATCTCCTTGGGTATTCCTATATATAGACTGTTTTTTTTATTTCTGGTTTCTAGCTTTGCCTCTTGCGTTTGTAGTAAACCCTGACGAGCTATATCGGCCATTCCTTCGCGTAATCCTGTAGCCATGTTGAATTTAAAATTTTGATAGTTTTAGGTTGTTCAAGATAAGGAAAATCTGTTAATTTATTGATAACTAATTGTTATACCTTCGAAAATCTGAATAATCTGCGGTTTTCATCCAGCTCATTTATCTCAATTTTAATATGTTTTTCGGGTAGTAACCCTTCCACTCGTTCAGGCCATTCTATTAAACAAACTCCACCACCATAAAAATATTCTTCATAGCCCAGGTCATAAGCTTCGTGAATATCTTTTATTCTATAAAAATCGAAATGGAAAACCGAACCCTTAGGACTTTCATATTCATTAACGATAGAATAGGTAGGGCTCGAAACCACATCATCAACACCTAAATGTTTACAGAAATTTTTAATAAAGGTTGTTTTCCCAGCCCCCATATCGCCCTCAAAAATGAAGACTTTTTGGCCACTGGCAAAATCTGATAGCTGTTGTGCAACAGCAGGTAAATCGGCTAAACTGTTAACTTCGATATCCATTTTAAAAAAATAAAGGCAAAAGTAATACATAATTGCATTGCTTTTGCCTGATTATTTGCGATTTGTCAGTCTGAGCCTGTCGAAGACCCTACAATCGCGACAGATCCTGAAATAAGTTCAGGAGGACGATTCTATTGAAAATTAACAGTCTCATGTCTCAAATCCCTTAACCTACCTCGGTGAATACGTCACCACCGGTATAATCATTTCCTCAAGTGAGATACCTCCAT
Organism: Pedobacter kyonggii; assembly: GCF_004310665.1. Lineage (GTDB taxonomy): Bacteria > Bacteroidota > Bacteroidia > Sphingobacteriales > Sphingobacteriaceae > Pedobacter > Pedobacter kyonggii. The sequence goes on along the minus strand of NZ_SIXF01000012.1, from coordinate 40,076 downwards.
GCTGGAAGGTTTCGTTATAGTAATTCACAAACTGATTGTAATTATTAGGATAAACGAAATAGCTATCTTCTCTTGCAAAAATATAACTGCTGCTGATGTTAATTTTAGGCAACAACGCATCATGAGGATTTTTAATCAAAAACACTTCTTTTGCATTAAAATTAAGGTTTCTACCTTGTTTATACCTTAAATTGGTGTTTGTGCTCCTATCGCCTATTACTTTAACTGGTTTTTTAACACGGATGGTTCCGTGATCGGTTGTGATGATCACTTTTACCTTTTTCTGTGAGATTTTTTTCAACAAATCCCAAAGTGGCGAATGTTCAAACCAAGATAAGGTTAACGAACGGTAAGCGGCATCATCATTGGCCAGCTCGCGGATCATCTGCATATCCGTACGGGCATGGCTTAACATATCAACAAAGTTGAATACGATGGCATTGAAATCGTTCTGCAACAAGTTATTGGTCTGATCAACAAGATCTTTCCCTTGCTCAAAAGTGAGGATTTTATTATAACTGAATTTACAATCTTTTCTTAAACTACGTTTAATGTTATCGGCCAGAAAAGCTTCTTCGTGCATGTTTTTTCCACCTTCATCATCATCGTTCTGCCACAGCTGTGGGAAACGTTTCTCCATATCCAAAGGCATCATGCCCGAAAAGATGGCGTTACGGGCATATTGTGTCGCTGTTGGCAAAATGCTCGTGTACATATCTTCTTCATCAATTCTGAAATATTCAGAAATTAGCGGATTAATGATTTTCCACTGATCGTAACGTAAATTATCAATCAGAATAAAAAAGACCGGTGTGGTATCGTTAATATGAGGGAAGGCTTTTTTCTTTAGCAATTCATTAGAGAGCAAGGGGGCTTTATCTTTTTCTTTAATCCAGCCTAAATAATGTTCTTCGATAAATTTAGTAAACTGTGTATTGGCCTCCTGTTTCTGCATGGTTAAAATTTCATGCATTTGCGGGTCATCGAGTTTTTCAAGTTCCAGCTCCCAAAAAACGATTTTTTTATACACATCCACCCACTCTTCGTAATTCAGCCTGTCGCCAAGCGTCATACCCAATCGGCGGAAATCCTGCTGGTAAGCCATAGAAGTTTTCTCGCTTACCAGGCGTTTGTTATCGATCAGCTTTTTAATGGTTAGTAAAACCTGCTTTGGATTTACGGGTTTGATCAGGTAATCATCAATTTTGCTGCCTATCGCATCCTCCATCAAGTTCTCTTCTTCACTTTTGGTAATCAGCACAACAGGAACATCGGGATTTAAATTTTTAATGGCCGATAAGGTCTCAATCCCACTCATCCCCGGCATATTTTCGTCCAAAAAAACCAGGTCAAAATGAGCTTTTCCAAATGCCTCTAATGCATCGTTTCCATTGGTAAATGTAGTTACATGGTAACCTTTATCATTGAGCAATAATATATGAGGTTTTAATAAGTCGATTTCATCATCGGCCCATAATATTTTAGTTTCTTGCATGTTATTGTAAAAATAGGTAAGTATTGCCTTTTAATTTTGGCAGGTAAATCAAACTATAAATAAAAATAGCAATTTTTGTACCGTATCTTTCTATTTAACTATTTTTAACGATTGAACAAGAAGAAAATAATAAATGATCCGGTTTACGGTTTCATCAGTATTCCATCCGAATTAGTTTACGATGTGATATCACATCCTTATTTCCAGCGTTTGCGTTACATCAAACAGCTTGGGATGACTCATTTGGTTTATCCAGGTGCATTGCATACGCGTTTCCACCATGCTTTAGGGGCCATGCATTTAATGAGTTTGGCCATAAATCTTTTAAGAAGTAAAGGACATACCATAACCGATGGCGAAGAAGAAGCCGCCATTTTGGCCATTTTACTACACGATATCGGCCACGGCCCTTTTTCGCATGCATTAGAACATTCTTTAGTAACTGGAATTAAACATGAAGATATTTCGGCAAAACTGATGCGCGATCTAAATGTGCATTTTGAAGGGCGGTTAACCCATGCCATCGAAATTTTTAATGGCACCTATCCCAAAAAGTTTCTTCACCAACTGATTTCCGGTCAGTTAGACTTAGATCGGATGGATTATTTAAACCGCGATAGCTTTTTTACGGGTGTTAGTGAAGGTGTAATCAGTTTCGATCGGATTATTAAGATGTTTAACGTTTACGATGATGATCTGGTGATTGAGGAGAAAGGCATTTATTCTATCGAGAAATTTTTAATTGCCCGCCGGCTGATGTACTGGCAGGTTTATCTGCACAAAACTGTTATTGCTGGCGAGATGATTTTAGTAAAGCTACTAGAGCGTGCAAAAGAATTATCAGCCACTGGAGCCGATTTATTTGCTTCGCCATCATTAAATTATTTCTTAAAAAACGATATTAACGAGGCTAATTTCTTCTCTCAACACGAAAATCTGGAACATTTTACCAACCTTGATGATCAGGATATTTATGCAGCTGTTAAGGTCTGGACCAAACATCCTGATAAAATTTTGTCTACGTTATGTAAAATGCTTACTTCAAGAAATCTTTACAAGGTAGAAATGGGCAACGAAATGGCCAATCTTAACCGCGTAACCTTTTTACAGGATGCCGCGGTTAATTTATTAGAAATCAAACCCGAAGAAGCACGGTATTTTGTTTTTACCGATTCGATCCAAAACCGCGCATATAACGCAGGGGTTGGAAATATCAAGATTTTGATGAAAAATAATGATATTGTTGATATTGCAAAGGCTTCAGATTTGTCTAATCTGGAGTCGCTGCAAAAAACTGTAGAAAAATATATCCTGTGTTACCCCAGAGGGATTTAAGGTTATTTAACAAAATATTTAACTTTTAGTGCCGTTTTAAGTCTTATTATTGTGTAAAATATACACAGTTTAACCCGAGCAGGTTTTTTTGTTCATATCAATTTAACATATACCTTTGTACGATGCAATTTACTGCCACGCAGATAAGTCAGTTTCTAAACGGTTCCATTGATGGCAACCCCGATGTAGCCGTTACCGAACTTTCTAAAATAGAAGACGGAAAGGAAGGCTCCTTGTCTTTTCTTTCGAACCCTAAGTACGAAAATTTTTTGTATTCTACTCAGGCGTCAGTCGTTATCGTATCAAAGGATTTCGCCCCTACGCAACCATACACCAGTACATTAATACGTGTAGAAAATCCATATAGTGCTTTTACAATCTTGTTGGATAAATATAATGAAGCTGTTAATGCCCAGACCGCACAATCTGGAATTGACAAACTGGCGTTTGTTCACCCTACAGCGAAAATTGGCAAAAACGTGTTTATAGATGCTTTTGCTTATGTGGCCGAAAATGTAGAAATTGCAGATGGCTGTAAAATAAATGCGCAAACCTTTATCGGCGCGAATTCTAAAGTCGGCGAAAACAGCACTTTTTTCCCTGGTGTAAAAATTTATCACAATTCAATAATCGGCAGCAGGGTCGTTATTCATTCCAATACCGTTATAGGAAGCGATGGTTTTGGTTTTGCCCCACAAAAAAACGGCACTTACAATAAAATCCCTCAGATTGGAAACGTTATAATTGAAGATGACGTAGAAATTGGCGCAAATACAACTGTAGATCGTGCAACAATGGGATCAACAATTGTAAAGAAAGGTGCAAAAATCGATAACCTGATCCAGATTGCGCACAATGTAGAGATTGGCGAGAACACGGTTTTAGCCGCACAGTCGGGTATATCAGGAAGTACAAAAATTGGCCCTAACAGTGTTGTTGGCGGACAAGTTGGTATAGCCGGGCACTTAACTTTAGCAAAGGGCACTCAGATTGGCGCACAGGCCGGTATCAATTTTAATATTACAGAAGAAAATAAACAATGGCACGGTAGTCCGGCGCAGCCATTGCGCAACTGGATGCGTGCCTCAGTAATTTTTAAACATCTTCCAGATGTAGAAAAAAGAATAAACGCGCTCGAACAGGAATTGAAAAAGCTTACAGCTGAACTGGAAAAGAATACAATACACAATGAACGTTAGACAAAAAACGATTAAACAAGAAATATCGGCATCTGGTGTTGGTTTACACACAGGCGCTAATGTTACTTTAACATTTTGCCCGGCCCCCGAAAATCATGGCTTTAAATTTCAGCGTATTGATTTAGATGGCCACCCGATTATCGAAGCCGATGCAGATAACGTTACCGATACCTCACGAGGCACTACGCTTACCCAAAATGGCGCTAGCGTTAGCACTGTAGAACACGTAATGGCATCGCTGGTTGGTATGGACCTCGATAACGTACTAATTAAATTAGATGGACCAGAAACCCCAATTATGGACGGCAGTTCTATCCAGTTTGTTGATTTACTGGAGGAAGTAGGTACAGTTGAGCAAAATGCAGATCGCGAGTATTTCACCATCCCACATAACATTACCTATACCGAAGAAGATAGAAAAGTAGAAATTGTAGCCATGCCGTTAGACGACTATCGTTTTACGTGTATGATTGATTATAATTCTCCTGTTTTGGGCAGCCAGCACGCTGGCATTAATACCATTGCAGAGTTTAAGAAAGAAATTGCTTCTTGCCGTACCTTCTGTTTTCTACACGAATTGGAATACCAATTATCGCACAATTTAATTAAGGGTGGTGATTTAAATAACGCCATTGTAATTGTAGATAAAGAAGTTACCAAAGATGAATTACGCCACCTGGCTAAATTATTTAACCGTAAAGATATCGATGTTGCCCCCCAGGGAATTTTGAACAACATGGAGCTGCGTTACCAAAATGAGCCTGCCCGTCATAAATTATTAGATATGATCGGCGATTTAGCTTTGGTTGGCATGCATTTAAAAGGCCATATTATGGCTGCCCGCCCGGGCCATGCAGCAAACGTTGCTTTTGCTAAAAAAATTAAAGCAGCGATTAAAAAAGAGAAAAACAAAAAAATACAAAAGGTTTACGATCCAAGTGCAAAACCATTGTATGACGTTGTTCAGATTATGGATATTTTGCCGCACCGGCAACCATTTTTATTCGTTGATAAAATATTAGAACTTTCTAAAAACCATGTGGTAGGTGTTAAAAACGTAACCATGAACGAAGAGTTTTTTAAAGGTCACTTTCCTGGTGCACCAGTTTTTCCGGGTGTAATTCAAATCGAGGCTATGGCTCAAGTTGGTGGTATATTAGTGTTAAGCACCGTTCCAGATCCTAGAAATTATTTAACCTATTTCTTAAAAATAGATAACGTACGTTTTAGGGCCCAGGTTCTTCCTGGCGATACTATTGTTTTCCGCTGCGATTTACTTGAACCAATCAGAAGGGGCATTGCCCAGATGAAAGGTGTAGGTATGGTTGGGGAAAAAATCGTTGTCGAAGCCGAAATGATGGCTCAAATTTCAAAAGTTAAACAAGCAGAACCCGCCCAATAATGATACAACCTTTAGCATACATACATCCGCAGGCAAAGATTGCCGAAAACGTGGTAATCGAACCCTTTGTAGTGATACATAAAGACGTTGTAATTGGAGAAGGAACCTGGATCGGATCGAACGTTACCATTATGGATGGTGCACGTATCGGCAAAAACTGCCGCATATTTCCTGGCGCTGTTATTTCTGGCGAACCACAGGATTTAAAATTTGCCGGCGAAGTTACTACTGCAGAAATTGGCGACAATACAACTATCCGCGAATGTGTAACCATTAACCGTGGTACAAAAGATAAATGGAAAACCACTATCGGTAGCAATTGTTTAATTCAGGCATACTCACATATTGCGCACGATTGTGAAGTTGGAAACAACTGCATTTTCTCAAACAGCACCACCTTAGCTGGCCATATTACCATTGGAAACAATGTCGTTTTAGCAGGCTTGGTTGCTATACATCAATTCGTTAAAGTGGGTTCTTATGCCTTTGTAACTGGTGGTTCATTGGTACGCAAAGATGTTCCTCCTTATGTAAAAGCAGCTCGCGAGCCACTTTCTTATGCAGGCATTAACTCTGTGGGTTTGCGCAGAAGAGGTTTTACTAACGAGCAGATTGACGAAATCCAAGAGATTTACCGTGTGCTTTTTGTAAAACACAATAACGTAACGAAAGCTTTAGACATGATTGAAGCCGAATTTAAACCAACGGAAATCCGTGATGAAATTGTAGATTTTATCCGTAATTCTAACCGCGGGGTAATGAAGGGTTTCGGAATGGGAAGCTAATAAGGTAGAAGCGGAAAGGTTTAAGGTGAAGGGTAAAATCCATTGCCTTAACCAAATTCAAATATATTCATGAGTGATTTAATGCTAATCAGAACCGATTCAGACAATGCCGATTTTAGGACTTTGGTTGCTTTATTGGATAAGGATTTAGCTGTTAGAGATGGTGACGACCATACTTTTTATGCACAGTTTAACAAGGTTGATGCCATTAAAGAAGTTATTGTAGCTTATCACAATGCAATTGCTGTTGGCTGTGGTGCCATAAAGCTTTTTTCAGCAACAGAAGCCGAAGTTAAAAGAATGTTTGTACATCCAGATTATAGAAAGCAAGGCATAGCTGCCAAAGTTTTAAATGAATTAGAAAGCTGGGCTGCTGAACTCGGTTTTACTGCATGTGTTTTAGAAACAGGCAAGAAACAACCGGAAGCCATTGCACTTTACCTAAAATTGGGTTACCACATTACGCCCAACTACGGGCAATACATTGGTGTTGATAATAGCGTTTGCATGATAAAAACGATCACCGCCAAACTCCAAACGCCTAGCGCTTAACCCAAATGAATATCACTTTACAAAATGTTGGCAGAAGGTTTAATAAGGAATGGATTTTTAGAAATTTAAGTACTGAATTCACCTCTGGCAATAGTTATGCAATACTGGGACCTAATGGCTCTGGTAAATCAACTTTATTAAGCGTTTTAACGGGTAGCTTATCTCCTTCGGAAGGAGAAATTTCATTCTCAGACACCAAAGAGATTTCTGTAGAAAATATTTATAAATACATCAGCCTGGCTGCCCCATATCTCGAACTTGTTGAAACATTTACCTTAAAAGAGAGCATTGATTTCCATTTTAAGTTCAAAAATTTTGCTCCGGGACTCGATTCAAAAAAGCTGATCACCATATTAGGATTAGAAAAAGCAGCGAACAAAGAAATCAAGTACTTTTCATCGGGAATGAAGCAAAGAACCAAACTAGCTTTGGCATGTTGTACCGATACACCAATTTTATTTTTAGACGAGCCAACGAGCAATTTAGACGTTCAGGGAATAAATTGGTACCGCGAACTGATCGAAAATTTTGGAAAGGACCGCCTGACAATAATTGGCTCTAATCAAATACAAGAATACAATTTCTGCACAAATCAGATACAAATATCAGATTATAAGTAAGTTACCTTAAAACCCATCCCCTTACAGAACGTCCGTTTTGTCATACATTTGTATTAAAAATAAATTTTTCTAAAAATATTTTGTGATTCACAAATTGTTCGTACCTTTGCACCACCAAAAAGAGAAACAATTATTTAATTTATCTCTTGAAGTAAAAGATCATATTTTCCGTATTTCGGAATCAAAATATATAGCCCGTAAAGGCAAAGAGTTTTTCATAGTTTAGTTTGAGGTTTAGGTTGATTATGCCTTTGGAGTGGTTCCCAAAGGCATTTCTTTTATGTGGATATTTTTTTACCAGTTAACATTCACTAAAACCAAAAACCGAATACCCTCCAGACTAATGGCTACTGAACCAGTGAACAACGGATTTTCCTTTCCAAATCATCATTCCTTTTTTTTAACTTTGGTGCTCAAAAATTAACAAAACTAGATTTCATTATAAAATGGCAAAGGCATCAGAAGTAAAAAGCGGAAATGTGCTTCGTTTTAACGGAGAGTTGGTAAGTGTAGAAGAATACATCCACCGTACTCCAGGAAATTTAAGGGCTTTTTATCAGGCCCGCATGCGCAACGTAAAAACTGGCAAAATTGTAGAATACCGTTTCCGGACCGATGAAGAGGTGACCATTTGCCGTGTAGAAACCAACGACTATCAATACCTTTATGAAGATAGCGATTATTTGGTGGTGATGGACAACAACACTTTTGAGCAATACAATATCCCCAAGTTGCTTTTCGGAAACTCCATTAAGTTTTTAAAAGAGGGCATGAATGTAACTATTGCTTTTGAGAGCGATGAACCGATTGTTGCACAGCTTCCTAATAGTGTAGAGTTAGAAGTTACTTATTCCGAACCCGCTGTAAAAGGCGATACCTCTACCAGTGCACAAAAATATGCCACTGTAGAAACCGGCGCAGAAATAAGGGTTCCTTTATTTATTAACCAGGGAGATAAGGTTAAAGTTGACACCAAAACCGGCGAATACATGGAGCGGGTAAAATAGCAGAACTGAGGCTTTAGATCTCCTTAAACCCTAAGCCTTATACCTTAAACCTTTATAGGTTTTTATCAAAATAATTTTACCTTTGCCGTCACGAAAAACTGAAATATAAATCCAATTTAGGATAACACAATATGGCAAAAGCATCAGAAATTAAAACAGGCAACATTCTTCGCATAAACAACGAGCTGGTTACTGTTGACGAATGGAATCACCGTACACCAGGAAAAGGTGGAGCATTTTACACTGGTAAATTCCGTAACATTAAATCGGGCAGAATTGTTGAAGCTCGTATGAATACCGACGAGGCTGTAGAAATCTGCCGCGTTGAAACCAATGATTATCAATATTTATACGAAGAAGGTGATTATCTGGTAGTAATGGACAACAACAATTACGAACAGTTTAACGTTGAGAAAGCTTTATTCGGTTCGGCTATTAAATTCTTAAAGGAAGGCATGAACATTATTGTTTCTATGGAAAGCGAAGAAGCAATTATGGCTCAATTGCCAAACTTTGCTGAATTTGAAATTACCTATTCGGAGCCAGCTGTTAAAGGCGATACTTCTACAAACGCATTAAAAGCGGCAACATTAGAAAATGGTGTTGAGGTGAAAGTTCCGATGTTTGTAAACCAAGGAGACAAAATTAAAATCGATACCCGCACCGGCGAGTACGTTGAGCGTGTAAAATAATTTGATTAAAATATATGGAAGCCTCTGAAGTGAACTCTTCAGGGGCTTTTTGGTTTCTACATCTGTAAAAAACAACCTGCTTCGCTATCTTGTTATAAAAACATAAATTTGAATATTATGTTAAAAGCCGAAATCAGAAAGCAAGCATTAAAAGACAGGTTATTGCTAAGCGATGCGACATACGAAAGCCTGAACGATGCACTTTTAAAACAGCTTAAAACACTCGATTTTAGCCAAATTAAAACACTACACATCTTCTTACCCATTACAGAGAAAAAAGAGCCTAATACTTTTTTACTGATCGAGTGGCTTAACCAAAATCACCCCAGAATTAAAATCATTGTACCTAAAGCCGATTTTGAAACCGCTTTAATGACCAATCACGAATATTTAGGAGTAGGCGATTTAAAGAAAAACCTTTATAACATCCTGGAACCGCAGAAAGGAAACCTACATGAGGGCGAAGTAGATCTTGTTGTTATTCCACTTTTAGCTTTCGATAAACAAGGTTACCGGGTGGGTTATGGCAAGGGCTTTTACGATCGTTTTTTACAGGATATAAATGCTCAAAAAATAGGCTTATCTTTGTGCCCTGCTATTGAAAAAATCGATGATGTAAATGAACACGACATCAAGTTGGATTTTTGCATTACGCCAACAGAAATTATAAAATTTTAAGCTTACCAGCATGCCACAGGAAATCGTTATCAAAACCGAAAAACAATACGAAGACAATATGATTGCGGTATTCGAGTTACAGGAAAAGGAGGAATTAACGGCTGAAGACCTGAAACAGATCGAACTGATGCTGAAAGCTGGTGAAAAATACGAAGCTGAGCACCTGTAAGGGCTCATTAGTTCAGTGGCCATTAGTTTTCGGTCTGGGTGCTTCATAAAAAAGTCTTCACCCTTCCCCAATTTTTCGTCATCTCGACTGGAACACAGCAGAATGGAGAGATCTAAATCAAAAGTACGCTCGAGACAGATTTCTCGGCTGCGTTACACTCCACTCGAAATGACGGCTTTGGCGGACAACCCAACACAGGAATACTCCGTGTTTTCCATGAATACGTGCCTAAACTTAAGAACTATAGCCTTTAACAAAATCGCTCACCAGATAAGCAACCAGTTTAGCGGTCAACCTACTCACCCTCCCATCCAACATTCGGGTTGCCCCCTCGCTTAAATGCAAATAAGAAAATTTCTTTGCGCTAGTCAAAATTAACTTTCTAATATCGTTAATTGCGAAACCAGATGGTGTTTCGGCGCTGGAAAGTACATTTTGAACGCAGTCCAGATCAATTTCCAAGCCTACAACTGAGCCTATTTCATTCACTATGTCAGTAAAGTCAGCCCCGGTTAAAATATCTTCAAAAAACACAGCCTTAAACTTTGGGTTCGTATCTATTTGATTTAAAATGGCTTCATTATTATAATTTTGATGCAAGCCATACATGAAATAATTATTCAGGTAGTTTTCCTTTAGCGCGTAAGAAAATCCGTTCCCGCTATGCCTACCTTCCAGTTCTCTTAAATCAGCATGCGCATCCACATTTAAAACCGCTATTGGCTCTTCATGTGCTAAAGAAGTACCCTTAATTATGGGGTAGGCATTATTATGACCACCACCAATCACAATAGGTATTTTACCTGCAGCTACAATTTTTTCAATTACGGGATAAACCAGCTCATCAATCTGTGCTACTTTATTTCTTAAACCCATTAAGGAAGAATCTTCGGGCTCATCGATTTCGAAATGGCCTAAAACCAAAACCTCCTCTCCGTTTAAAAAGCGATTGCTCTGGATATTTAAAAAAGCCACCAAACTTGGCCGCCACATAGAGGCTGCACCTGCGATACCCAGGTTTGCACGCACGCCTATGTCTTCCGGAATACCGAACAATACAAATTTCGAACTACTGGCTTTTAATCCATCTACCGAAATACTATCACCTGATAAAGCTCGCTCCTCATGTTGATATACATTAACCCTTTCGCCCAGTTTGATTTCGCCATCACGAGCGATCAGTAAATGATCGATGTTGCCCTGCGAATATATTTTAAGGTTATCCATTGTAAATTTCACCGTTTAAAATAACAGTTTCTATTTGCGTTTCGCCAAAGCTGTACGGCAAATAGGCAATTGAAGACATCGGTTTGGTTATAAACAGGTTCGCTCTTTTACCAACAGCAATGCTCCCATAATCTTCACTTATCTCCATTGCTGCCGCACCATTTAATGTTGCAGCATTTATCGCCTGCTCAGGGAGCATCTTCATTTTAATGCATGCAAGTGAAACCACAAAATTCATGTTTCCTGAAGGTGTTGAACCAGGATTGTAATCGGTAGCCAAAGCAACCGGCAAATCGGCTTTAATAAAGCTTTTGGCATCAGCAAAAGGAATACCCAGATAAAACGAACAAGAAGGGAGTAATGTTACAATGGCATCAGCATTTCTTAACGTTTCTATTGTTTCTTCATCACTTTCTTCGAGGTGATCAACTGAAATGGCTCTATTTTGCACAGAAACCGCTATTGCCCCCGAAACGGAAAGCTGATTGGCATGTACTTTTGGTTTTAGTCCATATTTTGCACCCGCCTTTAATACCTGATCGGTTTCTTCGACAGAGAAAAACCCTTTTTCGCAAAAAACATCAATATAGTCAGCCAATTTTTCTTCTGCTATTTGAGGCAACATTTCATTAATAATTAAATCGATATAACCCTGATGGTTGTTTTTAAATTCAGCCGGATAAGCATGAGCGGCTAAGAAAGTTGCTTTTATAGGAATCGGGAACTGATCTTTTAGCCTGCGGATTACCCTGAGCATTTTGATTTCGCTCTCTGTGGTTAACCCATATCCGCTTTTAATTTCAACGGCACCAGTTCCCAGAAGGATCATCTGCTTTAATCTCACAGATGCACTTTCAAACAATTCGTCTTCTGAAGCTTTTTGGAGTTTATTTGCCGAATTTAGAATTCCACCTCCCGCAGCGGCAATTTCCTCATAGCTTTTGCCTTGGATTTTCATGGCAAATTCTTCCTCGCGCGAAGCAGCAAAAACAATGTGTGTATGGCTGTCGCACCATGAAGGGAAAATATATCTGCCCTTTGCCGAGACTTGAGATGGGAGATTTGAGATATGATACGGGATTGAATCCATCTTGCCAAAATCTTTGATCAGACCATCTTCGATTAAAAGCCATGCATTTTCAAGAACAGCTAAATGACCTAATTCACTGCCACGCAGCACTAATTTATCTTTGGAATGTAAGCCTACCAGGCCTTTTATATCTGTGATTAGCATTTGGTTAGCTGAAGGTTAATTGGTTAACTATTTAAATCGGTTAATCGTGAATAACAAAACGGTTAACCAAATACATTAATCTATCTCTAAAAGAACCGGGCAATGATCTGAATGTATCGCATCGGGTAAAATTCTAACATTTTTCAGGCGGTTTTCCATAGGTTTGGTAGCCAAATGGTAGTCGATCCGCCAACCCAGGTTCTTCCCTCTGGAGCCCGCGCGATAACTCCACCAGGTATAATGGTGTGGATCTTTATTAAAATGACGGAAAGTATCGATGAAACCATTATCCAAAAATAACTGCATCCACTCCCGTTCTTCTGGTAAAAATCCAGATGAATTGGCGTTTGATTTCGGGTTATGGATATCTATTGAGGTGTGGCAGATGTTATAATCGCCGCTTACAATCAAATTCGGGATCTCCTTACGCAATTCTCCGATGTACTCATCAAAGAACCGCATAAATTCGTACTTTTTAACCTGACGTTCATCTCCGCTTGAGCCAGATGGCATATAGAGACTCATTAAAGAAAAATCGTTAAAATCTGCCCTTAAAATTCTACCCTCTTTATCGATCCATTCTTCACTGCAGCCAAATTCGATATGATTCGGTTTAATTCTGGTCAGAATTGCCACACCGCTATATCCCTTTTTTTCAGCGGGGAACCAATAATGGTGGTAGCCAAGTTGCTCAATCAGGGCAATAATTTCAGGAATCTGCGATGGCAAAGCTTTTACTTCCTGCAGGCAGACCATATCAGCATCTGTAGCCTGAAGCCAGCCAAAAAAGTTTTTGGTACTTGCTGCCCTAATCCCATTAACATTATAGGAGATAATCTTCATTCAGTAAATTTCAATTGTTGTGGGCGGTAAATTTAGAAATTAATTAAATAAATGCTTAGTAATTCAGATTTGCTTTCGTTAAATTTGTTTATGAGCATTGAAGAGCTAAAAATAGAGATCGCAAAAAAAGTATTCGAAACTGATGACGAAAATCTCCTGTCAGAGTTAGAGATACTTTTGAATCATAGTGAAAAAGTTATTTTAGAGGAATTACCGAAACATGTTCAGGAAGGTATTAAAAGAGGATTAAAGCAAGCTGAAGAAGGGAAATTAATCCCTTATAATGAAGTTAAAAGAAGACTCTCTGAGAAATGGCATTAACAGTTTCTTTTTCAGAAGAAGCATACGAAACACTACTCGGCATTGGGATGTTCATCGAGGAAGTTTGGGGATATGATTACGCTGAAAAATTCATCCACAGTGTTTATAAAAAAATTGATTTAATTGCCATTCAGCCATTCGTTTACGAACCCATTTTATTAAACAATCAAGTTAGAAAAGGCGTAGTTTCGAAATATACTTCTTTCTATTATAGGGTTTATCAAGAAGAAATTAGAATCCTATTCTTTTTCGACAACAGACAAGATCCATTAATTACATAACCATTTTATCTTTCAAAGAAGCTTGTAACAACTGCTTCTCTAATTTCTTGGCCGCTCTTCTTTTCAATATTGAAACTTCCATTTTCACATTCTGTTTTGGACGATTGTTTTTATCAGTTGCCAGAACAGCTATTTTATCAACCATATCCAAACCAAGCACTATTTCGCCATAAACGGTATAGTTTCTATCCAAATGAGGCGTGCCACCTATCGTTTTATATACCTCACGCTGCCATTCAGGAATTTTGAATTTAAGTCGTTTTTCTTCAACATTATCCAATTGCTGGTCGGTAAAAACTTTTCCCTGAACCAGGTAAAACTGACTACCGCTTGATGCTTTGGCCGGATTAACATCATCACCTTCCCTGGCCGCAGCCAGAACGCCTTTTTTGTGAAACAAGCTATCATTAAACTCTGCCGGAATGGTATATTTAGGTCCACCCTCACCCAATAAAGAATCAGGTTTGGCATTTTTAGAATCCGGATCACCACCCTGAATCATAAAATCTTTGATCACCCGATGAAATAAAATACCATTATAATAGCCTTTTTTAGTCAATTTCAAAAAGTTATCACGATGTAAAGGGGTTTGATTATATAGCCTAACGATGCACTCTCCAAATTCAGTTTTGATGCGGACATATTGGTTTTTAGGCTTTGCCGCAAAAGCAGAAAGTATCGAAAAGGCGCAGAGGAATAATAATATTTTCTTCATTTAATTGGTGTTTGAGGCTAAATTAAGCTAAAAAATGAAATTCAATAAATAATTGCTCGCATTATTAGATATTTTTTCCTTTACCTTTGTATTAATGAAGTTAAAACAAAAAATAGCACTTTCTTTGGCTGTATTCTATGCAGTTAGTGTTATGGGTTTGGCTTTAAGTCTCCATTTCTGTGGGGGCAAATTAGAAAACGTTAAACTTTTTAGCAACGAGGTTTCCTGCAAATTCTGCAAGGAAATTCCAGCCGAAAAGAAAGATGATGGATGTTGCAAAAACACACAGGTAACGGTTAAAGTTAAAGATAGTCACCAAGCAGAGGCACAGGTACAAATGCCGAAGTTATTTTCTATCCAGCTTTTCCTTCATCCTCCAGTTTTAGAATTTCTGACGAACATAACACCAAAGTTTTTCAGTAAGATTTCGAATAAAGCTCCGCCGCTTTCCTCGCGGATTGCCTTGCACATTTTCAATTGTTTTTTTAGGAATTAGGATTTTAAACCTCGGCTCGTCAATGCATCGTTTTGCATTTGACAGGCTCAATTTGACATTCTCTTAAATTCTAATTCAAAAAAATCATGAAAGCAATAAAAATTTTCAGCATCATTATGCTGTTCTTCACCGTTAATGTATCGGCACAACAAATATCTTCAGCAGATTTACAGGTAACAGGCTTAACCTGCTCAATGTGTTCAAATGCAACACAAAAATCGTTAGAAACCCTAAACTTTATCAGCAGCGTAAAGCCCGATTTAAACAAAAACATCTTTGTTCTAACCTTTAAAAAGGACGCTAACATCAATCTTGATTTGGTTCGCAAAAAGGTTCAGGATGCTGGTTTTTCTGTTGGCGGCTTAACTGCAAGTTTCAATTTTAACCAGGTAAAAATAGACGATAAAGGTCAGGCAATTGTTGATGGCAATGTGTACCGTTTTGTAAATGCCAAAAGCAAAACACTTAACGGAACTGTAAAAGCCAGTGTGGTTGATAAAAACTTCATTTCTGGTTCAGCATTTAAAAAACAAGCAACAACGGCTAATTCTGATGCCTATGCGAGTGGTACTGGCGTAGTTAACGGAAAAAAAACGCGTATATACCATTTAGTTCTTTCTTAATATGAAGAAGATATTCGTATTAGCGTTGATAATTATCGGCGCCTATACAAATGGTTTTGCACAAGAGCTATATGTATTTACTGAACCTGCGAGTAATATGCCAACCAAATCGATTGGTATAAGAATTACGAACGAAGGCATGTTTAACTATCCAGGTTATGTAAGTAGGACTATTCCTGAAGTAATGATCGGTTTTAACAAAAACCTGATGATGCATGCTCAAGGTTTTTTATCTGATATGGATGGAAAATACCGCCTGGAAGGCGGAAGTCTTTACGCCAAGTATCGGTTTTTATCTCTGGACGAAGCGCATAGCCATTTTAGGGCATCAGCCTTTGGAAGAGTAAGCACAAGTAAACGGCCAACCTACACCAGAGATATTAACCTGGAAGGTGACAATAGTGGCATACAGAGCGGATTAATTTTTACGCAACTTTTGCATAAACTCGCCCTGTCAACAACTTTGGGTTATGCGCATGCTTTCGAAAACAACAACAGGCAAATTGCTGGCATGCCACAACCTAAAAACATGTTATCCTACAGTTTATCGTCAGGTTATCTGGTTTTGCCAGTGGTTTACAAGGATTATAAGCAGCCGAACTTTAACGTATATTTAGAGCTACTGGGCAAAACAGATCCAAGTAGTGGCCAATCGTACTTAGATATTGCCCCAGCCATACAGATGATTTTGAACAGTACAACCCGGATCGATTTAGGCTACCGCTTTCAGGCAACTGGAAATATGGATAACCGATACACCAAAAATATGTATCTGCTTAGGGCAGAATTTAATTTCTTTAACGTTTTAAAATAAAATACAACAAACGAAACCATCATGGTTTTTCAGATTAATTTCAGTCAGATTAAAACCATGATCGCTTCATCACCATTAAAAAAACAATATAAAACCGATGAAAAAAATATTAGGAATAGTTGCCATCATAACAATCGCAACAACAGCTTTAACTTACGCACAAAGCAAAACAGATGTAGCCTTAAATCAGGCGCTAACAGCTTATTACGAGGTGAAAAATGCTTTAGCCGCTGACAAAAAAGATTTAGCCATCGAAAAAGTAAAGGTTTTTTCGGCAAAAGTAAATGCAGTGAACCATAAAGATCTACCTGCCGATCAGCATAAAATATTTATGGAACAAGCGGGCATCATTAAAAGTAAAGCTGCTCAACTTGCAGGTTCTAATGACATTAAAACACAAAGAAAAGCTTTTGAAGGAATTTCTTATGCCATGATCAAAACCTTAAAGGGTTTAAAGTTTAATAGCAAGACCGTTTACATTCAACATTGCCCAATGGCAAAGGCAAGCTGGTTAAACGAAAAAGAGAACATCGAAAATCCATATTATGGAAGTATGATGTTCAATTGTGGTGACGTTTCTGAAACCATAAAATCGAACTAATGAAGCTGCATATCAAAAACATGGTATGCAACCGTTGTAAAATGGTGGTTAAAGCTGAGCTGGAAAAGCTCGGCTTTAAACCATTATTGGTTGAACTTGGCGAGGTTACCTTGGCTGAAAACATTTCTCCTGAGGATAAAATCAAGATATCGGATAGTTTGACTCATTTTGGATTCGAATTGCTTGAGGATAAGAAAACCCAAATTGCAGAACAGATTAAAACCGCAATTATTAATCTGGTACACTATGCCCAAGAGCCATTAAAAATCAATCTTTCTGCCTATCTCAGCGAGCTGTTAAAATTGGAATACACGAGCTTAAGCAGCATTTTTTCGGAGGTGGAAGACCAAACCATCGAGAAGTATTTCATTGCTCAAAAAATAGAAAAAGCAAAAGAGATGCTTACTTATGGCGAACTTACCTTGAGCGAAATTGCCTATCAATTGAACTACAGTAGTGTTGCACATTTATCGGCACAGTTTAAAAAAGTAACCGGAATTACACCCTCAGCTTATAAAGCAGCATCAATGGATAGCAGAAAAACACTAGATGAGGTGAAATAGTTGATGGCTCATGGACAATAGCCTATAAGCCGTATACTAACCTCAAATTTCTTACCATAGATCAATACTAATCGATTGATCTTCAGCTATCTTTGTAGCTAAATAAATTTACTAGTATGAAACCATCATGATTTTTCAAACCACATTGGTAAAAAATCTGATAGCTTCATCACAGTTAAAACTAAATTATAACCTGATGAAAAAATTATTCTTATTTCTGATCGCTACCTCAATTAGTGTAGCATCATTTGCACAAACAAGCTGGAAAATAGATCCGATGCATTCATTTGTTAATTTTTCGGTTAAACACATGGGTATTTCTTTCGTTGACGGTTCGTTTAAAAAATTCGACGGAACAATTACGGCTTCTAAACCAGATTTGACGGATGCTAAAATTAGCTTTAGCGTTGATGTGAATAGCATTACTACGGGTGTTGACATGAGAGACGGACACTTAAAAACTGACGATTTTTTTAATGTGGCGACTTACCCTACGATGAAGTTCGAAAGCACTTCTTTCAAAAAATTAAGCGGAAACAACTATGAGTTAAGTGGAAAGTTAACCATCCGCGATGTAACCAAAGAAGTAAAATTTGCTGTAGTTTATGGTGGTACGGCTAAAGATCAACAAGGAAACACTAAAGCCGGATTTGGTGCTACAACGACCATTAACCGTTTAGATTATAACATTAAATATGATCCAACTGGTGCCGGCGTTGCAAAAGATGTAGCTATTAAATTAAACCTGGAGTTTGTTCAGGCGAAATAACACCTGAATCGTCATTTCGAGTGAAGCACAGCGAAATCGAGAAATCTTTTAGCCTATGATGGTTTATAAGCTTTAAAGATTTCTCCACTTCGGTCGAAAAGACGATCACCTAATAGAAAATCATGTCTACATTATCTCAATTCAGAAGTTTTACTCAGCGCTTGCCTCAAACCGACTTGATGCCAGCACTTTTTATTGGCCACGGTTCACCCATGAACGGTATCGAGAATAATGAGTTTAGTCAGAGCTGGGCTGAATTGGCAAAAAATATTCCTGTTCCAAAAGCAGTGTTAGTGGTGTCGGCGCACTGGTACACACATGGAACCTTTGTTACGGCAGTGGATTTTCCAAGCACCATTCACGATTTTGGAGGGTTCCCCCAGGCGCTTTTTGATGTTCAATATCCTGCACCAGGCGATCCAAAACTGGCTGCAGAAATTCCGAATTTAATTCATTCCACTTCTGTTGGTTTAGACCACGATTGGGGATTGGATCATGGTACCTGGACAGTGGTTAAACACATGTACCCAAATGCCGATATTCCAGTTTTGCAATTGAGTATCGATTATACCAAATCGCCTGAACAACATTACGAAATTGCCAAAGAAATTTATGCGCTCCGTAAAAAAGGAATATTGGTTTTGGGCAGCGGGAATATGGTGCACAACCTACGCATGTTAAGTTGGGAAATGATTAATGGCGGAGGTTATGATTGGGCGATTGAAATGAACGATAAGTTTAAAAATTTAATTGCCAACGGCGATCACAAACCTTTGATCAACTATCGTAACCTGGGTACCGATGCGATGTTGTCCATCCCTACACCAGAGCACTATTTACCGCTCATTTATACCCTTGGAATGAAAAATGATAAGGAAGAGGTTTCTTTCTTCAATGACAAAGCTGTTGGTGGTTCGTTAACCATGACATCGGTTTTGGTGGGATAAGCAGGGTTTAGGGTTAGGGTAAACACCTTCTATAGTGGCTTGTTTATAAAACGTTGATCAAGCCTTAATTTCTTAATGATAACTATTTAAACGGTGAGGGAATTATCGCACAATCACAGAGAACCGCCCGCCGCAGATAGAGATTCTTCACTGCGTTCAGAATGACAGCAGCCGAAAATTTTATAAAACTTTATGATTATTTTGTAACGCTTATGGCCCTATGAAGCGGTAAATTTGTATAAAGATTTTAATCATGACACACACCTATCAACTCACCGGCATGACCTGTGGCGGTTGCGAAAATAAAGTAAAAAGTAATTTGCTCGTTTTACCAGATGTAACTTCTGTTGAGGTTTCGAAAGATACCAATTCTGCCACCATTAGCATGGATAAACATATTGGCTTAGATACACTCCAACAAGCTTTGGGCGGATCAGAAAGCAAATATCAAATTTCTGCAGCCCACCATAGCGAAACACTTGAAGAAGCAAAATCGTGGGCCGAAACCTATAAACCTATTTTGTTGATATTTGGGTATGTTACTGTCATATCACTTGTGGTTTCGTGGCATTCTACCGGAATTGATTTCATGGTGTTTATGCGCATTTTTATGGCTGGTTTCTTCCTCACCTTCTCTTTCTTTAAAATGCTTAACCTGAAAGCCTTTGCCGAAAGTTATGCCATGTACGATATCGTAGCCAAAAAGTTTGGTGCGTGGGGATATATCTATGCTTTTATCGAACTCGGACTAGGCTTATCTTTTGCTTTAAACTTATCACCCGTAGCAGTAAACTGGGTTACGCTTGTCGTAATGACGATAAGCATCTTTGGTGTTTTGGAAAGTGTTTTGAACAAGAAAAAGATTCAGTGTGCCTGTTTGGGTGCGGTGTTTAACCTACCCATGAGTACCGTAACCATTGTTGAAGATGCCATTATGATTGCCATGAGTGCAGCGATGCTGATTTTGATGTAAGCCTATTGCCGCTTATACCTAAACTCCGATTTTCGGGTTTTACCATTAAGCTCGCCTTCAATCCAGGCGAGCATTTCATTTTTACCTTGATTTTGGTAAACTATTCTCTGCGGAAAATCATGGGTTTTATTCTCGAAAACATAAATTTCATCCTTGGTAGAAATCAATTTGAAACAAGTTTCCTTTCCTCCATTCTGTCCGGTTACGGTTGAGCAATAAAAAATCTCTTTTCCAATCTTTTTGATCCGAAGGCTTTCGGTAAGCAAACTATCCCCCTTGGTGTTTATTCTATAACTTTTGCCGCTTAGGGTTTTATCTGGATTTTGACTCCATAGTTCTACAATTTTTCCTTTCGGCGTTTGCATTTCCCATGAGCCTAGTGCAAAAGCAAAAGTTCTTGACGGGGCTTTTTGTGCTTGTAAATTGGTACAAAAGCCAATAAGGATTAAGACCATGAAATTTAAACGGGTTCTTTCCATTTTGCTATCGTATTTGTAAGGTGTGCCAAATGATGCTTTCCATGCCAAGCGTACATACCCAACATGTTTGCTAAAGTAAGTTCTTTTCCTTGAGCCGGATGGATATATCTTCGTTGATAATCTTCTGGTTTTAGTGTTCTCAAAAAAGCAACCCAGCGTTGATGTAAACCAGTTAACAAATCAACTGATAATTTGACATCTCCGTTTTTGGCTTCCTCTGTTTCGGCCCAGCGCTCCTCGTAATAAGGCCTGATCACTGGAACATCCTCAGTAATGGCCTGCTTAAAACGGATGTAGGCATTGATGTGGCTATCTGGAATGTGATGAACAACTTGTCTCAACGTCCAACCTCCTGGACGGTACACTTGATTTAAATCTTCATCGGTCAAACCTTCGGTAGCTTTTTTAATCTGGTTTGGTAAAGCTTCGATTTCGGAAATCCATATGTCGATTTGTTTTTGATCGAAAATTTCGGGCATTGAAAATTGACCAATAGGGTATTTAAGCTGTTCTAAATCCATGAAACCAAAATAAGGAGAATTATTGAGTTTTTAACCGCAAAGAGATCACAGAGAGGAAGGCGCAGAGTACGCAGAGGTAGTCGCATACTGTAAACACAAAATCTGCGTATATCTCCTTAGATCTGCGGGATACTAAATCTACATCAATCTCTTCAACCATTTTAACAAGGTCATTTTTTTTCCGTAAGGCGGATAAATCATTTTGGTTAATCCCAACTTCGACTGGAAAACCACTGCCCTTTCGTGCGAAAAGGTTTTAAAACCAAAAACACCATGACAACTGCCTATGCCGCTATTGTTTACTCCGCCGAAAGGTAAATTTGGGTTACCGATATGGACCAATACGTCATTTACACAGGTTCCGCCTGCACTTGTTTCAGTAAGAATTTTATTTTGGTTCTGTTTATTACCCGAGAAAATATAAAGTGCCAAAGGCTTTTCTTTCCTGTTCACCAAATCAATTGCCTCCTGTAGATTGTTGTAAGTAATAACGGGCAAAATTGGTCCAAAAATTTCTTCCTGCATGATGCTGCTACCCTCGGCTACCGAAGTTAAAAGCGTTGGTGTAATGGTTAAATCTTTTTCGTTAGATTTTCCACCAAAGGCCAACACTGCTCCATCACGAAGAGCCTCTTCAATTAATTTATTTAAGCGGATAAACTGCTTTAGATTAATGATTTTGGCATAATCATCTTTGTTAATTTCCACTTCATCAAAAAACATTTTTCTGACAGCTTTTTCATAATGCGCTACAAAATCGGTCAGCAAATTATCTTTAATCAGCACATAATCTGGCGCAATACAGGTCTGCCCTGCATTAACCAATTTGCCCCAGGCAATTTTTTCAGCTGCTTTTTTTACATCGCAGGTTTCATCTACAATCGCCGGCGATTTGCCACCAAGCTCTAAGGTAACAGAGCTAAGATTTTTTGCCGCAGCTTCCATCACCACCTTGCCAATTGCGGTGCTTCCTGTAAAAAATATATGATCAAAAGGAAGTTTTAACAGCGCTGTAGAAACTTCGGCATCTCCCTCAAAACAGGCTATTTCTTTTATCTCAAAAGTATTTGAAATTAATTTATTGATCACCCCTGCCGTCGCCGAACTCAATTCAGACGGCTTAAGCATTACGCAATTTCCTGCTGCTATTGCCGAAACCAATGGACTCATGATTAACTGCAGGGGATAATTCCAGGGCGCAATAATCAGGCAAACCCCTTTTGGTTCATAATAGATTCTGTTCTTAGCGAAAACATTACTCATGGTTCTGCTTGCCGATTTTGGTTTCATCCAGCCATGCAGCTTTTTTATAGCGTGATCTATTTCTGCGTAGGTGAAAAACAGCTCGGTTACTGCGGTTTCAAACCGATTTTTGTGCAAATCGGTTTCTAATGCAGCATATATTTCCGCTTCGGCTTTTTCTAAAGCTTGCTTCAGCAACTTTAATTTTCCGATACGGGTTTTAGCATCCGTTTTACGCAACTCGAATTTGTGTTTCTCCTGTAAATCGAAAACCGTTTTAATTTCTTCTTCCATTTTGTTCGTTGTCCTCTTGAGCTTATCGAAAGGTTTAATGGTCTCTCTTAGAAATAAGCTCAAACTAGCCTATCTAAGTTGTGAGTTAAATTTAGTTAAAATGCATCCATTTCATTAAAAATTCATTCATTTAAAGCATATTGCAACAAATTTTAATATTCAAAGATGAAAAGATTGTGTTTTGTTTTCGCATTCATAATTCCTATGGTTATACATGCCCAAACCTTAAAAACAGATGTATTGGTTATAGGTAGTGGCGATGCTGCCTATGCCGCATCTTTTCAGTCGTTCAAATCTGGTGTTAAAACCATTCTCCTTACGCAAAAAGAACAACTTGATCTTAAGAAGGTTTCTGAAGGCCGGTCTAAAACAACGCTATCTTTTTATCAAAGTTTCCTAAAAAGGGAAATCGAAAATGCAAAAAGCTTAAGGGCCCCCAAACCAAAACCTGATAAAAAGAAGCCGGTAAAAGTGACAGTTGATAGCACGCAACTACTTAATGTGATCAATAATACGCCCTACACAGAAATTAAACGATCAGGCAGTGGCTGGGAGGTTAAACTCACGAAAGACAAAAGCATTAAGGCAAAGATTCTCGTTCTGGCCGATAAACCAGATCAATTAATGACTGCATTAAAAATTACAAACCTAAATTCCGCTGTTTCAAGTCCATTAAATTATAACGAAAATCTTTATAGAACAGCAGTAGCAAGTGTTTATTCAAAAGGGGCCAATTTTTTATCATTATATAACTTACTTATTCCTAACCAAGAAAACCTTTTATATATTCCTGCCGATCAATTTGAAATCGGCCCCGCGGCTGGTGCAACTGCCGCTTATGCGGCTTTTTTCGACACCAAAACCAGCATATCAAACCTGAAAAGGATTCAGGGCGAGCTACTTAGTTACAAACACACATTAATGCCTTTCGAGGATATAAAAGTGATAGATTCTAATTGGTTAGCGATCCAAAAAATTGGAATAACGGGCATTCTTAAAGCTGAAATAAAGCAAGATAAAGCCTATTTCAATCCCGAAAAAGAAGTTACCTACGATGAAATTAAACAGCCGATCAAAGATTATTATTACAAGGCTCAGATCTGGTTCGACGATCATCAAAATATTCAAATTAATTTAGAAAACACCATTGGCCTGATTTGTTATGTGGGTAATAAATCTGTTGAGGCAACCAAAACTGAGTTGCAAAAAAAATGGAACAAAAATTACAAATTCGCTTCTAAATACGATCTTAAAAAGGTGTTAACCAGGCGAGAATTTGCAGTAATCATCAACGAGTACCTAAAGCCCTTTGATGATGTAAACGTGGATAAAACAGGTAGGGTGATTCGCTAACCCTATCTAAGTTAATCCGGCTACTTCTGTCTTTCGCATCCCTCTCCTCCAGGAGAGGGAATGAACAGCCTTTACGATAAAGCACTACCGTTCATAGGGTGAGGTTGTTGTAACATTTCCATTTCCTTCTACAATTAGTTTGCTCTTTACCTAAATTGCAGCCAAACCTAAAATTCATGAAGAAATATTTACTTTTCCTTTTGCTTTGCACTGGCGAATATACTTTTGCGCAACAACTAGCGCCATTAACCGTCGAAAAGATAATGCGCGATCCAAAGTGGATGGGCGTTGCACCAACCAATTTCCGTTGGACTGCAGATAGCAAAACCCTTTACTTCAACTGGAACCCTGAAAACAAAGCTAAAGAAGAATTATTCAAAGTTTCAGCAACAGCTACCAAACCCGTTAAAGCAGCAGAAAAGGAAGATGAAAAGCTTTTAAGTTTAAACTATACCTATAATACCGACCGCTCACTTGGTTTAATCGAAAAAAGCGGCGACATCTACTTACAGAATTTCAAAAGCAATAAAGAAACCCGGTTAACCAGTACACAAGAGAGAGAGAACAGTCCTGTTTTTTTAACCAATGGAAATGTTGTTTATCAATTGGGCGATAATTTATTCGAAGTTGATTTAAAATCTGCCGAGACCAAACAGCTTACCAACTTTGTTAAAGGTAAAAAAGCAGGCCGACCAGAAACCAAGCCTGTTACCGAGCAGGACAAATGGCTGAAAATACAGCAAACCGAACTTTTCGATATCATCAAAAAGAGAAATGCTGAAACCAGAAACAGTTCCCGGGCAGGAAGAGGCCGTTCGGGTGCAGCCGCTGGAGATACAAAGCCGCTAAAAGAACTTTATACCGAAGATAAATTTTTAAACGGCGTAACCATTAGTCCAGATGGGCGCTACATCACCTATAAGCTCACCACTCCGGCACAGAATAACCATGGCACTATCGTTCCAAACTATATTACTTCTTCGGGTTATACGGAAGATATTCCTGGAAGAACCAAGGTTGGCGAAAATGAAAATACCTCGCATGGTTTTATATACGATACCCAAAGAGATTCTGTTTATGCGATAAAGACTTCTACCATACCGGGCATTAAAGATCTTCCTGATTATCTTAAAGATTATCCAAAAGAATTGGATACCCTAAAAAAGAAAAACGCAGACAGACCTCTAAATTTCTTTGGTCCGCTTTGGAACGGTAACGGAAGTACTGCAATTGTAGTTGCAACTTCAACGGATAACAAAGACCGCTGGATTTTAAAATTAGATGCCTTAACTGGAAAATTCTCTATCGTAGACCGTCAGCATGACGAAGCCTGGATTGGTGGCCCAGGCATTAGTGGTTATTACCAAGGCAGCACCGGATGGATAGATAACAACCGTTTTTATTATCAAAGCGAAGCTACCGGGTATTCGCACCTTTATATTGCCAATATTGCCTCAGGTGATAAAAAACAACTTACTTCTGGCAAATGGGAAGTACAATCTGTTCAGCTCTCAAAAGATAGAAGCACATTTTATATCAAAGCTAATAAAGAACATCCAGGGATTACTAATTTCTTTAAAATCAGTGTTAATGGTGGTGACCTTGTTCAGATTACCACCATGAAAGGCTTGAATGATATCACCCTCTCTCCTGACGAAAAATACATTGCCATTAATTATTCCTTTATGGATAAGCCTGGTGAGCTGTATCTTCAGCCTAATAAGGTTGGTGCTAAAGCCGAAAAAATTACCCAATCTACTTCTGCAGAGTTTAATTCCTACAAATGGCGTCAGCCAGATATGGTTACATTTAAAAACCGTTATGGTGTTGATGTTTACGCAAGGGTGTATAAATCGGATAATCCACACCCTAACCACCCTGCAGTAGTTTTTGTGCACGGTGCAGGTTATCTTCAAAACATTCACTTTGGCTGGAGTACTTACTTCCGCGAGTTCATGTTCAATAATTTACTGGCCGACAACGGTTATACAGTGATTGATATTGATTATACCGGAAGTTCTGGTTATGGTCGCGATCACCGTACTGGTATTTACCGCCACATGGGTGGAAAAGATTTAATCGACCAAGTGGATGGCGTTAAATTTTTGGTGGAGAAATATGGTGTTAATCCACAGCATGTTGGTTTATACGGGGGCTCGTATGGTGGCTTTATTACTTTGATGGCCATGTTTAACGAAGCAGATGTTTTTGCCAGTGGTGCAGCTTTACGTTCGGTTACCGACTGGGCGCATTACAACCATGGTTATACCTCAAATATTTTAAACGAACCGTTTAACGACCCGATTGCATACAAAAGAAGCTCGCCGATCTACTTCGCCGATAAGTTAAAGGGCAATCTTTTAATGGCGCATGGAATGGTGGATGTGAATGTTCATTTTCAGGATATTGTGCGCATTAGTCAACGTTTTATAGAGCTGGGTAAAAATAATTGGGAGCTTGCCGTTTACCCCGTTGAAGACCACGGCTTTATTGAGCCCAGCAGCTGGACAGATGAATATAAAAGGATATTTAAATTGTATGAAAATACATTGAAGAAGTAGCTTTTTATTTGGTCGTCATTGCGAGGAGGCTTTTTCAGCCAACGAAGCAATCTTACAACGATAGCTACTAGCTAGCGCTTTAAGATTGCTTCGTGCCTCGCAATGACGACCTTTTATATAAAGCATCCGCAACCTATGAAACAGATGCTTCGTGCCTGAGCATGACAGCAAAGGAAAGAAATAGAACTCAGCTATATTTTATTTCAACAATATAGCTTTCGTCTATATCGCTATCAATAAATACAATTAACAATTAGTGAAACGGGGTTGCTTGACATCTGTTTTAGCCTTACCTTTGTGGCATAAAATTAAAGACAAAAAATTATGGCAATAGTAGGCAAAAAATTCCCAAGTGTTAGTATTGATGCAATGTCAGACATGGGTGATGACTTGAAAATCAATGTATTTGAAGAGGCTGTAAATAAAAATAGCAAAGTGTTATTGTTCTGGTATCCAAAAGATTTTACTTTCGTTTGCCCTACAGAATTACATGCTTTCCAAGCTGCTTTACCTGAGTTTGAAAAAAGAAACACAATTGTAATCGGTGCATCTTGCGATACCAACGAAGTTCACTTCGCCTGGTTAAATACACCAAAAGAAAACGGTGGCATTGAAGGTGTTACTTACCCGATCTTAGCTGATACCCACAGACAGTTATCTGGTATCTTAGATATTTTAGATCAAGAAGTTAACTATGATGAAGAAGGAAACGAATCTTTCTCAGGATCAAATGTTTCTTTCAGAGCTACTTATTTAATTGACGAAACTGGTAAAGTTTTCCACGAAAGTGTTAACGATATGCCATTAGGTAGAAACGTTAAAGAATATTTACGTTTAATCGATGCTTACGCTCACGTTCAAAAACACGGTGAAGTTTGTCCTGCAAACTGGGAAGAAGGAAAAGAAGCAATGAATGCGAACAGAACTGGCGTTGCTGAATATTTAGCCGCTAACTAATTAAACAAAACGTTATGTTTTTAGAATTAACAGAAGATAATCTTCAACAGTATTTAGCCGATAACTCAAAGGTAATGGTTCAGTATGCTGCATCCTGGTGTGGAAACTGCAGAATCATGAAACCAAAGTTTAAAAAACTGGCTTCAGAAAATGAAGATGTAGCTTTCTTGATTGTTGATGCCGAAAAACTTCCAAACTCACGCAAATTTGCAAATGTTGATAATTTACCAACTTTCGCAGCTTTTGAAGGCGGTAGCTTGGTAGATCAGGTACAAACCAACAAAGCAGAAGGTTTAATTGAACTATTTAACAAGATAAAGTAATGAAGATTCCGGTTATAAGACAATTATTTCAAAACACCACTCCAGCACAACTGGAAACAACTTTGGAGGTTTTAGAGGCTTTTTGCGAGTTTAGAGGGATTAGCGAACACGAAGTTGATGTTGCAGGTGAAATGATTACCAATATTTGTGGTGCCTTAGAAGTACATCAAATGGTAAGCGAAGGTGCAGCCGAAAAAGA
This sequence comes from Pedobacter kyonggii, assembly GCF_004310665.1. Classification (GTDB taxonomy): domain Bacteria; phylum Bacteroidota; class Bacteroidia; order Sphingobacteriales; family Sphingobacteriaceae; genus Pedobacter; species Pedobacter kyonggii. Next base: position 11,806 of record NZ_SIXF01000012.1, on the reverse strand, counting down.
CGCATTAAATGCTTTCGGCCAAAAAGTAATGGGTTCGATTGATCGATAATCGTTTTAAAGCTTAATCTGACTTTTATAATATAAAATCCCTCGTTGATGAAAAATCAGCGAGGGATTTTTGTTTAAAGGCGCTTTCGCAACGAGTATTAAAGCCACCTCAGTTTGTCTTTCTGAACGCAGTGAAGAATCTGCCTCATAGTAGCAAATTCAGAAAGTTGTGGCTCATTATTGAGTCCAGTAATTCTTATGTTAGAGATTCTTCGTGCCTCAGAATGACAACAGACAACAAAATTTGCCACAAAAAAGGCCTGTGAGGACACAGACCTTAGAAATATGTTATAAACCTAAAAGGATTGGCTTAATTAAGCTAAATTCCTACCCGCATTTACAATACCAAATACCGTTCTAACGGCAAGTTTTTCTAAAGCATGCTGGTCTTTCTCATTCTGGTCGTGTTGCAGTTTTTCTAAAGCGAAATGCTGAATCAATACCAATGGCAAAATGATTTTTTCGCGGGTGGCGATTGATTTTTTATCTACAGGATAATTAGCCATTAATGTTGGCTGTCCGGAAAGTTTTAAAAGCATCTCCTTAGCTAACTCGAATTCGTTATGTAATTGAGCCCAAAAAGCACCAAATTCCTTATCTGCGGCCAAATGCGCTGTAATGGTAAAGTCTGATTTGCTCATACTCATCATACAGTTATCTACAATCGTTTTCAGATAATCAGAATCTTGATAAACTTTAAGCACTTTATCCCAATTTCCTGCTTTCTCCTGATTTTTTAAAGCTGTTCCCATTCCATAGAAACCTGGAACATTCTGTTTCAGCATACTCCAGGCGGTAACAAAACTAATAGCCCTTAAATCTTCTAGCTTCATTTCGCCTCCACCGTTTCTTTTAACCGGTCGGCTACTAATGTTAGCTTGCGACAATAACTTTAAAGGCGATAATTTCTCAAGATAACTCACAAATAATGGGTGTTCACGCAAGTCGACAAAAGCCTTGTAGCTTTCTTCGGCCATTTCGTCAAGTAAGGTTTTATTCTCAGGATCTAACAGAATATTGTGTTTTTCTTTCAATCCAGAGGTTAATCCAGCGTTGATTAATTGCTCGATATTAAATTCAGCGCTTTCTACCGAACCATATTGAGAACTGATGGTTTGCCCCTGAACAGTTAACTGCATGTTCTTATTCGCAATTTCCTTACCCATAGAAGCATAAAAACGATGTGTTTTACCCCCACCACGCGCAGGCGGCCCACCACGGCCATCAAAAAACGCCAGTTGAATATTGTGTTTAGCAGAAACCGCAGATAATGATGTTTTTCCGTTAAAAATAGACCAATTGGCCATTAAATAACCTCCATCTTTGGTGCTGTCAGAATAACCAAGCATAATATCCTGTTTATTTCCACGGCTGGCTAAATGTGCCTTATAGAATGGATTACTATAAAGCGTATCCATAATTGCAGCTGCGCCCTTTAAATCGTTAACGGTTTCAAAAAGCGGCACAAAATCAATAGTCAACGATTCTTTACTCCAGCCATTCCAAAGGAAAAGCTCAATCAACTGAAGGATATCGCTCGCCTGCTGGCAATTACTGATAATAAAACGGTGACAGGCTTTTTCGCCATTACGTCTTTGAATGCCTTTAATTTCTTTGATTACTTCAATGGTATCTTTTGTCAAAGCATCGGGCTCACTGGTGTAAACAACAGTTGCCTCTTTAAAAGAGATTAAAGCTAATTTCTCTGCTTCGGATAGTTTATCATAATCAGCAGGATACAGCGAAGAAATCGGCTTATTTGCACGGCAATAGGTATGTACGTTTCTCAGTACGCGGCTATCCTGACGAATATCTAACGACGCAAAGTAGTTACCATATAAATCTATCTTACGGATCAGATCGTTAACCAGATCAACAAACAAACCTTCATGTTCGGCCAACAATGTTTCTTTAATTTTATTCAGGTTATCCCTTAGTTCATCAGAGATATCATGAAGCTCACAAGTCTGGTCGAAAGCATTTAGATACAGTACATCGTGCAGTTTTGCGATATTTTCTTCAACACCTCTAAAGGTGATGCGGCGTTTAATCACCCTGAAATCGCGGTAATAACAACGGAAAAGGATCTGGCGCAACATTTTAGAAACTTCTAAGGTCGTAGCGGCATGGATATTTGGATTTCCATCCCGATCTCCTCCAGGCCAGAAACCCAGTTCTAAAATTTTCTTGGTCTCCAGGTTGTATTCATCCAGGTTCTGGTCTATCTCTTCCTGAATATTCGCCGCAGCGAAGTAAAACGTATTTTCTAAGAACCAGGCCAGGTTTAGGGCCTCATCAACCGGTGTTGGCGATTTTTTGTTAAAAAATGGCGTTTTACCCAGTTGCTGTAACAGTGAGTTCATCGAAGTAAGGTCGTTATCACGAATGGCCTTAGTTAAATCGGTAATAATGGCCAATACACTTCCAGGGTAAAACTGAGTTGGGTGTGCAGTTAAAACCAAACGAAGCGAAAGTTCGTCAATCAACTTCTCAATTTTTGATAGCATGGGTTTATTATCTGCATTCTTTTTTAAGATGAACGCCAGCGTACTTTGCTCGTCAGTTGTATTTAACTTGGTAAAAGAAGCATCTTCAACGGCATCAAAAAGCACCACCTGACGCTCGATATACTGGATAAAACGGAAAAGCAGGTCAACAATATCCTTAGGGTCGGTATAACTGGTATACTTGGCAAAAAATTCTTCGATAATCTGTGCAGGTTTTTCTCCGTTTGCAATGCCTTCTTCACAGCTCTTAAAAAACAGCGGAAGCAATGTTCCGGTATCTTTAATTTTGTAAAAAGGCAAGGTGAGAAATAAACTATTAAATAGTTCGAATTTTGAGATTACCTCGTTATTAAAAATAGATTCTCGTTGCGTAGTTAAACGAAGTTTAGGCATAGCTTATGCAATAGTTTTGTATACCGTAATACTACAAAAAATGCATAAGGTATTAAAATTCTAAGGCTTACAATTTGGAAAATTGTAGAATAAATTTTAATTTTAGAATCTTATTTGGCGACAATGTGGTTAAGTAAGAACATTTGCAATGTTTAAGGGCATTGCATTGATTGTTAATTTTTTGGGTTAAAACAGCCGATGTAATAAAATACACCGGCTGTTTTTGTTTTTTGCCATTTTTTATGGCATTTCTTTGCAAATTTTAGTGCGCATCTGTCACAATGTTTGCATTTTTCTTAAACTTTTGAAGGTACAGCAAAGGTATAGAGAACAACATGATCAATCCTGCAACCCAATAAGCATCATTATAAGTAAGCAGCATGGTTTGTTTAATTACCGAACCTTCAATTGCTTTCATCGCCATTAATTTGGCATCAATAAACGATGATCCTTTAGCCATAAAACCACTTGTTAATGCATTTAACTTCTGAATAAATGCGGGGTTATATTCATTAACGTTTACAAGTAAACTACTTCTATGGAAACCTGAACGGATATGGATCAGTGTTGTTAACGCTGCGATACCAAAAGAACCGCCTAATTGTCTGCTCATGTTATTCAAACCAGAACCTTGACCAATCTCTGCCCCCGACAAATCCTGCATGGCTAAAGTGGTTAGTGGTACAAACAATAAAGCCATACCAAAACCTCTAATCACCAATGGCCAGAAGAAATCTCCTGTTCCGGAAGCCAATGTAGAATTGCTTAACATCCAGCAGAAAACGAAGAATAAAAACATGCCTCCTGTAGCCATAAATTGTGCGGGCACACCCTTTTTAAGCATAATACCAATGAAAGGCATCATAGCAATGGTACAAATACCACCTGCAATAAACAGCTTACCTGTTTGTAAAGGAGTAAAACCTAAAAGGTTTTGCGCAAATACGGGGAACACGAATACCGAGCCATATAATCCAAACCCTAAAATGAAGGAGGTAAACATCCCGATAGAAAAACTCCGTTTCTTCATAATCCTCAGGTTTACGATCGGGTATTCGGTAGCGGTTTCTCTCCAGATAAATAGAAGCAAACCAAAAACAGATACTACAGCTAAAGCCGTAATATATGGTGTAGAAAACCAGTCTTCACTTTCGCCTTTTTCAAGTACCGTCTGCAAACTACCAACAGCAATGGCCAATAGTGCTATTCCCCACCAATCAACGGGCTTACCTTTTCCATCTTTTGGCGTCTCTCGAATAAAAGTGTAGGTACAATAGGCGGCGAGGATTCCGACGGGAATATTTACATAGAAAATCCAAGGCCAATCAGCAATCTCTAAAATATAACCACCAATGGTTGGACCAACGGTTGGACCAACAACAGCACCTAAACCAAACAGTGCAGTAGCAATACCCACATCCTCACGTGGCCAAGTTTCAATCAGAATAGCTTGTGCTGTTGAAATTAATCCTCCCCCGGCTACTCCCTGCAAAATCCTAAACAAAATAAGTTCATTTAAAGATGTTGCGTTTCCACATAAAAAGGAAACAAGGGTAAAAACGATAATGGAGGTTAAGAAATAATTTTTGCGCCCGAAACGACTCCCCAACCAGCCCGACATAGGCAGGACGATTACGTTCGCAACGGCATATCCAGTAGATAACCAGGCGATATCCTCCAGGGTAGCGCCCAGGTTTCCCTGTATTTGTGGAATTGCCACGTTTACGATGGTTGTATCAATCAGCTCCAACAAAGAAGCTGTGATTACCGTAAATGTAATAATCCACTTTTTTAAACCTACTTCGGCCATTTTAATATTATTTAGTAGATACTGAGGCTTTAACGCTCATACCTGGACGTAATTTAGCCAACAGTTCTTTTGATGGATGGATTTTGATTTTTACCGGAACGCGTTGTACTACTTTAACAAAGTTACCAGTAGCATTATCAGGAGGCAATAAAGATCCTTTTGCGCCGGTAATCGGAGAGAAATTATAAACTTCGCCCTGAATTTTTTCGTCAGGATAAGCATCAACCTCGATCTCTACTTTAGAACCTTCTTTAATTTTTTCCAATTGGGTTTCTTTAAAGTTTGCCGTCACATAAATGCTTCCATCATTCACGATAGAAAATAAAGATTGACCCGCCTGAACCAATTGTCCCTTTTGAACATTCTTTTTAGAAACGATACCAGTTGCAGGGGCTTTGATATCGGTATAAGATAATTGAAGCTTTGCAAAATCGATATCATTTTGACGCTGGCTGATTACATTGCTGCTCACCGCTAACTGCGATTGTGTAGTACCAACCTGTTTAACTGCAGCATTATATTGATCTTGCGCTGCGCGGTATGCTGCCAGAGCAGATTGTCTTGCTGCTTCTGCAGATTCCTTACTCGCCTTTGCCTGATCGAAAGCTTGCTGTGTGATTGAACCATCTTTCACCAGGTTTTCGTAACGATTATAATCTTTCTGCGCTAAATTTAATTTAACATTGGCAGCCTCAACATTTGATTTTGCGGCATCAACGTTTGCTTTTGCAGTACCAGTATTGGCTTGGGTAGCCACAATTTGCGATTCAGCAACACCAACTCCTGCACTTGCACCTTTCTGACCAGATTCTGCCTGCTCTAATTTAACCTTGAAATCGTTATCATCAAGCTTTACTAAAACCTGCCCTTCGGTAACATGTGTATTTTCTTCAAAATTAATATCCTTAACATAACCGCCAACGCGTGCAACAACAGGGCTTATGTCGCCATCAATCTGAGCATCATCCGTATCTACATGTTTGCTATAATAATTCCATTCTATAATCCCGAAGATTATCCCTATTACTAGTAAAACACCTAAAATGATGGGTACTACTATGTTCTTTTTTTTCTTTTCAGTTGTCATTGCTGTATTATTGCGTTATTTTTCCTGTTGATTTTAATAGGGTATAGTAAGCCAAACCAGCGTCTGCCTTAGCTATCTCTAAGTTTATTTTTGCCTGGTACAATAAAGTTTCAGCATCGATGCGGTCGGTAACCGAAGCCACATTATTCTTGTATTTAGATGCCAATAACTTATCGTTTTCGGTGGCTTGTGCAATCGAAGTTTCCAAAACCTGGATCTTGTTCATCGCCACCTGGTAACTTTGAAAATTTTTGTTGATATCTGTTTTTACCTGATCAGATAAGATATCTTTCTGAATGGTAATTTCGCTTTGCTGAATCTTAGCTTCACTTACTTTGTTCTTATTGGTCCAAAGATTGCCGATATTCCACGATACCGTAGCGCCTAATGTAATGGGCATTAAGTACTGGTTTGTTGGCGGGATAAAATTGCCACTTGGATTAATATAATATAAGTTAGCACCAACACCAACGGTAGGCAACGTATTGGCTTTGATGGTTTTAATATTAAAATCGGCAACCTTGTTCTGCACGTCAAGTTGTTTTAGCTCCTGGCGATTAGCCATTGCCTGCCCGATGTATTCATTTAACGAGCCTGGGGTTTTTAAGCTAGCTGTTGGATCAAGAATTTTCACTTCAGTATCTTCTGGTAAACCTAACAAGATATCCAGGTTGTAATTGATTACTTTACGGTTGCTCTCGATATCCATTTGGGTTAGCGAAACATTTGCCTGTTGCAATTGAAAACGCAATACATCATTTTTGGTTACAATGCCCTGTTCGAAGAAACGCTGTGCCTGTTTAATCTGCGCTGCGATAGATTCCAAATTCTGATCAACCACTTTTCTGCTCTGCAATACTTTGTATAAAGCGTAGTAGGTATTGATTACCGCATAAGTGATTTCTTCTTTACTTTTATCAGCATCTAAACGCGCCACATCGGCCAATAATTTGGTCGATTCTTTTGCATATCTTAATTTACCACCCCCGTACACCAATTCTTGTACGGCTGCTGTTCCTACAAAAGCATCGGCTCTTTTAGGCAATTGTAAAGATGATCCGCCACCGGGCAAAGTAAAAGTGCTTGTTGGAATTTCAGCATGATTATACATAAAACTAGCATTTGCAGTAGGCAGAACATTGTCTTTGACAACTTCCAGCTGCGCAACAGCCTGATCGATTTTATTTTGAGAAAGTTTTAAGTTTTTACTATTGGCTATGCCGAGTTCTATTGCCTGGTTGATATTTAATTCCTTTGTATGCTGCGCAAATAAAGCAGCAGGAATTAATGATGCCACAAGCATTAGTCTAATTGATCTGGGTATCATTTTTTTGTTGTTAAATAAACTGTTGTTAGATCTTGTAAGTGAGCGATTGTCCGATCTTTAATAATTTTTTTGTCTTTTGGATTGTTCAGATCAAAGTTTGAATCAGGCATTACCTTGTTAGGCGAAATAACCACATTGGTTATGGTACCCATAATAGTGGCAATTACCATCCTTACATCCACTTTATTAAATGCGCCGTCTTCTATCCCGTCGGTAATAATGCGGTCAATAAGCTGCATATTATGACTCATGGCGTCTTTAATTTTATCGTACATTTCTGGCCTCTGGGTTAAAGACAGCTCTCTGTGCATCATTTTATGAAACGCCGTGTTATTCAGTATCCTGTTTACATACCCTTCTATCACCCTGTGCAATTTTTCTAATGCCGAAATCTTATCTTCATTGATGATTTTTAACTGGGATCCAAAGCTTGCAATACGCTCGTTCATAATCTCTACAAAAACCCCTTCTTTAGAACCGAAATAATAATTTATCATCGCCATGTTCGCTCCAGATTCCTTGGCAATCTGGCGGGTAGAAGTCCCCTCATACCCCGTCTCACAAAACAGCTTTTCAGCCGCCTGAAGAATGGCTTGTCTTTTATCTATTTTTTCTGTTTTCATTTCTTTTTTGACGACACAAAATTAATCAAACGATTGATTAATTTCCAAATGTTTGTATGTTTCTTTTACATTATCTTGATAAAACCCTAATTTTAAATGAAATAATCACCCATCCCAATGAAAAATAAGTTTTTTTTTGCCACAGCTTTCATCTCCGTCCTATGGTTTTTGTGTTCATTTATCGGTACCGCAAGAAAAAAACAGCAGAGCTGGATTAGGATTAATTTGCTCGGCTACCCTACAGAAAGTATTAAAGTTGCGGTATGGGCGAGCAAAACAGGCGAAATACCTACCCAATTTGAGCTAGTAGAGAAAGGGACCAATAAAATTGTTTATACCTCCACTAATATTAAAAGCTTTGGAAACTATGGCCCTTTTAACCAAACGGCGAGATTAAATTTTAGCGATTTTAAAAGTTCAGGAAAATTTTACATCCGTGCAAATGGCATTGTTTCTCCCCTGTTGCTAATCAATAATAATGTTTATAAAGGCTCAGCTGACTTTTGCCTACAATATATGCGTCAACAGCGGAGTGGTTTTAATCCCTACTTAAAGGATAGCTGCCACACCCACGATGGCTTTGTTTTATATGGCGCCAAAGCTGGCATTAAAGACAGTACACATTTTGATGCTTCTGGTGGTTGGCACGACGCCAGCGATTACCTCCAATATTCAACTACTTCAGCAAATGCGGCCTACCATCTATTAATGGCTTACCGCGATTTCCCTCAGGTTTTTGGCGACCGGCAACAGGCAAATGGTTTGGATGGAAAAAACGGCCTTGCTGATGTTCTGGACGAAGCTAAATGGGGATTGGATTGGCTGTTGAAAATGCACCCACAAAAAAACATCATGTTTAACCAACTGGCCGATGACCGTGATCATATCAATATGCGGATTCCAAAAGAAGACAGTCAATATGGAAAAGGTTTTGAGCGCCCGCTTTACTTTATTACTGGCGAAACACAGCAACGCGGTAAATTTATGAACAATACCACAGGAACCTCCTCCACAGCAGCCAAATTTACAAGTGCTTTTAATTTAGGCTCAGTTTTATTTAAAAAGCATGATCAAGCCTACGCCCAAACACTTACCAAAAAGGCCAAAACAGCCTATAAATTTGCACTTCAAAAACCAGGAGTAACGCAAACAGCCTCTGTAAAATCGCCATACATTTATGCTGAAGACAATTGGGTTGATGATATGGAACTGGCAGAAACATCATTCAATTTCGGAAGAGAAAAGATCGATCAAAAGAAAATAAAATTGGCCTTAAACTATGCCCAACATGAAAGCATCACACCTTGGCTGCAAAAAGACACCGCAGCGCATTATCAATATTATCCTTTCATCAACCTTGGTCATTACGAAATTACCAAACAAGATCTGAAAGATAAAACAGCTATCAACTATTATCTGCAGGGAATAAAGCAAGCTTGGAGCCGTGCAAAAAACAATGCCTTTTACCGTGGTGTTCCCTTTATCTGGTGCAGTAATAATTTAACCGTAGCCTTTGCCATGCAGTGTGGTTGGTATTCGGCATTAAGTGGCGATAAAACTTATGCAGAACTTGAACAGGCCAATTTTGACTGGCTTTTTGGTTGCAACCCCTGGGGTACAAGTATGGTTTACGGTTTGCCTCAGTGGGAAGATACACCTACCGATCCACACTCCGCTTTTACTCATTTAAAAAATTATCCCATAAACGGCGGATTGGTTGATGGACCGGTTTACACCAATATTTATAAAGGTTTAATCGGGATTAAATTAAACGATACTGATGAATATGCAGACTTTCAGAGTGATTTGGCTGTTTATCACGATGACTATGGCGATTATAGTACGAATGAGCCCACAATGGACGGTACAGCATCTCTTATTTACTTATTGGCAGCCAAGGAAGCACAGGCCAACCCCCTACCCGACCATAAAACTTATAGCTTGGGCGCGAACATCAGGGGCGATTCTACCCAAAAGAAAATATACCTGGTTTTTACAGGTGACGAATATGCTGATGGCGGCGAAAAAATAAGCAAGGTACTCGCACAGGAGAAAGTTAAAGCATCCTTTTTTCTTACCGGAAATTTTTATCGGAACCCTAATTTCCAATCATTGATTAAAAAACTAAAAAACGATGGGCATTACCTGGGCCCACATTCTGATAAACATTTATTGTACTGCGATTGGAATAAACGCGACAGCCTCCTTGTCACAAAAACAGATTTTGACACCGATTTAAACAACAATTATCAGGCAATGGCAAATTTTGGTGTTAACAAAGAAACGTCGCGCTATTTTTTACCCCCATACGAATGGTACAATCAAACCATAGCCAACTGGACCAAAGCACAGGGCTTACAATTGATCAATTTCACTCCGGGCACACGATCTAACGCCGATTATACCTATCCTGAAATGAGGAAAAGTTATCGGTCGAGCGATGAGATATATCGATCGATTACAACTTTTAACGAAACAAAACCCAATGGTTTAAATGGTTTTATTTTGTTGCTGCACGTTGGTACCGATGCCAGAAGAACTGATAAATTTCACAACAGGTTGGCCGAATTGATTATTTATCTGAAAAAGGCCGATTATAAATTGGCTAGAATTGATAATTAATTAGAATATTGGGTACAATGACAAATTAAAATTAAAATAAATATTAACTTTGCCTCCAAATAACAAAAAACATGAGTGTACAAGAAAACAGCAGCAATAATTTCAACTGGTTATATTATGCTTTAGGTTTATTCTTCGGAGTTTTAACTGGAGCAATCATTACTCAAAACTACATTTTCGCTTTGTTAGGTGGTGTTTTAGGTTTGTTAACAGCAGGCTTATTTTTAAACGCTATCGTAAAAGGAAGAAAATACTAGTTTTTTAGGCCTTTTATACCATTAGATCCTTTTAAGGATTAAAAATTTAATTCCACAGCACATGAGACCGTTATGATTTTACGAATAGCTGTAAAATCATGATTGCTCATCGCTACTGAAAACAAAAACCTACAAATGAAAAATATCTTCATTGTTGTTTTCGCTCTTCTTTCTTTTAGTGCAAAGGCTCAACAGGCCACTACCGCTGAAGTAAAATTTCCTGTTGCAGATTCAAGTCCTGCAGATATTGTTTATTTTCCGCTTAATGCCCCAAAGGCAAAAGCTGGTGACCCAACAAAACCGGTTATAAAAATTGTTTATTCGCGCCCACAGAAAAAAGGACGTGATATTTTTGGCGTTTTAGAACAGTATGGAAAGGTTTGGCGTTTTGGTGCCAACGAAAGTACAGAGGTTCGTTTCTTCAAAAAGGTAAGTATTGGTGGCAAAAAAATCAAAGCAGGTACCTATAGCTTATTCGCCATTCCAAACAAAGATACCTGGACGATTATTGTAAATAGCGAAACCGATAAATGGGGTGCTTTTACTTACAATCAGGCTAAGGACATTGTTCGTGTAAATGTTCCGGTTAAAACCCTGGCTAAACCGATCGAATACTTCTCCCTTTCCTTTGCAGAGATTACTGGAGGGGCGAACCTGGTTATTGGCTGGGACGGAACGCAGGTAGAATTGCCAATTAATTTTTAGGTCGAAAAGAAAGAAAAATATAAAGTCCCGGTTATGGCCGGGACTTTATTGTTTAAATCGCTTTTTATCTCCCTAACAGACTATAAAAATTAGTCTTCATTTCGACTGAAGCGCAGTCCCGAACCTTCCGCATGAGCGTCAAGTTAAGCTGAAAATAGTTGGTTTAAATTAATTCTGTGGTTTCTTTTTTCATATTTACAGTACTTATCTATAATATCTCTGAACTGTTTTCTACCTGTAGCGATTACCTCTTTCATGTTCAATACAAAGAACTTTACACATTTGATCAAGCTAACGGAGCCTTTGGCATATCTGACAACTGGCAAGAATATTTTTTGCATAAACAGGCATATAAACATCAACAGGAGGTATATATTCGTGCTAATCCGTTTTTCATTGGTACAACCATTATGTAGCAACTGCTGTA
>NZ_SIXF01000011.1 GCF_004310665.1 Pedobacter kyonggii | reverse complement strand
GAAAGCCCATTGACTGAATGTGTTTTGCATTTGAGAACAGCTTAACACAAAGCCCATAACAAAATCCATCGGAGAAATCTTCTTTGCACTGCGCTGAAGAAAACCACTGCTCCGAGCTATAGTATCAATGGTTGATCCATTAAAAAAAATATCAAATCTTTTTTTTATTTTAGAGTTGAAAAAGCGGCTTGTAGACATTGTCAAATGTGTTTAGAACTACAAGTTGCTTTTTCCTTTTTAAATAATAATCACAGACTTTTCAACCTTTGTCAATATCATTAACTTGACGCTAATGCGAAAAGTTGGGACAGGCTGACGTTCCTCCTCGCAATGACGAATTAAACCCCTTAAAGTATTATACTTTCAACTGCTTTACCTAACGCCTCGTCTTTCAGGTTGGGCATACTTAGACCTTCGGCTCTGAAAACCGAAACATCTACCATACCCAAAAAGCCAAGTACCGATCTAAGGTAGGATTCGGTAAAGTCGTAAGCCTTCATCGGCCCCTCAGAATATACTCCGCCAGAAGAAATAGCCAGATAAACTTTTTTGTTCTTAACTAAACCTTCAGGTCCATTTTCTGAATAATTGAAAGTTTGTCCTGCACGCGCAATATGATCTATCCACGCCTTTAATGTAGAGTGAATACCAAAATTGTACATCGGAACGCCAATTACAATGGCATCTGCATTTTTAAGTTCGGTAATGGCTTCGTTAGAATGTTTTACTGCTTCTGCTAGTTCAGGCGTATAATTTTCGAGTGGCGTAAAGAAAGAATTAATATGCACCTCCTCCAAATGTGGAAATGGAGAATCGGTTAAGTTGTGCGTAACTAAACTACTGCCTGGATTAGCAGCCTGTAATTTTTCTACAATGGCTTTTCCCAATTTAATGCTGAAAGATGCTTCGCCCCTTGGGCTTGATATAAGATGTAATATTTTCATTTTTTGCCTTTTTATGTCTGGCAAAATTATAGATATGAAGTATCAAAAAGCTATTACTATACCATAGGATAGTGCTATCCTTTAGTATAGCAACTACTTCATCTTCATAAGAAAGTACAATCAAATAAACACTTCTAAGCCCGCAGATTTAAATGGTCCATGAAAATCAACCAGTGGAATTTACACCAATTTAATAAACCGCTTTAGTTAGCTGAAGTTATATACTGCTTTTGATTTAACAACAAGTTTTTTAATTGATTATAATTTACATCCTGAATATTGATTTTATGATCGATGGCCAAAGATGCAGCAGTAGCAGCTGATTCGCCCAGAATCATAAATACAGGCTCCATCCGAACAGATCCGTAAGCAATATGAGATGATGACAAACAAACCGGAACCAACAAATTGTTGCATTCGGTTTTCTTGGGTACGATAGCCTGATAGGAAATGCTGTAAGGTCTTGGTGCTTTAACGCCGATATCACCCTCATTTTGCACATAACCTTCGGGCGTAACATAACGTTGTACGTTATGAGAATCTAAGGCGTAAGACCCCATTCCTATTGGATTAGGAACTTCTTTTTTACCCAAAACTTCATTCTCCGTCATCACAAAATCTCCTATCATTCTCCTCGCCTCCCGTACATAAAGCTGATATGGCCAGTTTCCGTTATCCTTGAATTCATCTTTTGCCAAACCCCATTTTTTAACCTGCTGCTGAATTTTCTCGGGTATTCTTGGATCGTTGGCCATAAAGTACATTAATCCTTTTTGATAATTTTCGTGAGCTTCGATAATTTCTCTCCGTTTTGTGTAGTCTGCTTCGGGATAAGCATAATTCATTCCAATAAAATCGGTGCTAAACGGTCCGTGGTTATTGGTATCTGTTTTATGGTTCGGAATAGGATCGTATTTATTAAAAAGTTCATTCCAACCAGTGCTAAATACCCTTAACAGCAATTCGTAATCCATGGCATTGTAGCGGTCTGGTTTTGGAAATTCAATTTTGTTTTCTGGCTGATCAGTCAGGCACATCCGGTAACAATAGGCCTGCACTTTATGGTCTGCCGTTCCATTCGGCCCGGGTTGATCAGTAGAAATACCCGGTAACAGGCCGCTTGTTTTATCTCCGGGAATTTGATAAGGATCGATATTATTTTTAAAATAATGCCCATGCTGAAAAACCAGCGTCTGTACCCCATTCCACTTTTCGTTATAGGCATGGTTTGCTTCCCTGCCAATATGATAACTTACTTTAGCTGCAGCCATTAAATCGCCTTCATAAGTAGCATCGATATATATTTTTGCATTAAAAATTTTGCCAGATAAGGTTTTGATACTGATAATCTTACCATCTTTCATCTTTACTCCATGTTTTCGCTCCAGCCATTCATCACGGTAAATTTTTAATTGATTTTCTTTGACAAAATCTTCCATAACCTGTTCAGCAACATGAGGTTCAAAAATCCACATGGTACGGTCCGTTCCATCAATAGCAGGTGTCCCTTGTCCTTTGTTACCGTATTCTTCTTTTTTCTGCCATTTCCATGTGCTAGCTTGCTGATAATGCTGATAAACCTTCTGATAAAATGTTCTGGCGAGGCCTCCAATTACAGATTTATCTCCCGTATCGGTAAAGCCCAGCCCTGAAGATGATAAACCACCAAGATGGCGGTCGGGTGAAACTACAATAACGCTTTTACCCATTTTGGCAGCTTGTACGGCAGCAATTATACCGGCCGATGTTCCGCCATAGATTACGATATCTGCCTGATGGTGTTCTGCTCTTGGCTTAGCATAAACCGTAAAAAAGATTGAACTCAAGGCTAAAAAGCATACGAAAATTTTCTTGGTAGATATGAGGAGTGTCTGCAAAGAAAACCTACAACATTTACTATAATTTTTTACATATTGGGTTTCACTTTCTTGTTGTGAAAGGACGAAAAATCCTACATCTGAAAAACATTTTATTGGAAACATATATTGGTCAGGTTTAAACAAATATATTAATTATTTAAACTTACAAATCCAATAAATCGTTTTATAAGAATATAAAAGCAAGGTTACCATGCCAAATAACTTAAAGTTATTATTTAGCTAAGGCTTTAATCTGTTTTAAATGCTTTTGTAAAGTTGGTAAATATTTATTTGCATACGCTTTAACCTCAAGATCAGCAGACTGTGATGCTTTTTCGAATAAAAAAACCGCGTTTTGATGGTCAACAACCATCATTTCGACATAAGCTTTATCAAATGAAGCCCCGCTTAAATTATTTAATTTTTCAATCGCATTGGTCACGTCAGCTTCAGTAGCATCATTCGCGTTTTTTTTCGCCAGACCAGTATTACCTGCCTCACCTCCGGCATTTTTGGTTCGCGAGGTATCTTTCATATTTTCAGGTGATGAATCCACCCTGCCATCTGGTCGTAATTCACCTTCTGGCCTACTCATTGGCAAATTTACTTTTTTAAGTTTAGCCAATGACCTTAATTCTTCATTGGCCTTGGTATGATCATCAACCATCATCTGGCCAAATGCCTTTATCTTTTGATCTGTTGCTTTCTCTGCTGCAAGTTTCCCAGTCGATACCTCTTTCATTCCTGCAATAGCTGCCTGTTGCAAAAATTGCGCAGTGGTTAAGCTATCTTGTTGATTAATGTAATCAAATGATCCTGCGTAATGCCAGTCAGCTTTTGCAACAGCATTAAATGAAGTAGCTGAAATAATCATTCCCACTACTGCTATTTTCCTGGTATTGAAATGGTTTTTCATTATTAAGTAATTAAGGTAAATGCATTAATAAAACCCCGTTAACATTTAAAAAGTTTGAACAAATCATATCCATCTTTTAAAAACCTTACAACACCAGTGGTTTAAGATTTTAATTTTCTCTAAACTTAATCTGATTTGAATCTGTTCTACTATAAAAGACTTTTACTATGGAAAATCAAGAAAACAATCAACCTGAAGAAGAAATTCAGAATATCGAACAGTTCCAGATCAACCGTTCGGAAGGAAATGCAGCCGATGGTCATGCTGCTCCTGAGCCAACCGAAGATGAGGGATATACGCCGGACGAAGTACCTTTTGCGGATGGAGAGGGAACACAATTAAATGAAGAAATTGAAAGCCCGGAAGACGAAGAAGATGAGGATGACGAAACAGAAACAGATGACTATAACGAATCGGATATAGAAGAATTGAATAAAGATCCGAATGCATACGATGATGAAGACAGCGAAATGTTATAAGCCAATTTATTTCGGTTATAAAAATGCCAGATCAGCAATTATCTGGCATTTTTATTTAAACAAAGAAGAGCCACAATATTTGCAAAACAAGGCATCGTTATCATGCCCTTCCCTACTACAGCTCGGACAAGATTCTGGTAATTCTTTTTTCTGCCTGGCCGCAACAGCAATATCATGGGTAATGATCCCGGTGGGCACAGCAATAATAGCATAACCGATCAGCATCACTACAGAGGCCACAAACTTACCCAGTGGTGTGATGGGTGAAATATCGCCATAACCAACGGTTGTTATGGTAACGATGGCCCAATAAATACTTTCGGGGATATTCGAAAATCCATTTTCACGCTTTTCTACCAAATACATAATAGAGCCAAGAATTACGGTGATGGTTAAAACGGTTAACAGGAATATGCTGATTTTCCTCACACTATTTTTCAGTGCCTGGGTTAAAAAATTAATCTCTGTTAAAAAATGCCCGAGTTTGAATATCCTGAAAACACGAAGTAGCCTTAGTGCCCTAAAAACCAGTAAAGATTGTGCGCCAATAAAAAAGATACTCAGGTAAGAAGGTAACAATGCAATCAGATCAATAATACCTAATGGACTGATTACATAACTGATCGGTTTTCTGATACTCACCAATCTTAAAATGTATTCGACAGTGAAAAGCGCAGCGAAAATCCATTCCATAATATTAAACAGTTTGCCGTATTGCTGATGGATACCAACAACGCTATCAAGCATTACCACAATGATACTCGAAAATATGGCAATCAATAAACCAACATCAAATACTTTACCTGCAGGTGTATTCGATTCGTAAATAACTTCATGAAGCTTAAAACGCCAATCTTTAGGTGGATCTGATGCCATGGAAATGGTTTAAATTTCATTAAAGGTAAAGAAATTAACCGTTTACCACTTCTCCACCGTTTACATGGATTACCTGTCCGGTGATAAATGAAGCATCGTCTGATGCCAGAAATACATAAGATGGCCCAAGTTCTGAGGGTTGACCAGCCCTTTCCATGGCCGTTTCAGATCCAAATGACTTAATCTTTTTTTCATCAAAAGTAGATACAATAAGTGGTGTCCACACAGGTCCGGGTGCCACCGCATTTACACGAATCCCTGTTTTGGCTAAATTTGTAGCGAGCGAACGGGTAAAAGATGTTATTGCGCCTTTAGTTGAAGAATAATCGATCAGGTTTGGCGAAGAGCGATAAGCCGTTACCGAGGTGGTATTGATAATGGTATCACCTGCATGAAAATATTCCAATACCTCGTGCGCAAAGTAAAAATAGCCAAATATGTTGGTACGGAAGGTATCGTTTAACTGTTTATCGTCGATCTTTTTTGGATCTTTCTGCGGAACCTGCATGCCGGCATTATTTACCAAAATATTGATCTTTCCAAACTTTTTAACCGTTGTTTCGACAGCTTTTTTACAAAATGCAGGCTTTTTAACATCTCCTTTAATCAACAAACAATTTTTACCTTCAGCTTCAACCATTTTCTGGGTTTCTTTTGCATCAACATCTTCGTCCAGATAAACAATAGCTACGTTGGCACCTTCCCTTGCAAAATGAACCGCTACCGAACGCCCAATGCCACTATCCCCACCAGTAATCAGTGCAACCTTATCATTCAGTTTCCCTGCCCCCTTATAGTTTGCTTTAATTACTTCAGGTCTTGGATCCATCTTCGCCTCTATCCCTGGTTGTTTGTTCTGTTTAGCAGGTATTTTTTGAGTTTTCATCGTTTCTTTTGTCAAATTAAGTTTCACAACACTGCCAATTAAACAAGAATAGCATCTTCAAAGTTTTAAGAAACTCAACCTTCTCCGTTAAAACTTAAACCAATTTAACTTAATATTTTGCTCATATTCGACCATTTTACAAGGATATACCTCACTAAATTAGCCCATTATATACTAACCAAAAGAAACCGAAAAATGAGAAAAACAATTTTATCAGCTTTGTTCATACTGGGCTTAACCTTACCTGGCTTTGCTCAAAAAAGATTGGGCAATGAAACAGCTGCCCAAAAAACCAAAAGAATGGAATGGTGGACGGATGCCCGCTTCGGCATGTTTATCCATTGGGGCCTGTATGCATTACCAGCCCGTCATGAGTGGGTAAGAAATTACGAACACATTACCAACGAAAACTATCAGAAATACTTTGACCAGTTTAATCCTGATTTATTTAACCCAAAAAAATGGGCCAGAGAAGCTAAAGAAGCAGGTATGAAATATGCCGTATTAACCACCAAACACCATGAAGGCTTTACTTTATTTGATAGTAAATTCACTGATTATAAGGCAACCAATACACAAGCCAAAAGAGATTTGGTTAAAGAATTTGTTGAGGCTTTCCGTGCCGAGGGTATAAAAGTAGGCTTTTATTATTCGCTGATTGATTGGCACCACCCCGATTTTCCTGTTGACAAGCATCACCCCTTAAGGCCCAACAATGATAATGAAGATGAATATACAGCGCTGAACAAGAACCGGGATATAGCCAAATACCGCAAGTACCTATACGATCAGGTAACCGAATTACTTACTAAATACGGCAAAATCGACATTCTTTGGGCAGATTTCTCTTATCCGGGCAAACATGGTAAAGGTCGTGATGATTGGGGCTCGGTAGCACTACTTAAGCAGATCAGAAAACTGCAGCCACAAATTATTGTAGATAACCGTTTGGATCTTAATGATTACGAAGATGGTACAGATTTCGAAACACCTGAACAGGTTAGTCCAAAGGAATTAGAAAAATACCGTGGCAAAGTTTGGGAAACCTGCCAAACCTTTTCAGGCTCGTGGGGATATCACCGTGATGAAAACACCTGGAAAAGCAACAGGAAGTTATTAGATCTGTTGATTACTTCAGTAGCCAATGGAGGAAATTTATTGTTAAATGTTGGGCCCACTGCGCGTGGTGAGTTTGATAACAGAGCAAACATTGCTTTAGATAGCCTAGGCCTTTGGATGCACGCCAATTCGAAATCTATTTACCACTGTACTTTTGCGCCAACCGAATTTAAAGCGCCTGAGGGAGTAAAACTCACTTACAATAACGACACCAAAAAACTGTATGTGCATTTGTTTGAATATCCAAATACAGGCTACATTACGCTGGACGGATATAAAGACAAGGCAAAATATGCGCAGTTTTTACATGACAACTCTGAAATACAGATTGATGCTCAAAAATCGACTGGGAATAGTTTGGTATTAAAACTACCGAAGAAAAAACCCGACTTCGAAATCCCTGTAATCGAATTGACCTTAAATTAATCTACCCATATTAATTATTGGCCTGCAAGTTAAACCTTGCGGGCTATTTTATTGATAACATTCAGACAGTTAATCTATTTGGCTGACCATTAAGATTTAAGGGAGTTAAGATTTTAGTTATCGCGTATGCAATCAACCGTGAATCTATAAACTATTAATCAATGCAGTAATGATCAAGGACAAATGAACTAATGGACCCTTCTACGCTGATAAAAGTTCTCCTTGATTTAAATTCGCATAAGCTTTAGCCTGCACTACATTACCTATAATAATAATAGCAGGGTAAGTTAAGCCCGCTTGTTCAGCAGATTCCTGTAAATTTCGCACTGAACATACCACTTGTTTTTGATTGGGCAAGGTAGCATGCTGAATAACTGCCGCAGGCATATCACCTAAACCTGCATCACAATAAGCTTTAGAGATTTCGCCAACTTTTTTCATACCCATATATATAACAACTGTAGCCGAGCTTTTCATGGCACACTTTAAATCATTGGTTAAACTTCCGTCCTTCTTGGTTCCGGTAAGGATCCAAACACTTTCACTAATGCCACGGTGTGTTAAAGGAACATCAATAAAACCTGCGCCCTGCATACTACTTATACCTGGAATGTAATGACATTTGATGCCTCTAGCCTCCGCATAAATCAATTCTTCGAAGCCTCTGCCAAAAATAAAGGGATCTCCACCCTTTAAACGCACCACAACTTGATAATTTTGGGCATTTTCGACAATTAATTCGTTTATTTTCTCTTGTGGCGTGTATTTTCCATAAGGTTGCTTACCAACATAGATCATTTTACAATTTTTCGGCGCAATTTCTAGCAATTTTTCATTACTTAAGTTATCATATAAAATAACTTCTGCTCTTTTTAGCACATTAAAAGCTTTCATAGTGATCAATTCAGGATCTCCAGGACCTCCACCCATTATAAAAAGTCCAAAATCGTTAGTTTTTTGATTCATAATTTTAATGATTTAACTATTTAAACATAAAAGTGATGAAAATTTATTAAAAAATTAAATTTTTTATGATAAAAATCACACAACAACAACTTTTAATTGAATTATAACCTATATTTGAATATCAAAAATCATATAAATATTAAAACATGTATTTTTGAATCGATTATTACCAACAAAAAACAACAAAACAAATAATCCGAAACAAAAAACAACAAACAAAAACCAACAAAACATAAAATACCTTTAAGATTTATGAAAGAACCACAAATAATCGTAATAGGAAATGGAATGGTGGGATATAAATTCTGCGAAAAGCTAAGATCAAAAACCTCTTCTTTTAATCTTATCGTTTTTGGCGAAGAACCCCGCAGAGCATATGACCGTGTTCATTTAAGTGAATATTTTAACGGAAAAACTGCTGATGATCTTTCTCTTTCTACTGAAAACTGGTATCAAGAGCAAAATATTACCCTTTTCCTAAATAATCCAATCGTTAAAATAGATCGCGAACTTCAAAAAGTTTACACCGCCATTGGACTTGATTATCATTACGATATTCTTGTTTTTGCAACCGGCTCGGGCGCTTTCGTTCCCAATATCCCTGGCATCGAGAAAGAAGGTGTTTTTGTTTACCGTACCATTGAAGATCTTGACCTGATTAGCGGTTATGCCAAAAAAGCCAAAACAGCTTCGGTTATCGGCGGTGGCTTACTGGGATTGGAAGCCGCTAAGGCATTGATAGATCTGGGTATCGAAAGAACGAGCATTATCGAATTTGCACCGCGTTTAATGCCAAGACAAATTGATACTGCAGGTAGCGATATGCTTAAATCTAAACTCGCAGATCTTGGTTTACAGATCCACTTAAATAAAAACACTACAAGTATTGAAGGCGATGGCCGTATTACCGCATTAAAATTTAGCGATGATACGGCTTTAGATGTAGATATGCTGGTTATATCTGCTGGTATAAAACCACGTGATGAACTGGCAAAGGCCTGCGGTATCGAGGTTGGTCCGCGTGGCGGAATTGTTGTTGATCAAAAAATGCAGACCAACGATCCAGCTATTTTTGCCATCGGCGAATGCGCTTTGTACGATGGAATGATTTATGGATTAATTGCTCCTGGTTACGAAATGGCCGAAGTATTGGCTACAAACCTTTGCGAAGGTGATAAAACCTTCACAGGGTTTGATATGAGTACTAAACTGAAGCTGATCGGTATCGATGTGGCCAGTTTTGGTGATAATTTCATTACCGAACCCGATTGCCGCACCATCATCTTCGAAAACAAACACAAAGGCGTTTATAAAAGAATAAATGTTAGTAATGACGGGCAATACCTTTTAGGAGGTATATTAATTGGAGATGCAACAGCTTACAACCTGCTGTTGCAGACCTCTAATAACCGGATTGTATTACCAGAAAACCCCGAAGAACTTATTCTGGGTGCACGCGGAGGAAGCGAACCTGCTGGCGGAGCCGGAATTACAGGTTTACCAGACGGTGCATTGATCTGCAGCTGTGAGGGTGTTAGCAAGGGTGATATCTGTTCTGCAGTTGCTGATGGCTCTTGCGAAAACATCGACGATCTTAAAAAATGCACCAAAGCAGGCACAGGTTGCGGCGGCTGTTTACCAATGGTTAAAGACTTGATGACTTACACCTTAAAATCACAAGGTAAGTATATAAAAAATGTAATATGCGAACACTTTAACTATAGCAGACAAGAACTTTTTGACCTTATCCATATCCACGAACTAAAAAGTTATGATGAAGTATTGGATGCTTTAGGCAAAAATGACGGTTGTGAGGTATGTAAGCCATTAGTGTCATCACTCCTAGCTAGCCTTTGGAACGAAATGATCCTTAAAAAAGGAAATGATGTAGCCCAAGATAGTAACGACCGTTTTCTGGCCAACATTCAAAAAGGCGGCTCATACTCAGTGGTACCAAGGGTTCCGGGTGGCGAAATTACACCCGATAAATTGATAGTAATTGGCGAAGTAGCTAAAAAATATAACCTCTACACCAAAATTACCGGAGGTCAGCGTATTGATCTGTTTGGCGCACACCTTAACGACCTTCCTATTATCTGGGAGGAATTAATTGCGGCAGGTTTTGAAAGTGGACATGCATACGGAAAAGGATTAAGAACAGTTAAAAGCTGTGTAGGCAGTACCTGGTGCAGATTTGGCTTGCATGACAGTGTAAGTTTTGCTATCCGGATCGAAGAAAGATACAGAGGTATCCGCGCACCGCACAAGTTCAAATCAGCTGTAAGTGGCTGTATCAGAGAATGTGCAGAAGCACAGAGTAAAGACTTCGGCATTATTGCTACCGAAAAAGGCTGGAACCTGTATGTATGTGGTAATGGAGGTAGCAAACCGCAACATGCCCTTTTACTGGCAACAGACTTAGATAGTGAAACCTGTATTAAGTACATCGATAGATTTTTGATGTTTTACATCCGCACTGCCGATCCGCTTACCAGAACAGCAACCTGGCTGAACAAAATGGAAGGTGGAATAGATTACCTGCGGAATGTAATCATTAACGATAGTTTAGGAATGGCCGCCCAATGGGAAAACGAAATTGAAAACTTAATTGCCTCTTACAAATGTGAATGGAAGGAAGCTGTAGAAAATCCTGCGATCAGAAAACGTTTCTCTCATTTTGTAAATGCACCAGAAGACAAAGATCCAACTATAGAATTTGTTGAGATGCGCGGACAAAAAAGAACCGCCGAATGGAAAACAGTTTAATAAATAATCTTTACAAACCTTATAAAACCCAAAAATTATGACTGAACAATCAAATTGGCTAGCAGCCTGCCGAGTCGAGGATGCCATTGAGAACGGTGGCGTTTGCGTAAAACATGGTGAAGATCAGATTGCACTTTTCTATTTCACCAGAAGAAATGAGTGGTACGCCACACAAAATGAATGTCCGCATAAAAAGCAGATGGCATTAAGCCGTGGAATGATTGGATCTACTACCGATGAACCTAAGGTAGCCTGCCCTTTCCACAAAAAAACATTCTCATTGAGCACTGGCGAATGTTTAAGCGGCGATGAATGCGCAATAAAAACCTATCCTGTAAAGATAGAAAACGGAACTGTTTACATTGGTACAACGCCAAAATCTTAACCTGACCCAGTAAGATTTAAACTTTTTCTGATTAAAAAATTTAACCCAAACCAAACCGACATGAAGATTCCTAATTATGTAGCCGCAACAGGCTGCCTTGCACTTACCTTGTTCTTTTTTTCAGCTAAATCGCAAACTAAAGCCGTTTTATTCGATGGTACTATCGTTGCCGGATATGTTGATCATGGTGCTTTTATAAACTGCACAGGTCCTAGCATTAAATTCAGCAAAAAACCTTACACCGTTTTATTGGGATTGTTACCCAGTTTAAGAATCAAAGAAGATAAAGTTGCCGCCGGAGCGCCAAAAAATGCAGCCCTCACGCCTAACCTTGGTTTTGGCTTAACAACGGTATTTCGCCATGTAGCCCTACAGGTACCGCTATACTACAACCCTAAAACCGCAGTTAAAAATGGCGAGTGGAATGTTGGCGTAGGCTTAGGCTATAAATTTTAAAAGAACCATTTATTTATTTACGCTTAAACAGACCGTTATGACACTAAACTCCATTACTAAACCGCTAGATAAATTAAATATATTTTCGCTCAAAGGTGTTCAGATGAAAACCTTTCACATCACCTGGCTAACTTTCTTCTTTTGCTTTTTTGCCTGGTTCGGCATGGCCCCCTTAATGAAAATTGCAAGAGAGCAATTACACCTTACCAAAGATCAGGTGGGCAACATTCAGATTGCATCTGTATCAGCCACCATAATTGCCCGTTTACTGATCGGACGACTAATTGATAAATTTGGCCCCAAACTCATTTACACC
This sequence comes from Pedobacter kyonggii, assembly GCF_004310665.1. Classification (GTDB taxonomy): domain Bacteria; phylum Bacteroidota; class Bacteroidia; order Sphingobacteriales; family Sphingobacteriaceae; genus Pedobacter; species Pedobacter kyonggii. The sequence continues at coordinate 153,873 of NZ_SIXF01000011.1, read as the reverse complement.
TGGCTTTTGGTACTGTGTGCCATTCCCGTTTTATTGATCGGAACCAGTAATTCTTATACCTCCTTTTTGCTTTTCCGCTTAGCCATTGGCGTAATCGGAGCATCGTTTGTAATTACCCAATTCCACACCTCCATTATGTTTGCTCCGAACATTAAAGGAACCGCAAATGCAACAGCAGGTGGCTTTGGCAATGCAGGTGGTGGTGCGGCCAATTTATTTATGCCATTAATTGCCTCTGGCATTACCGCTCTGGGCTTTTGTAGCACTGAAGACAGCTGGCGTTACGCTATGATTTTCCCTGGTGTAATGCTTTTAGTATGTGCATTTTTATATCACCGTTATACTTTGGATAGCCCACAGGGAGATTTTAAGGATTTAAAAGACGAAAACATAAAAAGCACCAAAAACACATTTTTAATCGCCGCAAAGGATTACCGTACCTGGATTTTAACCATTGCCTACGCTGCCTGTTTTGGTGTAGAAATAACGGTTGATAACTTCGCACCGATCTTTTTTACCGATTCATTCGGCGCAACAATTGCCATAGCCGGAATGGTTGCAGGTATTTTTGGCTGGATCAATGTTTTTGCCAGACCATTGGGTGGAATTGTTGCTGATAAAATCGGCAAAACCTGGGGATTTGATGGCAAAACACTTTTACTTGCACTATTGCTTTTGATAGAAGGAATCGGCCTGATCTGGTTCGCAAAATCGGGAAATATCGGAATGGCCATTTTTATGATGTTCGTTTTCGGTTTAAGTTTAAAAATGGCCAACGGAGCAACGTACAGCCTTGTTCCTTTCATTAATCCACTTGCAGTTGGTAGTGTAGCAGGTATTGTAGGTGCTGGTGGAAATATCGGTGCCATGCTTATCGCATTTATGTTTAAAGCCAAAGCTGGTCATGCGACTAAAAATGTAATCGAAAATGGGCATACTATTCAAAAAGACCTGATCGATTATACCAGTGCATTTACTTTTCTCGGTTTTATTATTCTCGGAATTGGCATTGCTGTATTTATTTTCAGAACCATTATGGCACAGAAAAGTGCAGAAATAGAAGATCTTGTACTTACACCGAGCAAATAGTTACACCAAAAGTAAAAATCTACCTACAATACCGTTGATCATTTGAAAGAAGAAAAGAACATATCGCTAAATAATACAACAACATGCTGCTATTGCGGGGTGGGTTGTGGTATTGTGGTAAATAAAGATATCCATGAGCGGATAACAGTTGAAGGAGACAAAAACCACCCTGTAAACAAAGGTATGTTGTGCAGTAAAGGTATGAATCTTCATTACACGGCGAATGACAAAAGCGACAGGCTGCTTTACCCCGAAATGCGCTATAACAAAAACATGCCCCTCCAAAGGGTAAGCTGGGATACTGCACTAGAAAGAACAGCAGCCGTTTTTAAAGCACTGATTAAAAAACATGGCCCCGATAGCGTAGCTTTTTATGCAAGCGGACAGTGTTTAACGGAAGAATATTATGTAGTAAACAAATTGATTAAAGGTTTTATCGGTAGCAATAATATCGATACCAACAGCCGCTTATGTATGAGCAGTGCGGTTGTTGGTTATAAAATGAGCTTAGGTGAAGATACTGTGCCCATTAGTTACGATGATATTGAAATTGCCGATTGTATTTTTGTTGCGGGTGCAAATCCAGCATGGTGCCATCCTATCCTTTGGCGCCGTGTTGAAGCCGCAAGGCAAAAAAATCCAGACCTAAAGATCATTGTCAGTGATCCGCGAAAAACGCAGACCTGCTCGCTTGCCGATGTTCATCTACAGCTCAATCCAGGCACTGATATTACCCTTCACCACGCCATTGGCAGATGTTTAATTGAAAATGGAAAAATCGACGCTGATTTTATCATCAACAGCACCAACGGCTATGAAAAATACCAAGCTACCGTTTTCGAAACCTCACTGGCCGAAGCAGCAGTTATTTGCGGCATCAAAGAAAGTGATATCCGTTTGGCTGCATCTTACATCGGCAATGCAAAAGGTTTCATCAGCATGTGGACCATGGGGCTTAACCAAAGTGTGGTGGGTACCAACAAAAACCTTTCATTAATTAACCTAAACCTGATTACCGGCCATATTGGCAAACCCGGAAGCGGACCTTTTTCACTTACCGGGCAACCAAATGCCATGGGCGGACGAGAAGTTGGTGGTTTAAGCAATTTATTGCCAGCACATCGAGTTTTAGCCAACGAAAGTCACCGGAATGAGGTCGAAAAATTTTGGCAGATCCCATTGGGTACCATTCAATCCAAACCGGGCTTAACTGCAACCGAAATGTTCGATGAACTGAATACTGGAAAACTCAAAGCGGTATGGATTTTATGCACCAATCCATTGATCAGCCTGCCAGATGTTCGTGTAGCCGAAGAAGGATTAAAGAAAGCAAGATTTGTAGTTGTTCAGGACATTAGCAACAAAGTAGAAACTTTAAAATACGCTGATGTGGTTTTACCTGCAGCTGCCTGGGTAGAAAAAGAGGGCACCATGACCAATGCAGGCCGCTATATTTCTTATCTCAGTAAAGTAACCGAAGCACCTGGAGAAGCCTTAGCAGATTCGGAAATTATCTGCAGGTTTGCAAAAAAAATGGGCTATCACGGTTTTGATTTCAAAGGTGCTTCCGAAATATACAACGAGCATGCAGCACTTACCGAAGGTACCAACATTGATATCAGCGGACTTAATTATGAAATTTTAAAAGAAAAAAGAGCCGTTCAATGGCCTTATCCGAAGCAAGAAAAAGCATTTGGAACAGCCAGGTTATTTACCGATCACCAGTTTTACACACCAGATAAAAAAGCCAATATTTTATCATTTGATGATCAAAACCAATCGGAAGCTTTAACACCAGAACGTCCATTGATTTTAACCACCGGAAGAATCAGAGATCAATGGCATACCCGAAGCAAAACAGGCAAGGTAAATAAACTGAACCAACATATTAGTGAATCTTTTTTAGAGATCAACCCAATTGATGCTGAAGTTCGGAACATTAAAGACAATGATATTATCGAGATTTCCAGTTTACGTGGAAATGTTCGTGTAAAGGCAAAATTTTCGGAAGATATTAAACCCGGAGTGGTTTTTATGCCTATGCACTGGGGCAAAATCTTAAAAAGTGATCTAAACCGGGTGAATAACCTAACCAATAACCTGGTTGACCCACTAAGCAAAGAACCCGATTTTAAATTTAGTGCTGTAGAAGTAAAATTATATCAAAAAGCCCGACAAAAGATCATTGTTATTGGTGCGGGCGCTGGTGCCTGTGGTTTTGTTAAAAGTTACAGGGCTTTAAATACCGAAGATGATATTGAGATCTTTAGCAAAGAGAATTTCCCTTTTTACAACAGGGTACTTCTCCCCGATTATATTATTGGCACTTTACCATGGCATAACCTCATTAAAATGAGCGATAGTGAGGAAACCGATTATAGAATTAAGCTGCACCGTGGACTAGGTATCGAAAAGATCAACAAAGAAAATAAAACCGTTATCGATAGTAATGGAGAAACCCACCGTTACGATGTTCTGCTCCTGGCAACCGGAAGCAGGGCTTTTGTGCTTAAAGATATCCCGAAACTAAACGGTATATTTACCATGCGCAGCCGTAACGATGCCGACAGTTTTAAAAAACATGTGGATACTACAAATGGAAAAGTAGTGATTGTTGGCGGTGGTTTATTGGGAATCGAATTGGCTACATCTTTGGCCGAAACAGGATCAAAAGTGACCATTATCCAACGGATATCGAGATTAATGGGTCGCCAGTTGGATGCATTAGGCAGTCAATTACTACATGAAGAACTGATCAGCAAAGGCATTGAGGTTTTTTACAATGATGAAGTAGACCGGATTATCGGAGAAAAAAGCATTTCGGGCATCCGTTTAAAAAGTGGTTTATTGATCGATTGTGAATCTTTAGTAATTGCCATAGGTACTGTTCCGAATACTGAACTGATTAAAGAAGCAGGCATAGAATGTAAAAGAGGTGTTGTGGTTGATGAATACCTGAGAACCACCGAAAAACACATTTATGCCATTGGCGAAATTGCCGAATTTAAAGGTCAGATGTACGGCATTACCGCAGCAGCAGAGCAACAGGCCGAAATAGTGGCGAGATTTCTTTGCGGAGATATTGCTAAATTTTATCAGGGCAGCCTGCTCATGAATATCCTTAAAATGCACAGTTTAGAGCTCTGCTCTTTAGGCTTGGCCGAAATACCAAACAATGACCCCACTTACGAGGAAATTGTTTTTATTGATAAAGCCAAACGCTACTATAAAAAATGTATTGTACACAACGATAAATTGGTTGGGGCCATATTAATTGGCGATAAAAGTGAGTTTTTGGAGTTCCGCAACCTGATCGAAAATAAAATGGAGTTGAGTGAAAAACGGCTTCAATTGTTAAGGAGTGGCAAAATAGCAGAACCTATTATCGGCAAAACCGTATGTAGCTGCAACAATGTGGGCGAAGGCAACCTGATCAACAAAATTAAAGATGGCTGTAAAGATCATTTGCAGCTTTGCCAGTTAACTGGCGCTGGAATGGGTTGTGGCAGTTGCAGGCCCGAGGTAAAAGCCATATTAGATTCTTTTGTAAATGTATTAAAAACGGAACCTAAACCTGCTTTAGCAGAATAATGATAAGTTTTGGTGGTCAGGTCATCCTGAGAAATAAGTTTTGGAAAAACATTGGAGTTGAGGTGACAGGGTGTGGCTTATCGTCATTCCCAACTTGATTGGGAACCACGGAGTGCTCATGAATGCCTCTGAATAAAAGGAAAACTTATGAATAATCGTAATGCCTCGATAGGTTTTGTAGGTTGCATTAAGATTCCCGCCTGCGCGGGAATGACGACAGATTGCTAAGGAATATTTAAAATTAAACAAAGTGATGAAAGTAAAACTTGGTCCTTCAGAATTTAAAAACCTAAAAGGGATTGAATATTTTAAGTTCGAAGAAGATTTTATTGAAGAAAATGTGCGTTGCATCCCGATGATCGTACGTTTTAAGATGGATGCCGCAGGAATAAAACTAAAATTGGCAGAATGGAGCAAATTTCATCCATCAGAAAGAATCCAACTGGCCTTATTACCGGTTTCAACTCAGGAACAAACAGATAAGTACCATCAATTTCTGATTGGCTTAATTACAAAATATACCGGAAACCAAGCCACAACACTGGCTATTGATCCACTGCCCGACTGGGGAAACCTACATCAAATCCCAACGATGTTAAAAGAAAAGGCGACAGAATTAGCTTTACAGCTTTCCATAAACCAGTGGCGAAAACTCACTAATATCCAAAGGTTCGCGCTTTTAAAATTATGCAGACCAGGGCACGAAAACAAAAATTTCCCAAAGGCTGTAGTTGAATTTGGACTTCTAAATAGCTAAACCATGTATCAAACCATCATCATTAACTTTCCAGGCGGAATCATATCACCGGGCAACCTGTATAACATTCTGGTTGCGGCAACAAAAGCGCGGATCCAATATGTTCGTTTTGGCCTCCGCCAGCAGTTATTGATTGATACTACAACCTACAATATTGCCATATTTACGGGCGAAATGGATAAACTTGGGATCGATTATGAAGTAGACACCAATAATTTCCCGAATATTATCAGTTCTTATCCTGCTGAGGAGATTTTTATCCGCAAAACCTGGCTTACTGAAGGGGTGTACAAAGATGTTTTAGACGACATCGATTTTAAACCTTCAGTAAAGGTAAATATCTGCGATAGCGACCAAAGTTTTACCCCCATGTTAACGGGTAACATCAACTGGATTGCCTCTTCACAATCCGAACATTATTGGCATTTGATTATCCGCTTTCCAAAAACCAATGTAACTTATGAGTGGAATCAGCTTTGTTATACCAACCATATTGCGCAGGTTACCAAAGCGCTGGAGGGTATTATCAAAAACAATCAGTCACAGTTTGTAGATAATCCACAAGCCAATGGTGAAGCGCTCTTTGCACTTTTAGATCAGGACAATTTTATTCTTAAACAAGCAGAAAGCACCGTATCCCTATCTTCATTTAACCTACCTTATTACGAAGGCTTAAACCGGTATAACAACAAATATTGGTTGGGCATTTACAGGCGCGATGAATTGTTCAGCATTCCATTTTTAAAGAAACTCTGTCAGCTTTGTTTAGATACCAAACTCGGTCAGTTGTGCTGTACATCATGGAAAACAATTATTATAAAAGGAATTGATGAAAAAGACAAAAACCTCTGGAATGGCTTGCTCGAAGAATTTGAGATCAATATGCGGCATGCGGCCAACGAACTTAACTTTCAGGTAGAAGATAATTGTAACGAAGGTTTAGCATTAAAAAATTTCCTTGTTAAACATTTAAGCATTGATGATACCAGGACGTTTGGAATCTGCTTTGGCATTAAAACGCGTAAAAAAAGTGAAGTTTTTAGTAGTATCCTGATCCAAAAACGTCACCTCATTAATTTACTGGGCATAAAACTGTTACCCGTTTACGATATCCTTTGTGCTAAGGATTTTAATCCCAACGAGCGTACCGGCGAAATTTTTAGCAGGAGTAATCCTAGCTTTTTATTACCGGAACAAGTAAGACGTTCGATATTTAAATTTTACAAATACCGTTTAAATGCGATTAAAACAGGTAATCAAAAACAGAGCTTTCAAACTGAAGAAGCGATAAAAAAAGACGGCGAGTTTTTATACCAGTGCAACAATTGTTTAACAGTATATAACGAACGCATTGGCGAAATTGAAAACAACATTAACCCAGGTACGGCATTTAAAGATTTACCCGAAGGTTACTGTTGTGTGCTTTGTGAAGGAGAGAAAGAGAATTTTACTAAGATTGATCAATCAGTATTACAGCTTTTGTAAATCAATAGAAATCTATTATAGATCTCTCTTGAAAGTTCGCGACTATGCTTCAGGAAATGATGCTAATCACTTATAAGCCGTTTATTTCTGCATGGGAGTTAAAGTTACTGAAATAACGATAATCCTGGTCCTCAATGGCAATTTCGCAAACTCGCAAATTACTTAAAACGTACTTCATGCTGTGTTTGGCCAAACCATTGGTTTGAAGCAGGTGTACAATTTTTTTCAAACCTTCAACTTTATAAATACCGCACAATGGTTCTTGCTGACCATCTTTGGTAAAAATATAAGCCTCGAAAGCATCATCAGCTTTAACTGAATAAATTAGCTTTTCCAACAATCTGATTTCCATCAACAACATATCGCAAGCCAATAAAAACAAATCTTCTTCTGGATTTGATAAGTAAGCAGAAAGCACCCCCAATAATGGTCCTCTAACATCAAGTGAGGGATCGTCTACAATTAACTGTTTATTCCCAAAATAACCTGCATAGGTTTCTTGCTGCAATGGATTAACTGAAAACTTTACCTGGAGATTAAGCGAGTTTAACTTATCGAACGCTACCTGCGCCCATAGTTTATCCTGATGGCTGAGTAAGCCTTTATCGGTGCCCATACGCAAGCTCTGTCCACCACATAAAACGATTCCCAACATATAATTTTAATTTATTTGCTACTCAAGTCTGTTTATTTGCTACTCAAGTCTGTCAATCCAGCTTCGTTTAAAATACCAATTTGCTTTCCTTTTACAATTATTAACTTTTCTGCTAACAGCTCGTTCATGGTCCTAAAAACGGTTTCGTAAGTGGCACCGGTAAAAGCAGCCAGATCCTGACGGCTAAGTGCTAAATTTAAAAATCCTTCGTCATCTAATCCAAACTGATCTCTCAATCCTAAAATAGCCACGGCAAGCCTTCCTTTAACCGACATTAAAGCTAAATTACGCATTTTCTTTTCTGAAGCATGTAATTCATCGGCATAAAACATCAACAAACCATAGGCAAATTCCTGGTTTACTTTTATGGTGGTTTTAAAAAAATCGATATCTACAAAACAAAGTTTGGTGGTTTCTAAAGCAGTTGCAGATATTGGATAGGTAGAAATACTGCTGCTGATTCCCCTATGTCCAATTATGGCTCCATCGTTTGCAAAACGTAAAATCAACTCTTTGTCGCCCCATTGTTTATGTACTTTTACGTTACCCGAAGTAACAAAATAAACACCACTAACCTGATCGCCCTCTTTGATAATTACTTCCCCTTTTTTAGCGATAAAATTTCGTTTATGGCTCTCGATAGCTGGATGCCATTCTTTTAAAGTGAGCTGGCACATAAAACAGGTTTTAAGATCGCAATTATTATTTTTCTTCATATTTTATTGGGGATGTTGGGTAAAAATAGCAAATCATTGCACAATTATTGGGTATTGTAAACAAATTCGGTGATTCTTCACTATTGTTGAAAATTTTATAAGAATAAAACTCATTGAAAGAGAACACTTAGCATTTTTTACAGGCATTCTTATTGCAAAGAAGTTTAAAGATATGCCATCAAATCATAATTTTGTGTTATGGCAAATACAAACGTTAGAAAATCAATCCAGAATAAGATCGAATCATTAGGTAAGGAAATCGAAAGCTTACAGGCAGAACTTAAAAGATGGGAAAAAATTGCAGCTGATTATGAAACCAACTCAGAAAGTATTGATTTGATTTTATCGATACAATTACCTGAAAAACCAGAACCAAAAACTAAAAAGGTAAAATTGTAAGGTATTAAAATATGAAAACCCAGACAATGTCCGGGTTTTCAATTAATCATATCTTGAATATTAATCCTGTTCTATAACTTCCACTTTTTTTATTGGAATTTTAGCTCTTGGCTTAAAACCAGCAGGCTTATTATTACCTTCTGTTAAAATGGGCACTTTCTTAACGGCTTTTTTCTTGAATTTTCGACCATACCAGATCAGAAAGCCGGTTATAGGTAAACTTGCGCCTATTAGTGACGCCAAAAAAGCCATCACTTTACCTGGGAAACCCAAAATACTCCCCACATGGATATCGTAATTCATTTTGCGAAGTTTACCGCCAAAACCAGCTTCTTCGTAAGCAATAGCATAAACACCTTCGCGTTTAAATTCTTTTAAAGTATGCTGATCGAAGGTATAGCCCTGGTTATTGTAAAACTGACCTGTATTGGGATAAACTGTAATGTTGATCGTGGCCTTTGCTTTTGAAGTATCGGGAAAATTATAGTAAAAGCCCTGCGATTTTGGATGGCGGCTAATTACTTTTTGCCAGGCCAGATCCATTGCTTTTTGAGGCGTGTAGAATTTTCCAACAGCTAAAGAATCTGATTCCAGACGTTGGAAATCACCTAATTTATTACCTCCAGAAGTTACCCAATATAAACCTTCGCTGTACCATTTAATGCCATAAACCATTCCGGTTAAAGCAATAAAAAGCAAAAAAATTAAAGAATAAAAGCCAAGTACATTGTGAAAATCGAGGTTTACCCTTTTAAATGAGGCGCCCCATTTAATTTTGAAACTCTTATCGCGTGTAGATCTGTTCCATTTTTTTGGATACCACCATATTAATCCTGTAATTAACAAAACAACAAATATCATGGTTCCGTAGTTTACAATTGGTCTTCCGATGACATAAGGTAACCACAAGAAACGGTGACCGTTGAGGATAAACCTAAAAAAATCGACCTCTCCTTTTTTATGTACCACTTTGCTGATTACCTCTCCTGTATAAGGATTAATTTTTAAACTGGTTCCTCCTCCGCGTCGTCCTTCATCCTTTTTTCCCCTTAAATTTAAACTGATTGCCCTTCCCTGCTGGTATTGTGCATACGAAGGAATCTTTTCAGGGTAAAGCTTAAACGCAATGGCACTCAGTTGCGATGGTGTAATCACAGGTTTATCCTGCTTTTCAATTTTGGTTTCAGGTTCCAACAAACCTGTAATTTCTTCATTAAAAACCCAGATACAGCCCGTTATGCAAACGATAAGAACAATGACACCCGATATTAGGCCAAGCCAGAGGTGAAGCCATTTATTGATTCTGTTAAATAGCGAATCTTTATTTTTTTTCTTTGCTGGAATAGTTTTGTTTACCGTTGCCATTGTTCTGTTTTGCCTAGTTTTTGGAGTGAGAATTTTGTTGTTATTTTAAATGCTGAACAGCAGTAATTACTCCGCCTTCTACTTTTAAGCCTCTTGTAGCCGTTGCTGTAGCAGCATCAATTTTATACACATAGCTTGTACCATCACTTAAATTGAAGCCGAGGTAAGCCAACTTTCCATCTTTTGGCGTATAGTTATTGGTGGTGATGCTAGAGATAGCAGTTTCGGCAGGAAGCCCGGTAACTTTTTTGAAGGTTTTATCAACTACATTTAATACACCTATGGTTTTACCTACTGTGTAAGCGCCTTTGTTGGCTTTTAGTATTGCATTTACAATAAAATTATTACCACCGATATAAATCCAATTGGTAATTACATAGCCACCAGATACAGATTCAAAATCAAGAAAATAAGTTAAATCGAATTCTGTTGTGCCTGCTTTGATTTTGGTAATTGCTGAAGGTTTGGTAGAGGTTATTTTCGAATCTGTAAGCACGTCAGTAGTTTCAGTATTATCGTCAACAGCCACAGAGCTCGAAAATGCATAAACATCTCCATTTTCTACTACGCCCAATCCATCAGTAAAATATCTTCCTATAAAACTTGTGCGGTCATCTTTAATCACTTTCTCTAATTTCATCTCCGGATAAGAATAAACGGCTATCCAGGCGGTATTAGGGTATTTTGTCCAGAACCTGCTGCCGTTGATACAGAAAAACGGCGCATATACTTTATTTCCTACCTGTTTAATCCAGCTAAAGTGCGCGATTTCTCCATTGTTTGCAGGAGCTGTGGCATCTAATGTTCCTTCTCCAGAGATTAAAAGGCTATTGGTATTTACTTTATACCAGCTTGCTGTTGGAGCGGCTAGATTTCTTGGGATTTTAATCAATAACAGATCGTCGTTAACTGGCGCAAAAGCCTGAACGGTTTCAGTCTGAAAATTAGAAACCTTATTTAGTTTACCGGCTAAAATATTGTAGGTAGTTACCGCACCTGGATTTCCCTGCCCGTAAAGCATGCTGAAAAACTTATTGTTGTGCGTAACATAATAGCGGTAAGTTCCATCTTGTTCTACTCCGTTTCCAGCGGTAGAGATTGTGCCTTTATCCAGATCACTGGCAGTAAGCAAATAATCGGCAACACCTGTAGAAGCTACTGGTGTAACGGCGAGGATAAAGTTTCCTGGATTTTCCGGAACACTTTCGCCTTCTTCTTTTTTTGAACACGAGGTAAGTACTGCAGCGAATGCTAAAGCTATAAACGCTTTGGTAAAGTTTGTTTTCATATTACTTTTTTATGTATTAATTATTGATTTTAATTGATGAAATATCTCAGGTTTAGATAGAAAGCCCTACCTGGTTTTTGAAGGCTAAAATTATCGAAGAGGTCGGCATTGGTGATATTTTTGGCTTCCAATCCAATATTGTAGCGACCTTGCATTAAGCTGTACACTAAGTTTAAATCGTGGTTGAATTGTTGTGGAATCACTTTTTTATCGCCAACTGCGCCCTGACTCGGCCAGTACAGCCAAAATGCATGCACATATAACAAGTTGTAACCAATAGATAGATTATTGCCTTTACGGCCTACATCTTTTAAAGAAACCGAAACATCTCCATTGCCATACAGGTATGGAATGTTGGGCATCTGATCCAGGTACACATTGCTGACATTGGTGAATTTTTCGCCCGTACTTGGATTAACTTCGTATTTCTGAAGGTTTTTAAGGTTCTGGTAAGTAACTGTTGTACCAATACTTAACCAGTTTTTATATGAATACCTGATTTCGGCATCACCACCTATTGTTCTTACCCCATCGCGGTTATCGGCAACAAGTTTCGATTGATTTTGGTTCAATCTGTTATAGATAAAATTGGTTGCATTACGGTAAATACCATTAGCCGTAAAAGAGAAATTATGCTCCCTGTTTATAGAGAAACCGTAGCTAAGGCCTAAATTAAAATTGTCGCTTTTTTCGGGTTTTAAACTTGGGTTGGCATCCTGGTTTTCTACATCACCAAAAATCTCCTGAGCCTCAGGCATCCGGTTGGTAAGCTCGTAGGAAGCTTTTAACTGCGTGTTCCGGTTAATAAAATAAGTAGCTGCAGCGCCGTAGCCCAGCCTATCGATACTATTTTTACCAGCAGTGCTGCCACTTCCGTTAACATTGCCCTGATTGATATATTTCCCGAAAACTGTTGCGCTCCATCGATCTTTTACATCGAAATTATAACCTAGCCCAAGAACATTTTTATTGGTTTTCTTTGGCCTTTCGTAATCTGCATTGGTAGGATTTAATTCATCACTACCTTTTCTGTTAAAAGTAGTAAATACATTACTTACCGCTACCGATTGATTGTCGTCTATTTTGTAGTTCAACATGGTTGTTGCCAAGCCATTGTTGTTTTTGTATTTGTACAAACTCCTGGAGCGTTCACCATTTGTTCCATTCGGTTTACTGTTTCCGTACCAGTCGTACCTAACATTTAAAGTATCTATATTCTGCTCATTACCTAAATTGTAGTTGGCATTAATGGTTACATCTAAACCTTTGATCAGGTTTTCTTTCTTGTATTTTAAGCTAGGCATTAAGATGTTACCCCTTCGGTGCCAGCCTCCGAAAACCGAAACCATCCTGGCGCCGGTTTGTATTTCTTTATAATTCTGACCAACGGTAATCCCAAACAACAGTTTATCCGCATAACTTTTATCCACCACGCCCACATTAGCGATTAAAGTTTCGTTGTGATATTTATCGTTAAACCTCCTTAAAGATGCCATGGGCGCATAAGCTCCGGTATAAATATCAGAGGCTTCTACATTTACCTTATAATCGTTATCTGAATAATTCTGGAAGGCATTTAATTGAAAAGTTAAGCCGTTGGTTGAAGTAACTGCCGAGTTGATTACGCTTCTGTGTGTATTAAATGATCCAAATGAATAGGAAGCATCAACATAATTGCGGTAACGATCGCCGGTTACAATGTTAATGGCACCACCTAAAGCATCAGATCCCAACCACATCGGCACTACACCTTTATACACTTCGATTCTATCGGCAATATTGATGGGAATGTTGTTGATCTGGAAAGATGATCCAAAATTATCCATTGGGATACCATCAATAAAATACCTCACATGGTTACCAGAAAAACCATTTAGTGAAAGGTTAAAGTTTGATCCAGCCCCACCCGATTCTCTTACACGAATACCCGCTACCCGATCTAAAGCACCAGAAATATCGAGTGTAGTGTTATAAAGTTTTTTGGCATCAACAGAAGTTACGTTAAAAGCTTGCCGGTTAACTTCCTGATTGGCCGTTCTCCCAATTACATTAACGGTTTCCATCTGTTCAGAAGATTCTGACAAACTAAAATTGAAAGTACCGAACTGACCATCAGCTAAATCGATCTCTTTTTTCTGTGTTTTAAAACCAATTGCAGATACCTGTATGGTGTATTTACCCATAGGAATATTTGAGAGTTTAAAATTTCCACTTGGGTCTGTTAATGTACCGTAATTGGTTTTGTGGATTTTAATGGTAGCCCCGGGAAGTGGATTTCCATCATTGGATTTGATTTGTCCTGAGATGCTCGACAATCGATTTTGGGCAGAAGTAAAAATTACACAGGCACATAACATGCCCAATAGCAAAATTTTCTTAATTTGCATGGCTTTTAATGGAGATTAAAGGTGAGCCGGATTTCCGGTTTAGCCACACGGGTCCGAACCGTGTGGCATTTTTGTTTTCGGCAAATATAGCCTCTATTTAGATCAAGTCCAAATAAGAATTATTAAATTTTAAACCTTGTTCAGCACTTTTACTACAAAAATCAGCTTACTCAACTGAGCATCTGCCATTTACGGACATCAGATTATTTTAAAAGCTTAAAACCCTTTTAGTTTAAAACATGTTTATGTAGATACAACTAAAAACAAAGCATATGAAAAAGTTAATTTATGTATTCGCCATTTCTGCATTGGTATTTCAGGCCTGCAATGGGGGAAACAAGGATGCCAAAGAAAGTGCCGATAGTTTAAACGTGGCTAAAGACAGTTCAACCAATGCTGTTGCCACCGGAGGAATTGCAGTAGATGAAGCTGATGCGAAGTTTACTACACAGGCAGCGGTTGGTGGTATGGCTGAAGTAGAACTAGGAAAACTGGCCCTCGAAAAAAGCAGTAATCCGCAGGTTAAAGAATTTGCAACCATGATGGTAAAAGACCACGGCATGGCAAACACCGAATTAATGGCCATTGCGAAACAAAAAAACATTACACTGCCAAGCACTGTAGACGATGAGCACAAGAAAAAAATGGATGACCTGAGCAAAAAATCAGGTGCAGATTTTGACAAAGCTTATGTTGATGCCATGGTGAGTGGGCATAAATCTACACTAAAATTAATGGAAGATGAATTAAGGGATGCTAAAGATGCAGATCTTAAGGCATTTGCGACTAAAACCGCACCAATAGTTCAAAGCCATTTGGTGATGATCAACAAAATTAACGATAGCATGAAATAATGCGGTTTAGCGTATTAAATTTCTTAGATAAAGAGATTTAATACGCTACTTTTTTTAGTCACTTCTGACCTTATTCTTAATTACCGGATTTATTTTCTCGAAGGTTATGATTAAAGCTCCGGCGGGGTATGCCAATCGATAAAGGCTTTCCTACTTAACATTTTCAGGTATGGATAATTTCCATTTAATTGTTTACGCTGTTTTAGCTCATATAAAAAATGCCCGCCTAAGTCTACAATAATTTTTGCGGTAGCTAAATACCATACACTATGTGGCTGTTTCCAACAAAAAGAATAAAGGTTTGAGGTGAATTTAATGCCCTGAAGTTCAGGATGGTAAAAATTAAGTATTTTTGGATCGGGCAGCCCCTGCATCACCTCTGATTTCCTGACCATCGAAAGGTGATCGGAATGGCAAAACTCGTAATCCTTTAGCTTTGGGTCATCTACATCAGGCAAATGTTTCAATATTTTAAATCCTTTAAATTTTTTGCCATTCAGTACCCATATTAAATTTGGATAAAATGCCTCCCTGCTATTAAGCTCGGCCAATGCGATCGGAGAATTTTGAAACTCAATAGTATAGCCGGATGGGGTAAATACATCAGCGCGGTGAATATCTGTATTTGCTGCATCATAAAAAGCAACTTCTCTAAATGATGGCGGGAAAGCCAGTTTCCAATCTCGGTGCCATGCGGTCTCCTTTCGGCAATATTCTTTTTTAAGTGAAGAAATATCCTGAATCATATCTGAAGGGAGGATATCTTTTTTCATTTCACTATAGTTCATTCTCTTTCAATGTGATTAGAACACTAAAACAATTAATTAGGGAAAACAAATTTAAACTAAAATTTTTAGCACATACAATTTTTAAAAATAATTATGATTGAGCATTAGACAGATACCACCTGTCAAAAAAAATAATTCCATCTGCTCAAAATAGAATGATAACTTTGCAGTATGACCATCCAAGAAATACAGCAGCTAGAAGATTTTTTTACCCAGGCAGGAAAGCAAGAGGTTCCAATTTATCTGAATCAGGCTACCGTAATTACCGATTATGGCCATTTTCTGGAAAGTCATTTTATGCCTTTAAAGCTTAATCCTGATGCAAAAGTGAACCTACCACTTATACACAGGCTAAAAATGTTAAAGTTATTGATTGAATCAAATGCGTAACCACTATTCAGTTTAGTTGTTACAGCTCCAATATTGGTAAGAAGGGGCCAATTTGAATCGCAACACTGTTAAAGTTATTGATTGAATCAAATGCGTAACCACTATTCAGTTTAGTTGTTACAGCTCCAATATTGGTAAGAAGGGGCCAATTTGAATCGCAACACAAGTAATCGAAACACTTACTATCGATTAAACTGGTCTTTCGACAGGCTATCATTGACAGAATCCAATAGAATAGTCGTCATGCCCGCGCAGGCGGGAATCTTAAAGCGCTTGCATTTACGATTATTCATAAGTTTTCCTTTTTTCAGAGGCATTCATGAGCACTCCGTGGTTCCCAATCAAGTTGGGAATGACGAACCGCCAAAATAGGTTATCCAACTCCTTTGTTTTCGGTTAAATACTAACTATTTATGTTTATGACTGTTGGAATAGCTGACTCCGGTTTTTTAATCAGGCAATTAAAAACTTAACCTCTTTTAGTTTTTAAAATAGATATTTCCAACTATATTGGGCGTGATTGGTTATTTCTATACATTGATCCTTATTTATGACTAAAAATATATTCATTGCTTCGGCCGAGCCCTATACCGGAAAATCAGTAATTGCTTTCGGAATGATCAATATGTTATTGGCAAAAACGCAAAAAGTAGGTTATTTTAAACCCATTATTGCGCAAGACGATCAGAATAAAAAAGATGAACATGTAGAAGCCATGTTGGATTATTTCTCACTGCCTGTTAAATATGAGGATGCTTTTGCCTTTACCCGGCAAGAAATGCTGCATCAAGCAGAAGATAGTGGAGCAATTATCAATACCATTATCAGTAAATATAAAAAACTGGAAGATAATTACGATTTCACGGTAATTGAAGGCAGCGATTTTTTAGGCGAAGGCATGGCATTTGAGTTCGAATCGAATGCCTTAATGGCTAAAAACTTGGGAGCACCTGTTTTAATAGTGGTATCGGGAAAGAACAAAACAGCAAGTCAGCTTTTTAAATCGGCCATCAACATTTACCGTAACTTCCTGCTGCGAGATGTACAGGTATTAGGCGTAGTGGCCAATATGGTGAATCCAGAGGAGGCAGACCGCATTAAACAAGCTTTAACCAATCAATTGCCTGCCGAATTACTTATTGCCGTTATTCCAACTGAAACAGGCTTGCAAAGTCCAACAATGAAAGAAATTACATTGGCACTAGGTGGTGAGGTTCTTTTTGGATCTGAATTATTGGATAACCAGGTTGATAATTTTGTGACAGGCGCCATGATGCTTCCTAATTTTTTAAGGCACATAAAAGATAACCTGCTGATTGTTACCCCCGGCGATCGTGGCGATATTATTATTGGCGCACTTCAGGCCAACTTATCAGCCAATTACCCAAAAATTGCAGGCATTGTTTTAACCGCAGGCAGTTTACCAGACGAACCGATTATTAAATTGATTGAAGGTTTACAAACCATTATTCCAATAATAGCGGTTAAAAAGGGAACTTTCGAAACCACTACAACCATTGGTAGTATCCACTCCAAAATTACAATCGAAAACAAAAAGAAAATTGCAGTCGCAATAGAGCTTTTCGAAAAATATGTTGACATTAAAGCACTTGATGATAAAATCATCACATTCAGCTATCAGGGAATTACCCCGCACATGTTTCAGTACCAACTGGTTAAATGGGCCAAACGCGATAAAAAACATATTGTTTTACCAGAAGGAAACGACGAACGCATTTTAAAAGCAGTAGAGAAACTCATCACCCAGGACATTGTAGACATCACACTCTTGGGCGATCCGACCGAAATTACCAACACGATTAAAAGACTTGGATTAAATCTGGATCCCAACACTTTAAAAATACATAACCCAGGCCAATCGGCTCATTATAACGATTATGTAGACACTTTGCACGAACTACGCAAAGCCAAGAATGTAAATCTCGAAATGGCCAGGGATATGATGACCGATGTTTCTTATTTTGGAACCATGATGGTTTATAAAGGTGATGCCGATGGGATGGTTTCGGGTGCAGTTCATACCACTCAGCACACCATCAGGCCTGCTTTACAGTTTGTTAAAACCAAGCCGGGTGTATCGGTGGTTTCATCCATTTTCTTTATGTGCTTGCCAGAGCGTGTGGCCATATTTGGCGATTGCGCAGTTAACCCCAATCCTACTGCCCAGCAATTAGCGGAAATTGCAATTTCCTCTGCAGAAAGCAGTGCTAAATTTGGCATTGAGCCGCGCATTGCTATGTTATCTTATTCTTCTGGGACATCAGGAGAAGGTGAAGATGTAGAACGCGTAAGAGAAGCTACCGCAATAGTGAAAGCAAAACATCCGGAATTAAAAATAGAAGGGCCGATACAGTATGATGCCGCAGTAGACCCACTTGTAGGTAAACAAAAACTACCGGGATCTGAGGTGGCAGGTAGAGCAAGTGTATTGATCTTCCCCGATCTAAATACCGGAAATAACACCTATAAAGCGGTACAGCGCGAAACCGGTGCACTGGCTATCGGCCCAATGTTGCAGGGCTTAAATAAACCAATAAACGATTTAAGCCGTGGTTGTACTGTAGATGATATTTTTAATACCGTTGTAATTACAGCAATCCAATGTCAAGATATTTAACATGAACATTTTAGTAATCAACTCAGGAAGCAGTTCCTTAAAATACCAGCTTTTTAACATGCCAGAAAAAGCGCCAATTTGCAGTGGTCTGGTAGAGCGTATTGGCATTGAAGGCTCGTTTATTAAGCATACAGTTTATCGCAACAACGAAAAGTATAGCATTGAACAATCAGGTTTTATTGCTAACCACGGCGAAGGCTTAAAACAGGTTTTAGCTTTGCTAACTGAAGGAGAATACGCGGTAATAGCCAGTCCTGATGATATCGCAGCTGTTGGCCATAGAGTAGTGCATGGAGGTGAACATTTTGCAGGCGCAACCCTTATTACCGATGAGGTAAAACATCAGATCAATAAGCTGTTCTCACTTGCGCCGCTGCATAATCCGGTTAATTATAAATGTATTGAAGTAGCCGAACAGACTTTTGTAAACGCGAAACAAATTGCCGTATTCGATACGGCATTTCATCAAACCATACCAGAACAGGCCTATCGTTATGCCATTCCAGAATGGTATTACAAAGAACATGGCATCAGGGTATATGGATTTCATGGAACCAGCCATAAATATGTAAGTGAGCAGGCCAACAAATGGTTAAATAAAGTTGATACAAAAATTATAAGCATCCACTTGGGCAACGGTTGCAGTATTACGGCCATTAGAAATGGTAAATCGATAGATACCAGTATGGGATTTGGCCCATTAAGCGGTCTAATGATGGGCACACGCTCTGGAGACATCGATCCATCGGTTATTTTTCACTTAATGGAGCATTCTGGATATACTTTAGAGCAGTTGAGCACCCTGGTTAACAAGCAATCGGGACTGTTAGGTGTAGGTGGCTCGAGCGATATGCGCGACATTAGAAAAATGGTAAGCGAAGGCAATACAGCTGCAATTTTGGCGCTAAAACTGTATGCCTATAGGATCAAGAAATTTATTGGTGCTTATACAGCTATTTTAAATGGCATAGATGCACTAGTATTTACCGCTGGTGTAGGCGAAAACGACAGTAACATGCGTGAGGCTGTATGTTCGGAGCTGAATTATCTGGGTATTGAATTAGATCCAGCTCAAAATACAGCCTATATTGGAGAATTGAAAGAAATTAACAAGGCTGATTCAAAGGTTAAGATATTGGTTATCCCAACCAACGAAGAATATGAAATTGCCCACCAATGTTTTGAGCTTTTAAACTAATAGCAAGACTTCCGAAGTTTGCGCCAATGACACAATGCGCCTGGCTAACTTCGGAAGTCTAGCCAAGCCTAATCGATTTCCAAAATAGACAAAATATTGCCAGCAGGATCTCTAAACCAGGCAATGTTTGGTCCTCCGTTTCCCCGTGAGATGCCTTTACTATCCGTTTTGAAATATTCTTCATTGTAAATCTCGAACTTTATTCCCTTAGCAATAAGTTCGTCGGCCGCCTGATCTATATTTTCGACAGGAAAATTAAGTACCGTAAAAGTTGCCGGAACATGATTTGGCTTTGGATAAAGTAATACATTTGCAGATCCGGAAATAACCAATTCAATTACGCCCATTGGATTATCTTTTACTTCGATACCCAATAACCCTTGATAAAAGTCTTTTGCTTTCTCTACATCGTCTACAGAAAATGAGCTGAATGCTTTTGAGTTTTGTAACATAAATCTTTTTTTTAAATCAATTTTTACGAGAACGGACAGTTAAATTTAGTAGATTAAAAAATAGTAACAGGCTGCATAAGCGGCAAAGTACAGGTCCGAATAAGACAATTTCCTTTAGCTTTTCCAGGCGCCCAATAAACGCCTGATGACTACAATTTCGGCAATGTGGTAGGCATTATGATCGGCAATCTGCAAGGCTTCGCGTAATACACTTTGCCCATCCCCATGCGGAATTGGCTCATATAAATCTGAAGAATCTAATAAAGCAATAAATTCTTTCAGATCAGCATCAATCCGTTCTAGTGTATTGTTCCAGGCATTTTCATCTTTAGGCGCCAGTTCTTTAGGCCAATATTCGTCTGGCCATTTAGGCGATAGATGCGATCCGTCTTTACTAAATTCGAGCATATCCCACTGGGCAATTTTAATGTGTTCGGCCAATTGCCAAATGCTGTAAGGTAAGTTGTAAGGCTTTTCGCCCAAGAGATTAAAAGGCAAATTGGCAACAGCATCTTTAAACCCTACATGCGCTCCACCCCCATTTAATAATTTTTTAAGTTCCGTAACCAGTATTGATGTTTGATTTTCCATAATAACATTTAGTATTAACCTAACAAACGTGATTCTCATAGGTTTGTATAAAAATCAATTTCTGTGGCAACATCTATTTTTTTAACGCACAATTCTTTTAAATTTGGGCATGAACCTATCTTTTCCGATCCTCACAGCATATACCTATCTTAATACTGCTAATTCTGGCATTTTATCTACCAATCTGGCAGAATGGAGAACTAAACATGATCAAGACTTTATTGCTGGCGGAAGTATTTTCAGAACGGAAAACCTGCCCGTCATTACCGACCTCAGAAATAACATTGCTAAACTTTTCAGTTCAAAATCCGGGAATACCTATCTGGTTCAGAATTTTTCAGTAGGTTTCAATACTTTACTGAGTGGCTTGGACAAAAACCATCGTTTTCTGTTATTGGAAGAGGAATATCCATCTGTAAGTTATCCTGTAATCAGTATGGGTTTTGAATACCATAGCATAGCCATTGATGAAAAGTTAGAAGAAAACATTATCATTGCCATTGAAAAATTTAAGCCTACCGTGCTGGCATTTAGTATGGTACAATACATTAGTGGATTAAGGATGAATGATGAATTTATCCAGAATTTAAAAGCTACATATCCTGATCTTTTGTTGATTGGTGATGGCACTCAGTTTTTAGGTACAACAAATTTTAACTTTGAAAAATCAGGCCTGGATGCTTTAATCGGAAGTGGCTATAAATGGCTTTTGGCTGGATACGGAAACGGTTACGCATTCCTTTCCGATCGAATGAAAGATACCATTTACAATAAAAATAAACTAGCCGAATTGCCTACAGCACCCTTTTTAAAAGGCAAAGACCACCTATCTATGTGTTTCGAACCCGGGCATTTAGACACTTTAAATTTTGGTACATTAAACGAAAGCTTAAATGAGCTGGGCTTAATTGGTTTCGATTGGATTGAAAGAACCACACAGGAAATTTCCAACAAAGCCAGGTTATCACTAAATTCAAGGGGCTTAATTCCAGATTGGACATTGGAGCGAAAATATCAATCTACCATTATGAGCATGCCATTGGATCAAAAAACAGTTGACAAACTCGCTACAGGCAAAATCCTTTGCTCACCGCGAGGGGCAGGCACAAGGATTTCGTTTCACTATTATAATACAGAAGAGGATTTAAATCAACTGCTCCAGGTTTTGGACAACCACAGCTAGCCTACCCTCCAAATGGCATCTACAAAATATTGATGCTGATCGAAGAAACGCTGAAGCGGTTTAAATCCGGTTTTTTCTGCAAGCTGATCGATATCATTAAGCGAATACTTTTGTGATATCTCCATAAAAATATGCTCGTTCTCTTCAAAATGAATGGCATTTTGACCAATATTAACAATCTGTTTTTTTAAACTGATGAGGTAACTTTTACAGGCTCCAGATGCTGGATCGTAACTGGCATAATGCTCAAAATTGTTCAGGTCGAAATTACCCTCTAATTCTTTATTGATCCGATGAAGCAAATTGAGGTTGAATGATCTGGTAATTCCGCCTTTATCATTATACGCAGAAAGAATCTGCTTAGGATTTTTTTTCAGGTCGAATCCAATGATCAACAAATCCTTAGGAGAAAGCAGTTTTTTTAATGACGAGCAAAATTTTCCGGCATCAGCTATACTCATGTTTCCGATATTTGCCCCCATAAAAAGCACTACTTTTCTGCGGCCGGATAATTCTGTGGCGCTTTTGAGCATATCAAAATAATCACCATTTAAACCTTTCATATTCAGTCCGGGAAGTTTTTCAGGCAAACTTTCTTCCAGGTCCGAAATCACATGAGCAGAAATATCAATTGGAAAATAACTAAATTCCAACCGATTGTGTAACAATGATTTGAGCAGGTGAATGGATTTTGTTGCATCGCCAGCACCAAGTTCGATTAGATCAAAAGCACTCCCATCGGCCGATACCGCCTGAGAAATTTGGTTGGCCTGGTATTGCAGGATTTCCATTTCTGCATTGGTTAAATAATATTCCTCCATTTCCATAATCTGCTGAAAAATACGGTCACCAGTAGCATCGTAAAAGTACTTAGAACGCATAAA
Source organism: Pedobacter kyonggii (assembly GCF_004310665.1). Classification (GTDB taxonomy): domain Bacteria; phylum Bacteroidota; class Bacteroidia; order Sphingobacteriales; family Sphingobacteriaceae; genus Pedobacter; species Pedobacter kyonggii. The sequence continues at coordinate 131,163 of NZ_SIXF01000011.1, read as the reverse complement.
TTTTGGCTCGGAGTGTAAACCTGCTAAGGTTTCCTGAAGGAACTGTGTTTTGTTGTCTGTTGTTGTTTCGATAGTGGAGGTGGTCATATCTATACTATTTTACTAATCGGATCCCTGTATATTGCCACCTTAAATGTGGGTGGAAGAAATTTCTATAAGTAATGCGCGAGTGATTTTTGGGCGTGGCGATTGATGCGCCGCGAAGCACTTTCTGGTTAACCATAAACTTTCCATTGTACTCGCCAATGGCACCTGGTGCTTTACTAAAACCAGGATAAGGCAAATAAGCACTTTCGGTCCACTCCCATCGTTCGCCCCAGTTAAAGTGTTCGGCTGCTATTTCCCATTCAAATTCAGTTGGTAAACGCATGCCTTTCCAGCTTGCCAAAGCATAAGCTTCATAATAACTGATGTGGCTTAACGGTGCGGTTAAATCAATAGGTAAAAGACCAGCTAAAGTATAATTAAACCATTTTCCGTCTATTAAGTGCCAGTACATAGGTGCACTAATGTTGTTACTTTTCACCCAATCCCATCCTTCGGCATGCCAGAAATTAAAATTTTCATAACCGCCCGCACGAATGAATTCGATAAATTCTGCATTACTCACCAATGTTTTACTGATTGAAAAATCGTGCAGGTAAACCTTATGCCTGTTTAATTCATTATCAAAGCTAAAACCTGCTCCATAGTAACCGATCTCATAAATACCTTCTAAAATTCTGATAAAGCCAGGCTCTATTTTACTTACGGTTAAAACTTCTTTTTGGTTCTTTGAATAAGTTGGAAAAAGTGGGTTGTTTCCTAAAATGTATTTAATATCGGTAAGCAAAAGTTCCTGGTGCTGCTGCTCATGGTTAAAACCCAAAATCAACAGTTCTTTTACTTCATCTGTTAGTGTCGCGGCCAGGAATTTCACCATGGCTTCATCTACATAAGCCCTGTACTGGTAAATCTCATTTACACTTGGTCGACTTAAATTACCACGATCTGTCCGGATTACCCGATTACCAACCGTTTCATAATAACTATTGAAAACGAAATTATATTCATCGTTATATACCTGATAATTAACAGACAATGGCTTTAATATAAAGGTTTCGTAGAACCATGTGGTATGTCCCAAATGCCACTTCGGGGGACTAACATCTACAATTGGTTGTACCACATAATCTTCTGTTTGCAAGGGTTCGCAAATTTGTTCGGAGTATTTCCTAATTTGCAAGTATTTTTCTACCAGTGTCATTAATTTTTATCCAGATAGTTTTTAAGATCCGTGATGGTATTAACATTCAGATCTTTTGATTGTTTTTGCCGCATCATTAAAGCATAAGAATTATTAAAACCTATAGGTTTAAGCCATTTGATTTTAAACTTTTTCTCAAATTCGGTGGAGACATAATCATAGGTTTTATCTTTATCGTGCGCCATTTCTTTCGCAATTTTTGGATCCGGTTGCAACAAAACCAATAAACCTGTACCGGTATATTCGGGATAAAAATCGATCTGATCATTCATCAGTGCATCAAAACAGATTTTTGTTCCACCAAGTCCTGTTTTGGTAGATACCTCATAATCTGTATTCCCTTTAATCAGCATGCTGTACATTTCGGCCAAAATATATTGCTCACCAAAAATTTTTGAGCCTATCCTCACTACACCGTTATGTCCATTTTTAGGCGCTTTGTATAAACCAATACTGATGAGGAAATCTTTTGCTACGCGTTCTGGAGTTTGATGCAGGTAATCTGTTCGATAATTTAGATCGGTCATAACTGAATCAGTTATTTTGCGTGCCAACAGATTTAGTGTTTCTTCCAGCTTTGGAAATTGTTTCAAGGCTTCATTTCTGACTATCGGCGCAGCGTAATACGGCGGAAAAATGCTTTTATCGTCTTTTAAAATCTTTAGATCAAAGGCTTTCAAACGACCATCGGTAGAGTAACCACTAATTACATCCAGTTCTTTTGAAAAAGCGGCCTTGTACATCACCGCATCGCTGATTACAATGGTATGGATTTTTAAGCCGTAGGTAGATTTCAATCCAAGATCGCCGTCTTGCCTGCCCATAAATTCAGGGGTAAATCCGGCGGTTAAGGTAGAACCATAAGCCGATGGAAGTGCATAAAAGCCACCTAAAATTAAAATCACAACAGGCAAAATGTACAATGCTTTTCTCAGCTTTTTAAAATTCATTTTCTGAACCAGAGAAAGCAAGGCATCAAGAATAATGGCCAACAAAGCTGCAGGAATAGCCCCAGCTAAAATCATGTTGGTATTGTTGAGCGAAATGCCGCCAAAAATAAACTCTCCTAATCCACCCGCAGCAATAAAAGAGGCCAATGTGGCCACGCCAACATTAATTACCGTTGCTGTACGGATACCCGCCAATATAACTGGCATAGCCAATGGCAACTCAACCTTCAGCAAAATCTGGCTTTTGCTCATGCCCATTGCCCTGGCGGCTTCTTTAACATGTTGATCGATGCCAATAATGCCTGTATAGGTATTGCGGATAATCGGTAACAAGGCATAAATCAGCAGCGCTACAATTGCAGGTTTTGCACCAATCCCTAAAACCGGGATCATAAATCCCAATAAGGCAATGCTCGGAACCGTTTGCAATACGCCGGCAATCCCTAAAATTGTTCCTGATAGTTTTCTTTTTCTGGCAATCAATATACCCAGTGGTAAACCAATGGCGATGGCAAAAAGTAATGAAATAAAGGTTAAACCAACGTGTTGCAGGGTCTGATTAAACAATTTATCAGCTTGCTCATGCATAAACTGCCATAAAGTTTGCTGATGCTCATTCATGTACCTGCTCGTTTTGAAATTGGTTAAATCCTTTGGTTAACTGTTCGAAATTAATGGCTTTGCTTTCTTTATTGGCACCAGAAACAAGAAGTTCACTCCGATCAGAACTCCGCAACAATTCCATCGCATCCCATACATTCAAATCAGCAGATAGGCTTTTTCCATCTTGTAGTGTTACTTTAGGTAAATAAGGCCAAATATCCTGCATTTTAACTACTTTAAATTCAAGGGCTAATCTTTGTCCGGCTAAAAATTTCCTTGCAAAATCATTTATCGGTTGATAAAGCAATTCTTTGGGTGTTCCAATCTGGATGATTTTCCCCTTATCCATTAAGCAGATGCGATCTGCCAATTCAAAAGCTTCCTGAACATCGTGTGTAACCATTACAATGGTTTTCCTTTTCAATTCTTCTAATCCCTTAAATTCTTTTTGTATACTGGTTCGGGTAACGTTGTCTAAAGCGCCTAAAGGTTCGTCCATTAACAATACAGAAGGGTCTGTAACCAAAGCACGGGCAAGGCCTACACGCTGCTGTTGCCCTCCACTTAGCTCATGTGGAAACATCGAAAGACTATTTTCAGGAAGATGAAGTTTTTTGATAAGCTCCTGCGTTCGGGCTTTAATTTTTTCCTTATCCCATTTTAAAAGTTTCGGTACAACTGCAATATTTTCTGCAATTGTATAGTGTGGAAAAAGCCCAATATTCTGCATTACATAACCAATTCCTGTTCGTAAAATATCAGGATCTTGATTGTTTATATCTTTACCATTGATAAAAACCTCACCTGCATCTGGCTCAATTAACCGGTTGATCATTTTTAGCGTGGTGGTTTTACCACAGCCGCTTGTACCCAACAATACCAGCGTTTCCTTTTCGTCTACTTTAAAAGAGACCTGATTTACCGCTTGGGTATCACCAAATTTCTTACTTATGCCTTTTAATTCGATCATATTTAGCTATCGATTTTCATAAATAGATTATTTAACGATTCGGAATAAGTAGGGTGTGCAAATACACAATATCTGATCCTATCGTAAGTAATTCCCCCTTCCATCGCCATTTGAAGAACAGACATGATTTCTCCACCTTCTGAAGCTAAAATAGCGGCACCTAGTATCTTTTTACTATCAGCATCTACAATTGCTTTCATCAGCCCTAAAGTTTCGTTTGTTTCAATACCGCGCGCAACATTCGACATTGGCAAAACGGCAACTTTGTAATTCAATTTCTTTTCTTTTGCTTCTTTTTCAGTAATACCTATCCGCCCAAGTTGAGGGTCGGTAAACATGCAATATGGCACCGGCCGATCATGAATAGAATAATTTGTGCCCTCCATTAAGTTTCGGTAAACGATGGTATAATCATTATAAGCAATATGAGTAAATGAAGGGCCGCCTTTTACATCACCGAGTGCATAAATCCCTTTAATATTGGTTTCGAGTTTTTCATTAACCAGAATATGCCCTTTGTCATCCAGTTTTACGCCACATTTTCCAAGATCTAAATCTACAGTCTGAGGAGTACGGCCTGCGGCTACCAGCACATGGCTCGCAGTTATTTCTTTTTTGATTTTCCCAGACTCCAGCATAATGTTAATCTGTTTTTTATCCTGCACTATTTTCTTGATTTTAACATCATTGATCAGTTCGATGTTTTCGTCGGTTAAAATTTCAGTAAGTGCTGATGAGATATCCTGATCTTCTCTAGCTAATATGCCTGATGACTTTTCCAAAATAATTACTTTACTGCCAAATCGATTGAACATTTGCCCAAACTCAAGCCCGATGTAATTTCCGCCAATAACCACTAGGTGTTCTGGAACAGTTTTAAGATCTAAAATTGTTGTCGATGTAAGATAATTAATTTCATTTAATCCTTCAATATCCGGTATGGTGGTTTTTGCACCAGTATTGATAAAAATCCATTCTGCAGTTACTTTTTCTTCGCCGCCACCGTTGAGGGCAATAGCCAGTTCTTTTTCACCACTAAATCTGGCTGTTCCAAATATAAGCTCAAGTCCTTTGGTATTTTTAAGAGCTTTTTCAGATGATGACCTGAACTGGTTTACGATATCGTCTTTCCTTTGCTTTATCTTTTTAAAATCAATTTTGATCGCTCCAACTTCTACGCCCAGTTCAATTGCTTTTCTCGCTTGATAAACTGCCCTTGCAGAAGCGATCATTGCTTTTGTTGGTGTACAACCATCATTGATACACGTACCGCCAACATATCTTTTTTCTATAATCGCTGTTTTTTTGCCTGCTTCGGCAAGTCTTTTGGCCAGAGGCGTTCCTGCCTGTCCTGCACCTATAATTATTGCATCGTAGTGTTTCATCGATTTCCAGATTAATAGAATTTGTTCTGTTCTGAAAGATATAACCTAAATACCAGCCCAATGTTTGGTCAATATTAATTTATACTATGCCCAATTGAGACATTACACAAGTTCGAATAAAAAAGTTACAAACTATATTCAAAAATCGACGTTAGATAATTGTAGACATTAATTGAAAAATATAAACCGGAGCCTTATATGCAAACTCAAACAACAGAAAACACGAACCTAACCGTTTTTATTCAGGATGATGCTTCAATTGAAGATAAAAGAGAAATTTTATTGAATGGTTTATTGGATAATCTGAATAACGAAACCGAATCTTTTAATTAATCACCATTATTTCTTACTTTTTATGTTAAATACTGACCATTAAGAAGTTAAGAAGGTTAAGGTTAATTTTGGACTTATAAGGTGATGTGAAATTTAAACATTATCAGTATTTCTTAATGCCCTTAATATTTTAATGGTAAATAAGGTTCTTAGCTTTAAATTCGAAAAAAGAAAAGGGCAAACAAATTCATGTTTACCCCTTTCAATCTAAATTAACGCTCTCGCGACAAAAGTATAAATTCTTCTTAAACCCCTATGTAACAAACTTATTTACATTAGGTGCTAATGCATAATGATCTGTGCCCGGCGAAGATTATCTGTAGTCTGCAAAATTTTATCCTTTAATTTCGGATTGTAAGCAGGATGTGATTTTAAGAAATCCTGTACAACTGCATTTGCTTCTTTATCGTTATAACTCGAAAATATGGCCACCAACCACGATTGCGGAAAAAATATATCCCCTGTTTTCTGTATTTCTAATAACAAATCTAAGCTTTCTTTAAGATAATGAATAGATGTTTTTTGTCTAATGGGGTGATGTAAATAAGATAATGCTGTAGTTACCCAGGCCTCTTTCTGGCGGTTTTTCCGGTCTTTTAAACCGTTAAAAAAAATATCTCTTTCCTTAACATTTAAAGATAAGGCAGGCATTAAATAAATCAACCGGTTTTTACGATCTTCGTTTTTGGTCCGTGCCAACTGATCTTTCAAGATCGTGTTAGCAGTATCTGTTTTAAGTGCCAAAGTTAGAGCTAACGCGCTATAATCATCTTCTAATAATTTAATTCCATTTGGTGCGGTTTGTTTGAGCCAGATATTATACATGCGTTTTCCGGCATCCGTACTCAGATATACATTTTGATAAGCATTGAACAAAATCTTCTTGTTATTTTGTGTTTGCTGTTGCTCAATTGCATCCCATATTGTTTTCTCCATGCTTTCATACGTCGCATTCCGTGCTTCAGCAGTAAGAAAAGTCCAGTAAATATTGGTTAGGTATCCCGTAATTAACCTGAGGTTCATTTCATTTTTCTCAACAGTTAATCCTTTTAAAAATACCGCTAAAAGTTCATCAGGTTTATTGCTTTTGCCCGAAAGCATATTTTCGTAGGCATTGATATAGGCCGATGCCCGTTCTAACGGGTCTGCATGTCCATAAAGATTAGCCATCATTTCTTTATCAATCGGGAAAAGACCATAGCCTGCACCGTTTGCGTTAAATAAAATATACTTTGGTTTTGGAAGGCCTTTTGCTTCAATTAAATCCGTCTTAGCAAGCTTAGCATTTACAACCAAAATCTTACTCTCTGTTGGGTAAACCAGCTTAACCGTAAAAGATTGCGGCCATACCTGTTGCTGCCCCATCTCACCGCTTTGATTTAAGCTTAAATTGCTTATTTTATGCCCATTGTATTTAATATCGTAACTAAAAACCGGTCTGCCAGGTTTATTTACCCAAACTTTGTTCCAACTATGGAGATCACTTTTGCTATATTTACTTAAAATGGCAATCAAATCATTCCATGTAGCATTGCTGTAACTGTATTTTTTCAGATACTCCCTTATACCCTGCTGAAAATTCTGCTTTCCCATCAATAATTCCAATTGACGCATCATAATTGGTGCTTTATGGTAGATTATATTTCCATACATTGATCCTGCTTCTTGTAAATTATCCAATTGCTGGCGAATGGGATTAGCGCCCAGTGTTCTATCTACCCCATAAGCTGCCGGATAATGATCTTGTAAAAACTTAAGGTCGAAAGTACGCTTGCCCATTAATTTTTCGGTTACCTTATCGGCCATAAAATTGGCAAAAACTTCTTTCATCCAAACATCGTTAAACCATTTCATGGTTACCAGATCGCCAAACCACATGTGTGCTGTTTCGTGTGAAATCAAGTTAGAACGCGAAATGAACTGATCTTTGGTTGCACCCTGATCTAAAAACAATGCCGATGCTTTATATTGTACCTCCCCAGGATGTTCCATACCGCCAAACTGAAAATCTGGAATACTAACAAAACCCACTTTTTGAAAAGGATATTTTATCGATGTCCAGTCTTCCAAAAAATCGATGGCATCGCGATGTGCTACAAAAACAGAATCTACACTGAGCTTAATTTTGGCTGAATCAGTTTCACGGTGCAGAAATTCCATTTTATTATTTTTCATTTCACTATTTACCAGGGTGTATTTGCCTGCAGTAAAGGAAAATAAATAAGTGGGTAGTTTATCCGAATTATTGAAATGATAGGTGGTAGAACTCCCTTGCACAAATGAATCTTTTTTAACCGCATTAGCCATTACTTTCCAATCAGTTGGAACGGTTAACGAAAGTAAAAAATTAGCTTTTAACTCGGGTTGATCAAAGCACGGGAATACCGTTCTGGCATGATCAGGAACAAAAAGCGCATACAAAAAGTCTTTGTTTCGGTTTAATGATTCGTTACCCGCAATAAATCCGATCTCGATATGGTTATCACCTACTTTTAAATGCTCCTGCTTTACTAAGATATGTTCGGCTTTAAAATCGATAGGTATGCTTTTTCCATTAACCGATATTCGTTTTATATGATCTGCATCCTGCTTAAAGTCGATTTGCAGATGAATTAACTTATTTAATTTAAAATCAATATCTTCCGTTGATTGAATTGGTACCGTTTGTTCTGCTGGAATGGTAAAATGAAGCTTATATTGAATATTGCTTATTGCTGCACTTCTGGAACTTGCCAATGCAAGAGAAACTCCAGGTTCAACGGTTATGGGATTAGTAACCTGTTGTGCAAAACAGCTAGCGCTTAATAGTAAGAAAAGGCAAAGATATTTCGTAATTGTAGTCATGTAATAAAGATTTATTCTCCGTTAATCATCTGTAAAATGGTTCCGTAACTCATCCAAACCATGGTTAATACCACAGCTAAGCCTGTTAGCGTTAACCAAAGTGGCTGTTTATAATTTGCAATAATTTTGGTTTTATAAGCAGCAATAAGCATAATACCTAGTGCAATAGGTAAAATAAAACCATTTATAGCACCAACAGTAAGCAATATTTTTACGGGTTTACCGATCAGGATAAAAATAATGCATGAGATGGATATAAAGGCAATGATAATCTCCCTGTTAAACTTTAATATCAATGGGTGAAAACTTTTGATAAATGAAATGGAGGTGTACGCAGAGCCCACAACAGAAGAAATACCCGCAGCCCATATTACTACACCAAAAATCTTATACCCAATTTCGCCGCTGGCCAATTTAAAAACCGAAGCAGCTGGATTGGATGGGTCTAAAGTAAATCCTTTGCTTACCACCCCCAAAGCAGCAATAAACAACAATAAGCGCATAATAGATGCCAGTCCGATGGCACTTAATGCACCTTTATTTACAGCACCTAAATTCTGGACCCCAGTTTGTCTGGCATCCAATAAACGGTGAGCGCCTGAAAAGGTGATATAACCACCCACTGTTCCACCAACTATGGTTAATACTGCCGTAAAACTAAACTGCGTAGGGTTTACTGCCCTTAATGCGGCTTCCGCCAATGGTGGCGAACTGGTGTAGGCGATAATTAAGGCGAGTACAATTTTAATCAGCCCCATGGTTTTGGCAAAAATATCCATTGCCTTGCCAGCTTCTTTGTAAATAAAGATACCTATTGCCATAATTGCGCTTATTACAGCACCCTGTCCTACACTAATGCCAAATAATACATTGAGTCCTAAGCCAGCGCCAGCAATATTACCAATGTTAAAAGCCAAACCACCTAAAAAAACCAGGAAAGAAATAAAGTATCCCAAACCCGGAAACACCTTATTGGCTATATCTTGAGCAGGTTTATCGGCAACAGCAATAATCCGCCAGATGTTTAACTGTGCAATGGCATCTAATATGATGGATAACAATATCACAAACGCAAAACTTGCGCCTAACTGTTGGGTAAAAACTGCTGTTTGTGTTAAAAACCCTGGACCAATGGCTGATGAAGCCATTAAAAAAGCCGCCCCTAAAAGTACACTCCAATTGTATTTTGGCTTCATATTGCTGGGGCTTTAATTACGATACCTTCTTTTTGTAACCGTTCAGCTATTAATTTAGCAAAAGCAACAGCGTGTTCGCCATCTCCATGCAAACAAACAGTTTCAGCTTTAACCGCAATGCGATTTCCATTTATACTATCTACTTCCTGGTTTAAAGCAAATCCCAATACCTGATTGATGGCATCTTCTTCATTGGTAATTAAAGCATTGTCTGCTGACCGAGGGGTAAGTAAACCATCGTCCTGATAACTACGATCGGCAAAAACTTCTGATGCGGTTACAATCCCCTTTTTTTCAGCTTCATCAATCATCTTACTTCCTGCTAAAGCATATAAGATCAGACCAGGGTCGAAATCGTAAACGGCCTGTACAATGGCTTTTGCTAAAACAGTATCCTTTGCAGCCATATTATATAATGCACCGTGTGTTTTAACATGATGTAATTTACTACCTGCAGCTTTGACAAAACCGCTTAATGCACCAATCTGATATAAAGTAAGCTGATAAGCCTCATTTGGGGTAATCTTCATGTCTCTACGACCAAAGCCCTGCAGATCGGGCAAACCAGGGTGCGCACCAATGGCTACTCCTTTTTTTAAGGCTAAAGCTACAGTTTGCTGCATTACAGCCGGATCGCCGGCATGGAAACCGCAGGCAATATTTGCCGATGAAATATAATCCATCAGTTTTTCATCATTGGGCATGGTATAATTCCCAAATGCTTCTCCCATGTCGCAATTAAGATCTATCATTTTCATGTTTTAATATATTTAAGGCCTATTGCAGTGGTAATTAATGATAAATCGTGTTCACGTTCAAGGTAAAGCGCTTCTGCCTCATCTCTCGAAATTTCAGAAAAATGAATAGTATCGCCAGGTTTTAACTGGGCACATAAAGGTAAATCGACCGCTGCAACGTGCGCGATACGCGGATAACCCCCTGTTGTTTGGCAGTCGGCCATGAGTATCGCTAAATCGCCACTTCCGGTTACCTGGATAACGCCAGGTGTTACTGCCGTGCTGAGCAATTCCTTTTTAACTTTCCTCACCAATGGCTTTCCCAACAAATGATAGCCCATACGATTACTCCTTCTATCAATGGTATAAGAATTGGTTAAAAATGAAATAATGGATGTCGCGTCAAACCAGCTGATTTCATTGGCAAGTACAACTCTAATGGCTTGCCTGTTCTCTGGCAGTAAGCTTTCGCGTGAAATGCGCCAATTTGGATAGGTTAATGAATTTTCAATCAAATGATTCAATATTCCATTTGATACTTCGCTAAGTAAAGTACCGCTAACCAAAACATCTGCCTTTTGCAATGCCCTCCCCTTAAAGCCCCCAAAAGCAGCAGTAAGATAGGTACTTTTACTTTCCATTACATCAGGCACGTCCCATCCACCAGCAATAGCCAAATAGGTACGCACCCCAATTGCATTATGGATCAGCTTTATAACGGAACCTGCCGGAAAAAACAATGGCTTTTCTGCAGGCATTAATTCATTATTGTAAACTAAAAATGCACCATCGCCAGAATAAGAAATTAGAACAGGCGTTTCAGTTTTAAATGAAGCATCGGCATAGGTAAACTCAATAGTAGCATTATTATCATCGTTACCAACTGCTTTATTCGCTAACCGATGGGCCAGCTCATCCATGGCACCCGAAACCGGTACAGCTTGCGAAAGGTATCGGTATCGCCCCATATCTTGAATGGTGCTTAATAAACCCGGCTTAATAATGCTGATTTTCATACTCATATTTCAGCATAAGCATTAAATTCCTTTACACCAATGGCTTTAAAAGTAACTATATCACCTCCCTTTAACAGTGATGGCTGCGAACGGTTTACATCAAACATCTTTAATGGTGTTCTTCCAATAATCTGCCATCCGCCAGGTGTTTCCATGGGATAAATACCAGTCTGATTGCCTGCGATCCCCACAGATCCGGTGGGTATTTTAGCATCAGGAACCTCTTTTCTAGGGGTTGATAATCTGATATCCATTCCGCCCATATAGGCGAAACCTGGCACAAAACCGATCATGAAAACAATATATTGCCCGACAGTATGTATATCAATTACCTCAGTTTCGCTAAGCTTATTTGTGCGGGCTACCGTTGAAAGATCCTGTCCGAAATCGCCGCCATAACATACAGGAATAATCAGTTTAGATGCTATTTTACTTGTTTTTTCTCTTTTGGTTTGAGCAATTTTATTTAAATGTGCTGATACCTTTTCGAAACATACTTCACCAGGAAGATCTGATAACATCACACTTACCGGATCAAAAAAAACAGTTAATGTAGTATAAGCCGGAACTGTGGTAATTAAACCAGAAAAAGGATTTTGCAACAACAATTGATTAAAATAAGTAATCAGGCCCAGCAAATCGTTATCGATTGCCGTTCCGAATGTTATTGTCACCGATTTTTCACTCAACCCGTAAATTTTTAAGGGAATGTCTGCTTCAAAATACCCTACCTGCTCATTCATACAAAAACAGTAAGATTTAATAATAAGTGATCTTCATAAAACGGGCCCAACAACTAAACTGCTGCATAAAAATGACTATATAATATCAAAATCGCAAAGATTTATGAATAATCATGACTAACCAAGGCAAAAAAACATTAAAGAAGGTATTTTTTAAAAGGCGATACGAATATTATTCATGTTCATCAAAGCCTTTTATCAATTGCAATAGCTCATCCTGTTCTTCGGCCTCCAACTCGATCATGCCATTGAACATTTCAAAAATCTCATCACGCAGGTTAGAGCGCATTAAAAGATCCATCAAGCGCACAAAAGTTTTCTTCTGATCGGTATTTAAACTACTAAACAATTTAGGTTCTACTTCATATAACGCCTTAATTAAATTAACCAACTCTGGCTTCCTTAATTCTTTTTCTTTTTCGGTAGCATAAACCGGAAATATTTCATCCTGTTCATAAGTTTCAACCAGGCGAATGGCATATTCTTTTAAAAATGGTTTACGTTTACTTTTAAGGTATTCTGTTAACGCTTTAATTAGGAATCGGTACTCTGCGGAAGATTTAGCCGCTCCAAATATGACCACCTGTCCTTCATTTTCGAAACTCTTAAAATCGAAATCACGAAAAAAATCACTATCGATATAAACACTATGAAAATAATCGTCGCTCTTTTTATTTAGGGTGGTGTAATCTTTATAAATTTCTTCACCACCAGCCAAAAAATAATATTTAGACAGTTCCTTATGCAGGTTTTCTTTCCAATGAACATATTTAATCTTAAAAGTAACTGCTGTATCGGGGTAAAAAAGATTAAACTCTTCTAAAGTTTTAATATTACTACTAAAATCCAATGTTTTGCCATTTACAATAATCGAATAGTTTTTATGCCTGTTCAATTCAATAAACCAACAGAATTCATTTATCAGAAAAGGAAGTACCGTTTCTTCTACATCTTGCTGACAGATCCTCAGATTAGTAAATGAAACAGTTGTTCCAGTTTCACCAGAACTGCTTGGAGCGGCAGTAAAATCGTGACTATAGCTATTTAAACCACCAGTACTAATCTGTATTTCGCCATAACGAAACCCTTGTTCTGATTGATAAGTGGTGTGCCAAATGGCATTATGCGCAAAAGTAAAAAAAGTAAGCCTCCCTACTCCATTACGGCCATGCATTTTCGAGGTATGCTTTGGCGCTACAATCTGAATGGATTTTTCAGATTCAAAAAATGGATCAAATTTTTGCTGTAAACGATCGAAATTAATTCCATAACCATTATCAGCAATAGTTAACTGCTCCAAAAGGCCAAGCGAATTGGCTACATAATCTACCCGTATGGTGTTCGCATTGGCGTCAAAACCATTCCAAATGTACTCCGCAATGGCCTGTTTTTCATTATAATTTTTAAGAACCTTTTGTATTCCCTTTGAAGTAATATTAACCTTTACCGACATACTTACTAAATTAATTAGCAAATATATAATTATATTTTAATCATTGCAGTTGCTGATATTGCAAGTTTTACACACAAAATCAACTAGCCAGTTTTAGTAAGTTACAAGAGTATTTATATATCACGATGACCAAAATGCCTGGGAGGTTTTTCCTCTTCCAGATCAGCAGCTCTAATTGTTCTCTAATCAGCTCATCATTAATCTGCTCTTTTTTATTTAGTCCTTTCAATAGAATATGCTGTTCAACTATAATATCTTCAAGTGCGATGCGATAGTCATGATAAAAGCCGTCAGACCTTGAAATGTTTTCTTCTTTTTCCCTAATATAGAATTCCTAAAAAACGGCGAAAAGATGGCGAAACGATATGCACGCCTGGCTGTTAGACCTCATCAAATTGTCCTGAATAATATACAAAAATAGATAACTTTTTCTTTTCCCTTATTTCAATAATAAATTATCAAAACCATTTAACTTTCTTTATTACAGCAACTTGAATATCTGTGCACAGAAATGCGTATTACAAAAACAACCTGCCGCACCCTCTTTGCATATAACTCTTAGAGTGCACGAGGTGCGATACCGTTTTTTAATCAAATAGGCTTAAATGCCTTTTATCTGGATTGTACTCATATTTTAACCATGTCGACAGAAACGGTCTTTTCCGGGATGATTTGTTACACGCCTGGCGGCATGGTCTATTTAAAACGCTAATTCGTCAAAAACTATATATAATGAACCGAATAACAATTACATTTTATTTTACTATCTGAAATCCAAACATTTAAAATTGGTGCGTATTACGGCGTAGATAAAATTTTTGATGATCTTTAAACGCTCTATTTCTTTGTCCCTATCCATAAATGAAAAATTTTAAAATATTGCTGTGCCGCAGGAGGTCTAGACGGGGGACGGTTTAGGCTTCTGCACAAACAGCATCTGAAACTAACTATGAAACCGAATAACACCCCTGCCAGAATTATCGAGAGCATCCAAGAATTTTACAACGGCAGAGATCCCGAAGAAATTTATAACGCATTAGAAATTGATAAAAACTGTTTTGACAGCTGGATTAGAGATTTTGGGAGTATAGCCAATGAGCTTTTAGAGCTGAGAGATGAAAACGATAACCTGAGAACGATGTTTACCAATTTAAGTCTGGTAAACCAGAGCCTGCGTAACTCTCTTGATAGCCTCACCAGAACAGACTCGAAAATATTTGAGTTATTGCTTAAAAAGCGAGGTACTGGTAATCTTAGCTTTCCTTAATTAGTGACACAAAAAAATGTTCTCTTATCTCAACCAAAAATATTAATTATTGAAGATCACCGTGCAACACTTGATGCCATAAAGATGATCTTCGAATTTGAAGGATATATGACGATGAATCTTTCCAACGCGATTGATTTACACATCAAGGTTGCTGCTTTCCAACCCGATATCATTTTGATCGATATTTTATTAGGCATGACCGACGGACTGGCCATATGTACAGAATTAAAGTTATCGGCACATGGTTCCATCCCTTCCCTACTCATGTCATAGAGAAATGGCATCCATAATAACACTTATTACAAAACGCATTATGATGATTGCATAGAAAAACCCTTCGAAATGGATGCCATCACTCAAAGGGTTCGCATGCTTTTATCAAAATAACCAATAAGATTAGTGATTTACACTCAACCAAAAAGATCGCTGCTTAAGTAGCGGTCTCCC
Source organism: Pedobacter kyonggii (assembly GCF_004310665.1). GTDB lineage: Bacteria > Bacteroidota > Bacteroidia > Sphingobacteriales > Sphingobacteriaceae > Pedobacter > Pedobacter kyonggii. Next base: position 115,970 of record NZ_SIXF01000011.1, on the reverse strand, counting down.
CGATCGCAGGCGATAAACACAATTGTTCCTTTATCTAGTTCACCAGCTAGTTTCAAAGCAGCTGCGCAGGCACCGCCCGAGCTCATACCTGCAAATAAACCTTCTTCTTTAGCCATTCTTCTCGACATTAAGGTTGCTTCTTCCTGTGCAATATCCATTACCCGATCTACCCTTAGCGGATCGAATATTTTTGGCAAATATTCTTCAGGCCAACGCCTGATACCTGGAATAGAAGACCCTTCAGTAGGTTGACAGCCTACAATCTGAATATCATTATTTTTTTCCTTAAAATATCTCGAACAGCCCATAATGGTCCCCGTTGTTCCCATGGAGCTTACAAAATGCGTAATTTCTCCTTCAGTATCTCTCCATATTTCTGGCCCGGTTGTTTTATAATGCGCCAGGTAGTTATCAGGGTTTGCAAATTGATTTAATAAAAAGTATCCCTTTGAAACGCCTTTTTCTTCCGCATAATCCCTGCATTCTTCTATACTTTCTAATAGGGTTACTTTTGCACCAAAGGCCTCCATAGTTACTTTACGTTCGCGTGTAGAATTGGCTGGCATAACCAGTTCAATTTCTAAGTTATATAAACTTGCAATCATAGCCAATGCAATTCCGGTATTACCACTTGTAGCCTCTACCAGTTTAGTTCCAGGAGCTATATCCCCACGTTCTATTGCACTTCTGATCATATTGAGCGACGCCCTGTCTTTAACACTACCGCCTGGATTGTTTCCCTCTAATTTGGCAAATACCCGTACAGCTGGGTTAATATTCAGCTTTTGAAGTTCAGCCATTGGCGTATTTCCGATCAGATCGATTATTCCTGCCATATTTTAATATATTAATTGGTTTCTTTATGGTTCCTAATGGTAATTATTGGAGAATGATAAGCCGTAGAAAAAGCTGGGATACTTTCAGTAAGCCATACGTTCCCCCCGATGATACTATCGTGCCCGATGATGGTTTCACCGCCCAGTATGGTTGCCCCAGAATAGATTACTACCCTATCTTCAACTGTTGGGTGGCGTTTACTGCCTGCTAATGTTTTTTTAACACTCAAAGCGCCAAGTGTTACCCCTTGATAAAGTTTCACATAACGGCCTATTGTACTGGTTTCGCCAATAACAATCCCAGTTCCATGATCGATATGGAAGTATTCGCCAATGCTGGCTGCCGGATGGATATCAATACCTGTTTTGGAATGGGCATATTCGGTAAGAATTCTCGGAACCAGCGGTATACTGAAATTATAAAGCATATTGGCAATTCTGTAGAAACAGATGGCATAAAAACCTGGGTAAGTTCTAATGACCTCAAACCTGCTCTGTGCGGCCGGATCGCCTTCATAAATGGCTACTATATCGGTGTTCAATACACGGTAAAGTTCTGGCAGTTCTTCAAAAAACTGACCTGCCGCATTTTTACATTCACTATTTTTAAGCTTACAACTGGCCGATATGATGTCATAAAGTTCAAGCTCCAAAACAGCAATATACTCCTTTACATCTATAATTGTTGAAAATACTTTTGGTGAATTTTCAGGAAAAAGTACTTGAATTAGCTTTTCTGCCCAAAGGGATATCACTTCATTGGGTGGAATATTTGGTTGTTCAAGAGGGTTCTTAATAATTTGTTCAAAAAAATGGTCTTCCATAACTGGTGGTCATACCTACCCGATCTGCTCATCGACTAGGTATATAGATTTAATCGCTAAATGTAAGTTTTGTTTTTTTAAACCAAAACAACTGGCGCATTTTTATGATAAAAATTGCTCGACAATAACAATAAAATTCATGAATATAGCTTTTAGAAAGATTTATCAGTAAAATCAAGCCTTAGAATTAAAGCTGAAAACAAATCGGCTACCAAACTTATTTATTCTTCGGCCAACTGACTATCGGTTTAGCAGAGAAGTTCTTTTGTGATGGTTTCCCGGCATCTAAAAAAACAGATATGGCCTGTTCGCTATCAGCTTTGAGCCTTACTTCAAATCCTACAATAGAAGTCCCCGGGTTTTTGGCATCATAATCGGTTCCCGGATCTGTTGACCAGGTTTTCATTTTAACTTCGCTTTGGGCATCCACGAAGAGATAACATTTTTTGTTTTTATAACTTAATTCGATGGTATGCTTATCAATAATGTGTACCATAGCAGCTGTAACCATCGACCACCGAAGTGTTACATCAGTGTTTCCTACGGTTATTTCATCGCGGATCAGCACCGTTTTTTTATTGATCAAGGCCACCCCTCTAATTGATTTTTTTAGTTTACCAGCATATAAGCTACTCAGATCGGCAACAGCATTCATAAACAGGCCATTATTAGCGCTACTAATGAAAGCAGCACTACCCTTAACAAGCTGAAAAGTACTATCGATGGAAAGGGTATTGTGTGCAAGATTATTATAGCGGAATATTTTCCAGCGCTCTGCATTTTGTTTAGTATCCCAAAGATTAATGCCTTTTGATTCGAGCGATTCATATTCTTGCATCCCGAAATCCATTGCCCAACGCACCCCTTGCGATTCCATGATGAAAGAGCCTACATCCATATGACCATGGCTAACACCGGGAGAACCACCTTTAAAGCCCACAAAAGTAGCCTGCGGATCTGTCCACGAACTTCGCATCAAAGCAACCGGATTAGGACCATTTCCTATCCAAAATTGTGTAGTTCTAGGCTGAATGTTATTAAGCGATAGTTTTGCACCCCACAACATTGCTGATGGCAGTAATCTATTCTGTAATGGCATTTGTTCATCAAGCTGTTTTTTAGTTACCCAAAGCAAACCAGGGTCGTTCAGTTTTGATGCAAACCAAAAAAGTGCGGGATTAAATTCAGCCACCGCCCTGCTATCCGAATAATTAAAAGGTTTGCCTGAAGGAGCGGTCATATTAGCCAGATAATCAGCTGATTTAAGGAAACCTGGCTGAGCGCTTAAATTAAAATCCTGATAAAAAACACCTTCCAAAGCACTGATAAACATTACATTAAAAGAAGTGCCGTATTCCCAATATCCATAACCTTCCGGATAAGCACCGTCGGGACCATATTGTTGCATGGGTAGGATTACACTTTTTATTGCCCGGTTAATGAGTTTCGCCGATAAGGCCGGGTGTTCTTCGAAAGTAGCGATTGCCCCAAACGAGATGCCCGCATTACAAACCTGATTCCAGTTATTGGTAACATTTAACCAGTTATTGTACTTATTGTTTGTTGAAGGCTGTATTCCCTTTTCGAGAATGGCAAGGGCAACTGTACTTCTGGTTGATTGGGGTAAATCTTGATATAACCAATCGTAACCTATTGATAAAGCCATTGTCATTTCACCTACATCAAGAAAATGATTTGGGTTCCAATCTTTAAAGCCAGAAACCGCAAGCAGTTCTTTTTCTGCCCTGGCTACATACTTTTTATCATGGTTGAGCCTAAAAGCATAAGAGAGGTAATAAATCCTTTTAAGTGCTTCTCTTGATACATCAAGCAAACGTTTGCCGATCATCACCCGTTCTAATATGGGTTTATTTAAAACATGATCTGCTTCTGATATTATGGCTTGGTGGATTTGTTTAAACTTCGCATCGCGCTTTACATTTTCTAAGATCTGTTCTTCAAGCTCATAGCTTATCAATAACCTTGGATGCGAAGGCATCTTAAAAGTCGAATCAATTTCCTTGTTTTGCCCTACTGCTATCGTTGAGCAAAACAAGGTTATGATGACACATATAATTGTGATAAGCTGATTTTTTTTCATGGATTACGGATCACCATTCTCAAATTTTATACGAGAAACTATTTCTTTTGTTCAGATAAAAAAGTAACTAACGAAGCCAGTTCTTCATATGATAATGAATTGGCCAATCCTTCAGGCATCATCGAAGTTTCCATTTCTTTTCTTGATAGGATATCGCCCGCTTTAATGGTGAAAACCTCTCCGGCGATATTACGAACCACTACTTTGGCAGCTGTTTCTTCTGTAATAAAGCCCATATAGGTACGGTCGCCTTTGGCCGTAATCATTACCGAAGCAAATCCCTGAGAAATGGAAGCATTAGGTTTTAATATCGATTCTGCAATCTGCTCACGGTTCATAATAGAGCCAATCTGCCCCATAAAAGGACCTTTCATTTTCTCGCTTTTACTTAAACTATGGCAGGCAATACAACCCTGATTATTGAAAATGTTTTTTCCTTTTAATGGATCACCCTGTAATTTATTGATAGCCAATAATACATCTTCGATAGATGATTTCCCCACCTGACCTTTTTTGTTTTTAATTTTATCCAAATCAATTTTTGGTTCTTCAGCTGCAGCTACTTTTTCTTCCTCGGCAAATTCAGGAATATCCATCCTTTGGCGTGCATTTAAATCAACGTAAAACTGTTTTCCCTGTGCTCCGGCTTTTGTAGCCTCTTCTTTCAGAAATTTCTCTATAATAGGAGAACCTTCCCATGAAACAGCTTTAAAATATGGGCCATGTGAATCGGGACGTGTACCCCACCACCAGGTAGCATCGTAAGCAATTTCTTTTTTATACAAACGACCTAAGGTAACCAGGATCTGCTGTTTTAATTTTTCATCTGTCGAGTGTTTGTAGTTTTCAATCAGTCCGTTCACCGCTTTTTCGGTATGTATATAACGTAATGCCCAAAGTGCAAGGGTAGAATTTCCAGTTTTAACTGCAGCAAGCAAAGCATCTACTGCCTGAAGATCAACCAAGGCCCTAACAGCTAAGTGAGGCAAAATAATGGCTGAATTTGGTGTTGCATGAGGTCCTTCAGTGCCTTTGGCAGGCGCTATAAATGAAGCTGGTACCTTGGTTTGCAAAAGTACATTGGCAACCTCTGGCCTGCCTAAACGGTTTAAACCAATTATTGAAGCCGCCTGAACGCGGACAGAAGAATCCTTTAAGCCTTGTAAAAATGGTTCAACAGGTATTTTGTCTATATTGACTTTACGATCAGCAAGTGCTTTTAAGGCAAATTCCCTCAGTGCTTTATCTTTAGTAAATTCCACCAAAGTAGCGATACCGTTTTCTTTGGTCAGCTGTGCATAGGTATAAATACCGGCTATACGAACGTCAAGTGCTAAACCTTGATCGGAAGCAACTTTTAAAGCCGTTGCAATAGCTTGTTTATTGTTGCGCAAAACCAATTCCTGCGAAGCAGTTAATCGGCCTACAGCACTATTCGATTTAAGTAACTCAGTTAACTTTTTAATTGAAGCTTTTTTAACATCAGGAAAAGCTTTGTATTTCCAGTTGTTCGGCACTGCACGAACAACGTAGCCTTTATTAGGACTTCCAGAGTAACCTGCACCATCCCAAGCCGACAAATAGAGTCTTCCTGAACCGTCTACATCAAGATCGGTAATCTGAGGTAGTTTAATAAATTCTTCGTCTTTCTGTGTAAAAGTCGGGCCGTCAGCGGTTACTCTATGAATATATAACATGCTTCTGCCCCAATCGGCCATCATTGGTACGTGGTTATATTGTTCAGGCCAGTTTGGTTCATCCATAAATAATGCTCCGGTACCCGATCCCCCACCTAAATCAGCAAGGGCCGGAATAATTTCGTCGGTAAAATTCTGAAATAAAACCGGGTAACCATATTCGCCAGATTGTATGTGGTGCGAGAAACGAACGTTCCATCCACCACCATCATTGGTATTTTCTCTGGTAAAAACGTTCATGTAAGGATCGATAGCTACATCATAAACATTACGTGTACCATGTGTATATACTTCCATTTCAGTTCCATCAGGGCGAACGCGCATAATTCCACCACCTAACATGGTTAGTTTTTTACCTGAACGATCTACCGCATCATGGAATCCAAAATCTCCAACTGAAATGTAAATCCATCCATCAATACCCATCCTAATGCCATTAGTAGCATGGTCGGTGCCACGTTCGCGGATATATTTAGCATTACTGATATGCTCTATAAGCGGCTTTTCGGGACCATCGGCCTTTCCATCGCCATCTTTATCTTCGAAAACAACTAAATCCATGCCCGTAGCTTGTTTTGTTTCTTTAGAAAAAGTTGTATGTAATACGTATACCTGGCTGCCTTGAACAATAATACCGCGTGGATTATCCACTTCGGCAAAATCTATATGCTCGTCCATTTTACCGTCGTTATCCTTATCTATCAATTTAAGAATATGGCCTTTTCCAGGATCTTTACCTAAAGAGCCCATCATATCAACACCAACATATACTTCTCCTGTTGGTGCTACGGCTAAACAGGCTGGACTGGGTGTAACGTCGGGTCCTGCGAAATTGGTTATCGTTAATTCAGGGGGTGATACACGTTGTATCTTTGGTTCGCTAAAAAAGTTTTTTAATCCAAAAAAAACTAGTGTAAAAGAAATTAAGCTTAAAGAAAATTTAATCATTTGTGTGTGTTATTGTTTCTGGTTGGTTGCTGGGTAAACTTACAAAAAAATATAAATTCTCTTGTGCCACAATTTTGTGCATTTTAAGTTAATTCTTAACCATTTGACACTTTTACTTACTGACCTCTAAACTTATTTACTTCATTTTAAAGTAAAACAACTTCACAGACGTTATCCTGATAAAGATCCACATCATTTAAAGCAACAATTCAAACTAATCACTATGAGCAACTAAATAAGCTTCAAGCAGCTATAATTATGCATAACAACAAGTAAAACACAAATTAAATGAAGAAAAAACACCTTATAAATAAGACAAAAAACCGATTTCATCAGAATCAGGTAAATTATTTCGTAAAACACTTGATCCAAACGAGATATTTCATTACATTTACTAAATACAACATTCATTAAATCAGTACGTTATGAAAAATATTTTTTATTTCTTTCTGACTGCCCTGATCTCCTCCATTGCGCTGTTAACTACAAGGGATTCATTTGAACCCGAATTGGTTTATAGCACAGTGGTACTAATATGGATTCTGTACATCTGGTACCATATTTATGCTGCTAATAAGAGGAACTACAGCGAGTAGTCTGTGGCTTAATTAAATTGAATTCTCCAATTGAATATAATCTGGAGCTAAAATATTAGTGACCAATATTTTATCCTTACTTTTTACTTTCATCTCATTATTAATTTGTTTAGTGCAGCCATTGAAAGTAAATCAATTTACTTTCTTGTTAAGAATTCGTAACTATTTAATATGATTGCCGGGTGCATCAACAGTTAATTTATTATCTTCGTCGAAAACTAAAACACAGTAGTTTACGTTTATAACTAAGCTTGGCCAATTGGCCGGGTTATACATAAAGCTTAATGAACTTGGAGTTATCGACCTCGTACATGGGGTAGATTAGCGCACAAGGTCATGAAATCAAAAGCAAAATTCCCATGTTTAGCAGGGAATACATTTTACTCGGAAGTTCGCCGCAGAGTAAACAACGACTTTAAAGAAAACAATAGAAGTATCAATGCCAACGTGCTGATGTGGTTTAAAGCTTTTCTTTTCCTTACTATATTTCTGGCACTTTACTTTTCAATACTTCTTTTAAACGTGCATAGCGCCATACTTTTAGGGCTCACCATTTTCCTTGGCGCAACTTGTGCATTTATTGGTTTTAATATCTGCCACGATGCCATTCACGGTTCGTTTTCGAGTTCTAAACGCATCAACTCTTTTTTCAGTTTTCTTTTTAATATGGTTGGTGCCAGCCCGTATGTGTGGAACATTACCCACAATGTGGTACACCACACCTATACCAATATACCGGGCCACGACGAAGATATCGAAGTAGCGCCGGGCTTAATACGGATCTGTACGGAAGATGAATTAAAACCACATCAGCGTTTCCAGCAATGGTATGCCTTTCCTTTATATAGCCTGGCTTCGCTTTCCTGGGTGTTTCGTAAAGATTATAAAAAGTTTTTTCAAAAAAGTGTGGGTGCCTGCCAGAACAAGCATCCAAAGGTTGAATACTTTAACCTCTTTTTCTATAAGTTTCTGTACTACTTTATTTTTATTGGTTTACCAATACTGATCATGCCGCTTGCCTGGTGGCAGATTGCAATCGGTTTTGTGGTGTTACACATGGCTCAAGGCTTAACCATGGGACTGGTTTTCCAACTTGCTCATGTAGTAGAAGGAACAACTTTTCCAATAACCAATGCAGAAGGCAATATGGAAGAAGCCTGGGCCGAACACCAAATGCGTACTACAGCTAACTTTGCTACCCAAAGCCCTGTTTCGGCTTTCTTTCTTGGTGGATTGAACCGACAGATAGAACACCACCTTTTCCCTAAAATATGCCATGTTCATTATGGACGGATCTCTATCATTGTAAAACAAACCGCTCTGGAATTTGGACTGCCATATCATGAAAACAGCACCTTCTTATCGGCACTTCGCTCCCATTACCGCATCCTAAAAAAAATGGGACGGCCCGAAACATTTTAGTGATTTTATTAATTTAAGGGCGATAATTCAAACTTAATATTCTTATTCCCTTAATGGTATAAATCCTTAAACCTTATTTATTTCATCATTAAGAACTTTAGGGCATTAAGATCATGCGAATTCAACCTTAATGTTCTTATCCCTTAATGGTATAAATCCTTAGCCATGCTTTATTTGATCATTAAGAAGTTCAGTCCATTAAGTTTTAACTCCAGTAAAATTCGGCAATATGCATGAACAAATGACCAATTCACTAATGACTAATGAACCAATAAACTAACACCTAATAACATAAACTTAACATAAAATACATTTCTTCAGGAGGCAGATGTTTTTATCTTTAACCATATGTACTGGTACGAAGAAGAAGTTAAACAATTGGAAAGGGCGCATCGCTTAGATCGGGAGCATCCTGGTGTTATTTTCTATGGCAGTTCATCTATCCGGTTGTGGAATAGTCTCGAAGATGATTTTGATTATATGAAAGTAACTAATTTAGGCTTTGGTGGCTCTACATTAGCAGCATGTGTATGGTTTTTTGAGCGGATTATGATAGACTACAGACCGAAGGCACTTGTGGTATATGCAGGCGATAACGACCTTGGCGATGGCAGAAACCCTGAGGAAATATTTATCTTTTTCCAACAGTTGATGGTTAAAGTTAACCAGCGGTTTGGCATACTGCCCTGCTATTTTATTTCGCTAAAGCCCAGTCTTACCCGCTGGCAAATGGCCGATCAGTTTAGATATACCAATAACCTCATCGAAAGCGAAATTATTAAACTAGATAGCCATTGGAAATTTATTGATGTATTTAAAAAAATGCTCACCAAAGAAGGCAACCCAAACCCTGCACTTTACGATCACGACGGACTGCACCTGAGCGAAGAAGGTTATCGTTTATGGGCAAATACTGTTAAAGAGAAATTAGGTTAATCATTACGCTTAATTAATATCCCGATAACATACATGCATTAATTTTCGACAAAAGAATTGAAGCCAATGAACAGGGAATATCATAAATGGTTCAGCCATAATCTTCAACGGGATATGGAACTACTTGTTTTCGGTCATGCCGGAAGAGCAGTTATCTTTTTTCCCACCCGCATGGCCAGATTTTATGATTACGAAAACTGGGGAATTATAGCTTCTTTAAGTGCGCGGATTGAAAATGGCGAACTTCAAATTTTCTGTGTTGATAGCATAGATGGAGAGAGCTTTTATAATGATGAGGTATTTCCATCGGTACGGATAGACAGGCATTTACAATATGAAAAATATCTCCTCGAAGAAGTATTATCGCTTATCTATCAGAAAAACGATGGCGATTATGTAGAAACTGCCGGCTGTAGCATGGGCGCTTACCACGCCATAAACCTGGCCATGAAATATCCCTGGTTATTTAAAAAAGCTGTTGGTATTAGTGGAAGATACGATCTTACAGACAATATAGGCGATTTTAGAGACCTGCTTAACGGGTTTCACAGTGAAGCCGTTTATTTTAATATGCCAGCACAGTACATTGCCAACTTAAATGATGATCGACTGCTATCAGCAGTTAGAAACATGGAAATTATTCTGGCGGTAGGCGAAACTGATCCTTTCTTGAGCGGAAACCAACATCTTAGTAGTTTATTATGGGAAAAAGGTGTGCCCAACCAGTTTCATACCTGGGAAAGCAATGCGCACCGCCCCCATTACTGGCGAAAAATGGCGCCTATGTACATTTAATTATTACATAACATAGGCACCCTATCTTACTTTACTGCCAAAGTAAAATATTGTTTAATATGGATGGTATCTACAGGTATTTTAGATTTTTCGGCGGCTACAACAATATGAGCATCCAGCAACCATTTTTCAGCTGAATTATTAGTATTAGCCACTTTAATTCCTTTAACTGTACCTGCAATTGGAGTTAAGTTGTAATAATCGCATGAGGAGCAAGAAAACAGATGTTTTACCTTTCCAGCCAGAATATCAGCAGCCGTTATTAAAAATTTATCACCCTGCATTGGTGCTTGCATGTATATCCGCGTGGTGCTGAAGCTATTACTTTTCGTAGCAAAAAAAATCCGGTGTTGCCCGGTGGTAAGTGCAATCTGCTGATCAACCATTGCTGCATAATTAGTATACTCAAACAGGCAGGTTCCCCCGGTACAAGGCGTTAGGTTTTGCGTATCAATGGTAAAATCATCTGGGTCATCAGTTTTCTTTTTGCAAGCACTCAAGGTGGTTAATACAATCAAAAAGACGGCGGTTACTTTAAAAGCGTTTCTCATAATTTAATTTTCTATGAATACGATAGAAATTTCGAATACGCTACAATTCGAACATTAATTTCTTATTAAATAAATGAACAGGAAAGAAATACCACTCAACTTAGCAGGATGAGTTTGGGTAAAAACTGACTACCTAAAGACTTTATCTTAACACTGATTGAACAAGAAAATATTAAGTTTGCATCTAAACAGATTAAATCTACAAAAACATGAAACAAGGATTATTAATAGATATGGATGGGGTGATTTATAGCGGGGAAGAATTGATATTTGGTGCTGATAAATTCATTAAAAACTTAATTGATGAAGATATTCCTTTTGCATTTATGACCAACAATAGTCAGAGAACAGCTTTGGAGGTAGTACGAAAACTTAAAGGATTAGGTATAAAGGTAGAAGAAAGCCATGTATACACCAGTGCGATGGCTACTGGAAAATTTCTGTCCGATCAAAGCCCGAATGGTACCGCGTATGTATTGGGAGAAGGTGGTTTATTAAGCAGTTTGCACGATCATGGTATTACTTTGGTAAACACCGATCCGGAATTTGTGGTACTGGGAGAAGGTAGAAACTTTACGCTCGAAATGGTGCAGCGTGCTGTTGATATGATTCTTGCGGGAGCTAAATTTATCACCACCAACAGAGATCCATCGCCCAAAAAACCAGGATGGAATAATTTAGGTATTGCTGCAACTACTGCCATGATTGAAGAAGCAACCGGCCGAAAAGCTTTTGTTACAGGTAAACCAAGTCCGGTGATGATGCGCTCGGCACGTAAATTTTTAGGATTGGAAACCAGTGAAACTACGGTTATTGGCGATACCATGGAAACTGATATACAGGGAGGTGTACAAATGGGCTATAAAACCATTCTGGTACTTTCGGGCATCTCAAGCAAGGATACTTTAGGGCATTATGCTTTTAAACCTGATATGATTGCAAGCTCTGTTGATGAGATTAAATTTCCTTTAGCCTGGTGGGAAGGTAAGTAGTGTGATTTTCGAACTTAAACGTGCTGCCAGATGTTACCATCTGGCAATGAGAACCATTTAGAAACTGGAATAAAGGATCAAACAAAGTGTCAGATAGAAATATCTGACACCACATGATAATCTTTATAGCGAATCACGGGCAAGAAAGATTGCTTCGTCGTTCCTTCTCGCAATGACGAACCTTTCTATTGGAATCTGTCAATGACAGAGGTTAGAATTTTTCAAAGACAACGGAGGTTGATGACATATTCGTAATTGATAGAATTACTTTATTTTATTAATTGTAAATAAAGGGTTTGAATGGAGATACACGGGCTTTAAAAAATTCAACCGATAATCAGTTGTAAATACAACAGGTGCACCCTCAAATTTAGCAGCAGTATCAACATGATTAAACAATTTTAATGAAGCTGAATCATTTACAATATGCTCATGTACTGAGGCTTCAGGGCTTTTATCATCAGTAAATTTATTCGCTTTGGTTAAAAGCCCAACTGCTGGTATAACCATTAAAAGCGCTACGCAAGAAATCAGTCTCATATCAATGTGCTTAAATTATCCTATTATTTGGTTAAGGTCTTTTTACAAAGATGAACCAATGTTATTAGTAAAATAGTTAGCTAGCGTTATGAAATTATTAAAGTTACGGTGCAGTTTTAATTCAATATTAAATGTATCACGCCAATAGCGCGATTTATATTACCGCACCCGCTATTTATATTATTGCACCTGTGATTTATATTAAGATATCGGGCTTAAGGATTATTTGATTTGATAATATGGATTTATAGCCATTAGGTTAGGATTAAGATTGCGTAGAAACATCCATCGCTACGCAATCATTAACTAACCAAATAAATGTATTTACCAAGGTTAACATCAGATAACCAGTCTGATGTACGTTTGATATAGACGGTAATTCGGGCACTAATCAACCTATTCATTACTATGTCGTTTACATTTAAATCTTCCTGTCCAAACTGGTTTATGCCCTCTCGGCCTTGCCTTCCTTTTATCGCAAAGCCTGGTCAGATAGTTTAAACCGTACGGCTCTTTAAATCTTACTTCAAAAAAAATTAGGAAAATAACGGTTCATCCAGGCTACATTTTAGCATCCATTAACTTTGCTGCTTTTGCTTTTGGCACCACCAGTTTCATTTTAATTACAAATGCTTTGTTGGGTTGAAAATCTTTTGGCAATATTACATCGTAATAGGTATTCTTATCCAGATCCAATCCGATGTCTGATTGTTTTAATTCCAAATTTTTGCTGTCGATTAAAAGCGCAGCTGTACCCGGAACTTGTTTTGAATTTTTGGGTACTGCAATGCGCACAATACCATTTACGGGTTGGTTAAAAACCGTTAAATAAAGGTTATCGTTTTTTTGAGTAAAGTAGCCTAATTTAGAAGGGGTTAATGCAGCATGGCGCACGCCATATACCGCCTCGGCATTTATTTTTATCCACTCGCCGATTTCCTTTGCAATTTTATCCTCCTCGGGATGCATATTTCCATTGCCATCGGGCCCAAAGTTTAGTACAAAATTGCCATTCATTGATACCGAACGCATCAGCATATCCAATAAATCGTCGGTGGTTTTGGTATAAATCCCCGACCAGTCTTTCATATATCCCCAACCGTTTGGCGGGATAGTCATTACCGCATCCCAATCGTTACCGTTTAACCACTCAAATTCAGCAGGTAACTTACGCTCCCAGCCTTGTTCGTAATCACCTAAAATGTTGCCATTCGAATCGAAGTGCCTCGAGCCGTGTTCATCGTTACGGAAACGTGAGCCGATAATTAATCCAGGATGTTTTTCGCGGAGTTCTTTTTCTAAATTATAGGTAAACTGATAGGCGCTCTTCCACGAAGCATCCCAGGTACCATCAAACCAGAAACCTTTAATTTTCGGATAGTTATCCAACTGCTCTAAAAGTTGGTTTCGGGTATAAGCTAAAAATTTATTAAATTTCTCTTTCTCCTCGTCTGTTTTAGGGGCTTTACCCATATAATTGGGGTTGTTCCATTCTAAAATAGAAAAATAGAGATATACATCAATACCTTCAGCGGTATAGGCATCCACAATCTGTTTTACAATATCTTTTTTATACGGCGATGCAGTAACATTATAATCAGAATATTTGGTTGGCCAAAGTGCAAAGCCATCATGATGTTTGGTGGTAAAAATCACATATTTTGCGCCCATATCCTTAGCTTGTTTAGCCCAGCGTTTAGCATCGAAGTTTTTCGGATTAAACTGCTTGTACAGGTTATCGTAAGTTTTGGTCCAATCTTTTGGCGCTGTAGGCCCGCCCCAGGAGCGGATCCATTCTGATGCTGCTGCACCTCCCCTTGCACTTACCCCGTTCCATTCGTTACCCGCAATAGAATAAATTCCCCAGTGGATAAACTGCCCTAAGCCATAACTGCGAAAAGCTTCCATATCGGCATCAGCACGGTGTGGTGGTGTTAAGGTGCCGTATTTAACTTCAACTTCTGTTGTAGGTTTGCTTTTTGGTCCTGTCCATTGTGCGTCTGCAGGACTTACTACAACTACAGCAACAAGGATAACCAGGGCAAACTTTAATATATTCTTCATATTCAAATTTTATTCGTGTTATTGTTAATCTTTATAATTTAATGGTTTCTTCCTCCTAACCGGTATTTCAGGGTTTTGTAAGGGTTTTGAAGGATGATAATAATAAAGTCCTGCTTTGCTATAAAGTACCAGATGCTGGCTTAGGTTGTTGCTGAAGGCTTTAAAATCTTTATGTTTTTGCGGTGTCCATGCGGCTTCTGCCAGGGCAGCAATCCGCGGAAAAAGCAAGTAATCTAAACGGTTGCTATTATCTACTGTTTCTGTCCAAAGGTTTGCCTGAATACCTAAAATAAGCTGTTTTTCTTTTTTATTTTCGGCAAAAGACTGTGCATCGAACTGGTATATCTGCTCAATGGGGCTATACAGTTTGTTCCATTTCCTACCGTATTGATGGGTGCTATCCTGAACAAAATCAAAATATAGCGGCAAACGTGGGCATAAAACCGTTTGATAACCTTTACTAAAGCAGTACGGAGTTGTTCAGGTTTTTCCTGACGCCACCAAAACATAATGGTTTTCTCTTTTGGTAAGTCGGCTTCGGCCATTTCATCCCAAAAAATAGCCCTCGCATTTAATTGATAAAGCGAATCGGCCATACGTTTCATAAAATAATGTTCTACTGCAGCATCATCCTTAAGCTTTTCACGCTCTCGGAGTTTTAAAATATCAGGGTTACTTTTCCATTTTTCATTTCCATAACTCACTTCGTCTCCCCCTAAATGGATTAATCCGGCAGGGAAAAGCACATTGGTTTCTTTTAGAATATCAGTTAAGTAACTATAGGTTTTTTCCAGTCCTGGGTTAAACGTAAACTCAGGATGCCCCATCGAACCACCCCCTGAATATTCCGGATAGGCTTTATTCGCTGCCGTAGCATGCCCAGGCATATCAATTTCTGGTATAACTTTAATGTAGCGCTCGGCAGCGTAAGCCACAATTTCCCTAATATCGGCCTGTGTGTAAAACTGAGCGGGCAAATTGGGGTTTAAATAATCACCAATGCCACCAATAAGAGCCAGATTCGGATATTTCTTAATTTCCAACCGCCAAGCAGGTTCATCGGTTAAATGCCAGTGAAAAGTATTCAATTTATAAAAGGCCATCCAGTTTAAAATGAACTTTACTTTTTGTTTGCCAAAAAAATGACGCGATTCGTCAAGCATAAAGCCACGCCAACCATAAGCTGGTGCATCACTTATCTCTGCCACCGGAAGCTTGTTGTTTTTATTGGTTAGTGCCAA
This sequence comes from Pedobacter kyonggii, assembly GCF_004310665.1. GTDB lineage: Bacteria > Bacteroidota > Bacteroidia > Sphingobacteriales > Sphingobacteriaceae > Pedobacter > Pedobacter kyonggii. The sequence goes on along the minus strand of NZ_SIXF01000011.1, from coordinate 100,427 downwards.
TTGCAACAGCGAAACTACTCCGTAAAAAATACCGTTAGGGTGTGTACCCGAAACTATAATCTGGTCAGGTTTGATACTAATCTGATAAGCACATGAATCTGCATGTTTGCGACCTGCTTTTAGGACCAGCACAATACTTGCCGATTTTACTTTCTGCTGAAGGGTAATTCCTTTTTGACTTAATAACTCGTTCTGAAAATAGTAAGCAATCGTTTTTAGCTGTTCGTTATTACAACTAATACTATTGTAATTATTTATGGTATAATAGCCATTGCCTTTTACAAATTGCACTGGCATAGGAATAATCTCCGGTTGCTGCGCAAATGCCGTTGAATATTTATCAGCTTTAAATTCTTCCAATGTATTTTTTTGCCCTGTTTGCCCAAACAGTAGCTGGGCAAACAGGGCAGATAACAGACTTAAAAAAAGTGTTTTTCTCATTTTTGATTACGTTTTGAACCATTTATCATAAGCCTGTTTATAAATATAATAATTAAAGGGCAATCACTTTTATGGATGATGCCTTATCATTAAAGCTAGAAACATACGTACTTGACGAAGTTAATTCGATGCTACTTCCGGTAAAGTTATCTCCATCATACATAATTACTTTAACGCCAAGACCTAAATTAACAGATGATACATCGTTATTGCTAATACCGCGACTAATTAAATCAGCTGTGGTATACTGGCCAACTGGTAACGATACCCCATAGCCACCATAACTGGAATTCTGATGAAATTTAGCTGAACCGTTTGCACCAATTTGTGGCACACCATTTAAAAATGAAAATGAATAGGTTTTGCTTACATTACCGCCATTTTTCAATAGCAGTTTGAACCTGATGTTGTAAGCTTCGTTATTTTTATAAGAAAGCTCGCTAAAAGGAATGGTTGCCGAAATTGTATTTCCAATGCTTGGGTTCGATCTCCACGCCACTGCATTATAATCCGCATCACTACCACCCAAATCTGGATCCATGTAAATTAAAATATCATTTACCTCTTTGTTGCTGGTAAACGAACCTGTAACATTGAAAGCCTGCGTTGTTGCATTATAGGCAAACTGTGCATTAATAGTGGTGGTAGCTGCCTCATAAGGTATTTCGGTAGGTAAAGGATTCTGGAATACTTCGTTACGGTTTAAAATGGCAGCATCAACCTCTGTTAAAAATGTTGGCTGACCTTTACTGAAAGTTACATTTCCTGATCCCATTAGCGATGTACCTAAGGTTGGTTGTTCTGAAGCATATTTGGCATGATTGTGCGGTAAATTTAAGCCATGTCCAAGCTCGTGCAGCATACCACCAAGTAAATTTGATGTTGCATTAGGGATTTTATCAACTGCCATATTTGAATTATCGGTAGCAAAACAATTTCTACCATAACCGTAAAAAGGCTGATCGAAACTGCCATCGGTACGCTGTGGCAATAAAATGAGGGTGTGGCTCGAATTTGAAAACTCTGAAGCATGTGTAGCTTTGTAAGCCGCAATTTCATTCAGGATTTTAGTTGCCGAAGTACTGGCGGCGTAAGGGTAAGCCGATTGTGCAAACTGAGCGGGTATTTCGATAAAACGCACCAATCCGGTAGAGTCAATTTTGGGAAGCCCCATGTATTTATCATAGCCATACCTTAACATTTCGGTATGGAACCAACCCTGAAAATGAACCAATAAAGAGGTTAAGCGGGTCTTGTAGTCAGCAAGCGCCGGATTATCAGTAGGCACAAACATTACAATATTCAGGTTTTTAGTATTGGTAACAAAACTCGGCGGCGTGGTTCCCGAAGTAATTGCCAATGTAGTAGGTTTTGTGCCAACTACTTCTGGTTCTGAAGCAGGTGCTTTTTTACAGGCGTTCATTAAAAGACCGCTTGAAATCATCAAAAGCAGCGCAAAGCAAAGTTGTTTTTTGTTTTTCATGTTTAATGGTTTGAGGTTATTTGATTAATTGATTTTTATTTCATTATTGTCATTTTAGTTAAAAAGTAACCCTTACAGCCCTCCTCGCAGCTTTTTTGCTGAATACCAATGTTTCTGGTACCGATACCCTAAGTCCTCTGTAATCTTGTTTCCAGTTGAGTTTTCGCCTGCTTCGCCTAACATTACCGCTTTAACCCGAATCTGGTCGTGAGATAGCGACTTAATAATCAGTTCGCCATATTCGGCTTCGTTTAAAAAAATCTGCAGTTCATCTTGCTTCCCCGAATAAAACAAAATGGGCTCAAGTGTTCTGATTTTTGTTATTGGGTTCATTGTGTATCGGTTAATTGTTTGAAACAGTTAACTGATTGGTTATTGTTCGTTGGTTCACTAGTCATTAGTTCATTGGTGGTTGGTCATTGATCAATTGGCCTTTCAAAATTGCTATTGAAAGGCAAGATAAGCGGTAGCTGAAGCAATCGCATTAAGATTGCTTCGTACCTCACAATGACGGCCTGATCGACTCCAGACTTATGACTTCGGACTTAAGACACTCTTACCATCCAGGATTTTGAATCAGCACTGCACTCTTGTTAATTTCTGATTGAGGAATAGGGAAATAATACATTTGAGGATTGGTAAATCTCCTTGTTTCAAAAGTAAAGCGAGCTCCGGTAACAGTTGATCCGCTACGTGTCCAACGCATCCCATTGGCCGGACCGTTTATTAAATTTTCCGCCAGTTTCCATCTTTTGATATCAAAGAATCTAGTCGCTTCCTCATAGGTTAACTCTACCCTTCTCTCATTGCGGATCACTTCCCTCATTTGCTCTTTGGTTAACTGCAATGGCAATTGAAATGGCACTAAACCAGCTCTTTCCCTGATTTGCTCAACAGCTTGATATACTTCTGTACCAGGCCCGCTAAACTCGTTAAGTGCTTCTGCGTAATTCAGTAATATTTCGGCATATCTGATAGCCACCAAGCCAATATTATTGGATATACCAAAATTGCCACCAGCACCTTCATGACAAAATTTACGGTATAAATACCCCGTTTTAGTAGAACCTGAGGTACCTAAGCCGTCGCCTGGAGCATTGGCGTACAAATTAACTACCGTTTTGGTGTTTGTTGTATTGTTTAACCACAAGCTGCCATCATATAATATAGAATAATAAAAACGGGGGTCTCTGTCTTTGTACATATTTGCTTCTACGTAACCAGAGCCTGCTTCTTTAATGTTCTTACCATTTTTCATCGGATAGGTATCTACCAGTTCCTGGGTTGGATAAGAATAAGCCTGCCCACCGCGGGAAACTGGAAGCAGAAAACCTTCGTACCATCTGTTTGTCGATTTCATTACCTGAAAAATATGTTCAGGAGTATTTCTTGTAATCATCATCTGATAGTATCCATAACCAGGCGCAGTTGTATTATCTTTCACTAAACTGTATATGCCCATATCCATCACCGCCTTTGATGCATCAACGGCCAGTTTCCATCTATTGTTATCTAAATTATCGTAACCTGCCAAATTTTTATTGGCACCTGTACCAGGGTTTTGCCCGTTAAATAGCGGACTGGCAGCCAGAAGTAAAACTTTTGATTTTAGGCCCAATGCGGCACCTTTTGTGGGCCGTCCGAAATCTTCAATTTGTGTGGTTACAGGCAAAGCTGCGCAGGCATCTAATTCGCTAACGACATAATTTACAGTTTCGGCAAATGTAGATCTGGCCAAACCAAAATCGTCAGTTATAGCATACACTTTATCGCCAATAACTGGCACGCCACTATAATTACGCAGTAAATGCCAGTAATAATAGGCCCTTAAAAACCTGGCTTCTAATTTTAAAGTTGCTCTTCTGCCGGCCGAAATTGGAGATCTGTCTACGTTTGCCAAAAAAACATTAGCCCGCCTGATGTTATTGTAGCAATTGTTCCAGTGGTTCTTAAATCGGCTAAAATCGGCCTGATTTTGAAATGTTGCCGAATTAAAGGCAGGTGCTATTTGTGCGGTAGCACCGCCCCATACGATATCCGAATCGTCTGATGCATCGCTGTACGACCACAAACCACCGCCCGTTAAGCCATTATCGAGGTAGTATGTTCCGGCCAACCCTGTATAAATACCTGTCAAAAATCGAAATGTTAACAAACTATCTGCAAATACGGTAGCTTCATTGAGCTGCCCCACATCTGTTTTATCCAAAAAACTATTGCTATCAGTTTTTTTGCAGGCAACAGCACCTATCGCTAATAAGCCAACTAATGTTAAAGTTTTTATATAATTTATATCTTTCATCTGTTTATATATTAGAATGTTACCTGTAAGCCAAGGTTTACAATTTTTTGTTGAGGATAGGATGAATAGGCTTCTACCGTTCCTGTAGAATTTATAGACTCAGGGTCTACATCGTAAATTTTCAAGCTAAACCAGGTAATCAGATTTGCGGCATTAGCATAAATACGGGCATTTGATAATCCGATTTTATTTACCAGCTTGTTATTAAAGTTATAGCCCAGTTCTACATTTTTGAGCCGGATGTAATCTGTTGGGCGTAACCAAAAGGTAGACTGGTCAAAATTGGCACCCCCTAAGCGTGGTAATTCTGCCGTTTCCTTAGCTTCTGGCGTCCATCTTTTTAAGTGTGTTTCAGAAGGTGTACCATTAGTAGTTCCTATCTGAAACATGGTAGACGCACTTAAACTTCCTTTTGCGGCACCCTGAAAAAGCACGGAAACATCGAAGCCCTTGTAGCTTGTACCTAATGAAAAGCCGTAGTTGACCTGAGGGATATTAGGATTGCCAATCGGGCCAATATCACCCTGATCGATCTTTCCATCGTTGTTAATATCGGCATACTTCAGATCGCCAGGTTTAACTGCACGGCCAACTGATGTTGGACTATTGGCAATATCGTCGGCGTCATTGTAGAAACCTATATTGGTATACCCATAAATCTGACCAATAGGCCGGCCTGTGCGCATCAGCAATGGGTTACCTTGATTATAGGGCTCATCACGGTAAATTATTTTATTTTTATAGATGGAAATGTTTCCTTTAACGAAATAGGATAAGTTTTCTGACAGTTTATTCTGGTATGACAGGTCGAGCTCAAAACCTTTATTATTTACAATACCCAAATTTACCGGAGGCAACGAAATACCTGAGAAATTAGGCACGGTTTCCCTTACTGTTAAAATATCGTACCTTTTATGGTCAAAATAATCGAAGGTTATTCCTAGTTTACTGTTCAGCAATTTAATGTCTGTACCAATATCCAACTTACGCTCCTGCTCCCATCTTACATCTTCATTTGCGAGGGCACCCGGAGTAATACCATACTGTAAGCTGTTATTATCGCCAAACCAGTAAGAGTTTGCCGCCGTTGACGGGGCATTATAAATTTCTTCGTAGATATAACGGTAAGTATTCGGAAAATCATCAGAACCAACGGTACCCAACGAGCCCCTTAATTTCATATAATTGATAAAAGGAAGCGCTTTTTTAAAGAAGGGCTCTTCACTAATGTTCCAGCCTGCACTTACTGCCGGAAATAGACCATTCCGCTTACTTGCTTTAAACCTATCGGTACCATTATACGCACCGTTCAGTTCGAATATGTACCTCGATTTGTAATTATATCCTACCCTTGCAGAATATCCTCTAAAATTTGCAGGAATATTGGCACCAGAAATATCTGTTAACTGGTTGTACACGATCAGACCGTATAAATTGTGGTTTCCAAGCTGACGGTTATAATCTAAAATACCTTGTGCATTGATCTTGCGAAGGGGGTAGCTAGATCTATTGGCATCAAATGCAGTAGCCGCGGTAAGCGGGTCTAACCTGCTTAGCTCCGGAAAAACAGGATCCAAAACATCAGATCCCGGCAGGTAGGCATAAGTAGGGAAACGTCCTCTGGTTAACGATCGGTTAAACTCTACATTATTGGTATAGGCCAAAATTGCCCTTACAGCAAGACCTTTGGTTACAAAATCTAAGTTTTGATTGGCCTTTAGGTTTAAGTTAAGGTTATTACTATAATTTCTGTTGTAACCTGCATATTGCAAAATACCAACCGGATTTAACGTTGCAGATTTTCTGCCTCCGTAACTCCCATCTTCGTTCTTTACCGGGTAGTTCCATGGATTTAAAAGTCCGCTGCTCAACCTTCGCCAAATAGAAACAGCGCCACCGGCCAGTACATCGGGTAGGTTTGGCTCATTAATTTCATTAAACCTGGCAGAAAGATCCAACTTTAGTGTTAATGTTTTAGTTACATTCAAATCAACATTCGATCTGATATTGTATCTTTTTAAATAATAATTACTGTTAAAATTTTCATCTTTTTGTATCTCTTTTAAAATACCATTTTGATTAACGTTACCTAGTGCAACGAAATACTTTAAATTTTGAGTACCACCAATAATGTCAATATTGTTGCTTTGCTGCAATGCGTTTTTGCGCATTACCTCATCGTACCATTTTACACTCGGGTAACGGTACGGATCGTCTCCCAATTTAAAATGGTTTAGTGCTTCCTCGGTAACCAGCCCCGGAAAAGTCAGGTTGGGGTCTCTACCCTCATTTACCTCCATCTCTTTCAACAAGATTAAGGCATTATAAGAATCCAGTGGTTTTCTTCGTATGGTTGGCGTTTGCAAGCCAAAATCGCTTCTGAATGTAATTTTCGGTGCAGAATTTGTTCCTCTTCGGGTGGTAATCGCAATTACACCGTTAGCGCCCTTTATACCATATATAGCCGTTGAAGAAGCATCCTTTAAAATGGAAACGGTTTCGATCTCATTAGAACTTAACTGACTTAACTGTTCGTAAGGGTACTCTACATCATCTACAATTACCAATGGCCTGTTAGACGCACCTGTATAGGTGCTAATCCCACGAATGTAAATATTAGCAGCATCGGCACCTGGCTGGCCGCTGGTTTGCTGCTGGAACAAGCCGGGTAGCCTTCCCGCCAGTGCATTTTGAAAGCTTGCAGCAGGGCTCTGTCTTAATTCTTTACCCGATACAGTACTGGTTGCACCGGCATTGGTGATCTTCTTTTGTGGGGTAAAGCCAACTACAACAACTTCATTTAAATTTGAATTATCTTCTTTTAAAACAATATTTAAAGGTTGGCTGGTAATGGTTACCACTTTTGTGATATAACCAACAGAGCTTATGATAAGTTTGGTACTATTTGCACCAACTTTTATGCTAAAAGCGCCACTAGTGTTTGTGATGACAATATTCTTTGGGTTTTCTTGCTCTGTAACTGTTGTAGCAATCAGTGTTGTGCCAGTATCATCTGCAACAACACCCCGTACAACTTTGCTTTGGGAGTAAGCTAAATTAGTGATCAGCACAAGCAATATTATATTCAGTATTTTTTTCATCTGTATATAGTTTCTTTTTATCAGCATGAAGCCATCCCGATTTCCGTTTCACTCCTGTGATCTGAAAAACCAGTGTGATTCATTATTTATATTTATGCTTTTTATTAGTTAGACCATCCTGGGTTTTGAACCACTTTATTATTGGCTAATATTTCGGCCTGTGGTATGGGGTACCAATACATTTTAGCATCGAAAACAGCATTTGCGACATTGAAATAAGTATAAGAGAAGGCTGTTCCGTTTTTGATAATCTGCACCCCTCTAACTGGCTTATTTAATTCAATTTCGGCCAGCTTCCACCTTCTCAGGTCCCAGGTTCTGTGCTCTTCAAAAGCCAGTTCTATACGGCGTTCGTTCTGAATTATTTTACGCAATTCATCTTTGCTAAGCGTAAGCGATAAGCCGTAAAGATTATTGGAACCCGGAAGAATTCCTGCTCTTTTTCTGATTAAAACCAAATTGTTAACGATATCAGCAACTGCTCCACCCGATTCATTCAGCGCTTCGGCATGGTTTAATAAAATTTCAGCATACCTTAATAAGATGACGTGATGGGCCTGATTGGTATAGGTAGTGGAAGTTTCAAATTTGCCCATAAATTTTCTCAGATAATATCCCGTTCTAGTCTGTGTTCTGTTCCCTCCCGGCTTATCCTGGCCGCCTCCAAATGTTTCAACAGGCCTTCCCAACCAATTTTTGCCATTGTGCATAATGGTAGCTGTTAACCTCGGATCTCTGTTTAAGTATGGATTGTTTGGGTCATAAGTTGATCCCGCATCGGAAATTGCTTTTCCATCAAGCATTAAAAATGCATCGACCAGATTTTGCGATGGGCTGGTTAAGCCAACACCCTGTAAATATCCAATCGGACCGTTATTGATTTCGATATTTGTATTTAAAGCATTCTGTTTAATAAAAATAAACTCGGTGTTTTTGGTCGCATTAAAATTGGCAATCCAATCGGTTACCAGGTTATAGCCCAATGCTTTAACATCGGCTGCTGCCTGTGCGGCTAGCGCCCATTTCTGGATATTATTTGTCGGGTTGCTTAAGGGGCTGGCGGCATATAACAGCACTCTCGATTTTAGGGCCATTGCGGCTCCGATATTCGCCCTACCCCAATCTCCATCGCTAATGGCATAAGGCAATAATGAACTTTTTATGACATCCAACTCAGCTACGATATAAGCATAACATTCGTCGAGCGTATTTCTAGGAACATTTATATCATCATCAATGGTAAATACCCTATCCCCAATTAAAGGTACACCGCCCCAGCGCTTAACCAGCTCAAAGTAAAAATAAGCCCTCAAAAATCTTGCTTCAGCTTTAAACTGAGTTTTTAAAACTGCAGTTGTGGGTACTACATCTACTTTGCTTAAAAAAAGATTGGCTCTTCTGATGCCCAGATAATTCTTGCTCCAAACATCATCAGGAAGGGTCGTAGATGATATTCTACCCGTACGGTAGAATTCTGCCTGGGTTCCTATTCTTGATGGTACTGCATCGTCTGTTCCGGCATCTAAAAAGCTGCCATCTATTCTGTTATACCAATCTGGCAACAACAAATAGGTTCCGTTTAAAAATTGCTTTGCATAATCAGCATTCTTATCAAGTGGATCAAAAATTAAATCGCCGGTTATGCGGTCCAAGGGCTCTGCCTCAAATTTTTTCGAACAGCCAAATGCAAATAACAGGCAGATTATAGCGAAGTATTTTTTGTAATTATTCATAATCAAGATTTAAAACTGAAGGTTAATACCAAAATTGAATATCCGCTGATTGGGTACATTTCCGATCAATACTTCGGGATCTACCCCGTCTAAGGTTGTAGCGGTTAACAGGTTAAGTCCATTGGCGAATACCCTGACATTGGTAAAGCCAATTAATTTAATCAGGTTACCGGGCAAGCTATAACCTATTTCTACATTTCTTAACCTTAAATAGCTGCCGTTTCTAACCCAGAAAGAAGAAACCTGACTATTATTTGGATTATTACCAACACTTAAACGTGGATATTGTGCCTGCAAAGCGGTAGCAGGTGTCCACCTTAACAAACTGCTTTCTAAGGCTTGTCCATATCCGCCAGCTGCACCGGTTGATGCAAAATTGATAAAGTTGAAATACACATTTCTGTTTGCTGTGCCATTCAAGGTGAATGAAAAATCTAAGCCTTTATAATTTATACCTCCGGTTATACCGTAAAAGAAAACAGGCTTGGTACTGCCAATTGCGGTCATATCATAAGTATTGATGATACCGTCGTTATTTAAATCTTTATATTTTAAATCGCCCGGAACCGGGAGGTAGCCATCAACCTTTGGTCCGTTGTTAATTTCGGCAGTGTTGTTATAAAAACCATCTGCTACATAACCAAAAGTTTGTCCTACGGGCTGCCCTGTTCTGTATTCGTAAGTATTTTTCCTAAAAGGCTCATCGTTAAAAATCACTTTGCTTGCACTCCACGAGCCGTTTGCAGAAATAAAATACTTAAAGCTGTTTATTTGATTTTGATATCCAAGGCCAAGCTCAACACCCGAATATTGATTTTTACCCATATTCTCGGCCGGCAAAACAGCTCCAATTACAGTACTTGCGTTTGTTCTTCTGGTTTGCAACAGGTCGTAATAACTGTTCTTATAATAATCGGCGGTAAACCATATCTTATCCTTTAATATTGAAGCATCGAAGCCGATATTAAATTTCCTTGCTTTTTCCCAGGTAATATTTGGGTTAGCCAGCGGTCCCTCATCTTTTGTAGTTGAAGATGTTAGCGGATTTCTGCTGTAAAATGTATCGCCATTCTCAAAGTTTTGCAGGTATTGGAAATAACCAGCGGCTGCATTTGTAGCTGTTAAGCCATAAGAAGTTCTGATTTTTAACGAATTAATTGTGTTCTTTAAATTGGCAAAAAAACTTTCATTGGCGATGTTCCAGCCTAAACCAACCGATGGAAAAAAGCCCCACTGGTCTCCGGCTTTATAGCGATCGTAGCCCATGTACGAAGTGGCCAATTCCAATAAGTACTTATTATCGTAATCGTAATTAAACCTCCCCCCAACTGATTGATTAACCTGCGATAAAGCGCCTCCCAAAACGTAACTGTCTCTAACAAATAACAATTGGGCTTTGAAAGTATTTTTATCTATTATTTTATCATAACCCAAATCGAAACGGGAAAATACTTGTTTATTTAAATCTGTGGGAGAAGAACTATTCGATTGCGTACCGTCGCCACCTATCGTTTTATAGCCAGTTTGGTTTGTAATAGGGTTTACTAACGGAGAATACACAGCAAAAGATTTACTTCTGTTAATGTTCTCATTATAGTAAGAATTGAAAGATATTGCACCACTAGCATACAAACCAGGCAAAAAGGTATCGAGCTTTTGCATTAACGATACATCTGCCCCTAAATTTCTATTTACCGATGGCCTGTAGCCCGATTTTATGGACATACCATACAGGTTATTTTGAAACTCAGTGTTTCCGCCCAGCGAGCCATTTTCGTTAAATTTCAGATAGGCATTATTAGGGGTAGTTAACAATGCACTGTAAATACTGGCTACGGTAGATCCAGGTTGATTGCTATTTCTTATTCTTCCAAACAAGCTTAAACTGAGCGTTGTGCTCTTTGTTAAATCAACATCTATATTACTTCTAAAAGAAAATCGCTTAAAACTATTGTTTGTTTCATAAGTATTTATGGAAGGATCGGTAACTAAAAAACCACTCTGGCTCAGGTAGTCGAGATCTACAAAATACCTTACCTTGTTGCTTCCGCCTCTTAGGTTAAGGTTTTGTCTGCTTACAGGTGCCGTAGCCTTTAAAATTTCATCAGTCCAGTTTATATTGGGGTGTGTAAACGGATTCGTACCATTTTTATACTTATCCAAATCGGCTGCTGTATAAATGGGTTGCCTTCCGTCGTTTGCCAAGGCCTCGTTAAATAAGGTAGCATAATTAAATGCATCTAAAAATTCAGGCCGTTCAATTTGTTGCTGAATACCATACTGACTGGTAAAGGTAATTTGCTTAGGCATATTTGCACCGCGTTTGGTAGTGATCAATAACATACCATCAGCTGCCTTCATGCCATATAGTGAGGTTCCCAGTGCATCTTTTATTACTGAAATGCTCTCTATTTGTTCGGGGTCGATACTCAGATACGAGCGTGGTACACCATCAATTACGACCAATGGTGTTCTTCCCCTTAATGATATAGCAGGCTCGTCAGAACCTAACTGGAAATTATTTTGAACCACGTACAAACCTGGCAGTTTCCCATACAGCATTAAGCCAACCTGTGGCGTTGGAAAACTCTTCAGTTCTTCTCCACTTATAGTAGCCGAAGATTGAATTCTTTTTACATTTTTCTGCGTTCCAAATAAAACCGGAACATCATTATCTGGCAAAGTTACCGTTACAGAATTCCTGAGTTTGTTTCTCAAAGAATCTCTCAAATTCGATAACGAATCGTTGGGAATTTGTTTACTATTTTTTTTGGCCGACACCGGTACCTGAAATTTCTTGCTTTTTAAAGCATTGGTAAGGTTTGGTAATGCCAAAACATCAACACTGTTTGCCAAAAATAATAGCACTCCAAACAGCGTCATCCGTTTTATAATCGAAGTATAAGTTCCGTTCATTTAAAATAATTTATTTTGTTTATAATTTTAGTTATGCAGAAAGTGCCTATTTTCAATGCTGAGCGTAGGTTTTATTCATCTGGCATCCTAATGGCCAGAATTATTTCTGCATGCCTCATTATTTGTAAGCAGCAACTCACATTTAATTTATTAGTGTGATAGATTGGATTTATGCCTTAGCATAGGCATCAGAAGTTTTGATTCGATTTCTGTAAATGATAAACGGAAACAGCGGACATATGCAAACCGGCATAGTACCCCGTTGGTTTGGGTTAAATTTCATTGTTTTGGTTATCTTTTTGATTAGTTGATTTGGATTAGTCAATTCAAAGTCGTGGAACAGACTATAGTTTAGTTTGTGCGGTTAGCTTTTCTTCATATCCTCTGGTTTGGTCAGTTTATTTAATCAATAGTTTGTACCACTGGTTATTGTGGAATAGTTGGCTCAATTTTGTTAAATCAAAACTGATGTATTATTCTTTCAAAAAGGTCGAAAATTGTAAATGAAAGGGTAGAAAAACTGTAATCCTTCAATATTTTGATAAGTTCGCGCTATATTTAAAGGAAATACATCAAGGGCTATTTTTCTCTTAGCTATAGGATGGCCAAAAAACTAGCTTAATTTTATGAAACTGCGTTTAAACGCTTTATGGTTCTTCCCACTGCTTTTTATTTGCACCTCCTTGTGTGCACAGAAGCATATTGTTTTTAACCACCTCAGGATGGAAAATGGCTTGTCACAAAATTCGGTGATGGCTATTGAACAAGACAGGAACCAGTTTATTTGGATGGGTACCAAACATGGATTGAACCGCTATGATGGCTATCGTTTTAAAATTTACAGTAATAGCTCCGATAACATCAACAGCATATCTAATAATGTGATTAATGCCCTATTGACAGATTCGAAAGGAAGATTATGGGTAGGTACAGAAAACGGGTTGAATATTTACAATGAAAAAACGGATCATTTTTATCGCATTAATAAACGCAGTTCTGCAAATTCCTTTAGCTGTGATTCGGTGGAGTGTTTGTATGAAGACCCTCAAAAAAACATCTGGATAGGCACATATAATGGTCTCAATCTGGTTATAGATACCAAGAAGCAGATTTTTAAGAAATTTCTTTTCGATAAGCCCAATTATAAATCTGGCCTTAACTGTGTTTTCTCGATTTTTAAAGACGATAAACAAAACCTTTGGGTAGGTACTTACAATGGTTTAGTACGTATTTACCTGGTTAAGGGCAAATATCACTTTGAAATTTTCAGGCATAACCCCAATAACAAGAACAGCATCAGTTCGAATGCAGTAAAAAGTATTGTAATCGATAAACAAAAGCGGCTTTGGTTAGGTACTTACAACGGCTTAAACCTATTCGATTACGAACACAAAACATTTAAACGATACCAAACCAGTGCTACAGATCCAAATTCGATTGTTAATAACGACATTAGAAAACTAACGTGCGACAAAGCGGGCAATATTTGGATCGGTACACAGGAAGGATTAAGTATCCTCGATCCAAACACCCGAAAATTTAGTAATTACCGTTACAATCCTGAGCAAACAGACGGATTGAGTCAGAATTCTATTCATAGTATCTTTCAAGATATTAAAGGCTCAGTTTACGTCGGTACATTTTACAAAGGGGTAAATGTTGTTTATCCATCTGCTACACCTTTTAATGTTTTTAGAAATTCGAAAAAACAGCAAGGTTTGAGCAGTAATATTGTTAGCGCCATGACCGAAGATGAATACCATAACCTATGGATTGGTACTGAAGGTGGTGGTTTAAATTACGTAAACAGAAGCAACAATACCTTTACCTACTATAAATCAGAACCCAACATCAATGGACTCAACTCCAACTTAATTAAAACCCTGTGCCTCGATAAAGCTGGGCAGCTATTGGTGGGTACACACCGTGGTGGTTTATACGTATTTAATCCCTCAAGCCATAATTTTAAAAAAATAATCAATGTTAAAGATGTAAAAAATAGCCCAGGGAGTTCAGAAGTGATTGCCATAGCTGTAGATAGCGATGGTACTGTTTGGGTAGGTTCCAGAGATGGATTATCTACCTTAAAAAAAACCAATGGCCAATATGCTTCTACAACGGTTAAAAGTCCGTTAGAGCTGAACCTAAGGAACACATATATCCAGGTTATATTTGAAGATAAGGCCAAAAATTTATGGATTGGAACGATGGACGGATTATATGCTTACCATCCAGCCAATAAAAGAATTACAGGTTATTATGAGAGCAAAAGCAAGGCAGGTAGTTTAAAATCCGATCATATTAATTGCATTATTCAAATACAAAATGGAAATATTTGTGTTGGAACTTCTTTTGGAGGTTTGAGCATTTTCGATAACAAAAGCAGAAAATTCAGGAACTACAGTGAAAAGGATGGCCTGCCAAATAGTAATGTATTGGGAATAATCGAAGATGAGGAAAACAATCTGTGGATCAGTACAGATAAAGGGCTATCCAAATTGGTAACCAAAACGGGAAAATTCATTAATTACACCAAAAGCGACGGGCTTGCAGGCAACGATTTTAATATCAGATCGTTTTTAAAAGATAGTCGTGGCCAGTTGTTTTTTGGCGGTTATGATGGTTTAACAGCCTTTTATCCCAGCCAGATTGATATTAATAGGGATGTTGCGCCAATCACCTTTACCGAACTCAAACTATTCGATCAAGCTGTGGCGGTAAATGCGCCAGATGGATTGTTAAAAGAAGATATCAAAAGTACCAAACAGATTACCTTTAAACACGACGACAACAATTTCAGTCTCGGTTTCGCCTTATTAAACTACATTAAACCAGAAAAAAACAGTTACCGTTACATCCTTAAGGGCCATAGCAAAGATTGGGTAAAAACCGATGTACCAAGTGTTACTTATACCGATCTTCCTGCTGGCAATTATACCTTTATGGTAACCGGAAATAATAATGATGGAAATCCTGGGGCCAAACCTGCAACCCTTAAAATCACTGTGCTTCCACCCTTCTGGGCTACCTGGTGGGCCTATCTTATTTATTTTGCTTTCTTTTCAGGCTTACTGTTTTTAATAGTACGTTATCTTTTTATTCGTGCTTTACTTAAACGTACAGAAGACATTCAGAAAATGAAACTGAATTTCTTCACTTATGTAGCCCACGAAATCAGAACGCCGCTTACCCTAATTCTAGGCCCATTAGAAAATCTTTCTAAACAATACCAAACCGATACAGAGTTAAACCGCCAGATTATTCCCATAAAAAATAATGCCAACAGGTTAATGCGGCTTATTACCGAGTTAATGGATTTTAGAAAAGCTGAAACCGGGCATCTCACCCTGCATGTTACAGAAGATAATATTGTCGATTTTATTAACGAAATTTTCATCTCCTTCGCTCATCTTGCCCAAACAAATGGTGTACAATACGAGTTTGTACACGAGCAGGAAAACATCAGCCTGTTTTTTGATAAACGGCAGCTCGAAAAAGTATTGTTCAACCTATTATCTAATGCCTTTAAATTCTGCGATAAAGGTGGCAAAATCTCTGTTTCTCTATTGGAAATGAAGAATGAAGTAGTAATTAACATATCAGATAACGGATTGGGTATACCTGCAGAAAGCTTAAAAAATCTTTTTAGCGATTATTTCCAGGTAGATGAGCAACACTCCAATCAAATTGGTTCGGGAATAGGTTTAGCACTTTCTAAAGCAATTGTAGAGGAACATAAAGGGCATATTGCCGTAGAAAGCACACCTGCTGAAAATGGTAAACGTGGTTTCACCAACTTTACAGTAAGGCTGAAGAAAGGAAAATCCCATTTTAAAACGGCTCTTTTTGATGGCGTAAAAGATTATCCAAGTTATCCCGATATCTACACGCAACAGCCCGAAAAAGAGCTAACAATTTCAAAATCTGGAAAAGAAACTGATATTTCCACCGAAACCATATTGGTGGTTGAAGACAATAGTGAAATCAGACTACTAATTGCATCACTTGTTGGCAAACATTACCAGGTAGCGGAAAGTGAAAATGGATTAATTGGTTGGGAAACGGCTGTAGAAACACTACCCGATCTGATCATCTGCGATATAATGATGCCCATAATGGATGGCATTGAACTTTGCCGCAGACTTAAGGAGGATGAACGCACCAGCCACATTCCTGTTATTATCCTTACCGCCCGCTCTTCTCATATCTATCAGGTTAGTGGTTTAGAAACTGGTGCTGATGCCTATATTACTAAACCTTTCAGTCCTGAATTGCTACTGTTAAACGTTCGTAATTTACTGATGTCGAGACAGGTAATGCGTCAAAAATTCCTGAAACACATCCATTTACAACCGAAAGAGCTCACCATCAATGCCATTGACGAAGCTTTTATGTTAAAACTGTTAAAATACATTGATGAACATATTACTGATGAAGATTTTGGTGTATCTGAACTGGCTTCGATGGTCGGTATGAGCAGGCCTGTTCTGTATAAAAAAATCAGAAACCTAACCAACCTCTCCGTAAATGATTTCGTTAAATCGATCCGTTTAAAGAAAGCGATGGAGCTATTTAAACAAAATAGGTTTACTATTTATGAAGTGGCTTATCAGGTTGGTTTTAACGACCCTAAATATTTCAGCAGAGAATTTAAAAAGCAGTTTGGAAAAAGTCCGCGGGCATTTATGAATGGCGAGATTGAGCCCTGAGTCTTCAGTCCAAAGTCCTTAGTCTCCTAGGTCTGTCACCCTGAGGGATAATTTATTTGTATAAGATCAATATAAATGACAGCGTATTTTTATTCCAGCGATAGGCAGTGAAGAATCGTCATTGCGAGAAGGCTTTTTCAGCCGACGAAGCAATCTAAAAGATTAATACAATCGTTGTAAGATTGCTTCGTCGTTCTTCCTTGCAATGGACAGACCATATTACTTTGCCTCTTCTAATTTTAACACCACGCTGGTTCTGGTGGCATCCACATTGGGATTAAAACCAACTTTCATCAAGAAATCGCCGGTATAGGTTTTAGTATCATCTATAGATGATTTTGTACCTGGATAAAGGTTGATTTCTTTAATGTGGTACTTCTTTGTTGCATCTAAACCGTTCAATTTAATCGGATACTTGCTATTTTCACCATAACGGTTATTGACCAGGTAATTAAAAATTACCCCATTTGTTTTTTGCGCATTCACATACAGCATGGATGCTATGCTACACGTACGTGGATTAGCCAAACGGTATTGTTCTCCTTGCCAGATCGTCTGTTTTACATCGTTATAGTTTTTAATAGCCTCCTGACAAAACTGAAGCTCTTTTTCAGGTAATTTACTCACTACGATATCAAAACCCAATTTCCCCATCATGGCTACATCAGTACGGAATTTTATTGGCTGTTTGCCCCAATCGGTTACATGGTTAGAACTGCTAATGGCCGGATAAAAATAAGAGTATTCCCATTGTATAAATATGCGTTCTAAGGGGTCGGTATTATCGCTAGGCCAAAACTCTGTAAAATACTGTAAGGCAGCATAATCTACCCTACCACCTCCACCAGAGCATAACATCATGGGTACAGTTGGATATTTTGCACGGATTCTTTGCAATACACTATACAAACCCCTTACATAATCGATGTAAAAATGAGATTGATTTTTTAAATGCGCAGAGTATGCATTGTAAATTACCGCATTACAATCCCATTTAATGTAGGCCAATTTAGGGTTTTTAGTAAATAGATCATCCACCACACCGAAAACAAAATCCTGTACTTTTGGGTTACTCAGATCAAGTTCCAATTGGTTTCTAAAATAATATTCAGGTCTGTTCGGCTGTTTTACTACCCAGTCAGGATGTTTTTCATAAAGTTCACTTTTCGGGTTGACCATTTCCGGCTCTATCCATATTCCGAATCTGGTTCCTACATTATCGGCCTCTTTTACCAAAGAAGCTATTCCGTTTGGCAATTTTTTCTTGTTCTCCTGCCAATCGCCAAGCCCGGCATGGTCATCATTACGCGGATATTTGTTCCCGAACCAACCATCATCAAGCAAAAAGAAATCGACACCCAGTTTTTTGGTATCTTTTAACAAATCGGCCAATTTTTGTTCATTAAAATCGAAATAAGTGGCTTCCCAGTTATTCAAGAGGGTTAACCTACTGCCTTTTCCATCTAATATTTTATAGTTACGTGCCCAATCTTGCAATTTTCTACTGGCATCGCCTTTTCCCTGATCAGAAAAAGTGTATAAAAAAGCAGGGGTAATAAAAACTTCACCTGCCTTTAAGCTGTAGGGCGAGGCATAATTGTTCATTCCGGCAATAATGCGGAGGTTATCCTGATAATCCAGCTCAAGATCTATCTTAAAGTTACCGCTCCATTCCATCGCACCATATAAAACATTGCCTTCGTTTTCTTCAGCTGGTTTATCTAACGAAATCATAAAAACAGAAGGTTGAAACAAATTTGCCCTCGTACCCAATTTGCTATCCAAAGTTTTAATACCGTGGGTAATTTCACTTTGTTCTGGCTGCATTTCCTTAGCCCAATCGCCATGGTACTGGTTTAACCAAAAATGCGGTGATTTTAGGTGCAGATTGGCTGATGCATATTTATGCAATACCACTGCTCCCTTTTCAGCATGTTTAATTTCAGTCCATTGTTCTATTACATCTTGTTTATAAAAAGACTTATAAAACATAGTGACTTCGAAATTGTAAACCGGATCTTTCAACCTGATTTTAAGTAAACTCACATTATCGTCAACAGCCGTAACGGTATGATCTACATATTTCAGATCTAAGGAGTTATTGCCATCGGCATGCGTAATGCTAATAGCTGGTTCTACCAAATTCCTTGATCCTGATGGCGTATACACAGAATTTAGCTGACCTGTATAATCTTCAGTCTGTTTATATTGCGCGGTAATTTGAGCGTATTCTTGTTTGTTGGCTAGTTTCCTTCCAAAAAATATGGTGTTTACATCTTTTTTTGCATTGGTTTCTAGTACCAATGCATTGTGTGCGGTTTCGATGGGTATTATGCTTTGGGCCTTAATATTGCCAATGGTAAAAAGTGAAACTGCAAGGACTAATGCCCCATGCTTCATGTAACCTGTAATTTGATCTGATTTGTTCATTTGTGCTTTCAATGTTAATCGGGTGAAGTTAGAATATCTATCCTAATAATCAGTTTATGGCTTAGCCCATTGAGATTCCCTATACAAGTTGTTTGTGTTTGATTAAGAATTTATGATGCTCAAATCTTTGATTTCAATGAACAGCTTTTCCTTATTCATGCAACTCCATTTAGTTTATAATCGATTTAGTTTAAGGTAATTTTGTTCGAAATATATAAATTTAATAGTGATAATCTGTAAAAATTTTATCGCAATACCAGGTGTTTATCGACTGCAAACAAACAAAACCATCATAGGCACGAAATAATCTTAATATTTGAGCTAAAAATTTAGCGCTCGGACTTCGGAGGTTACATGTGTCCTTTTTAATCGTGATACTAGATGTTACCATCTAACAGCGTCGAAATAGTTGTAACAATAGGTATAGGAAATCGTCTAAAACTTTTAACGAACTCAAAATGTTTAACTAATAAAAAAGAAAAGAACATGGGAATTTTAAAAACAGCAATTATTGGCGCAGCAGTTTATGCTGGCGTAAAATATATCACCAAGAAAGATCCAATTACCGGACAATCGATAGTAGATGAACTATTGGATAAAGCTCCAGAATGGGTAGAGAAAGCAAAAGGATACACTGAAGACCTGAAAACCAAGGCAAGCAATGCTGCGGAGGATTTAGCCAGATGAATACCAATTAAAAGAAAGGAACCTGAACAGGTTTATCTATTTCTTTAATTTTTAAAAAAAACAAAAAACGTCCCGATATAAATTCTGGACGTTTTTGATATCAGTGTCAGATGGTAACATCTGACACCACTATGAAAGGTGCTGATTTTAACCATAACCGGAAGCTGGTGCCCAAATTGTGTTGATGAAGCTACTTTTATTACGCCCTGGTATAAAGAAAACAAGAAACGTGGTGTAGAAATTATTGCTTTGCATTACGAGCGCTCAACCGAGCCTGAATATGCAAAAAAGGTGATGACACGTTTCTGCGAACGTTTTGGCATTGAATACGATCAGGTTATTACAGGTACCCACGATAAACAAGTGGTATCTGAATTGATACATTGCTGAAGAAATAAGATTTACTAATCTATTAAACCGAAACAACCATCTTTAGAAAAGGAATGGTTGTTTCGGTTTATAAATGCCCATCAAACTGTAAACTATGCAATCTTCAAAGTTAGGGCATAATCTAGTTTTGGTTTTGAGCCCTTAAGGTTTATCAATAACCCATTGTCGGTCTGGCTAAAAGATAATTTTTCTCCTGTTCCTACTAACTCCACCTTGTTAAGTTTTTGTTTCAGGTATTCGCCCCCATTCTTCATGCTTTTAATCAGGATGTTACCATCCTCAGGCCAGCCCAAAACAATTGCATAAATAGTATTATTTTTAGTGGTAAAACGAATATCGGCAGCAGTGAAGGGTTTTCCTTTTCCCTCGTTAAATCCTTGAGCCGAAAGTGGAGCAGCCGATTCTATTGAAGGCCCTTCGCCAAACACTAACCATGGGCGCGTATCGTATATAGCCTCATTATTAACAGCCATCCATTCACCAATTTCCTCGACAATTTTTCTTTCCAATTCATCTATTGTGCCATTTCCCTTTACCGGAATATTAAGTAAAAGATTGCCATTTTTGCTCACCACATCTGCAAGTGTATGAATAACTGTCTTGGCACTTTTATAGCTTTTGTTATTGTAGATACGCTGATCATAATGCCAGCTACCAATACAGGTATCGGTTTGCCAAGGTAAAGGCTCAATGGCATTACTTTGCCCACGCTCAATATCCCAAACCATACATTTACGTTGAAGCTGATCTAAAATTTTACCAAAAATTACCGCTTCTACTTTTCCGTTCTTCTTCAGGCTCTTGTTGTATAGGTGGGCTGCTATTTTCAATCCGGCATCATCTATAGGCCATAGTGGAAGTGCGGTATCGTCAAAATAAACCATATCCGGATTGTAAGCATTAATCAGATCGATGGTCCGGTTAAAAAATTTATCACAATAGGCTTTTGAAGGCAGGCTAACACCATTTCCCCAGTTCCACTGTTTATGGATGGTGCCATTATTTTCACTATGCTCGCTTAAAGCATGGTTCTGGGCATAAAGTTCCTGAGGATCAATCCCTTCCCACCATTTTCCTTTTCCATCTGCAGCTGTTAGTTTTCCATCGTAAGGTACACCAGCTAAGGGGCCAATCTTATCTGCACGTTGCGCGGTTTCCATCCAACTCCAGGTATGTGCAGCATGTACGCTTACACCGAAGTGCATATTATTATTTCGGGAGGCAGTTCTCCATCCCTCAATTAAATCTTTTTTAGGTCCTATTTTGGTGGCATTCCATTTTTTTTGATGTTTACTGTTGTATAAATCAAAATTATCATGATGATTGGCAAGTGCCATAAAATAACGTGCGCCTGCTTTTTTATAAAGCGATACCAGTTCTTCAGGATTCCAGGCTTCTGCTTTCCATTCGTTAATTACATCTTTAAAACCAAATTTTGAAGGATGACCGTATTTAGCAACATGATATTTGTATTGTGAACTGCCTTCCATATACATTTCGCGTGCATACCAGTCACCAAATTCGGGCTGGCACTGTGGGCCCCAATGCGCCCATATTCCAAATTTCGCGTTACGAAACCAATCTGGTGTTTTATAGGCAGAAAGAGAATCCCAGGTTGGCTTAAAGCTTCCTGAAGTCATCATTTCTCCCGATCCATTAAAGATATGATCTGCTGCCCTGATCTGGCTGGCCAATGCCAATGTGGGAATTGTGGTGGCCAAATGTTTTAAAAGTGCCCTGCGCTTCATTTTATTTTTGATTAGGATGGATATTTGGTTAGCTAATTTTATAGTTTGCGTAATAAAATTAGTCGAAAACAAATTTATAAAACCATCAATGTACATCTTTACATAAAACAGACCTAAAATTGTACAAAACCGACTTACAAGATTAATTTTATCTAAATTTTAAGACTCAACTAGATAAAACATTATACAAATCAGTTATTTCAAGATCGACCTAATGACCAGCATCACATCATAAAGCTGAGAATAAAGTTGATAACAATTTTCTTCGGCACCACTATCGTAGTTGTCCGGCTAAACCTCGCGATGTTAATCCCATAAAAACTGCCTTGCCAATTGAAAACAGGCGAACCGCATGCATTGGCTTTAATGGCTGCATCGTGTGTAAAAACAGCATTAAAACCATCTCTTCGCTCCGACTTTCCACCTTCAAATTTCTCTGCCGGGTGATTAAATACTGACTGACCCCGTCCCTCTAGTTTTAATGTTTTACTCATCTTACCCGAAGCATTTCCCCATTCAAAAGTAACCTCATCACCTTCCCAATACTTCATTATTTCCGGGGCGAAATCGCTTGCTTTTTTTATCGGTTTACCATTCATGCTGATCAGTTCATCTCCAACTTTTATACCCGCTTTTTCTGCCGGACTGTCCGCTTTAATTAGTGAGAACTGAACAGGGCTAGAGTTATAAACCACCATTGCACCCAAATAAGGCTGACTGTTAATTTTCGGCAGATTAAACAGCGTGCTACCCAAAACACTGCACATCACTTTGCCAGCGGGACCAATGCTATAAAGAAGTTTACCCATCTCTATTTTAACGCTGTCGCTACCAGAAATATTTAAATCAATTCCACCGTTTATCCGCTGTTCAAGTTCAAATAAAATCAGGTCATTTTCCTGATCTATTCCAATAAACTTAATTGGCACCGTAACTCCATTAACATCACATTGTACTTGTTCGCCAACCATAGTGTTTTTACTCAGTAGAAACTGTTTTTTAGCTCCATTTGCTGCGTTAACATTCAATAAAGTGGCATTAATCTCCTGATTTTTGCCTTCTACAATGCTTTTAATAGGAAAGCAGCTGTTTTTAACGGTTGGTAAATCAAAATCAGGATGTAGTGCTTTTTGTTTACTTTCTTTCTGTAATTGCAAAGACAAGGGATCTGTTTTCACACTATCCTTCTTTTCAGGGAAAGCTGTATAAAGCTTTTCACTGTTCAACGCTGTCCAATATCGGCGGTAAAGGTCAACAGGAATTTCGAAATTCATTTCTTCTGAAACATCAATGGCACTGTGTAAACCAATTACGCGGCCATAATAGTCAAATAAAGGCCCACCAGAATCACCCGGTTCCATTTTGCAAGTGGAGCGGATAAAACCATATTCATTTTTCGCTTCTGCAATATTTCCTAACCTTAACGTTGGCAGCATTTGATTTAAGGTTTCGGGATATGAAATACCGATACAAGGTTCATTTTTAACCAAACTTGCAGAATAACCCATCTCAGCAAATGGATAGGTGCCTTTATCTGTAATTTTCATCATGCCCACATCTGGAATGCCTGGCGTTTCCTTATTGTCTATCTTACCAAGTGCTAGCGCGATACATTCGCGGCCGTCAGGGAAAAAAACCTTATAATTTTTACCGGGTAAAATGGTGTGTGCAGCGGTTAGGATATAACCATCGGCACTAACTACCACCCCACTAAACTGAGCACTGGTTCTTTGGTTTTGCTGTACGTCGAAACCCCACATCCGTACACTGGCAGGGTAAGCTTTTTTAACCGCTTCGACAATGGTTTTCTGAAATTTTGCAACCTGTTTTTTCTGGGCCACAGCATTTAAACTGAAGAGCATAACTATCGTTACTGCTATTCCCTTTATAGCGTTATTCATTTCTTATTTATGATTTTTTGCCAATGTAATCCGCTCAGAAATTTCCAGGAGCGCAGCGGCATCGGTTCCGGTGAAGCCGGTTAGTTTAAATACAATGTTGCCTGCTTTATCAATAATAAACTTTGCAGGGATGGCACTTACGCCGTAAGCTTCAACCGCAGCATTACGGCCAGTCCCATCTTTCAGGTCCATCGCCACCTGAAAATTAAAACCCGATTTTGCGATGTAGTTCTTCACGTCTTCAACAGGTGTTTTGGTGGTTTCCCAGGTATGGATAAATAAGAACTTTACAAAAGGATCATTTTTATAGGCATTAACAGCAAGCTGCATCGCAGGAAAAGATTTTTTGCAGGGCACACACCATGTAGACCAAAAATCAATTACAATTACTTTCCCTTTTAATCCCTTTAGCGATACGATATTGCCATCGAGATCTTTTAAGGTAAAATCGGGTGCAGGCAAGCCAATCATTTCTGCCAGAAGTTTCTTATGAAGAGAATCTGCTTTATTCGCGGGAGATTGCGCCCGCAGCGAAGTATATGCGAGTACACTCAACATAGCCAATAGGCAAAGCCTGAAAAAAGGTATCATATCTTTTAGGGTTAAAAACAGTAGGCCATTTTACAGGCCATATACTGTGTGCATAAGTAGCTTAAATGAGTATTTCTAATATTTTTTCTTTCGGTGGGTAACATTTGGTTTCATCACACACCTGATAGTATAAGCCACATTTAATTTTAGTGCCTGCTTTTGCCTTGCTGTAATCGACCATTATCCTAAAGTTTGCCTTTCCTTCAAAAATAAACATGCCCTCGTTGCCCGGATATGGAATAGCTGCTGTAGTTTTCCATTCCTGATCAGCTATTGCGCCTTCAGGAAGTTCGAGGCGGGTTTCGGTAACCACAAATGGATTATCTTTAGATACATAAGCATAAATATGCCAGCCTTTTAAAATTTTGGCTTCGATAAGTAAACTATCTTTTTTATTGCCATTACCAGGAATAAATCTTGCAGAAACCGCAACCGGATCAGCTGTGGTCGGTTCATCACTTATGACCGATTTTGGCAATTGGTAGCTTTGTTGCTGGCTAACGGGAAAGCTTTTTCCATAGGTATTGACCATGAATTTAAAGCCACCAGATTCTGTATAAAATAGATTATTACGGTTTAGATTGAGCCAATTTCTCCATTCAGCTCCTTTGTTGAATTTTTGAGTAGTGTAACGTTCAAGCAAGCGTTGTGCCATCGCTACCTCTTTGTTGGCCTCCAATAAACTTACGCATTTATCTAAAAGCGCTACTTTACGGTTAGAGATGCCTAGTTTTTGTGCATCACGGTCTAACTGAAGGGTATACACGCCAGAAGGATAGAAATACTCGTAATTTTGACGGTAATACTTGTGATAGAGACTGATATTAGTACCATAAATAGCAAATAAACTATCTCCAACATAACCTTTTACATAATCATCAAAAGATTGAGTATCATTGGTTATTGGCATTTTCAAAAACATTTCGTTGCCATGGCCAATATCTTCACCTTTTGCTTTTTTATCCTTTAATTCCTGCTGCATTTTCAACATGCGAAGGTTCCCTTCACGTCGCGAAACAATGGCCTGATTATAGAGATCTTTGCTTAACCGATAGATCAGTTCATCCACGCCGCTACGGGTTTCGATCTGCACTTTTTTAACAATAGCCGGAAGACGATCGAATTTTTTGATGTAACAGATCGTGTTTACAAAAACATCTTTGGCCTCATCGGTCATATAATCAGGAGAGCCTGCAAAACCCCACATAAAATAATTCCCCTGACGACCTAACGCCACTGCTTCGGCATTTTTTAGGCAAACGCCACCTGAAATGGATTCAGCATCTGGCGAATCGTTGAATCCTTCGCCATGCGAAACCATACCGATAAGATAAGGTTCTTTTGAAGAAAAACCCTGCTTTACCACCTGCCACCTATCCATTTCTTTTGGTGTACCAACGCCTTGATGTCCGTTAAAAAAAGAACCTGGGGTCGGTTTTTTCACCATGCTTAGTTTTACAACATTGGGCGTATTAAAAATGGGGTGACTGGTTTTGATGTTCAAGGCCTCATCATCCAAACACTGGCAGTACCAGTCGAACTTTAAACCTAAAGGTAAACCCACATTGGGTGCCATTGCGTGCATTAAAACCATTGGGCGACTAAAGTTTGCAGGCATATTAACCGGGCCGGCATCCATCAGCGTTACATCTACCTCATCAGACATTTCGACCTTATAATCAGCCACATCTACCACTTTAACTTCGGTAAAACGTTGTTCCAAAAAGGTTTTAAAATCTGCCATTCTGGTTTTGTATATTTTTTCTACAACAGCTGGGGTTGTTGAATAATAAACTACATTTTTCGGCATTGGCCTATCGGGATTATAGCCTACATATAAAACCTTTAATGCAATTTTATCCCGATATTTCGCGGTCCCAAAAGTGAGCAGTGAAACCAGCATCAGGCATGCCGTTAGCATCTTTTTCATCATCTATATTTTATCAGCCAATAACTAATTGAATATTTCAGCAAGCTTTTTATTCAAAGGTTCGCCACGCAAGCCGTTACCAATAATTTTACCCTGCGCATCTACCAGAAAACTTGCTGGTACGGCGCGTACGCCATACAAACGGCCCACTTCGTTGTTCCATCCTTTCAGGTCAGAAACATGAATCCAGTCTAAAGCGTCTTTTTCAATCGCTTCTAACCAGCGTTCTTTCACATTATCCAATGAAACCGAAATAATTTCGAAGCCTTTATCTTTATAAGTTTGATATTGTTTTACCAGGTTCGGGTTTTCGGCCCTGCATGGTCCACACCAGCTTGCCCAAAACTCTACCAGTACCACTTTTCCTTTTAAACTGGCCAACGAAACTGGCTTGCCTACCACATTGTTCTGAGTAAAAAGCGGCGCAACATTTCCAACGGCGGTAATGCCGCTTGCAGCAATACGCTGCGCAAGTTCTTTACCCATATCGGTTTCGCGATAAGCTTTGTTCAAGGCATTAAAAAGCGGTTCAACCTTGGCTACATCAACCTTACTTCCGGCAGCCTCTGATAATGCTACCAAAGCGAAGTATGAAGTTGGGTGTTCTTTAGCAAATTGAAACTGTTTGTCTGTTCTGTTCTGGATGTTTTTTCTGAAGCGCATATCTACTGCTTTCATGTAAGCGGTATCTTTTTGCTGTTCAGGCGTACCACGGTTAAAATCAATATTAACGGCTTTGGTAAGCGCCATAATTGTCCCGCCAATGGCTTTGTTATAGGCATCATATTCCTGATAAACCTTCGAACCGGCAAAAACTGCATTTTCTAAAGAATCCTTTGAAGTGATTGTTACCTGTTCCTTACCAAAATAAAAGTAAATCACATCTCCGGTATAAACTGCCTTACCTTTACCGCCACCACTATGGTCTAATGCCATACGGGCGTAGGCATTGCCAGAAATATGTCCGGTAAATTTGAAACTTCCGTTAACCAAGGCTACAGAATCTTCATGGCTTACACCATTATCCATATAATCGATATAAGCCATTGCTGGCGCACCTAATGTGCCTATTTTACCTGTTAAACTAAAATTCGGCGCTTGTGCCCAGCATAAAACTGGAAATAAAAAGGCTAATGCTGTTAATTTTATAATTTTCATTTGTATGTTTCTTTATAATTTAAATATTTCCATGCCTAAGATTTTGAAGGCTTAAGCATGGAATAGGATTATTTTCTGATTGCGATATCTACAGGAGCACCAGGGATACCTTCGATCTTTTTAATGAGTATACCATTCATTCCGGTAGCTATATTTAGAAAAGAAACGGTTTCTTCTGTTCCTACCATCAGCGTTTCTTCATCATCGGTAAGTTTTAGCATCGTAATCGATTTACCACTAAAGCTGGTGGCCAATTCTCTGAGTTCTTCATTTACTGGATTATACCGATAAACTTTACTGCCATTGGCAATATAGATTACTCCATTTTTAGCACCACTCCATTTTGTATTTTCGTTAATTAACTCCTGGCGTACAAAAAGACGTTTATGTTGAGGTGTAAAGGTAAACGGCCCGTTAAACTGGACATTGAACTTTAATTCATAAATCTTTCCATCGGTCCCCTTACAATAGGCAAAACAATCTGCGTTATTAAGTTGCTCCAAATGAACAAGATCCAGCCCCACATTTAAAGGATCGAAGACATTTGTTGTGGTAACCGAGTATTGAGTGCCAAAATAAACAGGCGCACCATAAAGATTGATCCGGACAAATTGCTTTCTGTTTCTGTCGAAGCCAATAAAATAAGTAGCTGATTGCGTAAAGCTCATCACAAAAGATGGGGCCAGTTCGTAATCACCATCAGCTGGTAAGCCGAACATTCCATAAGTAGCGGCCTGATCCCATGTGCTTGTTGTTCCACCGTAAAACTTACCATTAACAACACCCATCATCACCCCTTGAGGATGCGAGATCAGTGAACCAACCTCAAGATTATCCGGCTGTGTAAAGAAGTTATCCTTCAGTGTATTTGGATATTTTGGATCTTCCTGCATGGTATTGGGCTCCAACCTGATTCCGCCATTTTTTGTAATGATCCAATATCCCAATAAGGCATTTGTAAATGTATTTTTTAGCAGGAATAAATTGGTGGGATTTGGAGGCAAATCTTTCCCCTGCATTGCCTTGTACAAACGTGCCTGTACACTACCATCTGGTTTTACAAATGAAAACTGTGTGATTCCATTTTCGACACTCAATACCGTTGTACCGCTAGCAAATTCGGTTCCACCGTCTATGTAAAACTTATGGAAATATTTCATTCCATTTGCTTTGTTGAAAACGGTAAGACGGGCAGCGTATCTTTTAGCCTGCAAACCGAATATGATTCTTAAAGCTGGTCCGGTATAAAGAACGTCATTCCCTTCCATTACACTGATTTTCCATTGAAGTTCTACATTGGCCGCATCGACACCTTCTATTTTTGGTTTGATGATCAGACTATCACCTACACTTGCAGTGTAAACAGAATCGAGGTTGGCCAGTTTAGGCTCGATTGGCATATCGATATCATAATTGCCCAGGTCTTTATGACATGCGGCAAGTGAAACCACACCAACTATTAACAAGATTAATTTTCTAATATTCATATTTTTATATTTAAATAACCTCATTACCGTTTTCATCTATAAAATAATATTTGCCATTCTGCATGTTTTTTCTCAACAGTGTTTTTTTGGCGGGATTGCTTTTATTGTAGAAATAATAGCTATCGGTATTGCCTGCAGTTACTTCTTCTATGACATAACCTTTTGCTTCATTTTTACTTACCCAATTAAATGGATTATTTAGCATAGTGGTTAATAAACCTATGTAATAAAGGTTTTTTGGCGCGTCCAGTCCATCAGTAGTAAGGGAGGTTTGTCCGGTAACCAGAATAAACAATTCGTGTTTGGTTCTCGAATAAGGAGGAAGCGGCCAGGTATCCCACCAATTAGGTTTTTCTAATTTGGAAGAGAACACTACTTTTGCCCTGATCAGATAAGGGTTTTCGATACCCAGATCTGGTGTACCGGTTAATTTGACAAGGATGGAAACCGATCTGTTTTCAAGTTCCTTATCCTTGTTATAAATCACCACAGGAATGTACCCTAATCCTTTGTTTGGAAGGATTGAATATTGTGTTTTCAAAGCTTCGTAATGAATTCCGGGAGTGGCGGTAGAAGAATCAGCATCTACTAGTGCGCTAAATTTCCGCTCTACATCTGTTCTGATTCCGGATAAACGTACCGGTAGCCATACGGTATCCTGAGCGAGTGTAGGGTTATAGGCAAAGGTTCTTACTATACTGTCTTTATCACCATTGTAAATGTCGAAATAGACATTAGCACTGTGATCAAAACGCATCTCTTCTGCTTTCTTGCAAGAAACAAGGCAAATGATTGCGAATATTAATATATATATTTTCATAATTTGCTATTAATAGAATTTAAAATTGTTTTATCTGCCACCATAAACAATCTCATCGTTAGGAAGAGGAAGTACGAAAATGTTATCGGAAGCAGGAATAGTTACACCGGTTTGTCCTAATATGCCTCTATTAAGCCGCTTATACATGTAGAATAACTGGCCTTCGGCTAACCATTCTTTACGGGCATCTTTAAGTAGTTCTTTTAATAAATCTTCTTCGTTATTTATGGTCAAAGGATCCCCTATTTGCCTTGCTTCACGAACCTGTATAAGATAATTGACTGCTGCTGTGGGATTGTTTGCATACGAACACTCGACAGCGATGTAATACATCTCACTAAGCCTGATTGCAGGAGCCATCAGGTAATGTAAATTTGCGCCAGTCTCAGTGCTTAAGGGATTTCTGCGGTATTTAACGATGTCGTAAGACCTTGACGATTGACTAGAGGTAGCAGATAACCAGTATTTATAGCGGGAATCACTTGCTCCGGCCGTTGCCTTTTCATAAATATAATCTGCGGCATCCTCAATCAAATAAAATCCCCTGGTGCCACTTTGAAACCAATTATCTTTTATTTCTTTTGCAGCACCCGGTATGTACCATCCAAAAACGAGTTCCTTGTAAAGAATACGATCTTTTTTCGAATCTTCGAATGCCTCAAAATCACTTTTTGATGTCCATGGGAATTTTTTCGAGTCGATAACCTCCTTAGCATTAAGTAAAGCTTTAACCTTATCATTTTTATAAAGGTAAACCCGGGCAAGTGTTCCGCATACTGCATAATAATTTAAACGATGCCTTCTGTTCTGCAAGAAAAGACTTGGGTTTTTCTCTTCTGTATTTTTCAGTGTATCGGTAACCAATGGATAATTTACTATATAGTTGGCACTCCGAATCGGATCTGCAACCAATAACTGTTTCGACTCCTCCAAGTCTTTGATGATCAAATCAAGGGTCTCTGATACATTAGCAACTGGCGTAATCTCTTTCGTGTATTTATTAGCATACGGAATTCCTTTTGCTGATGGGTTTCTCAAATAAGAAGGCGCAAAAAGACGCAACAGGTCGAAATGCAAATATGCTCTTAATGCAAGTGCTTCGCCTTTGATAATGGAATAATTGGAACCGCTAAAAATGTTCCTTTTTGCATCTACGTTTTCGAGGATCAGGTTACAGTTTACAATTGCATTGTATAAACCCGCCCATATCCTATCCTTACGTTTGATAAACTCGCCATGTTTATAATTGTACAGGGAGGTCTGTCTATAATCCTGTCCGTCATCACGCATCGAAAAATTTTGCGCCAATACTTCTGTTGTACCAAATGTAAGCTCTTTACCGTACAGATCTGATTCTGTACTGCGATTATATACACCGTTAATGGCTTCCATAAAGCCATTTTCTGTACTGAATAAAATTGGAGCAGCAATTTCCGATTCCGGCTCAACTTCCAACCATTTCTTGCAGGAACTCAATAACCCTGTTAACAGGATGAGGCATATTAACAATCTAATTTTCATGTTTTTATATTTTAAATCTGTTCATTAATAGCTTAAAAAGCTGCTCTAACAGAAAAGGTTAAACTCCTGGTAAACGGATAATTAATTCCTCTTTCTTCTTTTACTGATGACCAACGTACTACATCATTGGCAGTAACCTGAAACATGAGACTCGACATCGATAATTTAGATGCGATTTTTTTATTCATATCATAAGAAAGGTTGACTGATTGAAGGTTGATCAGATTATCAGGCTGTATAAATCTCGAGCTTACATCGGTCTCGCCATTATCTGCTATATTTTTATAAAAAGAGAGGTCGCCAGACTGCTTCCACTTTTCTTCGAATACACGCCTATCAACATTATATTTTGGATCAGCATTTTCAACACGCTCTACCAGTGTCAGGTTATATTTGTCGCCACCGAAAAAAGTTTGAAACTGTACATACAGGCTAAATCTTTTGTAGTTAACCGTTCCACCAAAGTAGCCACTTACCTTAGGATTAGGATCGCCAATTACAACATAATCTCTCTTATCGTAGTCGTATGTAAGCGTACCATCTTTTTTGAGGTACAATTCACGTCCGTTTTCCGGATCTATGCCTAACGAACGTACACCATAAATGGCATTATAAGGTTGTCCTTCGCTAAATCTAAGTAAGGGAATGCCCCTGTAACCACCATCTCCTGGTTTTACCGACTGCAGTTCATCAGCCCTGTCATTGTATTTTTTTAATGCGTTGGAGATTCTCACCACTTTGTTTCTGTTGGAAACCATACTTGCATTCAGGTTTACCGACCAGTCTTTGCTTCTTACTGCATCTACGGTTAGCCCCAGCTCAGCGCCTTTGTTCTCCATGTCGCCAAGGTTTTCTTTATAAGATAGAAAGCCTGTTGATGGTGGTAATGTAATATCGGCCAAAATATCTTTGGTAAACTTCTTATATACCCTAGGCGTAAGCATTACACGATCTTTAAACAGACCGATATCAATACCAATATCAGTCATCCTCGTTTTTTGCCATCCAAGGTTTTCATTTCCATAACTGTTTACACCTGCACCAATACCAGATGAATACCAGTTTCCTGTGTTATACTTATAAATGGTTTTTGATAAATAAGGATCGAACTCTACTGAACCGGTGAGCCCCGTAGAGGCTTTTATTCTAAGTTGGCTGATTACACTATTGCCCTGCAGAAATTCCTCCTGATGTACATTCCATCCCAATCCGAACGACCAAAAAGGAGCCAGTTTGTTGTTTACTCCGAATTTTGAAGAACCATCAATACGAACGGTTCCATCCATAAGGTACCTATTTTTATACGAGTAGTTCATTGTAAAGAAAGAGCCAAAAAGTCGTGCTTTTTCGAGCCTGCTTTGCGGTTTTCCATCTTCAGCATAGCCCTTTGCAAAACCAATGCTGGTAAAACGATCATTAGCAAATCCAATAGCTGTAAATTCTTTCTGATCGCGCAGCTCTGTACGGGCATTTACACCCACTAAAGCGTTAAAATAACTGCCGCCAATCTGCTTTAGCCATGTTAACCTAATATTACTATCCCAATAGGTTTCTTTCATTTCCCTGTTCATGTATTCTCCCTTTTCATCTATTTTATCTGTTGTGTACAGGTAATACTTATTTGCCTGCGGAGAGGTGAATACATCATCTGAATTTGATCGTGTGGTTACGCTCATTTGAGCCCTTAACCGAAGGTTATTCGCCACCTCTACATCAGCAGAAAGGTTATCAATAATTTCGGTATACTTCGATTTATTGAAACTGCTTAAGCCAGCATCAAACAATGGATTAAAAACATATTCTCTAGATCGATCCGATTTTTCATATATATCAGAAATCCTCATCGTCATGCCATTAGCATCTTTCAATGGGTAGTAAGGATTCATCCGTACATAATTAGAAAAATCGCCGTATGGAGATTCGGTAGCGCCCACTTGTGTTATGGATAATTCATTTCTGAACTGAATTTTCTTCACATTATACTGGAAACTCATTCCTCCCGAATATTGGTCCCTTGCCGACCCTTTCATTGCTCCGGGCCTGGTTTGGTAGCGAAGGTTTACATTATACCGGAATGCTTGTGAACCTCCATCCAGATTTACAGCATGCTTATGTCCTATGGTATTCCGCAGGGGTTGCGATAGCCAATAACTGTTTACGCCACCAACAACATTGGCTTTTTTGTGGTAATATATTTCATCAAGCTGATCTTGAGATACCTGTTGTTTCGAAGAGTTATATAAGCCTGCCAACACTTCATAATCCAGTTTTTCGGCTGCATTTAACACCTGGTAATCAGTTAGATCTGCAGCAGTAAGATTCAATTCGTAATTATATTCTATCCTTAATTTCCCTTCTAAGGGTGTTTTTGTAGTAATCACGATTACACCATTGGCGGCGCGCGAACCGTAGATTGCCGTTGCAGCCGCATCTTTTAATGAGGTAACCGATGCAATTCTATTCACATCCAGATCAAATACTTTCTGCACGCTTACTTCATACCCGTCAAGCATAAAAACAGGCATGTTCGCTGTTCCAAGAATATCATCCCTTCTCAACACCTGCCCATCGCCACTTGGCAGTGCAGAAGCCCCTCTAACATTGATAGAAGGAATTCTGTTAGGATTGGAGCCTGCAAGATTATTATCTATCAGTTTAAATGAAGGGTCGAAGGTGCCGATACTTTGCAACAAGTTTTGTGGATTTACCCTTTTCAGCTGATCACCAGATATCGTAATCGCATTACCGGTATAGTTATCTTTTTTTATCGTTTGATAACCCGTTACCACTACATCGTTCATTTGGGTCATCTTAGAGGTAAGGTTAACATTTAACGTTTTAGTACCTGTAACCTTGGCTTCAAACAAGTCGTAGCCCACGTAGCTAAAAACTAAAATGCTTCCTTCATCAACATTGACTTTGAATTCGCCTTTTTCGTTGGTAATGCCTACACTTGCACCATTTTTGATGGAAATATTTACACCTGGAATGGTTTCTCCTGTAGCTTTATCAGCAACAACACCTTTTATTTCAATTTTTACTTTAACACCTGCTGTTGGTGCCGGTAAACCCTCTTTACCGCTTATTACAATGGTTTTGTTAACGATACTGTAGCTCAGGTTTTGATCTTTTAAAGAAGCATTCAGCGCCTCTACCAGCGAAGCCTTATTGAGTTCTATTGTCACATCTGGTTTATCCTGCAACAACTGACCTTTATAAAAGAAAAAATAGCCCGTTTGCTTTTTAATCTCCTTAAAAACCTGTTTAAGCGAAGTTTTTCTTCGAGATAGCGTTACGGTTTGAGAAAAGGTGGCTGCCGAAACATGTAAGGCGCCGACCAGTAGTAAAATTGTAGTCAATTTCATGACCAATAAAAATTTAATCTTTACCCTCCGCATGTCGCACACGGGGTTGTAAAGGGTAGTTAATTTCATACCTTTGTAATGAATGAGGTTAAAAAATAGCAGCTGGGTTTCGAAGCAAGCTGCTTGTCCAAATTTCTACCGGAAGCGTTATCGCGCTTTCGGTTTTTTTTAAAGGTAGGATGCTAAATTTCTGGTAGTTTTTTCATCATAAAGTTTAGTTAGTTTGTGAATTGGTTGGTTGATTTCTCGGCTGTTTAAAGAAAAGCCATTCTTGTTTAATTTCCTGATACCGTAAGTACTTTGCC
Source organism: Pedobacter kyonggii (assembly GCF_004310665.1). Taxonomy (GTDB): domain Bacteria; phylum Bacteroidota; class Bacteroidia; order Sphingobacteriales; family Sphingobacteriaceae; genus Pedobacter; species Pedobacter kyonggii. Next base: position 65,409 of record NZ_SIXF01000011.1, on the reverse strand, counting down.
CTTTACCTCGGTATGCACATGGTTAAGTTCTAATATTTTAAAAACCTCTGCTAAGTTGCTGCTCCTTGGTATTTCTCCCACATATTTTTCTGGTGTAATTTTGCCCTGATAAACTACATCTACATCATACCAACGCGAAATCTGGCGCATAATGCTTTGGAGATCATCGTTATCAAAAGAGAAAACATTATTCTTCCAGGCCATTTCTTTATCAATATCAATCTCTTGATCGACAATTAATCTAGCCGTGTTTATATTTAGCCTCGATTGTTCTCCCGGGTGCAGGTTTACACTACCAGAGGCATTGCTCACTTTTACAGCACCTTCTAAAAGCGTGGTTTTAACTGCGGCTTCATCCTTATAGGCATTAATATTAAAATGAGTACCCAAAACTTCTACCGTTTGTGCATCTGTTTTTACCTTAAAAGGGCGGGTTTGGTCTTTTGAAACCTCGAAATAGGCTTCTCCATTAAGTTCTACTACCCTTTCGTTTTTTGCAAAGGCATATGGATACTTTAAGGTAGTAGCTGCATTAAGCCAAACTTTTGTGCCGTCGGGCAGGCTTACCTGGTATTGTCCGCCACGGGGCGTGCTAATGGCATTGGAGCCTGTAACTGATGCATTTGGGGTTTCTTTAATGATGTATTCGAGCTGGCCGTTTTTTGCCTTACGGATTACGATGCCATTTTGGTTGGCAATCTGACCGTTTTTGGCATCATCCAGATTTACCACCGTTCCATCTGCTAGTGTTAACATTGCTTTATTTCCACCTGGAAGAATATCTTTTAATTCTGTTTTAGCCGTTAACGGCAAAGTATTACGATCTGCCACAAAATAGAGTGCTACGCTGCAGCATAAAATAATACTGGCAGCTATCGCAATGCGCTTAACCGTGACCAATTTTACAGATCTTCCGTGAGGTCTTAACCGGCTCCATACTTCTTCTTTACTGGTTTCGATGAGCAAGTGATCAGGAGCCTCTTTTTCGAAAGGCAACTGAAGGTACCATGCTTCTACAATAGCAATTTCTTCTGGCGTACAATGGCCTGCACGGTATTTATCTAAAAGCTTTTTTGCATTTTTCTCCATTAAAAGAAATCTAGTTTGGTTGATTGTTATATATACGGCGAAGCTATAGCCTTGGGGGTATTGAAAAATTATTTTTTTTTAAAATATTCTCAATACAGCTTAATTTAAAGAGAAAAGACCGTACTTAAACCCTTAATGGTAGATTATCGATAGGTTTTCAAAAGGAAAGCAACATAAATAACCACCCCTAACCTTGATTTAAGAATTCGGAGCGCTTTTTTAACCTGCGTTTTAACCGTTAACTCAGAAAGCCCTAATTCGAGCGCAATTTCTTTATGAGATTTATTCTCTTTGCGGCTTAAAACAAATATTTCGCGCATTTTTGATGGCAAAGCATCAATTTCTTGCTCAATTAATAGCGCCATTTGCTTTTCACGCACCATATAATCGGTCGATACATGGTCTTGATCTATATAATCCTGCAAAGAATCAATGTATTTACTTTCTACTTTTTGATGCGCAAACACATCCAGTACACGGTTACGCACTGCTGTATATAAGTACGCTGATAAATTACCGTCAGGTGCTACCTGTAAACGTTTAACCCAAAGCGACTCGAACAACTGGTGTAATACATCCTTTGCTTCTTCATCATCATTTAAGCGTTTATTGGCATGGATAAAAAGTAAGCCATAAAAGCGGTTGTAAATTTCGGTAAAGGCCAGCTCATCACCCTGAGTTAACAAGAATGCCAATTCACTATCAGAATAAGAACTGTAAACACGCATAGAGATAACACAAAGATAATATAAATACAATCGGTTTCATTGGCTTGCATCGGGGTATATCATACTTATCTCGTGATATTTGTAACTTTTTACATGGAAATAGCGCTTTTTTTACTACAAAAAAAGAAATTCAACAATTCTGAAAGGTTTCGTAAACAAAAACAGTCATAAAACAGGTAAGCCTGATGCCCGCTACAAACAATAGCGCGGACAATCCAGGCTTCTCAATACAAAACCAATGAATATTGGGTTTCGGTCGGAGATGTCGACCGATGGACTAAAAGTTTTTAACCACAGACGCACACAGATCAACACGGATTTCATATATCTGTGTCTATCCTTTTTATCTGTGGTTAAATTATTTCTACTTGTGCTAACTTAATCACGTTATATTAAACCGTACTTACACGCTCTTTTTCGAAAACATAAGCAAAATGTTTAAAGGTTTCGTTTGCAGCAACAATGGCCTCTTGTTCTTCTTGCTCAGTTTTTGCTTGCGCATTTAAAACAGCTATAAAATTGCCCCACATCATACCTGTAGCTTCTCCATAACCAGAAAAGAAAGAAACACCTTTGGTTACCCCTCCTTTTTCGAGCATTTTAACAATAATGCTTCCGCCCATAATCGAACCTTCTAATACGTATAATGCACCTAAAGCCTGTACCGCATTTTCAATTTTTGGTACGGTTGTAAATGGAAGATCAGTGATATCTGCATCGAGTTCTAAAATATCAGCTTTAATATAAGCCGAATTTCTACGCTGGGCATAATCCGGTAGAACCGATGCCGTGATAAAGGGTTTAATCGTTGCTTCGATATGGCTGAAGTACGCAAAAAAATGTTTCAATAAATCTGCATAATCCTGATTGCTTCTGATTGCTTTCAGCTTTAAAACAACCTGTTTCTCTAAATTCTGGTGTTCGGCTTTTGTAGCTTCTTTAATAGTTGTACTTAACATGTTTTGAAATTTATGGTGTTTGAAATTTAATCTTTATATAAACGGTAGGTTAATCCAGCCAGCAAAACGCGCCCTGGCTGCCCGGGCATTAAACTGTAGGTATAGTTTAAAATGTTATCTGCCGTAAGTCTGATACTCAAATGCTGTTTCATTAATTTCTTTTCAAAAGCGGCATTAAACATAAAAAAACTGTTTACGAAAGCATCATAGCGATCGATAAACTGGTTTCCATTGCGGTCGCCAAAAGGATATTTACCCCTGTAATTTACGCGTATGTTTAAGCTGGCATCCCAGGGACGGTAATTATAAAAAGCTTTAAAATTGGCCATGTGACGCGATCTGTTTTCAATCCCCCAATAATCAGAAGGTTTTGGGGAATAAGAATTTCCGGTTGCAGCATCGTGGATATTCTGGTTATAAGGATAATGCCCGGTTTTAATGCTATCAATTACGCTTAAATCTTTCGCGATGAGGTATTGATAACCTGCACTCAATTCTAAATTTTTAAGCGGACTAATGGAAAAAGAGAGATCTATACCTTTATTTACGGCCTCAGGAAGGTTTTGATAGGTATAAATATTCCGGTTTCCGCTTCCCGTGGCTACCTGAATGCTGTTGATCTGGTTGCGTAAAGCGTGGTGAAAAACTCCTGCCTCTACTTTCATATTTTCTTTGGGTTTCCACTCCAGACTTAAATTTAACGAAGTGCTTCTTTCTGCCTGTAAATTTTGATCCAGCTGGTTTAACAGATATTGCCTGATCTCACTAATCTGTCCCTGAGCCTGCAGCTGATTTAGCGTTTGCCTCAACACTTCATTTCCAATAACCAGGTAATTTGCTGCCGGATTATAAAAAACAAGGTACCTAGATTTAAAATCGGGTGCTTTAAATCCTGTGCCTGCACCAGCCTTAAAGGTTAAAGTTGGGATAATTTTATACTGCAGACCTAAACTGGGGTTAAGTTTACTGCCGTAGGTATTGGTTAAATCGTAACGCAGCCCTACAACCACCCCCAATTGTTTAGTGAATTGCCAATCGCCCTGCAAAAAAGTAAAACCTGAACTTACTGAAGCTGGATTGGTTAGCGAAACATCGTTCATACTTTCGATACTACCGCCCAAACCGCCTGTGAATTTAAGTTCGTCGTTTACACCATAGGCAAACTGCTGTTCGAAACGGTGTAAGTTCTGTGCGAAAATATCCTTTGTAATGTTGCTATTGGTTTGTTGCCAATCTACACTTTGGTCTGACCGGAAATTGGTATAATAATAACGGCTCATGCTGCGCAAACCCGAACTGAAGTAATGGTCAAATGTGGCCGAAAGGTTTAAATCCTGCTCGTCCTGGCTATCGCCTGAAATAATACCCAAACCAAAATCTTTCGACATAAAAGATTTCCGTAGTCCGTAGCGCCCACTAAAACCAATTGTACTTTTTGACGTTAGGCGATAACGGATTCTCCCTTGCAAAGCATAGTTATCATAAGGTGGTGCAGTAGTACCTTGCTGGATGTATTTTGGATTGGTATTGAAACCATCAGTACGGTAATAATTTGCAGAGACATTGGCCGATCCTCTTTGAGAGGCAAATGGCGTTTCTCCTTCAAGGGTAACATCGGCAATATTCAAACTTCCGTAATTTGCGGCAACCGCTGCCTGCGGTTGTAATGCGCCGTAGCGGGTTACGATATTAATCGCCCCACCGAGCGCCTCGCTTCCAAAGAGACAGGAGGATGCACCTTTAATAATTTCAATCCTTTCGACATTGGAAACACTAATCCTGGACAGATCAAAATTCCCGCTGTTGCGGCCAACCATTGGCTGACCATCGATCAATATCATAATGTATTCACTGCTAAAACCTTGCATCTGTACACCAACCGACCTTGCGCCACCCCCAATGTTGTTTACTATGGCAATCCCGGTCTGTTCTTTCAATACCTCATCTAACCTCCTACTGCCCATTAATTCGATGGTTCGCCTGCTAATTACCGTAACAGGCATTGCACTGCGTTCTAACTTTAACAGGTTATCTGGAGCAGCACGGTTTTCGGATACGGCAACCTCGTTAAGTTCTCGTTCATCGTCTGATAGTTTAATTATTAAGTTATTTGCAGCTACAGAACCGATTTTAATATTGGCTTGATGATTGATTTTGCCGACCATACTTACGGTAATGTTATAATTACCAGTAAATATCTTGTTGAAGCTAAAATTTCCTTTGGCGTCGGTTTCGGTGCTATGCCCGTCAGGCTCCAAACGTATGGTTGCACCACGCAAAGGTTTATCAAACTCATCGGTAACCGTGCCTTTTAAACTTCCATAATCTTGTGCAGCAACCGTTAAATGGAAATTGACAAGCAGTAATATGATGGTGGATAGTTTAAACATTTTTAATCAGGTGTTATTATTTTAGGATTAGGTTTTTACCTTTCTTGTTTACTTTCTTAATCGTAACCTGTTTTCAAGCATTACACTTTCTATATTATTTACCTGCAAAAGATCAGCTTTAACATTGGCAATTTTATCTGTTGTGGCCAGTTTGCTTGCAGTTAGTTTTTTAGTTCCGTTAATCAGCGAAAGTGCAGCATTTAAGCACAGCTCATCCGGATCACCCAAAACCGGATGATCTTCCCCTTTTACCATTACCTCTGGCTCCATGCCCCTAAAATAATCAGACCAGCCATGGGCATTTTTAATAAGGAAACTGCTGAGGTAAACGCTGTACTGATCGATATTGATCCCGAAAAAGCCTACAGGTTTGCCATAGGTTTTCTCTCCGATCAGTTTCACATCAAAATAAGGTTTTAGGCAACTGATCAGCATTTCGCTGGCCGATGCCGTTTTTGCTGATACGATTACATAAACCGATTGGATACTTTGCAAATTCCCTTTTTTATTGAATGTATAGGTATTGCCTGCTACAGAATAATCTACATCGGCCATGGTCGCATTACGGCCATTGTAGATGGCAGTTTTCCCATTAGCATCTAAATACGGCTGGTATTTTAATATGGGTACGGTTCCATTCTGCATAGCTGCATTAAAAACCTCGCTATACATCACCTTTCCGTTCAAACTACTGGGAACAATTAAATTGGCTATATATTCTGCGGTTTCTAAATAACCACCACCATTGCTCCGCAGATCGATTACAATAGCTTTTGGATTGGAAACTGCGAGTTCGGCAAAAGCCAGATCTAAGGCCACTTTACTACTGTTTAATGAAGGGAAGGAAGCCAAAGCCAGGTAAGCAACAGGCGTATTTCCTGTAGCAACGATTTTACTGGTAACAGCAGTGCTTGAGTTTCCTATTCCAGCAATGCTTCCGGGAATGCTCCTCCCCACCTGGAGGTTCGAATATTTTGGATTCTCAAAGTAAACTGGCAATTCGTAAGGGAGTCCTGTAGTAACATTTATTTTAAGCTGCGAAATATCAAATAATTCTTTTCGAAAAGCTGTAATATCAGAACTGATTGCCCCATATTTTTGCCTTGGGTTAAACACAGCATAGCTTGGCAACGCATCATTCCATAGGTATACCTGTTTCGCATACAAAAAGATAGAATCGAGCGTAAACTGGCTACGCGTACCCGTTGTAGGCGAAACAATCTCTTCCGCATCATCAACAGAAACCTGTGCCTTTTTACAGGCAGAGGTTCCCGTTAGAATGAGCGTAAGAAGCGCGAAATATATCTTTATGTGTTGTTGCACCTTGTTATTTTATGATGGTAATTATATCATCAAAATAATCTGATCCGATACCCGCTGCATAATATTCTCCGGCAGGATAATTATAGATAAATAGATCGTATTGACCGATAGGCAGGCTTTCAGGCACATTTAATGTTAATTGATCAGTTTTAGCTTCTTTGACCGTAAGATCATAAAACTGTTTGTTAGCTACATTTCGGATTGAAAACTTATTGATCAATTCGATCCTGTTTACGCCATTTAGTGTAAATTCTTCTCCAGGTTTTAAAGTGGTTTTTATGGCGGCCATTTCAATAGCACTTATAAAAGGTGAGCCGGCAGTTATGCCAAAGGTCCGCTCTATAACCACAGTTCTTTGCCCTGAAACAACCTTTAGTTTATAAATACCATCTGGTGTTGTTGTATCTAATGTTACATTTATAGCTATTGGGCTCAATGTTCCAATTGTTAACTCTTTTTCATTGTTATTAGCTGTATTGATCAGGTAAACTTTGGTCTGATTTTTATCAGCAATAACATTATCACCACTTATAATAATATTTCTACCTTTTATTGCAAAATTTTTGGTATTGTAGACTGAGACCCCACCAGTTATATCAACCTTAAGTAGCGGCTGATTTACAACCTTTTTAATTGCATATTCTTTAGTAGTACCATTCTGCGCGGTTACCACAAACCTGGTTGTCTCTTTAAAAGCTACTGTTTGTCCAGATGACGGACTAATCTTCGCCCTTTCTGATACCACAATTATGGGTACGATATTATCGGGTACTGCCTGATTAGATGGCCAATATATAGTGAGGTTCTTTTCATCAATTACAGCCTTAATTGGTTCACCGTTGGCATCTTTTACGGTAAAACTTACAATATCGGCATAAGGAAAATCTTCATATTCTTTTTTGCAGGCACTAAATAGGCTTAATAAGCAAAAAAGCAATAGGGAGTATGAGCTGGTAGAGAAGCGTTTATATGTTGTATTCATAATCAATTATTATTAGATTTGCATTTTTAGCGCCCGCAAATATGGTTTTACCCAAGGCTAATATTTTTAAAACGATTCGGGATTATTCCCTTATTTGGGTGTCATTTATGATTTTTAGGGGCGGCTAGTTGTGTTTTCGCCCCTTTTTCAAAATCAATTTTAATTCAGGAAATCCCCCTGGTGAATTAATCCTTATTTTAATCTCTTAATATGGAAGTTTACAGTAGTATTGTAAGTACCAGATGTAGTTACGCCATCAAGCTGAACTACATAAAGTCTGGTTGAACCAGCAATTGTTGAGCCGTTACCTACAACAGCATATCTTTGAGCAACAGGAGTAATGGTACGATTAACGCGGTCGTAATTATACCATCCAACTACAGTTGCACTATTGCTACCCAAAGTGCTAATTGCACCCAATGTAACCGAAGAAACATCGGTTAAAGTAATACCAGTAACATTGGTTACTGAAGGAGAATCGTAATAACCAAGGCTATTTGTTCCTGCAATGGTAATGTTTCCGTTAAAGTTGCTGTCAAAATTAACCTGATTTCCAGAGCTTGCAACAACATTGTTCAATAGGTCGTAACCAACAGCAGTCCAGGAAGTAGGCGAAGTTGATGAATTGGTTACCACACCTGCCTCGGTAGAATCTACGGCGATAAGCGCAGTCGTATTTTGCAAAGCAAGTTTGTTATCTGGCTGAACAGCTTCTTTTTTACAAGCGGTTCCTAATATGGCTAAAGTTGCAATTGCGAACGTAAGTTTTAAAAATTTCATTTTCATTTTTTTTAGATTTATGATTTTATTATATAAATGGGAATAATCTCCCGAATCGTTTTTCATGATTAAATTGTAAATGAGTACTATTTTGCAGTTACAGTAACAGACCAGTTTAGGGTTGATAAAGGCCAGGTACCAAAAGATGCTATTGGTGTATATACCCCTGATGGAACGGTATCAGGCACGCGGATTACAGCCTCCGTACGGGTATAGGAAACAATAGGCAATAGTGTTTTTTGTCCGTTTACCGTAATATAGAATTCCTTAAAATCGTGGAATATAATTTGCGAGGAATTGATTTTAAAGGTTTCACCCTGTTTAACAATCACTGGACCGTAGTTTATCCCCGGCCTGCCATAAACTACCTTTACGGGATGCTTCATTTCGGCAGTTAAGGCCTGTACTTTTACCCTTACCTTGTAAGTACCGGTATCTAAAGTTTGCGGAACCTGTAAATAACCGTAAGTATACGTCTTAACACCAGCTATTATGGCTACCGATACACTTGGTGTTCCAAGCGAAAGGCTAGGCGCTAACTCATATTCCTTATTGCCTTTATCAACCAAAAAGGCTTTGATCTTTTTAAGATCAGAAACATTAAAATTACCCTGAACCCGCACATCATAAGCACCAACTGCCATTGTTGATGTTGTAGTAGCTGTTGATAGCTCGGTTAATACCAGGGGCGAGATCTGATTTAGTTTAATGATGAGTTTGTAGGTCGAAGTACTTTGATCGGCAGCAATTACGGTATAAGTTTTTTTTGTATCCAAAACCCCTACCGGTGCAAGCGTTTCGCTCAGTTTAGCTCCTGCCGAAAGTTTGATTGCAGGTTCGATTACATCCAGTTCATAATAATAAGGCAAGTAAAGCGTAATGGTTTTATCGGTCTCATCTATAGCACCGAAAATGTTTCCATCCGATACGGCAACCTTAAATTCGGTGATTTTATTTGCCGGAAGTGGATCAAGTCCGATTGTTTTTTTGCAGGCGGCAAGCGTAGCAACTGTTAATAAAAGGCAAAGCAGTTGCGTTAATTTATTTTTCATTTTAATACTGGTATTGATTTATTTGTGGGTTTATTTGATTTCGAATTTGGTGCTTCCTTTTGGAACAATGACATATTCAAAAGTGAAATACATGTGCGGTGTTGTTCTGAACCATTTATCGGCGGTAAAGGCATCTTTATAGCAGCTGATCATTTTGATCTTGGCATAATCGCCTTTGGCCGTACGGACAATAACGGTGCGTTTTTCGGGCATGGCATAGGCCACGTGCTGTTTATCATAACTACCGTCTCCCCTTTTGGTGCCTCCAAAATCGTACAGGTACCAACCAATGCCTTCTCCAAAATCGCCTTCATTGTCGGTTCCAATAAATTTGCTGATGCTTAGTACAGCATCTGTAGGCACATCAACTACCTGGTCAAATGGTTTTTCCAAAATGGTAATAGCACCAGAACCTGTGCTTCCCGATCCTAAACTTGTTGATGACTGACCGTTGTTAGGACTTAAAAAACTATTATAAAGTCCGTTAAAGCCAACATCCCAACGATTGGTTTTGGCATATAGTAAGGGCACTATTTCTTTTGTTTCCAGGCTGAACAGCACAGCTGTTGGTGGTACGGTTGGATTGGCATCATCCGTTTCTACAGCAAGGTTTTCGATACGCTGTAATTTATAATATGCTGTACCGCCCTCTGTTTTGGTCGGTACTTCTTTTCCAGGCTCTGGAGAAATAATTTCATCTTTTTTGCATCCCGTAAAGAGCACAGCCAGCACTAAAGAGATTGATGCCAATTTAAACAGCGTTTTATTTATTATAGTAATATTGTTCATCTTTAAATTATTTGGTCTGTAAATTTTTGCTTCCATCCTGCTGTACGTAATATTTAAAAGTATAATATGGCGCAGGCCAGTTTAAATCGGTAACACTGGGCGGATTGCCTTTATAGGCGTTGATCAATTGTAGTTTGGCATATTTACCATCAGGTAGCCTAATGGCGTAGGTGCGGTTGGGTATAGCCTGCATAATGTGCGAACTGAGGCTATAGAAAAACCAGCCATTTGAGGTTGCCGACGATGCCCAGCCAATTTTAGTTACTTCGCTCGCACTAAAGGCCTCATCAGAAGGAGCCTGATTAAGCGTATCGTAACTTTGCTCAAGCATTATAACCGCACTTTTAGCCGTTCCGCCATAACCAGGGTTAAATTGATAATCTTTATCATTTACATAAACCTCGCTATTGTAGGGACCGGTAAAGGCGAGGTCCCAGTCTTTTGTTTTTAACCATTGTGCCGAATCAGCCGCATTACGGATCCAGATCTGTTTCTGATCTTTAAAGCGAAAAAGAAAAGTATAAAATGCACGTACTTCTTTGCCCGGCGTTCCATTTCCCATGGCGGCCTGTGTATCGCCAGCCAGGTCGGTTACTACAATACTCTTACCATCCTGTAAAACTTCGTTGGGATCGAGCTCGTCTTTTTTGCACGAACCAAGTGAGAGAACCAATAACAAAAAACCAACAGCTAAAACTGTTTTTCTCTTTATTGCACGGCTATGTTTTATATACTTCATTGTTAATATTATTTTTAATCATTCTAAATAAGAACACTGCAAACATCCATATTAACCACCACAAATGGTTTGTTCAATCCGTATTTTAATTTGTTCAATCCGTATTTTCTTTTGTTCAAAGCGTATTATTTGTCACTCGTTTTAACTAAGCCTTATTGATCACCGGCTCCAAAAAACAACTATAAACAACTGAAAAACAAGAAAATAACAAAATCATTAATTTAAATCAGTTTTAAAAAGTGTATTTAAAGTAAATATCTTGCCCGCTCAATTACTTGTATTTAGATTAATTAAACACTTTTTTTGTTCCTATAACCATCGCATATATGAGGATTAAAAAGTATTATATTGTATTGATTATTGTTTCTTTTTTGAGTGCTACACAATATGTTGTTGCACAAGCGAAGCGCATCATTACCTTAAGCAGTGCCATTAGTGAAACCGTAAATGCATTGGGTTATGGCAAGAATATTCTGGCTACCGATGTAACCAGTGTATGGCCAGAAGAGATAAACAGATTGCCAAAAGTGAGCAGAAACCGTTCTTTCTCTATTGAGAGTATTACCGCTTACCGTCCAGATCTTATTCTGGTACCTGAAGGAGATTTTTCTAAAGAAAACCTTTACCAGTTTAAATCATTGGGCATCCGGGTGGTTACCATCCGTCAGGAATTTTCTATTCAGGGCGCAACAAAATTTATCAGGCAAATTGCTGCTGCCATTGGCGATAAGGCGCGTGGCGAGCAACTCGCACAAAAAACAGAAAGTAACATCAATACCACTTTAAGTCAGCTAAAAAAGGGCAGCAAAAGCCCAAAGGTTTTATTTATTTACGCACGGGGCGTCGGCACCATGAATGTGGCTGGCAAAGGCAGCAGTATAGATGAGATCATTAAATTGGCTGGAGGCAAAAATGCCATTCAGGAGTTTAGCGATTTTAAACCTTATACCACGGAGGCATTGATTAAAAGCAACCCGGATGTGATTTTAATGTTCGATTTCGGATTAAGCAGTTTAGGCGGAAGAGCAGCCTTTTTGGATCTCCCCGGTGTAAGTTATACCAATGCCGGAAAAAATAAAAAGATTGTAGAAATGAACGGACCTCTGCTCATCAATTTCAGTAATCGCTTACCCGAAGCCATTAAAGCACTAAATAACCGCATTTTATAATGAAAAGAACCGTTATTTATACCTGCCTGAGTGTAGGTTTATTGGTTTCCATCTGTTTTTCCTTAGCCTTGGGTGCTATGCGCATTCCCATAAAAGAAGTGATCGACACCCTAACCCATGCCATGGGATTTTCTGTTTTTAGCAGTGCAGATCATGGTATAAACGAAGGAGTAATTATGATGATCAGACTACCCCGCACCTTAATGGGTGTACTGGTTGGTACTGCTTTGGGCATTTCTGGTGCAGCCATACAAGGAATATTCAGGAATCCATTGGCCGAACCCAGTTTGGTTGGTATATCGGCTGGGGCATCTTTAATGGCGGTATTGATTATTGCTTTCGAAACACTGTTATTTTCTAGTTTGAGTCAGCTGCTGGGTTATTACCTTTTGGCCTTTGGCGCTTTTGCTGGTGCAGGCATTACTGCTATGTTGGTGTACAATCTTTCCAAAATCAATGGCCAGGCCAATGTTTCGACTATGTTGCTCGCGGGTATTGCCATCAATGCAATGGCTGGTGCTTTAACCGGATTGGTTACTTATCTGGCCGATGAACAAAAACTCAGGAGCATTACCTTCTGGATGATGGGCAGCCTTGGCGGGGCAACCTGGCAAAACGTAAGCTGTTTATTTCCTTTTGTACTTATCCCTGTAGTCGGGCTCCCATTTTTAGCTAAAGGTTTAAATTTATTTGCCATTGGCGAAAATCAGGCCGAGCTGATCGGCCTAAACCCCAACCGTATCAAAATATTGGTAGTGGTATTGGCTACCATGGCTGTTGGAGCTTCTGTTGCCGTTTCCGGCATTATCGGTTTTATTGGCCTGCTCATCCCCCACCTTACACGTTTGTTGGGCGGCGTAGATCATCGTTTTGTGCTTCCTGTTTCGGCATTAATGGGCGCATTGGTACTTACATTGGCCGATATGATTTCGAGATTGATTGTGCAACCGATCGAATTGCCGATTGGTGTGGTTACTGCTTTAATGGGTACGCCCATATTTTTATATATCCTAATTAAAGACAAAAAGAAATTAGTTAATTAAATAACCGGTTTATGCTCAGAGTAGAATCCATCAGCTATAAATTAAACAACAGGCCGCTTTTAAAAGATATCTCGTTCTGTATCAGGCCAGGCGAAATGGTTGCGCTTTTAGGGGCGAACGGTGCCGGAAAATCTACCTTAATGCGCCTGCTTTCTGGTGAACGAAAGCCCGATAGCGGACGGATTATGTTATACGGAGCAGATATTAAAGGTTATAACCGAAAAGTACTGGCCACCAAAAGGGCTTATCTGCAGCAGTACAACCCCATTACCATGGCCTTTAGTGTGAAAGAAATCGTGATGATGGGCCGTTATGGTTTTAAAAGTTTATCATCTGCTAAAAATGATCAGCTAGCCCTTACCGAAACGATGGAAATCTGCGGATTAACTGATCTTGCAGACCGATCGATGTTAAGCCTTTCTGGAGGTGAACAGCAACGGGTACACCTGGCAAGGATACTGGCCCAATTGTGGGATAATAAAGATTCTGTATTGCTCTTGGACGAACCGACCAACAATATGGATATTCAGTTTCAGCACCAAACCCTGGCCATAGCCGCTGCCATGGCAAAAAAGGGGTACATGATTATAGTGGTACTGCACGAAGTTAACCTGGCCGCGCAATATGCCAGCCGCATTATTATTTTAAAAGATGGTAGAAAATGGTGGGATGGAACGCCTGTACAGGTACTCACCCCTCAGCACATGTATACCGCATTTGGCATCCATGCACAGGCCTATACAGACCAAAGCAGCCTAAAAACGATTATTGTACCAAAGGAAATTAAGCTTGATGCCGGAAAATTTAACACCAATCTAAAAACTACACAACAACCCGTATATAAGTTAAAAACTATCGAAACCGATGAATTAATCAACCTCCAATCTGTAAAGATTTAATTCTCCACTACCTATGGAAAATATTCAAAAACTATTCAATACCGCACAAACTATTGGCCAGCTACCAAATTCTGCCTGTACCGACGCTTTTAAAGAAACACTTTTAAAGACGATAAACGATTACTGTAGATTAAAACGCCTATCCTTTTCCGAAAAAAGATTATGGATTGCCTTTAAACTGATGGAGGTAAGTGATTTTATTCATCCCGAATCGCTTTGGTTAATGCTTAAGGAAGATAAAACACCCATCAGCATCGGTTGTGTATACACCAACCTGAAGCTAATGGAAGCAGCAGGTATAGCCGAAGCGCAAAGTGCAGGATCGAGACTAACCCTGTATAAGATCAGAGCCGCACATCACTAGGCAAAATGCCATAGTATTTTTTGAAAGCATTGGTAAAACTGGCCTGATGTTTAAAGCCAACGTTTACGCCTACCTCATACATATTTTTGCCTTCTTCTAAAATCAATCTTTTGGCCTCTTCCATTCTTAAACGGGTTACAAAATCGTAAATGGTACTGCCAAAATATTTTTTAAAACCTGTTCTCAATTTAAACTCATTAAGCAAGATCATTTTAGAAAGCTGCTTATGGGTTGGTGGATCGATGTAATCGCGTTCCAAAATCTCCCTGGCTTCTTCGAGTTTTGGGATATCGCGATCAAGTAGCGACTCTCTACCACCTTGTATATGCTGACTAAATTGTTCCAGCTGATACATAATCAGTTCGGTAATCCGGGCATCGGTAAACAGGCGTTTCAATTCCCCATCTTGCCTGCAGGTGATAATCGCTTCGATGGATCTGCGCATTTCTGGCGTCATAAAAAGATCGTGTTCGGCAAAAGATGTCGAAATCCCTTTTTCCATCTCCTGCACAAATTGCTCATGTAATGGGGAATATAGATCAACCAAGTGCAGATAATAATCTTTAGAAAGTACGATTAAAAAATATACAAATTCTACATCAGGCTTCACATCGTAAGCTTCCTTTGCCGAAGGGATGTAGCGGATATTATGCCTGCTCCGGCCATATTTAGCTGATTGTTTACCCGCAGCACCCGAACCGTTTTTATTGCTAAAAATAAACTGACAGGTAATGGCCTCTCCTTCTACCTCGGTCAGGATCCTGGCAGGTCCATCAAATTTCATTTCAGAATGCACCAAAAAAAGGCCATTGGTAGAGAGCTGATAATTTTTAATACCTACCGGAGCATCTTTAATGGTTATAGATTTTTCGGATAATCGGTGATCGGGAACATATTTATCTGGAATTTCTTCCATGAACAGAAAATCTTTCTGATGCTCTATTCTTGCCTTTACAATCATTTCCGGTCTAGGTTAATGTTTAATCATGGGGATAGAACAAATATAATAATATTATTTATATCAATTCTAAATAAGAGCAATTAATCTGCATTCTTTATGAAGATATAGAATGCATCGGATTTTAGCTTTTGGTTAAAAGCAGATTGTTTTGCCAGAAAGGATAGGTCACGGTAATAATGGCTACAGTAAATTAAAACTTATTCATTCAATCGCCCGATTTTTTTCTTATTTGTTAAGGCTTCAAAGTCTGGCCTGTTTACCTCCGTTTCCTAACAGTTCCACATTAAACATTGCGGCTTAATATTGCTGCGTACGCTACCAGTACAATACAGATAAATGAGGCGATAGTTCTGATCCGATGGAATAAATTCCAGCTCGACTCAAATTTTTCACGTAATGCAGTTAGTTCTGTTGCACCAAGTTTATTAAGATCTGTCCCATCTAATAGGTCATTGAGCGGTACATTACCAATTACTGTAACCAGAAAAACACCACCGAAATATAATAAGGTTGCTGCCAAAAGCAGGTAAAAAACCATAGGCTGTTCTCTAAAAAACCAAACACTTATGGGCAATATGAATAGCGTGCCCATAAAAGAAATAAAAAATAACGGATTTAAAATAGCCCGGTTTATGGATTGCATAGCTTGTAAAAAGGAGGCATCAGAAAGACGCGCCAAGCCAGGAATAACTGAACAGGAGTATGCATAAAAAAGACCACCAATAAGTGCAGTAGAAACTGTACTTAAAAAAAGAACCAAGGTTTTAATATTCATAACCAATTGCTTTTAAATATGTCCGTACCCTAAAGAGTGTGACGAATTTAAGCAAAAACGTTATCCGAAAAAAAAATACTATCTAAAAAAGAGCGCCAATTTAGATAGGAAAGAGCGATAATCTAGATATGAAAAGTTAATAGGTAGATGTTTAATAAAAAATTTCAATGTTTATTGCTCCCAAACAAACGCCGTCCATATTAAAATTTCTACATTTTCATTGATTCTAAACGAAGATCGTATTCTGTCCTTATTTTCTGCACTAGGTTACATAGATCGGTCTGTTTTCGTTACAGATCGGTGCAAATGTTTGTCAAAACCTACATTTAGAACTACAATATTAGTAGCCTGCATCCCACCTGCCCTTGTTCTAAATCAAAGCGGGCTTTGGTTCCTACAACTAAAGAACGACTGTAAATCCCTATCAATTTCTGGTTATCTGCATAAACCATTTCCTTTCCATCATCACTTTTAGAGATAGATAAAGGATAAAGACCTAGACTGGCACATAAAAAGAAAGCCCACGTAAAACGCGGGCTTTCTTTTTAAAAGCGAAAACAAATTATTTAGCGCTATTTTTTTTATCAGTTACTTCAGCTCTAATCTCTTGGGCTAAAACTTTTAGGTCTTGCATTGCTTTACGTACACGTGTACCTGCTGCAGCATTACCACCATCATAAAATTTAGTTACGTCTGCTTCAACAGAAGAGATTAGATCTTGCACTTTTTTAAATTTGTCCATAATTTTTCCTTTATAGGGATGGTAAACATCCATTAATTAAATATATTCCTTTCCGCTCACAATAAACGGGCCGCAAAACTATTGCTTTTTACAAATTAAACAAACATTTATGTCAAATCATTATTGCTGATGGCATAAAAAGCCGATAAACATAAAGAGCTGTGGCAGTTACACTAGTCTTACTTTCAAACAAAACCGCCTCATTTTTAATATTTTACGCATAAGGTATTTGATAATAAAATATTTTACAATTAGGAGAATTTAGTTTAACAATTATGTTTTACCTTGGTTGGAAATATGCAATCTTTAAACCTGCTCGTTAGTACTAGTTGTCTATTCTTACTTTTATTCTCTATGCATCTTTTTTTCGCAAAAAAAGGGAATAAACTGCTTAACATCCTGCTTTCGGTTATATTTTTCGCCCGATTTGGGCAGATTTTAACTTCACTGCTCTTTAAATCGGGCCAACCTAATGCTTTAGCCTTTTTTCATCAGACTTTTACGCCGTTTTATTATGCTGTCCCAGCTTGCTTTTACCTCTACATTACAGGCTTTCTTCAAGATCGTAAAAATTTACAAAAAATAGAATGGCTTCATTTTGTACCAGCTTTATTAGCCATTATTCACGTTATCCCCTGGCATTTCTCTACAACACTCGATTGGGATTTGATAGGAAGCCAATTGGCTGAAAATGGTTACTTCTCACTAAAAACAAAAAGTGGTTTGTTTCCTCCATATTTCCATTACTTATTTAGGCCAATACTGGTATTTGGCTATTTGTGCTTTACCTGGATTGCAGTACTCCGTTTAAAAAACAAACCACAACAGATACTGGAAGGTGAAGGCAGAAAATGGATCATCTTTTTTCTCCGGGTTGCGACCTTTTTTCAGTTGTTTAGTTTAGTGCCCATTATTTTAAGAAGCTTACACATCCCATATGTTATGCCTCTTTTATTGTACTCAATTGTTTAACCCTATTAGTCATTTTATTATATGCGCTTCACAAGCCTTATATTTTTTATGGTTACTTGCTGGTGGCTGTTGATTGGACTAAAAAACCTGCAATCAAGAAAACTGAGACTGATTCCTCATTGGTTCCTTTATCAGAAGAAGATCAAAAACGTACACTTACAGCTGTCAAAAAAATTAATCTTTTAGATGCACAGCTGTCTGACTATGCCCTTGCCATGAAAGAAATAATGGAAGGGGAACAGCTTTACCTGGTACACGATTTTCAGATTATAGATCTGGCGGCAAAACTTAACCTCCCGATCCACCATTGCTCTTTCGTAATTAACAAACACATTGGCAAAAATTTCCGGGACTGGATAAACAGCTACCGGGTTAATCATTTTTTAAAGCAATATCCACTCAGATCGGATAAAATAACTATCGAAGCTATTGCTTCTGAAGCTGGCTTTAAAAGTCTGGCTACGTTTTACAATGCGTTTAAAAAAGAAACGGGCTTAATGCCAACCAACTATTTTGCACAGGAATTAAGCCGCTAACCTGTTATTACTCCATTTTTTCTCTAACGATCGTATCGTTAGAGGCCACAATCACGCTGTTTTTCTCTAAACATTGAAATACCAGATATCTTTGGTTTCTGATCATCATATGAGTATGCTTCAATCCATTTCTTAGAAATCTAAACAAGCCTTAACTATGCCTTATTCAACATCGTTTTTACGCCCGTTTTTCGATTATATTGAGCAATTCTATCCTTTATCTGGAGCCTTTAAGGCCGAACATGAAAAATCTTGTAAGCTCATCCATGTTAAAAAGAATAAATACATTCTTTCACCAATAGACAGTAATGCTTCGCTATATTTTTTGGTACACGGACTCGTTCGTGGCTTCGTACGAGATGGTAAAAATGATATCAGCACCTGGTTTAGCTGTGGAAATGAATTAATTGGTGCCATACGTCATCCCGTTCAGCAGCCTAATCATTCGATAGAATATCTTCAGGCGCTGGAAGAATGTCAACTCATCTGCATTCCTTATACCCTAATCGATTCGATGTACGCAAACTATCCAGAGGCCAACCTAATCGGCAGAAAGCTGTTGGCGCTTCATTATTATGCAGCATCAGAAAGATCAATCCTGGCCAGGATACCAAAAGCAATGAGCAGGTACCGCAAACTCCAGGAAAGTGACTTGGACATCAACAGAATACCACAGCGTTATCTGGCCAGCTACCTTGGCATGCGTTTAGAAACCCTGAGTAGAATCAGAAATAAAGTTTCAGCACTCGATTACCGGTTGTGTTCTTAATTTAACTACGACCATTCAACAATCATTCAGTTCTTCCATCATTCAACGCTTCGTCTTTTTTCCTTTCCGCTTCTTTTGCTAAATTTGCAGCAATGATTTTATATAAAACCAATGAAGAAGTAGAACTGATGCAGATCAGTGCCCTACTGGTGAGCGATACCCTTGCAGAAGTAGCTAAAATATTAAAACCCGGCATTACAACTCTTGAAATTGATAGAATAGCCAACGAATTTATACTTGATAATGGCGCCGTACCTTCCTTTTACAACTATAATGGTTTTCCCTTTCATATTATTACCTCGGTAAACGATGTGGTTGTACATGGCTTTCCGACTAAAGACGAGCTGAAAGATGGCGATATTATCTCAGTGGATGTGGGTACCATAAAAAACGGTTTTCACGGCGATCATGCTTATACCTTTATCATCGGCGAAGTATCGCCAGCGGTAATAAACCTGGTAAAAACAACTAAAGAATCACTTTTTCTTGGAATTAAAGAAGCTGTTGTGGGTAAACGCATCGGCGATATTGGTGCAGCAATCCAAAGCCATAACGAAAAGCAGGGTTATGGCGTGGTGAGAGATCTGGTAGGCCATGGCTTAGGTAAAGATATGCACGAAGACCCACAGGTGCCAAATTATGGCCGTAAAGGCAATGGTTTACTCTTAAGAGAAAACCTGGTACTGGCCATAGAACCTATGATAAATATGGGCAAAAAAGATGTTTTTCTAGATGAAGACGGCTGGACAATCAGAACTGCTGATGGAAGTCCATCTGTGCATTTTGAGCATGATGTATGCGTGAAAAAAGGGGAAGCACTTATTCTTTCTAATTATGCCCCTATTGAGGCTGCTGAAAAGCAGAACAGCAACCTTAATACCTCTTATTACTAAATAGCAACAATGCGCGCATGGAGATTTTGGAGAGATCGGCTCTCAAAAAACTCCATGCAACCATCTATCTTGTTACACCAATATTGCATCTGAAACTATCTCTTCAGCATTATCGTCTAATAATGTTTTAACTGTTTTTAGGGTAGACGCTGCAATTTCTGTTAAGGCCTCTTGTGTAAAAAAAGCCTGATGCCCGGTAAGCAAAACATTCGGAAAACTAATTAATCGCTGAATATCATCATCACCAATAATACTTGCTGAAAGATCTTTAAAAAAGAGTTGTTCTTCCTGCTCATATACATCAATTCCCAGCGCCGCAAGCTGACCTGTTTTTAGTGCTTCTATTACATCACGTGTATTAATCAATCCGCCTCTACTTGTATTGATTAGCGTAACGCCTTTTTTCATCGTCGATAAGCTATTTGATCCAATTAGATAATGGTTTTCCGATGTAAGCGGGCAATGTAACGAAACAATATCGGCATCTTTTATTACTTCATGAAAAGGCAAATATTTTACTCCTGCACTTTGCAATGATTTATTCACAAAAGGATCCGAAGCCAGTACAACACAGCCAAAACCAAGCATAATTTTACAGAAAGCAGCGCCAATTTTTCCTGTACCGATTACCCCTACTGTTTTGCCAAAAAGATTGAAACCCATTAAACCTGAAAGCGAAAAATTCTGTTCGCGTACGCGGTTATAGGCCTTATGGGTTTTACGGTTTAACGTAAGCAACATGGCCACGGCATGTTCTGCAACAGCTTGTGGCGAATAAGCCGGAACGCGGCAAACGCGAATTCCGTATTGTTTGGCCGCATTCAGATCGACATTATTAAAGCCTGCACAACGCAAAGCAATAACTTTCACCCCTTTTTGCGCCAGTATGGCTATAACATCAGCCGTTAGTTTATCGTTCACAAATACACAAACAGCATCAGTACCTACTTTTATCGCATCGGCAATATGAGGACCCAGATGAGTTTCCCAAAATTCCAATTCAAAATCATAATGTTTATTACAGCTTTCAAAAAATTCACGGTCGTAAGGCTTCGCAGAAAAAAATACAATCTTCATATCGTTAAAAATACGGATTAAATAGGGTTTTTGCTATACTGTTTTAACTTAGGGGTCAAAACGCTCACTTTCCAAAATCAAATAATAACGTCCCCTTAAAAGTTTTCCCGTCTGTTTTGTTTTTCTGGCTTTGAGGTCCCAATAATAAAGCCGACTGAAACTTGGTGCCAATGGCACTTATCCCTTTTAAGAAACCGATACTCCCTTCTGGGAAAGCGGGCTCTACATTGTTGTTGCTCAATGCCGCAGCTTCACGGGCAGGCCTGAACATTTGCAGATAAGTATCCTGATCGGGTATATAAACCGTATATGGGGCCTCCTTATTTTCTACAGTTACCCAGTTCACTTCGGCATGATAACCTTTAAATTCAGGGTATCCCCAGGTTTCGCCAGTGATCGAATTATTATAATCCTTATGCCAAACCCCAAACTGCTGTCCTTTTAACCTGTTTTTCCAAACCCGGTACGGGCCACGGCCAAGGTATTTCATTCCGGTAATTTTATCCTCGGGATAATTGAAGGTAATCCCCATAAAATCAGCATCGCCCTGTTGGTTAAATTGATATTCGAGTTTTACCAGCTTTCCGGTTTCAAATGTCCACTTCGCATGCAAATTACCAGCACCTTGATAATCAGATTCAACTATATATTTTGCTCCTTCTGTTTTATGGCTGAAATTTTTCAATTCGGTATTTACACCAGCCAACACCGGACCTTTTGACAAAGAAATAACGGTATTCCCTTTAACAACTTTCTCCAGATAACCCGTTGCCTTTTCAAAATAGTAGCTAATACCATCCTGTTTAATCAGGAGCGACTGGTAAGTTTCTTCGGCTTTTACTACTGAATTGGACAGTGTAGTTTCTTGCTTCTCTACAATCAAACGGGCAGTTTTTATCGGCCAGCTCCAGGTAAATATTTCCTTCTTATCAGCCCCATATGCGGTTAAATATAAGGCATCACTTTGTGTCCACGATTTTGGCAAAGCCAGATCGAGCGTACCTTTTGCGCCAGGTTTAAGCTTAGAAACCGTTGCACCACTGGCATTTACAATAGCTTTTGTTCCTGTAACGTTAGCCGAAGGGAAACTAAGCAATTTCCATTTAAAAGTGCATTGATCAAGATTGGTAAAATTGAAACGGTTCTCGACCGCGATTTTACCATTAAAATCATTCTCAATTTTTGCCAGATCGACAAAAACCGGAGACCATATCTCCTTTATGGTATAAAAACTGGCTTCCTTTTCGCGATGTGGTCCAATAATTCCATCGGGCGCATGGTTTCCATCACCATCATAAATGCCGTTTTTATCTGTACGGATTACGTTTTCATCCACCAAAGCCCAAATAAAACCACCGGCACCATGCGGGTGAAGCAGCATTTGATTCCAGAAATCATTTAAAGCCGCACCAGCACCACCATCATAAAGTGCATGCATAAATTCAGTTGGAAAGAAAACCTCCTGTCCTGAATTAGCGGCCTTAACCATATAATTATAATCTGGGTAATGTTTAGTATCGGTTCCGTTAAACTTCTCCCATGGGTGAATTACGGTACGTTTCTGGGGATCGTATAAGGCATAATCATTGTCGAGATCGGTATTAAAACCTCCCTCGTTGCCGTTGGCCCAAAAAATAATAGATGGATGGTTTACATCCCTGATTACAAGTTCTTTTACGAGTCTGTGCCCAACTGTGTTATCGTATTTTGCCTGCCAGCCCGTTAATTCATTAATCACATACAGTCCTAACGAGTCGCAGATATCCAAAAACTCCGCGTCGGGGGGATAATGCGACATGCGAACGGCGTTCATATTCATTTCTTTCATTAACCTCACATCCATCAAGTGTACCTCGCGACTTAATGTGCGTCCGCTTTCCGGCCAAAAGCTGTGGCGGTTAACACCTTTTAAAATCATTTTCGCACCATTAACGTAAAAACCGTCGCCATTACGCAGTTCAAGCGTACGGAAACCGAACTTTTGTTTTACCTGATGAATAATTTTCTGTTTATTTTTAATCCGCACCACCACCTGATATAAATTGGGGAATTCGCTGCTCCACAATAGAGGTTTTGAGAAAGTAGCTTTCAGGGTCTGCATACCATTCTCTAAATTCGCTTTTATAGCAAATGCTTTGCCTACATTTTCACCATTTATTTTTTTTACCTGGGCTTCAAGAATATCATCAGCAGCTAAATTTTGGCCATAAACATCAAGCTGAAAAGTACCATCGGCCTTCGCATTAACGGCAACCCTTTCTATAAATTTGTTTGGTACAGTTTCCAGGTAAACCGGTCTGAAGATGCCGCCAAAAATCCAGAAATCGCTCGTTCTTTCGGCTTTATTAATGGAGGCATTCGCCGAAACTTTATCAACTGTAACTTCCAGTAAATTCTTCTCTCCGGGTTTTAATAGTGTGGTAATATCATATTTAAAACGATAAAACCCGCCCTGGTGCAGATCTCCGGCAAGCTTTCCGTTAATACTAACCTTAGTATCGGTCATAGCGCCTTCAAAAACCAGGAATACTTTTTTGTCTGTGATTTTACCCACCAGAAACTCATAACGATAAATGCCCTGTTCGCTGGCTTTAACTTTATCATGCCCATAGTTATAAGTTCCAAAGCCCTGTAATTCCCAGTTAGAGGGCACCGGTATTTTGGTCCATATGCCGCTTTTACGACCGGCAGTACAATAAAAATCCCATTGTTTGGTATGGTCTTTATCTGTTCCGGAAAGATAGGTTTTAGTAGTTTCCTGCGAAAAGCCCGCGAAAGAAATCAATAGCAATAATACAGGTATTAATCTTTTGATC
Organism: Pedobacter kyonggii; assembly: GCF_004310665.1. GTDB lineage: Bacteria > Bacteroidota > Bacteroidia > Sphingobacteriales > Sphingobacteriaceae > Pedobacter > Pedobacter kyonggii. Next base: position 41,562 of record NZ_SIXF01000011.1, on the reverse strand, counting down.
ATGATATATTTAACATTAGAAAATAGGTTCGATTTTAATTAAAAATAAAGGTTTTTAATTTATTAAGCCGAACGTCTACAAGATAATGGAATTTGTACTTAAATGAGACTGGATAACCAGCATTTTACATCTTTTATCCCTCAGGGTTTTAAAAACATTAAAAATTTAATAATTTTACTAATAAGCCTAACCGATCCCACTATGAAAAACAACAAACTATCCGAACTTAGCCTAACCGAATTAAACAAACAGAAAAAACAATTGAGCGGCCTGTTAATTGGAAGTGCTGTTGTGATGTTGTTTCTGTTTGGTGCACTTTTATATCTGATTGTTAAAAAACAAAACTTTGTGCTCCTTGCCGTTATTCCAGGCTGTATGCTCGCTTGGTTACCCGTTGCAATTAAATTAAGTCAATTAAATACTGAAATAAAATTACGGGGTTCAGAAACAAACTCAGGCCTGTAAAAATTAAAATGGAAACAACAAATTTAAAAGATGGCGACTACTGCGTTGTGATTAAAGGAACGCATATCGGTAAGTCTGGCAAGGTAAGCGATATAAATACCAGTAAAACGGGCCACATAACCATTACTGTAGAACAAGATAATACTGTAAGGTTTAAAACCCTTGGTAGGAATGTTGTATTGAAAGCGCATACAAAATAAAATACCTGATGAATGGTAGCTCAATCTTAAATACCATCTTCTGCCAGCTTACGTCTGCCATTTGGCCTGATACCCAAGTGAAAGGAATCAAAAAGAACCTCATTAATAGCCAAAATTAGTAACATGTTGATTACGCTGAACAGTGTTAACACGCTGCTCCGTACTTTTATGCCACACACAAATAAATTCATGAGGGCTTTTACTAAATCGATTTTTCTACCCCTGCTCTTTGCAGGTATTTTCACAAACAGTAATGCGCAAAATTATACTGTAAAGGGTATAGTGTTAGATACTGCAGGCTTACCACTGCCCGGTGCGGTGGTCAGGATTAAATTCGGCACCGACAGTGTAGGCACCTCTGCCAATCCTGATGGTACATTTGCATTAGATAAAATTAAAGCTAAACAGTTTATTTTATCTGCCGCCTTTATTGGCTACGACACCTTTATTAAACAGTATCAGATCGAAAAGGGCAATATTTTAAACATCACCGACATCAGGCTGAAACCATCATCGAACACACTAGAGGGCGTAGTGATTTCGGGTGTTCCCCCTGTTAAAGTAACCGAAGATACCGTGAGTTTTAGCGCCAGGGCGTTTCCGGTTAGAGATGGAGATGCCGTTGATGAAGTATTGAAAAAACTACCTGGTATTAAGGTAGATAAGGATGGGAATGTAACCAGTCAGGGTTCGCCTGTAACCAAAATACGTGTTAACGGTAAAGATTTCTTCGGAACAGATGTAGCCACAGCCATTAAAAATCTTCCAGCCGACATTATAAAAAACCTTCAGTTTATCGACGATTATGGCGATCAGGCCAAACTTACAGGTATTAAAACGGGTGAACCAGAAAAGGTACTTAACCTGACTATTGAAGAAGATAAAAAGAAAGGCTATTTTGCCAGGGCCTCTGCCGGTGTGGGTAACTCCGATCGCTACAATACCAATATTCGGGGAAATAGCATGAAGGGTGAACAACAGGTTTCATTCGATGGCACTTCGGCCAATGCCAATATGCGTGGCGGTGGCGGTAATGGTATTACCACAAGAAATGCTGCCGGACTTAACTATAAAAATGAGTTTAACAGCAAGCTCTCTGCAGATGCCGGATATAATTTTAACAATAATAAAAACAACACCATTAGCTCTACCTATACTCAAAGTGTTTTACAAGATGCAGGGCAAAATCCGTTGAGCAGACTCGAAGATGCCCGAAACAACAGTAAGAGCGACAACTATAGCCATTGGTTTGGTGGCAATTTGGAGTATAAAATAGACACCATGAATTACCTTAAAATTTCTCCAAACTTTTCTTACAATACCAATAGTGGCCATAATACTGGTAACTCACTTATCACTCAGGATACGCTGTTCACCAGAAGAGAAAGCAACAATTTCAGTAATTCGAATAATTTAAATGCCCGTACCAATATATTTTACAACCATAAATTTTCGAAGAAAGGCCGAAATCTTAGCTCCTGGGGTAACATCAATTATACCAATGGCGAAAACTTTGGCAATGTGTACAACAAATACATCAACATTCATGCTAACGTAGCCGATTCGGTGTTACAAAATCAGCTGAACAACCAGAATAACCGAAATTTAGGCCTTAATGTAGGAGCATCGTACATGGAACCACTTTGGAAAAAAACCTTTTTAGAAGTAAACTACAGCTGGAACCGATCATCAACAAATAATTCGAGAGATGCTTATGATGTGGCTGATGGTAATCAGGTATTTAACCCTAACCTCAGCAATATTTATGATTACCAGTTCATTACCAATAAAGTGGGGCTGAATTATCGGTATATCGGCGAAAAACTGAACTATACACTGGGCATCAACGCACAGCCAGCCTTACTTCAGGGGCAGAATTTAAGTAATAGTATTGAAACCGTTAACCGTACTTTTAACCTCATCCCTTCCGGTCGGTTTTCGTATAAATTTTCTAACCAACAATCGTTTGACGTGAATTATTGGGGAAGGAATAACCAACCTGGATTTTTACAATTGCAGCCTATATCCGACAATTCGAACCTGCAAAACGTTGTTACCGGAAACCCAAATCTGAAGCCCGAATTTATCCACAGTATCAATGCCCATTACAAACAAGCCGATTGGAGCGCAGGAAAAGTGATCATGGCCAATTTTAAATACGAACGCACTAACGATAGGATTGTAACCACTAAACAGCGCGTACCTGGTACAGTTAATCAGCTTACCAGTTATATTAACACAGACGGATACTACACTTTACAAGGCGATTACGACATTAGTAAACCACTTTCGGCAGAGCGGAAGTTTACCATTGGCTATTCTGGTTCGGGACAGTTGAACAACAACATTACTTTTACCGATGATAGCAGAATAGAAGCGCGTAATATGGCCTGGCGCCAGGAACTCGAATTTAGGGTAGACCTGAAAGATATTGTCAACTTTGAAGTAGAAACCGCTTATTCCCAAAATCTGACCAAGTATTCGAATGAGACGTTTACCGACCGCCAATCTAACCGGTTTGAGTGTGGTATAGAAGGCCGTAATTATTTCTTTAAAGACCTTACCCTGGGCTACGATTTCACCAAACAGATTAACTCAGGTTTTGATAATGGTGCGGTGCGTAATCCAACATTGCTTCGTTTATCAATGGAATATAAATTTATGAAGAATGATATGGCCGCTATCCGCGTAGAAGGATTCGATCTTTTTGACCAGAACTCGGGGATATCAAGAGATGTATTTGATAACGTAATTGTAGATAAGCAAGTTAACCGTTTAGGAAGATATTTTATGTTATCATTAATTTATAGGGTACGTAAATTTGGAGGCTGAGATTAGCTTACATTTTTTCACGACGAAGAGAGATTAAATATCATCTGCGTTTATCTTCTTAAATCTGCGGGAAACCTATGCACCAACCGCCTCCCGCAGATTATACTGATTACCGCAGAACAAACTACATTTTGCATCCTATCCCTTTTCTATTCCAGTTTTAGTAGCCACTGGTTTTTTCTTCCTAAAGTTGGGAAAAGTCATCGGGCTTTTGGCCGGGCGTTCGTCTCCTAACAGCACACCCCATTGTTTAAACGATTCTGTACGATCGAAGACAATTTTGAGTACGGCCACAATAGGTAACGCGAGGAACATCCCCGAAACACCTGCTATACTACCACCGATAAATACCCCGAGGATGGCAAATAAGGCATTGATTTTTACCTTAGAGCCTACAATGCGCGGCATCAGTATGTTGTTATCTAAAAATTGAACAAATGCAATTACGCCCAACACGGTAATTACCGGCCACAATTCCTGTGAAGAAGTAAGCGTTAACAGTACACCTATCAAATTACCAATTAAGGCACCCACGTAAGGGATCAGGTTTAATATAGCGAAAATTACCCCGATTAATAAGGCGTGTTTTATACCGATTAACATCAATATCCCACCCAACAAAATGGTCATATAGGTTATCTGAATCAACAGTCCGATTAAGTAGCTTTTAATGATCGATTCGGTTTCATAAATCGCTTCTTTCACTTTTGGATGATCGTCGGTTTTAAACCACATGAAGATAAAGCGCAATAAAATGTCTTTATAAAAAAGCATCAGGTAAATATAAATAGGCAATAAGCCGATAAATACAAAAATACCACTTAATGTAACAGCGGCACCTCCTGCAAGCGAGGTTCCCATGTTCATCAGATCGTCGCTTTTAGTCTGAATAAAGGCTTTTTGTTCCTTATCGTTGTAATGGGTAATGCGACTGATCCAATCGCTTAATGAATTAATATGCTGTGTTACGTTCGCTTTTATCTGCGGAAAATCTTTAACCAAAATTCCAATCTGGTTCGAAAAAAACCAAATGATCAAAGCTACAAACAGCGCTACCAATAAAATGGGTAGAATGATGGCCAACGTTTCGGGTATCTTTTTTCTTTTTAAAAATCGATACACCGGTAGCAACATAATGCTGATAAAAAAGGCCATCAACATGGGCATGATAATGTCTCTTCCGATTACCATAACGGCTACGATGGCCATCAGACCTAATAATTCTATAGATCGTTTAACGGTTAGGGGTAAATTGTTCGTCATAAAAAGCTTAATCTGATTTGAGGTTTATAACACAATTATTATCTAAATGTTTTAAGTTACGAAAGTTAGCTGGGAGTTGCCTAGCATTGATCAATCAATTTAAACAATTAACCGATTAAGCAGTTTTGAGTTGGGAACTTGGCGTTGGGAGTCAATTACCGATTTCTCCTAAATATGTCACTCTGAGCGGAGTCGAAGAACTGGTAGTTAGTTTCGCGTCAGTTAACCGATTAAGCAAAGCTTAAAAAAATTACTTCCCTTACACCATATACCCATAGATTAGCCTTATTTTTGCAGCTTTAATACCGCACATGAACAATCAAGATACCATTATTGCTTTATCTACCCCTTCAGGTTCTGGCGCCATTGGCGTTATCCGTTTATCTGGTCCGGAAGCCATTTCCCTTACCAATACCGTTTTTGCAGGAAAAGATTTAGAAAAGCAGGCCTCGCATACTTTACATTTTGGCCTGGTTAAAGATGGCGATCATATTGTTGATGAAGTGGTGGCCGGTTTATTTGTTGCACCAAAATCGTATACCAAAGAAAATGTGGTAGAAATTTCCTGTCATGGCTCTAACTACATTATCCAACAGATTATTAACCTGTTAATTAGCAAAGGTGCCCGCGCTGCCAAACCGGGCGAATTTACCTTACGTGCCTTTTTAAATGGTGCTTTCGATCTAAGTCAGGCAGAAGCAGTAGCCGATTTAATTGCCTCCAATTCGAAGGCTTCGCATGATGTGGCCATGCAACAGATGCGCGGCGGCTTTGCCAATGAATTAAAAGGATTACGCGAACAATTGATCCATTTCGCTTCGATGATCGAACTCGAACTCGATTTTGCTGAAGAGGATGTAGAGTTTGCCAACCGTGAGCAGCTAAAAAACCTGGTAAACAAGATCAATTACGTTCTGCAACGTTTAATCTCTTCTTTTGAAATGGGAAATGTGATTAAAAATGGGGTTCCCATAGTTATTGCAGGAAAACCTAATGTGGGTAAATCTACCCTATTAAATGCCCTACTGAACGAAGAACGCGCCATAGTTTCTGATATTGCCGGAACCACACGCGATACCATTGAAGATGAACTTACCATAGGCGGCATTGTTTTCCGTTTTATCGATACAGCCGGAATCCGCGATACTGCTGATATTATCGAAGCTTTAGGCGTAGAACGTACCTTAGAGAAAATGAAACAGGCCAAACTGATTATTTACATGGCCGATGCCGCTCAAAGTATTTCAGAAATTGAAGAGCAGATTCGGGGTTTAGCGCAATTGGCTATCCCCTATTTAATTTTAGTCAATAAAGCTGACCTTCTTGCTGATGCGCAGCGTAAGGCTTTCGAAGCTTTAGATGTTGTTTTTATTTCCGCTAAAGAGAAACAGGGTATCGATGAATTAAAAACCACTTTATTAGAACAGGTGAACTTGCACCATATCAATACCAGCGAGACTCTGGTCACTAATATCCGCCATGTAGAAGCTTTAAAGCAGACAGAACATGCGCTGCAAAGGGTTTTGGCCAATGTAGACAATCCTGTTACCTCTGATTTCCTGGCAATGGACATTAAACAGGCACTGCATTATCTTGGTGAAATTACAGGTACAGTTACTACCGATGATTTATTGGAGAATATATTTACTAAGTTTTGCATCGGCAAATAATCCCCCAAAACAACCACTAATTCCGACAACTTACGACAACCAAACAACTGATTGTTAATAAGTTATATTAATATTTCTCCGCCAATTTCTTGGAGGTTTACCACTATTTTTCGCATTTTTGTTGCTCATTTGTTGCTCGAGCGACTGAAATTTTTCCCAAAAAAATCATGGGTGAAATGATGTCGCTTATCGACACTTAACGACACTAAAAAACATTAAACAGCGCTAATAAGCCACTATTTGAGGGAAAATTACCACTGATGTTCTAGGATCTAAAAGTCCTGTCGACCTGCAGCAGATGTAACAAAAAAGGATGAAATGAGTAGCAATATAACAGTTCAGCAAATCTGCGAACACTGCGGCAAAACATTCTTGGCAAAAACTACGGTCACCAAATACTGCAGCCTGAATTGTAACAGGCGGCACTACAAACAAAAGATCCGTAATGCGAAGATTTCTGCCAGCAATGAACAAATGAACAGACGCTTAGTATCCGTACAAAAGCGATCAATGACCAGTCCGCAGAGTTCCTTACGGTGAAACAGGCTGCGCACCTGCTTCATTGCAGTGAATGGATTATTTATTAGCAGATCAAGAATGGCAGGATTAAAGCAATTGAGCTCAGCGAACGGAAAACACTGATCAAAAGAAAGCATCTGGATAAGGCACTTAAACAGGTCGCGTTTCGGCCTGTTCAGCCTGCTGAAAGAACGAAAAACCCTGCGCTGGTCTACTGCATGAGCATGGCTGATGCCCAACAACATTTTGGTATATCAGAAAAAGCACTTTATGACCTGATCAAACGGAACGATCTTGAAGTATTCCGTAGCGGAAAGTTCAGTTATGTACTCCGATCAGCATTGAACCAAATATTTTATAAAAGTTAATGAGTTATGGGAAGCGTTACACTCAGAAGGAAAAACCTTATTACCGGGAGGCAAAGCCTTTATTTGGACTATTATCCCCCGTTTTTAATAGTAAGACCGGAAAAGCCCAGCGTTCTGTTACGCTGAAATTATACCTGTTCACAAAACCCGAGAATGAACTGCAGCGCGCGTTCATAACAAAGAAACACTGCTCACCGCTCAGACCGTCTGTGCGCAACGCCAGATTGAAATACAGAACAGGCGCTTCGGGATCATTTCGGAACAGGATCGAAATGCAAGCTTTACCGAGATTTTTAGGCAGGTATCCAAAAACCCCCGGAAATCAATGAATGATCACTGGGAAATGGGTATTTAGTAAATCGCCGCTGATAAAATATTAATCGAGTATTTTATCAAAACATCCAAATTATACCACAGGTGAGTTTTTGCATCAACACAAACAACTATCATTCAAAATACTAACTCACAACTAATTAAACAATAAGGTTCGACACCCTTTCGATCCAAAATCTTATGAATCATATACAGTTATTATTAATGGCCAACCGTTCACAATAAGGCCACCAACATACCGGCGCGTGGTTAAGGCCAGCAGGTGTATGGACGGATAGCCCGAAGTAAGCCTCAGCACGGTATTTGAGCAAGTGCTGAAATACCGTGCTGATGAAAAGCTCAATAGCTAGAAGAAAATGGAGGCCCAGGAATTGTCGAGTTTACCCTGATCAATAAACCAACTCCATTTTCGCCTCTATCGGGGGTGAACGTTGTTGCAGGTTACATGTTTGATAGTACAGTCCGGTACTGATCTTTCCCTTGACCATTTTTAAAGTCTTTTTCAATTTGTGAATAAATACAGCCGCATCTTCATATAACCACAAGTATGAGCAGCTTCTCCTCTGAGCGCTATCAGCCCACCAGCAATGAAATGAGTTTATGATTATCAGTAAGATAATATAAAGCTTAGCATTGTTGCATCAAATTATTTGATTTTTGATTATTCCTATATTTCAAAGTCCATTTCATACCGAACACGCGGCCCCAATCAACGCAGCCGTTTCCCCCTTCGCAGAAATATAAATGGGAACGGGAATAGCCATTGTTTGGATATAATATTTTAACTGCGGCAAAAACAGCGTTGAGGCATTGGATATATTCCCGCCAAATACTATACAATCAAACTTTTGTTTTTTATAAAGCTGTGTCAGGAAGGCGCCCATATTCATACTAAACTCATCGAATACCTGAAGTAATGGGCCACCAATAACAATATCATCGATGAGTTCTTTAACATTGTTAACCACCAGTCCTGTGTAGTCGTTATATTTTGACACAAACCACCTGGAAGAAAAAAAATCTTCACATATCCCTCCCATCAAGGGATGACACCAATAATCGGCGTCCATAGCAACCCCGTCCCTGCCAAAAGCAGATCCAAACCCTGTTCCCAAAGTAAAGCCAACAACAAGCTTATAAGCTGCAGCCGGTCCATGACTAATCTCTCCCTGAAGAAAACACCCTGCATCGTTTTTAAAGTGAAGTTCGTTTACTTTATACTTCAACTCCGATAACATCAGCTTGCGTACATCCATACCATAGAGTGCATCATATTTACCCATTCCTTTCATGTAGGATATACCATTTTGATAATCAAATGGTCCGGGCATAGCAATTGCTATCTTTCCAGCGTTGGCAGCAGACTGAAGACTTCTATCCATCACGATGCACCAGTTCCTGATAATATGCTCAGCATCAGCAAATGAGTCGATTTTCTCGCGATTGACAGAACCTTTCAAAATCGTGCCATCGCCAACATCCACTAAGGCGGAAGTAATGTGTGAGCCACCGATATCAACACCAAGAACAATATTATCAATCATATAAATTTATTAGTTTTTAATATCCAACAGGCCTATCCTGGCATAGAGTTCAGCAATACAAGCTTCATCCAGCAACCATTTTGGTTTCCTTTTAGAAGCCTCATCAGTCGCCCACTTTGCAGTTAAAAAGCCATATCGGTCAGACGATTTTGCCCAGGCTTCATCTAAACTTGAAGCAATCGCCTTAATATATGCCGGGTTGTTATCCAGCCTATATAATGCCTCATAGCCACGAAAAAGAATTGTGACGAACCAGGGAAGATCGATTTTAAACGTTCGTGTACCATTTTTTCCTTCGGAAAAAAAAGAATAAGCATTTTTAGCAACGAGCTGTGCTTCCTTAAGGTAGTCCGGATTTTTTGTAAACTCATACAACAAAACAGCAGACTCCAGCATTGAACCGGTATTGTAAGTATAATAGGTTTCGTTGGGCTTGCCATCCATCTTAACATCATTGTAATAAATGCCATCGGGATTCCGTAACCTCGACTGCATCCATTGATAAAAACGTTTTGCCCAATTCAAATAAACCGGATCACTCGTAGCCTGATATAATTTCAGTGCGGCCAGCGTAGCCATCCCGTTGCTACAGGCAGGCTTTTGATCTTTGTGACCTTCCAACCAGTAAACTCCACCACCCAATTTTTCGTCCCAGCCGCTTATGATAAATTTAAAAACCTCTTTTGCTTTATTTACATAAAGGGAATCTTTTGTATTTAAATAGGCTTCGGAATAATCGATACAAACCAGTGCGTTGTCGTCATAATAACGGTCGGATTTTTCCAACATCGCAGGGTATGCCTGGTAACCTGCCGGCACACGTGTAGTGTCCCTATAAGCCCAAACCCCGATAGCTAAGGTGTCCAGGTATTTCTTATATTTTTTCTCTAGGTGAGGATACCTGACCAATATATTTGCTGCAGAGAACATACCCGAAAATGGCCACAAGAAACTAACCTCTTTTTCCTTAACGTTCGAACCTTGAAAGTAATCCAGATCCACCTTTTCACCCCTGGGAAAGTGTTCGCTGAAAAGACCTGGATATTTTTTCAGCCGGTAATTTTTCCATACTTTTTCAAAAAACCTATCAGCTCTTTGTGTATAAAAGCTACCTGACTGAAAATGCTGGGCGAAGCTTCCCCGTGACAACACCAGCATGGTGATGATCAATAAGTATTTCATATCTTGTTGAAATCAGTTTAACAAAAACCTGTCAATTTACTGGGCAGAAGGCGGCTGGACATTTATGCCCCAGATTTTATTGGGTTTGTTGCCCATAATCAAGCGTAGTGTACCACCTTTCATAAGCTCATCCCTATACAGCCAGGCATTGTTAAGCACCTTTCCGTTCCAGGTAGCAGACTGTACATATACATTTTGCTTGCTATTATTTTCTGCGTGGATAATCAGTCGTTTCCCATTTCCCAGCGTTATTTCAGACCTATCGAACACAGGGCTTCCAATCTGGATGGTTGGCCTGGCATCAGTCAATCCTTTCACATCAAACAGCCCCATTGAAGCCATTACATACCAGGAACCCAGTTGACCCTGATCTTCATCCTGGCCATAGCCATACCCATGGATACTTTCAGTGCCATAGAATTCATCGCAGATTGCCCTTGTCCATTTTTGGGTTAACCATGGCGCCCCGGAGTAATTGAACAGCCAACTAATATGCAGGTTGGGTTGATTGCCATGATTATAAAGTGATTGGATACCCGCAAAAGCATCAATGGTTTTGCCACCACCAAAAGCATTTTTCTGCGAGGTTTCGAAGATATTGTTCAAACGCTCATTAAAAGTTTTTACTCCAATCTGTTTAATCAGACCTTGAGGATTTTGCGGTACATAAAAGGTATACTGCGTAGCATTTCCTTCCTGGAAACCACGCCAGGCTTCCAGTGGATTAAATTTATCAATGAATTTCCCATCTGCATTTTTAGGTCTTACCAGCTTCAGCTCCGGGTCAAAGATCATTCGCCAACCATTCGATAAGCGAAGAAGTTTATTATAATCTTCGTTTTTACCAAGCTTTTTAGCCAGCTGTGCAGCCGCAAAAGCGCTGTAACTATACTCCAAAGTATGCGACCCTGAAAAATGCGATCCTGTAGAATCGGTTTTATCAGCGTCTAAAAATGGCACATAACCTTTAGCTACAAAACTGCGGGTATCCATTTTTCCCGATCCTACCAGGCGGTTTTGATCATTCAGTTCGTTGCCTAATACCGCTTTGTAGGCGAGGTTTAAATCATAATCCCTGATATCAGCCTGGTAAGCTCCGGCAATGGCCAGTCCAACAAAGTTTGTTCCCACACCAGAAACGAAGTTACTGTTTGCAATCCCATCACCAAACCAACCCCTTTCTTTATAAATTTCAAGCTGGGTATGCACAAAATCACTATAATGCGAAGGATAAGATAATGCCCATAACTGGGTAATGTTCCAGAACCCGCCCCAAATGGCGTCTGTATTCATAAAATTGTAACTGAACCTGCCTTCAGCATCTTTAGGCAGTTGCCCGATACTACCGTCATGTCGTGGAAATTCACCATTAACATCACTTGCTATTCCTCTACCAAGCAAAGCGTGGTAAAGTCCGGTATAGAATTTTGTTTTGTCAGACCCGTTTTTGCCAAATACGCTTAGCTTTCCCAGTTCCGCATTCCACTGGGCCTGAGCAGCGGCTTTTGCCCCGGCAAAGGTTAAATGTTCTGCTTCCGTTTTGAGATTAAGTTTGGCATTGGCAACGGAAGTATAAGAAAGCCCTACTTTAATTTCGATACTTTCATTTGCAGTGGTTTTATAATTTAAAAACAATCCAGCTCCTATTCCTTTTGAAGACCTTTTACCTGCAGTGGCAACTTCCTTATTTAATGCGCCAACTTCAGCAGGTTTTTCACTAAGTTCTCCGTAGAAATACATCGCAACACGACCGCCTTCATCATATGTTTTCACATATTTAGGATAAGTAATTACAAAGCCCTGAAAATGGGTGGCATCAATCATTTCTACTGATGCATCGGTTATCGGACCACTTTCGCCCTGAACATTGCCAATGGATAAAATGATTCTGGAACTACTGCTTTGAGGAAAGGTATAACGGTGAAATCCAACCCGTTTGGTGGCAGTAAGTTCTGCTTTGATTTTAAAATCATCCAATATCACCGAATAGTATCCGGGCTGCGCCACTTCATTCTTACGGTCAAATGCCGAGCGGTATCCGCTTCCGGGTTTGTCCAGTTCGCCGGGAACAGTTTTCAACATTCCACCGGTCGGCATAAAACTGACGCCCCCTACCTGCCATTCGTGAAAATGGACAAATCCTTCTATAGAGTTGTGCCGGGTATCGTATCCTACGGCTTCCCACCCCTGTAGGTTACCATAACTACCATTTGTTGAGGGGGCAAGCTTCGCCATGCCGTAAGGAACTGCTGCAGGGGTATAAAAAAACCATCTGCTATGTGCAGTTCCGATATTCGGGTTCACATATTTCAATAAATCCTGCGCAAATGAAGTGAGTGCTGTGACGAGCAAAAAAATAACTAGAGATACTGATTTATAGCCTAATTTCATAATTAAAGATTCTGATTATTGGTATTTTGACAACATCGCCTGAATTCTCTGCATCCAGGCCTGGTCTACCGTTTCCATCTCTGTAGAACGGTTTTGTCCGTCAAAGCCGGCGAAAAAATAGTAGCCCAGGTTAGTAGAATTTCGGTTTGCAATATTCAACCGGTTAATGTTTTCCCTGGCGTACATCAGCCAGTCGGGATTTTTATCAACCTCGTAAAGCCGGATCATTGCCTGAGAGCCCCATGCGCACCATGCCGGGTTGATTCTCGCCTCGGCAGTATTGAAAACATAACCCTTATAAATTGCGTTCCATAAGGTAGTGTTCATCGCTCTACCCAGGTTTTGTGCTTTAGTCAGATAAGAAGGATCGTTCATAATCTTGCTATATAAGATAAAAGCCTCTATCATGATGGCATTATCGTAAGTAAATTTCTGTGTACGTTTAGTACCTTCACCCGGCCCGTCTATCTTCCAGATATATAACCCGGTGTTTGGATCGAACATCTTTGCGGTAAGCCAGGTATCCACCTGCCTGGCCCAATCCCTGTAAATGGATTCGCCGGTCAAACTGTACAACTTCAGGAACAATTGTAAGGTAAGTCCATTGGTCTGGGTAGGTTTTTCCGGTTTGAGCGTATTCCAGTAAAATCCGCCGCCGTACACATTGTCCCAAAGGCCGCTGTTAATCAGCCAATCTCCACAAGCCTTGGCCTTGGCAAGGTAAGCCTGTTTATCTGCACCGGTGGTGATGTCATAAGCTTCCAGGTAAACCATCCCACTCAAGGCATTGTCGTCTACATACTTATCGCCTCCTGCTCCTGTTCCATCAAGGTTTACCGATGCAAAATAGCCGCCTCTCAAATCCTTTTTATCCCACATGTTATCCATGAATTTAAAGGTATTATTCATATAAACCAGGTAGCTCGTTTCTCCTGCAGCCACCATTGCGGCATCAGCATAGATCTGGCTCACATTATACCACTCATAGCAATTATTTGATTTCGAAGTGGTATTCGCCCTATAGCCGTAACTTGCTGTCAGCAGGTTATTGACCGTAAAGGCATGTGTATCCTTTGCCTGCTGAAGATAATTTACCGGAGATCCGGGAACCACCGGCGGGTCTACCGGTGGAGGTGTTACAGGTACCGGATCTGCTCCTTTTTTGCATGAGACGGCGGCGAAGAGTGCAATAATCAGCAGTGTATTTTTAAATATTTTTTTCATGGCATATCTTTTATTCACCGGTATTTCCCGAAAAACAGGGCACTGATGATTATTGGACAACAATATTATGGGTGTATGGATCGGTAGCACTTAAACTAACAGTTGCCTTTATGCTTTTATTATCGGCAAATGGATTGAATTTATAGGTATTGTTCCACTGATCAGCGCTCACCGGATTCAGGTAAAAATAAGACGCAGGCTGCCCGACAGGGCTTACATTGTTCTCATTGCTGCTACCCATATATTTGATACCGGACGAGGTATGAAGCGCAAATTTATAACGTTCATCCCTACCCCACGAAAACTGATAAAATACAACAGGAATAATGCCCGACTGCCAGGTACCCCCTGAAGTGTAACTTAGCTGGCCAATTTCATTACCATAAGCAGACATATAAAGACCTACGCTTTGAACTTCGCTAAACTCAATCACACTGGCTACGTTGAAATCGTATTTGATATAATAAGGCTTTGCACTACCGCTTACCGTGATGCTGGATGTTCCCTCTTTTATTGAAGCGCCTTCTGTAAAAAAATTTCTTCCTGTCTGGGCCGTTTTATCGGTAAGGAAGTAGGTTCCAGCTTTTAAAGAAGTGTAAAGTTCGAATACCCCCTCTTCAAGTTTTTTGAATTTCACCGCCTTGGATAGCTCATCGCCCCCTTCACTGGCAGATCCGGTTAAATACAGGTCTGTTGGCACTTCAGCAAATCCCGCGGGCCGCTCAAGCTGAATCGTCCTGATTTCCTGACCAACTTTCCTGTTGCTCGCTTTCGAAGCAATAACCGTCCAGTTCACCTTACCGGTAGAAGAGGAGTTAATGCCACATAATGCCGCTATCCTGGTCAAATTTTTGTGGGATATGGTAACTTGAGGTTGTACACCACCACCATCAGACACCACTTTAAATACCGGAGCCGAGAAATTGCCACCCTCTTTATCGAAGGCCACTTCATAAAGAATCAGTCCGCCGTCTTCAGGCGTTGCTGATGTCCACTTAAATTGTTGCGAAGCCGCAGCATTGGAAGGCGTCAGTTTTATTGCAGCCTGATTTACAGGCAAAGTTAAAGCGCCGATAGGACTAATGTTTTCATTTAAATCCTTTTCATTCTTTTTGCAGGAAACTACTGCAAAGCATGCAAGCAGCGTTAAGGCGAATATTATTTTTAGATTTTTCATGTCTTGATCCGTTAATAGCCTGGGTTCTGAGTTAAATTTTTATTGAGACCGATCTCACTGGATGGCACCGCCCACAAATAATCCCGCTGAGGATTGAACTTACGTTGCTGGGTCCTGATGTAGCCCCCATCTACCGACTGGTCGGTCGCAAATTTTGCCCCGTGAGCGAAACCGTTCATGGTGGTTTCCGCTATTTTCCAGCGTCTGATATCATCTACCCTTAAACCTTCCATTGCCAGCTCTACCCTGCGTTCACGACGGATCACATTGGTCAGGTCCCCTGAAGGAAAACTTAAAGCCCCGGGATCGGTAAAACCTGCCCTTGAGCGAAGTGCACCAATTGTTTTTGCCCAAACCGCCGCATCCATCTGTCCAAGACTGTTCTTGGCTTCTGCATAAGTAAGGAGTACTTCAGCATAACGGAACAGGTGTAAATTATTTCCGGACACGAAACTTGACAAGGCAATCGGATCAAAATATTTCCTCCAATAATAACCCGTTGCCGATGCACTTTGCGAGCCTGGTGAATATTCATCCAGTCCGGGCTGAACCGGATCTGAACCTGGTCTGATATAAATTGTTTTGGTCGTATTGTTTGGATTTACCCAGTTATACCTGTCGTAAACCACTGTAGCAGTAAGTCTTGGATCACGGTTAACATATGGATTGCTTTCCACATAACCTGAACCAGCATCTTTAATTCCCCTACCGTTGAGCATGATATAATCATCGACCAATTCCTGGGTTGGCGCCATAGCACTTACCCTCCCGCCTACTGTTCTCGGTGCGAAATCCCAGAAGTTTTGCCAGGTCCTTACGGTGGGTACGTATTGAAGCGACAATATGCTTTCACTGTTGTTCTTATTGGTAGCCGGGTCGCTGAACAATGCACTATAACTTGGTGTTAAGGCATATGTTCCGTAGGTAGACTGATTGTTGATCAGTTTCTCGCAAATTGCCACCACCTCAGCCATCTTATTACCTTGATAAAGTAATGTTCTCATTTGTAAGGCAAGCGCAGCACCTTTTGTTATCCTGCCATTCTCACTGGCAGGAAGCTGATCTTTACTGGGCAGATTTGGGATAGCCGCTTCAAGCTGGGCAATAATGTAGTCGCTTACCGCAGCCTTCGGGGTACGTGGAATCACCTGTGCTTCTTCAGGCGTCAGGTCGCGATCCGGAAGCGGCACATCACCATACCACTTGCTCAGGTTAAACAAGGCAAATGCCCTCATAAACTGGTTTTCCGCTTTCATTCTGGCAATGGTTGCTGCCGGAAGCGTTTTATTTTGATCTACATTTTCCAGAAAAATATTTACCGATTTGATCGTCCGGTAATAGCTTGCCCAGTCTCCTGCAAATTTCGCAGTTAGTGAAGTGGCATTACCACTTGCAATGAGGTTTAAATCGCCTGATGGCGAATAGGCATTATCTGAAAGTGCTTCGGGCTCGAAATATAGCGAACTGTTATAAAGCAAACTGTAATTGTTGTTGAGTGCATTGTTTACATTAACGTCCACAGTCCAGAAAGTCAGGTCCGAAAAACGGTCTGTAGGTGCAATGTCAAGCTTTTTGCATCCTGCAATGGCAAGGATGGCAAGTGCTATAATTAGGTTTTTGAATATCGATTTCATATGAGTAATGCTAACCATGATTATTAAAAGGTGATGTCCAAACCAGCGCCGTAGAATATTGGCAGCGGATACTGCCTGGCACTATTTGAACTGGAACCTGTGCTTAGGTTATTTCCAAATTCTGAAGTTTCCGGATCAATAAATTTAAGTTTACTCAGCGTAAACAGATTTTGTCCGATAAGTGAAACACGCAAACGGTTTATGCCAATTTTACCGGTCAAGGTTTGCGGCAAGGTGTAACCAATGTTCACATTTTTCAGACGGACATAAGCAGCATCATATTTATATAGATCGGAACCTGTTCTCCAGTTGTTGGTATTGGATGGCGATCCGATGTTGGCAAAAATCGGATAACGGGCATCAGGATTGCCTGGACTCCAATAGTCGGTCATATGCTCATATACCGTTGCGCCGTAACCATAGTGAAAAGGTTCTACAAGCTCACCACGTAAAAATGTTTCCCGCTTGCCTACACCCTGGATAAACAACTGAAGATCAAATCCTTTTACGGCCAACCGGTAGGTAAATCCAAATGTATATCTCGGGAAGGGATTTCCAAGTATGGTTTTGTCTTTCGCATCGATCACGCCATCATTGTTCAGATCCTTAAATTTTACATCACCGGGAACTACAGCATTGCCTGCAATTTTTGGTGAATTGTTGATATCGGACTGATTCTGAAAAAACCCGTTAGTTTCATATCCATAATATTGAGTGATCGGTTCACCAACACGTCTCAGCAATTGGAACACATCCTGATTAATGATCTGCTCAGTAGCACCACCCGATAACTGAAGTAATTTATTCTGATTGTCTGCCAAATTGAGACTGAAACTCTGAGTTACTTTTTCTCCACGCAGATTGTAGGTTAACGAGGCCTCCCAGCCTTTACTTCTTATTTTGGCAACGTTAAAATCGGGAGTTGCTGCGCCAAAAATAGCAGGAATATCTTGTCTTGGTTGCAGGATATCTCTGGTTACTTTATTGAAATACTCAAAAGTGGCAGTTAGCTTGTTATCGAAAAAGCCGGCATCCAAACCAATATTGAGTGTAGAGGCTTTCTCCCATGTTAAATTACGGTTGGACAACAGAGTGCCCGCCCCGCCTACAGGAACATCATTAAAACCATAGGCACTTGCATAATTGAAATAAGTAGTCTGATACTGGAAATTCCCAACATTCTGATTACCCACTACGCCGTAAGACAGACGCAGTTTTAATAAATTTACAGTCTTTTCAATTGATTGCATAAAAGATTCTTTGGACAGAATCCAGCCAGCGCTTACTGATGGAAAGAAACTGCCGCGGTTTCCCTTCGCAAACTTAGAAGATGCATCATATCTGGCATTCGCTTCGAGGAAGTACCGATCTTTAAAGCTGTAGTTTAGCCTACCCAATGCAGAAACGAGGCTATAGGCATTTATACCAAGGCTATTGTTAGAGTTGATCGGGTCAACCAGTGTACCTGTGGTGGGCGTACCCAACAGCAGATCTGTAAGTGTTTTTTGCAACTGGAACCCACGCTGAGTATAGTTTTCGCTTTCTACCCCAGCCTGTACTTTAAAATCGTGATCAGCAATTTTCTTTCCATACTCCAGGTAAACTTTTGTATTGAAGAGCTGTGATTTGCTATTTGCATCAAGCACCGTGCGGTCATCACCATACACGCCCGAAGGGAGGTAATTCACCTGTGTTCTGCGGAAAAAGGTACCGTTATTTTGTAGCGTACCACCAAACTGACCGGTTAGTCTCAAATCTTTTGTGATATCAAGCTGCCCATTGAATGAGCCAAAAATCTCATCATTGTCTGCCTGGTTAAAGCCGCCTTTCTCCAATACGCCATATTCGTTGTATTGCGAAGCAAAAGGATTGGTCAGGTAATTTCCGTTTTCATCCTGCCAATTAAAATTAGCCGGCACCCTGTTGGCATCGGCAAAAATGTTGTTATCGCCCACACTATTGGTTTTGTTCCTGGTTTTGGTGTACAAGAGGATGAAGTTGGTTCTTAGCTTGCCGATAACATTTGTCTGGTTAAGCCTTAAGTTATATTTTTGATATCCAAAGTTTGCGCCTTCACCACCATTACCAATAAAATTGCTTTCCTGATCCTGAAGACCTGCGGATACAAAAAAAGCACTTTTCTCACTACCGCCTGAAATATTGACGTTATGCGACTGTTGCGGCGCATCGCGTAACAGGTGTTCTATTTCCCAGGTACCATCACCCTTATCTTTCAATTGTTGAATCTGGTCAGGAGTGTAGGCCGGACTAAGACCTGAATTAACAAGCGATTCGTTTTTATAATAAGCATTCTGCCAGGCGGGAACCTTATGCACTAAAACATTGGCATCCTGGATGCCATAACTTCCATTATAGGAAACGGTGGTTTTCTGATTCAGCTTACCTGCTTTTGTGGTGATTAAGATAACCCCGTTTGCAGCCCTTGAGCCATAAATAGCCGCAGCACCTGCATCCTTTAATACTGAAACGCTGGCAATGTCGTTCGGGTTGATCGTATTCAGGTTTCCACCAACAATACCATCTACAACAACTAATGGTGTATTGTCGCCCAGCGTACCCACTCCCCTGATGTTTACCGTGACGTTGCTGCCAGGGTTGAGGTTGGTTTGCTGAATGATTAGGTTTGGTGATTCGCCCTGCAAAGCCTGGTAAGCGTTTAACACAGGCTTGTTTTCAATATTTTTTGCATCTATCGTACTTACGGCACCTGTAATCGATACTCTTTTTTGAGTTCCGTAACCAACTACCACCACCTCATCAAGGGCATTTACTCCTCCAGCTTTCAACTGTACATTGATGGTTTTCCGGCCAGCAATAGGAATATCCTGGCTAACATAGCCTAAATAAGAAAATGTAAGACTTCTGGAAGCCAGATTATCTGGTACGGAAACGCTATAAATACCATTGGCATCAGTTACCGCCCCGACTGTAGTGCCCTTGATCTGCACACTTACTCCCGGAAGCCCAATGCCCTTTTCATCCACTACTTTTCCACTAACGGAAATTTCCCGCGTACCGAATAGTGCATGTGGGGCGTTCAGTGTTCTGGCCTCGAGGTTTCCGGCGCTAAATGGAACCAGTATTGAAACCAGTACCACGAGCTGCCTGAAGGGCAATCGTTTTAGTTTTTTGATTTGGTAAAGTTTATGTCTCATAACATTTTGATTAAGGATGATGCGGTTATAGCATCTGAAATATTAGGTTAGTTTTGAGGGCTGTTGTATTTTTCTTATTTCTTTAGGTAATCTTCCTGCCAGTAGCTATCTATTTCTTCCAGTGAGCGCCCTTTGGTTTCCGGAATAAGTTTCCAGGTGAGATATAGCGCCGGTGAGCAGCAGATAGCGAATATCCAGAAGGTCCAGGATGAGCCCAGTCCCTGAAGCATGAGCGGGGTAAGCTGACCGACGAAGAAATTTCCGATCCAGAGGGTTAGTGTAGCTAAAGACATTGCCTTGCCACGGATTCCGTTGGGGAATATTTCACCGATAACTACCCAGCAAACCGGGCCGAAAGAAAAAGCAAAGCAGGCAATAAAGGCCAGGATAAAAATCAGTATCCATGGACCTGAAGTTACACCGAACTGGAACAACAGACCAATAATAACCAACGAAATCACTGCTCCACCAATGCCCACATACAGCAGCGGTTTCCGGCCCCACTTATCAACAGTGAATATGGCCACAAAAGTAAAGACCACATTCACAAAACCGATGGTTACCTGACCACCAAGGGCGTTGTTCAGGGTAAAGCCGGCTTGCTCCAATATTCTTGGACCATAATATATAACGGCGTTGATACCGCAAACCTGCGACAGAAAAGGCAATAATAAGCCAATCCATAATGCCTTACGGTAAACCGGCCTGAACAATGTTCTCAAGGAGCCTTCCACTGTGGTCACATCCTGGGTAGCAAAGGCGTCAAGTTCTTTTCTGGCTGCCGTTTCGCCGTCAATTTTGATCAGAATTTTTTCTGCTTTATCCCTCTTTCCCGTAGAAAGTAACCATCTTGGAGATTCGGGGACAAGAAATAATGAGAATAGAAAAACGAGTGCAGGGAGTGCCCCAAGACCAAGCATTGCACGCCAAACCTCTTGAGATAATATTTTTTCAGCAACCACTCCAGAAAAATTTTCCCCGCTATGGCTAGCCAGGTAAGCATTCGTAAAATAAGCCGTTACAATACCTATCGTTAAGGCCAACTGGTACAAAGACACCATTGTTCCCCTAAGCCTGGATGGAGCAAATTCAGAAATGTAAAGCGGAGATACCATCGAGGCTACACCAATCCCAATTCCCCCGATTAACCTGAATGCAATCAGGGAAGAGAAAGTGCCTGCATACATGCAGCCCAGTGCAGAGATAAGAAAAAGAAATGCCGATAGAATTAATACTATTTTTCTGCCGAACTTATCACTCAGCTTACCCGAAATGATTACGCCAATGATACAGCCTAAAAGCGCACAACTTACAAACCACCCCTCACTTATCGCATCCAGCCCGAAGTCCCGTGTTACCAGGCTTATTGTACCCGAAATTACAGCAGTGTCAAAGCCAAATAAAAAGCCACCCAAAGCTGCCACCAGGCAAACCAGGTACAAATAGGAACTGCTCTTTTTAATCGCTGTATGTTGTTCTTGTCCAATCATGATATTTATTTTAAGAAAGCTTTAATCACTTTCGCTTGCTGACCCGAGTGATTGACAATGGTATAACTTTCCGCAGCAGCCGGGATTACAAAGGTTTCCGCATATTGAAAAGTCATGCTTGAGCCGTCAGCAGTTGTTACGCTGACCGAAGATCCTTCTACAAGCATCAAAACATGGCAAACATTCTCCGTTTCAACAGCTACAGACGAATTGAAGTCCAGCCTGTGGACATCATAAAAATGATCCTGATGTGTAGGCAGATGATAACAGGTCACCCCGTCGTTTTCGAAAAGGACAATTGGTTTAGCGATCAGTTCCTGTTGTACCTTTGCTCCTTTTCTTGAAAAATCAAGGTTTTTAAAGGCATGTTCAATATTGATGGGACGCGGCTTCCCATCTAAACCAAGTCTCAACCAATCGTACATCTTGAAGGTAAAAATGTATGGGGTAGCGCTGATTTCGAGCACAAGGTTTTGCGCACCTGCACTATGTATGGTGCGGTTGGGGATCAGGAACAGGTCGTGTTTTTTGGCTTTATGAACCTGGACATATTTCTCAATATCAAGTTCAACGCCGTTCAGGTTACTATCTTCGAGTACCTTTTTAAAATCATCTTCCTTAATATCTTCCTGAAAACCAAGGTAAACACACGCATCTTCTTTACAGTCCAGTATATAATAGGTTTCATCCTGAGTGATCCGTTCTCCGAACTGCTCTTTAATATATTCTAGGCTGGGATGACACTGAATAGAAAGGTTTCCTCCATCAAAGGTATCCAGAAAATCAAATCTGATCGGAAACTCCTCTCCAAACTGTTCGGCATGACGCCCGAGGACATTTTTATTTTGATTAAACATCAGGGTATCAAAAGAGACTTCAAGCAGCAAACCGCTGCTTTGGAATACAATTCCGTTTTCGGGTACGATCAACTCAAATGACCAGGCATAATTAACTTCGTTTTGATCAAGCTGGGGCATATGTTTTTTCATCCATTGCCCTCCCCATGCGCCAGGTGCAAACCATGGCCTGACCCTAAACACCGAGTTCGACATTGTTTTCATCCCGTTACGGATATCTTTCCCGAACGCCCAATTCAAATGATTATCCCATTGCGCATCCACAAAAACATCGATCTGGTTAGACAGTTCCTTCTTGTGCTTATTTAACACAACCCAGTCAACAAAATAAAAACGCTTGTACATTTCCATCTGTTCGAGCACTGTGGCCATTCCCAAATTACAGATTGAACCTGCACTCATCCGGTGCTGAAGTTCATTTTTCGGGAGGTCTACATAAATCAGTTTCCCGTCCCATCCGGCCAACGATGCACCAGAACCAATAATGATGTTAATATTGGCATCCGGGTTTGGACGAATAGCGCTTAAGTATTCCCTATCAAAATAATCCAAAAGCGTTAGCGTGGTTTTCTTGCCCCAAACCGAATCTTCCTGCCCCACAAAAGGAGCTGTCATACGGAGGATTTCTGCTTCAGGCTTCATTGATTCACTCAGATCAATAATATGGGTCTGTAAACTCCTCGATTGCATTTCAGCTGCTATAGCTGTCACTAACCTCTCCCAATATACGCCTGCATAACCGTCTACCACTACGGTCTTTTGTTCAACGATATAATTACACAAGGACTCAATACCTGAAAAAATTTTCTGATCTCCGAGGTTAAAAAACGGATATATATCATAACCGTTTACTCTTGCAATCTTATCAATTCGCTCAGGCATTATCTCCTGCTCGGTTTTTCTTAAGGGTTCTTCGATAGACATAGTGGTGTTTAAAATTGGGGAATTGTCAAAATGATCCTTTTGCATGTTTTAATTGTATGTATTCTGTATTCCTGACCTGCATTTACAATCTTATTGGTAATGATTGATGGATAAATGATGGCATTGATGCTGGCAAGAAATCTGTTATTTTCATCTCCATTGTTTAATCTATCCAAGCTGCCTGACACTGGTTTTGCAAACAATCAAGATTGATATCGTTTTGAAGCATATTAAAATCTGGTTAGACTATACATTCATTAGTATGTACATACAAATGTATTGTTAAAAAATTATTATCCAAATATTTTTTAATTTTTTTCCCAATAAAAGCTGCCTTACAGAACTGAAAGAAGCTAAACAAACTAAAATATGTATACACATACTTTAAAAAGATATTTTTTTTTTAATATTGTCATGATTATGAAACTTAGAATCGATCATAAAAGCCAAGTACCGCTTCATATCCAGGCGGAGGAATTGCTCAGGAAACTGATTGAATCTCCTGAATATATTGATGGAAAACTTTTGCCAAACGAGGTTGAGCTATCAAAAGACCTGAACATTTCGCGGACCACATTAAGGCAGTCAATCAATAAATTGGTTTATGATGGATTGCTGATCCGGAAAAAAGGTGTTGGAACTAGGGTTGTTGAATCTAAGTCGCTAAGTTCAAAGTCGAAAAACTGGATGAGTTTTTCACAGGAAATGAGCGCCCGTGGCATTCCGATCAGAAACTTTGAACTGCATGTGAGCTGGGTAATGCCTGAAAAGCGCATAGCCAGCTTTTTTGGGATCAAGGAAGACAAGAAAATACTGAAACTTGTTCGGCTCAGAGGCCGTCCGGAAGGTCCGTTCGTATATTTCGAATCCTATTTCCACCCCATTGTAAGGCTTACAGGCGATGAAGACTACAAAGCACCGCTCTACGAGATGCTGGAAAAATCACACGGGATTATCGCCATGATTTCAAAAGAGGAAATCAGTGCGTTGCTGGCCGACGAATTCATTGCGGCTAAACTGGAAACCAATATTGGCTCCCCTATTTTATTCCGCAAACGTTTCGTGTACGATATAGATGAGCGACCGATAGAATATAACCTTGGCTATTATAAGGCTGATAGCTTTGTGTATACGGTGGAAAGCCGAAGGGAATAAAGAAAGAACAGAATTTTCCAGTAGATAAAGTAACTATACCTGAGGAAGCAAGCGTCTGCGTGATATAACAATTTTAAGGGGCCGATACTTCAAGATCAGGGAAGGTATAAGTTGCTGACGGGACATCAGCTACAGATTGATAGCCTGAGGATCATAATCATATGCCTTGATCCGTCTGCAATTTGAGAAAAGCAAAAAAACTAATGCCCCCTCTTTGCTTTTCTCAAGACAACAAGCACTTCTAATATACTACAATAAGTAATGTCCAGTTTTTACAAGCTATCAAAACGTTCCAGTCCTACTGAAGAGTTCATTAAGGAGTTTAGAATCTCTAGCTCTTCTACCCAAAATATACCAGATATCATTAAGCAGTCCTTGATTTTAGGGACAAAATTATACATTGACAAAGTCTCTAAGCTCTTGCGATTATCTAAGTTAGAAAAAAGAGAACTCCAGTCTGCCGCCAACTGAATAAGTTTAGGAAAAGATCTAAATCAATATCTTTGCTCTTACCTGAAATTATCAAAGACGCTAAGCACCTCAAAGAATGAAGTGCGGTAATATCATCAATCCGTTCAGATATCGAAATATGCCATTTCAGAACAGCGATAAAGAAAATCAATCCCACATCGTGCCATTAAGACCGAGTATCAGCCCCATCCACAACCCAACCATTACAGCAAAAATGCTCAAAACATAAAAGACCGCACCTATCCACCCTTTTATTCTTCTAAGTGGCTCAGTTAAGTCATAAAGCAGCCCGATAAACGCACCAAACAAAGGCGTGAGCAAAAGCGGTTTTATACGCCAGTTACTTCCCCATGCAGGATCACCTTTTCCAGCTCCAATAACAAAAACACTGACCATCACCAATCCGATTGCGCCAACAAGCAGCATTCTTTTCACCAGCAAATGGGTAAACAATTTTTTTTCACTTAAATTTTCCTGAACTGTCATCATCTTGATTTTTTTAACAAAATTACATATTTACTTTGTAATTCAAAGTACTTTTCAATTTATTTTTTTTAAGCTAACTACCTATCATATAGCTGGTAGCAATTGTTAGAAATAGCTTATCATTAAAAACGAAAATATAATATTGCCGATGGTTGATGGCAGGCTCGAAAATCTAACCTCCTTGTCCGTTCTTCGAACTCAGCATCTTACTTTTACTATCTAAATATCATTTGACACCCCAATCGCGTTAACCTTCAACAGGATAAACCCCAGCCGCCGCAGCATTCCGCAACAAAATATCCGATGTCTGCAGGCACATCATTTACGATCCGGAAGCGGATCTTCCCTGCTTTCACCCCCACATAAAAGCGCTATCATTAACGTAGCGTTTGATAACGTAATTCATTTCTATAACGAATTGCTAAACTGGGCTATAATCTCGATGTTTGGCTTAAAATCTATTTATAATAACTACACAACAACAAGCTGTTGTGTACAAATGTCTTTTCATAAAAAACTCGGGCTTCACCTGAATAAAGATGAAGCCTAAGCAATAAAGCAGATTACTTTGCTATAAAATTAAAAGAAAGCATTGCTTGTCCTTCGCCATCAACATCCTTATCTCTAATCACACCAAGTTGAAGTGTATTTTCATCAAGAGATAAGATCTTATAGTTTGTCCAGTTACTTATTCCTGTAATTCCATTCTTTGCAGGTTTATATCCTCTAAGGATTGAACCCGAATTAATGGTTAACATTTTCGAATTCACATTTAAAAAGAAAGTTCCATTTTGTATAATTCCATTTTCCATAGGCTTAACGGCTTTAAAAGAAGCAGTTCCTTTTAATCCAAAGGTCATTACCCCATAATCACCTTTGGCCATCATATTTGGATAGATGTCGGCAAGTCCCGGACCCCAATTCCAGCAATCGGCACCATAGCATCCTGTGGTATTGGAACCCCATGGACCACCGTCTTTAAGCCAACCAATATTTACTCCATAAAATGCAAAAGGCCCTGCAAAATAAACACCTTCCGTATCCAATACCCATTCTTTCTCCTTACCCACACCGCCAGTAAGTGCTATCCAAAGTGGGTCGTCCACGTAGTTCAAATTATCTTGTGTAACTTTTACGACTACAGAATCCATCTTCACTTCTAATCCTCCGCTGAGTACAGAAAATTTAATCACATAATCTCCTTTAAAGGCAAATTTAACCGTATCTATCATCCTTCTGGAGGTTCCTGTTCCATAATCCCACATGGATATAGTCCCGGGGGTGGCATTTTTAAGAATTACAGTATTTCCACCGGCATCGGCCTGCAGATCCTGGGTTACCGTATATTGGATTTCTGATTTATCGAGCGTCCTATCGAGACTGTGCTCATTTTTTTTGCAAGCACTGAACAGCAAAGGCAGCATCAGCATTGCAAATATTTTTATATATAGTTTCATTTCTTTAATAATTAAAATAGATGATCTGTTACCAGCCTGCATTTTGTTTTAACGTTCCATTAGAAAGACCGATCTGGGTATATGGTATTTGCTGCAAACCTTTTGTAGCAATGATATTTGCGGCAGATATTTTTTTCTCTGCACTTACACCACCATTTGATACGGTTGAAGTTTCGGCAATTTCCTGGGCCGCTTTGTCTATTCCCTGACGCAGTAAATCATAATAGCGTATTCCTTCGAAAGCAAATTCCAGTCTGCGTTCTTTAATGATGTTAGCCTGGCTTATTGCAAGCGGTATAAATGCATCCTTATATGCACGCTGCCTAACAGCATCAAAATAGCTTTGGGCATTTCCACTTCCCAACTCTGCTGCCATCAATAATACATCGGCATAACGGATAGATACATAATCCTGGAACTGACCAATCTGGAAGTTGGTATTACCATGTGCCTCTGGTAGAGGTTTGCCATCTAAACCGATCATTGGGCTGTATTTTTTTACATAGTAACCGGTATATTCTCTTTGACCTTTTTGATTGGTGAAGGGGAGTTTTTCGTCGGCAATAGAAATGATAGAGCCTACTCTTCTTGTATCAGTTGGCAGATATGCATTCCATAGTTTAGGGTTTACTGTTTCAGCACCCCATCCGTTTCCATACGGGTAAAGTGCCTGCTCACGGATACCTGTCATTATCATCCAATGGTTGCCATCGGTATTGCCATCATAATCACTTGTATAAGTATATTTTATTGCAAAAATGGTTTCCTTATTATCTTCACCTGCATAAGCTGTTGGTGATGCAGCAGGCCATAAGTTGGCAAAATCCTCAATTAAACCATATCCACCTTTTGTAATTACATCTTCAAGATATGCAAGAGCTTCTGATTTAGATACAAGACCAACTAAATCTGCCTTTGCATAGTAACCAGTGTAAAACAGGAATACGCGACCTATCAGGGCTTCAGCAGCATATCTGGTAACCCTACCATGATTGGCTACAGCCTGAGCCGGGTAAGCAACTTCCGGTAAATTTACTGCAGCGAATTTAAGATCGTCAGCAATTACCTTATAAACTTCATCTGGATTACTTTGTGGTAAATTTTCGGTAGATGGAGCCGTTAACAATGGAATGTTACCCCAAAGTCTAACCATATCAAATAGCAGGTAAGCACGCAGAAAGCGGGCCTCAGATTCGTATGTTTTTCTTAACTGGGTATCACTACCCCATTCTATCTGATCTAGTTTACCCAATAGCACATTGCAGCGAAACAGCGCTCTATAATACAAAACCCAGTTTCGATTATATAAATTTTGATCTGATGGTGAACGCGACTTATCAAATTCATCAATCATCTGGTAACCAAAACCATCAGAATTTCCGGTTGCACCAAAAGTATTGTCCGACATTACTTCGGCTGCGACAGGCAAAGCAATCCCCTCAGACCACACCACCTGTAATCCATCATAACAACCAACAAGTGCAGTAAATGCATCTTTTGGTGTTTTGTAAAAATTTTGATCTGTTACTGCTGTCACTTGCTCAGTATCCAGAAAACTTTTTTTGCAGGCGCCTAAAGATAAAAGGCTTAGTGCAAAAGCATATATTTTTATAGCTTTCATATTTTTATGATCTTGTAGTTAAAACTTAAGATTGGCTCCTATCATGAATGTTCTTGGTCTTGGGTAATAACCCAAGTCTATACCAGACGCGAATCCTTGGGTACCATAACCTATCTCTGGGTCCATTCCATCGTATTTTGTAAAGGTGTAAACGTTTAATGCAGCAGCATATAACCTTACCTGTTTCAGGTAGCTCTTTTTAAATACCTTGCCAAGATCATAACCAACAGTGATGTTGCTGATCCTTAAAAAATCACCTTTTTGAATATACAGATCAGAGAAATTACTCCAATTCCGGTTGTCTTCAGTTAAACGCGGAATGGTGTTCGATGAGCCCTCTCCGTGCCATCTATCGAGTATCCGGGTGGTATAATTACCAAACTGACTAGACGGATTTCTGTAGGATTGAACAATATCATTTCCGGCAACTCCAGAAGCTACAACAGAAAAATCGAAGCCTTTGTAATCACCCGAAAGTGTGATACCAAATGTATAATTCGGATTCGGATTACCAATCATGCCTCTATCCAGATTATCTATCATACCATCTCCATTAATATCTACGTACTTAACGTCTCCGGGAGCAGCGGTTGGTTGTATTACCTTACCATTGGCAGATCTGTAATTTTGAACCTCGGCTTCATTCTGAAAAATGCCCGCTGTTTTTAACCCCCAGAAATAGCCAATTGGGAATCCGGTCTGAGCACGATAGAACTCAAGTGCATTGTTGAACAATTCATTCTCACCACCGTGAATAATTTCATCGGAAGTAGGAATATTTTCAACTTTGTTCTTATTATAAGCGCCATTAACTCCAACAGAATAATTAAATCCACCCACCTTGTTTTTATAAGTAAGGGCCAGTTCTATACCTGTATTTTTCACATTACCACCATTAATAAAAGGAGGATTGGCGCCAGCTGTGGCCAGAATCGGTACAGCTATTAACCAATCTTTAGTCGTTTTATTATACCAGTCGAAATTCAACGCAAATTTGCCCTGCAAAAAATTAGCATCAAATCCGATATTGGTCTGTTCTGAGGTTTCCCATTTCACTGCGGGATTACTAATTCTTTCTTGGTAGCCGCCAGGAGTAAGTACACCCTCATCAGGACCAAAAATATAATTTGTATTATTTAGCTTAATTGGTGCCAGATATTGAAACGCATCTATATTCTGACTTCCAACCTGCCCCCAGCTGGCACGGACCTTAAGAAAGTCTAACCAATCCTTTTGTCCCTGCATAAAATTCTCATTTGTTACTACCCAGCCTGCGGAAACAGAAGGGAAATACCCCCAGCGGTTTGCCGGGCCAAAACGTGAAGAACCATCTGCTCTGAAAGTGGCATTTAATAAATATTTTTCTTTGTAATTATAATTTAACCTACCAAAATAAGATAACCTGCGATCCGGATCGTTAGGTCTACCCCCAATAGTGATACCCGCTATGTTTTTACCCGTTGCGTTACTTAGCCAGGCATAATCAAAATTATCAGCAATCAAATTTGTATTGGTTCCAAAAATACTAGAACCATCTGCACGATATGCAGAACTTCCTACCATAGCTTCAAAAGTATGGTCATTACTTAACGTAAATTTATAGCTCAACAAATTATCCCAGATCAGTGATTTACCTTTATTCATCGACTGGCTGGCTTTGTTAACAAGGTTATAAGTGTAAACCGAAAGGCTGTAGACAGGGGTATAAGAACGACTTTCGCCTGCACTATAATCCATACCTAAACTGGTTCTGAATTTCAGATTTTTAACCGGTTCAATTACCATATAAATATCACCAAGTATACGCTGAGTATTATTTTTGTTCTGGCTGTTATATACCATCGATGCATAAGGATTTGCCTCAGCATTATTCCATGTAGACTTGCTGTTATCGAAGAAGTTTCCATTCTCATCATACATCTTCAAAAATGGGCTGGCACTAAATGCTCCACATAAAGTGTTATTATACTGATTACCAACACTTATACCGTTATTATTAATATCTGTGTAGGTAAGGTGCTGACCAATTTTGATGATATCTTTGTAAAAGTTATGTTCAGAATTGATTTTAAAGCTGTAGCGCTGGTAATTGGACAGGCCTTTACCCCCCACAATACCTTCCTGCCCGGTATAGGATAAACCTAATGAATAAACTGAAGCTTCAGATGCACCAGATGCGCCAAGTGCATAATTTTGTGTGAGTGCATTGTCTACAAACATCTCGTCCATCCAATTTGTACCTTTGCCAAAAGCTTTTATTTCATCATTAGTAAATAGTGGCTGCTTCCCGCCGTTTACAGCAGCCTCGCTCATCATAGCTGCGTATTGCGAAGCATCGAGCAATTCTAATTTTTTTGCAACATTTTGTACGCCTGCGTAAGCATCAAAAGTAATCTGCCCTTTCTGCCCACGTTTACCTTGCCGTGTAGTAACCAACACAACACCATTAGCCGCCTGAGAACCATAAATAGCCGCAGATGCAGCATCTTTTAGAACATCGATCGATTCGATATCTGATGAATTTAAATAAGTGATATCACCTGTAAGCACGCCATCCACAACATATAGCGGCGATGCATTGCCAATGGTACCTAAACCCCTTATGGTTACCTTGATGTTTTCGCCTGGCTGACCGGAAGTAGATGTGATCTGTACACCTGGAGTTTGTCCCTGTAAGCCTTGCAATGCGTTAGTAGTACTTTGCTTTTGCAGCGTTTCTCCTTTAACCTGAACTGTGGCACCGGTTACCAGTTTCTTTTGCTGAACACCGTAGCCCACTACCACTACTTCGTCGAGTTGCTGTTTATCTTCAGCTAAACTAATGTTAACTGTAGCACTTTGTCCAACCTGCACTTCTTTAGATACAAAACCAACAGAGCTAATCTGGAGTATATCTCCAGCCTGGGCATTAATGGTATACGCACCCTCGCTACCCGTTCCGGTTCCACCGGTTTTTCCTTTAACTTTTACTACCGCACCTGGTATAGGGAGCCCATCCGCTGAAGTCACTTTTCCGCTGATCTGACGCTGCTGCGCAAACAAAGATTCGCTGAAAACAAGCAGTGAAAGAAACATCAACAGAAAAATATGTTCTCCTTTAATTATAGAATTCTTTTTCATGCCGTTCTTAAAAATTTAGTAAATAACTGATTCATTTTATATTGGTTTAATTCTGGTTAGAGCTTGATTGTAGTTGCCTTACCGTTGTAGGTAAGGCTGTAGTTTGCCTTTTGGTTAAATTCTAATGCCTTGGCTGATTTGGGGGTAATCACTACGACCTTAAATGTTCTACTCTCCGGCATCCCATTGAAACTCCCCTGGCGACTACCCACCGTAAGCGTTTTGGTTTTTTCGTCGTAACTGAAATCTATCGTAGCGAAAGCACCTTTCTCATAATTGTAATTGGTACCCTCATCCTCATAAAGGGAGAATGAAGCATTTTTACCGGTGTACACAAACAGTGTTATCGGATCCGCAGCTTTTTCTGAAGTGTATTGTAATTCCGGTCCTGTAGGAATAATAGATCCTTCCTTCACATACACAGGCATCTTTTCATATGGTGCATCAGCTTTAATGGTTTGCCCGCCTTTAATATACCTGCCTGTATATAAATCATACCAGCCTTGTCCTGATGGAAGGTACACTTCCCTATTCCTGTCTTTATATTTATAAACAGGATTAATTAATAGAGAAGGGCCAAAAAGGAAGGCATCTGGCAAATTAGAAGCTTTAAGGTCCTGAGGAAAGTCCATCATTAAACCTCGCATCATGGTATAATCGTGATGATAGGTATTGCCGGCAATTGAATAAATATAAGGCATCAGTCTATAGCGCAATTTATTGTAGTACAGCATACTTTTATAAGCAGGGTGCCCCTCTGGCGCAATGTTATAGATCTCTCTAAAAGGAAACTGTCCGTGTACCCTAAACAAGGGAACAAAAGCTCCAAACTGGTACCAACGGGTATTTAGTTCTCTCCATTCTTCCAGGTCTTCCTTGCCTGGATTTTCATAGCGCTTTTCAACAGAAAAACCACCAACATCCATCGTCCAGTAAGGCATGCCCGAAAGAGAAAAGTTTACACCTGCACCGATCTGGGTTTTCATGTCCTCCCACCTTGAAGCGATATCCCCGCTCCAGGCCGCAGCAGCATATCTTTGCAAGCCAGCATAAGCAGAACGTGTTAAAATAAAGACCCTGTTTTCGTTGTTGGCTTTACGTTGCCCTTCATAAACGCCTTTGGCATTAACCAATGGAAATGCGTTAAAATAAGTTGTCGATGACCCCTCATACGTTGGATTCATGAGGTCTTTTCTAATCTCCACCGGTAAATTCGAATGCATATCAGGTTCCGTAGCATCCATCCACCAGGCATCTATACCTTTACTATACAATCTTTTATTCATCAATTCCCAAAATGCTGTTCTTGCTTTCGGATTAAAAGCATCGTAGAATGTATTTGAATATCCCTTGCCTATCCAATCTACACGCCCATCAACAATATTTCTTTTATAAAGGAAATTTTCTTTGTTAAACTTGTCATAGATATCAAAACCTTTATTAAACTTAGGCCAAACAGAAATCATCAGATTCACGTGTTGTTGGTGAAGCGATTTGATCATCTCATCAGGATCAGCAAAACGTGCAGGATCAAACTGCTGACTACCCCATTCCGGCTGCTTCCAATATGACCAATCCAGTACAATATTATCAAGCGGGATTTTACGATCACGGAACTCTTTTACGGTTGATAAAATTTCATCCTGCGTTTTATAGCGTTCCCTGCTTTGCCAAAAACCCATCGCCCATTTAGGCATTAACACGGCTTTTCCCGTTACTGTGCGGTACCCGCTAATTACCTGATCGGCATTTGCACCCCCAATAAAGTAATAGTTAATTGAGGCACCAGATTCGGAACTAAGCGCAAAGGTATTTTTTAATGATTCCGGCAAAGGAGGCAAACAGGTTAGTCCCAGATAAGATTCTCCGCCATCCGGTATCCATTCAATCTTAATTTTGGTTTTCTTACCTTTTTTTAATTCCAGATCTAGTATTGCCGATCCCGAATTCCATGCCTGACGCCAAAAATCGGCAACAAGCTGCTCACCAAACCAAACTTTAATATAACCTGCATATTTTAGCTGGAACTGGTACAGCCCCTCCATACCGCTTTCTACGGCTCCCTCATAATGCACCACGGCATCCTGCATTTTTATGCTTGAAGGAAATTTATGCTGGTCTGTTAACCAGTTTATAGATAGTTCAGATATAGGTTGCTTAAGCAATACCTTGCCTGGTTCACTTTTCGAAGTATAGGAAGCGGTAAGCCATCCTTCATCTCCCTCTTTAGAAAATAATTTCAATGCAGTTAAAGGCTGGTAATCTCTTATGTCGCCAGCGCGGGTAATCGAATAATTATCCCAAAGCAGCCCATAACCTTTATTAGAAACAAAAAAGGGAACGCCTATTTCTGTATTGTACTGCACAAGATCTACCCTGCGTCCATTATAATTTACCAGTCCCTGCTGGTGCTGTCCCAAACCGTAATATGCTTCATTTTCCTGCGCATCGAACAGCTGAGAAACCTGATAGGACGGCTCTCCATTAAATACTTTAGGGATAAGTGAAAGGCCTTCGGTTTTTGTTTGGGCCAGTAATACTTTACCGTTGGCATCACGATAAGTAATTAAACCGGTTTTTGTGGATACTTCCACCTTTAACAATGAAGTACTTAAGGTCACCTGGTCGGGTGTGTTGGTTGTTGTAAATTTAACAGCAGCATCTGAAAGCTTAACAGCCATTAAACTTTTGTCGTCAGGAAACTTGTCTGTCGCAATTGCAGTTACATGAATGATCTGATCGGATACCGGTTGAAGTTTTATTTTTTTAATTCCTGAGGCAGAATTTTGAATAGGAATTTCAATCCCTGAAGTTGTTTGCACATCATTTTTTACCTGCCCGTTTACATTTAAATAAAGTAGAATACTACCTATAAATATTACGGTGCCCACCCTAATTTTTTGCATAGAAATAAATACAGTTTATACCTGGTTGATTTATTTCTAAAGGTATATGCACCCAAAAAAAGCGAGGGCACTCGAATGATAACAATTAGGTATCCGTATGTTAACAAATTAGCCTAATAAATGTTGAATGGGCTATTTATCAAGTTTTGTTAATGCGTATGCCGATGGTAGTATATTGAATTCCTGTTTAAAATATTTACTGAAATGCTTGGGGTTACTGAAGCCTACTTCATAAGCAACTTCGGCAATAGTCATCTGCGATTTCAGTAATAGCGGTTTAGATTTTAGCAACCTGTAAGAGCGTATGTATGCTACAGGTGATTTACCTGTTAGCGGAAGTACTTTTTTGTATAAACCTACCCTGCTCATATTCATGTCTGCACTTAACTGGTCGACAGTATAGCCGGAGTCTGACAAATGTTTTTCTATATGAAAAGACAACTGTCTGATGAACTTATCGTCAACAGATTCAATTTCTGTTTCCAGTGGTTTAAACTCTACCTGCTTTTGGTAGGTCTTTTTTGAAAGTGCCTGCTGCTGCAGTAGGTTCCTTATTTTCGATAAAAGAATCTCAAAGTTAAAAGGTTTGGTCATGTAATCATTGGCACCGGTTTCAAGGCCCATCAATTGTTCGTCTTCAGTAGTTAATGCAGTAAGTAATATCACAGGTAAATGAGCCGTACGCTTATCCGCTTTAATTTTCCGACAAAGATCAATACCGTTCATTTCAGGCATACTCACATCACTAACAATCAAATCAGGGTGTATAGAAAGTGTTTTTTGCCAGCCTTCTTTACCATTGGCGGCCTCGGCTATCTGGTAGTATTCTTTTAAGTTGTCTTTTAAATAAAACCTAAAATCCTCATTATCTTCCACCAGCATGAGCATCGGCTTTTTACTTTTCCATACAACCTTAGGATCACTTATCTCATTTTCTTCTGCCCTGGCAGTAATGACCAGATCGAGCTTAGCTTCTGAACCAGATGGTCCTATATCTGTTTTAGGAAAAACAAGGTAAACTGTAAACTCAGTTCCTTCATTCACAATACTGGCAACCGTAATATGCCCACCATGCAGCCTTACAAATTCCCGGGTAATTGACAAGCCTATACCACTGCCCTGGTTAACAATGGAACCGGGAACATCATTTTGAAAAAACCTTTCGAATATCCTTGCCTGGTTATCCTCAGGAATACCAATACCCGTATCAGAAACTTTAAGAATCAACTGGGTTCGTTTTCGTTCATTAATGGTAGTGAGCAAACTTACTTTCACTTTACCACCCTGTGGTGTAAATTTAAAAGCATTCGAAAGGAGATTAAACAGTATCCTTTCAATTTTATCATGATCAAAAAAGGTAATCAGGCTCTTTCTATCGGTTTGAAAAGTAAAACTGATGTTCTCTCTGTCGGCTATATCACTAAAGGAAAATGACAGCTCCTGAATAAAAGAAATGATATCTCCTGTTTTAGGGTGCAGTTTTAATTCGTGTACCTCCATTCTTCTAAAATCCAGCAATTGATTTACCAGATTCAGCAAGCGGCGCCCGTTCCGCTGAATCATTTGAAGTTGCGGTCTTTCTGAATCCTGAGCTTGTTTGATCAGTTTCTCAAGTGGCGTGATGATCAGCGATAGGGGCGTTCTGAATTCGTGACTTACATTGGTAAAAAATTTTATCTTAAGCAGATCCAGTTCATGCATCCGTTTGGCTTGTTGTCGTTCCTGTTCTATTAAAAACTCCTTCCTTATCCGTTGAATGCCACGATGCCTGATGAAAAACAGCATACCACCAATTAACAATGCGTAAATGATATAGGCCAGCGTTGTTCTCCAAAATGGAGGCATAATGGTAATGTTAAGGCTGGTCTCATTATTCACCCAATTTCCCGAAGCATCAGTAGAAACCACTTTAAAAGTATATTCACCTGGATCAATATTGGTATAAGTTGCCAATCGGTTATTTCCCTGAAGTTCCTGCCAGTGCAGATCAAATCCTTCGAGCTTGTACCGATATTTTATTTTTTGAGGATTAAAGAAATTCAATGCTGCAAACTCAAGCGCAAATCCATTCTGGTTATGGTTCAGCTTTATATCTTTTGTAAAAATAATAGACTTCTTTAATATGCCCCTTCCATTTACCTGGTCATCAATGCCAATGCTCCTGTTAGAAATCTGCAGATCAGTAAAAACGATAACAGGCTTGGTAATGTCATTCCTGATGTCGGCAGGCTTAAAAAGATTAAAGCCGTTTGCTCCTCCAAATAAAAGCTCTCCCGATTTGGTCTTAAACCCTGCATTGGCATTAAATGCATTGCCCTGCAAACCGTCATGTTCATCGTACTTACGAAAGGTGTAAGAGAATTTGTCCTTATTTATCTTTTTGACAATAACCTCGAACAAACCATTTGCAGTGCTTACCCAAAGATTTTTGTCATTATCTTCAACCACTTTTAAAGTAGTCATTTCAGTGAGCCCATCTTTATTATCGAAATTCTGGAACGCTGCAGTTTCAGGATTTAACCGACTTAACCCATCACGTGTGGATATCCATATAAAACCATAGCTATCCTCCATCATGCCATAAACAACATTATTGATCAACGATTTTTTATCGCCTGGTTTATTTTTGTAATGAACGAATCGGCCATCTGGTTTCATTTCATCAACCCCTTCCGAACTCCCTATCCAAATACTGCCTTTTCTATCCTCTATTAAGCAGGAAAGCGAATTTGAAATTATACCATTCTTTTCTCCTACCTTTTTGTGAATAAAAATGCCTTTGCTTCTATCGAATTTATCCAGTCCACCGCCTAAAGTAGCAATCCATAGATTCCCTTTCCTGTCTTCAAGAATATCCCATACCCGGTCATCAATAAGGCTGTTTACATCCTGGCTATTGTGTTTATAATGAATAAACTTTGTGCCATCAAAGCAACTTAACCCGCCAAAATAAGTCCCTACCCATAGCTTTTTATCACGATCTATAAACAGACTTACGATAATGTCGTTACTCAAACTGTTTGGATTTCCAGGTTCATGCACATACCTTTTAAACTGACCTGTTTTTCTATTAAAATAAAATAGCCCACCTCCATTCGTACCAATCCAGATGTTATTCAGTCCATCTTCTACAAAACGGTTTACATCGTCATAAATCAGCCCACGGGGATTTGCATTCTGGTGTTTATAGAGCGGGAATTTGAGGATCTTTTCATGATAAAAGCTAACGCCCTTTTTAAATGTTCCTACCCATATTATCCCCGAATGGTCTTTATACAAGGTTAAAATGGCATTCTGACCAATACTTTTAACGTCGTCCTCTTTATTAACAAGATACCTGACACTAAAATTTCTTTTATCCAGCAGGTTAACACCGCCATGATCGGTTCCTATCCAAATCAATCCTTTATCATCCTGAATGATACTGCTGATCAGATTGTTATTCAGACCATTTGGTGCCTTGTCTATAAATCTGGTCTTCCCGGTTTTGGTTTCATAAAAATCTACTCCTCTCTGGCTATTCAGGGTATATATCCATAGATCAGACACGTTATCAACAAACAGTTTAAAGTTTTGAAAAGACAAAGGATTGGTATGTTTGAATACCGAGATACGCTTTTGCACTTTCCCAGTAGAGCTATTGAGCTGCTCAATGGTCTTATCCGTATGAATAATCCAAATGTCTCCATTAGGCCCTTTCTGTAATGCAGAAACTGGAGAACCGGCTAGTGATGCGGCATTCCCGGTATTCAGTTTTAGATGAATACTTTTTTTGCTCAGCGTATCATATTTAAAGACGCCTTCGTCACCTGCATTGAACCAAAAACCGCCCTTACCATCTTTTACTATTTCTATGATCTTTTTAGCAATAATGTTTAACTCCTTCAGGTAAGGTTTCACATCCCTTATAAAACTTTGTGTTTCCGCGTCATAGATATTAGCGCCATTCTTGGTTTCCAGATATAACTTGTTATCTGGCAGTTCAAAGATATTAACAATAAAGTCATCGCTTATTGATTTAGGGTCTCTCGGATCGTGTTTAAAAATCTTAATCTTCTGACCATCAAAACGATTTAATCCAGAAAGGGTACCAATCCAAATAAAACCTTTATTATCTTTAAGAATTGTATTTATCTGATTATGAGAGAGCCCATCGGAAATATTTATACAAGAAAACTGAATCTGGCCTTGCTGAGCTAAACCCGCAAACGAAATCAGTAAGAAGATTAATGCAATTATGGTTTTCCCTGTAAACATTAAAAATTCGTTTTATAAAATTCGTGCATGTTATTCTTTAAGTCAGAATAACAATTTAATATTGCAAGATAGAAAATGAATTATAAACACAGATGTTCCTGTAATTGTTGACCAGGAACAACCTTTTACTTTTAACGACTCTCTTTACACTAGACAAATCTTTTATTTCAATGTTCTTAAAGTCAACAGAATGGCCCGCGCTTTGCAGCGCAATAAAACCGCTGCTTAATAGCTTAGCATCTATTTTAATTTAGGATCATAGCCCTTTACTATACCGCCACCGATCTGAGGTTTAGCGTATTGCAATACAAATCAATATCCCTATCTTGTATACTACTGCCCTGCCAGGGACAAACGCGGCATCCCTTTGGAACAAAAGATACAGCAGATGGCCCGGACCGCAGGGGACAGCCAAGAACAACCCAAACCTCATTATAAACACCATCCAAAAAAAGCCTTCAAGCGGATTATACCAGAGATTTTCTTATTGCATGTTACAGCCATCCATCAGTTACTGGTTTTACCATGTGGGGATTTTGGGAAAGTGCCCAATGGAAGCCTGATGCCGCAATGTTCAGAAAAGACTGGACAGAAAAGCCGAATGCGGAAGCATGGAGAAATCTGGTGACAAAACAATGGATGACCAATCTGACAAAAAAAACAGGCGTCAACGAAAAAACCGAATCCAGCGGTTTCCTGGGCATTTATGAGGTAACCTTTACTTCAAAAAATGGAAATAAAACAAAGTATACATACCACCTGAAAAAACATCGGATCCACTTAAGATCATTCTAAAATAATCAACCTGGATGGTTAAACGGGCCACAGTTAGCGTTAACCATGCAGACCGGATCAGACTGCCTGGTTCAAAGTACAGGCTCCCAATGGAAGATACTCGTGCCCGCAAGTCAGCATACCTACATCACGGGGTCCTTTAAAACTTTGTCTAATTATGTTTATTGGGTAAAATACGTCAGGAGAAAATGCTCATCTAACCAGAGGTTTTTCTGTTGTCGAGTGAAGCATACTTAACAGCCTTGAACCCACAGGTAACTGAATCTTAAAACCTCAGCGAAATATGCCAAGGAGATGAATAGAAAATATCGATAAAAGATGTTGCTGCAGAACTCCGCGTTTCTATAACCATCGGACGAAGGAAAAGAAGATCAGCCAAAGGATAACAAAGAGGGTCGAAGAACTCGTTCTCCAAAAGCATTACGCCGATGATATATCTGCACCTTTCTTAGACAAAGTTGTCTATTAGGCTTAACCTGGCAACCGATCTACAGCAGCTTTTTGAATCATATAATTGAGGAACATTTTCAACAACAGGTTCTAAAACCTGAATTGATTTGTTTCAAATTCATCTGTTATTTTAAAGATCAAGTTTCGCAGAATTAAGTCAATAATTTGAATTTATGACCGTCTTTAATGAAATATCATTTATGCTTAAGCTATAATTGATTTTTTTTTTGCTTTTGGTTGAACTTATTTAGCAAAATGGCTACAAATGTGCGGAACATGTAACTTTGTAAAAAAGTTCAATGAAACATGCGAATTCTACAATTAGGTTAATTGAAAACGGCAATTGTTTTGCTGAATGCTTCGTCCAAAAAAAACGGAACCTCAAA
Organism: Pedobacter kyonggii; assembly: GCF_004310665.1. Taxonomy (GTDB): domain Bacteria; phylum Bacteroidota; class Bacteroidia; order Sphingobacteriales; family Sphingobacteriaceae; genus Pedobacter; species Pedobacter kyonggii. Next base: position 1,209 of record NZ_SIXF01000011.1, on the reverse strand, counting down.
TATGATTTTCTGTAAGATTTTGAAAACATTTCGGGGAAGCAATTGTATCTATTGTTACCTGCCCCCGTTAGATTTTTAAAAAATCAGATAGCGCTATCGCCTAGTCACAGATAATATGGAGTGACTGATAAAAACAGATACTGAAAATATTACATGAAGCCGAATTACCATAATGATAAAAGATCCGAAGACTCATTACCTGCCATACCTGTTCAACTATCTAGCACAATATTGTATATTATAAGGAGACTACAAAGCGGCATATTATGATCATGTCAGCATGATAAATGTAAAAAAAAACAAATACCTACTTTCGCCAATTGATCACAATGCCTGTTTATATTACCTGATAAAGGGGTTGGTAAGGGGTTTTATAAAGGTCGGCAAAAAAGATATAACGACCTGGTTCAGTTTCGGAAACGAAATTATTGGGGCATTCAGAAATCCGGATGGAAATGCAAAGCATTCCACAGAATACATCCAGGCCCTGGAGGATGCAGAACTAATCTGCATTCCATATAAGCTAATTGATTTCCTATATGAAAATTTTGCTGAGGCAAACATAATTGGAAGAAAAATGCTGGCTCACCAATATTACTTAGCCTCGGAGCGGGCGATCTTAGCAAGGATACCAATGGCAACAGAAAGATATAGGGAATTTGAAGAAAATTCCAAGGTGGAATTATCACGGATTCCATTAAGATACATGGCAACTTATCTGGGAATGCGCCTTGAAACTTTAAGCAGGATTAGAAATAAACTTACCCCAACCAGGCTAGTATCTTAGTATGGTAAGTAAATACCTGAACAAGCGACGCACAAAGTTCTTCAAAGCCATAACCTCAGAACTTGATTTGATTGAGATCAAAGCAATGAGGTTCAGCCGGTGGCGACGGTGATGTCCTTCCCGGATTCTGATATTATAGTGCTTACCCCTATCGCATTTGCCCTCCAAAGGATAAAGCCCAATCTGCCGCAGCATTCGGCTACGAAATATTCTATATCAGCAGGAACATCATTCACGATCCGGAAGCGGATCTTGTATTTCGGGTTGTAACTGATGTAGACAACCAGATCATCGTCTGAAAATCCCCTGCCTGACAAAGGCTTAAAATGCACCTCCCGAAGTTCCTTCGCTGTACAGATCAAACGGTCGTTCATTACTTTCGCCAATGCTTTTTCGGGCTTAAAATCTGTTTCTAAAATCGC
>NZ_SIXF01000010.1 GCF_004310665.1 Pedobacter kyonggii | reverse complement strand
CTTTCATAAGCACATTCATAACGGGCTTCTGGATAATTGGTTGAAAGAAAATTCCAAAGTCCATCCACTGACGGGGGAGACTGGACGAAGCTTTTGAGATACTGTTTCCCTAGATAGAGTGAAACAGTCCAGCTTTTAAGGTGAACATCGATGCCACAGCTTATCGTATGACCGCTAAAATCTAATTTTTCTGCTAAATTTGTCATGATCTTAGTTCTATTGTTTATTTAAATTTAACAATTGTGGCTTGCTAAAGACCACTTGAACTAAGATCACTTTTATTACATAGATACTGATTGGACGAAAAGCCCTAATTCTTCATTGGTCTTGTAGGGAAAGCAGGACTTCCACAACCGATGAAACACAGCAATTGCTTTACAAATAAACAATCTACCACCTAAGTCATCTTAATCTTTTAGTAAGTCAGAGATCGGGTGGCCGAAGTCAGAGGCAAGAGTGCTTTGGTTTTTCAGCTTTAGTGTTTTCGCTTTTTACAGACCTTCAACCTTAATACCCTCAGCCTTCTACCTTATGAAGCATCGTCTTTAATGTCAAACTGTGTTTCAACCACTTTTCCACCTGTACGCAGCTGATTGCCCAACATTTCTTCTTGCTCCCTACGGTTTTTTACAATATGGATGGCCGAAAACAATGCTTCGGTGAAAGAAGTAGAATCAGCTAAATCTTTACCCGCAATATCGTAGCCCGTTCCATGATCGGGAGAGGTACGCACGAAGTTTAAACCAGCGGTATAGTTTACGCCATTATCGAAAGCCAATGTTTTGAAAGGAATTAAACCCTGATCATGGTACATGGCCAAAACTGCATCGAACTGTTTGTAGCTACCATTGCCGAAAAAGCCATCGGCAGGGTATGGGCCAAAACAAACAATACCTTTATCGTAAGCCTCCTGAATGGCCGGTGTAATAATTTCAGCCTCTTCGGTGCCCAATAAACCATTATCGCTCGCATGTGGGTTTAAACCTAAAACGGCAATTTTTGGTTTTTCGATCCAGAAGTCTTTTTTCAGACTTTCGTTGATCAGCTTTAATTTACTGATAATTTTCTCTTTTGTAATCGAGGTTGGAACATCTTTCACCGGAATGTGGCCAGTAACCACACCCACGCGTAAATTTTCGCTGATCAAAAACATCAGCACATCTTTACTCCCACTTTTTTTCTGCAGGTATTCGGTGTGGCCCGGAAAAGCAAAAGTTTCTGATTGAATGTTATGCTTGTTGATCGGAGCAGTAACCAGTGCATCGATATCACCGTTTACCAGATCGGCTGTGGCACGCTCTAGTGATAAAAGGGCATATTTCCCGCCCGTTGCAGTAACCTGGCCCAATTCGATTTTTACATCTTCTTCCCAGCAGTTAATCATGTTTGCCTTTTTTGGCTGTGCCTGGTTGGCGTGGCTAACTACGTTAAAACTGAAATCGCCCAGGTTATTTGCTTTTCTATGAAAAGATGAAACCTTGGTATGGCCATAAACAATCGGTGTGCAATAATTTAAAATGGCAGGATTGGATAATGTTTTAATGATTACCTCTAAACCTATGCCGTTTACGTCGCCTATACTGATGCCAATTTTAAGTTTATCGCTCATAATTACTGGAAAATTTTAGCGCAAATTACTGATTTTCGTTTAAAGACTTTAAAAAAAATGAAACCTCAAAGAACAGAGATTGATTCGCAAAGAAATAATAAGCCTATCTTTGTTAATCAATTTTAATTTTTAAAAGCCCTTTTTTGGGTTTGGGGTATGAGTTTAGTAAAAGCGAAAAAACATTTAGGCCAACATTTTTTAACCGATAAAGGCATTGCCAACCGCATTGTAGAGGCTTTGGTGAATACCGATAAATACGATCAGGTTTTAGAGGTCGGGCCAGGGATGGGAATTCTATCTGATTTTTTGCTGCAGCGCAAAGACTTAGAAACCTATCTTATCGATATCGATACCGAATCTTTCCACTTTTTAAATGAAAAATACCCTCAGCTTGGCGATCGGTTGATTAACGGTGATTTTTTGAAACTCGATTTTGACGCCATTTTTTCAGGTCCGTTTGCCATTATTGGTAATTTTCCATACAATATCTCATCACAGATTTTATTTAAGATTTTAGATAACCGCAACAAGGTTGTAGAAATGGTTGGGATGTTTCAGAAGGAAGTTGCCCAGCGTTGCGCTGCACCTGCAGGTAACAAAGAGTACGGGATTTTAAGTGTGTTTCTTCAGGCCTATTATAAAATCGAATATCTGTTCACGGTTAAGCCGGGTACATTTAATCCACCTCCAAAAGTACACTCTGCAGTGATCCGTTTAACCAGAAACGAAGTGGAGACTTTAGACTGTGATGAAAAATTATTCTGGCGGGTGGTTAAGGCAGGTTTTAACCAGCGGAGAAAAACTTTGCGTAACGCTGTTTCTGCGGTGATGCCTAAAGATAAAATGGACGATCATATTTACTTCGAGAAACGTGCCGAGCAGTTAACCGTAGCAGATTTTGTGGCTTTAACGCAGCATGTGAGTAAGTTGATGGAGGTTTAGTGATGAAATCGTCATCCTGACCTGTAGCGCAGCGAAAAGCTACGAAGTAAACCGAGCCTTAAGCGAGCTCACCGAAGGTAATTTATTTCAGGATCTTTTTTGAAGTGTAATTTTATAGACATGGAAAGCAAGTTTCTGTTGGCTTGGGTTGCAGCAGTCCTGCTTTTCATTCCAAGTCCGCACTCGTACCTCGCTTACGGGCTTTCCATTTCAATCAGGTTTACTTAACTCAAAATATTGCAAGTACTGAGATAGCTAATTGTAAAAAAAACACAAGTCTGTTGTTGTTGTGGAATCACTGTAATCCTAAAATCTGTGTAATCATTCGCGAAGCGATTCTTGCAAATCCGTGATTATTTTCATTAAATTTCTCCTTTCCTTTGCGGCATAATTTTAAACATCATGGTTAATTACAGCGAAATTTTCAGCGAACAAGGAATGGATTATCAAACCTATCGTGCATTGATTGATCAACTTCTGTTAGAGGGAAAGGCTACTGGTGATGTAACTTACGATTTGCATTATACTAAAATGAATGTGCAAAGGATGAGTCGCGTGGATAAAACAGTTAGCTTAATCGATGAGTTGACTTCAACTATTGATCATCTTAAAGAAAATTATAAATTTTTAGTGATTACTGAAGGCTGGTGTGGTGATGCTGCCCAGATTGTTCCGGTGTTCAATAAAATCGCGACTGCATCATTAGGTAAAATTGATCTGAAATTTGTTCTTCGCGATAAAAATCTCCCGTTAATTGATGCACACTTAACCAATGGTGGAAGAGCTATTCCGGTTTTAATTGTGTTAAATGAATCAGCTGACCAAGTTTTAGGTACATGGGGTCCAAGACCACAAATTTTGCAGGAGCTTTTAAAAGAGTGGAGAAAAGAAAGCACTGAAATGCCGATTTTGGCAGAAAAACTTCACGGCTGGTACGCCAAAGATAAAACGCAGACGACACAAGCCGGATTAAATGAACTTTTGAAGGGGCTAAAGTTATAATCTTATAGTTTCATTTTAGGCGGTCGTCACCCTGAACTTGTTTCAGGGTCTATCTAAAGATGCTGAAACAAGTTCAGCATGACGATTCGTAGAAAAAATCTTACTTCGTAAATTTAATCAACAGAAACAGTTAATCCCTCTTGCTGTAAAATTTTGCGGTAAACTTCCATCTCGGTAAATGATCCTTCCAAAACAGGGCATTTTCCATCGTTATGCACTTTCCAGGCAATTTTTTCAGCCTGCGATTCGTTATAATCGAGATATTTCATCATGCAGTAAATCACATGATCGAAAGTATTGATATCATCATTCCACAAAATAAGGCGATGTACGGTTTTTAGGGAAGTTAAAATTTCTTCGAGCGTAAAGGTCTCTTCTTTGGTTTCTGTAGACATGGCGCAAAAATAAACAATAGTATCAAGTATTTAGTATCGAGTAACAAGATTTTGTTCCTTTGTTAATAATAATAGCTTAGGCAATAAATGATTAACTTTGTTTAACCAAAATATAAATAATAGCATGCACCAGTCTAAAATTGCGGGAATAGGTTACTACGTTCCGAAAAATGTATATACCAACGATGATTTAAGCCGTTTTATGGATACCAACGATGCGTGGATCCAGGAGCGTACCGGTATTAAAGAGCGCCGTTTTGCCGATCGTAACGAGGAGACCACTACTACAATGGGTATTGAGGCGGCCAAAATTGCGATCGAAAGGGCTGGGATTACCGCTAAGGATGTCGATTTTATCGTTTTTGCGACATTAAGCCCCGATTATTATTTTCCAGGTTGTGGCGTACTATTGCAACGCGAAATGGGCATGGGTGAAATTGGTGCTTTAGATATCCGTAACCAATGTTCGGGCTTTGTTTATGCACTTTCTGTGGCCGATCAGTTTGTAAAAACAGGTATGTATAAAAATGTACTGGTAGTGGGAAGCGAGAAACATTCGTTTGCAATGGATTTTGAAACCCGCAGCCGCAATGTATCGGTGATTTTTGGCGATGGTGCCGGCGCTGTGGTGTTACAGCCAACAGATGAACCTGGAAAAGGGATTTTAAGTACACATTTGCATAGTGATGGTGCTGATGCTGAAATTTTGGCCATGTATTATCCAGGTTCTCACGCGAATAAATGGTTGAAAGATAAACCTGCCTATCCTGAACAGGAGCTGGGCGGATTATTTATGACACAGGAAATTTTGGATAGCGGTGCCGCTTTGCCTTACATGGATGGGCCATCGGTTTTCAAAAAGGCAGTGGTAAAATTCCCAGAAGTAATTAAAGAGGCTTTGGCTGCTAATAATTTAACAGAGAAAGATATTGATATGTTGGTACCGCATCAGGCAAATTTGCGTATTAGCCAGTATGTACAGCAGTTGTTGGGTTTAAATGATGATCAGGTTTTTAATAACATCCAGAAATATGGCAATACCACAGCAGCTTCTGTTCCAATTGCCTTATGCGAAGCTTGGGAAGCAGGCAAAATTAGAGATGGCGATCTGGTTTGCCTTGCTGCATTCGGATCGGGCTTTACCTGGGCCAGTGCGTTGATTAGGTGGTAGTTTAGGGTTTAGGGTTTAGGGTTTAGGGTTTAGGGTTTAGGGTTTAGTCAAAATGCCAGGCAAGTTAATATAAAATAAGACTGTTTTCTCATTCATATAGATTCGTCATTTCGAGCGAAGTGCAACGAAGTCGAGAAATCTGTTAAAATAGATAAGTGTTGTACTGCAAAGTTTCACTGTTTTATGTTTTATACCATTAAGGAGTTAAGGACATTAAGGTTTTATCGCATGGTTCTTAACTTCTCAATGGTAAAACGTGCTTATTGCGTTTTCGGTTTAATAAAATCACCTAAGTAACTACACTCGCCTGCCGCAACGGCATAAAAAGGCGTTTTGGCATAATTAAATCTTAATTCTTTAAGATAAGGGTTGTTGTAATTTGCCTTGATAAAGTTTTTCCATTTCACATCTGTTTTATCATAGTATGAAAATGAAAGTGGGTTAGCATTCATGATAATCTGTTTCTGTAAACATTTAGCCAACATAAAGGTGCATTTTGCCTTAAAATCGGCATTGGTGCTTAATGCTCTGGCTTTTAAATACCAGGCTTTTGCCGTTTGCGCTTTTTTATAATCGCCATCGAATACATATTTTGCCGGGTTACTATTGTCGTATGATGACCAATCATAACTGATCAGGAACCAACTGTTACCAAAATAACCTGTCTGATAAACCGCATTGGCCATTTTATAATAGTAAAGCGCTGCGTTCTTTTTATCACTGATGGTTAATTTCTGCAAGCGGAGCATTTCAGCTGCAAAAGCTTTTTTAGTAATTGATGTTTTCGCTGTTACATATTTTTTTGGATAATCGTTTATCGTTTCGATGAAAGGATTAGCATAAAGTTTTGCGTTAGATTCATCGCCATACCAGTTCTCTGGATTAAAATATTTGTAGTTGGGCGATACTTTGGCAAACATCTGTACAGCCTTATCATACTGATGCGTTCGCAAGTAAGTTGTGCCAAAGAGTTCGTAAAAATCATCGTTTTTGAGCTGGTTTAAGGCTGAAGCCAATAAAGCGGTGACATCATTGCCTGCTGCCTTGGTTTTATAAACCGCTAATCCCTGCATGCTTTTCGGACTTAAGTTTTTCTGCCAAAAAGCAATACTTTGGTAACTCATATTCTGGAAAAGTGAATTCTCTTTTAACGTTTTGTATTCCAGGTCGCCTTTAACCATTGCTAATGCGGCTTTTGCAGTATCGCCCATACTCAAATAAGCTGGAGCCAATATCTGCTGATAAAAATTCCTGGTGGTTCTGCTAAAGCGTTTGCTGGCACGGTCTGTATCATAATAATATGGCCCTTTTGGTTGCTCGCTGTTTTCTGCAAAACGTTTTTCGTCAAGCCATTTTAAGGTCGGCAATAAATCGTTCTCATTAAAAGGATTTCCTTTTTTGATGTTTTTCGCCTTGATCAATAAATCGGTAATGCGGTATTGGTCGCGTAATCTTTCTGGTAGTTTATCAGGCTTTAAGATGGCAAGGTAATTCGAGGCCAGAAAATCTTTGTTCTCCATCCATGATAAATAAGCTGCTGTTAAAGTGCCTAGCTCAGGCTGTGGGTATTTCTTCTCTGTGGCCAGTTTTACCGCAAAATTCCTGATTTCATTCAGTTGTTTAAGGTTGACGGCTTTTAGACTGTCTTTATATTTGGAATTGCCGTTATCCGAAAAATAATAGTTATAGCCAATTTTGGCAATATCGTTCGCCTCGATAAGATCTTGCTCTAATTTATTTACTTCGCGTACCAAGAGCGTGCCGTTAAGCTGGCTTTTTGGTTCGTACTGATAAACTTTATTCAGGCTTTCTATGCCCGAATCAGCATCTCCAAATCCGTTTATCGCCCAGATATTAGCTTTCTCGTTATTGGTTTTGGCGTATTTTAGCGCCCCATTAACAGGCGAACTAGTATAATAATAATTTTTATAGGCCTGTACTCTTCGTTCAGGATTACTTGCAAAAACTTTCGAGAATAGGAAGGCAGATTCTTCAGGATTCCCCAATCTACGGGTAGACCCTGCGTACAATGCCAATGCCCAGCCCTTAACCGCACTGTTTACCTTACTGGTTTTGATATATTTCTCATAAGTTGATTTACTCTCAGCATGAGAACCTGCAAAGTGAAACATCCGCTCAGCTTGGTAAGCGTAACGCAGCTTAAGAAAATCGTCTTTTTCTGCTCCGGTTAGTTTTAGGCCTTCTTGGGCTTTTGAACCCATGGCGGTCGTATCGCGAGGCTTTGGATCCCAAAGACTGAAATCCACATTGGCCAAAGGTTCACAGCTTTTGGCAAATTGATAATACTTTAGTGATTCTTTGCGTTTGCTTAATGCCTGGATAAAACTATTCTGTTGTAAGCTATCGGGTAATTGTGATAAGTTACCATCAAAATTAACGAGTTTTACGTCAGTTGCACTATCTGTTTTGTACATTACTTTTAGCACATCTTCTTTTTTAACATTGAGGTATTTCGCCCATTCACGACTATTGATATCTGGCTCGCTTTCTATATCCGTTTCGCTGTTGAGGTAAACCATCTGGTTGTAGGCGAACGGCGAATATTCATCTCCTTCTATGTTGTTGTGGAAATAAGAAATGTAATAATCGTAAGGATCTATCTCACCGCCACAGGCAAGATTTACGGCAATTTCGCCGAAAAAAGTAATTAGGAATACACTAAAAATTAGCGATAACTTTTTGAACGTCTTCATTAGTAAAATGTTTTAAAAGGTCGGTGTCTAAATGGTAAAAAACGAGGTTCCGGTCTCTAGGGCTTAAATATCGGGATAAAAATTTGGAGGTCGAAAGCAAATCTTCATTGGAAATCTGTTCCCATCTTACCACATCTCCTTTTTTTAACCCTGCTGCAGGATAATCAACCAAAAGATCGTAGAGAATGGAATTTCCCCTCTGTTTAAAAAGTTTTTTATCCCCGATCTGGATTTTGCGGATCCGTTTGGAGATACCCGCATATTGCCCGTTCCTGAATACCACTGCCCATTCGAAAATAGGTAAGGCTAGATCAAGTGGCAAGGGATATCGCTCAAGGTAATCTTTTAGGTAAAGATCCATTTCGTGCTGATCCAATATCGAATTTTGTTCGCCATATTTACGCAGGTTACCCATGTTGTAACACATTAAAATGGCTTTTTCTACAGGAGGTACGCCGCTTGATATGATGTTTTTAACCTGATGCAGCCGCAAGGTTACCGAAATGCTTTTTCCCTTTAAAAGCGGATTGGCGTTTAATTGTTCGAGGAATTTAAAATACCTGTTTCTGGTACCCTTGGTCCAATCGCAATCAATCTGTAATTCCACATAATTTTGCTTTCCGGCCTGTTTTACCTTTGCGGCTACAAATTTGACAATGCGATCCGCCATAACCGCTGTTTGCATGGTGTCAATCTTGTTAAAAACCTCGTTAACGATAAACACAACGGGGATAATGTCGATCTGTTTAGGTAAGGGATCCGAAAATTTAATCGGCGAAATGGGTACAGGTAGCTGCAGATCTGGATTGAAATCTACATCCATAATCCGCACGTACAAAGATTTTGATTTAAATTGATCAAGATAACTGGTTTCTTTCTTTTTGTTCTGATAATCCGTTTTCCAATAATAAAAAGTAGGGTGAACAATTGATTTTTGTTTGCAACCAAAGAAGAGAAATACGGAAACCACTAAAATACTTATCTTGCGCATATCAATTTTATTGAGCAAAAGTAGTATAAAATGCGAGCAGTTTTACAAAGAGTTACACAGGCCAGTTGCACAGTGGACGGCGAGGTAACGGGAGCGATTGATACCGGATTTTTAGTGTTGTTAGGTATAGAAGACGCCGATGCTTTAGAGGATTTGGATTGGTTGGCACAGAAAATTATCGGTATGCGTGTTTTTGGAGATGAAAACGGAATGATGAATAAAGCACTTGCCGATGTGGGCGGAGATATTTTATTGATCAGCCAATTTACCTTATTTGCATCTACCAAAAAAGGAAACCGTCCGGGTTTTACAAGGGCAGCACGACCAGATGTGGCGATTCCACTTTACGAGAAAATGATTGAAAAGTTATCGGCTTTATTGGGTAAAAAAGTAAAAACCGGAATTTTTGGTGCTGATATGAAAATCGCACTTTTAAACGATGGACCAGTTACAATTTTGATTGATACAAAAGATAAGGAATAATTAATATTAAATAATAGCGGCGTAACTTATTAAGTCTTGAATTGTCAAAAAAATAATATTAATTTATTCCAAACTTTTAACCTAAGCTAATATGAAGGATAAAAATCCGAACCGGCTAGCGGAATACAGTTGTCTTGCGTTTTTTCTGATTTTAAAGTTAGTGTTATCTTTTGTATTGGTTAATTCGGTTTACGAATTGCACCGTGATGAATTTCTGCATTTGGATCAGGCGAACCACCTGGCTGCAGGTTTTACCTCAGTTCCGCCTTTAACCTCGCTATTTTCATGGCTGATTAAAGCTTTTGGCAATGGATATTTCGTGGTAAAACTAGTTCCTGCATTATTAGGTGCCTTCACTATATTGTACTGCTGGAAAATTGTCGGTTTTTTAAAGGGTAACTTACTGGCCAAATGCCTGGTTGCTGTAGCTTGCCTGTGTTCTGCTATGCTCAGGCTAAATACCCTTTACCAACCCAATTCTTTCGATGTTTTGGCGTGGACAGCTATATTCTATTATCTGTTAAAATATTTCGATAAAAACGAAGCCAGATACCTGTATGCCTTTGCCATTTTTGTCGCTTTAGGTTTTTTAAATAAATACAATATCCTTTTTCTCATCATTGGTTTACTACCAGCTATACTCATTACCTCAAAACGAAAAATATTTACCGATAAACATCTTTATCTGGCCATTTTACTGGTGCTTTTAATCATTTCACCCAATATAATCTGGCAGATTAACAATCACTTTCCGGTGCTCGCCCACATGAAACTTTTACAGGCAACTCAGTTGGTTCATGTAAACCGGTTTGATTTTTTTGTCGGACAGTTCCTCTTTTTTATCAGTTCGATCTTTATTCTTTTAGCAGGCATTTGCAGCCTGATTTTTTATAAGGATTTCAGCAAATACAGATGGATTATACTCTCCTATTTATTTACACTTATTGTATTTAGCTATTTTAAAGCTAAAGATTATTATGCCTTAGGTTTATATCCGGTTTTATTGGCTTTTGGGGCTGTTTACTTAAGTCGGGTTTTAGCGAAGAAACGTATACTAACAGGTTTGTTGTTTGCTTTTAATATAGGCACATTTATTTACCTGTTACCGCTTTTGATGCCTGTTTATAGTCCCGATGAAATTGTTGCACACCATAAAAGGTTCGAGCGGGTAGGGGCATTGCGTTGGGAAGATGGGAAAAATCACGCGCTGCCACAGGACTATGCTGATATGCAGGGCTGGAAAGAATTGGCAACACTTGTTGATGTTGCCTACAGAAAGGTTAAAGATAAATCTACTGTATTGGTACGTGCTGATAATTATGGACAAGCTGGTGCGATTAACTATTATTCAAAATATAAAAATATAAACGCCGTATCATACAATGCCGATTATCTGTATTGGTTTAAAATGGATAAACCAATCAAAGATTTCATTATGATCACTGAATCGAGCGACAGAGATCCACAACGTAAGCGAGAACAACCATATTTTGCCAGGATTACCAAAATTGGAGAGATAAAAACATCTTATGCGAGAGAAAAAGGTGCAGGTGTGTTTTTGCTCGAAGGTGCCAATATTGAAGTGAGCAGCATTATAAAATCAGAAATAGAAGAAGAAAAAAATGACCATTAACGAAGCACAGGAAACCGTAGACCTTTGGATTAAAACCACAGGCATCCGTTATTTTAATGAATTAACCAACACCGCTATTTTAATGGAAGAAGTTGGGGAGGTTGCCCGTATTATGGCCCGTAAATATGGCGAGCAATCGTTTAAAAAAAGTGACGAAGAGGTAAACCTTGCCGATGAAATGGCTGATGTAATGTTTGTGCTGATCTGTCTGGCCAATCAAACCGGTATTAACCTAACCGAAGCCTTAGAAAAGAACCTGGAGAAAAAGAGTATCCGCGACGCAGATAGGCATAAGAATAATGAGAAGCTGAAATAAGTCCGGAGTCCTTAGTCGGAAGTCTAACCTACAAATTCCATTAAGGTACGATAAGCCACAAAGCGGTTTTTGTATCTTTCGTTTAGTTCAGCCTGTAAAGCAGGTGCAAATACTTCCTGGTATTTATTATAATGATCTAATGTCTCGGCAACATACTGTGCGCAATAGGTTACTCCTTCGTTCGGTGAGTCTATAACCTTTAATAAGCGGTTGGAAATAAACATACCCGTAGCCATCACTTCAGGGATATGAACATCTTGCATCCACTGTAACCACTCTTCGGCTGCTGCATCATCAATGATGAGCGTAACATTATATAAAAACATGCCACAAAGGTAGATAATATATAAATGTTAAAAAATTGCTGATAGTGGTTTTTATTCTTTAAAGTGGTGTCAATCTGCTAAATTTGACGAATCCCATTGTTTTTAAGCATGATACGAAATAACGCCTCTCAAAAAATAGACAATTCCACTCGAAATTATATTTATACTGGTTACCTAACTGCAATTTTCGGCGGCATTTTAGGATTGGTTATCGGTTGGGATATTATGAAGAAAAAGAGAACACTAAGTACAGGTGAAAAAGTGTTTTCTTATTCCTTAACCGATAGGCAGCATGGTGCCAGAATTTTAATCTTGGCAGGAATTTGCTTCATTTTGTTGCTAACCTTAACTATTATTGCACTAGATGTCTAATGCCATCTATATCCACAAATGATTATCATTACCAAATCTTCTACTACCAAAGAACTTGAAGGCATTCTTGAGCTTCAAAAACAAAACCTAAAAAAAGATTTAACCTCTGAGCAAATAAAAGAACAGGGTTTCGTCACCGTTTCGCATTCACTTGATGATCTGGAAAAAATGCATCAGCATGAACCCAACATTATTGCAAGAGATGGAGAATTGGTTGTAGCTTATGTGTTAGCAATGACCGAGCAGTCTAAGAATGCTATCCCGAGATTGGTTGAAATGTACGAAAGTTTCGATCACATCCAATATCACGGTAAATTTGTTTCTTCTTATTCGTATATTGTTGTAGGCCAGGTTTGTGTTGGTCAGAATTATCGGGGTAAGGGTTTATTCGATCAATGTTATCACGCTTATAAAGATTATTTTAAATCTAAATACGATTTCGCAATCACCGAAATTGCAAGCATCAATTTACGATCGATGAATGCACATAAACGTATTGGTTTCGAGGTTATTCATACTTATACAGATAACAGCGCGGTAGAATGGAATGTGGTGGTTTGGGATTGGAAACGTTATAGCGTTTGGCGTTGAGCGTATGGGGCAATTAACCAGTTACAACAATTAACCGATTAACCATTACGAATGAACTAATGACTAATGAACCATTGAGCTAATTAAACCCCGTCTCCGCGTAAATTCCTAAACCTTTTTCTTGCTTCGGCACTGAACATGCTCCCCGGGTAATCCGTAATCAGTTTCTGGAAATAGATTTTGGCCTGTGCAATGTCGTTCAATTTCTTTTCATAAAGATCGCCCAAGGTAAAAAGCGCATCGTCTGTCCAAATTCCATCTTTAAAATCTTCAGTTACCTTTTTCAAGATATCGGCTGCTTTTTGGAAATCGTTTACTTTGATGAAAATTCTTGCTTTACTCATCATTATCGCGTCGGCTAGGCTATTTTGTGGAAATGCTATCGCAATACTATCCATTTTTTTAACGGCACGCTCAGGGAGGTTTCTGAATAAAAGCATCTCTGCATCGGCATACATTTTTAGTGCGTTGCTATCTGCAGGGGTTTGAATATTATCGTTAATCAGTAAACTCAGGTTCAAGGCATCGTTTGCAATGAGTTGTGAAGTTGCGGCCTTTAAAACCTGACATTGGCCATTGCTGTATTCGAAATTACCCTGATAAAAGGAAAGTTTAGCGCTCCTGAAACGTGCCTCATTTCCTATGGGCTGTCCTTCAAATTGTTTGCTCACTTGCTCGTAAACTAAAAAAGCTTCCCAGGGTTGGTTGGTTAAAATATAAATATCGCCTAAATCGAGTTTTAACTGGCCTAAGTCCTGATCGTTAATGCCAGGCATTTTTATTGCTTCTTCTAGTTCTTTTTCCGCGTTACTGGGCTGGTTTAAATAATAAGCCTGCAAGTTTGCGAGTTTTTTTATCGCGAAAAGTGTGTTTCTGTTCTTACCGTTTTCGTCCAGTAAGGCCTGATAATCTTTCGCTAACAGGTCAAGGTCGGCTATCGTATATTTCCCATTAGTACGCAGGTTATACTTGGTATTCAGCATTTCTATTTTTGAAGGAAGATAATACTGGTTATCCTTTCCTTTAGTTAACAGGTAATCGTAGGCTTTAATCGCCGTTTCGTATGCGCCATTGTCAACAAATGTATAAATGGCATTAAATAAGGTGCCTCCATCAGCTTTGGTGCGTTTATCGTATGCAATTAGCTGGCGCAGGGCCATATCAAATTCCTGTTGTTGGATATAATTCCAGGTAAGTAACTGAATATAAATTTCGGCATCGGGCTCTTTCTGTATTTTTCTTAAAATAGCTGCCTGAAAGGTTTGGTAATCGTTTTTGTCCTCAAAAATAGAGGCCAGTACGGCTTCAGCCTGCGGTAAAAGCTGCGGCATGGTGCCCATGGCATCAAGGTACTCTTGCATGAGCATGGGCTTATCCTTTTTAAAACGGTAGATGTTCAATAGCTCAAAGACAAAGAGTTGATCGTTGCCCAACAGTTTTCTGCCCTGCTTAAAAGTTTGAACCGCAAATTCATAATTTTCAAAACGATAAAAACTATTGGCTAAATTCCTGATCTTAAATTCATCTTTCGGAAGTTTATTAATTACATCTGTAAAAATCTTGTTTGCCGCTAATACATCACCCTTCTCCTGATAAAGTTTGCCCAGTGCTATTGGATAGAGATCACTCTGTGGACTTTTCCTGATTTCCTTTTTAACTAATTTTTCGGCAACATCATAACGTTTCAATTTTACCAGTGTATTGAAATAAATATCGAAATAAGCCTCGTTATTCGGTATGGCATAGAGTTTCTCAAGCAGAACAACGGCTTTTTCATAATCGCCGTCCTGGTAATATTGAATGGCTAAAGTACTTTCATCGGGTGCAACCTGTTGGTTCGGGCGGAAAATCTGTGCATTGGCCCCAAGTGTTAGCGATAAGAATATGATGAAAAGCAAGCGGTTCATAAACCCTAAATTATAAGTTTTAAATGTAACATTTTAATACATCTTTAGCTAAAGTGCCAATTGATATTAAACGTATTTTAAATGTTACCTGTATTTTATTTTGTAGGTATTTTATAAATACTAAATTGAACCACGACTTATTATTGATTGCATAAGTAACATTGTTGGTGTAAATCGCGGTTAAGTTGTTATGATACTTATTTTTGTCATCCCGTAAAGGATTTATTTATGCTAAAAAAGATTTTTCTATTGTTAATGGTTGCATTGATCTGGGCCTGTAAAGGCACTAACGATGATACTATTCCTGTGGACGATTTTTTTAAAACGCAGGATAAAGCCTATTATCGCATTTCTCCGGATGGGAAAAGTCTTTCTTACTTAAAGCTTCATGATAAAAAACTTGATCTTTTTGTTGAAGATCTTGCTACCGGAAATAGTCTTCAGTTAACCCATTTGAATGGGAAGAATATCAGTTTTCATTTCTGGACCAGCAATAACGAGTTGATTTATTATACTGAAGACGAATCTAAAGAGCGTAAATCGGATATTTTCGTCATCAATAAAGATGGAAGCAAGCAGGTTCAACTGAGTGCAAACGAGAAAAACAGGTTAAGGGTAATAGAAGATCAGTTGATTGATGATAAATACATTATTGTTGCATCCAATAAACGCGATTCGACAGTTTTCGATGTTTACCGTTTAAATGTTCGGAATGGTAAAATGGATATTGCAGCTAAAAATCCTGGCAATATTACCGAATGGATGACAGATAACAGAGGGGTGCTGAAAATTGCTGTAGCGAGTGATGGAGTGAACGAAACTTTAATGTACCGGCAAAACGAAAACCAGGCCTTTGCTCCGGTAATTACCAATAATTTCGAAACCACTTTACAGCCAGTTGCCTTCTCCGAAAGCCAACCCAATGTACTTTATGTCATTTCAAATGTAGATAGGGATAAGAATGCGCTAGTGGCGCTCGATTTAAAAACAGGTAAAGAAAAACAGGTTCTTTTTGCAAACGATACCTTAAACGTGGTAGATGTAAAATATTCGAGGGCACAAAAGAAAATGCTTTTTGTAACCTGCGAAACCTGGAAAAAAGAAAAATATTATCTTGATGAAAGTACTAAGGTTACCTATTCGAAAATAGATAGGCTTTTGCCAGGTACTGAATGGAAGATTATGGATAAAGATAAAATGGACAAGGTTTTTGTGGTAAGAACATTTACCGATAAAAATCCAGGTTCTTATTATCTCTATACCGTTAGCGAGAATAAACTTAAAAAACTAACTGATATTAGCCCATCTATTAAACAGGGCGATATGAGTGCCATGAAACCAATCTGTTTTAAAAGCTCGGATAATTTAACCATTAACGGTTATTTAACCTTGCCCAAAAATAAAAAGGCTGTTAATTTACCTGTAGTGGTGCTGCCGCATAATGGCCCTGCAGGGCGAAATAGCTGGGGTTATAATGCAGAGGTTCAATTCTTGGCTAACCGTGGTTATGCTGTTTTGCAGGTAAACTATCGTGGGTCTACCGGTTATGGTAAATCTTTTTATGCCGCTGGTTTTAAGCAGTGGGGCGATAAAATCCAGGAAGACGTTAATGATGGGATAAGGTGGTTAATTGCGCAAAACATTGCTAATCCTAAAAAAATCGCTATTTATGGCAATGGTTTTGGTGGTTATATTGCATTAAATTGTTTGTATAAAAATCCCGATCTTTATAAATGTGGTGGATCAAATTCAGGAGTAATCAATTTGTTTAGTTACCTGAAAACCATCCCGCCGTTTTTAAAAGCGAATTTGCAGATGTATTATGAAATTGTTGGCAATCCGGTAACTGATACCGATTATATGCGGTTTGCATCGCCTGTTTTCCATGCCGATCGGTTTAAATCGCCTGTTTTTATCGCACAGAATCCTAAAGATCCACGTGTTAATGTAGCAGAAGGTGTTCAGTTTATCAAAGAGCTGAAAAAACGGAATATTCGGGTTACCTATATCGAAAAGGAAGAAGGCCCAAACCCAATAGTACGTCAACAAAGCAGAACGGCTTTGTACAAAGCATTAGAAGAATTTTTACAGGAAAATCTAGGTAAGAAATAGGGTATGGCCTTAGATAAAAAAAGTGGATATCGTAAAAATTTCTCTCTCGGTATAACCTTCATTATACTCATTTCCATTCTTTTTATCCTATCGCTTTTTTTAGCGTTTAACTACAGCAAGAAATCGATCGAGAACGATTTTGTATCTGAGAAGGTAAACGTGCTAGAGCAAAGTATTAAGCCTTATAACGATTTCTTTCAGAATAAAATGCCCGAGATTTCGTATTATAGTGGCTTTTTAGATTCTTCTACGGCAGCAAAGTTTGTAGATACCGTGATGCTAAAGTATCCTTTTATCTCGAAGGTTACTTTTTACGACACAGAGGTAAAGAATGTTCCTGTTAAGGATGGGATCAATGCAAACCACTTAGGTATTGGCCCTAAATCTATTTTTCAGTTTGGTAAAGGTGTTAAGCCCGATTCGGTAAAATTATATTCAGAAGATAATACCAGATCTTTTAACGTGGGAAGCGATTTTAATGCAATAGCCATTAAACTTGCCACTTTTGTTGAGGATCTGGATACAGCATCGGTGCCTACACAAGAGGAATTGTTTACTAATTTTTCTATCGTTAACTCGAATGAAAATAAAATCACCTATTTAAATATTCCCCGCCGGGAGGATTTAAGGGCCTATAAAGATATGATCAGGCGGAAGTTAGATCCAGCACCTGTTTATCAACAGGATGTACTGGTTTTTAATCTCGATGCGCATAAAATCAAGATCATCAATACCAGACCATTATTGTACCAAACGATTAGAATTGAGCCGTTGACTTACGATCCGATTGATACTTCTGATGAAAATATTAACACCGAAATTGCCCTGCCGGGTGCATTTTCTGATTTTAAGCTGTACCTCATTTCATCAAAATCTTACATCAAGAAGGAAATTTTTATTTACTTCATGCCGATTGCCCTGGTGCTTTTATTGGTATACGGTGTGCTCTTATTGGTTGCTTTTTTAATTTACCGTAACCTGAACATCAATAGCAAAATGTTTAAGCTGCAGTACGATTTTGTGAATAACCTTACGCATGAGTTTAAAACGCCCGTCAGCGTGATTAAGATTGCAGGAAACAATATTAAGAGTGCTCCCGCATTAAGTCAAAGGGAACAGCAACTTTATGGCAAGATACTGGATGAAGAAGCCGATAAGCTGAATGGTTTAATGAATAAGTTATTGGCCTTTACGCAGATCGAAAATAAGGCGATTAAACTGAACCAGGAAGAAGTTAATATTGTAGATTTTATTGAAAGTACCATTGAATCGCATACGTTAAAACATCCCGATTTTAAGATTACCTATGAGGTGGCGGGCTTTAAAACCTTTATTACTGATCCGGTATTATTGGGGAGTTTATTCGATAATCTGGCAGAAAATGCCTACAAATATTCGAAGCCAGAACAGAAAAAATTACACGTTAGTGCAAAGTTGATTAAAGGGCTGCTGGTTTTCCGGTTTGCCGATAAGGGAATAGGTATCGCAGCATCAGAATTAAATAATATATTTAAGAAGTTTTTCAGGATTCAGAATGAGTATAACCAAATGGGCAGTGTAGGCCTGGGTTTGGCATTCTGCAAAGAACTGGTTAACTTTATGGATGGAGAAATCTCTGTAAAAAGTAAAGTAGGAAATGGTACCGAATTTAAAATAGTACTGCCTTATAATAGTTAAATTTTTAGGAGTTGAAAGGTTACAGGTTGGAAGATTTTAAGTTGAGTTTAAACCTTTAAACAGTACAGCGTTTCAATATTACAACCGCAAATAAAATACACATACAAATGTCAAAAGAAGTAAAAATATTAATTGTAGAAGATGATGAAAATCTTCGCTTTCTTGTGGCCCACCGTTTAAAGGCTGAAGGTTATACTGTGCTTGAAGCAAATGATGGCGAAGCTGGTGAAAGAATGATTGTTGCCGATCAGCCCGATATTGTTTTATTGGATTGGATGATGCCAGGTAAACAGGGCGCTGAAGTTTGCGAGAATGTGCGTAAGCAAGGATTCGAAAACCTGATCATTATGATGACTGCTAAAGCGCAGGATGTTGATAAAATTGATGCCTATAACTTTGGTGCATCTGATTATATCACCAAACCATTTAATATGGATGTTTTGGTTGCAATGTTGGAGAGCAAGGTGAAATTCATCGTGAATAAAGATACTGCCGAAATTCACCGTTTTGGCAATATGGAACACCATCCAAACATCCACACGTTGTTTAGAGATGGAAAGAAAATCGAGTTAACGATATTGGAAAACCGTATCCTCCTTTATTTCTTGCGCAACCCGGGTAAAGTAATCAACCGTGATGAATTGATGCTGGTGGTGTGGGGTTACAACTCTGATGTGAACACCAGAACGCTTGATATGCATATTGTGCGCTTACGTAAGAAGATAGAATTGAATCCTGATAATCCGCAGTTGTTACAGACAGTTAGGGGGGTAGGTTATCGCTTTAATGCGGGATAATTATTATGCCGTCAGATGTTACCATCTGACGGTTATATAACATGTCAGATGGTAACATCTGACGGCACTGGAATTTCGACTGTAGCGGAGAAATCTATGGGTGATTTACTTACATATTTTTATAGATTTCTCCATTTCGTTGCACTTCATCCGATAGCTATCGGATCGAAATGACGAGTTTTATTTACTATGCTCTTTTTAAAGTAAATATTGTAATCTCAGGTAAAATACCAACCCTACCCGGATAACCTAAAAAGCCATAGCCTACATTAACATAAAGCTGTTGTTTTTGCTCCTGGTATAAACCCGCCCATTCTTTATAAATGTATTGTACCGGGCTCCATTGAACCTCTTTGAAACGAACGCCAAACTGCATTCCATGTGTATGGCCACTGAACATCGCATCTATTTGCGGGTATTTCTTTAGAACCTCTCCACGCCAATGCGAAGGATCGTGACTAAGCAAAAGTTTAACTGGTAAATCGTCTGTATGCTGAACTGCAAGCTCCATTTTTCCATATTTAGGGAAACGGCCCATTCCCCAGTTTTCGATACCTAAAATTCCGATTTCTTCTCCATCTACTTTTAATCTCCTGTTTTCGTTCATTAGTAAATTGTAACCCATTACTTTATGCACATCAACCATATCTTTCAGGTTTTTTACCTTGGCAGGAGAAGATTCTTTGCCAAAAAAATAATCACCATAATCGTGGTTTCCCAATGTTGAATATACACCTAGAGGTGCTTTTACTTTCGAAAATATATCCTGATAATCTCTTACCTCGTTGGTAAGGTTATTCACTAAATCGCCGGTAAAAAAAACGAAATCGGGTTTCTCGCCCAATAGCATTTCTACACCGCCCTTTACGGCTGTTTTGTTGTAAAAGCTTCCAGAGTGGATATCAGAAATCTGCCCCATGGTAATGCCGTCAAAAGCTTTGGGTAGGTTAGGGAGGATTAAATTTACCCGTCGCACCTGATAATCGTATGCGCCAGAAATAATGCCCCAGCTTAATGAAGTTAAGGGTACTGCTGCTGCCACCAATCCGGCTTTAACCAGAAACTCAGAGCGTGAAATGGGTTCTGCTGTTGTATTTTGTGCCGTTGAGCCTTCACTTTTTTTGTTCCTCCTGAAAATTTTAATGAATAACCTTCGTAAATCATCCAAGATCAAAAATGGGAGCATAGCCATTTTACAGGCAACGGTTAAAAAGAAGGCAACCAAAATAATGGCCCTTAACGTAAGGAAAAGGTTGAGGTATATTCCACAGAAAACGCCGAAAATCAAAAGCAGGTTATAACTCCAATACGCAATGGCAAATACTTTTTTAGTAGTCGGTTTCCATTTTTTAAAAACAGCAATAATGGCTTTGTAACAATAAATGTCAAAAGCAATGATAAATATGCAGGCAGCAATGATGAAAGGTAGTCTTCCCATACAATCGGGTTATTCGAGTTAAATTAAAAATTTAGACAGGTTTGTTTGACCTGTCTAAATTAAGTATTTGAAGTAAATAAATTATCTAATATTCGTTGAGGGTGATCTAAAAAAGCTTTATAAACTCGATAAACTTCCGATTCCTCGTATTTAACCTTAGCTATCTTATTTTCCGACATTTCGTATATCCAGGCATTGGGATAGGACAATAATATCGGAGAGTGGGTGGCGATGATGAATTGGGCATTTTTATTTACCAAATTATTGATTTTGGATAACATGGCAATTTGTTTTGTAGCCGAAAGGGCCGATTCAGGTTCATCCAGTATATAAACACCATGGCCACTAAAACGATTCATAAATAGCGACCAAAAAGATTCTCCGTGCGATTGTTCATGTAAAGAAATGCCTCCATAAGAATCTATTATTTTAGGTGAAGAGAAGGGTTCTTCATCAAGTTTGTCAATCTCGCTGGCAACATTGTAAAAACTCTCCCCCCTTAAAAAATAACCATCTTTAATTTGTTTAAATCCTTTGGTTATACTGAGGAAGTTATGCAATGCAGAATGTGTTGCTGTGCTTTTAAAATTGAAATTTTTACCTCCACCCTCTGCATTGAAACCAAGATAAACTGCAATAGCTTCAATCAAAGTTGATTTTCCAACCCCGTTTTCGCCGGTAAAAAATGTAACATTAGGATGGAAGTCTAACTTTTCAAAAGATTTTAAGCATGGAATATTAAACGGATATCCATTAGGAAGGTGCTCTTGTTTTAACTTTAGCGATAAAAGATATCCGTTAAACTCCATTAATTTTATCTGAAATCGTCTTCATCCTCTTCTTCGTCAAATTCGGCGTTAAATAAACTGCCAAACATATCAGCGAAACCAAAGCCACCGTTTAAATAATTTTTGCTCAATTGCGAATATTCAGCTAAACCATGCAGTACGAATTCCATTAACAATAAAGTTTGATTTTCGCTTAATTTAGGATGAAACTTCTTTACCAGATCGTATAAACTTGGCACCAGCATCAGCGCTTTTTTATACTGTGCATTGGTTAAAGTATCAGTAACATCTACATTGTTGCCTTCTGTAAACCATTCAGTTACTTCAGTATAAGGATTTGCCGTTTTGCTTTTCTTTGCCTTTTCTGGATCTGGGAAGTAACGCGCAAACAACGTTTTAACTGCTTTCCCGATTAAGGTTGTGGCTACATGTGCTGGCCCTTCCAGTTCGCCTTCGTAAACCAGTTCTATTTTGCCGGTTATTGCCGGGATAATTCCCGCAAGGTCAGATAAACGTACAAAAGTATTTTTCTCGCCTGCAATCAGCATTCTTCTTTCAGCCGTGCTGATTAAATTTTCATAAGCAGAAATGGTTAACCTGGCTGAAACACCTGACTTTTGATCGATATATTCACTTTTACGTGCCTCAAAAGCAATCTGCTCGATTAAATCCTTTACCAATCCATCGGCCTCAATATTGGCTTTTTGATCGGGGGTTAATTTTGCCTCCTGAAAAGTAATTTTGCGCGAAATTTCGATGGTTTTAGGGTAGTGTGTCAAAATCTGACTTTCAATCCTATCTTTCAACGGTGTAACAATGCTTCCACGGTTGGTATAATCTTCTGGGTTTGCGGTAAATACAAACTGGATATCCAGGGGTAAACGCAGTTTAAAACCGCGGATCTGAATATCTTTCTCCTGTAGCATGTTAAATAATGCCACCTGAATACGGGCCTGTAAATCCGGAAGTTCGTTAATCACGAATATGCTGCGGTGTGCACGCGGAATTAAACCAAAGTGGATTACACGCTCATCATTATAGGTTAATTTCAATGTTGCGGCTTTAATGGGGTCAACATCGCCAATTAAATCGGCAACAGTAACGTCGGGCGTGGCCAGTTTTTCGGTATACCTTTCGCTACGGTGCAACCAGGCAATTTCAGTATCATCTCCTTTTATGGCAATTTCGTTTTTCGCGTACCATGAAATCGGGTTCAAAGGGTCATCAAAAATCTCACTTCCGGCAACATATGGCACATATTCATCCAGTAGGTTTACCATTAAACGGGCAATCCGTGTTTTTGCCTGCCCACGTAAACCTAAAAGTAAAATATTGTGGCGTGATAAGATTGCGGTCTGTAACTCCGGAATAACGGTTTCATCGTAGCCGATAATGCCCTCAAATTCAGTTTTTTTATCGCGGAGAACTTTAATCAGATTTTCCCTAAGCTCTTCTTTTACAGATCTCGATTTATATCCTGTGGTTTTTAATTCGCCTAATGTGGTGTTTTGCATCTTTTAAAATAGGTTTAACGTTTAGGGTTTAGGGTTTAAGTTTGCGGCACGCAACATCAATCGCTAAATCTTCCCTGGTTTAAATGTTTTCTAAGACTTGTTAGATAGGTCTTTTCGGCTTTGGGTTTTACCTTAACCTTCCACCTTTTACCCTCTACCTTATTTAACTGTCTTACGTCTGTTTTTAATGTAATCTTCAAAAATGTATTCTCCCAAGCCATTTAGCGAGCTATAAAAAGCCCTGCCGCCATTAATTTCGGTAAACTGGCGCACAAACTGTTGCAGGTAAGGGTCTTTGGCAATCATAAATGTAGTAATCGGAATCTTTAGGCGCTTACATTGGGCAGCCATGTTTAAGGTTTTATTAATTACCTTTCTATCCAAACCCATGCTGTTTTTATAGTACTTGCCATTTTCTTTTAAGCAGGTTGGTTTTCCGTCGGTAATCATGAAAATCTGCTTATTATGCGTTTTTCTTCGACGTAGTAAATCAGCAGCCAATTCTAATCCCGCATAGGTATTGGTATGGTAAGGGCCAACCTGTAAATAAGGTAGGTCTTTCACGCTAATTGGCCAGGCGTCATTACCGAAAACCACAATGTCTAAAGTATCTTTAGGGTATTTCGTTTTAATCAGCTCGGCCAAAGCCATCGCAACTTTTTTTGCAGGGGTAATCCGGTCTTCACCATATAGGATCATCGAGTGCGAAATATCGATCATCAATACGGTAGATGTTAAGGTTTTAAAATCCTTTTCCTCTACTTCCAGATCGCGATCGGTTAAGGTGAAATCGCCAATACCGTGGTTGATCTGCGCATTGTGGATAGAAGCAGTCATATCAATCTGATCTAAACTATCCCCAAAACTATATTCGCGTCTATCGGCATTTTTCTCTTCGCCAACACCCGATTGGTTACTGTTGTGGTTTCCCCGTCCTGATTTTTTTAGTTTCCCAAAAATTTCATCAAGGGCCGATTTGCGGATGGTCTGTTCGGTTTTGGCTGTTATTTTAAATTCCCCAGATTGATTGTCTTCCGTAAGATAACCTTTGTCCTTCAGGTCGTCGATAAAATTACCAATGCCATAATCATTATTGGTTAGTTTATATTGCTTGTCGAGCTCATTCAGCCAGCTTAAAGCCTCTGCTGCATCTCCAGCTGTATAATTCAGCAGTTCGCTAAATAATTTCAGCAACTCATCGAACCCACCCTTTGGCGTATCGCCCGGCTTATAATCAGAAAAACGAAAACCTCTCATGTGCTTGTATTAACGATTTATCGAAGATAAAAGTTTCGCTTTGCATTAATTTAAGCGTGGTGTCATATTTGGAGACAAGCAGGAAGGTAAAAGCTGAAAGAACAAAGCAGATTGAATTGCCAACTGAAAACTGTCAAACTGATCTGGGCGTTCCCCAATCCCGTGAAAAATGGGAAAGGAGCGGGCTTTTTCAGGGCTGCGCTTCGCTCCGGTACCGATGAAGACCTGTGAAACAAGCAAGCATACCGTAATTAAATAAAAACAGCTGCTTAATCGGTACTGAACCCTTACAATCCCTAACGCGAAACCCGCAGCTTATCCCAATGCCATATGATAAATCTTTTTGTTGTAATTGGGGTTTGCGCCAGGCTGAGAGGCTACAAATGCCCCAACTTTGCAGGCGTTATCTAATGTGGTTTCCATAGGGTAACCCTGTAGGTAACAAGCAATAAATGTAGCCAAAAAAGCATCGCCCGCACCAACTGTATCGGCCACCTGCACCTTATAGCCAGGGTGTTTAAACAATTTGCCATCTTTTAAAACACAGGCACCTTTATCACCAAGTGTAAGGCAGATGATTTCGATATTAAACTGACCCGAAAGTTGTTTTAAAAGTTGCTCATCTGTATTACCGCTTAAGCCAAAAGATTTTTTTACCCATAAAATTTCATCTTCATTTATTTTAAGGATATCAGCTTTTGCCAAAAGTGTTTCAATTAATTCTATGGTATAAAAAGGAGCGCGAAGGTTTATGTCGAATATTTTAGTCTTGGCATTTTCTAAAAGTGTAAGAATGGTTTTTTTAGATTCTTCCGCTCTGCAGGTTAAGCTGCAATATACTAAGGCATCGGCCTGTTTTACAGCGGCTATGTTTTTATCGCTGATTTTGATGTCATCCCATGCTGCCGGTTGTTTAATCGTATACGTGGCCTGATGGTTTTCATCCAGCTGCACCACAACCGTACTGGTTGGTAATTCGGCATTTACTTGAATTAAATCAGTTGCAAAATGATTGCTGGCTAAAAAATCGAATAGCTCTTTTCCATTTTCATCATCACCAATTGCGCTAATAAAACTGCTATCTATACTTTGTTTGTGTAAATTAAGCGCAACGTTCATGCTCGAGCCGCCAGCTTTTTTACCCTCTGGGAAAACATCCCATAGTATTTCGCCAATTGTGATTACTTTATTTTGCATAGAAGATTTATAGATATGTAAATAAAGAATTTTTCCTCATGGAACAAAATAATTTGTTTCATATCTTTAATTTTTACCTCAACTTAAATAACCATGAAAAGAATACTTGTAATTGCATTGTTTTTAGTTTCCTTTAGCGCTTTTGCTCAAAATGCGAAAGATAAACAGGCCATACTTAATTTACTCGAAAAGCAACGTACAGATTGGAACAAAGGCGATGTTGAAGCCTTTATGCAGGGTTATGAAAAATCGGATAGTTTACTTTTTGTAGGTAAAAACGGACCAACTTATGGCTGGCAAAAAACCCTGGATAATTATAAAAAAGGCTATCCGGATAAATCGGCGATGGGTTTTTTAATATTTGGAATTAAAAAGGTCGATTTTTTAAAGCCCGATTTGGCTTTTGTATTGGGCAGCTGGAATGTTAAACGTGAAAAGGATGAACTTAAAGGATATTTTACCTTGTTAATTAAAAAAATTAAGGGCGAATGGAAAGTAGTTGCCGATCATAGTAGCTAAGGATGGAAGGTTTTGCTCAAATCGTAATTCTCAACTTGATTGGGAATCGTAATGCAATAAGCTTATAAAATTGTCATACTGAGCATGTCGAAGGACCTGCCATAACCCGTATAAGGCGTTTCGAAAGGCTCAACGTGACAAATTCTAATGAAACTAGATTTATAATACAGCCTCTAGAATAAATTAATGGCGATAAAATCGCTTTTTCGTGCATCCTGGTTAAAAACGGGGAAGATGGATTTCTTACTCCCCCAACTTAAAATCTTTATAATAATAATCCTTATCAGCATCTGTTAACTGGCGGATTACCCTACATGGGTTCCCTGCGGCAAAAACATTATCAGGAATATCCCTGGTTACAACACTACCTGATCCGACTACCACATTAGATCCGATTTTTACCCCTGGATTAATCACTACATTGCCGCCGATCCAAACACTATTGCCAATGGTCACTTCCTGTGCCCATTCATATTCCTGATCGCGTAAATGCGCATGGATAGGATGGCCTGCGGTATAAATAGCTACGTTTGGTGCAATGAAAACGCTATTGCCAATGCGTACCTTGGCGCAGTCTAAAATAACAAGGTTAAAATTGGCGTAAAAATTATCGCCGATTTCGATGTTGTAGCCATAATCGCATCTAAATGGAGGTTCTACATAAAACATTCTTTCTGTTTTTCCGAATAACCTTTTTAATAACTCTTTGCGTTGTTTGATAAATTTCGGTGCGAGGTTATTAAACTCGAAAACAATTTCACGCGCTTTTAATCTTTCTTTTGATAGTTCTTTGCCACCAGCCTGATAAGCTTTGCCAGCCAGCATTTTTTCTTTTTCGCTAAGGATATTATTTTCCATTTTAGGTGTCTGATTTTTTAATTCTCCGTGTTTAAACGCAATAATAATAAAAAACGGGGCTATCGTATCTGATGCCCCGTTGTATTTTACTTTTTCAATACTTTTCTATGGTCTGCCTTTGGCTAAAGCCCTTTCGGCAATTTTAACTGCTTTTTTCTCTCTCCAATGAGCGTATTTTTCTTTGAAAGTCATTTTGATTAAACTGTCTATAGCGCCGTGGGTAAATAAACTCCAAACACTGGCTACTTTGCGTGTAATTGATTGATCCCAGGCTCTTAAGCTTAAAGAGAATGAGCCATCCAGATATTTCATCCAGTGCCACATGCCGGTTGGCATAAACAAAGTATCGCCATGCTCTAAGAAAACTTCATAACCTTCGACACCATTTAGTGCCGGGAATTTTTCGAAATCGGGGTTGGCCACATCATAATCTTCTAAAGCATAAGTTGCATTTGGCAGGCAATACAATCTGTCTTTCCATTTGTTGTCGAAAAGAACGATGTGCTTTCTGCCACCAAAGTGAGTATGGAAAATATGCGGTAAATCGATATCATAATGTAAGAAGGTTACCGAGTTAGAACCGCCAAAAAACATAGCAGGCATACTTTCGATAAAACCACCCATTAAATCTTTTGGGATTTTTACATCATTAATTAAACTAGGCACTTTTTTAAACAGGTTAAAAAAGAATATACGCAGTTCAGTTGGCTCACGTTTGATTAGGTCAAGGTAATCGCCAAATTTCATATGCGCCGTAGCTGCATTGATTGGTTTAGATGGATCGGCTTTTGAGTTGTCGTAAAGTGGAACTTCAAGCTCGCCACCAATTTCCTTTAAATATTCAGTTGTCCATTTTTCTCTGGCAGGCCAGTCTTTAGTTAGGCCCCTGATTACTAACGGACGTTTAGTTTTCAGATAATTTTTCTTAAAATCTTCGGGAGTGATGCTCTCAACGATATCAACAGGTTTTAAAATGAAACTCATGCGCTTAAAATCGGTTATTTGTGCCGAACAACAAATGTGTAAATTTTATTTTACAAAATTGATGTTAACAGTTAAATGTGACTAAAATCACGTAATCTAAAATTAGTAAATACTTAACAATTTAATAATTACGCCTCAACTTTATTTTTGACAATTTCGGTATAGGCAGCGTCCCAAAGGTCGATCCTTTTCTGCAAGGCTTGTATTGTGGTTTCTTCTGCTTCGGCCCAAAAGGCTTCATTTTGTTCACAAAGCTTCTCTGTCATAGCGAGTGCCAAATGGCTGTGGTGATCACCATCTACTTCGATATGGCGCTCTAGGTAATATTTAAAGATCGAAACTTTATCAGCCTGGGTACTGTTCAGGTCATTTATCATGCTAAAAAACATGTTTGGAATTAAATCCTCACGGCCAAAAGTAAAACTTGCGGCCTGTAAATGTGTTTTTCCACTGTTGATGGTTTCGAAAGTCGCATTTACAAAATCCTTTGCCGCTGCAGGAACATCAGCTTTCGTGAAAGCTTCATTAAAACTTCTCCCGTTTTTTAGCTCCTGTAAGAAGATATTGATGGGTTTGGTATTAGCACCGCATTGATGCATGGCATCTAAATATAACTCGAAATGGCTCTTTATGGCTCCATTGGTATCCACATCCGATTCTTCACCTGTTACAATTTCATTGATCAATTGCCGGGTAACGGGATTACCTACCGGGAACCAGGGCAAAGTAGTACAGGTTAAATTAGTTTGTAGGGCTTTAAGCAGCGACATAAAATCCCAAACAGCGAAAATGTGGTGTTCCATAAAAACCCGGAGATCTTCTATTTCACTAATGGCCGAATAAACTTTATGGTTAATAATTTTTTGCCTAAGCGGCTCTATTCTTTCCTGGATTTTTATAATATTAGGATGCATGTTTGAGTTTTGTGTAGGGAGTTAAGCGTTTGGCGTCCAAACCTCATCATCCTATTTAATAGTTGTCTTTATTCTTTTCGCTTATTTTGGTAAATTCTTTTCTAGTGCTCGACTTGCTCTTTTAACTGCAAGGTTTTCTTTCCATTGCATGTACTTTTCGCGGTAATTTGCTTTCATAAAGTCGTCAAATTTACGCTGTAAAGTTAAGTTATACAAGCTTTTTGCTTTCACGGCCCAGCTTTTATCCCATGCCCTTAAACTAATTGAGAAAGAACCATCAAGGTATTTCATCCAGTGCCAATATCCGGTTGGCATAAATAAGGTATCGCCATGTTCTAAAAAGGCTTCAACGCCCTGAACGCCCTTTAAAGCCGGAAATTTATCAAAATCGGGATTCTCTACATCATAATCTTCTAAAGCATAAGTGGCATACGGGATTTGATACAAGCGTTCTTTCCATTTGTAATCGAATAAGATTACATGCTTACGGCCATTAAAGTGAGTATGGAAAATGTGTGCTAAATCAATGTCATAGTGTAAAAATGTTACTGATCCCTTACCGCCAAAAAACATATTAGGGTAGCTATCTAAAAAACCACTCATTAAGTCTTTCGGAGCGATATAATCTTCGAGTAGCTTTGGTGCAAATTTGATCGGATCGAACAAAAAGATGCGCAGGTCGGTAGGTGTTTTTTTAATCAGATCAATATAATCACTAAATTTCATTTCGGCAGCAGAGGCATTTATAGGTTTAGAAGGATCGGCTTTAGAACTGTCGTAAAGTGGTACAGTTTTATTACCAACTACTTCTTTCATGTATTCCATCGTCCATTTTTGGTAAGCAGGCCAATTTTTGGCCATATTTTTTATTACCAGTGGTTTACGTGGTTTAAGGTAGTTCCGCTCGAAATCTGATTTAGATATGTCTTCAACTACATCTATTGGAGATAAATTGAATTTCATGTTAAAAAACTATTAATACAGCAAAATTAAATAGTTAAAAACACTAAACATTACAAATGCAAAAACTTGAAAAAAAACTGACAATTCATCAAAAAAAGTCAGAAAGTATGGTGTGGTTAAATAGAAAACGCCAGTGTGATGAGGTAAGAATGCAAATGTAAAATCGCAAAGTAGCTGAGATATGTTTTCTGAGGAAATCTTTTCATGTTTTATCCGCGTTTATGAAAAGAATGAGATGGTTCTTAAGGTGATTTTTATAAAAGCAAAAACGTTCCAACAAAAGTCAGAACGTTTTACACTGATTATAAGGATATCTAAAATTTACTTCGGCATTAAAACAGTATCAATAACGTGGATTACACCATTTTTTTGGTAAACATCTGCAATAGTTACAGTGCTCATTCCACCTTTTTCGTCTTTTAGCACTAATTTTTTGCCTTCCATCCAGGCCCAAAGTTTACCACCTTGTACCGTTGTAAGTTCAGCTTTGCCGCCGCCAGCTTTAATCGCTTTTGCAATTGCTTTGCTATCCATTTTTCCGGCCACAACATGGTAAGTTAAAATGGTAGTTAGGGTGGCTTTGTTTTCTGGTTTAACAAGATTGTCTACCGTACCGGCAGGAAGTTTATCAAACGCAGCGTTTGTTGGTGCAAAAACAGTAAAAGGACCAGTACTTTTTAAAGTTTCAACTAAACCTGCAGCTTTAACTGCTGCCACCAAAGTAGTGTGGTCTTTTGAATTTACTGCATTGTCTACAATATCTTTAGTTACATACATGGCTGCGCCACCAACCATTGGGTTTTTTTGAGCGTAAACTTGAGTGGTGAATGCCATGGTAATTACGGCAAATGCGGATAAGATTAAATTTTTCATTATTTCTAATTTTTAAGTTTCTGTTATTTGATTCCATTTACGATGGCTTACAGATACTTGGTTTTTAGAAATAAAAAATAATTTTTAATGTGTTGATTGTTAGTGTTTTAATTTTTATTTTTTTGATTTGTAAAGATACGATAGCGGTTCTTCGGGTCGGCTAGTCCCGTTTTTCGCTTAATCTTTTGGCTATTCTTCGACTACGCTCAGAATAACGCCAAATGGATATCGCTTTAACCGGGTTTATTTAACCAAGGATCTGGCCTAACTACAGGTCTTTACAAACTTCGCTGGTCACGCTTAGCGCCAACCTCAAAACGCAGTGCTAGTTCACCTTCGCCGTTCTTACCTTTTTAGAAAAAAGCTTTGGGAAAAAGCGTTTCAATAATACTGCTCTGGTTTCTTTTCCGCCAATATAAACCTCTTCTTTTTTGTTGCTAATAGCTTGTATAATTTGTTTTGCACATTCGACAGGAGTCATGGCATTTTCGTGTGCATCACCCATTTTATTTAAGGGCTTACCATCGGCGGTAAGTGCATTGTAGGTTACATTTGTTTTGATAAAACCTGGGCAGATTATGGTAATATCGATGTTTTTATCGTAAACTTCCGATCGGATTGAATCGAAGTAACCATGTAGCGCATGTTTTGATGCCGCATAAGTAGAGCGGAATTTCGTGCCGAATTTTCCAACGAGGCTACTAATTACAGCTATCTGTCCACCACCATTGGCGATCATCAAAGGCACAACCGCTTTGCTCAGTACAACTGTTCCCCAAAAATTGGTGTCCATAATTTGTTGTTCTGTTTGCAGGTTGGTTTCGAGCGCTAAACTTCGCTGACTTACGCCGCCGCTATTGATCAGTAAATCTATTTTTCCAAAAATACGGATGGCATCGGCAGCTTTGTTTTCCAGTGTAGTTGTTTCACTCAAATCGAATGGTAAAACATGTACATTAAAAGAGTTTTGGCAGTTTCCTTTTACCCTGAACAGCTCATCACGGTTTCTTCCCGAGATAATCAGTTTATTGCCTGCTTTAAAATATTCATATACCAAGGCCTCACCAATACCTGACGATGCACCTGTAATCCATACAATTTTTGACATATATTTTAATTAATTATTGAATGATTGAGTTTTGAATGAGTGAATGTTTTGATCGCTAAATCAGTCATTCTCTAATTCAATCCTTCTCAATTCACTCATTCATCTCCTACAATAAATAATTCCGAAGCAATATGATCAGCAAATAATTTTCCGTTTTGACTTAAACAGATTTTATCTCCGTCAATTACTAGCCAATCTTTATCCTCGAAATTTTTAAGGTTGTGTTTTGTTTCTGCTAAAAAGTCTTTCCCGAAATCGGTATTTATTTTTTGTAAATCAGTTCCCCACATGGTTCTGAGCGAAGTCATGATGTATTCGTTAAATCTGTCGTTTAAATTTAACTCCTCAACAATTTCAGGGAGTTTGTTATGCCCTAAAGTTTCTATATACAAAGCATTATTCGCTGGGTTCATGTATCTGTTTTGGCCATTAAAACCATGTGCCGATGGGCCAATGCCGATATAATCTACGCCTTTCCAATAATTGGTGTTGTGCACGGCATAGTGGTTTGGCCTGGCAAAATTCGAAATTTCGTAGTGTTCAAATCCGGCGTTAATCAGTTTATCCATTAAAATTACAAACTGAGCTGCACTTTGGTTATCGCTTACGGGCGTTTGTTTTTTGCTTTTTATGGCATTAGCTAAAGCTGTTCGGGGTTCTACCGTGAGCGCATAGGCCGAAATATGTGGAACCTCGAGCTCAATTGCTTTTTGGATATTATTCAGCCATTTTTGATCGGTAAGTAAAGGATAACCATAAATTAAATCGAGGGTTAAATTTTCAAAACCGGCGTCCTGACTTCTTCTGATGCAATCTTCTGCTTCCTGGGCCTGGTGTGCCCGGTTCATCCAGATCAGATCTTCATCATAAAAAGATTGAATACCAACGCTAAAGCGGTTAACAGGTAACTGTTTTAGCTCTTTTAATTTCTGGGCGGTTAAATCATCGGGATTAGTTTCGATGGTAATTTCAGCATTTGCATCAACCGAAAAAGTGTGATTAATGGCATCGAAAATCTTTTGTAAAGCTGCCTGCGATAAAATAGAGGGTGTTCCGCCACCAAAATAAATGCTTCCAACCTGTCCGCTAATCCTGTCTTTCTTCATGTTGATCTCCCTACAGATCGCATCAACCATTTCATCAGCATATTTTAAAGAAGTGCTGAAATGAAAATCGCAATAGTGACAAGCCTTTTTACAGAAAGGGATATGAATATAGATACCAGACATTGCCGCAAAGATAGTGAAGTTAGGTTTTCTTTATTGTCATAATATTTAGTTAGGTAGTTTGAAAGGTTGCATAAATTTTAGGATAACAAGAAAGTAAAGCTATATATTTACTTTTTATTGTTTTTGTAAAGCAATAGCTTTACTCCCGCTACTAGTTGAATGAATGACACTACTTCCGCATTTCTTTGCTACTGTAGTTTTTTAAGTATCTTTTCCCATCTTTATTACCATCCCAAACGTTTGTGACGGCTGAAATTTTATGTGGAAGTTCTTTCTGTTTAACAATCTGGATTTTTGCGATCCTCCTAAAGATTTTGTTCCATCGCCTTTTATCTAGCTTTTCTGAAGTTGCAGTTGTTATTCCGAATATTGGCGTTTTCTTTTTTGAATTGGACATTGTTGAATGCATGCTATTTTTGCATTATTGCTAAAGTTATTAATTAATCCATTTATTTTCTTTAGGTAAACAATGATTATTCGACTACTTTTGCATCTTAAGTTTTGATTTACAGCATGCCGAAATTTATTTTCTTTTTGTTCACGTTTGTATGGTCTGCTAATTTTGCAGCAGCACAAGAAATTCCTGTTCAAACAGATAGCGTAGCGGTGAATCAATATCGATATCGAAGATACCGGCCCGATTCGGCAACACTTGCCAGACAGAAATTTTCGACCGATTCGCTTGTTCACCATACTTGGGTGCTTCCCGATAGTTTAATTAATAAGGGGGCTTTGCTCGATACCATCGAAAAGGAATATCTTTTTCCTAAACTCGATCTACTGGCTTGGCAAAAGAAATACCAGCATTTAAAGAAAAAAGCAAATCCCTATCAACTAGGGACAAAAATCCCAAAAGGCAATGTTGGTTTGCTTGGATTTATTTTTGGTATGCTTATCATCTTTGCCATTCTAAAAAATGCTTTTTCGAAACAATTATCGGCAATCGTTCAGTCGTTTTTCAGCAACAGGATTTTGAACAATATTAACAAAGAAGATAACCTGTTTAGTTCGTGGCCATTTTTGTTGCTTTTTGTGCAGTTTGGTTTCGTTTTTGGAATGTTCTTTTTTCTGGTAGCGCAGTGGAATGATATGTATCAGGCTAAAGATGGGTTTAAGTTCTTTTTTAGTATATCGATTACCATAATTGTTTTTTATGCCCTTAAACTGGTTCTTTTACGCTTTTTGGGTTATCTGTTCAATGTGCAGAAACCGGTAGGCGAATATATCTCAATTTTGTACCTCAGTTACTTCAATGCATCCCTACTATTTATTCCTTTAGTAGTTGCTTTCGCCTTATCGCCACTTAAATACGGTGGGGTTTATATCGTGTTGGCATTCTTACTGTTAGGCATTATTTTTGCTTTTCAGCTACTGAGGGCAGGTATAACAATACTTTCTAATAATAAGTTTTCTAGAATGCATTTATTTTTGTACTTTTGCGCCCTCGAAATATGTCCTATCCTAATACTAATTAAAACGATAGGACTGTAGCAGGAAAAAGGAAAATGCAAGAAAAGAACGACTCTAGAATCCGCAAAGTAAAAAGTATTTTGGTTACTTTACCAAAACCTGAAACAGAAAAATCTCCTTACTACGATTTGGCCAAAAAACACAACTTAAAAGTTGATTTTAGGTCCTTTATTCATGTTGAAGGTGTGCCCGCAAGAGACTTTAGAAAGGATAAGATTAACCTGGCCGATTTTACGGCAGTAATTTTTACCAGCCGTAATGCAGCAGATCATTTTTTTAGAATCTGCGAAGAAATGCGTTATGAAGTGCCGGCAGAACTGAAATATTTTTGTCTGTCTGAAACTATTGCATTGTATCTGCAGAAGTATATTCAGTATAGGAAGCGTAAAATCTTTTTTGGTAAACAAACTGCAGCAGATTTAGCAGAGGTGCTAAAGAAACATGCAAACGAGAAGTTTTTATATCCTTGCTCTGATATGGCTACCGAAGACACGATGAAGTTCTTGGAAAAAAGTGGATATAATTTTACCCCCGCAGTTTTATTTAGAACGGTAGTGAGCGATCTATCTGATTTAGCTGAAGTATTCTACGATGTTATTGCATTTTTTAGTCCCTCAAGTATCCAGTCGTTATTTAAAAATTTCCCTGATTTTAAACAGAATAATACCCGGATTGCTGCTTTTGGAACCAACACGAGTAAGGCTTGTTCGGATATGGACCTGATAGTGGATATTGCTGCACCAACCCCTGGCGTTCCATCTATGACGATGGCTATTGAAAATTACATCAAAATATCTAACAAATAATACGATAAATAATTTATTTTAAGTCAATACAATAAATGCGTAACTTTACTGTTGATAAGAGAGTTACGCATGTTGTTGCACAAGATATAAGGCTGTTGGAGAAATGTTAACCTAACTTTAATTGCCTTTGGGTGATGATTTAACGTAAAATATTTGCTTTTGTTGATAATTTCAGTGATTTTTGATAAAATTGCTCCTAATCGTGCTGTGCACACTATAAAAAATATGAAGAAAATCTACCTTCTAGCTATTGTAGGTATAACTGTAATGCTAGCAAGCTGTGGTCATGGCGGCCAAGGCGAGCTGGTTGGTGCTTATAACCGAAAATTCAAAAACGATAGAATCCCGCTAGGAATGGTTTATGTGCCGCCAGGGCATACTCCACTGGGAGGATCGGATGAAGATATTACTTTCTCTCAGAACGGGCCAAGTAAAATGGTTACCATTAGCGCGTTCTTTATGGACCAGACCGAGATTTCAAATGCAGAATACCGCCAGTTTACCAACTGGGTACGCGATTCGATTGCAATTGTGATGATGGGCAACCCTCAACAATTTATGGTTACTCCTAAAGGAAATGCCGCAAATGCTGTTGGTGGGGATAAATACATCGACTGGAAGAAAGTTGGACCAAACGGTGCCAACATCTGGCGCAATAAAGGTAGGGGTGCAGCTGCCGCTCAAGTTAGCCAGTTAGATGGCATGTATTACTCAGGATTGGACGCACTTCCAGGAAAAAAAGAACTGGATGTTCGTAAATTCGAATATTCTTATGCCGAATTAAATATGGAGAAAGCTGCTCTGGGGCATAAAGACCCAAACAGCAAACGCCAGGATTACATCGATCGTTATACTGTTGCTATTTATCCTGATACCATGGTATGGAAAACAGATTATTCTTATTCACAAAACGATCCTATGGTGCGTGGTTACTACAACCACCCTTCTTACGATGACTATCCGGTAGTTGGTGTAAGCTGGGAGCAGGCAAAAGCATTCTCTCATTGGAGAACAAGATTATATGATGGAGTTGCTACAGCAAGAAAATTGCCCGCAGGATCTAGATCAGATTATAGATTGCCAGCCGAAACTGAATTTGAATATGCGGCAAGAGGAGGCAACACCAAAACCAAATATCCATGGGGCGGTCCTTACATTAGAAATACAAAAGGATGTTTACAGGCTAACTTTAAACCAGGCCGTGGCGATTATTCGAGCGATGGGGGGATTTATACCGTAGGTGTTAGATCGTATTTCCCTAATGATTATGGTTTATACAACATGTCAGGGAATGTTTCTGAATGGACATTAACTGCGTACAATAAAGGCGCAAGTCCATTATTGCACGATTTAAACCCGAATTTTACTTATGATGCTGGTGCAACGGACAGTAAATACAAAAAGCGTAAAGTAGTAAAAGGCGGTTCTTGGAAAGACACGGGCTATTTTCTACAAAATGCTGTAGCAACATACGAATATCAGGATACACAAAGATCGTATATTGGTTTCAGATGCGTTTCATCTTATCCTGGTACCGACTTAAGACATTAACCAAACAAACTAAAAACTAAAGAAAAACATCAAAATTTTATGGCAGCAAAGAAACAACCAGGCTGGTTACACGTAGCGATTTCATGGGGAGCAAGTATTGTAATTATCGGAGCGTTATTTAAAATTCTACACATTGGTGGAATTATGGGTAACTACATGATCGGTCTTGGTCTTGGTGTAGAGGCATTTTTATTCTTTTTAACAGGATTCTTTCCACCAGAGCCAGAACCAGCTTGGGAAAGAGTTTACCCTGAATTAAAAGCAGATTTTAAAGGAGAATTACCAACGGCATCAGCCAGGCCAGTTGCAGCAACAGCGTCGAACACCGCAGCTTTAGATAAAATGTTATCAGATGCTAAAATCGGTCCTGAATTGATTGAAAGCCTAGGTTCTGGTTTACGTACTTTTGGTGATAAAGTGGCAACTATTTCTAATGTTGCAGATGCATCTACCGCAACCAACGAATTTACCGGTAAAATTAAAACAGCTTCAGCTGGTTTCGATAATTTAAGTGCATCTTTCGATAAAGCCACCGCTAATTTGAAAGCAATGGGCGAGAGCACAGTAGATTCTCAGGCTTACCACGATCAGGTTAACAATTTGGCTAAAAATTTATCAGCTTTAAATGCAGTGTATGAATTAGAATTGCAAGATTCTAGCGCGCACCTAAAATCGATGAATAAATTCTATTCAAACTTATCATTAACCATGCAGAACTTTAACGAATCGATGGAAGATTCGAAACAGTTTAAAGAAGAGGTGAATAAGTTGGCTAAAAACCTATCATCGCTTAATGCAATTTATGGCAATATGTTATCGGCTATGAATGGTCCACGTGTATAATTTGTTTAGTTTTTAATTTTTAAAGGAAAAGCTACATCAAACATGGCAGGCGGAAAAGAAACAACAAGGCAGCGGATGATCAATATCATGTATTTGGTATTGTTGGCTATGCTCGCCTTAAACGTATCAGATACCATTTTAGATGCATTCAAAAATATCAACGATAGTTTGGATACTTCTAAAAACAATGTAAATACAAGTATTAATCAGTTATTTTCTGCCTTCGAAAACTCGAAGTTGAAAGAAGAGCCAGCCCGTGCACAGCCAATTTACGATAAGGCAAAACAGGCACAGAAGGCCGCTGATGATTTGAATAATTATATTGAAAGCATTAAGAAAGAATTTACCCAGGCAGGTGATGGAATTGATCCGGAAACTGACGATTTGGTAAATAGATCAAATCAGGATATTGCACAGGATATCATGATCAATCAAAAGAAAGCAGATGAGTTGAAAAAGAGAATTAATGCCACGCGCGAAAAATTAATCTCTTTGTTAGACCCGGCTGACAGAGCGAATGTTTCATTCTCTCTCGAAGCTAAAGATCCTGCAAGAAAAAGAAAAGGAAACTGGCAGGAAACATATTTTGGTGAGGGAACACCATTAACTGCTGCAATGACGATTTTAACCAAACTGCAGACAGACACCAAAAACGCTGAAGCAGAAGTAGTTAAGAAATTGTTCGGGAATATGGATAAAGCACAAGTTAATTTGGATCAGTTTGCGGCAGTTGCGGTAGCGCCAACTTCTTATGTAATCCAGGGACAACCTTATACTGCTGAAGTATTTTTAACAGCCAGCGATTCGCGGTCAACTCCTGATATTACCGTTAATGGAAGTAAATTATCTGTTAAAGATGGTAAGGGAACTTATAGCGGTGGTACAAGTAGTGTTGGCCAGTTTACATGGGTTGGTACGGTTCGTGTTCGCCAAACCGATGGTCAGGTAAAAGAATACAAAACCCAACCACAAACTTATCAGGTAGCGAAACCATCTGCATCTGTTTCTTCAACAAAACTGAATGTAATTTATGCAGGTATTGCTAATCCATTTACGGTATCGGCTGCAGGTTTCCCACTAGAAAGTGTTCGTGCATCCATTTCAGGAGGTTCAATGTCTGGTGGTAACGGAAACTATAATGTTAACGTTCCGGGAAGCATGGTTGGTCAGGAAGTATCTATTAATGTATCCGCAAATAACGCTGGTAAAACGGTTAGCTTAGGCTCACAAAAATTCAGGGTTAAAGCTATTCCTGCTCCGGTAGCTAAGGTTGGCGGCCGCGCTGGAGGTGATGTAGCTTCAGTACAGCTAAAAAGCGAAACTGAAATTGAAGCAGATCTGGATGATTTTCCTTTCGATGTTAAGTTTAAAATACAACGTTATAAGTTAACAATTATAAAACCGCGTTCTGATGCAGTTACCATTTCTGGTAGTGGTGGAAGTTTCGCAGGTGCGGTTAAGGGTGCAATAAACTCAATTACGCCTGGTACAAGGGTGTTTTTTGAAGATATTGTTTCTGTAGGGCCAGATGGTCGTCAAAGAATTTTGCCTTCATTAGCGTTTAGCGTAAAATAAAAAGAAGATGAAAAGGATTTTAAGTATTGCTATTTTAGTTTTGTTAACCTCGTTTGCTTTTGCACAAAAAAAACCAACCAAGTTAGCACCAAAGAAAGCTGCACCAGTAGTTGCCGCACCCACTGTGGCAGATACGGTTAAAGCCCCTGTTAAAACAGCTAAAAAGAAACTTAAGGTACCACCTAAAGATGGTTTCTATGCCCGTAAGGACATTGATAGTACTGAAATGGTTCCTTTGGCAGATGTAAGAGAAGAGGATGTTTTTTATGCAAAACGGATCTGGAGAGAAATTGACTTACGTGATACGGTTAATTCAGCCTTAAAATCGCCAAAATCTCGTCTAATTGATGTATTGATTGCCGCAATTAAGAAAGATGAACTAACAGCGTATTCACCAATTGATAGTGCGTTGAACGAAGATGATGCTTTTCTCAACCCAATGTCGGCAGATTCTGCTTCCAAATCGGCTTTAGGAACAGCAGAGGTTTCGAATAACAAAACCGGAACGGTTACTACTGTAGTTAATGATTTTAACCCGGAGCTATTTCTGAAATTCAGAATTAAAGAAGACTGGATTTTCGATACCAAGCGTTCTGTTTTCGAACCGCGTATTGTAGGTATTGCACCATTAAAATACAATGAGGTTTCTAAACAATGGCAGCCAGTATTTTGGGTGTACTATCCGGAGGCTAGGGAGATTTTAACGAAGAAACGTTTGATTAATACCAATAATGATGCTTCTTCACTGAGTTTCGATGATTTCTTTATCCGTCGCTTATTCAATAGCTATATTGTTAAAGAGTCAAATCCTGGAGACAATAAAATCAGAGATATTATTGCCAATCCTAGAGAAAGGTTGTACGAATCAGAAAGGATTAAAAAATCTGTTCTTGATTACGAACAAGGTCTTTGGGAATACTAACCTTATTAAAAGGCTTCGATAATAAATCGGAGCCTTTTTTGCTATATCGTCATTTTGGCCGTGGTGTTTCAAGGAACTCCTTCTTTGATTCCTCTTAAAAGTGTTATTCCTGGTTAAAATAAGCCTGAAGGGTAATCATCTGTTTTTTATTCAGCACTTCTGCCAGTTCTTTTTCGGTAGCCTCTTTAATTTTTTTAACCGATTTAAAATGGGTTAGCAGTTTATCTGCGGTAGTTTTGCCGATACCTTCAATCTGTTCAAGTTCAGTTTTAAGCGTCCCTTGATCGCGTTTCTTGCGGTGGAAGGTAATCCCAAAGCGGTGGGCTTCATCACGTAGCTGTTGGATCACTTTTAAGGTTTCCGATTTTTTATCCAGATACAGTGGATAGGAATCGCCAGGATAGAAGAGTTCTTCCAAACGTTTAGCAATACCAATTACAGTAACTTTATTCTCTATGCCCAATAACTTTAAACTCTTCACAGCCGACGAAAGCTGCCCTTTACCACCATCAATGATGATAAGTTGGGGTAATGTCTGGTTTTCATCCAACATCCTCCTGTAACGGCGGAAAACGGCTTCTTCCATAGTAGCGAAATCGTTTGGACCCTCGACCGTTTTCACATTAAAATGGCGGTAGTCTTTTTTCGATGGTTTTGCATCTTTAAAAACAACTATCGCCGAAACTGGATATTTTCCCTGAAAGTTAGAGTTATCAAAACATTCTATGTGTTTGGGAAGCTGGGTTAAACGCAGATCTTTCTGCATGGTCGTTAAAATACGATCAGTGCGCAAATCGGGATTTAATTTTTCGTATTGATTAAGTTTCTCTTTTTTGAAGAACAAAACATTCTTTTGCGAAAGTTCCAGGAGTTTTTTCTTCTCGCCAAGCTTAGGCACAGTGAACTTTAAACTTTCATCTTCTAACGACGGCTCAAAAGGAACAATAATCTCTTTGGAGGTGCTGCTGAACTTCGTTCTGAACTCTAACATCGCCAATGTTAAAATCTCATCATCACTCTCATCTAATTGCTTTTTAACTTCGATGGTCTGCGTCTGGATAATCGTTCCGTTCATCACCTTCAGGTAATTAACAAACGCATAGCGTTCATCTGATGCAATGCTGACTACATCAACATTGGTAATGGCGCTATTTACCACAGTAGATTTGCTTTGGTATTTTTCCAGTACTTCTAATCTCCTTGCATATTGATGCGCCAGTTCGAAGTTCAGGTTTTCTGATGCCGATTTAATAATTCCTTTAACATCCCGGATTACATTTCCGATTTTGCCATTCAGGATTTCTTTAATCTCACCTATATTTTTATCGTAGTCCGTTTCGGTCTGGTAATTCTGACAAGGACCTTTACAGTTGCCAATTTGATATTCCAGGCAAACTTTAAATTTCCCTTCAGCTATATTTTTCTCCGTTAAGGGTAAACTACAGGTACGAAGGGGATAGGTTTCTTTAATCAGATCCAAAATAGTATGCATCATGCCTATCGAGCCATAAGGACCGAAATAGGTAGAACCATCTTTAATCACCTTCCTTGTCCAATAGATCCGGGGATAATTCTCGTTTTTAACAATAATCCAGGGATAGGTTTTGTCGTCCTTTAGGTTGATGTTAAATTTTGGCTGATGTTTTTTAATTAAGCTATTTTCGAGCAACCAGGCATCAATTTCCGTATCAACAATAGTGAAAGTAATTTTACGGATCTTGGATACCAGCACCCTTGTTTTGCCATTAAACTGGTTTCTGTCGCTATTAAAATATGAGCCCACACGGTTGCGCAGGTCTTTCGCCTTTCCAATATACATGAGCTTTCCATCAGCATCCCAATATTGGTAAACACCGGGTTTATGTGGAATAGCTGTTAATGCTGTTTTATGGTCGAAACTGCTCATTATTTACAAAAATAGGATTCGAGAGGGATAATTTTGATTAAGTGGACGTCGATTTAGTGTAATTTATAATTTGGACGTGTCCCTAAGCTGCGCAAAGGGTCAGGCTATCCGTTACAATCTTTTGTTGCCTTTTGGCTGCGCTAAAGGCGACACAAAAGGATTTCCACTGCTATCCTTCACGCAACCCATAAAGCATTAGAAACCCAACTTTTCATCTAATTCGGTTGCACCTTCTTCCTGCTGCTGGTATTGGTTGCAATCGTAGGTAATCGAAACACCAGATTTTGGCGCTTCAAAATCAGCATGACTAATTTTTAAGGCCGGATTGGCATATACTCTTTTGATAAAACCTGCAAAAATAGGCAAAGCGGTATTGGCACCTTCACCCTGGTTGGTACTGATAAAGTGGAATGCCCTATCTTCGCAACCTGTCCAGATACCGGTTACCAATTGCGGGGTAATGGCCATAAACCAACCGTCAGAGTTATTTTGAGTAGTACCTGTTTTAGCCCCTATGGGTGCATTTACTTTGTATTTATAATTCAACCTCGACCCAGTTCCGTTGGTTACTACACCTTTAAGCATTCGGGTCATTACATAAGCAACCTCCTCGCTCATAATCGGCTTTGGTATTTCCTTTTGAGAAAATAATACCACACCATTTTTATCTTCAATTCTTAACAAATAAATCGGCTTGGTATAGGTTCCTTTATTTGCAAAAGCGCCATAAGCCCCAACCATATTATAAATTGACGAATCGAATGTCCCTAAACAAATCGATGGAAATGCCGGAACATTAGGAATCCCCATTTTCGTGGCTAATGTAGATACCGCCACAGGACCAACCTGTTTCATTAAATAAGCGGTAACAAAGTTTTGCGAGTAAGCCAGTGCTTTTTGTAAAGTAATGCTGCCCGGTAGTGGTTTCCCTGAATTTCTTGGTGTCCATGGCTCTCCATAACCGTCAATGGTTACCGGAACGTTTGGTACAGTGTAACATGGAGAATAACCATTTTCGATCGCAACAGCATAGGTAAACGGCTTAGCAGTTGAGCCTACCTGCCTGGTTCCCATTTTAACCTGGTCGTATTTAAAATGCTCGTAGTTAATTCCGCCAACCCACGCTTTTACATGTCCGTTAGTCGGGTCCATCGTCATCATGGCATTGCGCAACAACATTTTGTAATAACGTACAGAGTCAATTGGTTTCATCACCGTATCAATATTACCCTTCCAGGTAAAAATGCTCATTTCTGTTTTGGTGTTGAAATCAGCCTTAATCTCATCATCCGATTTACCTTCCAGTTTTAACGATTTATAACGGTCAGAGCGTTTAATACCCTGTTCAATCTGTAAAGTTTTATCCTTAAATGGGTTTCTGCCTTTCCAGCTGGCGATAAACTGCGCCTGTAGCACTTTCATATATTCTTTTTGCGCTTCTTCGGCATATACCTGCATATCATAATTCAATGTGGTATAAATTTTCAAACCATCGCGGTCTAAATCGTAAGGTGTCCCATCAGGTTTGGTAATCGATTGCTCCTGAAAAATATTTTTAATATCATTTTTCAATACCGAGCGGAAATATGGTGCAATACCGTCGTTAACGGTTGCTGCATTAAAATGTAGGTTTAAGGGTTTCTCTTTTTGCTCATCAAATTCCTGTTGGGTTAGCAGCTCAGATTTAAGCATCATAGCCATTACGGTATTTCTACGGTCTCTCGAGCGCTCAGGATGACGCGTTGGCGAATACATAGTTATCCCTTT
Source organism: Pedobacter kyonggii (assembly GCF_004310665.1). Lineage (GTDB taxonomy): Bacteria > Bacteroidota > Bacteroidia > Sphingobacteriales > Sphingobacteriaceae > Pedobacter > Pedobacter kyonggii. The sequence continues at coordinate 138,538 of NZ_SIXF01000010.1, read as the reverse complement.
TTGCATGCCTACTAAGGTTGCTGCCTGTGTTAAGGTTAATTTATCAGGAGTGGTATTGAAATAAACCCTGGCTGCTGATTTAATACCATAAGCCTGGTTACCAAAATCGACCGTATTTAAATACATGGTAATAATTTCCTCTTTGGTATAGTTGCGCTCTAATTTAACGGCAACAATCCACTCTTTAAACTTGGTTAACACCAGGGAGAAAAAATTTAGGTTCGATTCTCTTGGGAAAAGATTTTTAGCTAATTGTTGTGTAATGGTACTTGCACCTTGTTTTTTGCCGATTAAATTGTAACCGATAATGGTGAAGGTACGCTTAAAATCTATGCCTGAGTGTTCTTTAAAGCGGGTATCTTCTGTTGCAATTAGCCCGTTAATTACATTTTCAGAAATTTCTTTATAAGTCACATTCGATCTGTTCTGAACAAAATAAGTACCTAAGGGACGACCATCCTCAGCAATAATTTCTGAAGCCTGATTACTTTTTGGGTGTTCGATATCCCTGAAAGATGGTAGGGCACCAAAAAGGCCCAAACCGATCATCGAAATGAAAATCGCAAAAAGGGCTATTCCCCCGATCAGTATTTTCCAGATGACTAAACTATATCTTTTTGTTTCTTGTGCAGAAAGAGACTTATTCATTTTGTATTGTTATTTTCCATCAATCTCCAGCATAGAAGATTTTGGATGCAAATTTATTAATTTTTTATAGAATAGGTTTTTCGCTACTCGCTTAAACCATGTTCCTTATTTGTAATTGTCTTTTAAAAACTCCAGATATTCGTTGATACGCGAACGGTCTGTTAGCTTTTCGAAGTTTTCTTTACTGATGATAAAACCTTTATATAAGTTGGTCGGAACCTTCATAATGTTCTTTAACTGGCCTATAATGCTCGATTCATAAATTTTCGCATCTTCAAGATCGATAAAACTTGTAATGTAAATTAGCTGATCATTATCTAACTCTACCAATTTATGTTCCAAATCATTATCAGGATAATTACCGCGGTTAAATTGCCCTATCCCAAAACGCGATGAACTTAATGTTAAGGTTACATCGGCAACATCTATTACATAATAGTATTCTTCTGATTTAGCTGCGCTGAAAATGCTGGCCGGTTTGGTAGGATCGGCAGGCTTAACCTCAACAGGTTTAGCTACAGAAGCAGGTTCTGCTGTTTTTAAAGTGGCATTATCTGTTACCAAAGGTTTTGTTGGAACAGCAATTGGCGTAGCCTGGCTCATAAAACGCGGCGCATTGGCATCAAAATCGACAAGAGCAACTGGCCTTTGTTTAAATTCCTCGAGGTTTGCTTCAATGTATTTTAAATGATCGCGTACCAATGGTGTAATAATTTTATCGTTTGGATAAAGTGTGGTAATCTGGTTAAATTCGGTAAGCAGGGGATCAACCTTTGCTGTACGGCCAATAGCAATTGCTTTTAAATAGGCATATTGGGGTGCCAGATCATTATTGGGGAAAGCAGTGATGTTATCGTCAGCTTGCTTTACCACATTTGCATAATCTTTTTTCGCATAGGCATCAAAGGCGACATTGTAATTGTTGATGGCGATGTTCTCCATTTCAGTTTGTTTAGCCGAATAGGATGGATCTAAAATGTTCTTGGCAAAATTAGATTCCGGGAATTTAGTAAGCACCAACTGTTTATACTGATCTGATTTTACCTCATCGGTACCTTTATAATTAAGGTATAAACTGTAGTAAATGGCAGCTAAATGATTGTTATCTGGATACCTTTTAATCAGTTCCAGATAGATCTTGTTTGCTTCAGGTTTATCGTTCAGCTCTTGTTGATAAAAGCTGGCGATTTCGAAATAAGCATCAATGATTTTTTGATCGGAGGTAGCCAATAGAGCCGGAGTGGTTGGCAAACCGTCCAAAAACTGTTTTTCTAATGTGGTTTGGTCTACAGCCGCTTGGTTCGTTTCTCCATTTGCAGGTGTGATTCCGGTAGCTACATTCCCACCTGCCAAAACCTGATTGGTTTCCTGAGCAGAAGACTTGGTGCTTTGTCTCCAGTTATCTTCCAATTGCCGGTTGCCCCAACGTTTTTTGAAATCGCCAAAGCCATTGCTTATTGCTGCATTATTGTTAAAATAAAAGGTATTTCCGGCAATTTTATTCGAAGCATTTAACGATTGATTGGGAAAATCTGGGTCGTTTAAATACTGGTTACTAATTACCCCTCCGGTATTGCTCACCTCAATCTTCGGTGTTAAATAAGCTTTAACCTTAGCCTCACGCTCGCCAGCAGGAATTTTAGCTATGGCCTGGGCAGTATCTTCCTTTGAAATAATGGTGTACCTATCGGTCAAATATTTCAGGTTATCGGCTTTTTTAACAATATTATCATAATCAGGAAAGTTTTTGGGCAAAATCATTACTGTACTATCGTAATACAACTTTGCTTTAATGTAGTTGTTAAACTCTTTAAAGTTTAAATCTGCTATTCTTAAATAGGAGAGTGCCTTTTGGTTCTGGTTCCTTGTACTTTTTGCAACTGATTTGTGGTAATTTTCTTCAGCTTTTACAAAGTTTCCTTCAGCAGAAAAGAGCTCTCCAACCTGATAATAAATCTGATCGGTATAGTCGAAGTTTTTATCGTCTTTAAGTAATGCTAAAAGCTGTTCTTCCTTGTTCAGTTTTACGCCGCTTAACAGTGCACGTAGTTTAATGCGGTTTAAATTGGCATGAAAATACATTTCAAAAGGGGCGTTGCTTTTTTCTACTTTGGTGAAATTGGCATAGGCATCCTGAAGATTCTTTTCTTTTTCTTGCAACTGCGCAAGGATAAAACGCCAGCGTATACGAAGCTGTTTTTCTGCTGGAAGTGCAATTGCTGATTCTAAAAACAGGATGGCTTCTTTATTTCGGTTCTGATAAATGCGCATTTGAGCAGCAGTTGCCAATGGCTCTGCCAGATCTTTCTTCAGCTCGTCAGAAGCACGCAACATGGTATCAAGAATTTTATCGGCCAGTACCATATTGTTCAATTGCATTTGGCTACGTGCTTTCCAGTTCATGGCCATAATGAATGTTTTTAAATCGTTATTATAGGTTTTAGCCGTATAGTCAAAGTATTCTGATGCAATAAAATAGTTTCCTTTTAAGTAATTAGCCTTGCCCAAAAGCATATAGGCATCATCAATATAATTACTAAAACTTTTATCGTTTATAACAGTTTGTCCTTTAGTAATAACGTCATCGAGCTGTTTATTGGCTATCCCTGGTGTAAGCACCAGATTTACCTGTGGCTCTGGATCGAGATAAACAGGCAGTGTTTTTTCATAATTATCGGCATAACTTTGTAATAGGCTCTCATTGTACTCAGTTAGTAAAACATTGGAGTTGTAGATATAGTTATACCTTGCCGTTAAGTTTTGAAACCTGCGATCTACTGCCGTATCTTTATTTGCGACACAGCCATATATAAGGAGGACACTAAAAAAGATGAAGAAGGGATTTAAGTGTTTGTTAGCGTAATTTTTCAAGTATGATAAATCTCTTAGGTGGATATACAATAAACAATATATGTAGAAAAATATTTTATTTGGTAACAAATTTTAATTATTCAAAGTTAATTTAATTATTGCATTAAAAAATGGAAAATCCGAAAGAAGGGGATACAAAGAAAAAGGTAAATGCCGCCGCCAAATATTCGGCTATTGGCTTCCAGATGATTGCTACCATTGGCTTGCTTACTTTTATTGGTTACAAAATTGATGAGCATAGAAACAGCAAAACCAACTTGATTACCGCGGCATTTGCTTTGGCAGGGGTAGGGATCGCTCTTTATCAAGCCATCAGGCAGGCGACTAAGCCGTAAGTTTTCAGTTAGCAATTTTCGGTTTTCGGTTAACCAAACTAACAATGAAACAATTCTTCAATTAACCGATTAACCAGTTTAAACAGTTAACCAATAAACCATCCTTACAATATTTCTCTCCCTTACTACTTACTTGATACTAAAAACCTTATCTTTGCCGAAGTTTTTATCTGCTAAGAAATTATACATTGACTCTAGCCAAATTTACCAGTATCTATTTCATTTTCGTAGGCCTCTTAATAGGTGTAATTGCCGTTTTACCTGTCGTATTTCCTGATCAACAATTGTTCGTAAATAACTTTTGGGTGATGTTTGGCTTTTTGGCCGGCATAACTTACGTGGCTTATATGCTTGTTGATATTGGTATAAAACGCGATCCTGAAGTAGGCATTATGGCAATTATGGGATCAATTGCAGTGAAGATGATTTTTTGTATGGCTTTTGTGTTGATTTACAGTATAAAAGCGAAGGGAATTGGGCTTGTATTTCTGCTTAATTTTTTTTCTTTATATTTATTGTTTACGGCCTTTGAAATTTACTGTTTGTTACGTAACTTGCGCCACCAAAATTTAAAGTAAAAAACTGCCAATAAATGGATTGTAACCAAGTTTTTGTGTCGAAAGTTAAAAGACTAATTGTTGTTTTTACGCTTTTAATCGCGTTTTTATCTATCAAAATTGATACTTTCGCCCAGGTTGATAGCGCTGTTGTCCCTATTGATAGTGTTGTAGCCGGATCTGCCGAAGCAGTTTCTGGTGAGCATGGCGCTGCTAAACATGGTGAAGAAAAATTCGAGCCCACTAAAGTGATCATGGAGCACATTGCCGATTCGCATATGTGGCATCTTTGGGGACATACTTCATTGCCTCTTCCAGTAATTTTATATACTGCTAACGGTTTAGAGGTTTTCTCTTCTGGTCATTTCCATCATGGAGAGCATGATTACAATGGTAAATACAATAATTATCGTTTAGAGGAAGATCATATTAAAGTGGTTGGTGCTGATGGAAAAATCGATGAGGAAGCGAGTAAATCTGTTTTGGATTTCTCTATTACTAAAAACGTTGCAGCAATGTTCGTTGCGATTTTTGTAATACTTGTAATATTTATTTCAGTGGCAGCTTCTTATCGTAAACGTGTAGGTAAAGCGCCAAAAGGTTTGCAATCTTTTGTAGAACCAATTATTGTTTTTGTTAGAGATGATATTGCTAAACCGAACATCGGTCATAAATATGCTAAGTTTATGCCTTATTTGTTGACTACGTTTTTCTTTATCTTATTCAATAACTTATTTGGTTTGATTCCAATCTTCCCAGGTGGTGCTAACGTTACAGGTAACATTGCCTTGACTTTTGTAATGGCGCTTGGAACTTTAATCATCGTAAATATTAATGGTAACAAATACTACTGGAAACACATTTTTAAACCAGATGTTCCTTTTTGGTTGTATCCGATTATGATTCCTGTTGAATTAATTGGTATCATTTCTAAGCCATTCGCTTTAATGGTTCGTTTATTTGCAAACATTACAGCTGGCCACATTATCGTATTAAGTTTAATCTCCTTAATTTTTATTTTCGAAACATTGGCTATTGCTCCGGTTTCTGTTGCATTCGTTTTATTTATGGATGTGTTAGAATTGTTGGTGGCGTTTTTACAGGCCTTTATTTTTACATTATTAACTGCCTTGTTTATTGGTATGGCAGTAGAAGAGCATCATTAATAGAAAACTATTTTTTACAAATTAATATAAATTAAATTAGTTATGGTAGGTTCAATCGCGGCAATTGGTGCCGGTTTAGCAGTAATCGGTGCAGGTATCGGTATCGGTCAAGTAGGTGGTAAAGCAATGGAAGGTATTGCTCGTCAACCAGAAGCTGCATCAAAAATTCAGACTGCAATGATTATCGCTGCTGCCCTTATTGAGGGTGCTGCTTTATTCGGTGTAGTAGTTGCATTATTAGGCTTAAACGGTTAATAATCACTGAAGAAATTTGGTTGGGTATTTAACGATTGGTTATTTACCCAGCCCTATTAAAAAGATTGTTTTTAAAAATTAGATAAAATGGAATTAGTAACCCCAAGCATAGGATTGGTTTTTTGGACCTCGATAGCATTCATCTGCTTATTGATATTACTTAGAAAATTTGCATGGAAACCTATTTTAGGTGCTATTCACGAACGTGAGCAAAGTATTGATGAGGCCCTTAACAAAGCTGAATTGGCCAAACAAGAAATGGCTCGTTTAACCAGCCAAAATCAGGATTTGATGCAACAAGCTCGTGCAGAACGCGATGAGATTTTAAAGGAAGCTAAAACCTTAAAAGATGGTATCTTAAACGAAGCTAAAAAACAAGCTCAGGTTGAAGGTGCTAAATTGATCGAGAAAGCTAAAATCGAAATCGAGAACCAAAAGAAAGCAGCTTTGGCTGAAGTTAAAGACCAGGTTTCTTCTTTATCATTAGAAATTGCTGAACGCGTTTTACGTACACAGTTAGATGATAAAGCAAAACAAGAAACTTTAGTAGCTAACTTGTTAAAAGACGTTGAATTAAACTAAGCGTATTGCGTAAAGCGACGGGCGTGCTAAACGCTAACCGCTAAACGCCAACCCAAAAGATATGTCAGAAATTAAAGTTGCAAGCAGATACGCCAAATCATTAATAGACCTAGCCGTTGAAAACAATGCGCTGGAAGCTTCTTATAATGATATGGTTTTGTTTGAGAAAGTGGTTGATGAAACCCCTGAACTAGAAGCGATATTAAAAAACCCGATTGTACCTTTAGATAAAAAGACAGGTATTTTGAACGGTATTTTTGCTGATAAAGTAAGTAAACTAACCATCTCGTTTTTCAAGATTGTGGTAAACAAAGGCCGTTCGGCGATTTTATTTGCCACTGCTAAACAGTTCGTTCAACAATATAACTTAATTAAGGGTATTGTTACTGCTGATGTAACTACTGCAAGTACTTTAAGCCCTGCGGCTAAAGAGCAGATTATTGCGATTGTAAAAAGAGAATTAAACGCCAACCAGGTTATTGTTAACGAAAAAATTAACGAAAAATTAATTGGTGGTTTTATATTAAAAGTTGGTGATAAGCAATTTGATGCAAGTATTGCCAGCGGTTTAAGTAAACTAAGAAAAGAATTTGCGCAGTAAGCGCGTGGCGTTTTGCGTGGGGCGCTAAGCGTTGATTCACAAGGGAGCCAAATTTGAAAATAATATAGCATAGGTGTACGGAAAATAAACGCCAAACACTAACCGCTAAACAAAAAAGTATTGCGATAAGCGGATGGCGAATAAATGCCAAGCGCCATGCGCTAAGCACTAAACATTTACAAAAAGATATAAAGTAAAATTATGGTAGAGGTAAGACCAGACGAAGTATCGGCAATTATCAGACAGCAATTGGCGGGCTTCAAATCAGAAACCGAACTGGAAGAAGTTGGTACCGTGTTGCAAGTGGGCGACGGTATTGCCCGTGTTTACGGTTTAACTAAAGTTCAATCGGGAGAATTAGTTGAATTTGCAAACGGCCTACAAGGTATTGTATTAAACCTTGAAGAAGATAACGTTGGTGTGGTACTTTTGGGTGCTTCAGACGAGATCAAAGAAGGTGATACGATTAAACGTACCAAAAAAATTGCCTCTATTAAAGTTGGTGAAGGTATGCTTGGCCGCGTAGTGAACACTTTAGGTGAGCCTTTAGATGGTAAAGGTCCAATCTTAGGTGAAACTTACGAAATGCCTTTAGAGCGTAAAGCACCAGGTGTAATTTATCGTCAACCGGTAAATGAGCCTTTACAAACTGGTATTAAAGCAATTGATGCAATGATTCCAATCGGTCGTGGTCAACGTGAGTTGGTTATTGGCGACCGTCAGATTGGTAAAACTGCGGTTTGTATCGATACCATTATCAACCAAAAAGAATTTTATGAAGCAGGCCAGCCTGTGTTCTGTATTTATGTTGCTATTGGTCAGAAAAACTCTACTGTAGCTAACATTGTACGTACATTGGAAGAAAACGGCGCTTTACCATATACAGTTGTTGTTGCCGCGTCGGCTGCAGATCCTGCTCCAATGCAGTTTTATGCTCCGTTTGCAGGTGCTGCAATTGGTGAATTTTTCCGTGATACTGGTAGGCCAGCTTTAATTGTTTATGATGATTTATCTAAACAAGCTGTTGCTTACCGTGAGGTATCTTTATTACTTCGTCGTCCACCGGGCCGTGAAGCTTATCCAGGTGACGTTTTCTACTTACACAGTCGTTTGTTAGAAAGAGCTGCGAAAATCAACTCTAACGATGATATCGCAAAAGCAATGAACGATCTACCTGAATCTATCAAACATATCGTTAAAGGTGGCGGTTCATTAACTGCATTACCAATTATCGAAACTCAGGCAGGTGACGTATCAGCATACATTCCAACTAACGTAATTTCGATTACTGATGGTCAGATCTTCTTGGAGTCGAATTTGTTCAACTCAGGTATCCGTCCGGCAATTAACGTAGGTATCTCGGTATCACGTGTAGGTGGTAATGCGCAGATCAAATCGATGAAAAAAGTAGCAGGTACTTTAAAATTAGATCAGGCTCAATACCGCGAGTTAGAGGCTTTCTCTAAATTCGGTTCTGATTTAGATGCTGCAACAAAATCGGTTTTAGATAAAGGTGCACGTAACGTACAAATGTTAAAGCAAGCTCAGTTTACACCTTTTACAGTTGAAAAACAGGTCGCTATTGTTTATGCGGGTACTAAAAACTTAATGCGTAGCGTACCGGTTGATAAAGTGAAAGAATTCGAAACTGAGTATTTAACTCAATTGGAAATGCGTCATCCAGAAACTTTAGCGGCATTAAAAGCTGGTAAATTTGATGATACCATTACTGGCGTTTTAGATACAGTAGCAAAAGAGATTTCAAGTAAATACTAATTAGATACAAGTAATGAGTATCAAGTATCAAGATAGATAAACGAATCCATTCTTGATACTTGACACTTAATACTCGATACTTAAAAAATGGCTAATTTAAAAGAAGTAAGAAACCGGATTGCATCGGTACAATCAACGCAGCAGATTACCAAGGCTATGAAAATGGTTTCGGCAGCTAAGTTGAAACGTGCTACCAATGCAATTATCGCTTTACGTCCTTATGCAACTAAACTGAAAGAGATTTTAGGTAATCTATCAGCAAGTTTAGAAGGGTCTTCATCGCCTTTTATACAAGAGCGTGAACCTAATAAGGTTTTAATTGTAACAGTATCATCAAACCGTGGTTTGGCAGGTGCTTTTAACATGAACGTGATTAAAGCGGCCAACAATTTAATTGCTGAGAAATATAGCGAACAGTTGAAAAACGGTAATGTAAGCATTATTTCTATCGGTAAGAAAACTCAGGATTTTTACGAAAAACGTAATTATAATGTAATTGGTAATAATAATGAAGTGTATGCTGCTTTAACTTTCGAAAACGTAACCAAAATTACCGATACCATTATGGCCGGTTTTATTAAAGGTGAGTTTGATAAAGTGGAGGTTGTTTACAATCGTTTTAAAAATGCAGCGGTTCAGTTTATTACAACTGAGCAGTTGTTGCCTTTACCAAAAGCAGAAGAAACCAAGATTGAAAGTAAAACGACCAATGTTGATTACATTCTAGAGCCTTCGCAAGAAGAGATTGTAGGACAGTTGATCCCTAAATCAGTTAAAATTCAGTTATACAAAGCCGTTTTAGATTCTCACGCTTCTGAGCACGGTGCACGTATGACATCAATGGATAAAGCAACAGAAAATGCTGGCGAATTATTGAAAGCCTTAAAACTTTCATACAACCAGGCACGCCAGGCTGCAATTACAACTGAGTTAACTGAGATTGTAAGTGGTGCCGCAGCATTAAATGGATAACATTTAGTTTGGTGTTGGGAGTTTTTAGTCCCAAGTCTTGAAAAATAAAAAACCCATTTCTTAATTGAAATGGGTTTTTTGTGATCTATACTATTCTAAATCTGAAATTATTATGTTTTTTGTGGATTGTAATCCAAAATTATTATGTTTTTTACGGATTGTAATCCAAAATTATTATACTTTTGTATTATGATAATTGGCCATGATTATAAGAAAACAGCTGGATTATGCTTTTGCAAGGCTTTTTAAAGGAAAAGCTTTTATCATATTTGGACCTAGGCAAACAGGGAAAACGACTTTTGTTGAACAATTGTTGGCTAGAGTGGATAAAAAGACTTTATACCTCAACGGAGATGATGCTGATGTAAGAGAAACATTAGCTAAACCGAATGCTATACAGATTGGCCAAATGCTTGGTAATTACGAAGTTTTATTTATAGATGAAGCTCAACGGATAAGTGATGTAGGATTATTGATTAAAATCATTGTAGATCGATTTAAAAATGTTCAGGTAATTGCTACAGGCTCTTCAGCCTTTGAACTATCAGGTAAGATTAACGAGCCTTTAACTGGTCGTAAGTATGAAATGATGCTTCTCCCTTTCTCTTATGCCGAACTGGTAAACGATACCGATTTCATTACCGAAGAAAGATCGCTGGAGCAACGTTTAATATATGGCTCTTATCCTGAAATTATTAACGATCCACAGCATGCCGAAGAGCATTTAAAATTACTTTCCGATAGCTACCTGTATAAGGATTTATTTGCACTCGGGGAGGTGAAGAAGCCACTGCTGTTCGAGAAAATTGTAAAGGCTTTGGCTTTACAGATTGGGAGCGAAGTTAACTTTTCTGAACTGGCGCAACTGGTAAAGGCCGATCAGAAAACCGTCGATAAATACATTGGTCTACTCGAAAAATCTTTCGTGGTTTTTACGCTGCCGGCATTTTCGGGTAATGTGCGCAACGAAATTAAAAAAAATAAGAAAATCTATTTTTATGATACGGGCATTGTGAATGCCATTACGCGGAATTTTAATTCAATAGCTAATAGAAATGATGTGGGTGCATTGTTTGAAAATTATATGATTGCTGAACGGATGAAGTTTTTGCACCAGAACCAGGTAGAAGCGGAATGCTTTTTCTGGCGTACCACGCAACAACAGGAAATTGATTATATAGAAAAAACAAAAGAAAAATTTTTAGCTGTTGAGTTTAAATGGAGCGAAAGAAGTAAAAATAAAATCCCTACAACTTTTACAAAAGCTTATCCAGAAGCAGAAACTTTAATATTATCAAAAACCGAAAGAGGAAGTTTTTTGAATGGTTAATCGTTTGTTGATAAAACTAAGATACCCATTCTTAAATTGGAATGGGCATCTTACTTATTTATAAGATTGAGTCATATTTACTCATAACTAATCTCAAATATCCATTTTCTAATTTTTTGCTCACGTTCTTTTCGTTGTAAACCGTTGCATTAAATTTAGCTTCTAAAATATATGTGCCAGACTTTAATTTCTTTAAACTTGTGATTTCAAATTTTGAATTATTTTGAGCATCAGCGCTTAATTGTGGTGGTGTTCTAAATGATTCTGAACCATATGTTTTAAATCCATTAGAGATGCTTATAGCAACACCGTTTTGGATATTATCTCTACCATAATCCAGCGCGTAATTTCTCTGCCCCACTGTAAATAAATCCATAATATCTTTTGGCCTCAAAATCAGTGATTGCAACATCGATGCTTTATTATAAGTTTTAATAAATATTATGTCCACTTTTTGCTCATCATTATACATTCCATATTTCCTTGAGTATAAAACAGAATCTTTAATACCAGATATATAATAACCGTTGCCGACAATTGAATCTACTTTTGAATACGGTTGTCTATTACTGGCACTGTAGAAACTGGAATATTTAGATAGTTTATAAGTGATCCCGTCGATACTGTAAGATATACTGTCATGAGCATATTCTAAAGGGTCTTCTTTTTCGATAACTACCGGAGGTTCAATAATCGGGGCATCTTTCTTGCAGGCCGCAAAGAAAAATAGGGCAATAGCTACCCCTAGTAAGTGTTTAAATTTCATAGTAATTGATTTTATTTGTGTGTGCTCAAAAATAGTTATTTTTATAACTAAACCTTAATTGATAGAAAATTATTCTGATTATTGTAGTTGCTCCGTAGTCTACCTTTTACTTGCATATATTGTATTTAAAGTATTTCCATACAAATTACATAAGAGCCGCTTTGCAAGTTTTTTCAGGCCTGGTTAATGATAGTCTTTTAATATCTTTGCGGTATAATATCAATAATGAAAAAATACATCTTTATCATCTTATCTGCTTTTCCGTTTTTTACAAAGGCTCAAAATCCTGCCCGTGATTATACCAATGCAGTGCTTTGGCAGCAAACTTCGGGCGAGTACAGGGCGTTATGTTTTCAGGCTTATAACTTTGCCCGTTTATCACTAAAAGAAGCATTATGGGCCGATACCAGCAAAAAGCCAAATTGCGTGATTGTTGATATTGACGAAACTGTTTTAGATAATTCAGCCTTTCAAGGGCACGAAATAAAAAAAGGACTGAGTTATGTGCCTGCTGACTGGACCGAATGGACAAATCTGGCCCGGGCTGATACTGTTCCGGGGGCGTTGGCTTTTTTTAAGTTTGCAGCATCAAAGCATATCGAAACATTTTATGTGAGCAACCGAGATGAAAAGGATTATACCGCAACATTGAAAAATCTTCAACATTTCGGCTTTCCATATGCAGATGATGCACATTTAGTGGTATCGAAAGGAACATCAAATAAAGAACCGCGCCGCCAAAAAATAAATGAAACGCATAATATTCTCCTGTTATGTGGCGATAATTTAAGCGATTTCAGCAATGTTTTTTATCGCGAAAACAAAAATACCTTTGAGCAGGTAAACGCAAATCAGAACCTATTTGGAACAAAGTATATCGTGTTACCAAACCCAATGTATGGCGATTGGGAAAAGCCTTTGTATCAGGGAGAAAAACTTAGTGATAAAGATAAAGCGAAACAAAGATTAGAACGATTAAAAAGTTACTAAGTTTTATAATTATTCAGCAATAAGTATTACTTTTGCAGCATCATAAAAATAAACATTATGGAGAACAACGAATTAAAGCACAATACAGAAAGTATGAAAACGGCTAACCAGCCAGGAATTTATAAATTAATGATTTTTGGTGTACTGGTTTGCATGGTGGGTACTTACGCACGTTTCGCTTACGATTCGTGGCAAGTATCTTTAGCATCCTGGATTGTTTTGTTCATCGGTGCAATTATTGCCATTAAAGGTGTATTCAAAATATTAGACGCATAAGCGTTCTACTATAAAATATAAAGCCGATCATGTTTATTCATGATCGGCTTTTTTGTTTTTAAGCACAAATCCATCAGATTTTAAATCTTGCAGCCTTTATTGAGGCCATTAAAAAATAATATTACTTTCTTTTTTTGAAAAGCAAATTCAGAAGCATTTAGGTTACAGCAGTCCCGCCATTTGCTTTAGCCCTGATGAAGAATCAGGGGCTATCGCGGCTGTCGGGTTTAGGATAGAAAGGTCTGCCTAAGTAATTTAAACCTAAGGGACAGAAGCGGGCACAGAACGCAGGGAGGTAAAGCGAATGGCAGAGCTTTCGGAACCGATGTATACAGTAACCTGCTTTTCAAAAAAGACACAATTAAAGACTCCAGGTAAATAAACGAAAAACCCCTCCAAACTCCCTTCTCCCTACTCCAAGCTCAATATTGGGTTACCTAAATACGATTATGGTATTAAGGGAAAACACAGCGTTAAAAGCTAACCAAAACGCTGAACTTCTTATGGCCATTTGAAGCAAATATTTAAAATGATTATTTATTTAGAACCACACAATCATGAAAAGGAATATTATTGCTATAGCCATAATTTTAACAATTTTTGGCTGCCAAAATGAAAATAAAAAATATGCAAGTGCCGATGCCGTCGACACACAGGAATTAAACAAAGAATCTGCAGATACTACAGCAGCTGAAAAAATCATTAAAACTGCAGATATGCGTTTTAGGGTGAAAGACGTTCAAAACACCAAAGAACAGCTCAGTAAAACCATCAAAGCCGAAGGCGGAACGGTGGCGGAGTTTTCTATCGAAAGCTCCATCCAGGAAACTGATAAGGTTAAACAATCTACCGATTCGCTAAAAGAAATTACTTCCTACCGTACACAAGGTTATCTGGTGGCCAAGGTTCCATCTGAGAAACTAGACGAATTTACCAATACCATTGCAAAAATGGCTGTCTTTGTAGATCACCAATCGATGAAAATGGATGATCAAAGCATCGCTTATTTAGCCAATAAACTAAAAGCTCAGAATAGAGTCGATGCGATTGAAAAAATCAATAAAGTAGCCTCAAAAAAAAGTGCCAATGTAGAATCCTCTCTCTATATCAAAGATGATTATGTGGATAAGAAAATCGAGAATATGCAAATCGATAGCCGTGTAAAATTCAGTACCATTACCCTTAATTTTTATCAGGATAACACCATTAAAACGATGATTGTTGCCAATGACAATCTGTACGACTACCGCCCGGCATTTATAAACAGGCTTTGGTTGGGTATTGTAAATGGCTGGACGATCTTTAAAGAAATCATCATTGCAATTTCCAATTTATGGATGCTTATATTAGTAGGTATCGTGGTATTCTTCACTATAAAATATTTTATCCGGAAGAATAAACTGGCAATGGCTGAAGCGACTAAAAACATGATAGATCAGGCTAGGTAATAAGAATCTATTCCATCGGGCGTCATTCCCGCGCAGGAGGAAATCTTAAAGCTTATAGCATTAGGATTCTCAATCAAGCTGGGAATGACGATACCTCGTAACCTGTCATCGTCATTCGCTTTCTATCGGTTGGTGAGTCATCAACCGATATTTATTTCTTCGCCTTAACCGCTAAACCTTTAACCTTGGTTTTGTTATCGCTTACAAAAGATTCCCAGCCCGAATAGGTTTTAGATTTCCCCCCTGTGGTAATTTTTTGAAAAGAATGGCAAACTGCTACTGCCAATCCATCAGTAGCATCTAAAAACTCTGGTGTTTCTTTAAAGTTTAACAAACGTTGCAGCATAGCCGCTACTTGCTCTTTCGTGGCATTTCCGCTGCCTGTAATGGATTGTTTGATCTTACGCGGAGAATATTCAGTAACCGAGATATTTCTCGACAGCGCGGCTGCAATTGCGATACCCTGTGCACGGCCAAGTTTTAATAAAACCTGAATATTTTTTCCATAAAACGGTGCTTCGATGGCCAGAACATCTGGCTTGTACTGATCGATCAAAACCACTGTTTTTTCGAATATACGTTGAAGTTTAAGGAATGGATCATCTAAATGGGTCATTTTAACTACCCCTAAACTGATCAGTTCTGTTTTATTTCCCTTCTCTAAAATTACGCCATAACCCATCACCGCCGTGCCTGGATCAATGCCCATAATAACCCGTTCCTTTTTTTCGTTCAACATTACAGCAATATTAAGCATATTTGCAAACTAAAAAGATAATCTTGACAGGCAAGAACAAAAAAATATTATCATTTCTTATTAAAGCTGCAATTGTAGTATTTGCCTTTTGGTTCATTTACCATAAGCTTGTTGCGAACAGAAATCTTCGCGATTTTAGTACATTGTTAAAAGATATCCGTCAGATAGAAATTATCACCGTAATTGGTATCGTGGTGTTACTGATGTTTGTGAATTGGTTTTTAGAGGCCGGGAAATGGAAATACCTCATGAGCCACATTGAGCCCATTGGTTTTTATCGCGCTATCGAATCGGTATTTTGCGGATTAACACTGGCTATTTTTACGCCTAACAGGCTAGGAGAGTATGGAGGAAGGGTGTTTTTCCTGTCGCCTAAAAGAAGGGTTGTGGGCATAGTAGCCATGAGTGTGGGCAGCATTGGTCAACTGGTATTAACGAATGTTTTTGGAGCCATTGCGGCCTGTTTTTTTGTTTATCGTTTTATCCCGGTCGATCATGTGCTGTTTATTGCAGTGGTAATTCTGGCGGTGTTTTTCTGTCTGTTTTTTCTGGTCTTTTACTTTAACATCCGGTGGTTAAATGGGATTCTGCTCTCCATTAAATTCACCAGGAAGTACAAGAAATTTTACAGCATTTTAGGCCGATACCGAAAAAGAGAGTTATTCAAAATCATCACTTATTGTTTTGCCCGTTATCTGGTATTTAGCTCACAATATTTCATTCTGTTTATCTGGTTGATACCAGGTTTGCATTATGCAGATATCATTATGATGACCTGTTTGCTCTTTTTGGTACAATCGGCATTACCATCTTTAGATCTTTTTGATGTGGGTATCAGGAGTGTTACCGCTGTTGAATTATTTAAACACGTAACTGATCAACATGTGGCTGTTATTGCATGTACTGCAAGTATTTGGCTCATAAATATTATAATTCCTGCTATCTTAGGCACTTATTTCGTTTTTAAACTCAATTTTTTTGGAAATCTTAAATCTAATTAGTCTTTTATCTGCTGCATTAACCTTAATCTATGGTTTTTTAGTCCTTAATTTTATCAGAGGATGGCATAACCTGGTTTATTTTACTCCACAAGATTCCGATCCTCAAACCAAAGTTTCTATCATTGTTGCCGCAAGGGATGAGGAAGCTAATATCGCCAAAGCCATTGATGACCTGGTTGCACAGCGATATCCTAAGGTTTTAACCGAAATTATTATTATCGATGACCATTCTACCGATCGTACGGCAGAAATTGTGTTAAGCTATGCAGACCGGAATGTGAAACTGATTAAGCTGAATGAAGATAGGGCGCTGAATTCATATAAAAAAAAGGCGATACAAACTGCAATAGGAACTTGTTCTGGCGATCTTATTATCACCACCGATGCCGATTGCAGGATGGGGCCCGATTGGCTGGCTACCATTGTAAATCTGTACGAAGATAAAAAGTATAAAATGATCTCCTCTCCAGTAGCTTATTTTCAGGAGAAAAGTTTCTTTGAAAGATTACAATCCTTAGAGTTTCTATATCTTATTGGCTTAGGAGCTTCTACCATTGGAAACAAGGAGCCATCAACCTGTAACGGTGCAAATCTGGCCTACGAAAAAGTAACTTTTTATGAAGTTGGTGGCTTCCAGGGAATAGATGACCTGGCATCAGGCGACGATGAGCTGTTGTTGCATAAAATTGCAGCCAAATATCCGGATCAGATCGGTTTCCTTAAAAATAGAGAAGCCATTGTGTACACCCATGCAAAAGAAACCTTAAGTGCATTTATACAGCAGCGCAAACGCTGGGCTTCGAAAAGTACCCGTTATAAAAACAAGGCTATTATTGTGTTGGGGGTACTAATTTGGATCTTCAACCTTTCTATTCTCGCAAATTTTATCACCGGGCTTTTTATTCCGGGTTTTTTGGTGATCACATTTTATCAACTATTGGTTAAAATGGTTTTAGAAACCTTATTTTTATGGGATGTAACCGGCTTCGCCAAAAGGCGCAGTTTACTCATTTTAATCCCTGTTTTAAATGTGCTGCACGTACTTTATATGGTGTACATCGGCATTGCAGGAAACAGTGGGAAATACAATTGGAAAGGCAGAATGGTTAGATAATGGATAATAGCCCATCAAAAAAAGTATGGTTAAAGTTTAAGCGGAATAAATTTGCCTTCGGCGGGTTGGTCTTTATATTGCTTTTGATGGTTATAGGTATTTTGGGTTATTTAATTATGCCTGATGATTCTCCGAATGCGAACGTTCAGATTCTCCAGTTAAACAAAAAGAAACCCGGAAGTACATTTACGTTTTTAATTGTTAGCAATAACCCTAAAGTAGAAAAACTTAACTTTTTTGAGCGGATGCTCAATGGGCAAACACCAACTTTTAAAAGTATCCCGATTACCTCGTACAAGATCAAAGACCAGTCAGTTTTTGTGCAGGAATATATTGGTAACGATGAAAAAGCAAAAGAAACGAAATATGAACTGAAGGATTTGTGCCCTTCTTGCGTATTGCCCTCAAAAATAGGTACCCCACAATTGCTTTTCGAGAAAAACAATATCTACAAACAGACTTATATTTTAGGAACTGATATTTACGGACGTGATTTATTAAGCCGATTGATTTTAGGCATCCGTGTTTCACTATCGGTAGGTTTAATGGCTGTTCTCATCTCTCTTTTTATTGGGGTAAGCTTAGGTGCCATAGCGGGTTATTTTGGTGGCCGTGTAGATGCAGCAATCAGCTGGTTTATGAATGTTGTTTGGTCACTACCATCGTTACTGCTCGTTATTGCGATATCTTTCGCTTTGGGTAAAGGCTTTTGGCAGATCTTTATTGCAGTAGGCTTATCAACCTGGGTAGATGTAGCCCGGTTGGTGCGCGGACAGGTAATGGCTTTAAAAGAAGTCGAATTTGTGGAGGCCGCAAGAGCCTTGGGTTTTAGCACGGGCAGAACCATTATTAAACATATATTACCGAACATCGCGGGGCCAATTTTAGTTGTTGCTTCATCTAATTTTGCATCAGCCATATTGCTGGAAACAGGATTAAGCTTTTTAGGCTTTGGCGCTCAACCACCTATGCCCAGTTGGGGGAGTATGATTAAAGAACATTATGGTTATATCATTATGGATGCAGCCTACTTAGCTGTTTTGCCCGGCTTAGCCATTATGTTCACTGTTTATGCCTTTAATGTGTTGGCCATAGGCTTACGCGATGCATTTGATGTAAAAGGGCAGAATGTAACTGTTTAATCATTACCATAAAAAAAGCAGTACCAATTACGATACTGCTTTACCCTTAAAAACAAAGCTTAAGCTGTGGCAGTCAGTGTATTTCCTGAAACAGTAAGCGGATAAACTTTTAATGCACTGGTAGTGCCACCATCATTAGGTTGGGCCAAAATGCTGCCCGAAGTGGTGTATCTCGAACTATGTAAGCCACATTGAATGTAATTGCTGGCCTGGATAAAACTTAATGCACCGCCTTGATGTGGGCAAATTGCTTGTGTAGCCGCAAATGAGGTGCTGGTATTCCCCGCTGCAGTACGGATAAACAATATGCTGTTTACAGTGATAGATGCACCAACGCTTAGTAATTGCGTAGCTAGATCTACACTTGCGGTGGTACCAGAAGGAACACCACCACCATTTGGTTTGCCAGGTTCTGGTGCATCGCTTTTTTTACCGCAGGCAGAAAAGCAAGCTCCGGTGCAAACCATGGCAACACCCAGTCCCAATGATTTGATAAATTCGTTACGTTCCATAATTGTTTCGGTTTTTATTTTTGGTTGAATTTGATCTACTTTGCTTTCTTCTTATCGAAAGAGAACCTTCGGGCAATACTAAAGCCCCAACGGTATTGTCCCTTAAGCCAGGAAGTATTGGTATCGGTAATAAATTGCGATTCCTGTATGGCCGTGGCATTGGTGAAATTAAGGTGGAAAATGTGTCCGCCAGTTTCAAACTCCAGTCCGGCACCAAGCGTATTATATAATTGATTTCCGGAGGTAGATTCGAGGTAAGCCTTTTTATCTTTATTTCTAAATGGAATGGTATAATCAGCAACAAAAGCCATGCGTTTGGTCAGTTTGATCCGCCCACCAACGGATAATGCTAACAGGTCATTTTCATCCCCAAAAACAGTAAAGTTGCGGTGTACGTACGATGGCATGACCAGCATTGAGAAATTCGAATTAAATTTACGGGCAATTACAGCTTGCACTACATAGGTCAAACGATCCTGGAATTTGCTGTAAGCATTCACCGCTGTCGGATCAGTTGAAGCTTTTACGGCTGCAATGGTTGTACTGCCAAACAATGTTACCGCTACGGGTACTTTTTCATCATCTGTTTGTTCCAGTAGCCGATATTTTAAGTTTCCTTCGTACAATTGTGTAACTACTCCGGCGCCTTTTGCCCTAGCTATGCCTACAGAAAGTTTATCACTGATCCCATAATCGAAACCGATGCGGATATCGGTAGATTGATCCAGACCAAAAAAGTTTTTAATCCCGCCTCCAGATCCGGCAATATCTCCAAACCGGTGGTCCACCCTGAAATCCATCTCATTTTTGTAAATGGTTTCATTGGTTTGTATGTTAATGAGTTTGGTTGCTTTAAATGTGGCCTTTACATTCTTTTTTTCTACAGGCATCTGCAATGCATTTTCAAGCGAATCCTGAGCAGAAGCAACTATTGGTAAACAAAGGACAAACAAGTATAAAAGTGATTTTAGATGATATTTCATGAGATTTTATTTTTTAGGTTGATAGGTTGCGGTCATTTTTACCAGCACTATTTCTGCGATTTGTTTGAAAACTATTGTTGGGATTTTGATCCCATGATCGGCAACTTTTACATTAAAAGCTGAAGTAGCCTTTACCTCATCAGCTGTAATAACCAGCGAACCTTTAACCTGATATTCTTTGGTGACTCCATGGATTTGAAGGTTCCCTTTAACGGTGATTGGATAAGTGCCTGGTTTCGAAAAATCAATTTGTTCTATAATTTTTCCTTTAAAATCAGAAGTTGGGTATTTGTCGCTTTCAATATAGTTTTCGTTAAAATGTTCCTGCATCAACTTTTTCTTAAATTGAAAAGAAGTATTGTTGATTTTGAAAATGATTTCGTTGGTTTTGATATTGAGGGCCGAAGCGCCTGTTTTGCTTAGCGCATCAATATCTTCAATGGGTGTTGAAGAGAAAAATGAAGAAGTGACGTTTTTACTTACCCATATCTGCGCTTTTATGCCTGTGCATAATAACAGGGCTATTAAAGTGAAAAGTAGTTTTTGCATCGGTGTATTTATTTAAATTTTTAATGAAACCATCTTGACTCTTGACTTAGGTTTAATCTATATTTATTATTCTGGCATACCTTTATCAACCCAGGCTTGTAATAGCTCCCTTTCGCTTGCGGTTAAAGACCCGCCTCTAGGCATTGTTTTAGTAACCAAAACCGAATTAGCTACGCGTGCATCATTTTTTATAGAGGCTAAACCATTTAATGCCCATACCCCTTTCATTCCTCCATTAGGTCCATGACAGCTATTACATTTAGTTTGAAACAGTGCTCCGGCAAAATTTGTGTAGGTTACATTCGCAGTGGTTACAGGTGTTGGGCCATTGGGGGTTGGTGTCTCGGGCTTTAATTCTTCTGCTTGTTTTTTAGAGCAGGCAAAAAGCAAGGCCGTAATTGCGGCTAATAAAAAGATTGAATTTTGTTTTTTCATAGGTATTTAGTTAAGATTAAAACTGGTGGTAGATTCATTTCTATTATTCTCATATTTGATTGTTGTGCAGGGCAATGGAAATTTTTTTCGGCTATAGTCGAATTGTTTTTTGCTTTTACCGATAGGCATAACATGATCAGAAATGCAGCAAATAGAATTGCGATAACTTGTTTTTTTGCTATCATGCCTCAGTAGTTTAAGGTTTATGTTCTGTTTAGTTAAAAATCACTGCTGTTTTTGCCATAACTATGGCTTTTTTAATGATTTCTATTGAAATCTTAATCGTTACGTACGCTTTTTACAATTGGTTGCCTGCAATAAAAAAAAACATAAAAAAAGCCGTTACGATTTTACATCGTAACGGCTTTCGAGATAAATCTATCTAAAAACTAGTTAAAATCTTCAGCCTTTAACGGAGGATTAACTTTAATGTCTTTAATTACAACTGAAAACTCCTGAGCGCCTTGTGGGGTTGCCACCGATTGAGTTAAAGTAAACGGAAATAACACATCGCCAACTTTCGTGTAGTTTGAATATTCTGTAGATTGACTAATTTCAACTCCACCTTTGGTAGTGGTACTTTCGTCTTTTAAAAGTAAACCCGATTTGGTGTCATAATATTCAGTTTTCTTTTTGCCTGAAGGAGAAGTGATATTTAATTTAAAAGCATCAGCAGTACCTACTTTTGCCGTACCTGCAGATTCAATTTTAGTTCCATCAGTTGCATAGTATAGTTGACCGCCATAACCTTTATCATCTTTCTTTTCAGCCAGGTCATCGCCAGTTAATTCAGCTTTTTGCCCCATTTGCATCGCATAACCTGTTTTACCATTGTAAACCTGTTTCATCGCCGTTTGGCCGCCCATAGAAATTTCCATACTGCTTAAGTTAGGTGCCATGTTTTTAATGGTAACCGTAAGCTTTTGGCCTTGCATTTCCATTTCGCCATTTTGCTGTAATGAAGTGATTTTTTTGATGGCTTCTTCACCGCCAATGGCTTTAATGTAGTTTTTGATAATTTCTGCAGGTGCAACTGTTGGTACTGCAGCAGTTTCGGTTGCTTTAACCGCATTGGCATAGTTATCATAAACCTGTGTTTTAAAACCTGCTTTGGTTAAACCTGCTGCAAATGCATCCGTTTTCCCTACAATAACAATACGTGTATTATCGTGGTTAAAGTATTTTTTGGTTATTCTTAAAATATCGTCGGTTGTTACGGCATTAATCTTTTGTAAATAAGTGCGGTAAAAATCTTTAGGTAAGTTATTAATTAAGATATTGCTCGCAAAACCTGCAGTACGCGCCGGGTTTTCTAATCCCAGTGCAAACGATCCGTTGAAAAGATTTTTCGCATTCTGTAATTCATCAGCAGTTACCTTTGTGGTGCGGATCGTGTTAATTTCTCTTAAAAATTCTACCACTGCACTATCAACTTTCTCATTTCTAACGGCTGCATTGGCCGAAAATTTAGATTGGAAACGACCAGAACCTGTGCTAGAATACGCACCATATGTAAAGCCATGTTTCTCGCGCAGGTTATCGAATAATCTTGATTCACCACCACCACCTAAAATTTGGTTCGCCAATAATATTGGGAAATAATCAGGACTGCTCATCGGTAAGTCGATTAAGTTCACAACTGTAATTTCAGATTGAACAGCATTGTTCACATTAATGATGTCAACTTCTGTTTTGGCAGGATTGGCAACTTTAGCAAGTACAGGCAAGGTTAAAGCAGTTCCTTTCCAATCGCCAAAGGCTTTCTCTGCCAAAGCTTTTGCTGCTTCTGGTTTAATGTCGCCTACAAAGGTTAAGTAACCTCTAGATGGGGTAATGTATTTCTTATAAGCTGCTTTAACATCATCTAAAGTAATGCCTGTGATAGAAGCCTCAGTTTCAAACTCCCCGTATGGATGGTTTTTGCCATAAGCCAATGCATTTACTACACGTGCTGAAATGGCTTTTGCACTTTTCTCGTTAGATTTTAATCCCGTAATGGTTTGCGATTTTAGTTTTTCGAAAGATTCTGCAGGGAAAGCAGGTTTACGGATACTCTCGGCCATTAACGCAAATGCTTGAGAGAAATAACGGGTTAAAGCAGAAGTAGAGCCCCCATATGCCCCTGCACTTACATCAGCACCAAGCTGATCAACCGCTTCGTCAAATTGTGCCTTTGTTTTAGTTGTAGTTCCTTCGTTTAGCATACTGCCCATCAAGCCTACTACACCTGCTTTAGCACCTTCAGTAATAGGACCTGCATCGATACTATAACTTGCTGCTACTTTAGGTAGTTTATGGTTTTCTACCACCAAAACAGTTATGCCATTTGCTAATTTGTAAATAACAGGATCGCCAACGGTAATAACGGGTGCGGGGCCTGGTTTTGGTTTGTGGCTTCGATCTATTGTTTGTGCTGAAATACCTTGAGCCAATAAGGAAACTGCAGCTATAATGAATAATTTCTTCATGTTTTTAATAATTAAAATGAAAAAGCGATCAGCTATTTCTTAGGTAAGTAATACAATACAACTCTTTGGTTTTTATTCAGGTATTTTTTAGCAACGTCTCTGATCTCCTCGCGGGTGATTGATCTGATTACCTCTAATTCCTTGTTGATATCGTTTGTATCCTTATCATGGAAAGTATAACCATCGGCCAGGTTTTCGGCAACACCTAGCATTTTACTGTTTGCACTTACATAGTTGTTTTCGAATTTATTCTGCAGTTTTTTATAATCACTTTCGCTAATCAAATCGGTTTGAAGACGTAAAACTTCTTCATCAATATCTTTTAATAAATCGTTAAGCGGTGTATTCTTATTGGGTAAAGCTAAGGTGATATAAGCGCCATAATCTTCAAGCGAATAGTTAAAAGCAGCCACCTGTAAGGCTGTTTTCTTTTGATCGACCATTTTAGTGCTTAATCTTGAGCTTCCGCCTTCTGATAAGATGGAGCTGATCATACCTAAAACTTTGCTCTCTCTGCTCTTCATACCAGGTACGCGGTAAGCTGCGAAGATGGCCGGGATCTGGATATTTGCATCGTAAGCAGTATCGATCATTTCTTTGGTGATTTCTGGTAATTTGTATTCTTCACGAACAATTGGTGCACCTTTAGGTACTTCGGCAAAGTATGATTTTACTAAAGCTTTAGTTTTGTCTACATCTAAATCGCCGGCAATAGTTAAAACCGCATTGTTGGGCACATAATACTTTTTAAAGAAAGCAATAAACTCACTCAGTTTTGCAGCATCTAAGTGCTCCATTGAACCAATTGGCTGCCAACGGTAAGGATGGCCATCAAACAAATGACCGAAAATTTTCTCTGTAAATTTTCCGTAAGGTGAGTTGTCTATGCGTAAACGTTTCTCTTCCTTTACTACTTCATTTTGTGTTTTTACTCCACCTTCATTAATTACTGGGTGTAACATTCTTTCACTTTCCAGCCATAAACCCAGTTCCAATTGGTTTGATGGAAAAAGTTCATAATAAAAAGTACGGTCTTGAGAAGTATTGGCATTGTTTTGGCCGCCATTACTACTCACTAATTTCATAAATTCACCTTTTTTAATGTTTTTAGAACCTTCGAATAATAAGTGTTCGAAAAAGTGAGCAAAACCTGTACGTTGGGTTTCTTCATCTTTAGAACCAACATGATACATTACCGAAACGGCAACTACTGGAGCGGTTTTGTCTTGGTGTAGAATGACATGGAGGCCATTGTCAAGGTCGAATTCCGTAAACTGTACTTTTTGGGCAGAAGCACTTAAGCACAGACCGGAAATGGCCAAAGCAAAAAGAATTCTTTTTTTCATAAGTTTATAATTGTTTTTTAATGGTTATGAAGCTATCATTAGCATATTTTTTGTCATTATGAATAACATACTTATGATGGTTTCATTGATAATTTGTTTTAATGATTAGAAATAATCAAAAGCGAAAGCGAGCAACTATTTCATTAATAAGTTAATTTGGATTTTTCACTAGCGTGAAACAATAATAAGGTGAGCCTAAATTATGGGTTTTAAACAAAAAAAGCGAGTGTTAAACTCGCTTTTTTTGAAAGATTTTTATCTCCAGGCCTTGTATTGATTAATTAAGCCGTTGGTAGAACTATCGTGGCTCGAAACTTTTTCGTTGCCCTCGAGCTCTGGAAGAATTTTTTTGGCCAGTTGCTTGCCAAGTTCTACTCCCCATTGATCGAAGCTAAAGATGTTCCAGATAATGCCCTGAACAAATATTTTATGTTCGTACATGGCTACTAAACTGCCCAAAGTATATGGTGTTACTTTTTTTAATAAAATAGAGTTTGTTGGGCGATTGCCTTCAAATACCTTAAACGGCGCAATTTTTTCAATTTCTGAATCTGATTTGCCTTCTTTCTTTAACTCGGCTGTTACTTCTTCTTCGGTTTTACCGTTCATTAAAGCTTCCGTTTGTGCAAAGAAGTTTGACAGTAAGATAGGGTGATGATCGCCCAGTGGATTTAAACTCTGTGCCGGAGCAATAAAATCAGCAGGGATAATTCTGGTACCCTGATGAATTAACTGATAAAAGGCATGCTGGCCATTTGTTCCGGGCTCACCCCAGATAATAGGTCCGGTTTCATAATCAACCTCATTACCGTTTCTATCAACATGTTTACCATTGCTTTCCATATCTCCCTGCTGGAAATAGGCAGCAAAACGGTGCATATATTGGTCGTAAGGTAAAATAACCTGTGTTTCTGCATTGTAGAAATTGATATACCAAACGCCTAACAAACCTAAAATAACAGGTAGGTTGCTTTCAAACTCAGCGGTTTTAAAGTGGTTATCAGTTGCGTGGGCACCAGCTAACAATTGTTTAAAATTATCGAAGCCTATACTTAATGAGATGGATAAACCGATAGCGCTCCATAATGAGTAACGACCACCAACCCAATCCCAAAACTCAAACATATTTTCGGTATCGATACCAAAAGCAGAAACATCTTTAGCATTGGTCGATAATGCGGCAAAGTGTTTGGCAATATCGCTTTCTTTTCCGCTCTTATCCAAAAACCAAGAACGGGCAGAGTGCGCATTCGTCATGGTTTCTTGTGTAGTAAAAGTTTTTGATGCGACTAAGAATAAGGTAGTTTCAGCATTCAATCCTGCTAATGTTTCGGCAATGTGTGTGCCATCAATATTAGAAACAAAGTGGATATTTAAGTGGTTTTTATAGTGTTTTAAAGCTTCGGTAACCATTACCGGACCTAAGTCTGACCCACCGATACCAATGTTAACCACATCGGTAATGGCTTTGCCGGTATATCCTTTCCATTCGCCGCTAATGATGCTATTGCTGAATTTCTCCATTTTAGCCAGTACTGCATTTACTTCGGGCATCACATCTTTACCATCAACTAAAATTGGCGTATTGCTTAAATTACGTAAGGCAATATGAAGCACCGAACGGTCTTCCGTTTCATTAATTTTATCACCATTATACATCGATTTTATAGCTTCATCCAATTTACACTCGCGTGCCAATTGAATCAATAGTGCTAATGTTTCATCGCTAATACGGTTCTTGCTATAATCTAGCAGAATATCTTCAAAAAAAACAGAAAACTTATTGAAACGATCTGCATCTTCAGCAAAAAGATCTTTAATGCTTTTTTGATTAATATCTATAAAATGATCGGCTAAATACTTGTAGGCCTCAGTTTCTGTGAAATTTACTTTAGGTAACATAATCTTTGTTTTTTTGTAAAAGTAATAAAGCAAAAATTTAAAATGGTCTTTTTAATGTTCTAAATGAATAAGAATTTTTAATGTCGATTAAACACATTAACTTTAATACACCGTCCCTGTTAGTTCATCAATTATTTTAACCTTTAATTCTACGTTATGTTAGAAAATTTAAATGAAATGGTGCGTGAAAACGTGCAGGAAAGTGTTGTAAACAACACTGCCATTCCGAACGAACAAAATGAAGCAGTAATCCAGGCTGCATCGGGTTCTATCTTCGATACGCTGAAAGACCAGGTATCATCAGGAAATATTGGTGCATTAACCGATATATTCAACGGTAATAAAGCAGAAGGTACCGAGGTTGCTGAGCAGGCTTCGGGGAATTTTATGGATAAATTAAGTGGCTTGGGCATTAACGCCGATACCGCGAAATCTTTAGCAGCAAGCATTATTCCGGGCTTAATTGCCAAGTTTACCCAAAAAACAAACGACCCGAACGATAGCTCTTTTAATATTAAAGATGTTTTGGGAAGTTTGGGGGGTGACGATGGTAAATTTGATGTAAGTGATGTAATTGGAATGTTTAATGGCGGTGGGCAGGCGCAGCATCCCGGCCAGGCAGGAGGCGGCGGCATTATGGATAAGTTGAAGGGCATGTTTAATTAAGCCATCCACATTCAAGCGCCATCCGAAGGGATGGCTTTTTTATTTAATTTGAAATTAATAATTTTCGTTCCATATGATTAAGAAGATATTGTTCGTTTTTGGATTAGCCCTCATGGCCCAACTTATTGTGGCATGTGTAATTTGCGATTGTCCGCCGGTTAAAACAATTTATTTTACCAATAAAGGAGCTTCTCTTAAAAATATGGATTCTGCCTTGCCGCAGCCTATGATTGCCAATTCTGGAATAATTTCCAGTGCCAATTATGGCATTCAGGTGCAGTTGCTAACAGCACAACTTTCTTTGATTAAGCCTGCAATAACATGGGGATTAATGCAATCTGCCTACGCTTGCAGTTGTAGTGATGATAACTTTATTGCAAAGGAAGATATTTTATCCTTAAAAGTATTTTCAAATAACGATTTTGATGTCAATCATCCAAAAGATGCCGATCTTAGTTCATATTTCAAGGTCAAAAAAGGTGTTACACTGATTTCAATAGATGATTATGTCAAATCTTCTAAAGATCTAAGTTATAATACCAGGTATGCTTTTAATGAAGGCCTTTTTTTGCAAGTAAAACCAAGTATTGCTAAAAAACATACATTTAAGCTTATAATTACGCTATCAGATGGAAGAATTTTAGAAGCTGAAACAACAGAAGTTGAATTGGTTTGAAATTACAATAAAAATATTTCGGAAAAGTTTTGCTTACATGGCTTTTAAGAATGATTATCTTCCGCAATTGATTAGATTAGTAAATCCTTACACTTAAATAAACCGCTTCATGAAAAAGATATACCTGATCGTTTTTTCGCTAATTTCCATCCATTCTTTCGCCCAAAAATCAGATTTAAAGCCATTGGTTTCAAAAAAAGCTGATGCCATCGAACAAAAAGTAATTACCTGGAGGCGCGATTTTCACGAACATCCCGAATTGGGAAATACTGAAGTAAGAACAGCTGGCATTATTGCAAAACATTTAGAATCTCTAGGTATTCAAGTAAAAACTGGTGTAGCCAAAACAGGTGTAGTTGGTGTGCTAAAAGGAGGTAAACCCGGGCCGGTAGTTGCTTTGCGTGCCGATATGGATGGTTTGCCGGTTACCGAGCGGGTAGATGTTCCATTTGCCTCGAAGGTGAAAACGCAGTATAACGGACAAGAGGTAGGTGTAATGCATGCCTGTGGACATGATAGTCATGTGGCTATTTTAATGGGTGTAGCAGAAGTGCTGGCTTCTATGCAAAAAGATATTCAGGGGACGGTGAAATTTATATTTCAGCCCGCTGAGGAAGGTGTGCCTGCTGGAGATGAAGGCGGGGCAGCTTTAATGATTAAGGAGGGCGTACTAGAAAACCCTAAAGTTGATGTAATTTTCGGTTTACACATCAATTCTCAAACCGAAGTAGGCGATGTAACTTATCGCCCGGGTGGTACAATGGCAGCAGTAAACGATATGAAGATTACGGTTACCGGCCGCCAGGCACATGGGGCTTATCCATGGAGCAGTATCGATCCGGTGGTGGTTTCGGCCCAGATTATCAATAACCTGCAAACCATAGTAAGTAGGAATTTAAATGTGACCGAAAACCCAGGTGTAGTTACCATTGGTGCTATTAATGGTGGTGTACGGTCGAATATTATTCCCGAAAAGGTAGAAATGTTAGGTACAGTGCGCAACTTTAGTAAGGAAGATGAGGCCATGTTTATCGAAAGGATTAAAACCATAGTAACCAAAACGGCCGAAGCAGGCGGTGCAACGGCTGAAGTTAAAATCCCTTACAGCAATCATTATCCGGTTACTTTTAATAACATTGCACTAACCGAAAAGATGTTGCCAAGTATGGAATCTACGGCAGGTAAGGATCACGTGAAATTAAAACCGCCAGTTACAGGCGCAGAAGATTTCTCCTTCTTTCAGGAAAAAGTGCCAGGTTTATTTGTGTTTTTAGGAGGGATGCCAAAAGGTAAAGACCCTTTAAAAGCAGCATCGCACCACACACCAGATTTTTATCTTGATGAAAGCGGTTTTGTTTTAGGGGTTAAATTACTCTCTAATCTTACTTTAGATTATATGTCGATAAAGAAATAAGATGATTTAATAATCATCTTATTTCTTTACTGGCTTTTTACCAAACTGCCTTGGGTAATATGAAAAAGTAGTCATAAAATATTGCTGCAGTACATTTTGACTACCTAACGTAAAACTATTGGCACCCCCGTAATTAATGATGTTGGTGTTCTGATGTAGCAGATCCATGGCAGAAAATTTAAACTCTGCATTATTTCCTTTTAGAAAACGATAAACGGCACTGGCATTCCAGATGGCAAAATTTATATTGGCGGCACTGTTCGATTTGCTCGAGTTAAAGCTAATGTTGCTGCTTAAAGTAAACTTTTTGGTAATGTTATAAATGGAGCTTAAAGAACTTGTTAAATTTAATCCGCTATATTTTGTGTTAAATGCTTCCTGTTCCGTTCGGTAGGTGTTAAAGCCCTGGCCGGCTTCAGCTGCAAATTTATCTTTATAAGTATAGTTTAAGCTTAGTTTGGCATTCGTATTTAAGATATTGGAAAAACTAAATACATCATTTAAATAACTGGCATTTTTAGCAATATTTATTCCCCCGTTTAAACTGAGTTGTAACTCTGTGGTTTTCAGCTTAAATGTTTTTCTTAGAAAACCATTCGCATTTAAATATTTATTGCCGTTTGCATTGGTTAAATAGATGGTGCGTTTATTCTGATTATCGATAAAAATACTATCTACAATGCCATTATCAATTATACCTGCAGAAGCATAAAAGTTATAATTTAAGGTGTTTTTGCTCGTCTGATCGGAATGGTTGAGGTTAAAGTTAACAGATTTATCAGTAGCTTCCCTTAGTTTGATATTTCCCATCTGAAGGTTATATAAGTTCGTACTATCCGTTAAAGGTGCTAACTGTTGTAAATTGGGAATAATAATATTGGTTTTATAGCTTAACGACATTGACCTATAAAATTCGCCATATTGGTAATTGCTATAATTGATACTCACTTCCGGTACAAATTTATTATAAGTTCGGTTTATGTTTTGCAAGGCTTTATCCGATCTGTTATCCTGAAAAATAAAACGCTGTTTTGCAGAAGCTTCAATCCTTAAATTTTTGTCAAATCTGTTTGATAAACTTTTGCGGAAAGATTTACTTAAGGTTAGTTCTGGTGTTTCATCAACAATATTGGTTTTGGTATTGTTGCTTAAATAAGTATTTGTTGCATAAACACTTCCCTTTAAATCTTCTACCAAATTATGATCGGTATTATTGTTTAGTTCTAAATTGTTTTTTAAAGATAAATCGAAGTCAGCAAGGTTTTTACGGCCAAACAAAAACGATTTTAAATTAGGAAGCTCCAGTAATAAGGTTTGGTTAAAAGACTCCCGCTGTGTATTGTATCTTCTATCATAATCTGTATTCGCAGCTGCATTTACAAACGATCTGAAAGTAGTTAAATTTGATCGTTGGTTATCGTTATCATTTATTGATAATTGATAGTTTGCATTTAACCCACTAAAACGATGCGCTCTTCTGGTCATATAATTGGGAGACAGGCCATACCGTATACCAAGATTAAAGCCTTTATTGTTAAAATTATTTTGTGCTTTTGTATTATTGGTACTCGTTAACACATTCTGGCCATCGAAAGCACTTCTTTGTGTATCATTATTTGATGTACCGTTATTTAACGACATCGACTGGTTAATATTTAAACGGTGGTTCTTTTTAACAAATTCGAGGTTCGAATCAAAGGTTTGATTGGTTGATGCTGTATTTCCGCTGCTGGTATTGGTGTCGTATATTTTGTCTGTAGCATTAATAGATGTGGTTGTTTGCGCATTGGATATATTTTCATTGTTTTTGTTCTGCACAAAATAGTTGGCATTTAAGGTGCTTTTTTTGTCGTATACAGGTTTTTCAATAAAATTATAAGTAAAGGTTATGCCACCAATATTTGGCTGGTTAATGCCTGATTGTCTGAAATCGGGCTGGTACTCTACATTGGTATTTAAGCCTTTAAAAGTGCTGTTGGCAGTTAGTGTTCTAATGCTATTGGCTGTTTTATTAATATTGTTGCTCGCACCTATAATACCCAGCTGCATTTTTGGCGAAAACATGTTAAAACTTGCATCGGTTTCGTATTTTTTTGTGGTGCCGTATCCTGCACCGATTTTGCCGAAATAACCAATGTCTTTACCTTTCTTGAGCTTTAAATTAACGGTTAAGGTACTATCGAGCGGGTTGCTTTCGTTCCGCTCCCGGTAAACCTGTACCTTCTCTAAAGCATTTTTTGCAATGTTTTGGGTAGCCATTTTAAAATCACCACCAAAAAACTGTTTTCCGTTTACCAGCAAACTCTTTACCTCACGGCCATTAACAGTAATCTGCCCATCGCCCCAAAGGGTTACATTGGGTATTTTACGTAAAAGATCCTCTACTACAGCATTACTATCTAACTTAAAAGCTGCTGCATTAAATTCAAGGGTATCGCCATTCATGGTAATAGGCGCCACCCTAACTTCTACATCCTGTAAATTGTTCTCTTTTGTTGCAATAATTAATGTTTTTAAATCCAGCGCAGTTTTTCCATCCATTATGGTGAAACTTTTTCGAAGTATCCGGTAGCCCACATGGCTTATTTCTATATGCATTTTAACATTGAGGGGCAGGCTCTTAAAACTAAATTCGCCATAGTTATTACTTAACTGATAACTCATTAAGGTACTGTCGCCTTTAAATAACGATACTGTTGCCGATTTTAAGTTGTAATTATGCGTGGTATCCCTAATTACCCCTTTTACTGCCCCAACTTGTGTAGGATTAGCTTGTTGGGCGCCCGAATTGTAAAAACAGAATAAAATTAAAAATACGGTGAGGTAGCGTTGAAGATGGTGCATTTAGATGGATAGATTAGTTTTGTTTAGGTTTAAGCTTAATGATAATGGGGTTACTCTTTTTATTCTGGGTTTTAAAATAAGTTTCTAAACTGGGCGGGTATTTTGTAGTTTTACCCTCGCTCTGCTCTTTAAAAGTAAACATGGCCAATGATGAATAATTGGTGTAGAAATAACCATTTTCATACATATGAAAGCCATTATTTATAAAATCATAGAAATTGCCACTGGCATCAGTAACGGGTAAAAAAAACGATAAAGAATCGGGTTCCAGATCCTGCACAGAGGTTAGCTCACTGGTTTTTAAGTTGTAAATAAGGGCCTTTTTCATTCCTGTGTCCCAGCCATAATTGTGCATTTTGAGGTAAAGATTATTACCAACTAAATAAGTGTTACTTAAGCCATAAAAAATCTTCGGATTGTTTCTAAAATATTCTCCCCGTTTTTTAACATAAACCGGATTGGTTGTGAAGTCATTCGGTAAGGAATTAGCAGCTGGGAATATAATATGGTAGGCCAGCAAAAGTTTGGAAGGACTGACTTTATAGATATTATAAGAATAGTAGTTGAGATAAAACATTTCATTTTCAACTCCGTATTTATAGAAACGCTCACCCGATCCCCAAAATTCATCGGTTTCATATCTTTTTATATTATATGGGAAATATCCAACAGAATCGGTTTTGTTAATTACCCCAAGTTCGTAAAACGTGCTATCCTTTCCTTTTTTTACTTTAAAATCTGGCCGTATGGATGTGCTATCATTTGCGATTTTAAAATCCCGACTTGTATTTTGCTTATAATAATCTTTAATCATTACTTTTTTTATCTGTTTTCCAGTCAAATCAAAATAGAATGCACGAGGGTGGGCAAAAACTACTATATAATTGATATTGTTTTCTTTTTCGACTGTAAAGCTATTGAACTCTGTTTTGTTCTTATCGTTTTTTTCTGGTTGTATATTGCTTGCGTTGATTTTGGATTTAAACTTGCCATCTTTCGAAAAAATTAAGATTGCCTTGGTGTCATAGTCAAAAATCACGTAATTATCGTCTACAATTTTTAGTTGATGTATATTACCAAAAAGACTTTCTTTAGTAGTTTCGAGGGGGATAAATTCTACTTCGCTAAAAACCTGAGAAACAGCTGCGCCACGCGCAGTTTGAGGGTCGATACGTAAGGTAACAATTTCAGAACTATCTATTTTTCCGGTTTGTGCTGATGCCACAGAACAGAAAAACAAATACCCTAAAATAATAGAGCGCATTTTCATTTGATGCTGGTTAGAGGTTAATATTAGTTTAAAATATGGACTGATCAATAGAAAGTTATACCACTAAAATGGAAAAGCAGCTTGTACGAATACCCATTGATCTGTAAATATTTTCGGAAATTAATCAATTAAATACTTAGTTGATCGTTCGTTTTTTGATTTTAACATGTTTTAACAGCTAAATAACAAGATAAGTTAATTTATGAGTGTCTATGGTTAAAATGCGAGTAATTTAGTTTTTGCCTGATCCAATAGTAGAGGACCTAGTTATTTCTAAACCATTAAGAAGTGAAGACAGTTAAGGCTTTGATTAGCATTTTCTTAATGTTCTTAATTCCTCAATGGTAAAAGGAGCTAGATTATTTCTAAACCAATAGGAAGCGAAGATCATTAAGATTTTGATTGCAGGCCTCTTAATGACCTTAATTTCTTAATGATAAAAAGATTAGTGTTATTTCTTACCCTTAAGAAATGAAGGCAGCTAAGGTTTTGGTTAACGTCCCGCTTGATAGTATCTCATTATTACTATATTTGTTTCATGACCAAAGAAAATATTCAGGATTTAAGGGACAGAGTAACGTCGCTGAGGAGGTATCTTTGACGTTGATGAGCTACTTTATGCCATCCGCGAAGAGGAAAAATTAACAATGGCCCCCGATTTCTGGGACGACCCTAAAAAAGCAGAAAAAATTCTTGCCGAAATCAGTTCAAAGAAAAAATGGACGGATGGCTTTAACCAAACCAATAATGCGGTTGAAGATGCTGCGGTAATGTTTGAATTTTTTCAATCTGGCGATGCTTCAGAAGCCGAGCTGCAAGATCAGTTCGAGATCAGTAAAACTGCTGTAGAAGAACTGGAACTTAAAAACATGCTCCGTAGCAAGGAAGACCAGCTTTCTGCCGTTTTACAGATTACTGCCGGAGCCGGTGGAACTGAAAGCTGTGATTGGGCTTATATGCTGATGCGCATGTATATGATGTGGGGAGAAAAGAACGGTTATAAAATTACCGAACAGGACAGCCAGGAAGGGGAGGTTGCCGGTATAAAATCGGTAACGCTTCAGTTTGATGGCGATTTCTCATATGGTTATCTGAAAGGCGAAAATGGCGTGCACCGTTTAGTTCGGATTTCTCCATTCGATTCTAATGCCCGTAGGCATACATCTTTCGCTTCTGTTTATGTTTATCCCTTGGTTGACGATACCATACAGATTGATATTAATCCTGCTGATATAGAATTTGAAACATTTAGGGCTGGCGGAGCAGGCGGACAAAATGTAAACAAAGTTGAAACAGCTGTACGTTTATACCACAAACCTTCGGGCATTATTATTAAAAACCAGGAGTCGCGATCGCAGTTGCAGAATAAAGAGAATGCTATCCGTTTATTAAAATCTCAATTATATGAAATTGAGGAACGGAAACGTAATGAAGCAATTGCTGCGGTAGAGGGATCGAAAAAGAAAATAGAATGGGGCTCGCAGATTAGAAGTTACGTGCTGGATGATAGAAGGGTAAAAGATCACCGGACCAATTATCAGACATCAAACCCTGATGCAGTTTTAAATGGCGATATTAACGGGTTTTTAAAAGCATATTTAATGGAATTTTAATCTAAAAGAAATGGCAAAATCATCCATCCTTATCATGTTATTGTTTATGGCAGTTAACTATTCGAATGCCCAGGAAATTGTGCCCTTATACCAGGGAGAAATTCCAGGCGCCAAACCAACACCTGCTGATTATGTAGAAAATACTGAAGTACGTGCAAATGGTACCTTGAGTGTTACCAAAGTATCGGTACCTACGTTTACGGTTTTCGAAGCACCTAAAAATATTGCCAAAGGAACGGCAGTAATCATTTGCCCGGGCGGAGGTTACGGTGCTTTGGCATTTAGCCATGAAGGAACAGATGTAGCCAAAAGATTTAATGCGATTGGGGTTACCGCTTTTGTATTGAAATACCGGTTACCGAGCGATCAGATTATGGTTGATAAAACTTATGGCCCATTGCAGGATGCACAGCAGGCCATTTACCTGATTAGGAAAAATGCAAAAAAATATGGGATTAAAGCCAACAAGATCGGGATTATGGGTTTTTCTGCAGGGGGGCATTTTGCCTCTACTTTGGTTGCCCATTATAACGACCTTAAAATTGCCGATCCGGAAAAGATAGATCTTAGGCCAAATTTCGCCGCATTGATTTATCCTGTAATCAGTTTTGAAGAATCTGTACACACTGGTACGATGAAGAATTTATTGGGTCCAAATCCTGCTGATAGTTTAAAACATTATTTCTCAGCCAATAAAAATGTAACAAGGAAAACACCTCCAACTTTTTTTGTGCATGCTAAGGATGATAAAACTGTTCCTTTCGAAAATAGTGTTTTAATGAATGAAACGTTAAAACTGAATAAGGTCGATACCGATATTTATCTGTACGAGAAAGGTGGTCACGGTTTTGGTTTGATTAACAGGACTTCGGATGTAGATTGGTTTAACTTGTTGGCTGACTGGATGAAAAAAGGGAAATTTTAATATCTTTACTGATATTTTAACCTCTTAACCGGAAATTTTAATGCAAAAAACAATTAAATATATTATGGTAGCTTTTGTTGCTATCATATCAATAGCAAGTTGTAAAAAAGAAATTAATTGGAATGCCAAGCTCGATCCTAATGGAAATGGCTGCAAGCTAGCCAGTTTAAAAGCCGATCTTGATATTTTAGCACTTACACACTTACCTTTACTTACGACGCTTCTGGTAGGATTTCGAAAGCAACCACTACCGATGGTCAGACGAGTAATTATGTTTATACGGCAAATAAAATTACCGCTACCGATGGGGATGGGAATGTGTCTGAAATCGTTTTGGAAAATGGAAGGGCAATATCGAGTGGGAGTGATGGTGTTATTAGTGGAGGTGGGGTTAGTTATAGTTATACCAGAAAATACTCCTACAATGCAGATGGCTATTTAATTCAGGTGAAAAATTATTTAAACGGAGAATTAAATACAACTGATAACTTAACTTATGCCAACGGCAACTTAGTAAAAGCAGTTTCAGTTGATGCTCATCTTGGCTACACAGAGACCACTACCTATGTATATTCAACAGAAAATGCGGTAAACACATACGAGATTGCGGATCCACTTTCTTACCATGTTGATTATTTCCCTGGTGGATATTTTGGGAAACAATCTAAAAATGTATTACTTAAAGGTACAGCAAAAACGGTAGACGGTAATGGTGATCCTTTTACTGATGCTGTTTATACCTTCGGTTATCAATACGATGGAAAAGGAAACGCTACATCGGTATCGTTTTCGGTGCTTTCTACTTTTTATCCAGGCAGTGGACTAGTTCAAACGGATACTTATAATGTAAAATATAGCTTAAATTATACTTGTAAATAGATATAAAAAATATCATTGAAAGCCTGATCATAAACCATGACCAGGCTTTTTTGTGGGGTTTTTAGCCGTCAATAAAAATTTAATACCAAAACATTCAGAAACAGAGAATAACCCGTATTAAGAAAAATGATGTAAAAACGCTCATTTTACCACTCTTTTTTTACGATTTAGCCCCTCATTTTTTGATGAGGTTGTGTATATCTTTGCTTACAAGCATGTCGATTTTAAAATTGAAATTATGTTTGTAGCCT
This sequence comes from Pedobacter kyonggii, assembly GCF_004310665.1. Lineage (GTDB taxonomy): Bacteria > Bacteroidota > Bacteroidia > Sphingobacteriales > Sphingobacteriaceae > Pedobacter > Pedobacter kyonggii. Next base: position 101,218 of record NZ_SIXF01000010.1, on the reverse strand, counting down.
AACCAAATCTTATGAAAAAATACCAACCAACCTTGTCTTTCCTACAGTGGTCGCTGAAGTCTATTGTGTTTATTAGTTGTTGATTTACAGCTGATTGATTACGTTCTAATGCCTTACAATTAACCAAATATTTACCTAATTCAAAAAAAATGAGAAATGAAAAAATGAAATGGTGTATGTTATTTACATGCATGTTTGTGGCGCTTTTATCTTGTAAAAAAGAGAAAGAAGAAGTTAAACAAGAAAGCGGACAGGTTAAAGCCTGGGAAACATTAATAGATGGTAATTCGCTTGCCAACTATACTAATTTTGAGGCACAATGGAATTATAATTATCCCTGGGGTGCCGATCATAATGGTTCTGCCCGCATGGTAGGGAGTTCCTCAAATCATAACCAGCTTTCGTTAAGCGGAGGTGTCCTTACCATTAAAGCTACCCGCCTGGCCTCATCGCCAGGGAACAGTACCGCCAATGGTTTTACCAATATTGCTATTTGGTACAATTCAGGTGCTTGTTATGCTAAACAACAGGTTGTAATTAACGATCAGTTTCCCAGTTATACCATTTCGGGTGATTTTGCCGTGCCGACGAGTAGAGGAACCTGGCCCGCATTCTGGATTACAGGTGTAAATTCGTGGCCACCAGAAAGCGATATTATGGAGTTTAAAGGCAATAACACCAATTGGCAGAATACCTATGATGGTGGCTGGGAGAATAAACTTACAACAGTTTCTAATGCAGGCTCATACCATAATTACAAATGCTGGTACAATAAAGTAAGTGCAACAGATGTAGATTGCCATTATTATATTGATAACGTTTGGGTAGCCAAGCATACCATGAGTAATTCGGTAAATAAACCCATGTGGCTAATTATCAATATGCAAATGGAAGGCGATAGCGGCTCTCCAGGCCCCTCTGGCAATACTTTCTACACAGGTAAAAATGTTTATATGGGTAGAGAAAGAGCTTTTTAATTTATAAATAAAAAATAAACATTCACTTTCGGAGGTAGCTTTATAGTTGCCTCCTTTTATAGCATAAAATAAATGTGAAAAAATGCTTAAGCATGTTTGCCTGCATACTGCTCTGTATATTATTTGCACAATGTAAAAAGGATGAAGTGGCTGTGCCGGAGAATGATGTTAATTTGGTAATTGCTAAAATTAATCTCTTAAGGCAAACTGGGTGTAATTGTGGCACAGCATACATGCCCCCAGTATCTGCCCTATCATTAAATAACCAACTGCAAAAAGCCGCAATAACTCATGCCAAAGATATGGCACAGCGAAATTACTTCGATCATTTATCTCCTGAAGGCGGCACCCCTGCAGAGCGAGCATTAAATGCAGGTTATACGGGTGATTTTAGGGGAGAAAATTTAGCTAAAGGATATAGTCAGGCAGATCAGATAATTACAGCATGGAAAAATAGCGTGAGCCATTGTAAAGCCATGATGGATGCTAAAAGTAAAGAAGCGGGCATAGGGATGTCACGCAATTACTGGGTGGTAACCTTTGGTAATCCCTTATAATTCTTTTATCGTTTTATCAATTACATCCACTAATCCATTGCTATAAGCATCATCAGTAAGTTCCCAGAACATGATGCCATTTAATTTTTGATCAATTACATATTTGGTTTTTAATGAAATTGATTTAGGATCATCAAAAGTGGCAAAGTATTTTGTTTTAGGATTATAATAATAAGGTGCTTTGGCTGTCTCATCCCAGTAATAAGTATAGCCATTTTCTGCCGTGAACTGCTTCTTAAAATCCTTAAAAGAAACACCGCTTAAAAATTTGGTAGGCTGGTATAATCCCTGGTTGGCATCGATAGTGTTTTCAAAAATACGGGCGTAAAATGCTGCTCCTAATGCAATTTTTTGTGCGGGTACACCTAAATCTATTAAAGTTTTTACAGCGTAATCGCCTGATAAAGATTGTTGAGCGGTAGCATACAAGGGGGTATGGTGGCCGCTTTGTGTCGCATATCCGCCTACCAGATCGTAGCTCATAACATTAACCCGGTTTACCAAAGGCATTACCTTATCCCATTCGAAACAAGAATCGATGCAGTTTTTTGTGCCACCTGCAGCAAAGCTAATTTCGGCCTTTTCGCCTAGTTTTTGACGGAGCTCTTCAATCAGTAATGTGAAATTATGTTTATCGTCAGCCGTATATCTATGTCCAGGAAAACCAACTACTGCAGGGTATTCCCAATCAATGTCTATCCCGTCGGCATGAAAAAAATCGAGTATTTCTTTAGTGGTTTTGGCAAATGTTTTTCGTCCGTCAGCCCTGCTGAAAACTTCAGAACAATCTTTGCAGGCACTCCAGCCACCCATTGCAATCATCACCTTTAAATCGGGATTACGTTTCTTTAAGTCAACCATCTTTGTAATCAGTACAGAATCTTTAGCCGAGCTGATGTTTAAACTATCACCCTTCAAATGACCGAAACTATAAATCAAATGACTTAATTTTTCGATGGGAAAGCTATCTATAACTGAATTTTGTCCGGTGTAATAGGCAATAACGTTTGGTTTAACTGTTTTTTGAGCTTTTGATTGGATACTCAAAAATGATAAGTAGACGATGGCTGTAATGCAGAACAGTACAGCGGGGGCGATAAGCTTTCTTTTGTGCATGGGATCTAGGTAAACTATTTTTCGGCAATAATATCTTGAAGTTCGTTCAATTCGGCAACTTTATCGGTAGCTCCTGCATTTTCATAAGCCGATATCAGGTTTCTGATTACCCGGCGGATAATATCGGTATTGCTGCAAGGTCTATAATATTCGGGCAGGGCCTCTAAATTAAGCTGACGCAGAAACTGATCAACATCATGTTTGCCAAAGATATTACCACGGTTAAAAGCATTGATGTAGAAAAGCACACCATATTCTGTTCCCTCCTGTTTGCTATCGTCTATATAACCCAAAATAAAGTGCTGTGGCAAATTGATTCCATAAACAGGCAGATCTAACTTCTGTGCAAGGGTAGAGTAGATAATAGCCAGCGAAATCTGGTTGCCTTTTTTGCTTTCAAGAACCTGGTTTAAATATGAATTTTGTGGGTCGTGGTGGTTTTTGGTATTGCCACCAAAACCATATTGTTGATACAAAACGTGATTGATCAGTTTAACTTTTTCAACCGAACTCATTTCATACTGAAGGCCCAACCAGATATCTCTTTTAATTTCTTCCAGCTGGTTAATTACCTTTTGCTCATCTAAATCGGGGTATTGATACCGGTTAATAATTAATGCACCCTGCAATAAATCAAAAGCACCGCTTAAATACCATAAGTTTAAATCTTCTTTAACCGTTTTAAACTGGATCTGATGAACGATATTTTCAATTCGCTCCTGCAACAAGCCATCGAAAGACTGCTCCCAGGCATTTTCTAAAAAATGTACTACTTCGCCGCCATATTCAAGCAGTTTCTTTTCTACATGATGGAACACTTCCTCGTCAGGATCATCCAACAATTTTACTAAAGCACCTATCTCTGCGTTATTTTCCATAAAACATACCAACGTTTGCAGTGTTTAATTACTTTTGCAATATTATGCTATTTCAATTTATTACAGATTACCTTAAACACCGTTTAACAGCAAAAAGCCGACATGGAACGCACTCGCCATTCGTGTACAAGCTCGCTGATGATGTAATTTACGATTTTACCGACAAATCTGAATACAAAAATATAGAAGAACAACGAAAAAAACTTTTTAATGACGATTCGATAATCACTGTTACAGACCTTGGGGCTGGTTCTCACCTCAATAAAAACCGTACAAAGAAGGTGAGCCAGATTGCGAAGAATGCGTTGAAAAGTCCACGCTTGGCAAAACTAATTTATAGGTTGGCAAAAAATACAAATCCTAAAAGTGTTATAGAATTGGGTACTTGCCTTGGTATTACAACGGCTTATCTGGCCATAACAAATCCTGATACAGAAGTAATTACCATAGAAGGCTGTCCTCAAACGGCAGAGGTGGCGAAGAAAAATTTCGAGGCTCTAAATTTAAAGAATATCGAACTTCATGTGGGCAATTTTGATTTGATCTTACCCGATATTATTGCCAAACAGCCAAGTTTAGATTTCGTTTACATTGACGGTAACCACCGCAAGGATGCTACCCTGAATTATTTTAACTGGTGTTTGCCTAAAGTTAACGAGGATTCACTACTAATTTTTGACGATATTTATTGGAGTGAAGGCATGAAAGAAGCCTGGACAGAAATTAAAAACCATCCTGATGTTACCCTAACAGTAGATTTGTTCTGGATCGGCTTGGTTTACTTTAAAAAAGGACAGGCAAAAGAACACTTTAAGCTTAAATTTTAAGATAATGGAAATCGAACCGAAATTAGAAGGCATCCAAAAACGGTCAGCGTTGTTTATTTTGTTGATTAGTCTTTTTTTAGGAATTGCTTTTTATTTGGTTTCACTTTTTATTAAAATGAGTGTGCTTACACACATTATGCTGGGCTGGGATGCATTTTGTTTGATGCTGATTACCCTCCATTGGTATATGTTTTTTCATACTTCCGCTGCCGAAACACATCTTAAAGCGAAAATGCAGGATGAAACCCGTGGCGAAATTTTTGCCATTGTGGTGGTTTCTACCTTTGCTGGTCTGCTTGCCGTAATTTTGTTGCTGATTAATAAAGATATTGAGCCACTCGATTTGGTGGTAGCCATAACAGGTATGTTTTTATCATGGTTTTTGGTGCATACTACTTTTAGCATGCGCTATGCACATCTTTATTACGGAGATAATAAGAAAGGGCATTCAAATAAAAAAGGAGCAGGACTTGAATTTCCTGGAGATGATGAACCAGATTTTATTGATTTCGCCTATTTTTCTTTCGTACTCGGCATGACTTTCCAGGTTTCTGATGTAGAAATTTCAGATCGGAAGATCAGACGGCTTTCTCTTTTACACAGTTTAATCGCTTTTATCTTTAATACTGTAATTGTGGCATTAACCATTAATGCATTGGCAGGGTTAAGCAAATAGTGTCATCGTATCTCGATCCAATAGCTATCGGATGAAGCATCGCGAAGTGGAGAGATCTGTCACCCAAATTTTATGTCATCCTGAACGTAGTGAAGGATCCTTAAAATTCATCATTTTAGCAGGAGCGGTGCTTGCGGAAGGATTTATTCCTAACAATTACAACAGTTTTTTGGAAATGAGCAGTCCAGTTCTTTTGGCTGGCTTCAGTCCTGCTCTCCGTTCCTTCTGGTGAAGAACCGAAACCACTTCGATCAGGTTTAGATACCAAGGATAGATGCCTTTATGCTCCATGCTAGGGGCAAGCCATTCGGTCATAAACCTGACAGCAGCGAGCACCAAGTGTAACGGAGTAAAGCGGATGGCAGGGCTTCACTTGCCTAGAACCACAAGCCGTTCGTTTTCAAATTAAAATTTATAGTAATTTAATCGTCTGTAAATCAGTATTTTGATGTTTTAAACTGGTTTTTCAGTAATATAACTTGTTTTTTAGTTGTAAAACTGAAAAATAAGTTGTAAGTTTGGGTATGGAAGAATTAACCAAAGCAGAAGAGCGCATTATGCAGGTTTTATGGAAACTGCAAAAGGCATTTGTGAAAGATATTATCGATGAACTGGAAGAAGAACCTAAGCCACCTTACAATACCATTTCCTCAATTGTTAGGCTTTTGGAGAGGAAAGGCTATGTTAATTATAAGGCCTATGGAAAAACTTATGAATACTTTCCGGCGATTACAAAAGATGAATATGCTAAAACTACCTTTTCGAAATTGTTTTCAGGTTATTTTGATAATTCTCCAACCAGCCTTTTATCGTTTATGGTAAAAGAAGAAAAACTAAGTGAAAAGGATATAGAAGAAATTAAAAAAATCATTAACCAAGATCCAAAGTCATGATTTTAATTTACTTATTAAAGGTATCAGCCTGTACCGTAATTTTCTTTGCAGCCTATCAATTCTTACTGGCTAAACTTACGTTTTTCAACCTGAACCGTGCTTACTTATCAATGATGCTGGTGTTGAGTTTTAGTATTCCGGCAGTTACCATCGAAAACCGTCTGGAAGTAATGGTAGCCAGTCAGGAGATTCCGTCAAAAATAGCTTACAGCAACGATGGTTTTGTTGAGCAGGATTTTGTAGATGAAGGTAATGCTGCTAACACTAACATAAACTGGGATCAAGTACTCATGTATGGTTATTGCTTGGTTTTGGCAGCTCTTGTTTTTAGAATGCTTTTTATGATGATACGCATCCAGGCTCAGTTGCGTAAACATGCCATAGACAGAAACGGAGCCGTTATCCTGGTCGATGCGAAATCGACCATAAAAAATTGTTCTTTTTTTAACCAGATTATTGTCGACTCCTCTTTGCAACACGAAGAAAAGAACCTGGTAATTAAACACGAATACATTCATGTGAAACAGCTGCATGCTGTCGACAAACTTTTAGTCAATTTCGTTACTGCAATCCTTTGGTTTAACCCCATTATTTATTTCTGGCGGAATGCCATCGATCATAACCACGAATTTCTGGCCGACCGTGAAACTTCTAAAGTTGCAGATAAGAAGGTTTATGCTTCTTTACTTTTAAATCTGGCTATGCCAGCTAAAAATTTAGCCATTAATAGTTTTAGTAAACTTCCACTAAAAAATAGAATCATGATGTTGTATAAAGAACCAAACGCAAAGCTGCAAAAGCTTGCCTATTTAGCCATTGTTCCGGTTTTAATGATCTGCTGTATGGCATTTATAAACCGCAAAGAAATTATTGTTGAGAAAACGTCAGTAGGGAACCAGGCTTCTGCGGATGTGCCGACAAAGCCAAATGTTTATGCTATGAACTATTTAAACAGCAATATTAAGGTTAATCCGAATACTGCTTTTAATGAAGTAGAACCTACATTAGTTATTGATGCCGGCCATGGCGGAAAAGATGGAGCTGTAAGTGCCCTGGATGGACAAAAGGAAAAAGACCTGAACTTAAGGGCGGTAAAAATCCTTAAAGAAGAAGCCGCAAAAAGAGGGATTAAAGTAATATTAACAAGAAATTCTGACCAGTTTATTTCACTTCGCGATCGTTTACCAAAACAGGAGGCTACGGCTTTTATTTCCATCCATCATAATGCAACACTCGCAAATGCAGCTGTACCTTTCGGTGGCATTGAAATTTATGTTTCGAAACTGAACAGCAATATTAAGATATCGGAGGATCTCGGAGCCGGAATTTTAAGCAAGTTAAAACAGCAAAATGGGTTGGAAGTAAGAGATTCTTTGAAAAATGGCAATCTGTTACTGCTTCGCGAATCTAAAGTACCTGCTATTTTGATCGAGCTTGGGAATATTTCAGACCGTAAGACGCTTGACTATATCAATCAGGAAAAAAATATCCGAAGAATCAGTAATTTGATTTTAGATGGATTTGTAGCTTTTTCGAAACGTGGTTGTTAATTAATTATAGTTATGGAATGGTTAACCTATCTGCTTAAAGTTAGCACCTGTAAGGTGTAATCATTGCGAGGCACGAAGCAATCTTAATGCGCACGCTGGTAGCGATCGTTGTAAGATTGCTTCGTCGGCAGAAAAGCCTTCTCGCAATGACGATGCCTTGCAGCCTACAATTCATTAAAAATCTTCTGGCCATTTATATTGGCTTTTATAAAACAAATTATCCCTCAGGATGATACATTGAAGAAGATGATTAGTAAAACACGCTGGTTTTCCATGGTAAAAAATTAGATAGATTCTTCACTGCGTTCAGAATGACAAACCTTGCTGGATGATGATTGGCAAAGTATTCTCCGTGCTTTCTGTGTTTCCGTGGCAATAATCTTATCTGTGTTGATCTGTATGAATCTGTGGTTAAAAATCCTTCGACTACGCTCAGGATGGCAAAGCGAGTAGATCAACTAACAAACAGAATGATAATCCAAAGCCTCCTACAATCCCTTTCCCTACCTCTAAAACGCTTCTGCTAAACTGATATAAAACCCAGCCTGTCTTTTTTCGTTTGGTAGTTTTTCGCCTATACCATAATCTACCCGAACACTCAAACCTTTTGCCGGATCGAAAAAGTAGCGGCCACCAACACCAAAGTTTGGTTTTAGTCCATCTCCGTTAAACTGACCGTTTGCGAATACTTTACCAGTGCCGGCAAAAGCGACAATGCCAAAACGGTTCATAAAACGGTAACGGATTTCGGCCTGAGCGGCCATCAGGTTTTCGTCGCGGTAGCGGCCACTGTAGTAACCGCGCATCATCTGGTCGTTGCCTAACTGTTGTAATAAGTAAAATGGGGTGCTTTTGCTCTGGATGGTATAAAAAATACCCTGTACTCCTAAAACTACTTTTGGTGCCAGACTAAAGAAACCACGGAGATCTAGCTTAATCTGTGAGCCATTAAAACTTTCTCCGCCAAAAAAATCAGGTGCATATTGATAAGTCGCCCTACCAAAAAAGCCTTTTGTTGGATAATTATTGCTGTTCCGTGTATCGTAACTTTGCGATGCACCGATCCAGGCTACCGAGCCACCCTCTTTATCCAAAATCTGTGGATTGGTGGTGAAAATCCCCCCAGTTTCCTTGTCGATAAAATGGTAATTCTCAAAACCTAGCGAAATACCCGTATAGGCCTTTGGTAAGGTGTTCATTTCCGCATCGAAAAGTGTTCTAAAAATCCTCTGGTCTAATTTATCCTCATCAACCCTTTTAGCATTGTTACCAATGCCATAAAAATTAAATGGCTGGTTTTTGAAACGGATATCACCGATAAAATGGTATTTATTCCCTTTCGTCCAGGCATCGCCTTTAAGCATAAAATTAGCTGTCTTTTTGGTAGAATAGGTTGTGTTCAAGGCGAAGTTGGAACTGCGGTTCAGCGTGTCTTTACGGTCTATGTAAAATGAATAAATGGCTCCAACGCCAAATTCAAACCCTGTTTCCTGACTATAGCCAAAAGCTGGTAAAGGTAAAAAGCTTGCTTTACGGGTAGTATCTTTTTCGTTTGAGAGCATCTTTTTGATCAGTTTCATCTGTCCAAACGAACTTCCTGAAATGAGCGCAAGTAAAATAATTAGATAATATTTTTTCATTGTCACAAAGAAAAGGAAATTTAGTTATAGTTCATTCGTTCATTGGTCATTTGTTCATTGGTACTGCAAAGTGCCAATTATTGGTTAATAGGTTAATTGTTTAAAACGGTTAACTGGTCACGGATATCTTGTAATGAATGTTACTTCAAGTGCTTTTCAAAAAAAAATCCTTCGACTACGCTCAGGATGACAATCGCGAGGGAAATGCGCTTTATGATTTTAATCGACTTTAGACTGAAAACAATGGACCTGGGACTAATTTAACGCTAAACGCCATGCCCCAAGCGTAAAACGCTTTTACCTTTCGGCCTAAATACCTATTTTTGCGGCAAACAATACAAAACGAAATGAGCAATACAAGAGGACCAATATCTCAGTTTATGGAGCGTAATTACCTCCATTTTAATGCTGCGGCAATGATGGATGCGGCTAAAGGATACGAAACGCATTTAGATGAAGGTGGTAAAATGATGATCACACTTGCTGGTGCAATGAGTACTGCAGAATTGGGAATTTCACTTGCAGAAATGATCCGCCAGGATAAAGTGGCTATTATTTCTTGTACCGGTGCAAACCTTGAAGAAGATATTATGAACCTGGTAGCACATTCACATTATAAACGTGTACCAAACTATCGCGATTTAAGTCCGCAGGATGAATGGGACCTTTTAGAGAACCATTACAACCGTGTTACCGATACCTGTATCCCTGAAGAAGAGGCTTTTCGCCGTTTGCAGAAACACATCCAAAAAATCTGGATGGATGCCGAAGCTGCAGGTGAGCGTTATTTTCCGCATGAATTTATGTATAAAATGCTTTTAAGTGGCGATTTAGAACAATACTATGAAATAGATCCTAAAAACTCATGGATGCTTGCTGCGGCTGAAAAGAATTTGCCAATTGTGGTTCCGGGATGGGAAGATTCTACCATGGGAAACATTTTTGCATCGTATGTAATGAAAAAAGAACTTACCGCAACTACTGTAAAAGGCGGTATTGAATACATGGGCTGGTTGGCCGACTGGTATATTGCAAACAGTGGTGGTAAAGGAATCGGCTTCTTCCAGATTGGTGGTGGTATTGCCGGCGATTTCCCGATCTGTGTGGTGCCAATGCTTTATCAGGATATGGAAATGGAAAATATTCCTTTCTGGAGTTATTTCTGCCAGATTTCAGATTCGACCACTTCATATGGCTCATATTCTGGTGCTGTGCCGAACGAAAAGATTACCTGGGGTAAATTAGATATTCATACTCCTAAGTTTATTGTAGAAAGTGATGCAACAATTGTTGCACCGTTAATGTTTGCCTGGATATTAAAACAATAATCATTAAAAATAAATAAACCAAATTGGTTTCTAGTATGCCCATTGGAGATAACATATCAAAAATGGGCATTTTTATTGCCTGAATGGCTTGAAACGACATTTGTTTAGAATGATTATAAATTGTATTTCCAGTCACTATTATGTCATGGGATTTATTAATAAGTTATACTTTTGTTCAAGTTTTGGTGGGGCTACCCCTAGTTCAGCATCAATTTCACAACAAAAAGTAAATTAAATAAGTATAAAGTGTTCATTATGAGAGATATCTCGATGATTTTAAAAAGCGTTTGGAAGTCGTTATTCGTATTTTCAGCAATTTCCGTAATAGCGGTTTCTACCGTAAATGCGCAGGATGCTAAAGAAGGAAGAACGCTTTTCAAAGCAAAATGTTCTTCGTGCCACGCGTTAGATGCTAAATTGGTTGGTCCAGCCTTAACCGGTGTAAGCGATCGCCATTCAGAAGAATTCCTTTTAAAGTGGATTCCTAATTCTCAAGGGATGGTCGCATCTGGAAATCCAGAGGCTGTTAAATTATTCAATGACAATGGAAAAGTACCAATGACTTCTTTTCCTGAATTGGATGAAACAAAAGTTAAAGACATCTTACAATACATTAAAGAAGGTGAGCCAAAACCAGCTGGTGATGCTGCTCTTTCAGCTGCTCCAAAAGATGATACCACTTCAGGCTTATCAATTGTAGGTATCATAGCTATTGTTGTATTGGCGATTGTTATCCTGGTAATTTTAGGTCGTGCTTCTAAATTGTTAGAGCGCCTGATTTTACAAAAACAAGGTATCGAGATTGAAGAAGAAGTGCCATTAAAGGTTGGTGTACGCAAGATGTTCAAAAACAAGAAATTTGTAATGTTCTTTATCTTGTGTTTAATCATCTGTTTAGGTTCATTCGGTTGGATGGGCATGTGGAACACTGGTGTTCATACCGGTTACCAGCCAGTTCAGCCAATTAAATTCTCTCACGAGTTGCACGCTGGTATCAATCAGATCGATTGTCAGTATTGTCATAATGGAGCATTTAAATCTAAAAATGCAACTATTCCATCATTAAACGTTTGTATGAACTGCCATAAAGCTGTTCAGGCAAGAGATAAATATGATGGTGAGATTTCTCCTGAGATCAAAAAAATCTATAATGCTTTGGGTTACGATCCTGAAACTCAGAAGTACGATGAAAGTAAATCAAAACCAATGGAGTGGGTGCGTGTACACAACCTTCCTGATTTTGCTTACTTCAATCACTCTCAACACGTTGTTGTTGCAGAAGATGCAATCCGCAAAGCAAAAGGATTACAGCCAACAGAACCTGTGTGTTTCGCTTGTCACGGTCCGGTTAATACCATGGAAGAAATTTACCAATATTCTCCATTAACCATGAAATGGTGTATTAACTGCCATAAGGAAACAGATATTTCTGGTCAGAAAAATAATGCTTTCTACGCTAAGGTTATCGAAGCGCACGAGAAGATTAAAAAAGGCGAGAAAATTACACCAGCGTTATTGGGTGGTTTAGAGTGTGGTAAATGCCACTATTAATAGATAGAGTTTAGTAAGAACGTTCGAATAAACAGTAATATAGCTTAAATGGAAAGCAACAAAAAATACTGGAAAGGCTTAGAGGAGTATAACAATACACCCGATTTTGTTAAGAATAACAAAAACGAATTCGCCGAGCCACTTCCAATAGAAGATGTTTTAAATGAAGCAGGGTTAAGTACCGTTACCCCACGCCGCGACTTTTTAAAGGCGTTAGGGTTTGGTTTAGGTGCAGTAACTTTGGCAGCCTGTCAAACTGCCCCTGTTCATAAATCTATTCCTTACCTGGTAAAACCTGAAGAGGTTACTCCAGGTATTCCTAACTATTATACTTCGAGCTTTAATGGCCAGAGTATTTTAGTTAAAACAAGAGAGGGACGCCCGATTAAAATTGAACCAAATCCGAATGCGGGTCAATTTAACTGCGGTACAGATGCGAGAGCGCAAGCTTCGGTTTTAGATTTATATGATGTATCTAAACTAAAAGCACCAGCTTTAGTAAAAGACGGAAAAGTTGAAGAAACTACCTGGGCAAAAATCGACAGCTTTGTAAAAGGCGAGTTGGCAAAAGCACAGGCGGGTGGAAAGAAAATCCGTATTGTATCATCAACCGTAAACAGCCCATCAACTAATGCGGTTATTGCACAGTTTATTGCAAAATATCCTGCTGCTAAATTGGTTCAGTACGATGCGGTTTCTTATACTGGTATTATCCAGGCTAACCAAAACAGTTTCGGTAAAGCAGTTTTACCTAAATACAACTTTGATAAGGCCGATTTAATTGTAAGTTTCAGTGCCGATTTCTTAGGTACCTGGATTAGCGGAGAAGAGTTTACTGCTCAGTATACTGCTAACCGTAACTACAAATCGTTAGAAAATAAAAAAATGAGCCGCCACATTCAGTTCGAAAGTGGAATGAGCTTAACAGGTACCAATGCAGATACCCGTGTGCCGGTTAAATTATCGGAAGAAGGACCTGCTTTAATTGCTTTATATAATGCAATTACCGGTAGTGCTTTACCAGGCGGAACGTTAGGTAACAACACCACTGCCGATAAAGTAATTAAATTGGTAGCTAAAGAATTGGTACAGGCTAAAGGTAAAGGCCTTGTAGTTTGCGGTTCGAACGATGTTTCTACCCAGATTTTAGTAAATGCCATTAACGCCGCTATCGGAAGTTATGGTACTACTATCGATTTAGATAACCCTTGTTATTTATATGCAGGTAACGATGCCGAATTTAATGGCTTAGTGGCTGAAATGAACCGTGGCGAAGTTGGTGCTGTTTTATTTTTAAACAGTAATCCAGTTTACGATGCTGCAAATGCAAAAGCATTTACTGATGCATTGGTTAAGGTTCCTGCTAAAATTTCATTCTCTGATCGTGCTGATGAAACTGCAAGCGCTTGTGATGCTATTGCAATTAACCATAACTATTTAGAATCTTGGGGTGACGCAAACGCTTACGAAGGATATTATTCTATCGTTCAGCCAACGATCAACCCTGTTTTCAATAGCCGCCAGGCTGAAGAGAGTTTATTAACCTGGGCCGATGCTCCTGTTAAAGATTACTATCAGTTTGTACGCAGCAACTGGGAAGCTAAAATGTTACCAGCTGTTGGTTTGAAATGGGAGGAAGTTTTAGAAAAAGGAGTGGTTACTGCAACAGCCAAAAGTGCGGGAGCGTATTCATTCACACAGTCTTTAGCACAAGTTGCTACTTCAATTGCGAATAGCAGCAAAGCTTTAGCTAAAGAGGTAGAATTACAGGTTTACGAAAGCATCCCAATGCGCGATGGTAAAAATGCAAACAACGCATTCTTACAAGAGTTACCTGATCCGGTTTCTAAAGTAACCTGGGATAATTATGTTGCACTTGCACCAAAATTTGCTGAGAAATTAAAGGTTAAAGAATTTGATGTTGTAACGGTTAAAGCCAGCAACGGATATTCAGTAGATCTTCCGGTATTAATCCAGCCAGGGCAAGCACAAGGAACTGCATCAATCGCATTAGGTTATGGCCGTACCAAAACTGGTAAAGCTGGTAACGATGTGGGTAAAAATGCTTTCCCTTTTGTTTCTTTTGTAAATGGAACTTTCCAATATGCTAGTTCGGTAACCATTACTCCAACAGGCGGTTATTACGAATTGGCTCAAACACAAACTCACCACTCTTTCGAGGGCCGTGCAGTGATTAAAGAAGCTACTTTTAAAGAGTACTTAAAAAATCCTGGGGCTGGTAACGAAAAAGGCGAGCATAAAGATTACGATCTTTGGGATCAATGGGAAAAACCAGGTAACAACTGGGTAATGGCAATCGATTTGAATGCTTGTACGGGTTGTGGTTCTTGTATTGTTGCTTGTAACGTAGAAAACAATATTCCTGTTGTAGGCCGTGATGAGGTTCGCCGTCGTCGTGAAATGCACTGGATCCGTATCGATCGTTATTATAGCTATGAAACTAAAGACGGGGATGTAACCAGAGAGAAAGAAATTGCTAAGTTAGAAGACTTAGATCACGTTTCTGTGGTTCACCAACCAATGTTGTGCCAACACTGTGATCATGCACCTTGCGAAACAGTTTGTCCGGTTTTGGCAACTGTACACTCAAGTGATGGTTTAAATCACATGGCTTATAACCGTTGCGTAGGTACACGTTATTGTGCAAATAACTGTCCGTATAAAGTACGTCGTTTCAACTGGTTTAACTACTGGAACGATTCACGTTTCGATAACTATTTAAATAACGAGTTTACCCAATTAGTTTTAAACCCTGATGTAACTACACGTTCGAGAGGGGTAATGGAAAAATGCTCTATGTGTATTCAACGTATACAAGGTGGCAAATTACAAGCTAAACTGGAGAAACGTCCATTAAAAGATGGCGATATTAAAATGGCTTGTCAGGAAGCTTGTTCAGCAAATGCGATTGTATTTGGTGATGCAAACGATCCAAATTCAGAGGTTTCAAAAGCATTACGTTCTGAGCGTATCTACTACGTATTAGAAGAGATCAATGTGAAACCGGGTATCGGCTACATGACAAAAATTAGAAATACAGATACAACAGTACAAGCGTAAGCTTTAGTATAAAGAAAATACAAATTATGTCAGGACATAACGAATCAATACTTAGAGAACCATTAATTACCGGAGATAACATCACGTATGCAAAAATTACGGATGATATTTTAAGCCCGGTAGAGAACAAGCCGAACAAGGCTTGGTGGATTGGTTTCATCGTTGCCTCATTAGGTGCTTTACTTTGGGTAGTAGCAGTAAGCTATACTTTCTGGAACGGTATCGGTGCATGGGGTTTAAATAAAACAGTTGGTTGGGCTTGGGATATCACCGGTTTCGTATGGTGGGTAGGTATCGGTCACGCTGGAACACTAATTTCAGCTGTACTATTACTCTTCCGTCAGAACTGGCGTAACTCCATCAACCGTTCGGCAGAGGCGATGACTATTTTCGCCGTAATCTGTGCCGCAACTTACGTTGTATCACACATGGGCCGTCCTTGGTTAGCATATTGGGTTTTACCTTTACCAAACCAATTCGGATCACTTTGGGTAAACTTTAACTCACCATTGGTGTGGGATATGTTTGCGATCTCTACTTACTTCTCTGTATCATTATTATTCTGGTACACAGGTTTATTGCCAGATATCGCTACCATCCGCGACCGTGCAGTAGGTACACGTAGAAAAATCTATTCTATCTTCTCTTTTGGATGGAGTGGCAGCGTTAAAACATGGCAACGTTTCGAAGCGGTGTCATTAATCTTAGCAGGTATCTCTACACCACTTGTACTTTCCGTACACACCATTGTATCAATGGACTTTGCAACATCGGTAATTCCGGGATGGCACACCACCATCTTCCCTCCGTACTTTGTGGCAGGGGCGATCTTCTCCGGATTTGCGATGGTATTAACCTTATTATTGGTTGCACGTAAAGTATTGGGCTTAGAAAACTACATCACCATGTTCCACATCGAGTCGATGAATAAAATCATCATCTTAACCGGATCAATCGTAGGTGTGGCTTATTTAACTGAGTTCTTCATCGCCTGGTATTCAGGTTCTGAGTATGAGCAGTATGCATTTATCAACAGATCTACCGGTCCTTACTGGTGGTCGTACTGGATGATGATGACCTGTAACGTAATCTCTCCACAGTTGTTATGGTTCAAAAAGATCCGTTTAAGCATTAAAGCTACCTGGATTTTATCAATCGTAGTAAACGTGGGTATGTGGTTCGAGCGTTTCGTAATTATTGTTACTTCACTACACCGCGATTATATTCCATCGAGCTGGGCAATGTTCTATCCAACATGGGTTGATATCAGTGTATTCGTAGGTTCAATTGGTTTGTTTTTTACTTTATTCTTATTATTCTTAAGAGTATTGCCATCAATCGCTATAGCAGAGGTTAAATTATTATTGAAAACTGCAAGTGAGCAAGCCAAAATGAAACAGATTAAAGAAGGGCATGAAAATAAAGAATACGTTGCTGAATACGTAGAGTCTTTAGAAAAATTTGATAGTGTTAAACAAGAAGATTACGCAAAAATATAACAATGAGTGATATCAAATATATTTTAGGCAGCTTTGGCGACCCTGACGAAATGATGCACGGCATCGAAAAGCTTCAGGAAAATAACATCAGCATTCATGATGTATATACACCGATGCCTATACACGGAATAGAAGCCAAATTAGGAATTAAAAGATCTAGAATCGATATCGCAGCTTTTTGCTTTGGTATTACCGGTACTTGCTGTGCATTCGCTTTGATTTATTTCTGCGCAGTAATCGATTGGAGAGTAAACATAGGTGGTAAACCATCATTCGCATTGCCGGATTTTATTCCGATAATGTTCGAGCTTACAGTATTATTCTGTGCTTTCGGTATGGTGTTAACTTATTATGCATCTACTCACTTATTTCCGGGAAGAGCACCAAGGGTGATGGATTTACGTGCTACTGATGATCGTTTTGTTATTGCAGTTGATGCAAAAGACAATGTAGAACATAGTGTAATTGATGGATTATTAAAAGATGCAGGTGCTTTAGAAATAAAGTATAATGAAAGGAAGTACATTAGCTATGAATAAGAATAAATTTGTTTACACGGCGTTTTTAGCTATCGCTTTTGCAGCTACCTTTTCTGCTTGTAAAGATAAACGCAGTACTGGTTTAGAATATGCCAGAAACATGTATGATCCGATTGCTTACAATCCGGATCAGCCAAACAAAAATTTTAAAGATGGTAAAACTGCACAGTTGCCACCTGCACATACTAAACCAGTAGGTTTTACTGAATATGATGAGTATCCTAATACAACAGAAGGATATGAAGCAGCAGGTGTGAGCATGGTTAACCCTTTGCCAGTAGATACTGTTAATTTAGCTCAGGGTAAACACTTATTTGATGTTTTCTGTAGCCCTTGCCACGGCGAAAAAGGCGACGGACAAGGACACTTAGTTAAAATTGAGAAATTTAGTGGTGTACCTGCTTATCAAACAGGTGCATCATCTAGAGGTGGTAACATGGTTGATCTTACCGCAGGTAAAATTTACCACACCATTACATACGGTGTAAATAACATGGGCTCACATGCTTCGCAAATCTCACCAACAGATCGTTGGAAAGTGGTGATGTATGTTCAACAATTACAAAAAGGACAATAGTAAAGCAAATATAAATGGGAACTCACAATATTAATTTTAGTGAACAGTTTGAGTTTACAGGTAAGGTAAAAACTTTAAGCATCGTTGGTATCATTTTAGGTGTTGCTGCTGTTGGTTATGGCTTTTTCGCTGGTGATAAAATAATGCACGAGCGTACTTTTGCTAACCTGTTGCTTATGGCATATTACTTTGCATGCGTTTGTATGTCGGGTACATTTTTCCTGGCTGTTCAATATGTAGCTCAAGCAGGTTGGTCTGCATCAATTTTACGTGTACCACAGGCTATGGCAAAAACATTGCCTATTGCAGCTGTAATACTTGTTGTTGTAATTTCGGCAGGTTTATACACACATAACTTATACCACCACTGGCATGCTGATGGATTAACTGATCCAAACAGCCCTAACTACGATTCATTAATCGCTGGTAAGTCGGTGTTCTTAAATGTACCTTTTTTCTTAGGCCGCCAAGTGGTGTTCTTGGGTATCTATAGTATATTTTCGATCATGTTTGTTAAGTTTTCTTACAACGAAGATTTAGCAGGCGGTTTAAATTCTTACAGAAAAAGCTTTAAAAATGCTTGTATCTTTTTGGTAATTTACGGTTTTACAACGCCGATTTTTGCTTTCGATACGGTAATGTCATTAGAGGCACACTGGTTCTCAACCATGTTCGGTTGGTATAACTTCGCCGCTATGTGGGTAAGCAGTTTAGCTACTATCGCGATTATTCTTATCTTATTAAGAAGAGCTGGTTATATGCAATGGGTTAATAATAGCCACTTACACAATTTAGGTCAGTTTATCTTCGGTTTCTCTATCTTTTGGACATATGTATGGTTTGCACAATTCTTATTGATCTACTATGCAAACATGCCTGAAGAGACTGTATATTTCTACAAACGCTTCGAGTATTACAAGTTCTGGTTTTTCTTAAACCTGGCCATGAACTTCTTAGCGCCAGTATTATTATTAATGGATAGAGACAACAAAAGAACAGATGCGAAATTATTGTTCGTTTCTATTGTGGTACTTTTAGGTCACTGGGTAGATTACTACCAAATGATTATGCCAGGAGCGGTAGAAGAGGGACATAATGGTTTTGGGATCATTGAAATTGGTACTGCAATAGGTTTCGTAGGATTGTTTACCTTTACGGTTTTAACATCATTAAGCAAAAAACCGTTAATTGCAAAGAATCACCCATTATTACAAGAAAGTTTGCATCATCAACTGTAGTGGTGATAAGATAAAGCAAATATTTAATTATTATTATAATTAGCAGTACAGCGTACTACTTTTAAGAAAATGAGTTTAAGAAAGTTTATAACGAATAAAACGACCGCAGCTTTAGCAGTATTGATTACTGTTTTTGCAAACACTAGCGTATTTGCGCAAGATGCAGCAGCAGGTGCTGCCGCGGCACCGAAAGTTGATATGGGCGAGGTTTATAAATCGGTAATATTTTATATTCTGGTTTTCCTTGCCGTATGCTTATTCATTGCAATTATTGGTAAAGCAATAAAAGTATATGAATTAAGCCGCGAGGCACAAGGTAAACCTGTTGGTATTAACTGGAACAGGGTACACGCAAGCTTATTTGCGCTGTTTTTAGTGATCGGTTTATATGGTGTATATTGGGAATATACAGTACATGGAGCAATGTTACTTCCCGATGCAGCATCTGAGCACGGAAAGAAAATTGATGAGATGTTTAATTTAACATTAATCATTACCACTATTGTATTTGTAGTTACGCATATCTTATTATTCGGATTTTCTTACATCTATAAATATTCAGCTAAGAGAAAAGCTTACTACTACCCACACAATAATACCATCGAAAAAATCTGGACTATCGTTCCGGCTTTAGTATTAACTGTTTTGGTATTAATGGGTTTCTTAACCTGGAGATCTATTTTCTTCAAAGTTGAAGATCCAAACAACAAACCATTACAGATAGAAGTTACTTCTGAGCAGTTTAAATGGTCTATCCGTTATCCTGGAGCTGATGGAATAGTTGGTAACAAAAATTACAAGTTAACTACAGCTACCAATACATTGGGTATCGATTTCAAAGATATCAACTCTCGCGATGATGAGATGGCTGATGAAATGGTTCTTCCTGTTGGTAAACCAGTTAAATTGATCTTAACCAGTAAAGATGTAATTCACAGTTTTTATATGCCACACTTCAGAGTACAGTTAAATACCGTGCCAGGTATGAGGACTATATTTGAGTTTACGCCTACAAAAACTACTGCAGAAATGCAGCAAGAAACTAACGATCCTAACTTTAAGTACCTTTTCTTATGTGCAAAAATTTGCGGTGCCGGTCACTACAACATGCAAAAAGTGGTGCGCGTAGTTTCTGAGGCCGAATACAAAACTTGGATAGCTGAACAGAAAACATACTTAAACGACGATTTAAGAAAACAATTTAATTTGCCAGTGGCGCCTGTAAAATCAGTAGCAGATTCAGCAGCTGCAGATTCAGTAGCTGTGAAAACTAACCAAATGGCTTTAAATAAATAATATTAAGCAGGAGCGAACGAATTATGTCAACAATAGCATTACACGACGAACACAATCACGATCACGCTGATCATGGACATCATAAAGAGACTTTGATTTCAAAGTACATCTTTAGTATGGATCATAAAATGATTGCTAAGCAATTTTTGATTACCGGTATTATTATGGCGGTAATAGCAATGGGCTTATCAATTTTATTCCGTATTCAATTGGCATGGCCAGATCAAAATTTCCCTTTCTTAGAAACATTTTTAGGTAAATGGGCTGAAGGCGGTCGTATTAAACCCGATTTCTACTTGGCTTTGGTAACCATTCATGGTACCATTATGGTATTCTTTGTACTAACGGCCGGGTTGAGTGGTACATTTAGTAACTTACTTATTCCGCTTCAAATTGGAGCAAGAGATATGGCCTCGCCATTCTTGAACATGCTTTCATACTGGTTCTTCTTTATGGCCTGTGTGATCATGATGTCTTCATTCTTTATCCAAACAGGGCCAGCGTCTGGTGGTTGGACGGTTTATCCACCGCTATCTGTTGTTGCCAAAGCAATGCCGGGTTCTGGTTTAGGTATGACGTTATGGTTAGTAAGTATGGTACTTTTCGTAGCATCATCTTTAATGGGTGGTATTAACTATGTAAGTACAATTTTAAACATGCGTACTAAAGGTATGGATCTTTGGAAAATGCCATTAACCATCTGGGCTTTCTTCTTAACCGCTATTTTAGGTATCTTATCTTTCCCTGTTCTTGTAGCTGGGGTAGTGTTAATGGTATTCGATCGTAGTTTTGGAACAAGTTTCTACTTATCAGATATTGTATTGGGTACCGATATTTTACCAAATGAAGGTGGTTCTCCAATTTTATGGCAACACTTATTCTGGTTCTTAGGTCACCCTGAGGTATACATCGTAATTATGCCAGCTTTAGGTATTTCATCTGAGGTAATCTCTGTAAACTCACGTAAACCAATCTTTGGTTACCATGCAATGGTTTACTCGTTAATTGGTATTACTGTATTATCATTCATCGTATGGGGTCACCACATGTTTGTAACTGGTATGAATCCATTGTTGGGTGGTGTGTTTATGATTACCACATTAATTATTGCTGTACCATCAGCAGTAAAAACCTTTAACTACTTAGCTACATTATGGCGTGGTAACATCCGTTTCACTCCAGCAATGTTATTTGCTATCGGTTTAGTTTCATTCTTTATCTCTGGTGGTCTAACTGGTATCTTCTTAGGAAATGCTTCATTAGATATTAACTTACACGATACCTATTTTGTTGTTGCTCACTTCCACCTGGTAATGGGATCTGCAGCAATCTTTGGTATGCTTGCAGGTGTGTATCACTGGTTCCCTAAAATGTTCGGTAGAATGATGAACGCTAAATTGGGATATTTACACTTCTGGTTAACTTTCATTGCAGCTTACCTGGTATTCTTCCCGCTTCACTTCTTAGGTTTAGATGGTGTACCTCGTCGTTACTACGCATTTACCGAGTTTGAATTTATGAAGAAATGGTTAACTGTTAACGTATTTGTAACATGGGCAGCTATTATGGCAGCACTGGCTCAGGTAGCGTTCTTGTTTAACTTCTTTTACTCAATCTTTAAAGGAAAAGTATCTCCTCAAAACCCTTGGGAATCGAATACATTAGAGTGGACTGCTCCTGTAGAACACCTACACGGTAACTGGCCAGGTGAAATTCCTACGGTTTACAGATGGCCATATGACTATAGTAAACCAGGACATGATGTCGACTTTATTCCTCAAACTGTTCCTTTCTCTCAAACCATGAGTTCTAACTTGCCTCACGATTTTGAAGGAAATGCAGAAGCAGAAAAAATACAGCAAGATTGGGAATTGGCTAATCCTGTTGCAGAAAACAAGGGCTAGTTAAGCTTAAAATAAAATTTTAAAAGGGGTATCTGATTAAGTTTCTGCTTATCCGGATACCCTTTTCATCTTAATAGATATATGGTCAGCAGATCAGAGCAACGTTTCATTAGAATTAATCTTATAACCATCATAGTTACGCTATTGGTTATACTTGCCGGTGGTATTGTGCGCAGTACCGGATCGGGCATGGGATGTCCGGATTGGCCTAAATGTTTCGATCGTTACATTCCGCCAACTGATGTATCGCAACTGCCTGCCAATTATAAAGAAAAATATGTGGCGGGTAGGTTAAAGAAGAATGAAAAGTTTGCCAAATATCTGGAAAGCATGGGTAAAGTAGCCTTAGCTGATAGCATTAGGCATGATAAGAGCATCACCATACCTGAGGAATTTAATCCAACTAAAACCTGGACCGAATACCTGAACAGATTGGCTGGGGTAGCAGCGGGGATATTCCTGTTTTTAACAGTTGTGTATTCATTTGCTTACCGCAAAACAGCTAAACGAATTATTGTATTCAGCATCCTGAATCTTTTTGTGGTGGGATACCAAGGCTGGTTAGGTTCGATAGTGGTTTCTACAAACCTGGCGCAGTGGGTGGTAACCGTACACATGCTGTTAGCGCTGGTTATTTTAGCGATATCTATTTATACATACAATTACGCAAAGCAATTAAATAAAGCGCCTTCTGTAATTATGTACCGAATAGCGTGGTTGAAGGGATTTTTGTTTTTTACCCTCGTAATCAGTATCGTTCAGATTGTTTTAGGGACTGAAGTTAGAGAAGCGGTAGATGTGATTGCAAAATCACTTTCTTATGGAAGCAAGAATACATGGATTTCGAAAGTAGGAGAAGTATTCTCTTATCATCGTGATTTAGCTATACTGGTCGTAATTGCCAATGCAGTAGTATATAAAATGGTTATTGACCGTTTTAGTGGTAAGGCTGCACCGTTGTTAACCGCAAGGTTTATGTTAATAACGCTCCTCATACAGTTATTAAGTGGTTTTGCTTTAGCATATATAGCTTTTCCACCGGCAGCGCAGGCATTGCACATTTTATTCTCTACGCTGTTATTTAGTTTACAGTTTTATCTGTACCTGTTGGTTTACCGAACAAGTACCTATAAACAATAATATTTAAGAAAATTGAAGCAATATCTTTCAGATTTTTCTAAACTTATCAAATTCAGGCTATCGTTTACGGTGGTATTTTCGGCATCGATCTCTTTTTTGATCGGACAGAAAATGCAAGTAGGTAGAGGCCATATCCCTAGTATCGATTGGGGAAACTGGCTAATATTGATTGCCGGTGGTTTTTTAGTAACCGCTGCTGCAAACTGTTTTAACGAAATTATTGAGAAGGACTTAGATAAACTAATGTCTCGAACTAAAGATCGCCCTATGCCCGCTGGTAGAATGACTACCGGACAAGGATTGATCTTGGGGGTTTTTATGGCATTTTTGGGTACCTGGTTATTGGGGAAATTAAATCTCGAAACAGGTTTGCTTTCTGTATTTTCAATCCTGTTATATGCTTTTGCTTATACGCCATTGAAAAGGAAATCGCCAATAGCTGTTTTTGTAGGTGCTATTCCAGGTGCTTTACCACCGCTTATTGGGTATTTAGCAGCATTTGGCAGTTTAAAAGCCGAAATGTTCCACGAAATTGATTATTACATTGCGGGCATTCTGTTTTTAATTCAGTTTGTATGGCAGTTTCCACATTTCTGGGCAATTGCCTGGGTTTTGGATGATGATTATAAGAAAGCAGGTTTTAGGTTGTTACCTACCAAGAAAAGAGATAAAACCTCTGCTTTGCTTACCTTTTTAAGTACATTAATTTTAATTCCGGTAAGTTTACTGCCAACGCTATATGGTTTTGGTGGATATTACATCGCAGGTTTATCATTAATAGCAGGGCTTATTTTTAGCTGGCTGGCTTTTAAACTTTTAATGAGCAGAGAACTGGCTGATGCCAAGAAAGTAATGTTCTGTTCGTTTTTTTACATCCCGGCAGTACAGTTGGGCTTATTATTAAATTTTATAGCAAAATAATTTATGGTGCTAACAATGGAAAAGATGCAGGATACGTTTGACCCTAAACCAAGGAAATTTATTGTTTGGTTATTTGTCGTATCATCAACAATTATGTTTGGTGGTTTTACCAGTTATTATCTGGTATTTGCCGCTTCGAAGGGAAAGGGGCATGGTTTAATTTTACCTGATGCTTTTATTTACTCTAGTTTGGTAATTATTGCCAGTAGCATTGCCTTAGTGCTGGCATCAAAGGCTTTAAAGAAACTGAACCTTAGCTTACAGCGTAATATGCTGTGGATTACCGTAATATTAGCTATCGCTTTTGGTGTAATGCAGTTTAATGCATGGGGAAGTATGGTTAGAACCGGAGCAACCCTTGTAGGAAACAACGCAGCCATATCATTTATTTACGTGGTATCTGGCATGCACCTTTTGCACATTATTGGTGGTGTTGGCCTTATTATTAATGCTTTAGCAGGTAGCTATAAAAGCCTTCCTGTTGCCAAAGTTCAGTACAGAATGGAGATTGCTTCTATTTTTTGGCATTTTATAGATATATTATGGATATATCTGTATGTTTTTTTACTTTTGAACCGTTAAATTTGTTAACAAACTATTATACTATTTCCAAATGAATGCAGTATCACAATTAGATCAAGTTAAAACCGGACCATGGAATGGTGGTCGTTCTCCGTGGTCGGTAGAATATGGTAAAATCATGATGTGGTTTTTCCTTTTGTCAGATGCTTTTACCTTTTCATCTTTATTGATCTACTACGGCGCTCAGCGTTTTTCTAAATTAACATGGCCAGCTCCAGATAAGGTTTTCCAATCTATTCCAGGTATTGCAGAACATGGCGCTCCATTAGTTTTCGTAGGTATCATGACCTTTATCTTAATCATGAGTTCGGTAACCATGGTTTTAGCAGTAGAGGCAGGTCACAGACGTTCTAAAAAAGAAGTTATCGGCTGGATGATCGCAACCATTATCGGTGGTTTCATGTTCTTGGGCTGTCAGGCAATTGAGTGGACCCACTTACACCACGACGGTTTCTGGTGGGGACAAATTCCTTCTGCAGAAGAATTAAAACACTTCTTCCTTAAACCGGAAGATGTATCGTTAATTGCTGCGCAACAATTTGCAAACTTATTTTTTACCATTACAGGTTTCCACGGTTTCCACGTATTTAGTGGGGTAATCATTAACATTATTATCTTAATTATGACGATTAATGGAACTTTCGAGAAGAGAGGACATTATCTAATGGTAGAGAAAGTGGGTTTATACTGGCACTTTGTTGATTTAGTTTGGGTGTTCGTATTTACATTCTTCTATTTGGTTTAATTTATCATATTATAAAAATATTTTTATGTCAGAGCACTCACATAGCACAGAAGGCCACGGCCACGATGACCATGCTGGTTTATCAAAAGGTAAAATCTGGAAAGTTTTTGGTATCCTTTTATTAATTACAGTTATAGAGTTTATTATCGCGTTGGTTTTTATTCCGAAAGGATACATGACCCAGCATGTTGGTAATTATATTTATATCGCATTAACGCTGTTAAAAGCATTTTATATTGTAGCTTATTTTATGCACTTAAAATATGAAAAGCTAGGTTTACAGCTTGCATTAACAGTTTCATTCGTTTTCATTATTTACTTTATTGTTTTAATGCTGATAGAAGGTGGGTTTTTAAACATCCACATGATGAACCATTAATGAAAAGAAGTCCTATAAAAAAGGTAATAATCCTGGTAAGCATTTTAGCTATACCGGGATTTTTGTTTTTTTACTTATTGCCACACTTTGCAAAGAACAGGTACAAGAGTTTACCCATTTTTGGAGAGAAAGTAGTTGCATCAACTTTCCATAGCGTAAAAGGAAAGAAAATTCCAGATACCATTTACCATAAGGTTCCTGATTTTAAACTCGTAAATCAGCAAAATGATACCATCACGTGGAAAGCATTAGAGAACAAGATTGTTGTGCTAAATTTATTTTATACTGGTGCTAATAACCAGGAAACAAGTAAATACATCAAGAAATTATCTGATGGTTATGAACAAAAGCCACTAGTTAAATTTTTAAGCTTATCTGTTGATCCGGCTGATCGGGATAAGATTAAAGATTTTGCGGCTAAGTTTAAAGCAAAAGAAGGTAAATGGGACTTTTTAGCTGGCGATACCGTGCAAACCTACCCGCTTATTAAAAAAGGTTTATTGCTTGATGCAATAGCAGATGATACAAAAGAAAGGACCAACTTCATCTTTAGCAATAAGATAGTCCTGATCGATAATTTACATCGCATACGCGGCATTTATGAGGCCGATAATGCTGAAGCAAACACGAGGTTAGAAGATGAAATAAAGGTACTTATCGCCGAATATTTAAGGAACCTTAAAGACGGTAGGTAGATTGCTTAGCGGTTAGTGTTTAGCGGGTAAAGTTTGGAGCCCGAAGGTCTTCCAAAGTCTAAGAAATAATAAAAATATAAAGAGATTAAATAATACGCATGGAAAATAGTCCGATCGAGAAAAAATATAGCAAGTGGATCATTATTCTTTCCATTTTAATACCGGTAGCTGTAGCCTTTTTATTTGTAGTAAAGTTAAAGGATCTGGGAATTGATGCACCAACCTTACCTTTTTTGCCACCAATATACGCTACCATTAACGGAATTACAGCGATACTGCTGGTGGTTGCAGTATGGGCCATAAAAAATGGCAAAATACAATTACATCAAAACCTGATGAAAACCGCTATTGGCTGTTCGCTATTGTTTTTGGTCATGTACATCGCCTATCATATGACTACCCCATCTACCAAATTCGGAGGTGACGGCGCCATTAAATATGCTTACTTCTTTATTTTGTTAACGCATATCTTATTGTCAATAGCTATTATTCCATTGGTATTGGTTACTTATGTAAGGGCATTGGCGGAGCGTTTCGATCGCCATAGAAAAATTGCCAGGA
This sequence comes from Pedobacter kyonggii, assembly GCF_004310665.1. GTDB lineage: Bacteria > Bacteroidota > Bacteroidia > Sphingobacteriales > Sphingobacteriaceae > Pedobacter > Pedobacter kyonggii. The sequence goes on along the minus strand of NZ_SIXF01000010.1, from coordinate 74,068 downwards.
TTACTTTTCCGTTATGGCTTTATGTAGCAATAACTGGTGTGGTCGTTTATCTGATGATTTCGCCGTATTATCAATACTAAGGTCGTCCCTACCTTAACTTTTGAACCCCTACCCTAAAAAGTGGGGTTTTTATTTTATTAATTTTTTACTTGCTAAAATTTCTTAATCAGTATATTTGGTAAAGAAGCTTATTATCATACTAAAATGTTTTAGTTTAAATCTTTCTTCTCTTTTAATGATAAATCTATTTATTATTACGCCTCAGAATAATGGAAAACATAGCAAATTGTGATGAACTAATTTTATGGGGCTAAGCAACGCAGATAAAGAGCATGTGCTAATTGATAAAATCGTAGGAGGAGATGAGCAGGCTTTTTCTGTTCTTTTTTTCAAATACCTTCCTGTACTCCAGGTTTTTGCCGCTAAGTTTACTAAGTCTGATGATGCTGCAGAAGAAATTATTCAAGATTCATTTTTAAGGGTTTGGCTAAATCGTGATAAATTAGCAGAGGTGGATAATGTGAAAGCCTATCTATATAAATATGTTTCTAACGAATGTTTAAGCTATTTGCGCAAGAAACTTAAAGATGATAGAGTTGTTGATGCATTTACTGCGAAACAACAAAATAGCCATAACAATACTGTAGAAACTATTAATTTAAACGAGGTAACGAAAATTATTGCCATTGCTGTTGAAAAATTACCTGAACAACGCAAAAATATATACCAATTGAGTAGACGTGATGGTAAAACCATTCCCGAAATTGCAGAAATACTTAATATATCCCCTAATACAGTTAAAAACGCCCTTGTAATTGCCTTAAAATCGATACGCATACACCTCGATCAACATGGGATTGTGTTCTTTTTTCCGATTGTTTTTTTCTTTTTGAAAATAAAATAGAAAAAATTAGTATTCCGATAGTCCTAATTTTCTTTTGCTGCTTCTTAGTATCAGAATCTTTATGGAAGAACGTGTACATTATCTCTTACAACAGTTTACAGCTAAAACCTTAAATGAGGCCGAAAGGGAAGAACTTTTAACTTTGGCTGAGGATGGCTCTTCATTACTAACAGGCGAAATCATTAAAATGATTATCGCTGAAGAGGAACATGCGGTTGAAGTTGTTGTGGGGAAATGGAATCCGGTACTGAATAAAATTCTAGCGGTAGACAAACCAACCCGATCGCCTAAACGGATTTTAATGAACAGCTTAAAATGGGCCGCTGCAGCTATTGTTTTTATAGTACTCTCCTTTACAGCTTATATTTCTTTACATAAAAAGAAAGAACATGTTTTTGCTTCTGATGTGGCACCTGGAAAAAATAAGGCCATTCTTACCCTGGCTGATGGAAGGAAAATTTCACTTTCAGATGCGATAGCAGGTAATATAGCTAAAGAAGCCGGGATTTCTATCACCAAGACTGCTGACGGCCAGTTGGTGTATACTGTGGTTGGATCAGAAAATGCAAATGATACCAGATTAAATACCATTTCGACCCCAAATGGTGGTGAGTGGCAAATCCAGTTGCCCGATGGTTCTACTGTCTGGCTAAATGCAGCATCTTCAATTCAGTATTCTTTAAATATTGGAACAGCTAAACAGCGCTTGGTGAAACTAGATGGCGAAGCTTATTTTGAAGTAGCTAAAAATGCAGTACATCCTTTTATTGTTGAAACCGACAAACAAGCTGTTGAGGTATTGGGTACGCACTTTAACATTAATAGCTATAAAGATGAAAAGGTAACAAAAACCACTCTGCTGGAAGGAAGTGTACGTGTTTCACATAATACTACCAATGAGAGCGAGGTGCTTAAACCCGGAGAACAATCTTTAGTTTCTGTTGCAGGTATAACTGTAAAAGAAGTAGCTGTTGATGAAGCAATAGCATGGAAAAACGGCTATTTTATGTTTAATAATGAAAGGCAGGAAAGTATTTTACGCAAAATTGCGCGTTGGTACAATGTTGAGATAGAATATGCCGATCAAGATGCTAAAGAGGTGATGTACTATGGCACGGTAAGTCGTTTTGAAAAAATTTCAAAAGTATTAAGAAAATTTGAGCAGACCGGAGAGGTGCGTTTCGATATTAAAGGCAATAAAGTAATTGTTTACAAAGAATAAACGAGAAAAGATGAAGGCGTAACTAACCTTTATCTCTAAAAATAAAACTAATTAATCAACAATAACCTAAAAACCACTAACAACTAATGAATATACTTCGACAAAACTCCTGACGATTCGACGTTAAATAAATAAAAAAGGAGTGCTTGCAACACCCCCTTTATTATCTGTTTAGCTATTCCGTAAACCGGAATCGATTAAAATCAATTATTTCTTGGATAACCGCGAAACGCTTTTTGGCGTCTAAACTTTATTGCGCTTCGCACAAAAACAGACTATTAAATGTACAAAATTTATATTAGAATTTTATGTACGCATCGGCGCTACATACCTAAATTGCTATTAATTATGAAGTTAGTTACGGTCATATTGCTTGCCTCTTTAATGCAGGTAAGCGCAGCTTCATTTGGCCAGCTGGTTACATTAAAGGAGAAAAATGTAACATTAGAGAAAATGTTTAGGGAAATCAGACAGCAATCTGGTTACGATGTATTGTTATCGACCAATACCATTAAAAGTACTACTACTTTAAACGCCAATTTTAATAATGCGACAATAGAAGAGGTAATGGCTAAAATTATTTCAGGACGGAATTTAGCCTATACTATTGAAGATAAAACGATCTTAATTAAACCTAAAGAAAAGAGTATTTTCGATAAAGTAGTTGGTTATTTTGTTGCGGTAAAAATAACTGGTAAGGTAAGAGATAAAAGTGGTGCAATACTTCCAGGAGTAAGTGTAAGAGAAAAAGGAGTTGCTAATGCGGTATCAACCAATGGGTCAGGTGATTATGCTATTTCAGTAACAGAGGGTGGCGTTTTAACCTTTAGCTTTATAGGTTACAAAACACTCGAGGTACCTATTGGCAGTAAAACGGTTATTAATGTTACGCTGGAAGAAGACGCTGCTCAACTTAAAGAAGTGAATGTGGTTTCCAATGGTTATCAGAACATTGATAGAAAGTTATTTACAGGTTCAGCAACGTTAGTAAAAGCATCAGATGCACAACGTAATGGTATTCCTGATGTTTCTAGAATGTTAGAAGGTCAGGTTGCCGGTGTTTCTGTTCAAAACGTTTCAGGTACATTTGGTGCAGCACCTAAAATCCGTGTTCGTGGTGCTACTTCACTTTCTGGCGATAACAAACCACTTTGGGTAGTGGATGGTATCATTTTGGAAGACGTGGTAAATATCTCCAATGAGGCACTTTCAACCGGTGATGCCAATACACTTATCGGTTCTTCTGTTGCTGGCCTTAATCCGGATGATATTGAAAGTTTTACCATTTTGAAGGATGCGGCTGCAACTGCTTTATATGGTGCCCGTGCAATGAATGGTGTTGTTGTTGTAACCACAAAAAAAGGTAGAGTTACCGATGGAGCACCTAAAATTAGTTACACTGGAAACTTCACCACGTATTTAAAGCCTACTTATGATAATTTCGATATTCTAAATTCGGCAGATCAAATGTCTGTTTTATTGGAATTGGAAAACAAAGGCTTTTTTCAGCATACCAGCGCATCAAGAGGTTCTGAAGGTGGTGTTTTCTATAAAATGTATAATTCGTTATATGACTATAACCCTTCAACTGATTCGTTCGCATTGCGTAATGACATTCAAAGCAGAAGTAATTTTTTACAACGTTATGCAAATGCCAACACCGATTGGTTCGATGTATTGTTCAAAAACTCGCTTTTACAAGAACACTCAATGAGTGTTAATTCAGGTACAGAGAAGTTTCAAACATATGCTTCAACTTCTTACTTGCATGATAATGGACAAACTATTGGAAACAGTGTAGATCGTTTTACTGGTAATTTCAGGATTAACGGAAAAATGAGTGATAAGTTAAGTTTTGAATTATTAGCGAACGGATCCGTACGTGATCAGCGTGCTCCAGGTACTTTAGAAAGAACTTCTGACCCTGTTTATGGTAAGTTCTCAAGAGATTTTGATATCAACCCATATTCGTATGCTTTAAATACGAGTAGAACGATGACTGCTTTTGATGAAAATGGCAATCGTGAATTTTTTACCAGAAACTTTTCTCCATTCAATATCCTTCACGAAATCGATAACAACTATCTTAAACTCGGACAAATCGATTTCAAAGTTCAGGGTGGTTTAAGATACCAGATTATTCCTTCTTTAAATTACTCTTTCGATGCTGCTTATCGTTTTGCTAAAACAGAACGTCAGCACTATATATTAGAGAATGCAAATATGGTGCTGGCTTATCGTAATACATCTGATGCAACAACTATCGGCTCAAACAAATACTTGTATACCGATCCGGAAGATCCAACCAGGTTACCAGTAAGTGTTTTACCTGAAGGCGGTTTCTACAATACAAAAACCGATAATCTGAAAAACTACTACTTCAACCAAAAATTAACTTACGATAAAATTTTCGGACAGGATCACCATGTGTATGGAATGGGTTTGATGGAGGTACGTTACACTGACAGACAAGCTGAAAACTTTGATGGTGTTGGTTATCAATATGAAAATGGGGGTATCGTAAACTCTGCATATAAATATTTCAAATGGGCTCAAGAATCGGGTTTCCCTTATTTTGGAATGAGTAATACTTATGATAGATTCACTGGCTTCTTATTGAACGGTGCATATTCATATAAAGAGCGCTATACTATTAATGCTTCTGGCCGTATAGATGGATCGAATAAAATGGGAAGTAGCAGAACCGGAAGATGGTTACCAACCTGGAACGTATCTGGTAAATGGTTTATTAATCAGGAAGCATTCTGGCCTCAAGATAGCAAAATCTTCACTGCAGCTGCTTTACGTGCAACTTATGGTTTAACTGCAAATATTGGTAACGCTACAAATTCATCAGCAGTATATTATAACCAGATAACGAGAAGACCGTATGACAATGAGAAAGAAACGGCAACTTTCATCTCTGGTTTAGAAAATTCTGAACTTACCTGGGAGAAAAATAAAGAATTGAACATTGGTGCTGATTTGGCATTCTTCCAAAATAGGGTAAACGTAACTGTTGATGTTTACAAAAGAAATATTTTCGATTTGATTGGTACCATCCGAACATCAGGTATTGGTGGTCAATTTCAAAAAACAGCCAACTATGCTTCCATGAAAAGTAAAGGTTTGGAATTAACCATCGGCGGAACACCAGTTAAAGTTGGAGATTTCAATTGGAGAACTAATTTAAACTTCGGTTACAATACCAATGAAATCACAAACCTTGAAGTTAGTCCAAATATTTTCAGCTTAGTAGATGCTGATGGTGGTGTTTTAAAAGGATATTCTCAGCGTGGATTGTTCTCAATTCAATTTGATGGTTTAGATCATAATAGAGGATTTCCATATTACATTGACGAAGATGGAAGACGCAACACTTACATCAATTTGCAAAGTACAAATACCCAACATTTAAAATACGAAGGTCCGGTTGATCCAAAGTTAACTGGTGGTTTTTATAACCAATTCAGGTACAAAAACTTCACGGTTTCGGCTTTATTTACATTTCAAGCTGGTAACTATGTACGTCTAGATCCAACTTATCAGGCATCTTATTCAGATATCTATTCAATGTCGAAAGATATGTTGAACAGATGGATTAAGCCTGGCGATGAAGCGTTTACCAACATTCCTGCTTTGCTCGATCCATACGATGTGAATCAGACGGTTAAAGATGCTGATGGATCAACGGTTTGGGCTGTATACCCTTATAACCTTTACAATTATTCAACAGAGCGTGTAGCAAAAGGCGATTTCATCAGATTTAAGCAGATCTCAATCGGTTATGAGGTTCCAAAACAATGGGCTGCAAAACTGGGCATGTCAAATGCATCAATTTCATTAATTGGAAATAATATTGCGCTATTGTATTCAGATAAAAGATTAAATGGTCAAGACCCTGAGTTCTTCGGATCGGGAGGGGTGGCTTTACCAATTCCAAAACAATACACATTATCACTAAAGGTTGGATTCTAAAAAAACTAAAATTATGAAATTAAATAAGATACATATCTTATTATTCGGTTTGGGTGTTATGTTTTCTACACAATCGTGTAATAAATATTTAGATACTGAACCAGATAATAGAACACAAATTAATTCAGTTGAAAAAGTTGCACAATTGGTAACAACAGCTTACCCTGGCCGAGACTATTACTACTTTACAGAAGCTGCATCAGATAATGCTGAAGATAAAGGTAATGGCGTTGGCGGTTTGGATGATGTAATTAGCAGGCCATACAACTGGCAAGATGTGATTGGTGATGGAACCGGCTCTACCACTGCTTATTGGAACAGTTGTTATGGAGCCATTGCAGCCGCTAACCAGGCCTTAGAAGCCATAGAAAAAAACAACCTGGGCAACGCGGTTTTACCTTACAAAGGTGAAGCTTTGGTAGCACGTGCTTATGCGCACTTTATGTTGGTTACACTTTTTTCGAAAGTTTATGCAATTGGTGGTTCGAATGACTCTCCTGGCATTCCTTATGTAACGGTGCCGGAAACAAAGGTTATTGCTCAATATGACAGAGGTACTGTAAAATCTACTTACGAGAAAATTGAAAAGGATTTAGTGGAAGGAATGGCCTTATTATCTGCAACAGCTTACACCGTTCCAAAATATCACTTTACACCGGCAGCTGCACATGCTTTTGCATCGCGTTTCTATTTATTTAAAGGTGAGTGGCAAAAGGTAATTGATGAATCATCAGCAACCGTATCAGGCGGCGATTTCTTCAACAACTTAAGGCCTGTTAACAGCACTTATAGAGCTGCTGGAACAGAAGATTTCAGAACCATGTTTACCAGGTCAGATCAAAAATCTACGTTGTTGTTAACCCAGCAATATTCTGGCTGGCAAAGACAAACCTCACCTCGTTATGGTTATGGCATCAACATGGTAAAAATGTTCCAGCTAGGTGGTAACTTTACAGGTAAAACCAGAGCAGATAAGATTTTATCTTATGGAGTTCCTCATTATACCACCTATAAATTCAAAGAATATTTCCATCGTACGAGCCCTGGTGCTGATATCGGTTTCCCTTACTTAATTGCACCATTACTTACGGTTGACGAATCTTTGTTGAATAGGGCAGAAGCATACGCACAATTAGGTCAGTTTGACAATGCATTAAGAGATATGAATATATTCTTAAGTACGAAGATCAGCAATTATAGTGCAAGTTCTGATGCGGCGACACTGCCAAAAATCACTGCATTCTACAGTATTTCTGATCCGAAAGAGGTGATCATTAAATTAATTTTAGAAAGCAAAAAGGCAGAATTTTTACAAGAGGGTTTAAGATGGTTGGATATCATCCGCCACGGACTAACTGTTAAACACAACAAGTATGATACAGCTGGCTTAGAAACTTTTGATGAGTTAGGCCCAACCGATCTTCGCAGAGTTTTTCAAATTCCTCAAGAGGCATTATTATCAAATGTTCCACTAAATCCAAGATAATTTCTACTCATGAAAAAGAACATATTTAAATTATTTGCTTTACTGCTAATTGTAGCTTTAGCAAACTCTTGTAAAAAAGAGGACCCTTTAAATGTCGATTTTAGCCAATACAACATCGATAATCCAGTAGCGAATACGCCACTTGATAAATGGTTAACCACGACATTTTTAGATGAATATAATATTGATGTTATTTACCGCTACAACCGCTTCTATCACGGAGATGACCGTGATGTAGCGGCCGTAAAAGTTGATAAAGTTCAGTCTCAGATGCAAACTGTTTTAGAAGGTTTTATATTGCCTTACCGAAAAATTGCGGGTACTGCCTTTATTAAAAAGATGGTGCCTAAACAATTTGTGTTGTTTGGCTCGGGATCTTACAATCCTGATAATTCATATACATTGGCTACTGCTGCTGCTGGTAGAAACATTACCATTTACGCGGTAAATGATTTTAATGTAAATGTTCCGGGCGATGTGGTTGGAAAATTAAAAACCATTCATCATGAGTTTACGCATACATTGAATCAAATTGTACCTATGCCAGATGATTTTCAGAACATTACCAAGTCTACTTATTTGGCAACCTGGACAAGTACACATGATACTATCGCAAGAAATAATGGGTATGTAACCCCTTATGCTTCAAGTCAGCCAGGTGAAGATTTTGCGGAAACAGTATCACACCTACTGGTATTTGGTCAGGCTTGGTTTGATGCCCGTGCAAATAAATCAACAGTTGTTGGTAAAGCAGCATTGAAAGCGAAGGAAGCGAGCGTGGTGCAATATTTTACCAATATGGGTATTGATTTCAGAGCGCTGCAAATGGAAATTCAGAATATCGTTCGCAATCAGTATAAGTACCAACAAGCCAGCTTCCGTTACTGGATGGGACAGAATTTATATAAAACAATTACCGTCAATCTAGAGGATGGAATTTATGCTACTAACGGAATTTCTACTGAATTTGCAACGGCATATAATGATTTCAAAGCAGCTATATTAGCCTATAGCGCTACCCAAAGATATCATCTGGATTATATTCAACTTAGATTTGAATCTGCGACTGTGTTAACTGTTAGAGGCGCCTTTTCAAATGCAACAACACAGTATTTTGGCGATTATTCGTTTAATTATACAATAAATGCGACTACTGGTGCGGTAACGTTTACAAAAGTTGCTAATGCTACAGGTACTACTTTTAATAATGGGGCGCTATTTGCAACTTCGTTTACCAATACCCTTCAGGCTTATCTTACTGGTAAAACATTTATTGCTGATTGGTTGCCGCCAACAATAACCTCTGCCAACTATAATTCATATGGAGGCTTCTATCTTCAAGGCACGCCAACTAATAATTTTTATGGACTTTTAGGCCAAACATTATAAACATGAAAAGGATATTATATTTATTTATGGCCTTGCTGACATTTGCAGGCTGTAAAAAAGAAGAAGAATTAAATTTCGATGATCGCCCTGAGGTACGCATGAACCAATCAATTGAAGAGGTGAATACTATTTTGGCCTCTTCTCCAAACGGCTGGATTGCTACCTTACCTACTGCAGGTGGTGGTGGTTACGGTTTTTACATGACTTTTGATCGTGCGAATCAGGTTGTTCAAATGGCGGGAGATTTAACTGATGAATCTGCAACTAAAATTGCCCCTTCCACTTATCGTGTTAAAGCCAATGCAGGTGCTGAATTAATTTTCGATACTTACAACTACATCTCTTTATTGAGTGATCCAAATCCTAGTTCATTTGGTGGGGTAACCGGAACAGGATTAAGGAGTGATGTAGAGTTTTTATTTGAAAGATCTACCGCAGATAGCTTGATTTTAACAGGTAAAAAATACCGTCAGGTACTTAAAATGGTTAAAGCCACTGCTGCACAAAAAACGGCATATGAAAGCGCTCAATATAAAACGCTTATCGATAAATTCAAGGCGTTTTTTGTTAATAATGCAAACCCTTTTATCGAAGTGGTTTCTGGCACAACTACGTTGAAAGTAACGTTAACCTTAAACTCTACAAACTCTCTGAATTCAGGAAAGAGAATTGATTTAACTGGAGTTTTAGCTGATGGAACAACGATCGCTTCGGCAAATATGAAATTTGCTTACACCATCAATGGCGTGTCTATTCTTGGTGACGGCTTGATTTGGAATGGGATTAAATTTGTAAGCATGGCATGGAAAGATGCCAATACGTTAGCGATTTATGATAGCACTGGTAAAGAATATATTGTTAACAACTCTACTGTACCATTGGTTCCATTACATTTATTATTTGGATCGAAGTACTCAGGTTTAAGATCTGAATACAAAACAATTTATCCGGGAACTTCCACAGCGGGTGCTGACATTTTAAATTATTTCCATAACGGTTTAATACCTGCTATTACAGGTGGTTTTGCTTTTAATTATGGTAGAATTGATTTGGATTGGAATATTGTAAACAAAAGGTTTTTGATCAATGGCAGGAGCAGTCAGAGTGGACCGACAGAAACGGGCGGCTGGGTAACTACTTCTTCATACACCTATACTGTAGATGCTAATGGAGTATACAAATTTACGCAATTTTCGGCTCCATCGGGTGGATATGTTTCAGGTCCGCTATCTAGATTTTATACTTTCATTTTAAATAATCGCGTAGCTTTCGATTATTTCTCAAGTGGGGGAGTTTTATATGGTAGAATGACAAGTGTGGAAAATCCTGCAATTGTGATGACCTTTTTATTAAAGTAATTCAATACGCTTTCATTAAAACCCCGCCTTATCAGCGGGGTTTTTTTATGACATAATTTTTGCCACCCTCCGCTCGTTTAATCTTATATTTGCAATGATGAAGAAGACATTCACTTTTATCTTATTTTCAATTGCTTGTGTATTGCTGTTCTCTGCAAATGTACAAGCGCAATGTGCCATGTGCAGCATTAATGCAGAGCAGGGCGTGAAAAATGGTAATACGGTTTCAGCAGGTTTAAATACCGGGGTTTTGTATTTATTGGCTATTCCTTACCTAATGGCAATGATTGTTGGCGTAGTGTGGTATAAAAAATTCCGTAAGAAAAATGTGGAATTAAACATGAAAAAAGAGCCCTTTCATTTAAATTAGCACATGTCGGGTAAAACCTCAAAACTTTCGGCAATTGTTCATTGCAAATGCCCACACTGCCGTAGAGGTGATATATTTACAGGCAGTATGTATGGCTGGAATATTCAGCACACCAAAGAAATTTGCAGTTATTGTGCCCAGCGGATAGAGATTGAACCTGGTTATTTCTATGCTGCTATGTATGTAAGTTATGCGATGAATGTAATCGAAATGCTTTTTGCCAGTTTTATCACCTATTTAATTTTCGGTCCGCTAACCGATGAGACCTTCTGGCATTATCTGATTGTTATTTTTGCAGGCTGTTTTATCCTGTATCCGTTTAATTATCGCTATTCGAGAATTATACTGCTCCATATTTTATCGCCGAACATTAAGTATAAACCTTATTACGATAAGTAGTATTGGTTAATCGTTTAAATCGTATAAATTGATTAATTGTTAAATTAAGCGATTAACCAATTAACCCAGTGCCGTATGTTAAAAAAAGAAACCCTTAGTTTTATAAAAGACGTAGCGGAGAATAATAACCGCGAATGGTTTGCCGCCAACAAAGAAGTTTATGAAAATGCAAAGGCTGATGTACTCGAACTTGTAGCAAACATTATCCCAGAGTTGGCCAAAGTAGATCCAATGCTTCCGGCAGAGATGGATCCAAAGAAGTGCCTTTTACGCATTTATCGTGATGTGCGCTTCAGCAAAAATAAAGATCCTTATAAAAATAACTTCGGCATATGGTTCTCTACCAAAAAAGGGGGGAATGAGCCCGGTTATTATCTGCATATCCAGCCAGGGAAAAGCTTTATTGCCGGTGGATACTGGATGCCAGATGCGCCTCATTTAAAATTGATCAGACAAGAGATTGATTATAATATTGGCGATTTTAAGGAAATTATTAACAACGCAGTCTTTAAGAAAAACTTTAAACTAGGCGTTGATAATGCACTTAAAAATGCACCCAAAGGTTATGATCCAGCAGATCCGAACATCGAATTTTTAAAGTTGAAAAGCTTCGAGGCCACCACAAAAATCAATGACGAAGAATTTTTAAAACCAAACCTCGTTAATAAGTTAATAAGTTCTTTTATAACAGTACAACCATTAGTTGCATTTTTACGGAACGCCATTGATCAATAACCAGCAATAATCAATGTTCAAACTATAAAAGGTCTAGATACCTGATACTCAAATCTTGATAATAAAAATATGAAAAATACCTTTCTTGCATTTGCCGTTCTCCTGTTTATTTCTTCCCTAAGCTCATGTGTTGTTTTATCGCCTAAAAAGTACAAAGCCTTATTGGGTACTAAAGATTCACTGTATACTGCTTTTAATGAGGGCTTAATTAAGATCGAAAACTTAGAAAAAGAAGTAAATAAGCTTAAAAAAGATACAACCTTAATGGCCGAAGAACTTCGCGATCTGCAGAACAATTACAATGAAATGGATGCAAGCTATAAAAAGCTTAAAAATAATTCGTCATCAGAAATTACCAAACTATCTGGAGACTTAGCTGCCCGCGAAAAACGTTTAAAAGAAGTAGAAGAAGTTTTGCGTAAACGTGATGAGGCAACCAATGCATTAAAAGAAAAACTTCAGCAGGCTTTATTGGGTTTTACCAAAAGTGGTTTAACCGTAGAGATTAAAAATGGTAAAGTTTATGTTTCGCTAACGGATAAACTATTGTTCCCTTCCGGAAGTATTATTATTGATGAAAAAGGTAAACAGGCCTTAACACAGCTGGCAAAAGTATTAAAACAACAACCAGAAATAAATATTGCTGTAGAAGGCCATACCGATAACCAGAAAATAAATAACCTTGGACAGATTAAAGACAACTGGGATTTAAGTGTATTGAGGGCTACCTCTGTAGTACGTTATTTAACAGAAAATGAGAAGGTAGAAAGTGTAAGGATGACGGCTACAGGTAAGGGCGAATTCCAACCGTTGGGTAGCAACGCAAATGCAGATGGAAGAAGCAAAAACAGAAGGATAGAGATTGTACTTTCTCCTAAGCTGGATGAACTTTATAACCTGATTAAATAAGATATAAATATAATACGCTATCGGTTGGTGTCTCACCAACCGAAATATAAGACATTTTAAGCATAATTTCTTTGTGGTTAGAAAATGAAAGTGCAGCAGTTCTTGGCAGTTTCAGTCCCGCTTTCCCTCCTGCCAATTTTGAAGGAAAATCGGCATCCGTTCCAATCGGGTTTAGGAACAAAGGCTTGTGCACTCTGCGAACCCGAAAATGAAATACTCTTTTGGCCACCTAGCCCCTGTTGCAGCGTTACCCTGCAGCAACGAGGCAGCGAAGCGTAAAAGTGTAAAACGGGAAGAAACTTAGTGTTTTATACAGGCCTTGCGCTCCATAAAAAAAAGCATTTTAGACTTAGGAAATGAATAACCTGCGTTTGGAAAAAACATTGCAACGATTGTAGGGCTTTTTATAGGCTTTGGTGCCGGCGGTAAGATTTTAAAATCTTAAAGGTATGCTCGAACTCGTGACTGCTTAGGTTAGAATAATCGGGCATAGAGAGTTTATGTACCGTTAAAAAGTTTAGCAGTTCTTTAATTACGTTCGATACTTCTTCTGATTCTTCGGTATGTTTTAGGGTATCTATCTTACTTAATAACAGGGCAATCTCAAATACCTTAAAATCATTCTTTTTCGTAATACCCAAGCCGATATTAGTTTCTATAAGTGCTTGTTCGTAATTGTGTGTAGCATTGTAAAAATTGGCTTTAAACACACTAAAGCTGGCCAATATAAAATTGGTATAATAGGTGTAATCGCTGCTGATGATTTTATCAACAAATTGTATAATGCGCTGCGCTTTTTTAAAATAGTTGAGCTTGATATAGGTTTGACCTAAATGGAGCAATAAAAAAGAAGAGAAAACGGAATATCTTACATAAAAAATATTGGGGTACTTACTCAAAATAGCCATGATAAAGCGGTGGCATTCTGCATAGCTTTTTTGAGAAAATAAGGTAATCAATACCAAGCGGTAAGAGAGTATTTCGGCAGAAGTAATTTCTTCGTTTTTCTGCGGTTTGCTCTGATCTATCTCCTGGCAAAGTTTTATTATTTTATCTTCTAGGGTTTTACTCTCGTTAGGTTTATTAACCAGGTTATTGTAGAAATAAAGAATTAAATCATATGGATTAATTGGGAACAGTTCGTTTAATCTTTTGTAGTTCCGCTTTAACAGCTGCATGGTATTGGCTAAAGCTACTTTATCCACATCAATAAGATTAACGTTGCATTCTATTACATGCAGCATAATCTGAATGTCTTCGTTGAGTACGTTCTCTGAAATGGTTTTGATGGTTTCCTTATACAGGTTGCTCATGGTTCGCCCTGTGGCCATAATATCGATAAAATCGACACCAATGCTTAACTTATTGAAATTAGAATTGGGTTTGCCAAGTTCGTATTTAGATACATAACAGATAAAATCGAAAGCACTGTTTTTTTCACTGTTGGTAAATGGCAGCCTGAAAATGTTTTTTAATGCTGCAATCTCATTTCTGGTGATGCAGAACCTAATTGCCCAATTAAGTATATAGTCTCTCAGTGAGGTTTGGCCAGGGAAACTGATTAATATATGCTCGAAAAATGATTTACAAGGCCTGTATTCAAACTTATCAGTGATCTGTATAAATAGGAAATAGGTATAAATATCGTCGTTTAAAAAGCGGACAATTTCTGTAGGGATGGCTGTACTTAATCTTTTTTCTTCGATGATAATCCCTGCATGTAAAAGTTCTTCGTATGCATCGGGATAACAGTTGATATAACTTAGGATTTTTTCTTTAGAAACCCTTAATTTTTTATTTCCTTCTGAAATGCTATCACTTATTTTTTTAAGGAGAAATACTTTTTCGGTGCTTTTTTTTGCCAGAAATACGCGTTTCTCTAAGAAATAGCTGATTAATTCATAACGTAATAAAGGATTATTCAGCTCAAGGTGGTGGTTCTCATCTTTGAGCTTGAAATAAACCTGTAACCAGAATGGTGTTTTAAACTGAGTTAATAGGGGCAGGCTTACATCTGCCCGGTTGATAATTTTGTTTTCTATATTGCTTAAGGTGTAGAGTACCTCATCAACATTTAGCGATGGTACATTACTTAGGGTTTCCTCATCATAAAATAAGCCCGTATACCAGGCTTTAGTTAAAGATGCAGAACCGTAAATAGCAGGCTGAAGATTAATCCAACTATTCGTTCGCAGGCCAAATGCGAGTTTAACAAAGTTGTTTTCTTCAATGCTATATAAAAAGTCGATAAACGTTTTAAAATAATTACTTCTTGCTAAATGTTCATCAATACCGTCAACAATAATAATAAAACGGCCTTCTCTCTTTTCGGGATTTTTTTTGAAAAAACTGATTAACTCGGTAAGACTCCCGAATTTAAATTCTTTTAAAAACCAGTCTTTTAAAGTGTCTCCGTTTTGGATGATGGTATTAATGCTGCTAGAGTTAACCAATAAAACGATATCGTTCTTGTAGAGGGCATTTTCTGATAAGAAAAAATACTCTACCATGTGTGCGAGCATTATCGATTTTCCCTGACCGGGTTGAGCACTTATGGTGGTAAACTGGTAGTTGTTTTTTAAGAAATAATCAAAATCGGGATAAAAAAAACTTCTGTTGGCGGTAGCATTAAATGGAATGCCTGAATTATTTTTATTTGCAATTAACGATATCTCTGTAATGGCATGTGCTTTTAGCTTTAAATCTTGCCAGATACTTTGAACAGAGCTAGTTTGGTTTTCCTTGTCTTTACAAAATGAGTCCCAATCGTTATAGCCTATATATTGTGATAAGCTATTTAAAGTAAACAAGGAGAATTTATGTAAGGTGTTCGCAAAGCCAAAGAATCGTTTTATGGTTGTTTCACTTACGTAGTTTTTGGTTTCTTGAAATACATACTCGGAAATAATCTTACAATGAGCTGGGTCGATATTTCTCAAACCAGATTTTATAAGGACAAACTTCCTGAGTTCGATAAGGAGATCGTTAGCATTCATTAATTAACAGATGGGATGACTAGCGCTAATGTCATCATAATTTCACAATTGAGGAAATCTATTCACCAAGAATGCCCTGTATGAATAAAATGAATGAAATGGGTTGCATAAAAATGAATAGCAATGGATAGGATAGGATGACATTCTAGATTTAGATTTGTCATAATTATATAATGCCCTAAAAAACATTTACCAAACAAGCATTAGTAACCTAGTAAGTCTCCTAAAATAACGCCTGACATGATGAAAACTCATACTTACTCGTCCCGGATAGGGATAATTAGCAATACCTTAATTGCAATCATCATTCTATTAACGCTCTTCTCCGCTAAATCGTATGCGCAAACTAAAATATTTGCCAATACCGTTACAAAGTCGGATCACGTAACCAGTGCAACAAATGCAACGTTAAACAACAATACTTTTGCATCCGTTAATTCGTATGGCGGAATTGCTGTTGGTATAGGGTCGTATAGTGGCGAGCTGGAATTAAAGTATCCGGCTTCGGTTGCTGCGGGAGTAACATCCTATATCAGAATAGATTTTGACGGTGATATCCTGAACAGGTTACTAGGCGGTAGTTTAGGTACTTTGTTGGCTAATGTAGGTGGGACAGTAATTCTTGGAAACCATTCGTTCCAGGTAGGTGCCAGAAACGGTGCTACAGCAGTACCCCCAACAGGTGGGAATAGTGTAGACGGGTTTTCGGCAGATAATTTACGACTGGTAAAAGATGCAAATGGTTTCTTTTACATTGCAATAACCCCTACACAGGCTTACGATAGGGTGTTTATAAAAGATGTAACCAATGCGCTTTTGCTTTCAGTTTCTAATAGTACAAAGGTTTATTATTCATTTTATACTTCAGGGACTGATCCTTGTGCGCAAGCATTTACTACAGGATATGAAGGCACAGGTATTACACTTGATGCCTTGCAGTTGGGCAGTTCGGGTGTAACCAATAGTGAAAGGGCTATTGATGCAGATCCAAACAATTATTCTCAACTAAGTTTAGGCGTTCTCGGCGTGACTTCGTCCATTAGTCAAAATTTTTATTTTACAACACCATCAAATGCCGGTGATGATTTTAACCTAAGATTAAGCTCTAGTCCAGCATTATTAACCGCTGGTGTTTTGCAAAATATTTCGGTAACGGCTTATAATGGCAATACCCAAGTTTACACCTCATCGGTATCAGACTTATTAAATTTAGATTTACTCGGTTTGTTAAATAGCGGACAAGCCGCATCGATACCATTTTCTCCAGGTGTACCTTTCGATCGGGTTAAGGTTACGCTCGGTTCGTTACTTACCCTAAACCTGACACAAACCATTAATGTTTATGGCGTAACCCGCTCAGCAGGCAGGCCAACTTTCACTTCGCCAGCAAGCAATGCAATTGCCGCTTGTTATAATAGTACTGTAGCTTTAAATGCTACTACTCCAAATACCAACGAGCTCATTTGGTACGATGCAGTAGAAGGTGGTACAGCATTGCAAACGGTTGCCTACAATGGTGCCTATACCACGCCTGCATTAACCGCAACTAAAACTTATTATGTTTCTGCTAGAAGATTAGGCTGTACAGCAGAATCGGCGAGGGTTCCTGTTGTAATTACAGTTAACCCAGAAATTATTTTTAATGGAGCAACATTAGCCAACGCTACTCCAGGTTTTGCTTATTCTAAACAACTGGATGTAGCTACAGGCGGAACAGCTGGTTATACTTATGCTTTAGCAGCAGGGAGTACATTACCAGCCGGTTTAACTTTATCATCAACAGGTGCAATTACTGGGACACCAACTGTAGCGAATGCTTACACTTTTTCAGTTGTTGCAACTGATACGAAAGGCTGTGAAGCAACTGCAACTTATAATTTAACGGTAACGGCAGCCTTGGTACTTACTCCAGGCGCATTGCCTGATGGTTTAACAGGAACGGTTTATCCAACGCAAACTATACCGGCTGCAACCGGTGGAACAGGGCCGTATACTTATACTGCAACCGGTGTTCCCCCAGGTTTAACTTTTGATCCAACAACAAGGGAAATTACCGGGACACCAACTCAACCTGGAATATATACTATACCAGTTACGGTTGTTGATGCGAACGGTAATACCATTACTTCGAATTATACTGTAAAAATTACTGATCCTTTATTATTGCCTACAGCAACTTTAGCCGATGGGACTACAGGAACAGTTTATCCTGCGCAGATTATTCCAAGTGCAACTGGTGGAACAACACCTTATACTTATTCGGCAACAGGTCTTCCTCCTGGCTTAACATTTGACCCATCAACCAGGGCGATTACTGGTACACCAACAACACCAGGAACCTATACCGTACCAGTTACGGTAACCGATGCTGATGGAAAAAAGGCAACTACAAATTATAGCATTAACATAAACGACCCGTTGTTGTTACCGGCTGCAACTTTGCCAGATGGAACAGAGGGTGCGGTTTACGCAACGCAAACTTTACCGGCTGCTACAGGCGGTGTTGGTCCTTATACTTATGTAGCCACTGATCTTCCTGCAGGATTAACATTTAATCCAACAACAAGAGAAGTTACTGGTACACCAACTCAGGCAGGTAATTATGCAATAAGTGTTACGGTTACCGATAGTCAGGGTAAAACAGCAAGCAACACTTACCCAATTAAAGTAATTGGTATGTTAACCTTGCCAACAAAAACTTTACCGAACGGAATTGTTGGTACTTCATACTTACCACAAACGTTACCTGCGGTAACAGGTGGTACTTCGCCATATACTTATGTAGCTACGAACCTTCCTCCGGGATTATCTTTCAACCCAACCACAAGAGAAATTACGGGAACACCAACACAAGGTGGTACCTATAATGTTTCTGTAACCGCTACAGATGCCAACAATAATAAAGCAACTACCACCTACGCAATAACTGTAACAGTTAATGCTCCAGTTGCGGCGTCTGCTACAGTATGTACCGGAAGTACTGCTACTTTAACAGTAAGCAACCTTCAGGCTGGCGTAACTTATAACTGGTATGCATCAACAGGAAGCACGCCATTAGTAACCGGCAATAACGGTACCTTTGTAACACCTGCAATAAGCTCAGCAACTGTGTTTTATGTAGAGGCCGTTTCTGGAACAGCAATCAGTTCGAAAACATCGGTTACAGTTTCGGTTAACCCACCTGCAACTTTAGCAACAGTTACTACCAATAACCAGGTAATCAACTCCGGACAAACCACAACATTAACTGCAACTGCTGATGCTGGAAATACCATCGCTTGGTTTGATGCCGCAACAGCAGGAACACAAGTTGGAACAGGAACATCATTTACTACACCGGCTTTAACAGCAACCAAAATTTATTACATCGAAACTACAAGCAGCAATGGCTGTAAAAGTGCAAGCCGTGTTCCGGTAACTGTAACCGTAATTAACGGCGGCGGTGCAACAGCTTGTAATGCAGCTAATGGCCAGAATACAGGTATTAATGGTATCTGCTTATTATGTGGTATAAATGGTGCAGGTAACTCAACAGATGCCGATGCCAACAACTTCACCAGGATTTCTCTAGCTGTAGGTGTTGCTGCAACTGGTTACCAACAATTAATTTTCCCATCCACAGGTGTTGCTACAGATAGTATCCGTTTAGATTTAGCTTTACCGACCGGTTTAGCTGATGTTGGTCTTTTAAATAATGTAACGGTAACCGTATTAAATGGTTCTACGGTTGTAAGAACAGTGCAATTAAACGGTGGATTATTAAATCTTCAACTTTTATCTGGAAATCGTTTTGCAGCAACTGTTTTAGCAGGAGGCATTTACGATAGGGTTCAAGTTAGTTTTGGTGCATTAGTTACGGCTTTAACCAGCTTAGATATTTATGGTGCAACCGTAGTTTATCCTAACCCAACATTTATTACCGGTGCACAATCCATCTGTTCAGGCAGCACTGCAACATTAAGTGCAACTGCAAATGGTGGCACAACCTTAGCTTGGTTCGATGCGCCAACAGGCGGAACCCAAGTAGGTACGGGTGCAAACTTTACAACTCCGGCCTTAACTGCAACAACTACTTATTATATTCAGGTAAGCAAAGGAACTTGTTCAAATACAACAAGAGTTCCGGTGGTTATTACCGTTAACCCTGCAATTGTATTTGCAGGCACAACTTTAACCAATGCAACAATTTCATCTCCTTACAGTAAACAACTTCCGGTAGCTACTGGTGGTACACCAGGTTACACTTATGCATTAGCTGCAGGTAGCACTTTGCCAGCTGGTTTAACTTTATCGCCTAGTGGTTTGGTAAGCGGAACACCAACAGCAACAGGCAACCCAACATTCGATGTTGTAGCAACTGATACAAAAGGTTGTAGCACAACTGCAACGTTTACTTTAACCGTAACACCAGCATTGGCTTTGGCTCCAGGAGCATTGCCTAACGGTGTAACGGGTACAGCCTATACTACGAACGGAATTCCAGCTGCAACAGGTGGAACCGGACCATATACTTACTCAGCTACTGCTCTTCCTCCAGGATTGACTTTTGATCCGGCAACGAGAGAGATTACAGGTACGCCAACTCAAATCGGAACATTTACTATTCCAGTAACCGTAACAGATGCTAATGGCAATACCATTACGTCTAACTATACACTTAAAGTAACTGATCCTTTGGTTTTACCAGCGGCAACTTTAGCTAACGGAACCACAGGGACAGTTTATCCTACCCAAACTATTCCATCTGCAACAGGCGGATCAACACCTTATACTTATGCGGCAACTGGTCTTCCTCCGGGATTAACCTTTGATCCGGCTACAAGGGAAATTACAGGAACACCTACACAATCTGGAACTTTCACAGTACCGGTAACGGTTACCGATGCTGATGGAAAAACAGCAACCAATAATTATACAATCGTTGTGGTTGATCCTTTATTGTTACCAGCAGCAACCTTGCCTGACGGAACAGAAGGAACAGTTTACGCTACCCAAACCCTACCATCGGCAACGGGTGGTGTTGGCCCATATACTTATGTAGCAAGCAACCTTCCGGCTGGATTAACTTTTAATCCAGCAACAAGAGAAGTTTCGGGAACACCTACACAGGCCGGAAATTATTCGATCAGTGTTACCGCTACAGATAGTGAAGGCAGAACCGCAAGTAATGCTTATGCACTTAAAGTAATTGGTGTTTTATCATTACCAGGTGCAACTTTACCAAACGGTATTGTAGGTACACCTTACCCAACACAAACTTTGCCAGCGGTAACAGGTGGAACAGCACCATATACTTATTTAGCCACAAACCTTCCTCCAGGATTAAGTTTTAATACAGCAACAAGAGAAATTACAGGAACACCAACTTTAGGCGGAACCTTTACGATTTCTTTAACTGCAACAGATGCAAACGGAAACAAAGCAACAACAGCCTATAGCTTAACTGTAACGGTTGATGCACCAGTGGTTGCTGCTGCTACAGTGTGCTCTGGAAGCCCAGCTACATTAAGTGTGAGCAATTTGCAGGCTGGTGTAACCTACAACTGGTATGCTTCTACCGGAAGTACACCATTGGTTACCAATAACACAGGTATTTTTGTAACACCAGCAGTAACTGCTCCAACAGTATTTTATGTGGAAGCGGTATCAGGAACTGCAGTAAGTTCCAGAACTGCGGTTAATGTTTCAGTTAACCCACCAGCAACTGTGGCAACGGTAACCACGAACAGCCAGGTGATTAACGCCGGACAGTCTACTACTTTATTGGCAACAGCTGATGCTGGAAATACCATTCAATGGTACGACGCTGCTACAGCCGGAACACAGGTAGGTACAGGTACTTCATTTACTACGCCAACATTATCGGCAACTACTACTTATTATGTAGAAACTACAAATGCCAGCGGTTGTAAAAGTGCAAGCCGCGTACCAGTAACTGTTACTGTATTGAATAACGGTGGTGGTACTGCATGTAACGCTGCTAATTCGCAAAATTCTGGTATAAACGGAATTTGTTTATTGTGCGGTATAACTGGTGCAGGAAATTCTACTGATGCTGATCCTTCTAACTTTACCAGAATATCTCTTGCAGTAGGTGTAGGTGGGTCTGGTTACCAACAATTAATTTTCCCAACAGTTGGAACAGCTACAGATAGTCTTCGTTTAGACTTGGCATTACCAACTGGTTTAGCAGATGGTGGTCTATTAAACAATGTAACTGTTACCGTATTAAATGGCACTACAGTTGTAAAAGCAGTACAATTAAACGGCGGACTATTAAATCTTCGCCTTTTATCAGGTAACCGTTTCACTGCAACTATACTAGCAGGTGGCGCTTACGATAGGGTACAAGTTAGCTTCGGCGCATTAGTTACGGCTTTAACCAGTTTAGATGTTTATGGTGCAACGGTGATTTATCCTAACCCTACGGTAACCGCAGGTGCGCAAACCATCTGTGCCGGAAGTACTGCAACTTTAACTGCAACAGCAAATGGTGGTACAACATTAGCCTGGTACGATGCCGCAACTGGTGGTACAGAGTTGGCCACTGGCGAAACATTTACTACACCAGCTTTAACTGCTACCACAACTTATTACATTCAAGTAAGCAAAGGAACCTGTGCAAATGTGACCAGAGTTCCGGTAACTGTAACGGTTACACCAGCATTACCAACACCAGTATTGGCAACAATAGCTAATGTTTGTGAAGGATCATCGGCAACTTTATCGGTTGCCAATCCAGATGCTGCTGTAACTTATAAATGGTACGATGCTGCAACTGGTGGGAACTTAGTATTTACTGGCGCGGTATTCCCAACTCCGGCATTAACAGCAGCAACTACTTATTATGTAGAAGCATCTCAAGGAAACTGTACAAGCACTACACGAGCTGCAGCAGCAGTATCAGTAAATCCGCGTCCGGCTTTACCAGTAGTAACTGCAAGTTCATCAACAGTTAGCGCAGGTCAGACTGCAATTTTAACAGCTAGTTCTGCAGATGCAACCAATACTTTCAACTGGTACACTTCTAATACTTCAACAACACCACTGTACGTAGGTGCAACTTATGTTACACCGCCATTGTTGGCAACTACAACTTATTATGTAGAATCTGTTTCTACAAATGGTTGTACTTCAGCAAGCCGTGTTCAGGTTACCATTACAGTTGATGGCAATGGATCTCCAAATCCTGTTCCTTGCGAGGCTGCAACCACACAGGTTAATGGCGTTAACGGTGTAGCTTTATTATCTGGCGTGTTTAACCCAGCATTGGCGATTGATAACGATACCCAAACCGCATCTTCATTGGTAATGCCAGTAGGAGCGCTTGGTGCATCAGTTTATCAAAGAGTTGGTTTTGGTTCATTATCTAAAGTAGGTGATACAGTACGTGTTTTAGTATCATCTCCAGGAAAACTATTATCACTTTCGTTATTAGGAAACGCTGCAATTACTACTTATGTTGGAACCAACAGTAATGGTGATTCGAAATTGTTAAATGATAACTTAATCAATATTCAATTGTTGAGCGGTAATACCCAGGCGTTAATCACTTTTGTTCCAACGAATGTTTTCGACGGGGTAGAGGTTAGGTTAAACTCAGGTTTATTAGGTGCTTTAACATCAATCAATTTAAATTACGCACAACGCATTTTGGTTGCGCCTACAGTAGCATCAGCAAATGTTACGGCTTGTGTGGGCCAAACTGCACAGCTTGAAGTAAGCAACCCATCGGCAAGCTTAACCTACAGATGGTACGATGCTACAGGTACATACTTAACCGGTAAAGACGGTATCATATTTACTACACCAGTTTTAACAGGCGACACTAAATTCTACGTTGCAGCAGTTTCTGCAACTGGTTGTGTGAGTTATAAAACAGTAGTAAATGTAACTACAAACCCAGCTCCGGTAACACCCGATCTACTTTCAGCATCTGTAAATACCTGTCCTAATACATCAGTTACTTTCCAGGTTAAAAACCCAATTGCAGGCACAACCTATAACTGGTACGATGCTGCAACAGGAGGGAACTTAGTATTCACAGGTGATAACTTTACAACGCCTTTAATTACTGCAAATACCAGTTATTTCGTCGAGGCTGTTAATGGCTGTGGTTCGTCATCAACCAGAACAGAAGGTCAAATTATATTAGGAACCATTGATGTTCCGGTAATTACACCACCATCAATTACCATTAGCGAAGGATCGGTTGCGGTATTAAAAGCAACTTCGAGTACAGCAGGGGCAACCATTAACTGGTACACTACTGCAAATGGTGTAGTTCCGGTATTTACTGGCGAAACTTATGTAACACCGCAATTAAGTGCAACCACTACATATTATGTAGAAGCTACTATTCCTGGTGGCTGTACTGCAACAAGCAGAGCAACTGTAACCGTTACTGTAATTCCTAACGGTAATCCGGTAACTACACCTTGTGGAGCGGCTACAACAACAGTTGCAAGCGGTGTAACAGGAGTAGCTGTATTGGCTGGAGTTTACAACCCAACATTTGCGGTTGATAACGATATCAACACTGGATCTAGCTTGGTTATCCCTGTGGGATTACTTGGTGCATCTGTTTATCACCATGTTGGTTTTACAGGTTTATCAAATGTAGGCGATACTTTAAGAGTGAAAATTACCACTCCAGGTGTACTGCTTTCGGTAGGGGTATTAAACAACTTAACGGTAACTACTTTTCAGGGTACAACCAGCAATAACGACGCGGTTTCTATCTCTAACCCACTAATCAGCTTAAAATTATTAACAGGCAATACATCTGCTATATTAACTTTTGTGCCAACCAGTAAATTTGATGGAGCAGAATTGAGATTAAGCTCAGGTCTCCTTGGGGCATTAACATCTGTTAATTTAGATTATGCACAAAGGGTAATCACTACACCAACAGTTACAGCAGCTACAGCAAGTGCTTGTCAAGGATCATCTGCAACCTTAAGTGTTCAGAACCCACAAGCAGGTGTAGTGTACAAATGGTACTCAGGCGCAACTTATCAAGCAGGAAAAGATGGAGCAACTTTCACAACAGATCCAACTTTAACTGCTGGAACTTATACTTATTCGGTAACAGCTACGGCTAACGGTTGTGAGACTGTAGGAACCAATGTAGTGGTAACTATTTTAGTTCCACCAGTAGCACCGATTCCATCAACTACCAACCCGGCTACAACTTGTATCGGCTCACCTGCTACCTTAAGTGTACAGGCCGTTGCAGGAGTAACTTATAACTGGTACGATGCAGCTACAGCCGGAAACATGTTGGTAACCAGCAACAGTAGCTTTACTACATCTGCATCACTTGCAGCAGGAACATACGATTATTATGTTGAAGCGGTAAGTGGAACAGGTTGTTCAAACTCAACACGTACTAAGGTTTCTATCACTGTTAATCCATCAGCTGTTGCTGCCGATTTAACAGTAACCGGAACAACATCATTATGTACTTCTGGTACAGCAGTACTTACAGCAGCGAGTACAACAGTAACCAGTCCGGTATTTACCTGGTACACTGATGCCGCTTTAGCACAGGTTGCTTTTGTTGGTGCAGTATTTAATACACCAGCCATTACCGTAACTACCAAATATTACGTTACCGTTAGCGGAACAAATAAATGTGCAAACACAACTGGTAATGCACAAGAAGTTACCGTAACGGTAAATCCTGTTGCTACGCCAGCTGATATTAACCTAGCTGGAACGAGTACCATTTGCGGTGGCTCTTCAGTTACTTTAAATGCAACGAGCACAACCGTAACTAACCCGGTATTTACCTGGTACAGTGATGCGGCTTTAACTACAGTAGCATTTACTGGTGCTAACTTCGTTACGCCGGTACTTACTGCAACCACCACTTATTATGTAACGGTTAAAGGCGATAATAAATGTGAGAATACAGCAGCTACTGCAAAATCAATTACTATTACGGTTAATCCTGCAGCTACTGATTCAGACATGGCAATTAACGGAATTGCATCAATCTGTAAAGGATCTACAGCTGCACTGTCTGCTTCAACAACAACAGTAATCAATCCTGTATTTACTTGGTACAGCGATGCGACTTTAACTACAGTGGCTCATGTAGGTGCTAGCTTTACTACACCTGCACTTAATGCAACTACTACTTATTATGTAACTGTAAAAGGTGATAATAAGTGTGAGAATTTAGCTGCAAATACTAAGGTTGTTACCGTAACAGTTAAAGAGTTTGCAACTTCTGCAGATATTGCAGTAAGCAATGCTCAAATCTGTTCAGGTTCTACCGTAATGTTAATGGCTTCGAGTACTACGGTTACTCAACCGGTATTTACCTGGTATAGCGATGTATCATTAACAAGTGTGGTATTTACCGGTCCAACTTTCACAGTAACTGGTTTAACTGCCACTACTACTTATTATGTAAGTGTTAAAGGTGCAAACAAATGTGAAAACAGTGCTGCAGATGCTAAAGCGGTAACAATAACTGTTAATCCTTTAGCTACCACTACCGATATTATTCTTAGCGGAAGCACGGTGGCTTGTGCAGGATCATCGGCAGTATTAACTGCAACATCTCCAACCATAACCAACCCAGTATTTACCTGGTACAGCGATGCTGCTTTAACTAATGTAAGTTTCATCGGTGCAACATACACTACACCAGCCTTAACCAGCACTACTACTTATTATGTAACTGTTAAAGGCGATAATAAATGTGAGAATGCACCTGGTACTGCCAGGGTAATTACAATAACTGTTAGTCCGGTTTCTACCGCTGCCGATATAACAGCTACTGATGCAACAATCTGCTCAGGATCTGGTACTACCTTGGTAGCAAGTACAACAACCGTAACCAACCCAACATTTACCTGGTACAACGATGCTGCTTTAACTTCAGTAGCTTATGTAGGTACATCATTCGTTACCCCGGTATTAACGGCAACAACTAAATACTATGTTACAGTTAAGGGAGATAACAAATGTGAAAACTCAGGTATTACTGCAAAAGTGGTAACTGTAAATGTTAATCAGGGTGCAACAGCTGCAGATATTACCTTATCAACACCAACATTGGTATGCGGATCAGGTACAGCAGTAATTAATGCAAGCTCAACAACAGTAACCAGTCCAATATTTACATGGTACAACGATGCTTCATTAACAAGTGTTGCCTTTACCGGACCAATATTTACCACACCGGTATTAACAACCACTACTACTTATTATGTAACTGTAAAAGGCGCTAACAAATGTGAAAACACTGCAGCAGATGCGGCAGCGGTAACCATTAATGTTAACCCGATAGCAGTTGCAAGTGATATCGTTGTAAATGGATCAACAAATATTTGCGGAGGATCTGCAGCAGTATTAACGGCAAGTAGCACAACAGTTACTAACCCGGTATTTACCTGGTATACCAATGCAACGTTAACTGATGTAGCTTTTGTAGGTGCAGTATTTACCACACCAACTTTAACAGCAAACACTACTTATTACGTAACTGTAAAAGGCAACAACAAATGCGAAAGCAGTGCTGCTACAGCTAAATCTGTTAATATTGTGGTGAACTCGGTAGCTTCAGCAACTGATGTTACTGCAACAGATGCAACTGTTTGTGCAGGATCGTCAGCCAGCTTAGTGGCCAGCACTACAACAGTAACCAATCCAATATTTACCTGGTACAGCGATGCTGCTTTAACAACACCGGTATTTACAGGAGCAACCTTTAATACACCAGCATTAACTGCAACAACTAGATATTACCTAACTGTAAAAGGCGATAACAGATGTGAAAGTTCTGCTGCTAATGCGAAAGAGGTTACTGTTAATGTAAATGACGGAGCAACAGCAGCTGATATTACATTATCAACCCCAGCTAATATATGCGGTTCTGGAACGGCAGTTATCAATGCAAGTTCTGCAACGGTTACCAACCCAGTATTTACCTGGTACAATGATGCCTCATTAACAAGTGTGGCGTTTACCGGACCAATCTTCACCACACCGGTACTAACTGCAACCACTACTTATTATGTAACCGTTAAAGGTGCCAATAAATGTGAAAACACTGCAGCTAATGTGAAAACAGTAACCGTAACTGTTAATCCAGGTGCTGTGGCAACAGATATCACAGTAAATGGATCAACTTCAGTTTGTGCAAGTACAGCCGCAACATTAGCAGCAACAAGCACAACGGTTACCAACCCAATATTTACCTGGTATAGTGATGCTGCCTTAAATACAGTAGTATTTACTGGTCCAGTGTTTACTACACCAGTATTAACTGCAAGTGCAACTTATTATGTAACGGTTAAAGGCGATAATAAATGTGAGAATACGACTGCAACAGCAAGAGCAGTAGCCATCACAGTAAATGCATTACCAAGCAACCCAGTGGTATCTGCTCCAAATGGAGGCATATGCGCAGGTGATGGAGCCACCCTAACAGTAACGAATGCAGAGGCAGGTGTTACTTACGAATGGTACAGTGCAGCGGTTGGTGGTAATTTATTATTCACTGGCACAACATTCAATGTAACAGCCTTAGCTGCAACAACAGATTACTATATTTTAGCAATCGCAACAGGTGGTTGTAATAACAATGGTGGTCGGGTTAAAGTAACAGTTACTGTTAACGCAAAACCAACAGTACCAACGGTAGCTTCAACATCGGTTAATGTTTGTACCGGAAGCCCAGCTGTATTAACGGTAACAAGTCCTCAAACAGGAGTAACATACAATTGGTACACTGCAGCTGTGGGCGGAACATTAGCTGGAACAGGCGTAAACTTTACTACTCCTGCGGTTAATGCAAACATTACATATTATGTTGAAGGAGCAAACGGAACTTGTATCTCATCATCTAGAACACCGGTAAATGTAATTGCACTACCAGTACCAGTTGCACCAGCATCGGTAACAGCAGCAAATGGAACACTTTGTGCAGGTAGCTCAACCATATTAACGGTTAATAATCCGGTAACAGGATTAGTTTACAGATGGTACGCTGCAAGCTCTGGAGGTACTGTACTAGCAGAAGGCATAACCTTTACTACACCAAACTTAACTGCTACCACAATCTACTACGTAGAAGCAATAGCTGTGGGTGGTTGTGCAAGCCCAACAAGAACAGGCGTTACGGTTAATGTACTGCCGGTATTAGAAAAACCAGTAGTTGTGGTGCAAAGCACAACGCCAAACAGTGTAACCTTTGCATGGGCTGCGGTTGCAGGTGCTACCGCTTACGAAGTTTCTCAAGATAATGGCTTAACATGGGTAAACCCAACAAGCGGATCAACCGGAACAACTTACTTAGTAGCAGGCTTAAAACCAGATCAAAGTGTAACCATTATTGTACGGGCCAGAGGTCAGATTGAGTGCCAAACCAGTGCAAATTCTACTCCGGTAACTGGTAAAGCAGCTAATCCTTTTGGAGATCAGGTTTACATACCAAATGCATTTACACCGAATAACGACGGTAAGAATGATACCTTCTTAATCTATGGAAATACCATATCAAGCGCCAAAATGAGTATTTTCACACAATGGGGTCAATTGATATTCCAATCAGATAATGTAGCAAACGGATGGGATGGAACTTTCAAAGGAGTAAATCAACCGGTTGGAGTTTATGTGTACATGGTTGATATTACATTCACCAATGGAACAACATCATTAAGAAAAGGTACAGTAACGCTGATTAGATAAGAAGAGGATTAATAATAAACAGATAAAATCAAAGACCATGAAAATACTATCGGCTTTAAAAATATATGTTGCAGTGCTAGGATTGCTGCTGTGCACAGCTAAGTCCTATGCACAAACTGATCCGCATTTTTCACAATATTATGCAAACCCGTTATATCTTAACCCGGCCTTAACTGGGGTAATAGACGGCGATTACCGTGCAACTGTAAATTTTAAACAACAATGGAGCGCACTAAATAGCTCTTTTTTAACCGGCGGTGCATCTTTTGATATGGCGCCGAAAAAGAACTTCGCATTTGGTGCAACAATTTTAAACCAAAGGGCTGGGGAGTTAGATTTTAACTACCTGTCTGCCCTGGTATCGGGTTCGTACCGTTTAAGGTTTGGTGCCGAAGGTTTACAGATGGTGAGCTTTGGATTACAAGCAGGTATAATTAACCGCAGTTTCGATTTCTCTCAGGCCAGGTTTGGTAACCAGTTTAATCCAATTTCAGGTTATGATGGTGGTATGATGAGCGGCGAAACTCTTTCATCTCAATCCTCTTTGGTTCCTGATGTAAATGCAGGTATCATGTTTTTTGATGGTAACCCCAACAAAAGTGTAAACGTTTTCTTAGGCGCAAGTGCAGCACACTTAACCCGCCCTATGGATCGTTTCTCTGGTTCAAA
The DNA here is from genome assembly GCF_004310665.1 of Pedobacter kyonggii. GTDB lineage: Bacteria > Bacteroidota > Bacteroidia > Sphingobacteriales > Sphingobacteriaceae > Pedobacter > Pedobacter kyonggii. The sequence goes on along the minus strand of NZ_SIXF01000010.1, from coordinate 43,946 downwards.
TTCACGTATCCCTGTTCGTTTTACTGCACATGGCGGTGCGAGGATCAAGGCTTCAGAATTATTGGATATTGTACCCAATGCATTGTTTATGTACCAGGGTAACACAAACGAGGTATCGTTAGGTGCTTATGCACAGCTTAACGTTAATCCATCAGCAAACATTTTGTTTGGTGGTAACTATCGTAATAAAGATGCTGCTATTGCCTTTGTTGGCCTACAGTTAAAGAATATGGTTTTCGGGTTAAGTTACGATATTAATACCTCTACTTTCAACCGCGCTTCTAACAGTAACGGTGGTTTAGAGCTTTCGATTTCCTTAATTGGCCGTAACGGTCTTATTGGTCCAAACTTCTTTTGTCCACGTTTATAATTAATCAAATGAAAAAAATATTACTCTTTTTGTTAGTGGCATTTGGCGGTTTTGCAAACGCACAGTATGTGGTGAATTATAAAAAGGTTGCAGATACTTATTTCGAAAATAAGGATTACTATGCAGCATCTACTTTTTATAAAAAAGCCTTAAAAATTACTGGAGACAGTACCCAGGCCATTTTACCGTACGGTATGGAAAGGAAATCAGCTACTGATGATAAAGTGATAGACGATTATGAAGGATCGATTTATAACCTTGCAGAATCTAGTAGGTTGTATAGGGAATTTAACGAGGCTGAAAAATATTATGCCATAGCGATCACCTTCACCAATACACGTTTTAGAAAGGCGCTATATTATTATGCAGAAAGCTTAAGGGCAAATAAAAAATTTAACCTGGCTATCGATGCTTTTCAGCAGTTTATCCAAAAAAATCCTGGTGATGCTTTAGTAAAAGACGCTCAAAAAGAAATCGAATCGTGCAAATTTGCGATTGAAGAAATGCGTTTTCCACGCATGGTACAAGTTAAAAAAGTACCTGGTAATGTAAATGGTTTAGGCTCTAATTATGCTCCAGTTAAAATCAACAATGAGTTGTATTTTACTTCATCCCGTCCGGTTGCTGTAGGTAGTAAAAAAGACATGGTTAAAACAGATGCTGGAGAAGTTCAGGTATCAACTAAAACCAATCCATTCCTAAATAATATTTATGCAGCTAAGGGCGAATTATCTTCGGCTGATATTGCAGTAAGAAAAATCGATATCAGTTTCCCTAAAAACATGGAAGTTGCTGCTGCTGCTTTTACTCCTGATGGAAGTACAGTGTACTTTACAGCTTGGAAGGATAAAGAAAAATATGCCATTTACTCTTCTAAAAAAACAGGTGATAAATGGGCAGACCCACTGCCAGTTGGTTTACAGGTAAACAGTAAAGATTTTAATTCAACTCAACCATTTGTAACCAGCGATGGTAAATTCCTGCTTTTCTCATCTGATAGAAGCGGTGGTTATGGTAAGTACGATCTTTGGTATTGTACCGTTCGCGAAGATGGATCTTTAGGGCAGGCAGTAAACTTTGGTCCAACCATTAATACTGAAGATGATGAACGTGCACCATATTACAACCCATTAACGAAAAAGTTATTGTTCAGTACCGATGGTAGAATAGGTTTTGGTGGTCTCGATTTCTTTGAATCAGAAGGCGATCTTGTAGATTGGACCAAGCCAAAAAATGCAGGTTATCCATTTAACTCATCAAAAGATGATCTTTACTTTACTGCAACAGATGATAAGGGAACAAAAGGATATATCAGTTCTGATCGCGAATCATCATGCTGTTTAGAGGTATTTGAAGTGGAAAAAGGATACTTCTCAATTGCAGGTATTTTAACTGACTGTAAAACTAAATTGCCATTAGCAGGTGCAAATGTTACACTTACCAATGCAGAAGGTGCTCAGAAAATTACAACAGGCACCGATGGCGTATACAAATTTAAAGTAGATTCGAAAAGACCAATCAAATTGCTTTTTGCGAAAGATAATTATTTCGCAATTACTAAAAACTATCCTTACGAAGAATTGGCAAAAGCAGATACCTTAATTTATAAAGATTATTGCTTAAGTCCTTTCAAGTTAGGTATCCCAATGGCTTTGGATAATGTTTATTACGAATTTAACAGTGCCGAACTTACCGAGCCTTCTAAAAAAGTATTAGACTTCCTAATTCCGATTATGGAAGATAATCCCGAAATGGAAATTGAGTTGGGTTCTCATACCGACAATATCGGAACCGATGAGTACAACTTAGATCTATCCAACAGGAGGGCTAAATCTTGTACCGATTATTTAGAAAGTAAAGGAATTGCGGCTGCTAGAATGACTTCTAAAGGTTATGGAGAATCAATGCCAATTGCACCAAACGAAATCGTAGTGAAACGCAAGAAAAAGGATAATCCCACAGGAAGAGCTAAAAATAGAAGAACAGAATTTAAAGTAACCAAAAAATAAATACAATTAACATCCCGGTGAGCCATCTTCCTGAAAAGAAGATGGCTTTTTTGTGCGCTGGTCTGGATTTATAGTCCACTAAATGTGAAATCCTTATAGAAGGGATTGCAAATCCCGACTAACCGCAGACCTATGTACCACTGAATTTTTAATCCACAATTGTAGGATTGTGCGTATGGAACTGCAAACTGAAAACTGTCAATTGATAACTTTTTAAATTAATCTTTGTATTTTTCGCCTATCATTTAAATTCAATGCAGCTTAATATCCAACCAACAATAATTTTTAGAACACCTAAATTTTCATATCAATCTGAACTGGTAGATTGTTGGGAGGAATTAAAATTGGCCATTTCAATATCTTCCAAAGCTTTTTACGAAACGATAAAAGAAGTAAAGGCAAACGAACTAAAAGATCTTCCACCTAAAGTTTATTTTACCATCTGGAAATATTTTAACCGTGCAAAATTCCGGTCAACCCCTTACGGAACTTTTGCTGGTTTTAGTTTGTTAAGTAACGCGATTAAGCAATCAGAAAGCCGAATAGTAGTTGAAGAAACCCAAAACGTACGCGAACTGGTAGATTGGCCTTATAAAAATAATATTCAATTGCCATTGGCAGAAGTGCTGCGAAAGAACTGCCTCATATTTAGTAACAGCAGTTATTATTTAACACCCAACAGTATCCGTTATATAGCCTGTACCGATGGTGTTTTTGAACTTGCTGAGTTAGATCAAGACGACTTTGTAAAGCAAATATTGGCTGCTTGCTTAACACCGATTAGGCTTAACGATCTGGCAAAACAATTAAATTTAAATGATGCTGAAACTGAAAACCTTTTTGGTTTACTACAGGATATGCACGATTTACAGCTTGTTTTTACCAACTACGACCCCAATATTATAGGTGATGATTATTTTGAACGTTTAGGGATTACTGCTACGGCTGAGTTGCCAAAATATCTTATCGCCGAACGTAAAGTTTTATCGGGTAGTATTAGTGAACGTTTGTTTCAGGCTATTCCGGGTTTGATCAATATGCTCCATGGTGTGATGCCCGCAAAAGATCGAGATGCCCTTAGCCAGTTTCAGATCAGGTTTAAAAAGAAATTTGAAGATCAGGAAGTACCACTTTTATTGGCACTAGATCCCGAAATGGGTGTAGGCTACCATGAGCTGGAGCAAGCTGGTCAAAATAGCGAGTTTATCACACGCTTCAATACTAAGCCGCCGAAAAAACCAGAGACAGAAAATATTAAAACAGCTTTAAAAACTTATCTGACAGAACAAAACTTTGAAAAAGGTAAAACTGTTTATCTGAACAAACTTACCTTGACGCCGAATCAGAAGTTAGCAGCTTTACCAAATTCATTCAGCATGGTAATGTCTGTTCATGACGATTTGATTTTTATCGAACAGATAGGTGGAGCAACATCAAATGCATTAAGCGGAAGATTTACAATGGCAGCCGATGATGTAACACAGTATGCTAAAGAGATTGCGGGCGCAGAACAACAAGCAAACCCCGAGGTGCTATTTTTTGATGTGGCCTATATGGTGGAGGCCAATGTAGATAATGTAAACAGGCGAAAACTGATTTATGGACATCAATTATCAATCTTAAATTTTGATACCTCATCATCGCCACTTGCCTTAAATGATATACAGATTTCAATTCATGGTACAGAGATTATTCTTCGCTCCAAGCATTTAAATAAACGGCTCGTACCAAGAATGGCTTCTGCGTACAACTACATCCGTTCAGATCTTTCTGTATTTAGGTTACTGTGCGATTTGCAACATCAAGGCTTACAAACAAATCTTTCCTTTCCACTTGATACTGTTTTCCCTGATTTGGATTATTATCCAAGGTTACAATATCAAAATATTGTTTTAAGCAGTAATAAATGGAGGGTTAAGAAAGAAGCCCTTTTAGGTGCCGATCAAAAGTCGCTATCCGTCGACAACTGTAGGTCATACCTGAGCAATTTAGGTGTTAGCGAATATTTTAAAGCAGGTATATCCGATCAAACATTATGCTTTGCACTACAAAAGGACGATGATATAAATGCTTTTCTGCAATACCTGCAAAAACATGGAAGTACTTACATAGAAGAAATGTTACTGCCCCAAAACAGCATCGTGGTTGATGAAGCAACTAAACCCTATTTAGCTCAGTTTGTTTTAAGTATAGGTCATGGCGAACAAATTTATCGCGGTTTGGCTAAAACATCGGCAAATGCTCAAGTAACACGATTTTTCCTACCAGGTAAAGAATGGCTGTATTTCGAAATTTATTGCCACCAGCAACGCGGTGATCAGATTTTGGCAGAAATAATTGCGCCCTTCATCTCCAATCATACTGATCAGGTTAAATCGTGGTTTTTTATTCGCTACAATGAAATTGGAAACCACATCAGGTTTAGAGTTCAACTAAACAATCCAAGGGATGGGCAGCTGTTAACATCAAAACTCATGGATGATCTGGAATTGTTTTTAAATTCAGGTTTGGTGTCTGATGTACAGATTAAAACCTATAAGCGTGAGTTAGAGCGTTATGGCAGCAACATGATTGAAGATGTTGAGCAGCATTTTGCCGTAGATAGCGAATTTGTATTATCGCTTTTAGAAACTCAGACCGATGATTTCAACAAATATAAATTGTGTAGCCTTTTAATTTCTAATATTATCGACTCTAACATTATAGATAAGCTGGCTATCAATAAGATCGTGAAATTAATGTCTGATAGTTTTAATGAGGAACATCGATTAGATGCTGCCGATTTTAAACAATTAAACAACTATTATCAGGAGTTTCGTAAAACAGAATGGACGGTATTAACAACAGCGCAGGCGCAGGGCTTCGATGAGTTTTCGGATTCGTTTATCAAAGTTCTTAAACAATGTGCTCCCGAAAACGCACTAAAGCTATTAACCGATTTAATCCATATGCACGTAAACAGACTTTTCAGCAGAGATCAGCGGACACATGAAATGATAATGTACTATTTTCTGCTAAAAGATATTCAGCGTCAAAATGCAATGAAAGCTTAACGGTTTAACTTGGCCAAGGGGTTAACAACAGCTACACTTATTTCAGTAATATACCGGTTAAGCGGGTCTTTGTAATACCTGAATATATAATCATTGCCATAGAAACTACTAAGACGCTTGCCTATATTTTCAATTCCTACATGATGGCTTTCGGTCTGTTTGCCCTTATTATCATTAATCATGTTTATGGTACTGATATTAAGGTTATCCTTTTCGTAAGCAATTTTAATAAGGGCCGGTTGAGTAGAGTGAGAAACATTTCCATGCTTAAATATGTTCTCAACCAAAGTTAATAAGATAAGCGGTGGAAATCTTAATCCGAACATATCGCCCGTTACCTCAAGTTCCAGATTAATTGTGTTAGCCGTTCGGAGTTTATGGAGATTGATCAGGTGTTCAATTTGCTCAATTTCTTCACTTAGTGGAACCATCTCTGATGCTTCAGGACGTTTTAAGGCATAACGCATCATTTCGGCCAGATTCATAATTGCATCTGCTGCCATAGGTGCCTTTTTGCGGGCGTCGTTATAAATAAAGTTTAAAGTATTAAATAGAAAGTGTGGATTGATCTGACTCCGCAGATAATTATTCTGCGATTGCACAAGGTCGTTCTCCAATGCCTGTTTTTCTATTTGGGTAACTAGGTTTTCTCGTTCTAATGCTTCTACTTTCTTCTGATCCTGAAATGATTTGATAATATAAACATAACCGGTAGCCAATACTATGTACGAAATTGCCCGGTACAGACAAGATAATATGAATCTGACACTAATAAAATTCCACGATTCGTGGGGTATTAAGCCGATGTTGCCAAATATTAATACAAGAATATAACTTAAAGTAATATACGCCAGAAGCATTATTATAATTAGAAGCGGAATCTTGACAAATTTGAGATAGTCATTTTTCTCGCTTGCAATTTTCTGTAGTAAAAATGCTTGAGAATAGAAGATACTTACATTGGCGATATACACCAGTAAGTAGATTCCTAGAGGCTGAAATTTTGTCGAAAAACCTAGACTTAAGATCTCATAAATAATATAAAAGCCCCAAATGATGAAGTGTAATCTGTACTTATTAAAGAATGCTTTGATGTTTAAAAGAGTCATTTTTTATTCTTAAATCTATTAAAATGGGGTTTTTATCTCCTAAAAGCTAGGGTTTGTGTAAAAAAGTAGTGCTGTCTGTTTTTCTGTTGCACCTTTACTGAAATTAATAACAATAATAATTAACAACAATAAAAGACATACACCATGAAAGTTCAACACACAACAACTACTGCTAAACTTGCTAAAAAAACTGTTTTTGTATATAAAAACATTAAAGGTCAGAATAATTTTTCTACTAATCCAACAGACATGGGGCAATCAGTAGTAACTACTAGCTGGATTAATGTGATCTAATTAACAATAATTTATACCTTTAACTTAATATTTTATGAAAACCATTAAACTCACCAAAAAAACTGTTTTCATTTATAAAAATATAGCAGCAAGAAATAATTTTTCTACTAACCCAACTGATATGGGCCAATCGGTAGTAACTACCAGTTGGTTAGTTGTAATTTAATACACTATTGATTTCGATTAGATTTTAACAAACTGCTCTGTACATAGGCGAAGAAAGCTTCTTTATAACCTTCGCCAATTTGGATCATCTCGTTATTTACCAAACGGATTATATTTCCATCTACTTTTTTAATTGCCGCTTTAGCAACAATGTTCGATTTATTAACACGGATAAATGCGTGGTTTTCTAAGGCCTTTTCAATTTCCTTAAGTGTAAGATAGGTAGTGTGGGTTTCAGATTTAGTAATAATCTGTATATAATTCTGTAGCGCTTTGATGTAAAGTATTTCGTCAATAGCGATGTTAGAAAAAGCATATTTATGGTCGCCTTTAATATAAAGGGCCGCTACCTGATCAGCTTCTTTCGTGCTAACCTTGGGATTATTTGCTTCCTTTTTTAAAATCCTGTCAATACCCAGTGCAAATTTCGCAAAGGAAATAGGTTTTAATAAGTACTGATCTGATTGTACATCAAATGCCTGCAGGGCATAATCAGGATGAGCAGTAGTGAAAATCAAATATTTTGCTTTTTCTCTGATATTTTTAGCCAGTTCCAATCCATTGATTCCTGGCATATCAATATCCATAAACAATAAATCAATTTCGTCCTCAATACTGATCTCAGTAAGTGCTTGGACAGGGCTGGTAAAAGTTTTAAAAACTGTTAAACCAGGCATTTCTGCAATGTGGTCAGTTAATACTTCGATTGCATGTTGCTCGTCGTCTATAACAACGCATTTTAGATTCATGAGTATAAATATGTTTGTTTTATTTGATTTGAATGCAAGTTAAATAAAAATGAATTGAATTAACAAATGCACTAAAAAAACTTATCCCAGGTTTCATCTAAAAAAAACCTAGGTTTCGTGTAATATTCTGGGTAGTTGATGTAAAAAAATTATCCAGACCCCTTCTTTTTATAATCTTTAAACTGTTTGCCAAAAACAAAATAATTAGCAGTGAAAACTACTAATTGTGAAAAACATCTGCCTGCCCAATCTTGTGTAGCCTGTAGATAATATAATTATAAACAGGCCATACAATACTGGGTTAAAGATTTATTAAAAACCAAAAAATAACGAAAGCAAAAGAAACATTCCCCTACATCTACCAAGCCTCCACATGAAACACAACGAATACGAATATTTACTTAATAAGATCTACTATAAGGGGGTTCTTAAAAATCAAGGAATCAACGCAGATATGTACCAAAGAATGCAAAATGAATATAGCAATCTTGATGGACAAAACCCAGTTAAGGGGCAATTAGATGGTGAATATGCATTCAGAAAATCTTTCCTGGTTGTACGTAACTACGTTCAGCAGGCGATAAAAGATGGCATGAAAAGTTTTCAGTTTACCATGCGAGCAACTGATATCAATAAATTAACTTATATGGTTGATATGTTGAACAGAAATTTTTTTGATAAACAAAGTTTAGATCAAATTATTATCACTGCAAATTCGGTATTTAACCAATACAATTTAAAAAACTAACTACCTATAATAGATAACAACATGGAATTGAAAGACGAAATCGGGCAGTTTGCCGTAAGAATTAAGAAAATGCTTCCACAAGTTCAATCTGAGGATTTAACAAGGAATGCGTTGGTTATGCCTTTTATCCAAATCTTAGGATTTGATCCTTCTGAGGTTCAATCTGAAGCTGTTCTAGACTTTGGGGTTAAAAAAAGTAAAAAAGTTGATTACACCATTATGAAAGATGGCGAACCAACAATACTTGTTGAATGTAAACACCACAACGATAATTTAGATATTCACGATTCACGCCTGTCTAAATACTTCCGTAAAACAAAAGCTAAATATGGTTTATTAACCAACGGCTTAGTATACCGCTTTTACACAGAGAAAATGGTGAGATCAAAGAAAAACCAAGAACCATTATTCGAATTTAAAATAACCGATACTAAAGCTGCTATCATTGCTAAAATGATCGAGGATCATAAAGATTATTTCAATGTAGATCATAAAACTAATGTAATATAGTAGCAAGCTACAAGCTAAACAATATTAATTTTAATCTAAGAGTTCCCGAAAATTCTTACCCAAAAGTCTTGATCTGATCAAGACTTTTTTTATGACCGCTCGCAAAAGAAAAAAGGAGAAACCAATTCGATTTCTCCCTTTAAACTATAGCAGGATTTCCTGATTAAATTAATTCTACACTTCTGCTTACAAAAGCTGTTAATTCTGCACCAGTTAACATACCTTGTGCTAAAAGTGCTAAATCTACCGCTTGTTTCGCCAGGTTGCGCTGCTCTTCCCCTTCAGCTTTTAAAATTTTACTTACCAATTTATGGTTTCCATTAATGGCAACCTTATAGTTGTCTGGCATTTGGCCATAGAAGCCCATTCCGCCACCCATTGCAGCCATATCTTTCATCCGGCGCATAAACTCATCCATCGTAATGGTAACTGGTAATTCTTCAGGATGTAAAGCCACAATTTCTACATGCATACCTGGTTTGGTAATGGCTTTTTCAAAAATAGCAGTAACTTCTTTTACCTGATCTTCAGTTAAAACATGCTCATTTTGTTCGTCTTTCTCAATTAATTTATCCGCAACACTAGAGTCAACACGTTTGATTGATGTTTTTTCTAATTTTTGCTCCAATTGATTAATAAAGTGATTGTCGATTGGCGAATCCAATACTAAAACATCGTAATCTTTTTTATTGGCCGATTGGATAAATGCATCTTGTTTAGCAGCATCATTGGTATATAAATAAACCACGGTGCCGTTTTTATCGGTTTGTAATGCTGTTACCTTCTCCTTATACTCTGGAAGTGTGAAAAGCTCATTTTTGGTATTGCCTACTAAAGCAAAGTCTTTAGCTTTATCGTAAAACTTCTCTTCACTGATCATACCGTATTTTACAAAAAGACCAATGTCTTTCCATTTATCTTCGTAAGCTTTACGGTCTTTAGCAAATAACTCACCTAGTTTATCAGCAACCTTTTTAGTAATGTAGTTATTGATCTTTTTAACGTTGCTGTCGGCCTGTAAGAAACTACGCGATACATTTAACGGAATATCAGGAGAATCGATTACACCGTGTAATAACATCAAAAATTCAGGAACAATATCTTTAACCTCATCGGTAATAAATACCTGACGAGAGTACAATTTGATTTTGTTGCGCTGCATTTCGAAATCGTTTTTCAACTTAGGGAAATACAGTACGCCTGTTAAATTAAAAGGATAATCAACATTTAGGTGGATCCAGAATAATGGTTCTTCACTAAATGGATATAATTCGCGGTAAAAGTTTAAATAATCCTCGTCTGACAAATCTGCAGGAGCTTTTGTCCAGATCGGGTTAGTGGTATTGATAATGTTATCAACCTCAAAATCGTTATACTTTGCTTTACCTTCTTCATCAACACCATCTTCAACCGATTCTGTTTTTGTACCAAACTTAATTGGAACCGGTAAAAATTTAGCGTATTTATCAAGAATTTCCTGCAGTTTACTTTCTTCTAAAAACTCTTCAGAATCTTTGTTTACATGGAGAATAATATCAGTACCACGTGTAGCTTTAGTGCCTTCAGTAATTTCAAATTCTGTACTGCCATCGCAAACCCAACGTGCAGGTTCAGCGCCATCCTGGTATGATAATGTTTGAATCTCAACTAAATCTGCAACCATAAAGGCCGAGTAGAAACCTAAACCGAATTTACCGATGATTTCATTGGCATCTTTAGCATCTTTAAATTTCTCTACAAACTCACTTGCGCCAGAAAATGCAACCTGGTTAATGTATTTTTTTATCTCTTCGGCAGTCATCCCCAAGCCATTATCGCTAATGGTAATGGTTTTTGCATCCTTATCAACTGCAACTTGCACCAATGGTTGACCAACTTCGCCATTAAACTGACCTAATGAACCTAGTCTTTTAATTTTCTGGACTGCATCTACTGCGTTAGAAACCAACTCACGAAGAAAAATTTCGTTATCAGAGTATAAAAACTTCTTAATTATCGGGAAAATATTCTCGGTATGTATAGAGATATTTCCTTTTTCCTGTATGCTCATATGTAAATAAATTGTTTAATCTATATCCTGCATAACAAGGGTTGTTCCAAAAGAATTTGTTTGCCAAAATGACAGTCGCGAGAGTCGTCATTTGCGAAGCCAATTTCTGATTCCATGGTCTGTGTTTCACAGTCCACTGGTTATTTTTATTATTACACAGTTAAATAATGATCTGGAAAGCAAAGCCAGTATTTCTATTGGTGTTAGTCCCGCTGTACCTTCTGCCCCGATGAAAACCTGTGAAACAAGCAAGCACATGATAGCATAATAAAAAGAAGTGCTTAATCGGGGGCATTCGTGCCATCGGGTTTAGATTAGATAGTGCTGTGCCCCTAGGAGGGGGTTCCACTCATAGCGCCTATTCCACGATTCGTATATGATTCCGTGTGGCTGTCTCCTAATATAGATTGTCGTCATCTTGAGCCTGTTGAAGGACTACATTAAATAGCCTTAGTAGAGCGTTTCGATAAGCTCTCCGTAGGAGTCCTTTTGACAACGAGACAATTCGGATCGAATTTAACTTTTTGATACCGCCTCATTATTGTTGAATTGAAATTTACTCCTCTTCTCCGTAAGCCAGCTCAATATCAATAAACTGAATAATTAGTGCGCAAATATTGTCATCGATGTCAAAACCATAGTAAACAGGGTAGGTACCATCACCAAAGCCACTTTGAAAAAATGGGATATGATATTTAGTTCCGGGGATTGTCCAGTTGATCCAATCGCCACCTTCACGTTGGTAATCAGGGTTTTCAGCATAATTACTTGCGAAAAGTGCAGCGAAGTAATCATCATACAGATTCTTGCCGGGATTCTCCTTATTAAACGTGTCTTGAAATGCGCAGAAATGGTTTAACGTTTCTTTATCCAATATACACGCTAAGCCTGCATCTACATTAAAACCAAAAAATTCTCCTTCGTTAAAATCAACAAGGTCTTCTGTGCCTATTAGTGCCTCCTCAAAGCGTATCGCATCATAAGCTGTAAATTGCACTTTAACGGCAGCATATCTGGCACAATCTTCACCATGGGGAACAACTACGGCTGTAGTTACCGGAAATTCGCCTCTGGGGACTTTAATTAAATACGGTTCAGCATCTTTTTGAACATATACAAGTGGATCTCTGACCAGTATTTCTCCTGTTGGAATAGAAACACTTCCCAGTTCTAGGTGATCTATTTGTTTACCAGCTACCGAGGTTTCCTCAAAATAATCATTCAGGTTATTGGGGCAGGCTAATAAAATACGCTTCTCGTTCCAGGTTTTTAACCATTCATTGCTTGGTATCATGGTAAGTAATTTGTCCGATAGGAAGATAAATTTTATTTTTTTAAATAAAAAAGCCAAGCAGATTTAAAAATCCTCTTGGCTAAATATTTTAATTTTGGATTAACTTAATTTAAAAGAAAACTTGGTTTATCTTCTTCCAGTGAAAGAATTTTAGTGATCTTTTTAAGCAATACATCCATTTGGAATGGTTTTGATAAGAAATCGTCCTGACCGTAGTTTAAGGTGGTAAAATCTTTTGGATCGTATAAACCAGAAATCAGTAATATTGGAATTTTAGAGGTACTTTCAATTGATTTTAACTGTTCGCATAGCACACGCCCATCTATATGCCCAAGAGAAATATCCAATAAGATTAAATCAGGGCTAAATTTTTCGATTCTGTTAAAAATTTCTTCGCCATCATTCAGTGCCGAAACTTTAAATCCTCCGATTTCCAGTATTAATTGTATGGTTTCTAAAACCTCAATATCATCGTCTACTACCAGTATTCTCTTCATATGTGTTAGCATTTATATGCCGCTAAAAATATAACAAAAGTTTATGTTGTTATGTTTACAATCTTAAGGATATTTTAACAATAAATTTATAGTAGCTAAAAATTTGACTTCGATTTTAACTCGCTTGTTGTACGATGCCCTCTTTATTTAAGATAAAATTAAATAACTCTTCTATAGGTTTCTGTAGTATTTTCCCAGGCTCAATACCGTTTTCTAATAACACTGAAATTAATGTTTCCTGGTAATAGTAAGCTATAGAGCCTACAAAATGGCATGGAACGTTTTTATGTTTAGGATAATCTTTAACATTCGTATCTACAAATTCCTGAAAGCCAGCTCTTAAAATATCCTGAATAAAGGGATGGTCTGTGTGGCTGGCCATGAAACGGCTAAAACCTGCTAAATAGATATTAGGGAAAGGTTTTTGATATACATTGGTAATAATCTGTTCTTTTTCTGCTGGGAAAGATTTTTTAAACTCTGCCGCTAAGTTGGATGGCATTTTATTGTACATATAGCTTAATAGCACTTTTTTTCCAAAAAAAGTACCAGAACCTTCATCGCCAAGTACATAACCTAAGCCATGGTGGCCATCGTGGATTTTCTTTCCATCGAAATAACAGATATTCGATCCGGTGCCTAAAATACAGTTTAAGCCTTCGGCATTTCCGCAAGTAGCATATACCGAACCCAGAAGATCGTGATCTACTGAAATAAAAGCATTACCAAAAACAGCTGACAGACCATTTGAGACTACTTCATGTTTGTCTGGTGAAGAACAACCTGCTCCAAAAAAGTAGATTTCTTTTACCTCACTAGCATATTGTAATAAAGGTTCATTTTTAGAAATCAGTTTGGTAATTTCTTGCTCACTTAAGAAATAAGGGTTTATTCCAGGAGTGCTAAATTTAATGGTTTCGCCATTATGATAGCCCATCCAATCGGTTTTTGATGAGCCACTATCTGCAACAAGTATCATGGGACTAAATATAAAAATTAATTAGATAAATTTATATTTCCACTGATTTCTTTCAGTGTTGTTTCGGCAATTTTGGCCTGATATTGCATTTCGATGAAACGGTTCTTTGCATCTATCGCATTTCGTTGTGCTTCTCTTAGCTCCAAAGGGGCTATGCTGCCCAAACGATATTTTGCTAAAGTAATATCTAGGTTTTCTTTTGCAATATCTACATTTCGTTGCTCTAATTTAATCAGATCAAGGTAGGTGCTGTAATTTTGATAGGCGGTAAGCAACTGCGCGTTTACATCAAGTTTGGTTTTGTTTAAATTCAGGGTAGAATTGTTGATCTCGATCTTTGCATTGCGTTCTTGTTGGCGCTGTAAAAAGCCGTTAAATAAATTAAGGCTTGCCGTAACACCATAAGTGAATCCGTTTGCAGCAAACTTTTGGTTAAAGCCCGTAGGGCTGGTACTGTTTGCCCTGCTATAACCAGAGTTTAGGCTAACAGATGGATACCGCGCTCCACGGATAGATTTTAGATTTAACGAAGCAATGCGTTGATTGATAAAAGCATTCTGCACATTCGGATTCTGTTGCTCGGCCATTTCGGCCATTTTGCTAAACAGGATACCTTTATCTACATCAATGCTATTATTTACAGAAAACGAAGTACCAATATCTCTCACCATCAACTGGTTTAATCGAACTTTAGCCACCTGTAAGGCATTTTTGGTTTGCAGGTAGTTTGAGGTATCGGTATTGTAATCAACCTGTGCAGTTAACACATCCAATTTAGAACCACGGCCAAGCTGCAATTTTGTTTTGGCAATACTGGTGCGTAATACCGAAACGTCCATTGCGCTATCGGCAGCGATAACCAATTGCTGCTGTCTTACAATATCATAATAGGCTGTAATTACATCGGCTACAGTTGTTAAAATGGTTAAACGGGCGTTTAATTCACCTTGTTTTTGCAGTTCTTTTAAACGGTCGTAATTGGCGAACATACTAAAACCATCAAAAATGGTCCAGTTTAAATCGGCCCCATAACTGTTATTGGTACTTTTTGCTCCTGTAATTACCCGATCAGGGCCAGTTGCAGGGGTTTGTCGGGTGTTTTGGATACTTCCACCATTCGTGTAACTTCCTGTTAAGTTAGGTAATATACCAGCATTGCCGATATTGGCATTGTTCTTTGCCATATCGACCTGGTTTTTACTGATTTTAATGTCGTAATTATTCTGTAAAGCAATGGTAATGGCTTCCTGCAAGCTCAGCTGTTCTTGTGCAAAGCCCGAAATGGATGAGCTTAGCAGTAGGATAAATATTTTTAATTTCTTGCTCATCTTATTCTTCTATATGTAAAGCTTCTTGTTCAAAACGATGGGCTTCTTTCAATTCTTTATTCGGTTTGTATGGTTTAGCCCAGTAAGAGTAAATGGCAGGGATTACAAATAAGGTTAAAACCAAAGAGAATAACGTACCACCAACAATTACGGTTCCCATACTCATTCTACTTTTTGCGGCAGCTCCTAAAGCCAATGCAATAGGTAGTGCACCAATGGCAATCGCCAAACTGGTCATTAAAATTGGGCGCAAACGCGAAACAGCAGCTTCACGTATGGCTTCGGGGATTGGAATGCCTTTTTCTTTTAACTGGTTGGCAAATTCCACTATTAAAATACCATTTTTAGTTACCAGGCCAATAAGCATAATGGTACCGATCTGGCTGAAGATATTCCAGCTTTGACCACATAACCATAGCGATAAAAATGCACCGGCAACCGCCATAGGTACAGTTAAAATGATAATAATCGGATCTTTGAAGCTCTCAAACTGCGCTGAAAGAATTAAATAAACGAGCAGGAGCGCCAAACCAAATGCAAAGAAGGTATTTGAAGAACTTTCTTTAAAATCCCGCGATTCTCCACTTAAATCAGTAGAGAAAGTTTCATCTAATACTTTTTTAGAAATGGCGTCCATGGCATCAATACCTTCACCAATACTTTTTCCAGGTGCTAACCCTGCCGAAACAGTTGCTGCGATAAAACGGTTGTTCCTGTACAATTGTGGAGGACTACTTTCTTCTTTTGCGGTAACCACATTGTCGAGCTGAACCAATTCGCCTTTATCATTACGTACATAAACCGAGCTCAGATCTAATGGATCTTTCCGGTCTCCACGATCAAACTGGCCAATTACCTGGTATTGTTTTCCATTCATGAAGAAATACGAAAACCTTTGACCGCTTAAACCTAAATTTAAGGTTTGGGCAATAGCCGATATAGAAACGCCTAAGTTTTTGGCTTTATCCCTGTCGATAGTTAAGTTAATTTCGGGCTTGTTAAATTTCAGGTTCACATCCGAAACGGTGAATGTTGGGTCTTTCGATACCGCATCCATAAACAAAGGAATTTTCTCCCTTAATTTTTCGAAATTTTGTGCCTGGATGATGTAGCTAATTGGCAAGCCGCCGCGACGGCCAACGGAGATGGTTGGCTGTTGGTTCACAATGGTTTTGCCCTCAGTGTATTCCTTTGTGATGCGGGTAAGCATATCGGCAATCTCTTTTTGCGAGCGCTCACGATCTTCAGGATCAACCAACCCCATTCTTACAAAACCCGAGTTTACAGCACCCGAACCGCCGAAACTTGGTGAAGTAATCGTAATATTTACTTTTTTCTCGGGAACAGAATCGAGAACCAATTGGTTCAGTTTCATAATAAACTGATCGGTATAGGCAAATGATGCGCCCTCTGGGGTAGTTGCGCTGATGTTTATTGCACTTCTATCATCATAAGGGGCAGTTTCTTTTGGCAGAATCTTCCAGAATAAGAAAATTAAGCCCATACAAACCAGAATAATCGGAACGGAAAGCCATTTTTTATCCAAAAATTTATTCAGATTCGATTCGTAGGCATCATTTAATTTCACAAAATAGGGCTCTGTCCAATTGTAAAACCTGGATGGTTTATGTCCACCTTTTTTCATCAGGTAGGCATTTAACATCGGTGTTAAGGTTAGCGATACAAAAGCAGAGACCAGTACTGCTGCACCGATTACCACACCGAACTCTCTAAATAAGCGGCCAACAAATCCCTGTAAGAATATTACCGGTAAAAATACGGCTGCTAGGGTAACGGAAATCGAAATTACAGCAAAAAAGATTTCATTAGATCCTTTAATGGCTGCCTCGAAAGGCGACATGCCCTCTTCAACCTTTTTAAAGATATTTTCGGTAACCACAATACCATCATCCACCACCAATCCTGTAGCCAGTACAATAGCCAATAAACTCAATACATTTATTGAAAAGCCAAAGGCGTACATAATGAAGAAAGTGAAAACCAACGATACCGGGATATCGATTAATGGTCTGAAGGCAATGGCCCAATCTCTAAAGAAAAGGTAAATGATCAAAATTACCAGTACCAGCGATAAACCAATGGTTTCTGCCACCTCGGTTACCGAACGTTTGATGAAAAGGGTATTATCTAATGCAACCTGCAGTTTAATGTCTTTAGGCATATCAGCTTTTAACTTATCAAAACGCTTGTAAAACTCTTTACTGATATCGAGGTAATTGGCCCCTGGCTGAGGGATAATGGCTATGGCCACCATCGGTCTGCCCGATTCACGGAGAATGGTTTCTTCGTTTTCTGGCCCTAAAACTGCATAACCTATATCTTTTAATTTAACGACCTGATTGCTATCCGCTTTTAAGATTAAGTTGTTAAACTGACTTTCGTTGGTCAGCTTTCCTAAGGTTTTAACTGTTAGTTCGGTGGTAGCTCCCGTAATTTTTCCTGAAGGAAGCTCTACGTTTTCGTTATCTAAGGCGGTAACAATATCCTGAGAAGTTAAACCATAAGCACTCAGTTTATTCGGATCCATCCAGATACGCATGGCGTATTTTCTTTGACCCTGGATTTGTACACTACTTACCCCCGGAATGGTTTGGATACGGTCGGCAATTACGTTTTCAGCAAAATCACTTAACTCCAGTGTATTGCGTTTATCGCTCTGGATCGTCATCGATAAAATTGGATCAGAGTTGGCATCAGCTTTACTTACCACTGGTAAACCATCAATATCTTTAGGTAAGTTTCTGGAGGCTTGCGATACTTTATCACGCACATCGTTTGCGGCCTCTTCGATATTTTTATCGAGGTTAAACTCTATGGTAATATTACTCGCTCCCTGGTTACTTGATGAAGAAATATTTCGGATGCCATCAATCGAATTGATCGATTTTTCTAAAGGTTCGGTAATCTGCGACTCAATAATATCTGAGTTGGCCCCAGGATAGGAGGTTCTTACTGAAACTACAGTAGGGTCAATCGATGGGTATTCGCGAACACCCAAAAAGGTATAACCGATTATCCCGAAAAGGACAATCAATAAGTTCATCACAATGGCCAGAACCGGCCTTTTTATGCTCGTGGTTGAGATGCTCATTGCTTAATTGTTTTTATTTTTTTTAGATTCATCCCAAACCTTAGAGGCTTCTATTTTAAATTTTTTTGGTAGATATGTCTTAATTTCTGATAATTTTTGTTGGACGCGAGAACTAATTTCATATTCACTTATCTCGGGGTAGAATTTAAGTCTAACGATTCCAACGCCATTTTTACTGAATGTTAAAGCCTGATGAACACCTTTGATTTCAAGTGTTTGTTTTACTAAAGGGTTAATAATATTTGTTTTCATGGTAGTTGAATCTATACTACTTGAATCGGCATTATTTAAAGAAATTTTTAATTCGACAACCTTTGGATTTTCTACTATTTTCGAAATAATTACCTCTGCATCTTTAGGCAAGTTCATTGTAACCATTTGAATCCTATTTTGTAAATTAAGTATGGTTTCATCTATGTTAATATTAGGCTTAAAGTCAACTTTAATTAATCCATAACTCTTTTTACTTAATGATGCAATTTTACTAACATGCTCAATTTTTAATATTTCTTTTTCTAGTGGAGCAATTACTTCCGATTTCATCAAATCAGAATCTGTAGTTTTTGAATTAATTGTTATTTCTACAGCGTATTGCGCTTGAGTTTTTTGCTTACAGCTCAAACCTATAATTATTATTAATAAGCCAGTTATTATGAGGCTTGGTTTTGATAGTTTTATTTTTAAAACCGTCATAATTATTGTTTAACCAAATGAACTTTTACCGGGGCATCTTTCTTCAGTGCCATCGATCCGGTTGTCAAAACTGTATCGCCAACTTTTAATCCTGAGGTAATTACAATATTTTCATCGGTACGTGTACCAGCCTCTACTTTAACCTCTTGCACTTTTCCATCTTTTTGGATATAAACAATCTTACCTTTTAAAACAGGAATAACTGCTTCATTAGGGATAAGAATAGCATTTTGAAGGGTGTTTAAAGCCAGTTTAATTTTGGCGAACGAGCCAGGCAATAAAAGATTATCGGCATTTGGAGCCAGAGCCCTGATCTGTAATGTTCGGGTAGCGGCATTAATTCCCGGCTCTATAGCATAAACTTTTCCTTTGTTTTCTTTAGAAGAGCCATCAGTAGTGAATATGATTTCTGAATTCATTTTAATCTGTCCTGCATATTTCTCTGGAACAGAAAAAGTAACTTTAACCGGATTGGTACTTACTAGGTTGGCAATTACAGTTGCGGGGGTTAAATAGGTTCCTGCAGAAATACTACGTAAGCCCACTCTGCCAGTAAAAGGTGCGCGGATAGTGGTTTTTGCCAGTTGTGCCCTGATTAATTGCGCCTGCGCCTGTAACGATTTTAAATCGGCTAGCGCTGTATCATATTCTTCCTGACTGATTGCACCTTTGGCCAAAAGCTGTTTTGCCCGGTTTTCGTTTGTTCCGGAAAGCTTTTGTTTGGTTAGGGCATCCTGCAATTGTGCCTGTATGTCTCTGTCGTTTACTTTAACCAATACACTTCCTTTCGATACTGTTGTACCTTCTTGAAAATAAATTCCGGTAACCAAGCCCGATACTTCACTTTTCAATACAACCGATTCGTTTGCATCAATAGCGCCAGTTACCTCTAAATCATTATCAAACGATACCGGTTTTACTATGATTCCGTCAACTACCAATGGTGCAGAAGTGCCGCCTTTACCACCAGTTTTGCCTTTTCTTGCCCCGGCAGATGCTCCGCCTTTCCCTTCGAGTTTTTTATTTGCGTTAATTCTGTAATAGACCAAATAAGCCAAGCCTATAGCTAAAACAGCATAGATAATATACCTTTTCTTCATGTTTCTTTTTGTGTCGTGCGTATTCCGAATATTAAAATAAGATTAATATTCCAGAATTAGAGCGTAAAAATATTCAAATAGTTTAGTCCTAAATTTGTTGTATTAAGGATGTTACTGATTTTAGTTTGAAGTCAGAAGTCCGAAGTCCACAGTTTTGGCGTAAAATAATATGTCTATCACAATGCAGTAACCAAGAAATTGGTGCCTAATAGGCTTTCAGTGCCAAAGTTTTCTTTGCATTCCGCAAATCGCCAAACGCTATACGCCAGGCGAAGCGAAACAACTATTTTACATCGCAACAGGCTTTTTCTTTCAAAACCTCGCCAATAAATCTAAATTTGCAACAAAACACAGTCAATATCAATATGTTTAACAAAAAATCAATTTTAAGTTTAGTTTTACTACTAACGTGTATTATGGCAGCGAAAGCGCAGGTAAAAATAGGCTTTGAGGTTTCTTTTAAAGAACCACAGGCACACTATGCTGAAGTTCAGATGAATATTTCTGGCTTGGCAAAAGATTATGTAGATGTAAAAATGCCTGTTTGGACACCAGGTTCTTATTTGGTTCGCGAGTTTGAAAAAAGTGTAGAAGAATTTAAGGCTACTGCAGCAGGTAAAGCCGTAAAAGTTGAAAAAGTAAGAAAAAACACCTGGAGAATTTTCTCGGCAAAAGCTGCAAATATCCAGATTAATTACCGTGTTTATGCATTCGAAATTTCGGTGCGTACGCCTTTTATCGACGAATCTCATGCATTCTTGTCTCCAACAGGGATTTTTATGCATCCTGATGGCATGATCAAATCACCAAGCACTGTGAAAATTATTCCTTTCAATGCCTGGAGTAAAGTTTCTACTGGTTTAACACCTGTTGCCGGTGAGCAGTTTACCTATAAGGCTACCGATTTTGATATTCTTTACGATAGCCCTATTGAAGTTGGTAATCAGGATATTTTCGAATTTACAGCTGCAGGCGTTCGCCACGAAGTAGCCATGTATGGCGGTGGCAATTACGATAAAGAAAAACTAAAAATAGATATGGCTAAAATTGTAGAAAAAGAAACTGCAGTTTACGGCGAAAACCCTAATAAATATTACCTCTTTATTGTTCATAATTTCTTAAAAGGTGGCGGTGGTTTGGAGCACTTAAACTCTACAACTTTAGGCGCTACAAGAAACGCTTACAATACTGCAGAAGGTTATAAAGGTTTTTTAGGCCTGGTTGCTCACGAATATCACCACCTTTGGAATGTTAAGCGTCTACGCCCGATAGCATTAGGCCCTTTTGATTATGACAACGAAAACTACACGACCAACCTTTGGGTAGCTGAAGGATTTACATCGTATTACGAAAATAAATACTTACACCGAGCAGGTTTTACTGATGTAAACGAATTTTTGAAAGATCTGGCTAGCGGTGTTGGTACAGTGTTAAATACCCCTGGAGCTAAATATCAGTCAGCAGCTTCATCTAGCTATGATGCATGGATTATCGGCTACCGCCCGAATGAAAATTCAAAAAATAATTCCATCTCTTACTACAATAAAGGAGAAGTGATCGGTATTTTGATGGATCTCGAAATCATCAATGCCACAAAAGGTGCAAAAAGTTTAGATGATGTAATGAAAGCCATGTATTTGCAGTGCAAAACCTTAAAACGTGGTTATACCGATGCAGAATTTAAAGCAATGGTTGAAAAGATATCAGGAATTAGCTTTACTAACTTTTGGGCAAAATACGTTAATGGTGTAGATGATGTAGACTATGTAAAATATTTCGCATATGCGGGTGTTGATGTATCTACTGAAAATGCAACCCCTGGTAAACCTGTTAGTGGTGCAGCAGTTCAATTGGCTACTAAAGGTTTAGAAGTAACTTCGGTTACCAGAAATTCAGCAGCTTGGGTTAGTGGCTTAAATGTTAACGATGTAATTGTACTGATTGATGGCTTATCATTAAGTGATGCACTGAAAAATGTGAAATTAAAAGAACCAAAATTTTCACTAGATATTTTACCTGCCATTACGGATAAAAAAATTGACGATCAGCTAACGGTTAAAGTAATTCGCGATGGGCTTGAAAAAGAAATTTCTTTAAGCTTGAAAGAAAATCCAAGTGTGCGCTTAAAAGCAACCGTAAACGAAAATGCAACGCCAGCTCAAAAAGCAGTGTTAAAAAAATGGACAGGCGTTTAGTTAGTTTGCAGTTTTAAGTTTTCAATTTACAGTTAACTCTCAAAATACCATAAAAAAATCCCGTAAGATTAAGTTCCTACGGGATTTTTCATGTTTTTAAGTTTACACTTCGCGCTCAGCGCCAAACGCCTTCCGCTTAGAAAGTATATCTAAAACCTAAGCCGAATCTTCCAGCATTAAAGTCGCTATCGTTATCACCCAGGTAAATTCTTGGTCTCCAATCTAAAGCCAATGCCAATGGTGCACCGCTAAATTTGTAATCTAAACCAACCATAGGAACTAAAAAGAAGTTAGAACCACCATCATACAATTGAATAGACGGACCACCACCTAAATACCAATCTAAGCCTTTAGCTCCAGGGATAGATGAGTTGTATTGAAGAAATCCCTGGATAATAGTAGAGTTCCCACCAAATAAAACTTCACCTTGAAGAGCAGCTTTAGGGCTAAAATGATGCCTGATTGATGGACCAACCAAAGTAGCGCCATCTCCAAAGTCAATACCCAAACCTAGTCCGGTTTTATAGTTTTGGGCTTTAACGTTTGTTGTAGTAAGGGCAAACAATGCAATGCATCCTAAAATTGTAAATAACTTTTTCATAATTTAAATGTTTTGTAAATAATTATCAGCCTAACAACTTTAATGCCGTTTCTGTTTTTATCGTAAAAATCGACAAGGATAAAAAACAATGCTTGCATAGTAATTTTGTAATCACTAAGTTTATTTAAAATTTTTTACGAAAATGTAAATACAGCGTTTTATTAACGGCGAGGTATTATTTTCATTAAAAAGGCATATAGATGTTAATCTTTATGTTTGATTTTTTAACTTAACCAAATAATATACAATTCATATGGCGGCAGAAATTAAACGGGTTTTTGATCTTTTGAAATATAGCCTCGAAAAACCTCAGCAAGAATTCATCAGCGGAAAAATTAATGGGAAATGGATAAATTATAGTACAGCCGATTTTTGTACTGCTGTAGATAATCTAAGTCGCGGATTGATTAAACAAGGTATAAACAAAGGAGGAAGGGTTGCTGTAATGTCGCATAATCGGCCTGAATGGAATATCGCCGATTTTGCAGCCAACCAGATCGGCGCCTATCAGATTCCATTATATCCAACCCTGGCCGAGCACGATATCCAGTTTATCTTAAAGGATGCAGATATTGCCATTGTTTTTGTAGCTGATGAAGATTTATATAAGAAAATTAAACCTTGTGCCGATGCAATAAACCCAGCCATTAAGATTTATAGTTTTAATGAAATTGCAGCAGTCGAAAGCTGGAATACACTAATTGAATTGGGCAAGGCAAGCACAGACATTGATTTAGATGAGTACCGCGCTAAAGTTGCACCAGAAGATATTTTAACCCTAATTTATACATCTGGAACTACGGGTACGCCAAAAGGTGTAATGCTAACGCATAATAACTTGGTGGCAAATTTTGTTAACTCGGCTGTGGTGATACCCGAAGGGGTTAAAAAAGGCTTAAGTTTTCTGCCTTTATCGCACATCTTTGAGCGAATGATTATCTATTTATACCTGTTTAACTATACCTCGGTTTATTACGCCGAAAGTATGGAAACCATTGTTGCCGATATTCAGCATGTAAAACCCAATGTGTTCTCTACCGTTCCAAGGCTTCTCGAAAAAGTTTATGATAAGATAATGGAGAAAGGGAAAGCATTAACGGGGGTTAAAAAAGGAATTTTCTTCTGGTCGGTAGCTTTGGCCGAAAAATATACCCTTGATGCAGGTGCCTGGTATAAATTTAAACTAGGGATTGCCCGTAAACTGGTTTTCAAAAAATGGCAGGAAGCGCTGGGCGGTGAAATCGTAGTGATTGTATCGGGTGGAGCAGCGTTAAATCCGCGTTTGTCCAGGATTTTCTGGGCTGCTGGTATGCCTGTTTTTGAAGGATATGGATTAACCGAAACCTCGCCTGTAATTACCGTTAACCATTTCGGTGGAACCATGTTCGGTACTGTTGGTGAGGTAATTAAAGGTGTGGAAGTTAAAATTGCATCAGATGGCGAAGTTTTAACCAGAGGGCACCAGGTAATGAAAGGTTATTATAACCGACCTGATTTAACCGATGAGGCGGTAGATAAAGAGGGATGGTTCCATACCGGAGATATTGGAGAACTGGTTGATGACCGCTTTTTAAAAATTACCGACCGTAAAAAAGAAATGTTTAAAACAGCAGGCGGTAAATACGTTGCCCCACAAATGCTGGAGAATAAATATAAAGAATCGATTTTTATCGGGCAAATTATGGTTTTAGGCGAAAATAGAAAATTCCCTTCTGCATTGATTGTTCCAAATTTCGAAACCTTAAAAACATGGGCAGGAAGAAAAGGCATTACTTTTAACTCGAACGAAGAGATAATTAAAAACGAACAGGTGCTCACTAAGTATAACGAGGTTATCGAAGCGGCAAATGTAGGTTTTGGTAAATGGGAACAAGTAAAAAGGTTTGCGCTGTTGCCTAAAGAGTGGAGCATAGATGGAGGAGAGCTTACCCCAAAATTAAGTTTGAAAAGAAAAGTAATTACCGAGAAAAACAACGAGGTAATCGAAAAAATATATAAAGATGCGGAAGGTTATAAACCATAAAAAGATTTCCAAATAAGGATTGGTGAAAAAATAGCCTTAATACAGCCAAAATTATGAAAAGGATAATTTTATTTATTTTACTAATTACGGGTGCAATAAACTCTTTTGCGCAGGAAGCAAAACTTAATATCAAAAGTTTAAATGCTAAAAATAATAAGGTAATTATCCAAATTCCTGTAGATGATACATGGTTTTATCCGGCCCAAAAAGAGATTAAATTTGGCGATGATAGTACAGTAAACTATTCTTTAAAGATTAATAAACTTGCTTGGTTAAGAATTAACGATAATACAGTGTTAATAGAGCCAGGTACTACACATTTAGTTTTCGATAAAGGTATTTTGGTACAGAGCGATAAAAATAAGGAAGGAATGTTGCTTTTTAGCAAGAGGAATGCCGAGTTTTATCAATATAGAGCCCAAGATTATTATAAGAAAGATAGCACTATAGCTGGTTTGTATCAATTGCTCGAAAATGATAAGAATGAAGCATTAAAGCCTTACGTTGAGCTATTTTCGAAACAAAAGATTTCGGCAAACTTTTATAACGAAATAAAAAGGTATTTTTCAACCGAACAGATAATTTTGCAAGCTGCTATCCCAATGATAGTTTTAAGTACAAAGCAAAAAATAAATAACGATTTGGATAAAATGTGGGCAGATGCCTATGAAAAGCATTCAATGAACAATCTTCATGACGCTTTTTATCCAGATTTTTATTACCATACCAGATATTACGTAAATACTTATCTCAATTACTACATTCCGCTAAAAAAAGGAACTGAATTGTCCAAAAAAGATGAGAATACTGGCTTAAAAGTTATATATAAAACCTTCGAAAATAATTTTACAGGCAAAATGAAAGAGTTTTTGCTGGCAACTTTTCTATATGATGAGATGTTACAAAATAGATATCAGAAAGTATTGGTCGATTTGTTCGATTCGTATAACGCCAGTTATCCTAAAAGTAATTTTACGCCATATTTGCAACCAATGGCCAGTAAAATTATAACCTACCATAACGAAGTAAAAAAGGATTTTGAACCTGAGCAAAAAATATTGTCCAACTACGATAAAGTTAATAGCTTGGATAGTTTAATCGGCCAATTTAAAGGCAAAACTGTATTTGTTGATATTTGGGCAACCTGGTGTGGGCCATGTAAAGAAGAATTTGAATACAGTAAGGATCTGACGAAATTTCTCAAAGCAAAGCAGGTTGACATGCTTTTTATCTCTATAGATAAAGATGATGCGGCGCAGCAATGGAAAGAGATGATAAAATATTTTAAACTTTCTGGTAATCATGTTCGAACTAATCAAGCCCTGAGAAAAGATTTGAGCGATAAATTAGGAAAAAACGGGAGCTACGGAATACCTCGTTACTTAATTATTAAAAATGGGAAATTAGTAGTTGACAATGCTTTAAGACCAAGTGATAAAGAAAAATTATATGCACAAATTAGTAATTATTTATAGCCGCTAGAAAGACGTGTTTGTCTGTCTGAAAATTAAGATTAAAAAAAGTGATTACTGAGAAAAAATAAAGAGGTAATCGGAAAATATATAAAGATGCTGAATACTATAAAGCCCCTCAATAACTTTAAAAAATCGTTAATATACCTAAGTGTTGTACTGTTATTGGCTGGTTGTGTAACCGGCCAATTGGGTAAAAACAACAGTGGTGAATATAAAAATGGGATGGTGGTTTCTGCCCATCCGGAAGCATCGCAGGTTGGTATAGATATTTTAAAAAAGGGTGGGAATGCGGTTGATGCAGCTGTTGCTGTTCAGTTTGCACTTGCTGTGGTTTATCCAAATGCGGGGAATATTGGTGGAGGTGGTTTTATGGTGTACCGCGGTGCCAACGGCGAAATAAATGCCTTAGATTTTAGAGAAAAAGCAGCTGTTGCAGCCAGCAGAGATATGTATCTCGATTCGGCCGGTAATCCAATTGTAGATAAAAGTTTATATGGACATTTAGCCGCTGGCGTACCAGGATCAGTAGACGGCATGGTAGAGGCACACAAAAAATATGGAAAGCTTTCTTGGACACAGGTATTGCAACCGGCAATAAATTTGGCGCAAAATGGTTTTAAAATTACTAAGCGGCAAGCGAGTGAATTGAATGGTTTGCATAGAAAGTTTATGGATTTTAATCCCGATGGAACGGCCTTAGTAAATTTAGAAAGTACCTGGCAGGAAAATGATCTTCTGGTTCAAAAAGAGCTTGGCAATACGCTAAAACTGATCCAGGAAAAAGGTAGGGCAGGTTTTTATGAAGGCGCTGTGGCCGATTCGCTTGTGGCAGAAATGCAACGAGGCCATGGACTTATTACAAAAGAAGATTTAAGAAATTATCACGCTACCTGGCGTAAACCCATAACGGGCAACTATAGAGGCTATAAAATTATTACCATGCCGCCAACTTCGAGCGGAGGTATTGCCCTGATCCAATTGCTGCAAAGTGTAGAAAATTTTCCATTAAAAAAGTGGGGGCATAATGCAGACTCTACAGTTCAGGTAATTGTAGAAGCAGAAAGAAGAGTATATGCCGATCGGGCAACACATTTAGGCGACCCCGATTTTTATGCTGTTCCACAACAGCAAATGTTGAGTGCCGATTATAATAAAAAACGCATGGCAAACTTTAACTGGGCGGCAGCAACCCCAAGCAGCGCTGTTTTGGCAGGCGAAATAAAAGGGGCAGAACACGAAGAGACCACTCATTTCTCTATTGTAGATCGCGAGGGAAATGCCGTTTCGATTACCACCACCTTAAATGGTTCTTACGGATCGTTAGTTGCCGTAAAAGGAGCAGGATTTCTGTTGAATAATGAAATGGACGACTTTTCTGTTAAACCTGGCGCACCTAATATGTATGGTTTAGTTGGTGGCGAAGCCAATGCAATTGCACCCAATAAACGAATGTTAAGCTCTATGACACCGAGTATTGTAGAGAAAGATGGAAAATTATTTATGGTAGTGGGTACTCCAGGTGGTTCAACCATTATAACATCTGTATTTCAAACCATTATAAATGTAATCGATTTCGACATGTCGATGCAGTCGGCTGTAGCTGCTAAAAAGTTTCACCACCAATGGTTACCAGATGAGGTGTATATAGAAAAAGATGCTATCGATAGCCTATCAATAGAAAAATTAAAAGCAAAAGGCTATAAAATTGTACCAAGAGGTGCGATTGGCAGGGTAGATGCCATCTTAAAAACTAAATGGGGCAATTATCAAGGGGGCGCCGACCCGAGGGGAGATGATAAGGCTATTGGCTGGTAGCAATTTCTCACATCTATTTTTTATCTTAGCATTAGTCAATTTTTTGCAATTCAATTAGTTGTTCTGATTTAAAGTTAAAAGAGATGAAAAAGCGCATATTTAATCATGCCCGAAATTACCCAGATTTACCCCAGGTAGATTCGGCCATCTCTTTTGGCCCTTTTATCAAATACCTGCAACGAAAAATTAAAGAAGAACGGACCGTAAAATCTACCCTTTATAGCAATGCCTTAAAAGAATTTAAAAAACAGGGGATTGACAATCAGGTTATTGCTATCGACGATATTTATCAGCACGAATTACTGTTAGAGCATATGTATGCCTGTCTTTCGCCAGCACTTTTAACAGAAGATCATCAGGCTTGGGGGCTTTGTGCGCCAATGCAGCCCATTACTTTTTATGGAACAGAACTGATGTACGAATTACTCGAACATGAAGAGAAAGATCAAAACAGTTTTGTCGGTTCAAAAACGCTTGAGCAACATGAGCATGATCGCCTGCACTTTATCTACTCCTTCATTCTTAACGAATTATACGCATTCCACGCACCTTTAAAAGAAAAATACCATTCGGGCATCAATGCTGATACTGGTTTGCCAGGTTATTTTCATATTGGTATTAATGCCAGTTTTATCGAAGTAAGGGCTAAACAAGCATTGCCCAAGCTAAGTTATCGCGAGCTGCAGCAATATTTGAGTGAAGAATCTGGATTGGATAAGCTACAGCAGGTGCTGCCACTAACGCTTTTTGAGCTTAGAGGTATTTCGGTACTTACCATTACCGATGTTACCGCCAAACAGGCTGTAGAAAATATTAAAAGCGTTAGGTTGAGCCGCGTGCCTGGCGGTGAGGGTGTCGCTTATGGAGAAGTGATACAATCGCTTAAAGTGATGGTGCAAAATGCCAATATCCAATTCGATCTTTTCCCTTTCGTAAGGGTAAACAACAAAATGGTTTACGGGTATGTAAAAGGAGGAAGTGGTCTGTTGTTTTCGGTCTGGGGTGAAGAAACTTTAAGTCCTGAAGCTTTTCGGCAGATTGCCGAAGGTTATGCTGCAAACCCGAATTCGTTTTACTCGCCCGATATCTGGGCCGAAAGCAAAGAGATGTTTCCCTGGTTAGACAGGTTTAGGGAATTGAATGTAAAATCGATGGCGCTCATACCTGTATTTCACAACCAGATTTTGGTAGGTGTACTGGGGATGCATACCTGGGTTGGTGAAACTTTCGATGAAAAGAAAATTACTTTATTGGAGCCCGTCTTAGCACCTATTGCTCAGCTCTTACAGGTCTATATCGACGAATTTAACCTCGAGATTGAAAACATCATCAAAGAAAAATATACCTCTATCCAACCTGCTGTACAGTGGAAGTTTAATGAAGCTGCCTGGCATCATCTTTACAATAAGAAAAGGAATTTGCCACAGCGTTATGACGACATTAGTTTTGCAGACGTTTACCCTTTTTATGGCGCAATAGATATTAGAAATTCTACCACAGAACGTAATGTAGCCAGTAAGGCCGATCTGAGCCTGCACCTGAGTCTGTTTCGTGAAACGCTGGAAGAGCTGAGCAAAACTTATAGCGATGCTTTGCTGGTGGAGATCATTTTTAACTGCAACAAGTGGAGTGATATTTTACAGGGTGATGAGTTGAATACAACTGATGAAAACAGCCTCAATATTTTCCTTAAAGAAGAAACAAGCGATTACCTAAAGCTCATTTCCCAATCGCATCCTAATACTCAAAAGGTAATCGGTAAATACCTTGACCGCATTTCGATGCCTCATGGCGAAGTGCATAAACACCGTCAGGCTTTGGAAACATCCATGCAGCTGATCAATACGGCTATTAACAATTATTTTGAAAGTGAACGCGAAAAACTTCAAGATTCTTATCCCTGTTATTTCGAAAAATTCAGAACAGATGGTGTTGAATACGACATCTATATCGGGCAGTCTATTGCACCTGATCGGATTTTTAATCACTTCCACCTTAAAAATCTACGGTTATGGCAACTGTCATCAATGGCTGAGATTGCCAAAATGGTGCAGCAGCTCCAGCCCGATTTGGCCGTTAAGCTGGCCATTACGCAACTTATCTTTATTCACAACCATCCAATAGATATTAGTTTTAGGATAGATGAGCGAAAGTTCGATGTAGAAGGCGCTTACAACATCAGGTATCAGATGATCAAAAAAAGGATTGATAAAATACTCATTCGCAATTCGCAGGAGCGCCTTACCCAGCCCGATAAACTGGCACTGATCTATTTCAATAAAAGAGATATTGAAGATTACCTGCCGTTTGTAAAATACCTGCAGGAAACTGGCGTACTGAAATCTGAAACCGAAGATCTTGATTTGGAAGATTTACAGGGACTAAGCGGATTAAAGGCATTGCGCTTAACTATTTTTTAAACATTTAATTGAGCTGCCTTTATCTAATATTCAATAAGTTACACAGGCACCCTGTGGCAAATACTTCGCAGTTTAGCTATATTGCGCCAGCTAATCAAAAATACCCCCAATCACTATGCGCAAACTATTTCCACTGTTTTTATTTCTAACCGTTACAGTACAAATACACGCTCAAACTAATGAAGCCAGCCTGGTAAGTCCACTGATTAATCAATACCAATCAGACAAGACCATGCTAAACCGTAAATATACGCTCAAGCGATCGGAAGAATACTTTAAGCGGATGGAACGCTTTTATGCTGAATGGCAAAAACAATTAAGGGCATTGCCTTTTAATAAGCTAACGGTAAATGAAAGGGTAGATTATATTTTGCTTAAACGCGATATCCGATCAGATTCGGCAAGTTTACAACAGCACTACGCCGAATTTAAAAGCAGCATTTTTGCTTTGCCTTTTGCCAAAATACTATTAGCTTTTGAAGCAAAGCGAAGAATTGGTCAGCAGCAAGATGGCAAAATTACCAAAGAACAATTCGAAGAACTGAAAGAGGCTATTCAGAAAACCACAAAAGCTGTAGAAAGCAAAGACTTGGCAGTTACGCCAGTACAGGCTTCTTGGGCGCAGGAAACCGTTAACCAATACCTGGCTGTATTTACCGAAGCCTATAAATTTTATGATGGTTACGATCCGCAATTTACCAAAGCTACCAAAGCAGTTTATCCTGAAGTAGTAGATGCCGCAAAGGATTATGCTGCTGCACTGGGTAAAATAGCTAAACCGTCAAATGCCAAAGACGATGGAAGTGGCATTATTGGCAATCCGATAGGAAGAACAGCTTTATTAAGCAGCTTAAAAGATGAGATGATTGCTTATACACCTGAGGAGATTGAGGCCGTTGCCATGAGGGAATTTGCCTGGTGTGATGCCGAAATGCTTAAAGCCTCGCAACAAATGGGCTTTGGTAACGACTGGAAAAAAGCACTTGAAAAAGTAAAAACAGATTATCCTGAATTGGGAAAACAGCCCGAACTGGTTTATGAACTGGCCAATGAAGCCATAGACTTTGTAGAGAAAAATAAACTCATCGCCATTCCGGCCCTGGCCAAAGAAGGCTGGCGCATGCGCATGTTAAGTCCGAAGGAACAATTGTTTGCACCGTTTTTTCTAGGTGGCGAATCCGTATTAATTGCTTATCCAACAGAAGACATGAGCGAGGATGCCAAAATGATGACCTTGCGAGGCAATAACAGGCATTTTTCCAGAGCTGTAGTTTTTCATGAGCTTATTCCTGGGCATAACCTTCAGTATTATATGCAGAGCCGCTACAAACCTTATCGCAAAGTATTTGGCACGCCTTTCTGGACGGAAGGCTGGTCGCTGTACTGGGAGATGTTGCTGTGGGACCAGAACTTTGCAAAATCTCCGGAAGATAAAATTGGGATGCTTTTTTGGCGCATGCACCGTTGTGCGCGTATCATTTTTTCAATGAACTACCATTTAGGCAAATGGACACCTCAGCAGTGTATCGACTTTTTGGTAGATCGTGTGGGTTTTGAGCGTGCCAATGCCGAAGCCGAGGTGCGTAGATCATTTACTGGGGGCTACGGACCGTTATACCAAATAGGGTATATGTTAGGTG
This sequence comes from Pedobacter kyonggii, assembly GCF_004310665.1. Taxonomy (GTDB): domain Bacteria; phylum Bacteroidota; class Bacteroidia; order Sphingobacteriales; family Sphingobacteriaceae; genus Pedobacter; species Pedobacter kyonggii. The sequence goes on along the minus strand of NZ_SIXF01000010.1, from coordinate 11,717 downwards.
GATTACAGTTTAGGGCATTGCATAAAGAACTGGTGCAAAGTGGTAAAATGACCAATATCGAGTTTCATAATCGCATACTCTGCGAAAATAATATGCCTGTAGAAATGGTAAGAGCCTTATTGATCAACCAGCAATTACCTGAAAATTTCAGTACCCGATGGAAATTTGCCGGCGATATCAAATAGTGTACAATATTTTGGCGATGTGCTTACAGCATGAGGCAATGTATGATCAAAAAAAGGAGTGAAAATATTAACCCATAATTCTCAGGAGTGACTTGCCAACCTGATAAATTGGCATTGATCTATTTTAACAGGAGGATACTGCCGATTCCCTATCCGTAAAATAACTACAAGAAATATGGGATGTTAAGAACGAAAATGAAGATTTTGATTTTGGAAGACCAATAAGGTTTAAGCGGATTAAAAGCCATGCGTTTACTATTTATAACTTATTTTTTAGTTTTGCTTGTGTATCGCATCGTCGATTAGTGTTGAAAAGTTGATAAGTATTTTTACATGCTTGTATTTTTGGTATGGCTATTGTAATAGTTGTGCCAACGCTTATTCAACGTTAAAAGAAAATTTATGAAACTACAACTATTTAAAACACTACCGGTTGCCCTCGCTGGTTTATTAATCGGGTCGGTTGCTTCAGCTCAGGAAAGCCCTGCAACTTCCACAACAACATTCAGAACATGGTCTATCGGTGTAAACGCTGGTGTACTTACGCCATTATCACCATTAGGTGGAAAAAATGATTTCAGTAACAACAAATCAAGTTTAGGTTATGGCCTTTACATTAAAAAACAATTTACGCCATATTTCTCTCTTCGTTTAGATGGAGTTCGTGGTAAATTAAAAGGCAATAATACCGAGCCTTATGAAAGCGGAGTGGTAAATAACTCTCCAGTTAGGGCTTTTGACACCCAGTTATCATACTCTGGAAGTTTAAATGCTGTAGTAAACATGTTCAATATCGATATGTTTAAAAAAGAGAACACTTTACAACTTTATGCTTCAGCTGGTGCTGGTATTGCAGCTTACAAACCTACAATTACTACCGCAGCTGGAACTTCAGAATTTGGTGGTGGAGATAACATTAACGAATTAATTATTCCAGTGGGTTTAGGTGCTAAATTTAAAATTTCTGATGCAGTTAACTTAGATTTAGGTTGGACAATCAACTTTGTTGATGGTGATAACCTAGATGGTTACTACAGAGGCGGAAACGATAAATATAACTATGCTTATGCTGGTTTAGAATTTGCTTTAGGTAGCGGAAAACAATTGGCTTTCCACAACCCGGTAGCTTTAACTTATGATGAAGCTTTAAAAGCAAAACAAACTGCAGAAGGTTTAAAATCTGATTTAAATGCTCAAAAAGCTGAAAATGCAAAACTACGTTCGGAAATGAATGACATCTTGAAAGATACAGATGGTGATGGTGTTGCAGATAAATTGGATAAATGTCCGGATACACCAGCAGGTACTGTTGTTGATGGTTCTGGTTGTCCGTTAAAAACACCAGAAAAAGTTGTAGAGAAAGTAATCGTAACAGAAGAAGATCGTAAAGTTGTTAATGAAGCGATTAAAAATTTAGAGTTCGATTTAGGTAAAGCAACCATTCGTTCTAAATCTTATACTTCATTAAATAGAGTTGCAGCACTGTTAATTCAGAAAAACTTCAGTTTAAAATTAGCTGGTCACACAGATAATACAGGTTCAAAAGAATTAAACCTACGTTTATCGAAAGATAGAGCAGAATCTGTAAAAGCTTATTTAGTTTCTCAAGGTGCAAATGCATCACGTATTGAGGCTACAGGTTATGGTATGGGCCAACCAATTGCTACTAACAAAACAGCGGCTGGTCGTCAACAAAACCGTCGTGTAGAGTTTACCCTTTACTAGTCTGTTTTAACACACATATTAGAGCGCCTCGATTTATTGGGGCGCTTTTTTTATATACCAAAATCACCTTTTTTCTAAAATCTAATTAATTTTAACTAGCTGCTTTCTGGTTATGGTTATAAAAGCAAATTTGCCCTCCTGAACGCAGTGAAGGATCTTTTATGCATACTTTGGTGAAATGGCTTTGTGAGATTGCAAGGCCAATGGTTCTTCTGTTAAGGATTCTTCACTGCGTTCAGAATGACAGGTTAATAGGGCGTCATTGCATGACTCTAGTCGTTGCGTCTTCTACGACATAAGGTAATTCTGTAATGTTAAGTTTCGCATTTCTAATGTCTTGGTGAGACATTAATACATCTATGCGGATCGTCAAAGACATTTTATTTAAGCGAAACAATTACCTTTTTGATTTCGCTCAAATCATTCATTTCAAAATTCGGAGATTGTGGATAAAACCGTTGATAAATGATTTTATCATCTTTGCTATCATAAACACTGATTATTTTATCATTAGAACGTTGAGTGTAAACTACATACTTAATATTCGTTCCGGTATTAAAAATTAAACTATCTAATCCCTTGTACGATACAAATTTGAGTTTGTAGTTATAAGGTTCTAAAACTACCCCCGATTGAGGCAAAAGTGCCAGTTTGGATGAGAATACCTCCTTGATATACTCAGGCACGTACAAGGTTTCCCTTGCTAATTCTGGTAAACGTACCTTATTGTAAAATTGGTAATCTAAATTACAATTCTCGTTTGCGAGCAATCCATCATTGATCTGTTTTAAATAACCCGTTAAAAATCCTGGCGACCAATTGAGAAAATTCGACTTGTTGTAAAGGGTTGATATAAGGTTATTTCTTATCGCTCTTTTTGAGCCAGTAGTGACGTCCTGAATTTCTATTTGAAGATTGGTGTTCCGATCAGCAAAAAGCGTAATCGTTGCAAGTATACTTTCTTCCTTTTTTTTAGGTTTTTTGGATGGACTAACCAGCTTTAATGCATAAACTACGTTTACATTTTTGGTGCTATCCAGCTTATTGGCATAACCATCGAAATAAAAGAATGAATAATTTGAAAGCGTATCGTAACGGGCAAGCTCTTCGGGTTTAATAATTTTATAAGGTGTGATGGTCCAGTTTTTTTTTATGGCCCGATCAAATTTTTCCAGTTCGGTATAATCAGCATACTGTAAAGTAAACAGGGTTGTTGTTTTTTTAAATGTCTCTAATTTTTGACTGTTTAAAAGAGCAGCTCCAAAATAAGATACCTGACTTTTACAAATTGTAGCCCATAAAATAAACAGGCTAAATAGGAGAATTCCTCTAGCTTTTAACATATTAAGTGTTTTCATTTTGTGTTTGACTATAATAAGAAAAATTTGACAAATATTTTGAATTTTTCTATTGCATTAACAAAATACATTCATTAGCTTTGTTATGCAAGCATAATAAATTAGCAAAAATGAAACAACAACAAACCATAGATTACCACGTTAAGTTTGCCTGGCAAAATATGTTTAATAAGTACAATCAAATGGCATCTAGTTTTGGGATTACCCAAGCCATTGGTTACATGCTTATTAATATAGATGATGCCGAGGGAACTGCGGTTTCAAATTTAGCTGGCTTGCTTGGGGTTAAAGCTACCAGTTTATCCCGTATGTTAAATAATATGGAAGAGGCCAACCTCATTTACCGTGAAACATCTGCAGGCGATAAACGATCCGTTAAGGTTTTTCTAACTGATTTCGGCAAAGAGAAAAAACAATTGGCCAAAGGTGTTGTCCGGAAATTTAATGAATATCTCGATGAGCATTTCTCTAAAAAGGAGAAAGAGACTTTTATTAATTTATTGATAAAACTAAATGATATCACGGTAGCCTATACTGTTGATTAATAAATATAACAATCAAACCTGTTTGGTAGGTTGCTACATAAATGGCTCTACCAGACTTATGAAAAGCAAATAGATAATGAAACGAAGCATTAATAAAGTTGCAGTTTTAGGTTCGGGTATTATGGGGTCGCGTATTGCATGCCACTTCGCCAATATTGGCGTAGAGGTTTTGCTGTTAGATATTGCCCCCAAAGAGCTAAGTCCCGAAGAGCAGGCAAAAGGATTAACACTGGATAATCCAGCCGTAAAAAACAGGATTGTTAATACAGCTTTGCAAACGGCTGTAAAAACAAATCCATCGCCAGTTTATACCAAAAAAGCATTAAATAAGATCAAAACTGGGAATTTCGACGATGATATGTCGAAAATTGCCGGCTACGATTGGGTAATTGAAGTCGTGGTCGAAAATCTTGATATCAAGAAAAAAGTTTTTGAGCAGGTAGAGCAGTTCCGTAAACCCGGCACATTAATTACTTCGAATACTTCTGGTATTCCAATCCACTTAATGGCTGAAGGAAGGAGCGATGATTTTAAATCGCATTTCTGCGGCACACACTTTTTTAATCCGCCCCGCTATTTAAAATTGCTGGAAGTTATCCCTACGCTACACACACAGCCTGAAATTGTTGATTTTCTGATGCATTATGGCGATAAATTTTTAGGAAAAACAACTGTTTTATGTAAAGATACACCAGCTTTTATCGCCAATCGTGTAGGTGTTTATTCCATCATGGCACTTTTGCATTTGGTTGAAAAACTGGATCTGACAGTGGAAGAGGTTGATAAATTTACCGGACCAGCCTTGGGTCGACCAAAATCGGCTACTTTCCGCACTTCGGATGTGGTAGGTCTAGATACCATGATTAAAGTGGCAAAAGGACTTTATGATAATTGTCCGGATGATAAAGCACACGATTTGTTTAAACTTCCAGCATACGTGCAAAAAATGGAAGAGAACAAATGGCTTGGTGATAAAACCAAACAGGGTTTCTATAAAAAGATAAAAACTGCTGATGGTAAAACCGAAATCCTTGCGCTTGATTTAAAAACTTTAGAATACAAACCACAGCAAAAAGTAAAATCAGCTACCTTAGAAATGACCAAGCCGGTTGAAAACCTTCGTGAGCGTATGAAGATTTTTGCAAAAGGAAAAGATAAAGCAGGCGAGTTGTTCCGCCATTCTTCTTTTGGTTTATTCGAATATGTATCTGACAGAATCCCTGAAATTTCTGATGAACTGTACCGTATCGATGATGCCATGCGTGCAGGTTTTGGATGGGAGTTGGGCCCTTTTGAGCTATGGGATGCAGTTGGTGTAAAAGAAGCCATCGAAGGAATGGAGCAATATGGCAATAAAGCTGCGGCTTGGGTACACGAAATGCTCGGTGCCGGTAATACTTCATTCTATAAAGTAGAAAATGGCGTTAAAAAATATTACGATATCCCTTCTAAAAGTTATAAAATTTTACCGGGAACCGATGAGTTTATCATCTTGGATAACCTCCGCGAAAATAAAACGCTGTGGAAAAACTCAGGTGTTTCGATTATCGATCTGGGCGATGGCATTCTGAATGTAGAATTCCACACCAAGATGAATACCATTGGCGGTGATGTGATTTCTGGAATAAACAAAGCGATTGATATGGCCGAGAAAGATTACCGCGGTTTGGTAATCGGTAATGATGGTGCAAATTTTTCTGCCGGAGCAAATGTGGGTATGATTTTTATGATGGCGGTAGAGCAGGAGTGGGACGAATTGAACATGGCAATCCGCATGTTCCAAAACACTTCGATGCGTATTCGTTATTCTTCTATTCCGGTGGTGGTTGCTCCGCATAATTTAACCTTGGGCGGTGGCTGCGAATTCAGTTTACATGCCGATCATGTTCAGCTTTCGGCCGAAACCTATATGGGCTTGGTTGAGTTTGGTGTAGGCGTTATCCCTGGTGGAGGCGGCACAAAAGAATTTGCTTTACGTGCTTCTGATGAATATAAAGACGATCAGATTGTGCAAAATGCTTTGAAAGACCGTTTCTTAACCATCGGAATGGCGAAAGTTTCTACTTCAGGTTACGAGGCTTACGAATTGGGTTATCTGCAAAAAGATAAATTCTCGATCTCGATGAACCGGAACCGCTTATTGGCCGATGCAAAAGCTAAAGCAATAGAACTTGCTGATGCCGGTTATACGAAGCCCGTGCAACGGAACGATATTAAAGTATTAGGAAAGCAAGGTTTAGGAATTGTTTATGCTGGTGCAAATAGTATGTATGCCGGGCATTTCATTTCCGAACACGATAAAAAAATCTCTGAAAAATTAGGTTATGTAATGTGTGGCGGCGATTTATCTGCTCCAACAGAAGTAACCGAGCAATATTTATTGGATCTGGAAAGAGAAGCATTTTTATCACTTGCTGGCGAAAGGAAATCGCTAGAGCGGATCCAATCAATTATTACGAAGGGGAAACCGTTGAGGAATTAGTGAGTTAAATATTGAGATATGAGTATCAAGTATCAAGATGCGATTGTCGAATAAAGCTTTACTTACATTAATTAACAAATAAAATATTGCGAGGATTAAGTCTTGATACTTGATTCTAGCTACTAGATACTTAAACAATGGAAGCATATATTATAGCCGGATATCGTACAGCAGTGGGCAAAGCACCCCGTGGCGTATTCCGTTTTACAAGAGCTGATGATTTAGCCGCAGAAGTAATCAGGGCTTTAGTGGCCTCAGTTCCGAATTTAGATAACGAACAGATTGATGATGTAATAGTAGGTAACGCTACGCCGGAAGCAGAGCAAGGCTTAAATATTGGCCGTATGATTTCGCTAATGGGTTTGGATACCGATAAAGTTCCTGGTGTTACGGTGAACCGCTACTGTGCATCGGGTTTAGATACCATTGCTACGGCAGTTGCCAAAATTAAGGCTGGCATGGCAGATTGTATTATTGCCGGTGGGGTAGAGGTTATGAGCGGAATGCCTTTTGGTGGGTGGAAGCTTGTACCAAATGCAGAAGTTGCAAAAAACAATCCAGACTGGTATTGGGGGATGGGTTTAACCGCCGAGGCAGTAGCTAAAGAATATAATGTGAGCCGTGAAGATCAGGATGCTTTTTCGTTAAAATCTCATGAGAAAGCTATTCATGCTATAAAAAACGGTCATTTAAAAGATGGTATTCTGCCAATCACCGTAAACGAAAATTACCTTGATGCAAACCTTAAAAAGAAAACCCGTTCTTACGTGGTTGATACCGATGAAGGTCCACGTGCAGATACCACATTAGATAAGTTGGCGAAATTGAAACCCGTATTCGATGCGGTTGGAAGTGTAACTGCGGGTAATTCATCGCAAACATCTGATGGAGCAGCTTTTGTTTTGGTGGTTTCTGAAAAGAAAATGAAAGAATTAAATGCAGAACCGATTGCCAGGTTGGTAAGTTACGGTATCGCAGGAGTTCCGCCACGCATTATGGGGATTGGCCCAATCGAGGCGATTCCAAAAGCGTTGAAACAAGCCGGTTTGAAAAAAGAAGATATCGATTTAATCGAACTGAACGAAGCTTTTGCTTCTCAATCTTTAGCCGTAATCAGAACACTGGATTTAAATCCTGATGTAATTAACGTAAACGGAGGTGCGATTGCCCTTGGTCATCCACTGGGTTGTACCGGAGCAAAATTGACCGTACAGATTATGAACGAATTAAAAAGACAGAACAAGAAATACGGAATGGTAACCATGTGTGTAGGAACAGGGCAGGGTGCCGCAGGTATTTTTGAACTTTTGTAATGGGCTAATTTGCAAGTACAATAGATACAGATGTTTAAAGTCCATATTTAAGGCGATCGTCACCCTGAATTCATTTCAGGGTCTTTAAGCAAGATAGATGCTGAAACAAGTTCAGCATGACGGATTTTAAAAAATAACATTAATGATTTGGGTTTGGATTTGGGCAGGTCTCAAATCTCAAATCTCATTTCTCAAATCTCATAACAATGGAAACAACTGAAAAAAAGACAATTAAAGGCGGTGAATTCTTAATTAAGGATACCACATATCAGGAAATATTTATTCCTGAAGAATTTGATGAAGAGCAGCAGATGATTGCGCAAACCTGTCGCGATTTTTTGGCCGCGGAGGTTTATCCCAATTTAGATAAAATTGATAAACAGGAAGATCCTGAACTCATGCCGACACTTTTAACCAAAGCTGGCGAATTGGGTATTTTAGGCGTTTCGGTACCAGAAGAGTATGGAGGTTTCGGTAAAAACTTTAATACTTCCATGCTGGTTGCAGACGTGGTAGGTGCAGGCCACTCTTTCGCGGTTGCACTTTCTGCTCATACAGGAATTGGTACCTTACCAATTTTATATTATGGTAATGAAGCACAAAAAGCAAAGTATATTCCTAAACTCGGTTCGGGCGAATGGAAGGCTGCTTATTGCTTAACCGAGCCAAACTCAGGTTCGGATGCAAACTCTGGAAAAACCAAAGCCACGCTGAGCAATGATGGTAAACACTACATCATCACAGGACAGAAAATGTGGATCACCAATGGTGGTTTTGCCGATATTTTTATTGTTTTCGCTAAAATTGATGATGATAAAAACTTAACTGCATTTATTGTGGAGAAAGATTTTGGTGGCATCACTATGAATCCCGAAGAGCACAAAATGGGTATTAAAGGTTCTTCAACCCGTCAGGTTTTCTTTAACGATTGCCAGGTACCTGTTGAGAATATGTTGAGCGATAGAGAAAACGGGTTCAAAATCGCGGTTAACATTTTAAATATTGGCCGTATCAAATTATCGGCGGCAGCTATTGGGGCTTCAAAAGCTACTTTAAATACAGCGATTAATTATTCGAACGAACGGATCCAGTTTGGTCGCCCGATTTCTAAATATGGCGCTATCCGTTTTAAAATTGCAGAAATTGCCGCCAAACTTTACGCTGTTGATGCGGCGAACTACCGTGCAGGTCAGAATATTGATGATACTTACGATCAACTGGTTGCAGGTGGAATGGAATCTGGTAAAGCGAGGTTAAAATCTGTTGAGCAATTTGCGGTAGAGTGTGCCATTTTAAAAGTATGGGGTTCTGAAGCTTTAGATTATACTGTGGATGAAGGTGTGCAGATTTACGGTGGTATGGGCTTTAGTGCCGATGCACCAATGGATAGGGCCTACCGTGATGCACGTATTAACCGGATTTTCGAAGGTACAAATGAAATTAACCGTTTGTTAACCGTTGATATGATGCTGAAACGCGCCATGAAAGGTGAATTGGATTTAATGACACCAGCTACAGCAGTTGCAGCCGAATTGATGAGCATTCCTGATTTTGGTGAAGAAGATACCACCTTATTTGCTGCAGAGAAAAAGGTACTCTCGAATTTGAAAAAAGCAACTTTAATGGTAGCTGGTGCTGCGGTACAAAAGTTGATGATGACCTTAAGCAAAGAGCAGGAAATTCTAATGAACATTGCCGACATGGCCAGTTATGTTTATGTGCTCGAATCTGCTCTGTTGAGAACAGAAAAATTAGCAAGTACCCGCGGCGAAGAAGCCATTGCAGGTCAATTAGATCTATTAAGAATTTATTTAGTAGAAGCGGTTGACGGTATTGCCAAAGCAGGTAAAGAAGCACTTTGGGCGTTCGCCGAAGGTGATGAGCAACGTATGATGTTGGTTGGTTTACGCCGCTTTACAAAGGTGGAGCCATTTAATGTTAAAGATGCCCGTCAAAGAGTTGCGCAACAATTGATCGAAGCAAATAAATATATCTTTTAAGGTAGGTTTAGGGTGTAGGGCTTAAGGTTTAGGGTCTGGGTGTATTAACTCAGGCGCTAAACCTTTTTTGGTTTGTGAAATTAAGGTTCGGAGATTCGGGTTAACAGGACCGCAAAACCTGAATAATTAGCCCGATTGAAACGTTATCCTTTTTCTTGCAGAATTCACAATATGCTGTCATGCTGAGGCACGAAGCATCTGAAACCGATGAAAGCACGGCTATGTGCTTCATCACATTTGAAAAATTAGCTTAGTTTTTAGAGTTGTACTATTAAAATCCTATTTTCGCGTATGATTAAATTTAGATTCCTTACCATACTCTTTTTATGTGTAGCTGCAGTTTCATCTTGTAAAAAGGATGAAGACCCTGAAAAACAGATTACCGATTTCATCAAACAAAATAATATTAATGCAGTTAGAGATAACTCTGGCTTATATTATCAGATCATTAAACCAGGTTCGGGTTCTTTTGCTTATCCCAGCAATACTAAAATCACCATCAAATATGAGGGCAGGTTGTTAAATGGTAATGTGTTTGATAATGGTGGTGGCAAAGAGCAGACCTTTAATCTGGCAGAATTAATACAGGGCTGGAGAATAGGCATTCCTAAAATTCAAAAAGGCGGCGAAATTAGATTAATCGTTCCTCCAAGTTTAGGGTATGGAAGTGGAGCTGTAGGTTCTATTCCAGGTAATTCGGTATTGGATTTTACAATTCAGCTTTCGAACACACAATAGGTTATCATTCAGTGTTAACAATAGGCTTATTTGTTAAAATAGGTTAAAAATTGTAGCATCAGTATTAAAAGCTTATTTTTGCGATTGATGGTTAAGTTTAAACGTATTATTCTATTGATATGCTATATTTAACTATAACACTTACAGACGTACAATAATAAATGAACAAATTTACTAAACTTAGCCTATTCGCACTTTTACTGGCTACTACAATCTTCAGCTCATGTAAAAAAGAATATGAGTCTATTGAAAGTGTAGATGATGCCGCTATCCAGGCTTATCTTAAAAAGAACAATCTTACCTTCACCAAAGATACAAAAGGCTATTATTATAAACTCACCGACCTAGGTTCTGGTGCAGCTGTCGCAAATCAGGATTCGGTTTATTATTCTTATAGTTTTAAAACTTTACCAGGACAAGTTTTTTTTCAATCAACTGATTTAATGATCCCAGGTAATTTTTTAGGTTATACGGATCGGTTTGAATTTGAACAACGGCAGTATCTTCTCACCCCAATTAGAGAAGTTTTAACAAAATTAAAAAGAGGCGGCAAAGCAACGTTAATTATGCCATCTAATATGGTTTTTGGCAAAAATGGTTTAAGTACTCTTAATATTGCTTCTAATGAAAACATTATAGTTGATCTAGGAATTTATGCCGAATCTAAGAGACATGAAATAGATGAATTTGAAATCAATAAATTAATTGCCAATAATAATTTAACAATGATTAAGGATCCATCACGGGCACGTTATAGTATTATTACACCTGGTACGGGAACTGATGCTATTAATTTAAATTCTACAATAGTTGCAAATTATACGTTAAGAACCTTGGATGGAGTAGTGGCTCAAACAAGCACTGATGGAAATTTTACTGGCGTTTTAGGTGATCTGGTTAAGGGATGGCAGTTGATTTTGCCTGGGAAAATAACAGCTGGAGGTAAAATACGTTTAATTCTCCCGTCAGATTTAGGGTATGGTTCTTCTCCTCTCGATTTCGATATAGAAATAGTAAAAGTTACAAACTAGACAATCATATTTGATTCTTTCAAAAAATGCTCAACAATCAGGAGGGCACTGAAAAAGTCCCTTCAAGATTGGGTCAGAAAAAAGGAGTAGAAATTAATAATTTCTGCTCCTTTTTTTGTATTTTAAAGGTGTACCAGAACGGCCTTTAAAATGCTTCTTCAACAACAAAAAATCCAGTTTAGCGAATTTTCCAGGCTCTACGATCTGATTGTCCCTAAGGAGAATCTGCTGCGCAAGATTAACGAGCTTATAGATTTTAGTTTTATATATAACGAGCTTTTGGATAAATACTGTCAGGACAATGGGCGTGCGGCAGAGAGCCCTGTGCGTATGTTCAAAT
>NZ_SIXF01000001.1 GCF_004310665.1 Pedobacter kyonggii | reverse complement strand
CCATCGTCAGGTGTTTATGGTGGTACCATCCATATCGAAATCGAATCAACCGAAGATACTTCTGTGATCGAATCAATGGTAAACAACCAGTACAAGCCGCTTTCAGGGACATTGGTTTTCAAGAAAGGCGAAGAAGATGCTAAAATGAAAGAACTGTCTTTCGAGGATGGTTATATCATCCAGTATAACGAGGGTATTGCGGTAAACGACAATACACCCATGACATTAAGTTTTGTGGTATCGGCCCGTAAGCTAAAGCTGGGCAACGCAGAACATGAAAACGATTGGCCTAAAGCTTAAATTTCAGCAGACCAGGCCACAGATATCTATCTAATGCCTGGTCTTATATTCTTTCCTTAATCAAACGGGATAGAATTGCAATAAACATTTAAATACCATCCTCATGGCAGATGTATTTGCTTTTAAAATCAATAAAATTATACGGAGGCAAGCAAAAAGATATGCACATAACTTACTATGGGCTCTTTTAGCCATAGGTTTTGCCGCATGCCAGCAAAATAATAATAAGCAGAATGTTTTACCTGCTGCTGTTAATGAAGATTCTTTGACTTTAGTCAACGCAAATAAGCACCTGGAACGCGAAAAAAATCAAGATCCACCAAAAGAAATGGTGCATGAGCTTAAAAAGGAAGCAGGGTACATCGTGCTGGTAAATATTACCAGGGTTGACTCCGTTTACAATGCTGAAAAGGTTTTTAGTGCGAAAGTATTGAAATCATTTAAGGGGAAGCTAAAGCCTATGGATAGCCTGAAGTATATGGTAATGAGTGATTTAAAATATATTGAATACCCAAATGATACGCTGATTGTTTTTCTCCAGAAGGCTAAATCAACTCTTTCATTTTCAGGAAGTAAGGATGTGTTTTTCTACGCAATGGAAAATGCATCATTTACAAGTACTAAATATCTTGATTCACTTCTAACCAAAAAATAGCATGCCACTTTCTTTGCCAAGTTTTACCGATTTAAGGATAAATTACCCCGTAACAAGTAGCGAACTGGTAAAAGCAACAATTGGTGGTGCTGTTAATGCAGCTTACATTACCAATACCTGTGTGGTGAGAATGAGCATGGCGTTTAATTATCTAGGTATTAATAACAAGGTTTTTAGCCTAAGCCTACCTAGCTGGAAATATACTACAAAACAGGATTTCCTGGCCCAGGAAAAGGTAAAAGTCCACGCCATACCCAGTCGGTATCCGTATACTAAAAAGTTCGAAACTATTGCTGGAGCTGATCAAAAGCGCTATTGTTTCCGTGTGAGCGAATTTTTCGACTACCTCAACCATAAATATAAAAAACCCGATATTAAAGTGGAAAAAGGAGTTAGAGACACATGGATAGCACATCATGATTTAAGGGCGTTTCAAAATAAAATAAGCGGCGTATCAGGCATTATCTGCTTTAAAACCCAGTTTAGTGATGCAACGGGCCACTTTACCCTGTGGGATGGCTATAAATGTTTATATCAGGATTATTTCTTAGACCCAAGAACCAGCGGAATTTATTTGTGGATTTGCTAAAAAGATCGAACTTATGGAAAAGAAACTCATTGTAGAAATTAACATAGAAAATAAGGCAATTACCCATTTTGCCTCATTTAGTTTAAAACAAGCTTTTAATGCGCATCATTTTTTCGAGCTGCGGTTTAACCACGATCAGATGGGTTCGCCGGGAATGATCAGTTTAAATGACAGCCGCGATTTTGTAGGTAAAACCCTTACCGCTTCCTTTGGCTACGATTCGGGTAGTTTACAGGAATTTGCTGGTTTGGTAACCAAAGTAGAACTGGCGCAAAGCCACGGTTATCACGGTGTGTTGATTGTGAGTGGTTATAGTCCAACCATTCTGATCGATCGGGGTCCCGACTTAGGTTCTTATCTTGATAAGGATTTAAATACAATTGTAAATCTTGCTACTTCGGACGTGCCTTCAAATGATATTAAGATTGTGGCCAATGCGGCCAGAAAAGATCCTATTGATTATCTGATCCAATATAGGGAGAGTGACTTTGATTTTCTGAACAGGCTTTCTGGCGAATACCATGAATGGTTTTACTATGATGGCAAACAACTGAATTTTGGTAAACCAGATGATCAGAAGGAAATCGCATTGATTTATGGTCGTGATGTACAAAATCTACAGTATGCCATGGAAATTGCGCCGATCAAAAATAAACGTTTCGCTTATAATCCCAAACAGGATGAAATGCTGCAGAGTGAAAGTAGCGGACAGAGCGACGGATCACCCGACCTTGCCCACGCCATACAAGTTTCTAACGCGATGTATAGCAAAACCTTTAATCAACCATCCCTTATTCGGGTAGACAATAGCAGCGACATTAAAAACCATGTTCAGAATGAAGAAAAGGCGCACATCAGCAATTTGTTGAAGGTAAATGCAAGTGGAGATAATGCTGCTTTGGGCATTGGCAGCATTGCCGAAATTACGATGAGTGTGAGAAAAGAATTATCCTTTTCTACAGAGAGCCTCGGTAAATTTTTGATCACCAGTATTAACCATGATATTGATGGTACAGGTAAATATTATAACACTTTCGAAGGTGTGGTAGCTACAACAGAGCGTCTGTTGGTTAAAAATTACGGTAAACCAAGCCCTGATATGCAACTGGCAGATGTAATAGACAATGCAGATCCGCAGGGGCAGGGCCGAATTAAGGTTAAATTTAAATGGGAATGTAAAACCAACGATGTAACGGAGTGGTTGCGTGTAATTACACCAGATGCAGGAAGCAGTGATAAAGTGAGTAAAAACAGGGGGTTTGTATTTATTCCCGAAATTGGCGATCAGGTAGCTTTAACCTTCGAGGAAGGCAATATTGCAAGGCCAATTGTATTAGGTTCGGTATTTCATGGCAAAAGCAGTAGCGGTGGCAGTGCCAGTAATAACAGCAAAAGCTTGACTTCTAAAAGCGGACATACATTAACTATGGATGATGGGGCAGGCATGATCATGCGGGATAAAGACAGCAATTTTATCGAGCTGGATGGTGCAGGAAAGGCCGTTTTCGAGACCAAAGAATCAATCCTCATTAAGTGTGGCGAGAGCAGTATTTTTATGGATAAAACTGGAAAAATTATCATTAAAGGAAAAGACATTTTAACACTTGGAGAAAACATCGGAAATTCTGCCTCAATTAGTATAGGCATAGGGGTAGGGCCTGAAGATGGAACACCAACCTCTGGTATTGGGATAGAATCTCAAACACTGGATATCGGTACAAAAACGCTTTCGATGAGTGGCGAAACAGAGGCCAATCTGGCTTCGAAAAAGATTAATGTAGGTGGCGAAAGTGAAACGAATATCAGCAGCGGTACCATCAATCTAAACTAATTTTCGACATTAAAGCTCAATGAACCCGATACAACTGGAATTATTTAAGATAGACAAACAATGGCAACAAGTAGTAAGGCAATATCCATCAGAAACCCTGTTTCTCTGCCTTGGTGAACGGCATGAGGTAAATCTATTCGAATCTTATTTCAAATACCAATTAACGGAAGAAAGTAGAACCAACGATATATTCCTGCTTCATTATCAGGAGTTCCAGAACAAAAATGATTATGGTAGAAGTTTGGTTAAAGAATGGAAAGAGATTTTTGACTTATGGCAAAAGGATACAAATGCAGGTGTTATTTGGGATGTTGAAACAGGTGGAGGTGATAAAAATTACAAAACCGATGCTTATTTGCCCGTTAGGGCTTTAGTACGGTTGTGCAACCTTTATCCCGATTTAAAATTAAAGAAAATATATGTTCAGCTGGCACCAACTACCATTCATGATGTGGCTGGCCTATCTGAATGGATTAACGAATGGTGTAGTTGTATTAAGGCATCCAATAACCACAATATTAAATTGGTTTATACCGAGCATCACATACACCGCACGTTAAAAAAATTAAAACAGGGAACGGAATTTAAACTCCATGTCGATGTTAGCCAGTTGATGCAAAATGCCGCGGCGCATACCAACCGGGAGAAGAACGATCCCGAAGCCGATTACCAGCAACAGATACTCATTGCGAGTAATTATTTAAGTAAAGGCAAACATGAGCAGGCCAATGCAGTTTTAGAACGGGCAATTGTGATCGCCCAAAAACAAGGGTTGCATGAGGCGGTAGTGGCAGCAAGGATAATGCTGGCACAGAGTTTAGCCGTAAAGAATAAAAGGAGTGAAGCACGCCAACAATATGAAATGGCTTTGGCCCGTGCTGGAGAAAACACACTATTGAGTGCACATATCCACATGAGCTATGGCAGTTTCTTACTGGCACATTCGGGTAAAGATGAGGCCAAAAAGTATTTTGAAAAGGCGATTAAAATTGCAGAAGTTATTGAGAATAATTTTATAGCGATGGAATGTACCCGGTTACTCGGGCAGCTTTCGGAAAGTAAAATAACCGGCTCTGCAAAAGCAATGGGTTATTATTTAAAGTGTTTAGAAATTGCCCGGAAAATGCCGATTGAAAAACGGCGACAGAGTTCGATGGCTTATACCGCATCGATCATGTTAAAGAAATATGGTGAGGAAAGCCCTGAGGGTAAGAAATTAGATATGGATATGCGGCAGGATTATGGAGAAGACTGGAAATCAATGGCCGAAGTACCAAAAAATCATGCTAATCCATTATCATAAAAAATATACGGATGAAAAAAGTAAAAGCAAGTAAACCGAATATGTCTACCGATAGGTCAATGAGCCTGTCTGCAAGCTTAACCAAAGCGGAACCAAAAGCAGTTGGCGGTGGTGGAGGTGTTGCCCCTGGAAGTAATCCCCCTGCGGCAAAAAGCACCTTAAAGCTTGTAAAAGCCCAAAAGCCTGCAATGGCCAATACTGCTGTGCAGCATGTAAGCAAGCATTTTGACGTGGTGCTGGCAATCGATTTTCACTGGACAACCATTCCCATTCCACCATCTTTCGGGTTTATTCCGTTGCCTTTGCCACACCCTTTTATTGGAATGGTGTTCGATCCGATGGATTACCTGCATTTCAGTATTCCTATTCCTAAATTTGCACAAGGTTTAATCGGTACCGCCAGTATTCCGATGGGCGGCTCAATTTATGTACATGGCCGACATAAAGCCACTACTACGACTACAGTGATGGGTGTTTTGCTGCCGTTTAGGCACATCAGTTCTCTTCCAGTTTATTTCATTGTGAACATACCCGGTTCCCCTCATGAAGGTGAGGTTTATTGGGGTTCTACCACTGTAAAAGGACAAGGTTCGGAAATGAGCGGTTCTAATCCTGGGCAGGTGCTTACCTGTTGGTGTCCGCCAATGGGTTTAAAACCCCTGCCAACTGTGCCTGGAAAACTTAAGAAAAACCCATTGGCTTATTTCGCTTTTTACAGTGATTTATTGAGTATGTATGTGCAGATCAATACTGGTAAACCTGTATTGGTTGGTGGTACTTTTGCGCCGCACAATTATACCCTTAAAGAGTATTTAATGCGTTTTGCAGCCATTGGCATTATGAGGGGGCTCACTAAATTGGGCGGAGCTTTAGCTAAGGGGGCCTTAAAAGGCGTAAATAAGCTTCTCCAGCGGATGTTGGGTAAAACAAACCCGCTATCAAAAAAACTTTGCCATTGGGGCCTGGAGCCTGTTAACTTTGTCACTGGTGCCATGTTTTTCGAGTGGGCCGATTTCGAATTACCGGCGGGCCAGGCAATGGTCTGGAACAATGTATGGCGCAGCGATAAGCCATACGCAGGCATGTTAGGCAATCAGGTTTACAATAATTACGATTTATATATTTATCCTGATCCGGAAGCTGGAATTGTAGGTTTTAGCCATCCAACCGAAAACATGGTGATGCCTTTGCGCTATATCGAGCCGTATTCAGGCAAACAGTACGATCGCGCGCAAAAAATCTGGATGGAACGGCCTGATGAAAATACCTGGGTACTCACCATCAATCAGGATATTTATACCTATACACTTTTTGGTGGCGGAGCTGACGGCGATATCTATCGGATTGACCAGATTGAATACACCAGCGGCACCAGTCTTACCTTTTACTATCAGAAACAACTTTTATCCCGCATTGTAGAAAATTCTGGTCGTGTGCTCGAAATGCAGCATAACAAAGGTGGCACGGCGATTAAAGCAGTTTATTATCACTATAAAAATACCAGCGATCTGTTGGTGAGTTACGATTACGATCAGCGTGGCAACATGATCAAAGTATACGATCAGGCAGGTAAAGCGATTAGCTTTGAGTACGATGATCATGATCGCGTAGTGAAAAGAATCAACAGGAACGGGATGGCTTATTTCTGGCGTTATGATGAAGAAGGCCGTGTAATCCATACCGAAGGTAGAGATGGTTTTATGAGTGGATCGATCAGCTATTTCCCGGAAGAAGGGTATAACGAAATATATTATCGCGATGGTAAAGTAGAACGCTATTATTATGATGAAAACGATCTGGTGTACAAAAAAGTAGATGCCATGGGTGGCGAAACCTGGTATGAACACGATCGTTATAATGAAGAAAAAATGGTTTCGAGCCCTGAAGGCAGGGTAATCGGCTACGAATACGACGATCGGGGTAATACCACTACTTACCATACTGCAGATGGCGAGCAATATCAGTATGCATATGATGAGAATAATAACCTGATATTGCGCAGTGATCCGGCTGGATCAAACGAAACGTGGTTATACAACGAGCAGAACCAATTGCTTAAACATGTGCAAAAAGATAATCGCGTAATCGATTTTTATTATACCGAAGGGCAAAAATTACCTATATTTTGTCGCGATAATGATGGCTATGAAATTCATTGGACATATAACGGTTTAAATCAACTGATAGAATCAGTTTCGAGCGAAGGTAATAGCCGTCGCTGGACTTATGATGATTACGGTCGACTGATCCGTTTTAGCCCCGATGGTGATCAAGCTACGATCTGGGAGCGTGATGAAATGGGGCGCGTAACCCTGGTAAAAGATTTTGGAGAAGAGGCTTTACGCTTCGAATACGATGCCTATGATCTGCCGGTTTACGCTACTGATGGCCGCGAAGAATGGCACATGGCCTATACCCCAATGGGTAGCCTAAAAACACAAAAAAGAAGCAGTCAATCGTCCAGTCAAAATGCCCAGGCCCTTCATTTTACCTATGATAAGTGGGAAAATTTAAAGGGTATTACCAACGAAAAAGGTGAAGAGTATATCTTTTTAAGGGATGCGAATGATGATGTGGTAAAAGAAATTGGCTTTGATGGGCAGGAGCAGCAATATATCCGCAACCAGGACGGGCAGATCGTTAAAACGATACAGGCCGATGGAAAGGCTGTGTGCCATAATTACGATCTGAGCGGTCGATTGGTATACAGCAGCTATGAAGATGGAACTTACGAAGCCTTTCAATACAATAAACTTGGTTTGCTCATTGCTGCAGAGAACGAACTTTCTTCGGTTAATTTTAAGCGCAATCCGTTGGGTATGATTACCCAGGAAATACAGGATGGCTACCAGATTAATTATCAATACGATGTTTTTGGAAATCTGACAAGTTTAAAAAGCTCATTAGGGGCCGATATTAAATACGATTATAATGAAATAGGTTATCTGAATGGCATCGCAGCTAAAAGTGGCGGATCAGCAGAATGGACTGCAACCATTGGCCGCAATAAAAACGGGCAGGAAACCTGCCGAAGTTTAAGCGGTGGGGTTAAAGCCACTTTTGATTACGACCACGAAGGCCATCCAATTAGTCAAAAGGTCGAAGCCAGCCGTTCCATTACCGCTTTTAAACAATACGCCTGGGGACCGAACGATAAATTGAATAGCTGCTTAAATAGCATTACAGGCGGCAGCATCAATTACAGGTATGATACTTTTGGAAGTCTGTCTTCGGCAAGTTATAGCGATGATGGTAAAGTGATTTACAAGAATCCCGATGAAACAGGGAACTTATATAAAACAGCCGATCGCAACGATAGACGTTACGATAAAGGTGGTAAACTGCTTAAAGACGACCAATGGTATTACCGTTACGATGCCAAAGGCAACCTGGTGCAAAAAAGTAAACGTAATATTATCGGTCTGGCCAAGGTAGAAGTTGCCGAACCGGAAGATAATGACTTATTTGGCAAAAAATTAAACTGGGGAATGGCCAATCCTGACATCCCCAAAGCCGAAACGCTCGATATCTTGGCAGATGCAGAACCCGATTTGCCAGAATGGAAAGAAGGCGACTGGGCTTACGCCTGGGCCGCCAATGGCATGATGGAAGCGGTTAAAAACCCGCATGGCGAGATCATCAGTTTCGAATACGATGCCTTAGGCAGGAGGAAAGCCAAAATTATTAAAGATACGGTTTACCGTTATGTATGGGATGGCAATTTATTACTCCACGAATGGAATTACCCCTTAAGCGAACGGCCAAATTTGGTAGTTAACGAAGATGGCTTGCTCAGTTACGATAAAACCGAACCGCTGGGCAACGATTTAATTACTTGGGTGTATGATCAGCATAAATTTACCCCAAGTGCCAAAATCGTTAATGGTCAATATTATTCAATTATTAGCGATTATTTGGGAACACCTGTACAAGCTTATGATGGTGCAGGTAAAAAAGTGTGGGATTGCGAGCTTGATATTTATGGAAAAATCCGTAAACTTAGCGGCAGTAGGGAATTTGTCCCGTTCAGGTATCAGGGGCAATATGAGGATGTAGAAACCGGGCTTTATTATAATAGGTTTAGGTATTATGATCCAGAGCAAGGAAATTATATTTCTCAAGATCCTATTGGTTTATGGGGGGCGAATCCTACATTATATGGTTATGTTTCCGATGTTAATAGCTGGATTGATGTCTGGGGTCTTAAATCAATACAGCAAAGTCTAGGAAACTGGGGAGAGAAGCAGGTAAAGGATGCCCTAATGAATTCTGGAAAGTATCAGGATGTTATAAGTGTTCAGAATGCATCAAACCACGGTATTGATTTAGTAGGTATTAGAAATGACGGGAAATATGATATTTTTGAAGTGAAGACTAATATTTCGGGGAATGTTGGAGATTTATCAGCTCGACAGCTAGATTCTGACTTTTTTATTAAAGATATTTTGACAAAACCAAATATTAACGATTTTGGTTTAACAAGAATCGAAGCCGATGATATATTAGACAATATTGGTGACAAGCGTGTAGTTGACGTATTTGTTGGACGAAATGCCAAAGGCCAGTTTAAATTAAAATCTTTATTGTTGTCCGATTGGGATGAAATCTCCCGTACACAAAAAGCAAGAGGTAGTTGTAAATAAATGACCTTAAATGAATAATAGATTAAATAGTCATAAACAAAAACTAAAAGAGTTTTTTATTAAAGTTTATCAATCAGAAAAAGAACAAGCTAGTTTCTTAGAGGATTTTTATTTAGAATATCTCAAAACGGGGAAATCCGATTTTGAATATAAGGCAATTGTTTTTGGCAGGGAAAAAATTGTTAAATATGAGGTTAGCCGAATTTTGCAACAATACTCATATGGATTCAAGATCCCAAAAGCAATAGTTGACTTTGAAAACAATAGTAATAATATAAGTTTTACGGAGCTTCTTAACGCTTACTACTACGATGTATTGGTGAATGCTAGAGCTTTTTTGGAAAGTAAACAGATAGATGGAGTACTGCATACAGATCTATGTATGACCCTTTTATTGACATTGAGTTATTTCCCAGATAAGATCGAAATAATTTCAAATCAATTAATCAGATTTCTTGAAGAAAACTCACAAAAACTAGAGAAATATGCAGCGCAAGAATTTGGACGTGGAAGTTTACTTTATTTGGTAGTCGAAATGTTAAAATTGAGAGATTTCTCCGCTCATGCAGCAACAATTTCAAAATTTTGCATAAAACCGATTGCGTGCTATCAGGAAGCCTTTGAAAGTGCTATTTCAAATGACGAACAAAAATTTTCCGATGCTATTGAAGAGCTTACTGCTTTTCATTTATCCAATAGCAAAGCAGATCTTACACTTCCTTTTAATCACGAAAGATGGCAATATATGCCAATGGAAATAATATCTTTAATTCAGTTATTTGTGTCAAATGGAGATAGGCAGTTGAAAGAAATATCGTTAGTAAGCAATTTGAACAGCTTTCTTTATCTTCCTATTGAGCTATCTGAAGAAACTTTATTGCTTGAATCTAGGATATTGTGTTGAACATGATGAGCAAGATAGATTAAGAAACTACTGGAAAGAAAGAGTATACCTTAAAAAATTATACACAAATTATTTATGGTGTTTTGGCGAGAATACCATATTCAACCCATATTATCGCCAAAAATTTACTCTTCCAAGAAGATGAAAGTTGTTGGAAATATTTTGAAAGAACCGCTCTCTTCTGGACGATGTCGCATATTAACGATCCTTTTATCGATCATATTAAAGCTGCACTTGAGTATCGAGAATTTACACCAAGAGGATTTCAATATACAAATGAGATTTTTGTTAACCTGTTTAGGCTGTGTAAAGCTATTGTATCATAAGTTTGGTATTGAGGTTAATAATGATTCTGATGATTATTCAGCAAAGTTTGTGTCAGGAGAAATAAAAATTAATAATCTGTATGATAAAATATTGGAGATTCTATTTTCCGATCCTGGCACAAAGTTAAATATTGAGGCTGATGAAATAAAAAATGAAGAAGAACAAGGACAAAACATTGTTAATTTTCTTAAGACAAACGAAACATTAGAGGCTTTTCAAAATATAGTTGAAAAAATATAATAAAATAATCACTAACTGTTCCATTAGATGAAGTAACCCACCATTTAGAAAAATCAAACGATGTGGGAAATTGCCAAAGTGGCTGCAACCTAAACCTTATCTTTTAACAACAATTTAATCACATTTTTTAATGCTGGGTTCCGGTTAGATTCTTTCCAGATCATATAGAGCTCCGTTCTTTGTGGAATATGGGTAAGCTCTACAAACTTTACGTTTTCCTGGTAGCCATATTGCAGGGCAGTGGGTACAATGGCGATGCCCAAACCTTCTTCTACCAGTTTGTAAATGGTGAGCGCATTGACTGATTTGTGATAGGTTTTGGGTTTAAAACCATGATCCTCGCAAATGCTCATCATCACATCATAATAAAAGGGGCTGTCATCACTCGAAAAAAAGATAAAAGGTTCATTGCCCAGCTTTTTCACCGCTTCAAAACTTGCCTTTTTTATGGGGTGGTTTTTAGGCAATACCAGCGAAAAAGTATCCTGGTGGATCATGTATTTAGAAATACCCGGTTTAAACTGTTGCATCCTCACAAAACCCATGTCGAGCATGTCTTTTTCCAGCAATTCGATCTGTAGTTTATTGGGCATTTCATCCAGATTGGTTCTGATTTCCGGAAAATCTTTGTTGAGCTTAAAAATAACTTCGGGTACAATTTTTTGTGCCGCCGAGCCTAAAAACCCAATGCGAAGTTCTCCCTGTTTGCCTTCGGTAATATTCATTAACTGTTTTTTAATGTTCTCGATATGGCTGAACAGAAAATCTACCTCGTCTTTAAGGTACAGGCCTGCTTCAGTAAGTTCCACCTTTTTCTTATTACGATCGAACAACGGGGCGTTAAAAATTTCCTCCATCTGTTTAATCTGCCGGCTCAGCCCTGGTTGAGAAATAAAGAGGCGGTCTGCAGCTTTTCTAAACTTCAGTTCCTCGGCCAAAACCTGAAAATATTTTAAGTGCCTAAGCTCTATCTGATAACCCATGGTTATTACATGTTGATGTAATTGGTATTTATAGGTATCAAATATAGGGCTTATTTTTGTTTAAAACCTTTTTAACATGAGCGAACAACAGATTTTTAATTACGGAACGGATCATTTAACTGCTAAATTGGCTTTGGCTATCAGCAATGGCGAGATAAAAGGCATATTGAGCCAGAACACCCGCGATAAAGTGTTGGAAAGCAGTAAGGTGGTTGAGCGAATTGCGGTTTCAAGTAAAGCTGTTTACGGCATTAATACTGGCTTCGGACCGCTGTGTACCTCCATGATTTCGGCGGTTGATACCCGTAAATTGCAGGAGAATATTCTAAAAAGCCACGCTGTTGGCGTAGGCGAACCGATAGATAGTGAAATATCAAAACTGATGTTGGTTTTAAAACTACAGGCTTTGGCTCAGGGATATTCAGGTATTAAAATCGAAACGCTCGATCGAATGATCTGGTTTGTAGAAATCGGTGCTACACCGGTAGTGCCAAAACAAGGTTCTGTTGGCGCTTCTGGCGATCTTGCTCCATTATCTCACCTCTTTTTGCCTTTAATTGGTTTAGGAAAGGTTCATTACAAAGGTGAAATTATTGCTACAGCTCAGCTTTTACAAGAATATCAGATGAGTCCGCTGCAATTGGGCCCAAAAGAAGGCCTGGCTCTAATTAATGGTACCCAGTTTATTGCTGCACATGCCGTTAAAGTTGTACAGCGATTAGAAAATGTGCTGGCTTCAGCCGATATTATTTCTGCGATGATGATCGAAGGACTACAAGGCTCTGAAAAGCCTTTTCATGCGCAGCTTCATCAGCTTAGGCCCTATCCGGCAAATATTGCGGTGGCGGAGCAAGTGCGTAAACTGTTGCAAGGTTCTGAAATTATGCAATCGCATGCCGATTGTGCCAAGGTACAGGATCCATATTCGTTAAGGTGTATTCCGCAGGTACACGGCGCTTCCAGAACGGCATGGTTGCATTTAAAAGAAGCTTTAGAAATCGAACTGAATTCTGTAACCGATAACCCTGTAATATTTAATGACGATTTAACGATCAGCGGCGGTAATTTTCATGGTCAGCCATTGGCCTTACCGCTCGATTATGCCTGTTTAGCGGCCTCAGAAATCGGAAACATCAGTGATCGTCGGATTTATCTTTCCCTGGAAGGAAATACGCCTGGTGTACCTAAACTGCTGATGAAAGAAACTGGATTAAATTCTGGTTTTATGATTGTTCAATATACCTCTGCAGCTTTGGCCAGCGAAAATAAGGGGCTTTGCTTCCCTGCTAGTGCGGATAGTATTCCAACTTCTTTAGGTCAGGAAGATCATGTGAGCATGGGTTCGATCAGCGGACGTAAAGCCCTTCAGGTGATCGAAAACGTAGAAAAAATCCTCGGTATCGAATTATTCTGCGCTGCACAGGCTGTTGATTATCATCACCCACTAAAACCTGGTAAAATACTGACTGCGGTACACGATTTTGTGCGTACCGAAATTGATCATTTTGAGGAAGATCAGATTATGTATGATAAGATGGAGAATGCCATTCAAATGGTACAGCAGGGCAAAATTGTTACCGTTGCGAGCGTAGCAGAATCAACATTGGTTTAAAGAGTTTAAATTGCAAACATGGATTTTAAAACACAGATACTGGCAGGTATTCCTTCAACATTGCCTGCAAAAAAAAACAGAAATACAGCACTAAGCCATGCGCCTGTAAGGAAGGATGTTTTAAATGCAGATGAAAAAAAACTGAGCATTAAAAATGCTTTGCGTTATTTCCCAAAAGAATGGCACCAAACACTTGCGCGAGAATTTTTAGCTGAACTGGAAAAATACGGACACATTTATATGTACCGTTTTATGCCTGATTATGCCATTTATGCAAGAGACATAACGGCATATCCCTGTCGTACTGTTCATGCTGCTGCAATTATGCTCATGATCCAGAATAATTTAGATCCGGCCATTGCGCAGCATCCTGAAGAGCTGATTACTTATGGCGGAAACGGAAGTGTATTCCAAAATTGGGCACAGTATCTTTTAACCATGCAATATTTGGCTACAATGACCGATCAGCAGACGCTGAATATTTATAGCGGGCATCCGCAGGGATTATTTCCATCAAGTACGGCTGCACCACGCGTTGTAGTTACTAATGGTATGATGATACCCAACTATTCTTCACCTGAGGATCTTGAAAAATTTAACGCTTTAGGTGTAACCCAATACGGCCAGATGACGGCAGGTTCGTACATGTACATCGGGCCTCAGGGTATTGTTCATGGTACAGCGATTACCTTAATGAATGCTTTTCGTAAAAAAGGTTTTTATGGGCAAGATACCGCTGGGAAAATCTTCCTTACCGCGGGCTTAGGTGGCATGAGCGGGGCACAAACCAAGGCGGGCAATATTGTGGGCTGTATTACGGTGTGCGCAGAGGTAAATCCAAAGGCGGCAACCAAAAGGCATCAACAAGGTTGGGTAGACGAACTGATTGATAATTTAGATGAATTAGTTAACCGTGTGATAGTTGCCCAAAAAGGAAAAGAAACGGTATCTCTGGCATACATTGGCAATATCGTTGATGTTTGGGAGCGGTTTGATCAAGAAAATATTGGAGTGGCCATTGGTTCTGATCAAACTTCACTTCATAATCCATATTCTGGAGGCTATTATCCGGTAGGTTTAAGTTTTATTGAAGCAAATGAAATGATGGCCAATGCAGCTGATCGGTTTAAAGTTTATGTTCAGGATTCGCTAAAAAGGCAGGCAAAAAGCATTAACAAACATGCGGCCAAGGGAACTTATTTTTTCGATTATGGAAATGCCTTTTTGTTGGAGTGCAGTAGAGCTGGTGCTGATGTAATGTCGCCAAATGGGGTAGATTTCAAGTATCCATCTTATGTAGAAGATATTTTAGGCCCATTGTGTTTCGATTACGGGTTTGGTCCATTTAGGTGGGTTTGTGCTTCAGGTAATGACAAGGATCTCGATTTAACTGATCGGATTGCTAAAGCAGTGATGGAAGAGATTAAACTTAGTGCCCCGGCAGAAATACAGCAACAATTGCAAGATAATATCAATTGGATCAGCGCGGCAAAAGAAAATAAACTTGTGGTAGGCTCAAAAGCCCGGATTTTATATGCAGATGCTGAAGGAAGGGCAAAGATTGCGCTGAGGTTTAACGAAGCGATTAATACCGGCCAATTATCTGCGCCAGTTATTTTGGGCAGAGATCATCATGATGTAAGCGGAACAGATTCTCCTTTTAGAGAAACCAGCAATATTTACGATGGAAGCAGGTTTACTGCAGATATGGCTATCCACAACGTAATTGGCGATAGTTTTAGGGGCGCTACATGGGTTTCGATCCACAATGGCGGTGGCGTTGGTTGGGGAGAAGTAATAAACGGCGGTTTCGGAATGGTATTGGATGGAAGTGAACAAGCTGCTGAAAAGTTACAAAACATGCTTTTTTATGATGTAAACAACGGCATTGCCAGAAGAAGCTGGGCACGAAATAAAGAAGCCCGCTTTGCAATCGAACGCGAAATGGAACGGACGGGTACTTTAAAAATTACACTGCCGAATTTGGTTGATGATGAGGTTTTGGAGGAATTAGAGATAGATTAAAGTTTTACAAAAGAAAAATGCCTTTTTGTCATTCTGAACGCAGTGAAGAATCTTTTCATTTAACAGCATATACCGAAGTGAAAGTTTCTTCGTTTCACTTAGAATGACAAACTAAATATAGATCGTACAAGTTCTGTAACGACAATTTTTCCAGAAAAAACTTAGTGCACTTTGCGAAAACCTTTGTGTTCTTTGAGGTAAAAAATGTGCTAATTCAATGGCAAAGTAAAATGAAAAACAGAACCCTTACCTTCTTCGCTTTCAGCCCATATCCGGCCGCCATGTCTTTCAATAATTTCGGCGCTTAAGTACAGCCCGATTCCAAAACCAGAAATAGTGTGGTTACCCTGCACGCGGTAATAACGTTCGAAAAGTTTATCAATGTCTTCGGGCTTTATACCTATTCCCTCATCTTTAATCTGAATTTCAACCTCTGTATGGTGCAATTTGCAGGTAATCTCGATACGTGTACCATTATCTGAATATTTTAAGCCGTTGCTGATCAGGTTAGAAATCACGTTACCAATTTTATTCCTATCGGCATTAATGTTAACCTCACATGTTGGATTTAATATAATTTGATGCGAAGATTGTGACACATAAGTTTCTTCGATGGTTTCTTTAAGCAGTTCACCTAAGCTAAAGTTTGTTTTTTCGATAAGCAGCTTACCCGATTCCAAACGCGATACATTTAAGAAACCATTAATCATGTTAGTCATTTTTCTGATCTGGCTATGCGTTTTATCTAAAGCGATAGCGGCATAATTATCTTCATCTTTTTTCGCTTTGCGCTGTAAAACCTGTACAAAACCATTAATAGCAGTTAGCGGTGTTTTCAACTCGTGGCTAACCATTCCGATAAAGTCGTTTTTTCGGAGCTCATCTAGTTTTTGCTCCGTTACATCTATAAAAAGACCAGAATACTCTGCTGCCTTTCCATGCTGGTCTAAAAATACACGTCCGGTTGTTCTTACCCATTTCTCGTGTCCATTAATTAAATTGTTAATCGGGTATTCTATATCGCTGGGTAAATGGTTTTTCATGGCATTATCAAGCGCCGAAAAAAGCATGTTACGGTAATCTGGATTCACGGCCTTCATAATCATATCTATTTCTGCAGGTTTATCCAATGGCAAGCCCAGCAAGTCCTTAACAAAGCTCGACATGGTAACTTCAAGTGTATTCGGATTGATGCTCCAGGTACCCATTCTGCCCGTTTCTATCGCCTGTCTGAGTTTTTCCTCACTGTCTGATAGTTTATTGGTGTACTTGACAAGGTCATCGTGCGTCTGAGCAAGCTCTTCATTCGTAGTGGCCAGCTCTTCGTTTGCTGCTGCCATTTCCATATTTATGCCTTGCAGTTCTTCCTGATAAAGTTTTCGTTCTGTAATATCAGGGCTTACCGTAGCAATGGCAACTATTTCATCGGTTTCTTCATTCCGAATGGCAAAGCCATTCCATTCAATCCAAAAAGGATTCCCTGTTTTTTCATTCCAGAACCGAATCTCCTGTCTGAAGGTATTATTTTTTAAAATCCCGGGTAGAATTTCCTCCGCCATTAACCGATCCTCTGGAAAAACGCAATCTAAGATTGTTCTGTTCGAAATGCCAGACCAACCTAGTTTTTGTAATGCGACAGGATTTAGGTACTGGATTGACATATCCAATTCGGCAATACCTATAAATTCTGAACTTGCCGCTATAAGTTTGTTCAGGTTAAGTCGTTCTATTTCAGTTAGCTTACGTTCTGTAATGTCAATGCAAGAGCTAATGTAACCGGCAAATGAGCCATCGGCATGAAAACGTGGAGGGCCGCTAGCAAGCAACCATCTATAGTCGCCTTTTTTGGTGAGTATTCTAAATTCGCCGGTAAAAGGTTTTTTTTCAGCAAGGGCCGAAAGGTAAATATTTAGATACCTATCCCGGTCTTCAGGA
Organism: Pedobacter kyonggii; assembly: GCF_004310665.1. GTDB lineage: Bacteria > Bacteroidota > Bacteroidia > Sphingobacteriales > Sphingobacteriaceae > Pedobacter > Pedobacter kyonggii. Next base: position 579,073 of record NZ_SIXF01000001.1, on the reverse strand, counting down.
TGAATTAAATCTGCCCAGCCAAAGTCGAGCAGGTCTTTCATCGATCGGCCCGTTAGTTTTACCCACAATTTATTAAAATAAATGGCATTTCCACTTTCATCAGCAACAGCAATAAAAATATCGGTTCCTTCTGCCATGGTTCTAAAGCGCTTTTCGCTTTCCGAAAGCTGGTTAAAGCGCTCAACCACCCTTAGTTCCAGTTCGTTGTTTAAAACGTGCAGTGTTTCTTGTGTTTCCTGGAGTTCTTCGTTGGTGGCCACAAGTTCTTCATTGGTTGTGGCAAGTTCTTCTACTGTTGCCGCCAGTTCTTCATTTAAAGTTTGCTCGCGTTGTAACGCCTCTTCTCTTTCAAGCGCCTGTTCTACAGCCTGCTGTCTCAGTACCCGCTCGCTTACATCAATTGCTGTATGTAAAATGCAGATGGTTTTACCCGCATCGTTTTTTATAGCCCGGTATTCAAAATCAAAATAAAATGTTTGCAGTTTACCGTCGATCACCAAATCCGCTGCGGTATCTTTTCCCGAGAGAACTAAGCCCTCCAACCATACTTTCCTGAACATATCGATAAAAGGTTGTCCTCTAAGTTCAGGTAAAGCCTCTTCTAACGATTTTCCGATCACGCTCCTGTCTTTTCCCCATATTCTGAGCATTGAATCGTTTGCCGCCTGAATTATGGCCGTTTCGCCAACATGTATGGCGGTTGCCGTATGCGTTAAATTAAAAACTTCCAATAATTGCTCATGGCTTAAAAATAGGCTTGATTGACTCATGTTGCGGTTTTAAGGAAAGATTCTAAAAATAAATGTTTAACTAGCTTTCAAAATAAACTTAAATCATGAATTTAATCATGATTATTTTCGATATAAACTATATACTAACCATAACCTCCTTAAAAAGTTTTTTAATGATGTGAATTTCTGATGCATATTGCGTATTTTTCCTACAACCAAAATATAAAGTGTTGGTGAGTTTTGAGGTGCCTTCCCAAATTACTTTTACTTTCCCTTCTTCAACTTCTTTTTTGCAAAGAAAATCGGGAATAATAGCCAAGCCTTTTCCTCCGGATAAACAGCGCACAATCGAATTAAGGTTAGGTACAATGTAGTTGGGGCGGAAATCGGCATGCTTGCCAAAATTAAGCTGCCAGAAACGTAGGAGATGTTCCATATCGCCAGCTGTTCCATACCATTTTTGCTGTCTTAACCAAACTTCCATTCCGGCTAAATCTTTCTTTTTAACCAGTGAATTAAAAGTTTGCCCATCAGTTTCTATTCCGCCTACTAAAACAATGGTTTCGGAAGAAAAGGCCTCGTGTTCTACATTGGCCGAATTGCTTTTTTGTGGGGTAATAATCAGGTCTAAAATACCTTTATCCAATTGATCTAACATCTCAGGATATTCTCCGAAACGGATAATTACATTAAAAGGAAGTGTAGAAATATATTGTTCGAGCGTAATTTGAAAAGTTTCGAAACACATGCCTACGCTAATGGTAGGTGTATGTTTTTCTGTGCTTTTTTGAAAATGCTTTTCGGCATCCTCAAGTTTTGTAAGTGGCTCTACAATGAAATTATAAAGCACTTTCCCTTTTTCGGTCGGGATCATCTTCCTGCCCGTACGTTCGAACAATTTATATCCAACATAACTTTCTAAAGAACTTAAGTGCAAACTTACCCCTGGCTGCGAAATAAACAGATTTTCTGCCGCACCGGTTAACGTTCCTGTTTTATAAATTGCCTTAAAACTTCTGTACCATTCTAAATTAACCATAATCTTGCTATTATAATTCTGATACAAAGCTATGAATTAACTTGTTTTAATAATAGATTTAGGCGCTGTAATTTTGTCTTATCAAAATAGAAAAACGAAATGACAAAAATATTCATCATCAACGGAGGACAAAAGTTTGGTCACTCTGGTGGCAGATTTAACGAAACAATAGCTGATGCAACAGCTAGTTTCTTTTCTTCATTAGCAGATTTCGAAGTGAAAACAACTAACATCAATCAAGATTACGATCCGAAAGAGGAAGTAGAAAAATATGTTTGGGCAGATGTTGTAATTTATCATACACCCATCTGGTGGTTTCAGTTACCACATGGGTTTAAACAATATATCGATGTTGTGTTTACCGAAGGGCATAAAAAAGGAATTTATGTAAGTGATGGCCGTAAAGCAGATAATCCGAGTAGAAACTACGGTACGGGCGGGATGTTGCATGGCCGTAAGTATATGGTAACATCATCGTGGAATGCACCAAAAGAAGCATTTACCTTACCTGAAGAATTTTTTATGGAAACGAGCGTAGATGATGGTGTATTATTTGGTTTTCATAGAATGAACGCTTTTACCGGAATGGAACGTATAGATGGCATCCATTTTCACGATGTAGAAAAGAATGCAGATATTAGAAGTGCACTTAAATTGCACGAGGAACATTTAACTCAAAATTTTTTAAATACAACAGTATATGAGCATTTATCTAACAGCAATTGTTAAAAGTAAAAAAGAAACCACAGCGGCATTAAGAGCTATGCTGTTGGATATGGTTGTAAATTCCCGTAAAGAGAAAGCCTGCATTCAGTACGATCTGCATGAATCTGCAGTTGATGATACTTTTATTTTTCAGGAGGAGTGGAAAGATCAGGCAGGTTTGGATCTCCACAACCAGCGGTCTTATATTTTAGCCTTTGTAGCCCAAGCGGATGTGTTGACAGATGGTATTGTAATTTATAAAACAGAAAAACTGGCCTAATTACAGTTTTACACGCCTGGCTGTTAACGAAGAACCCGCAGAAGCAATAACAACGAAAGCCACGGCAAAACACTCTTTTAAAGTGAGGTATTCTTGTAAAAAAACGAGCGCAGCTAATGAAGCCATGGCGGGTTCGAGGCTCATTAAAATGCTGAAAGTCCGGGCAGGGAGCTGCTTAAGGGCTCTCATTTCGAGGGTAAATGGGATGGCGCTTGATAGTAGAGCAAGCGCTGCTCCTAAACCCAGTAATTTCGGATTCAGGCTACTTAAACCACCGCTAAAAATACCAAACGGTAGGATTACCAAGGTAGCGAATAACATTCCAATGGCAACAGCATCACCACCTTTCATTATTTTTGAGATTCTACCACCCAGTATAATATAGGCTGCCCAAAAAATGCCAGCTAAAAGTGCAAGCAATACACCAACAACATTTAGCCCTGTACTTGTCCAGGGGGCAATTAGTGCGATGCCGCTTGCAGCCAGTATTACCCAAAGGAAATCTACAGTTTTTTTAGATCCAAAAATAGCTAGGCCCAAGGGACCAACAAATTCTAAAGTTACGCCTAAACCGATCGGAATTCTTGCTATAGCCATATAGAATACCATATTCATTACCCCTAAACAAACACCATATAGGGTAACATATTTCCATTGTTTGGCATTTAGTTTAAATAGGTTTGGCCTAAAAGCGATTAATAAGATGACCGCTGATAAACCGATCCGTAACGATGCTGTAGTAGCAGCGCCAATTTGTGGGAAAAGCCCTTTTGCAATTGCTGCCCCACATTGTACGCTGATAATAGACAGTAAAACGGCAGGTATAGGCGGTATATTGATTTTGCTTTTCATTCGGCGCTCGTAAATGAGGCGCAAAATTACGGAATTATAACCTGCTAATATTTTTAAAATAAAAAAAGGGAGAATCAGATTACGCTAATTCTCCCTCTAAATTAAATTTTTAGACTATTAACAAAAAAGTTCCTGTTCGTCTCTATTTTCGGTAGGAATTTTCTTTAAGAAATCATCAAATGCCGGTCCTTCATTATCAGAGTAGATGCCGTAAGCATCTAATATATACCCAATATTTTTTTCCTGATCTTCTACCAGATACAATACTGAATTGTCTGCAGGATCTGAGTCTCCTTCAAAGCGATAAGTTTTAACAATTGTTAAATCTTCTGGGCTATAAATTTTTCCGAGCGATTTACTTTGCATCTTACCATGATCAGAAATTTTTAATTCGTTATCTTTTCCTTTCAGCCTCAATTTCTCCAAAATTTGACTCAAAGTGTTCATTGCTGTTGGCTGTTCCATAGTTATAAGATTTTACTGATTAAACAAGTGGCATTCGAAATGGTTTTCCTATCTTTCTTTTTAGGTCAAACTAAATGATTGTCAATCTGTTTCTTATGTAAACTAAATTTTTATAAAATGAAAAAATATCTTTTAAGCTTAGCTATTGCAGGTGTAGCACTTATCAGTGCCTGTGCCAAAACCGACAAAGAAATTGCCCAGGCCACTTTGACCGAAACAGCTGATAATACAAAAACCATTGGCACGGCAAAGTTTTACGAATTAAGCGATGGAAAAATTAAGATGGATATCGAGATGAATTTTGCTGCGCGTGCAGACAGTAATGTTGCGGTCCACTTTCACGAACATGGCGATTGCGGCAATATGGGCGAAAATACACACGGCCACTGGAATCCAACCAAAGAAGCTCACGGAAAATGGGGATCTGCCGCTTATCATAGCGGCGATATTGGCAACATCAAGTTAGATAATAAAGGTCATGCCACGCTCTCGGTTACCACCGATAGATGGAGTATTAAAGATGGCGATATTAAAAACATTATCGGTCGTGGAATTATCGTGCATGGCGGTACCGACGATTATACTACGCAACCAACCGGTAACTCAGGGCCAAGAGTGGGATGCGGTGTAATTGAAGCGGTAAAGTAATATTATATTAATATGATCGTCATTGCGAGAAAGCTTTTTCAGCCGGCGAAGCCATCTTAATGCGGTAGCTGTGAACCCACAGTTGTAAGATTGCTTCGTCGTTCCTCCTCGCAATGACGACTTTTCTTAAGCGATTAATTTTTAATCGCTTTTTTTATGCAATTTGATCGGACTTGTCATCATCATAAAAAAACTAAATTATTATGGCAACGCTAAACGAACCTCAAAGCGGCAAGGCTGCAGAAGGAAGAACCAAAAAATCAGCACCAAGGGTAGACCTCACGGCTATGGTAGATCTGATGTTTTTATTGACTACATTTTTTATGCTCACCACTTCATTAGGGTCTTTAAATGCAGCAGATATTGCCAAACCTGATGAAACGGATATTAATGTGGTGCAAAACTATCCCGAATCGCGTACCATGACCATCCTGCTTGGCAAAAACAACAAGGCTGTTTGCTACATGGGAACAATAGAAAAGGCAAACATGAAGGTTACTGCTGTAGCAAACATTCAAAAAGAGATCGTTGCAAACGAGAAACTGGTTGCAGAAACCCATCAACATAATCCAGCCAAATATATGATCGTCATTATCAAACCAGCTAAAACGGCTAAGTTCCAGGATTTTGTTGATGTAATTGATGAAATGAAAATTGCCAATATTAAATCGTATGCCATTGATGATGATCATATCGCAGAAAAAGAGGCGGAATTTATGAGAATAAATGGTCTCTAAGTGGTCAGCTTTTTTGCAGTTGTACTTAAAATAGAGCGAATAAAAAGAATACAAAATACTTTAAGGTTAATGAATAAATTGAATAGGGTAAATAATACACTAAGTTTTCATTAAATGCTTCATTTTTTTTACCTCTGATAGGGTTTTTTATGGGGTATTATAGAATTGTTAGGTTTTTGTTAGGTGTTTAATACTACATCCATATAGCTAATAATGTTACATTCGTCGAAGTGTTTGGCCAAGCATCAGGCGCATCCCGAAAAGCCTTCAAAAGAGTAGGGGTCTTAAAACTCAAAAAAATCTAGTATGAAAAGTTTAGAATTAAAAAATCTTGGTGTTAAAGAAATGAACACAACTGAAATGTCACAAGTTGAAGGTGGTGGTATTATTAACAATACATTAAACGAACTTTTAACTTCTCTTGCAGGAACTTTAAATGCAGTTGGTGCAGACACTTCAGCATTTTTAAGCAAAACAGTAACCAATGTTTTGAAACTTGTTTGGAGTCTATAAGCAATTTATTGTATCCGCTGTTCTGGCTTTCAGAATAGCGGATGCTTTACGATTTCAACACTATGGCGTTAACCAACTACTCTACAGAAAGAATTTCAAATACCGCTCTCGTTTACCGTTCTCAAATTAGCAAATCAAACCAGTTAATTTATATCGTTGCCGTGGCAGCCATTTTAATTGTTTTGATTGCCCTTCCCTTTGTTAAAATACCCATTAGTATAAATGGTACAGGCGTTTTACAATCGACCATCGAAAAAACAGAACTTATTGTACCGGTTAATGGCCGGTTAATACAGTATAGACTATCAGATAATAAAAGACTTAAACTAGGCGATACGCTTTTGGCTATTGATGCCGGTTTACCCAAACAGCAAGATGCGTTAGTCGAAACGCGTAAAAACCAGATCACCCAATTTTTGCAGGATATCCGTACGCTACTTTCATTTAACGGGAGCTCATCCGATTTACAAAGCGGCCAATATGTGGCTTCCTGGCAACAATATGTACAGGAGTCAAAAAACGCCGGTATTGCAAAAAGACAGGCCGCAAGCAATTTTGCGCGGTACAGTAAACTTTATCAGAATAAAGTGCTTACACAATCAGAATACGAAAAATACAAATACGAACTCGAGCAGGCCGAATCGGTTTACTTAATGGTGCGTACCAAATATAAAACCCAATGGCAAACCGAAGCCAATGGTTACCGCAACGAACTGCGCCAGCTTTCTGGGCAGCAGGCAGAACTTAACGAACAGAAAAAACAATATGTATTGCGCGCACCGATTAATGGTTCTGTGCAGAGTTTAATTGGCTTGCAGAATGGTGCATATGTATTTGCCAACCAAAAAATAGGAGAGGTTTCGCCAGATGCCGGTTTGGCTGCTTATTGCTATATCAATCCTTCAGATATTGGTCTGATCAGAAAAGGGCAGGAAGTGCACTTTCAGATTAATGCCTATAATTATAACCAGTGGGGTTTGGCAGTAGGTAAAGTGATCGATATTTCGGATGATATTGTGATCCTAAATGGTAACCAGCCTGCTTTTAAGGTAAAGTGTTTAATGGATAAAAATTTTCTGATGCTAAAAAACGGTTACAAAGGATACCTCAAAAAAGGAATGAATTTTACCGCACGCTTTAAAGTAACCGACCGTAGTTTATATCAATTACTTTACGATAAGGTAGATGATTGGGTTAATCCAAACTTAATCCAAAAAACATAAAGGCAATGAGTACAAAGGTTAAGCAACGAGATATAACAGATTGTGGTGCGGCTTGTCTGGCTTCAATTGCTGCTCATTATAAATTAGATTTGGCCGTTGCCCGCATCAGGCAGCTTGCCGGAACTGATAAAAAAGGTACAACCGTTTTAGGACTTGTAGAAGCGGCTCAGAAATTGGGATTTGAGGCGAAAGGCGTAAAAGCACCTTTTGATAGTTTATTTAAAATACCTACGCCCGCTATAGCACATATCATTGTGAATGATATCCTTCAGCATTATGTAGTGATTTATAAAGTAAACAGTAAGTTTATAGAGGTGATGGACCCTATAGATGGGAAAGTGCACCGTAAAACGCATGATGAATTTAAAAAGGAGTGGACTGGTGCTTTAGTCTTATTGTTGCCATCAGAAGATTTTCAGATCGGCAATGAAAAAAAATCAATCCAAGGTAGATTTTGGAATTTGATTAAACCGCACAAAGGCATTCTGACGCAAGTTTTATTTGGTGCTATTGTTTATACTGTACTGGGTTTATCCACCTCTATTTTTGTTCAGAAATTAGTTGATTTTGTGTTGGTAGATGGTAACCATAATCTGCTAAACCTCATGAGCATAGCCATGATGGTTATTCTGTTGGTACAGCTATTTATTGGCTCGGCAAAAACAATTTTTACTTTAAAAACCGGCCAGTTAATAGATTCTCAGCTTATTTTAGGCTACTACAAACACCTGCTCCGTTTACCACAGCAGTTTTTTGATACCATGCGGGTGGGCGAAATTATTTCGAGGATTAACGATGCCGTAAAAATCAGAACGTTTCTAAATGATGTATGCGTAAATTTTGTAGTCAACATTTTTATTGTTTTCTTCTCATTCATCATGATGTTTACCTACTACTGGAAACTAGCACTCATCACGCTTACGGTTATCCCGTTGTACCTAATAATCTATGTAATTACCGATAGATTTAACAAACGTACACAACGTAGGTTAATGGAAGATGCTGCCGAGCTCGAATCGCAATTGGTAGAAAGCTTAAACGCGGTAGGTACCATTAAACGTTTCGGCTTAGAAGATCATGCTAACGATAAAACCGAAACCCGTTTCATCAAGTTGCTTCAGGCAGGCTTTAAATCGAATATAAATGCCGTTGTATCAGGAACGTCTACCGAGTTTATTTCTCGCATGATTACCATTGTACTGCTTTGGGTGGGTGCAGGTTATGTGTTAAGCAATTCGATTACCCCTGGAGAATTATTGTCGTTTTATACGTTGATCGGTTATTTTACAGGGCCGGTTTCCTCTTTAATCGGAATGAATAAAACCGTACAGGATGCCGTTATTGCGGCAGACAGGTTATTCGAAATTATGGATCTGGAACGCGAAAATGATGCAAACCAGATTGAACTGAGTACCGATAAAATTGGGGATATTCATTTCGAAAATGTTTCTTTCCGCTATGGGGCAAGGTTGCCCGTTTTCGAAAACCTGAATTTAACCATTCCACAAGGAAAATTTACGGCCATCGTGGGCGAGAGTGGATCAGGAAAATCAACGTTAATGTCTATCCTGCAGAATATTTATCCGATACAGGCGGGCAATGTGCGCATAGGTAAATATGACCTGAAGTACATTACCAATTCGTCGCTTCGCAGAATGGTATCGGTTGTGCCTCAGCAGATTGATTTATTTGCTGGCAATGTAATAGACAATATTGCCATTGGCGAAGAAGAGCCCGATATGCAAAGGATTATTGATATCGCCACTAAGCTGGGTTTAATTGGCTTTATTGAGGCTTTACCTAAGGGCTTTCAGACTTATTTGGGTGAAAATGGTACATCTTTATCAGGCGGACAAAGACAGCGGATTGCCATTGCTAGGGCTTTATACCGAGATCCGGAAATTCTGATTTTAGATGAGGCCACTTCATCGCTCGATTCTGTTTCGGAGCAACATGTACAACGCATGATCGAATTTTTAAAAGAAGAACAGAAAACCGTAATTGTAATTACGCACCGATCGAGTACGCTGAACAAAGCTGATAAAATTATTGTATTAGATAAAGGTTTAGTGGTAGAGCAAGGCAGCCACCAGGAACTGAAATACCACTTGGCCTAATACGAAGAGATTGGGCGACTTGCGAAGTTTACCAAGCCCGTAGCCCAATCTCTTCGTAAGGTTCGCGTAGGAAAAAATATTTTGTATTGTTTTTTTGGAAAGCAATTGCAGAAGCTCTTTTTAATGTCAGTCCTGCTCATTTTCATTACAAGTCCGCTCCCGGTGAAGGCCCGGGCTTACGGGCTTTTCATTTCAATCAGGTTTGGGTAGTTAGGCTTTTGCTACTATTACCGGAAGTCTGCACAGTTTCAGTGTATTTATTTCTTATGGGATTATCTCCCCAAGAACCACCAGCCCAAGTTAACTAAACCCGATAGCAGCGGTACGAAGTATAGCGTATAGCGGGATTATCGGAGCCGATGTACACAGAGCCCTGCTTTTCAAGCAAATATCAATGGTTTTTTTGGGTGGAGCCAAGTGTCACCACCTGACACAAATCTATTCAGTCAGATGTTTCCATCTGACTGCACGATCAAACTTACAAAGTTTAAGCAGGCCGCAGTATAGGTATTTGCGCTGGCCGCAACAAAAAAGGCGTTCTGCATAGCTGCAAAATGCCTTTTCTGTAATTTATTAGAAGAATTAAATGCCGAAAGCAGCTTTAACCTGATCTACGTAATCTAATTTCTCCCAGGTAAACAGATCAACCGTAACTGTTTTTTCTTCACCGTTTGGTGTTTTGAAAGTTTTGGTAACTGTTTCTGGTGTACGGCCCATATGCCCATAAGCAGCAGTTTCGCTATAAATTGGGTTTCTTAATTTCAAACGTTGCTCAATAAAGTAAGGGCGCATATCGAAAATCGATTCTACAATTTTAGCAATCTCGCCATCCGTTTTGCCCACTTTACCAGTGCCGTAAGTATTGATGTAAATACCCATTGGTTTTGCAACACCGATTGCGTATGATACCTGAACCAGAATTTCGTCAGCCACGCCAGCAGCCACTAAGTTTTTAGCGATATGGCGTGTAGCGTAAGCTGCACTTCTATCTACTTTACTTGGATCTTTACCCGAGAAAGCACCACCACCATGTGCACCTTTACCACCGTAAGTATCAACAATAATTTTTCTTCCGGTTAAACCAGTATCGCCATGCGGCCCACCAATTACAAATTTACCGGTTGGGTTAATGTGGTATTCAATTTTATCATTAAATAAATGTGCGTATGCAGGATTACTTTTGATAATTCTTGGGATCAGGATATTTACTAAATCAGTTTTGATTTTAGCCAACATCGTTGCCTCTTCATCAAAATCGTCATGTTGTGTAGAAATTACAATCGCATCAATACGAACTGGTTTATTGTTATCGTCGTACTCTAAAGTAACCTGACTTTTTGCATCCGGGCGTAAATAAGTGATTTCGTTATTTTCGCGGCGCAGAACAGCAAGTTCCTGTAATAATTTATGAGAAAGGTTTAATGCCAAAGGCATGTAGTCTTCGGTTTCGTTAGTAGCATAACCAAACATCATACCCTGATCGCCGGCACCTTGTTCTTCTTTGTTGCTTCTATCTACACCTTGGTTAATATCTTGAGATTGCTCGTGTATTGCCGATAAAATTCCGCAAGAGTTGGCCTCAAACATATATTCACTTTTGGTATAGCCAATTTTCTTGATTACATCACGGGCAATCTGTTGTACATCTAAATATGTTTTAGATTTTACCTCACCAGCCAAAATAACCTGACCAGTAGTTACCAAAGTTTCGCAAGCAACCTTTGATTCTGGATCGAAAGCTAAAAAGTTATCAATTAATGCATCCGAAATTTGATCGGCGATTTTATCTGGGTGGCCTTCAGAAACAGATTCTGATGTAAATAAATATGACATTTATTAAATAAATTAATGGTGAATAAACAAATTAATACTTGCCAAACCCCTTGGAAACAGGTGTTTAAGTGATTGAAAGGAGGCATTAGCAATTTTTTTAAGTGGTTGCAATCCGGTCCCGAGGTGTCGGGATAGCAAATCAATCCACTTTTTTACTGGTGCAAAATTAGCATATTTTCTTTATTTCAAAAATTATAGATTATTTTGTGCATTCATTCTTACACTTTGCACACAAAGATCAATATCCTCTTTATTATAAACCCTATCTCTGGTGGGCGAGGGAAATTACGCATCCCTGATTTTATTGATCAATATCTGGATAAGGAAAAGTTTAACCCAAACTTTGTTTTTAGCGAATATGTTGGTCACGCCGGCGAATTGGCAGACGAAGCCGCGACTAAAAATTTCGATGTAATTGTTGCTGCAGGTGGCGATGGCACCATTAACGAAGTGGCAAGCAAAGTGCTAAAACACAAAAAAATTTTGGGGATTTTACCGCTTGGATCAGGAAACGGCCTCGCCAGGTTTTTAAGGATATCGAAAAATTTAAGGTATGCACTTTCCCTGATCAATAATTTTAGGGTTGATGAAATTGATACTGCCGAGTTTAATAACAAATGTTTTTTTAATCTGGCTGGCATGGGGTTCGATGCCCATTTGAGTTCTGTTTTTTCGAAAGATAAAAAACGCGGACTATCAGGCTATGTAAAACTTGGTTTTAAAGAGGTTTTTAACTATAAAGCACAAACTTATCTGTTAAACATTGATGGTGCAGAATATACCAGAAAAGCTTTTGCCATTAGCATTGCCAATTCATCGCAGTATGGCAACGATGTTTATATCGCACCTAATGCTTCGGTAAAAGATGGTTTGCTTGATGTTTGCATTATTAAACCTTTTCCGATAATAAAATTGCCATTATTGGGTTATGTAATGTTAAGAGGTAAGGCCGAAACATCAGAGATGATTGAAATTATTAAAGGCAAAAACATTAAAATTACTAGAGAAAAAGCTGGCGCAGTGCATGTAGATGGCGAGCCTTTACAAATGGGGACAGAGATACATGCGGTAGTAAATCCACTCTCGCTCAAAGTAATTGTTCCTTAGTTGAGTTTGGAGTTGAGCGTTTGGAGTTTGGAGAAAATCTGACTATTAAGAATGAACCATCAAACTATCAACCATGGACTATTGACTAATGAACCAATGGCCAATGAACTTTTATAAAACATGAAACCAAAAAAAAATAGTTTAAGTGATCTTGGCGGAATTATGTATTCTACCAATCCAGAATTCGAATACGAAGAAGAAGTTGATGATACTGTTACTTCGCCAAACAATCAACAGGATTTAAGGGTAATGCTCGATAAAAAGAACCGTGGCGGTAAGGCGGTAACCTTAATTACCGGTTTTAGAGGGCGTACTGAAGATTTAGAAGTATTGGGCAAAATGCTTAAAACTAAATGTGGTGTAGGTGGCTCAGTTAAAGACGGCGAAATCATGATCCAGGGCGATGTGCGCGATAAAGTAATTGGCATCCTTCAGAAGGATGGATACAAAGTGAAAAAGGCTGGGGGGTAGATCCAAGATAAATCAAAAGTCGGTTGTCATCCTGAGCGTAGTCGAAGGATCTTTTTTTGATTGTTCCGGATATAATGGTCTTCGATTACGCCATCAATGACAGATATCTTAAGAAAAGGTCGTGATTGCGAGGTACGAAGCAATCTTAATGCACATGCAAATAGCGATCGTAAGATTGCTTCGTCGTTCCTTCTCGCAATGACGAAATTTTATTTTTAAACATTACATTTTTGTACTTTTGCGGCTATGTCAGTTATTAAACCCTCATTAGCAAAAGGTACCCGCGATTTTTCTCCGGTTGAAATGGTAAAACGCAACTTTATTTACGATACCATTAAATCGGTTTTCAGAAAATATGGTTACGCCGAAATCCAGACGCCAAGTTTCGAAAACCTTTCGACTTTGACAGGGAAATATGGTGATGAAGGAGATAAACTGATTTTTAAAATTTTAAACAGTGGCGAATTTCTTAAAGATCCAAAAAAGAAATCTTTCGATTTTGCAGATGAAGATAATAGCAATAAACTGATTCCGCTAATTTCTGAAAAAGCCTTGCGTTACGATTTAACGGTGCCTTTTGCGCGTTACGTAGTGATGCACCAACACGAAATTACTTTGCCTTTTAAACGTTTTCAGGTGCAGCCCGTTTGGCGTGCAGACCGTCCGCAAAAAGGCAGGTACCGTGAGTTTTATCAGTGTGATGTGGATGTGGTGGGATCTGAAAGTTTATTGAACGAAGCTGAATTTATTTTAATCTACAATGAAGCTTTGAGTAAATTGGGTTTGAAAGATTTCAGCGTAAAAATTAACAACAGAAAAATTCTATCGGGTATTGCTGAGATTATCGGTAAACCAGATTTAATTATCGATATGACCGTAGCCATCGATAAATTGGATAAAATCGGTTTAGATGGCGTAAGTAAAGAACTGTTAGAACGTGGTTTTACCGAAGCTGATTTAGAAAAACTCCGCCCGGTAATTTTGTTAGAAGGAACCAACGAAGAAAAACTGGCTAGTTTGAAAGAAGTTTTAGCACAGTCAGCATCAGGTTTAAAAGGCATTGGCGAAATAGAACAGGTTTTTGAATATGTTGAAAGCCTGATTTCTTATGGCTTACCATTAACAGCTAAATTAGAGTTAGATATTACTTTAGCGCGAGGTTTAAACTATTATACCGGCTGTATTTTCGAGGTTAAAACCAACGAAGTGGCCATGGGCAGCATCGGTGGTGGTGGACGTTACGATGATTTGACCGGTATGTTCGGCTTAAAAGATTTAACAGGTGTTGGTGTTTCTTTTGGTGCCGACCGTATTTATGACGTATTAGAAGAGCTGAACCTTTTCCCCGCCTCGGCAGAAGTTGGAACAAAAGTGTTAATCAGCAATTTTGATGCAGAAGCTGAAAAATACGCGTTGCCAATTGTTCAGCAATTCAGAAATGCAGGTATTTCAGCTGAACTGTACCCAAGTTCGGCCAAACTAAAAAAACAAATGGCTTATGCTGATGCGAAAAACATTCCTTATGTAATTTTAATTGGTGGTGATGAAATTGCAAGTGGAGAACTTACATTGAAAGATATGCAAAGCGGCGAACAGAAAAAACTTACTGTTTTAGGTATTCTGGAGTTGTTGAAATAATAATTTAAATTAACCACAGAGATCGCTGAGTTTTCACAGAGAACATAGAGGCTATATCCCACCTGGAAATTAACTCAGTGCCCTCTGTGCCTTATCTCTGTTCCCTCAGTGGTTAAACCTACCGTCCAACTCGCAATAAAACCGGGAAATGAACATCTTTCTCCGCATCATTGCCCCAGGCTTCTTTTAATTCGGTAAACATATACTCCAATGGATTGCGCTCATTCGCCTTTTTATAATGCTGCAAAGAAGACCAGGTATTTAAATAACCAATCAGTTGGTTAAAATTCCAGGTGGTTTTAATCTGAAAATGAGGAGCAATGATCTCTTCAAAGGGAAAGGGGATGGTTTTATAACCTTCTTCAATATAACGACGTTCGCTGTCCCAATATTTACCCAAAATATCTTCGTAAAGTTTATGTACAGCTTTATCTACTTTTTTATCGATAAACATTAAGCCATAACCAATCACCGCGAAAAGTCCACCGGGTTTTAGTGTTCTTTTTACCTCAGCATAAAACGATTCGAAGTTAAACCAATGGATGGCCTGTGCCACCGTAATCAGATCGAAACTAGCATTACCCACCGATGTTTGTTCCGCTGGTTCCACTTTGTAAGTAATATTTGGTAGTTGAAAAGCATTTTTTAATTGATTCTTGCTGATGTCTGTTGCATAAACAGCATCGAAATGTTGCGCCAATACGCGAGCAACCTGTCCGTTACCAGTAGCACAATCCCACGCCGTTTCTTTGTTTTTTACCAGACTAAACAGATAATCGTACAATTCCTGGGGATAAGTTGGCCTGTAAATAGCGTAATCGGCAGATTGGGTAGAAAAATTATCTTTCATTGCTGTAATGATTGAATTTTGAATGATGGAAGGAGTTGGCGGGATCGGGATGAAAAACAACTCCGCTCTTTCTTTATAAAATTATCATATTTTTGATTAACAACTGTTATAGATTTAAGTTTCATTCAATCATCCTCTATATGGAAAAAGCATTACAACAGAACGGAATTAAGGATGTAGAATATCGTTTAAAATCTATATTTGGTGGTTCGGTTGGTAATCTTGTTGAGTGGTATGATTGGTATACCTATTCTGCCTTTGCGCTTTATTTTTCTCCTGCCTTTTTCCCTAATAGTAATCCAACTGCACAATTGTTAGATACCGCAGGGATTTTTGCAGTAGGCTTTTTAATGCGGCCTATCGGTGGCTGGCTGTTTGGCAGCATTGCAGATAAGTTAGGGCGAAAACGTTCGATGACACTTTCTGTACTCATCATGGCGATAGGATCATTAATTATCGGTTTAACCCCTGGTTACAAACACATTGGAATTGCAGCTCCTTTATTGCTCATTTTTGCAAGGTTGATTCAAGGATTAAGCACTGGAGGCGAGTATGGAACTTCTGCCACTTACCTCAGCGAAATGGCTACCAAAAAACACCGTGGATTTTATTCAAGCTTTCAATATGTAACCCTGATCGGTGGGCAATTATTGGCTTTGGGTATTCAATTAATCTTGCAAAACTGGTTGCTTACACCTGCCGAACTGCATGAGTGGGGCTGGCGGATTCCATTTTTTATCGGGGCCATACTTTCATTCATCGCGCTGTACCTACGTAGACATATCGACGAAACTTCGGCTTTTAAAAGCAAAAACTCGGCAGACAAAAAAGGTGGCATTGCAGTACTGATGAAATATCCAAAGGAAGTTTTTACCGTGGTAGGCCTAACTTTGGGCGGAACCATTGCCTTTTATACGTTTAGCACTTATATGCAGAAATTTTTGGTCAATACGGTTCACCTGAGTAAAGAAACCTCCACAACATTATCATTCGTTTCACTGTTGGTTTTTGCCATTATGCAGCCGCTGTTCGGCCTGTTATCTGATAAAATTGGGCGTAAACCTTTATTAATTGGTTTTGGTGTGCTCGGTACTTTATGTACTTATCCCATTTTAACAGGTTTGGCTGGAGAAACCAATACGACTATCATATTCTTGCTGATGATTGGCGCCTTGATTATCGTGAGCGGCTACACGAGTATTAATGCAGTAGTTAAAGCCGAGCTATTCCCTGCCGAAATCAGGGCTTTGGGCGTAGGTTTACCCTATGCGTTAACTGTTGCCATTTTCGGTGGAACGGCAGAATATTTTGCACTATGGTTTAAAAATATCGGTCACGAAAATTATTTCTATTGGTATGTAACCGGATGTATTTTAATCTCGTTGATTTTGTACACCACCATGAAAGATACCAAACACCACTCGAAGATTGAGGATTAATTTTCTGGAGCTTGATACAATACGGAGCGTCATTCCCAACTTGATTGGAAATCTTAATGCCATCAAAACAACCCTTTTTTGTAATGAGATGTTGAGGTGTCAGACTGAGCTTGTCGAAGACCTTTTAAACACCCCTAAATAGCCATTGTTGCAAAGGAAGTCGATAAAAGAATTACAATCTCCGTGTCAATCTGTGCTTCCGTGGCAAAAGTCTTTGTGAAGAGTTTACAAATAATTACTCACCTCAATTAAATTCATATCCGGATCGCGGAGGTAAATAGAGATGATTTTCCCATTAGCGCCGGTGCGTTCTACAGGCCCTTCCTCAATTTCAATGCATTTTTCTTTAAGTTCCTGCATCACTTCGCGTAAGGGGAAATCGGTAATAAAACATAGATCGGCTGTTCCGGGCATGGGTTTGAAAGCTTTTGGTTCAAACTCACTTCCATATTGGTGCAGGTTAATTTTCTGATTCCCAAATTTCAAAGCTTTTCTATTCTCGCCAAATTCAATAATTTCCATTCCCAGGGCAAGGCTGTAAAACCTGCAGGTACTTTCTAAATTCGCAACCGTTAATACAAGGTGATCTAAGTTTTTAATGTCCATAGTAATAAATTAGAACTAAGCATTCGTCCTTTTGTTTTAAAAGCGTTATGCTTTCAATATTTGGTTAGTAAATTATCGACAAACAAAATACTCAATTTTTATATATTTACCATTATGCAAAACCTGCCTCCTTTAGCCGAACGTATGCGCCCTCAAAATATCGATGAATATGTTGGTCAACAGCATTTAGTTGGAGAAGGTGCGGTTTTACGCAAAGCGATCGAAAGCAGTCAGCTCCCCTCCATGATTTTTTGGGGACCTCCAGGTGTGGGTAAAACAACTTTGGCCTATATCATTTCGCAGGCATTAGATCGTCCGTTTTTTAACTTAAGTGCTATTAACAGCGGTGTGAAAGATATTCGGGAGGTAATCGATAGGGCTGCACAGCTGAAGGATAGTTTTTTAGGCCTACCCATTTTGTTTATCGATGAGATTCACCGCTTTAGTAAATCGCAACAGGATAGTTTACTTGGGGCTGTTGAGCGGGGCTTGGTTACCTTAATTGGTGCAACAACCGAAAATCCATCTTTCGAGGTGATCTCTGCTTTACTTTCCCGTTGCCAGGTTTATATTTTAAAATCGTTAACCGAAACGGAGTTAGCGGGTTTATTGGAAACAGCCATTAAAAAAGATAACATTCTTTCAGAGAAAAATATTACTATAAAAGAGCACGAAGCACTGATCCGTTTATCGGGCGGTGATGCACGGAAATTGTTAAACGTGCTTGAAATTGCCATTAATGGCATTGGTGGAAATAAAATTGTACTCACCAACGAAAATGTGCTGGAGCATGCACAGCAAAATCTTGCGTTATATGATAAAGCCGGAGAGCAACACTACGATATCATTTCGGCCTTTATTAAATCCATCCGTGGTAGCGATCCCAATGCCGCTGTTTATTGGCTGGCCCGGATGATAGAAGGTGGTGAAGACCCACTGTTCATTGCCCGTAGGTTACTGATCTTGTCTTCAGAAGATATTGGCAATGCCAACCCTAATGCCCTGCTTTTGGCCAATAACTGTTTTACTGCAGTAAATGTAATCGGTTACCCGGAGGCACGGATCATTTTATCGCAGTGTGTAACCTATCTGGCCAGTTCGCCTAAAAGTAACGCATCTTATGAGGCTATTAACAAAGCACAGGCCTTGGTTAAACAGACCGGAAATTTGCCCGTGCCTTTGCATATCCGTAATGCACCGACCAAACTGATGAAAAATATCGGTTATGGAAAAGATTACCAATATTCGCACGGATATGAAGGCAATTTTTCACCACAAGAATATTTTCCAGAAGAATTAAGTGGCACAAAACTCTACGATCCGGGGAAAAACCCTGCAGAAGAGAAGTTGCGTGAAAAGCTTAAGCAGAACTGGAAAGACAAATACAAGTATTAGTGTAACATTTTCTGCTGAATGCATACTAATAGATATATTGACTAAAATCAAACACCTAAACTAAATATGCTGAGTACTTTTTTAAGCCATCAAAGAAAATCTTTCTGGCGTTCGCGGAATAAAGGCGGTAGTATTGCTACACAAATCATTATTGGTTTTTTTATGCTTTATTTTCTTGTTGTTGCGGTGGGGATTGGCTTTGGTATGACAATTTTCCTCCCAAAAATTTTCCCCAATCAAACTGTAATGACAAGCTTCAACGGAATAATTTTATATTATTTCGCATTCGATTTTTTGATGCGGTTACAGCTTCAGGACATTCCGACACTGAGCATCATTCCCTATTTGCACCTCAAGATACCAAAGCGTAAGATCATCAACTTTTTAAATGCAAAGGCACTTTTCTCGGCCTTTAATTTATGGCCATTTTTCTTGTTTTTTCCGTTCATATTCATCGAGATATGGAGTGTAGATGGTGCGTTAGTTGCAGTAATGTACATTGTCGCTATCCTCTCCATAATGGTATTTAACAACTATTTTATACTATACCTTAAGCGTAAATCGATCACCAATGTATTGTTTACCTTGGTTGGTTTGGTTATAATCGGCGTGTTTGCCGCCTTAGAATATTATAAGGTGATTTCTATCATGGTCGCATCTAACTTTGTTTTTAGCGAGATGGCCGATAAACCTTATTTGGGGCTTATCTTTCCAGTTATAGCATCTGTAATTTTTATCCTCAATTCTAATTACCTGCGCAGAAATCTTTATGTAGAAGAATTAGGTTCGAAACAGGAGAAGAAAGTAAGTACTGATTATGCCTTTTTAAACCGATTTGGGAAAGCCGGCGAGTTGGCTGCACTAGAACTCAAATTAATTTTAAGGCACAAACGGCCGCGATACTCGGTATTTATGGGGCTGTTCTTCTTATTATATGGATACCTCTTTTATAAGGCCCCGTATATTGCAGCAGATTCTTTTAGTAAGATGATTTTTGCAGCAATTTTTATGACGGGTTTTTCTGTACTCAGTTATGGCCAGTTTATGTTTGCGTGGCAAAGTTCACATTTTGATGGTTTACTCATAAATAAAATCGACTTTAAAGATTACATCAAAGGCAAGTTTTTGCTCTTTACTATAATGTGTACCATAACAACTATTTTAGCCAGTTTTTATGGCTTTTTAAGTCCAAAACTTTTATTATTACACTTAGCGGCTTATCTGTATAACATTGGCTTCTGTACAGTTCTGGTTTTGTATTTAGCCACTTTTAATTACAAACGGATTGATATCACAAGAAGTGCTAGTTTTAATTTTCAGGGCATGGGAGCCACCCAATGGATCTTAATGATCCCTTTTATACTTATTCCCTATCTTGTTTATTTGCCTTTTGGTTATTTAAACAGGCCTTACCTGGGTTTAATGACAATCGGATTTTTCGGCCTTATCATGTTATTCATGCGGGCTTACTGGGTTAACTATATTGCAAAAAGATTAGAACTACAACGTTATAAAATAGCCGAAGGCTTTAGAGAATAATTATGATTTTAGAAGTTAAGAATTTACAAAAAGTTTATGGCGATAAAACCGTTGTAAACATCGAAGATTTACAGATTGCTGCAGGCGAAACAGTTGGCTTGGTTGGGAATAATGGCGCTGGTAAAACCACTTTCTTCCGAATGCTTTTAGATCTGATCCGCCCTACCAATGGACAGGTTTTATCAAAAGGTGAAAATGTAATGCAAAGCGATAATTGGAAAAATTATACAGCATCGTTTTTGGATGAAGGTTTTCTGATCGATTACCTAACTCCAGAGGAGTATTTCATTTTTATTGGCAGTTTGCATAATTTAAGTGTGGCTGATGTTTCTGCCTACCTAAACCAATATGGCGAGTTTTTTAATGGCGAAATATTAAACAGTGGAAAATACATTCGCGATTTTAGTAAAGGAAACCAGAATAAAGTAGGAATTGCGGCAGCCCTGATGCAGAAGCCAGAAATCTTAATTTTGGATGAGCCTTTTGCCAACCTTGATCCAACCACGCAGATCCGTTTAAAGAAATTGTTGAAAGAGCAAACAGGCAACATGACTACCTTTATCTCCAGTCATGATTTAAATCACGTTACCGACGTTTGTAACCGGATCATTTTGGTTGAAAAAGGGCAAGTAATTAAAGATTTTAAAACAGATGAAAATACATTAAAAGAGTTGGAAAGTTACTTCTCTGCTTAGTTTTTGTACTAAGAATGATACATTATCGAAGCGTCTCCATTATTCGGGACTCTTTTTTTTATGCCTATAATTCTTATTTATAGTAAAATTTGGTCAAAACAGACAGAAAATACAGTTCGGTAACTTTTTGGCATTGTGTTTGAATATAAGGAGTAGAAATTATAAATCTAGATTATTATGAGTATTTCAAAAGTAAGAATAGCAACATTAAGTATAGGGTTAGCAGTAGGTTCGATGGCATTCCAAAGTTGTGATAGTTTAACTAAAACACAAAAAGGAGCTGGTATTGGTGCTGCAGCTGGTGGTGTTATTGGTGCATTGATCGGTAAAAAAGCCGGTAATACAGCAGTAGGGGCACTGATTGGTGGAGCTATTGGCGGTACAGCGGGAGCTTTTATCGGCCGTAGAATGGACAGACAGGCAGCTGAAATTCAGAAAGCTATTCCTAATGCAGAAGTTATTCGTGAAGGTGAAGGAATTATTGTAAAATTCGACAGTGGTATTTTATTCGATTTCGATAAAACGGCTTTAAAGGATGCAGCTAAAACAAATATCCAGAGTTTAGCTTCTTCATTAAATCAATATCCTGATACAGATATCAAAATTATCGGTCATACCGATAGCCGTGGTACAGAACAATATAATATGGGCTTATCAGAAAGAAGAGCAGCAGCAGTTAAAGCTTATGCCGTTTCTCAAGGTGTGCCTTCAACAAGGTTAGTTACCATTGGTAAAGGTTTTGCTGAGCCAATTGCAGATAACGAAACTGATGCAGGACGTGCAGCTAACCGTCGTGTTGAGATTGTAATCGTTGCTAACGATGCATTAAAAGCGACTGCACAGAAGCAAGGATAATATCGCAATTTCCCTCTACCTATGAGGTCATTATAAATGCAGCCCCAGTGTACATCCACTGGGGTTTTTTGTTTATGAGTTGTCAACTTTCTCGCAAACCTGCTATTTAAGTTGACAACTCTTTAAATGGAGATAACATAATTTTTTGAAAATCAGGTTCCTGTGCAGATCGGTTCCGAAAGTCCTGCTATGCACTTCAAGCCTCCACTGTGTTACGGGCTTTCCGTTTCTATCAGTAGTTTAGTTAACTTGGGTTTGGTGCTGGCCAGGCCAAACTTACGAAGTTTTCTAACCGCCCTGCAAGCCCAAATACTTGCACAAACTGAAGGATCTAAACGGGATTGAAGCGACATCCTCCCGATCCCGATTCTTCATCGGATTGGGAGATATAGTGAAAAGCCCGACTGACATTAAAAAAAGTAAATGGCCTTGCTTTCCAAAACCTATAAATAGATCGTGTCGGATGGTAACATCCAACACCACGATAAGATATTGTGCCGTCAGATGTTACC
Source organism: Pedobacter kyonggii (assembly GCF_004310665.1). Lineage (GTDB taxonomy): Bacteria > Bacteroidota > Bacteroidia > Sphingobacteriales > Sphingobacteriaceae > Pedobacter > Pedobacter kyonggii. The sequence goes on along the minus strand of NZ_SIXF01000001.1, from coordinate 556,823 downwards.
ATCTGGTGGAGTAGATCGATGCCGGATAGAAATATCTGACAGCAGGATAGAATTTACGAATAAATATCTTCGAAATAACTTACCACGAGCGATTTCATCAGCATTTCCTGCTCGAGCATGGTATAGGGAGGTATTGCTTTAATTAACTTCCAATGAGGCCAGCCATCCTGATCTAGGCCCTCGAGTTCATAGAATCCCATTTCGCTTAATAAACGGCAGGTAGCAATGTGCATCAGTTCCTCTTTTTGGCGTTTACTGTATTTCTTTGGCCCTTTGCCCAATTCCTGAACGCCAATTAGAAAAAGCATTACTTTTAAATCAGGAAAATCCGAATCAAATTCCTTTGAAATCTTTTCCTGTAAAACTTTCCACTTGGCATTGATCTCCGACGGCTTCATATCTTGCAAAGATAAGGTAAAAAGGTGTAAGGCCTAAGTAAAAGCTTTGCTGTTTTAACATTAAAGCTTGAATCATAATTGTATTTTTAGCTACATTTATAACCTATGGATACGAATATCAATAAAACAATTAATGCCGGTTTATTAGCTTATGGCATGTCGGGGAAGGTTTTCCATGCTCCTTTTTTAGAAGCACATAGTGGGTTCAATTTAAAGGCTATAGTAGAACGCAGTCATAAAAATGCAGTTAATGATTACCCTAATATTACAAGTTACAACAGTGTTGATGAGCTTTTAAATGATACCGAAATAGAATTGGTTGTTATTAATACGCCTAATAATCTTCATTATGAGCATTCGAAAGCGGTATTAACCAAGCATAAACATATTCTGGTTGAGAAACCATTTACGGCAACAGCTGCGCAGGCAAAGGAACTTTTTGAACTTGCCGATAGTGTAGGGAAACAAATCTTTTTCTACCAGAACCGCCGTTGGGACAGTGATTTTACCTCGGTTAAAAAGGTAATAGAAAGTGGTAAATTAGGTAAATTGAACGAAATGCACCTGCGTTACGATCGCTATCGTAACGTAATTGGGCCGAAGGCATTTAAAGAAAACCCGGTAGAGGCCAGCGGGCTTTTATACGATCTAGGCCCACACCTGTTAGACCAGGTAATCTGCCTGTTTGGCAAACCATTGAGTTACCATAAAATTCTGGGTAAGAATAGGGTAGGTACTTTGGTTGACGATTATTTCTCGATCCAACTGAGTTACCCTAATAGCTTGTATGTTTTTGTTACTTCGAGCATGTTGGTGGTAAACCCACAAGCGGGATTTGTTTTACATGGCGTAAACGGAAGTTTTATTAAACAAAGAACAGATATCCAGGAAGAACAGTTGCTGGCGGGTATGAAATTAACCGATCCGGGTTACGGCGTTGAGCCTGCAAGTAAAGATGGTTTATTAACAACCATTGATGCCGAAGGCCGTAAAACCGATGAGACAATTCCATCAGAAGTAGGAAGTTATTTGCCGCTTTTCGAAGCCATTTATCAGGCCATAAACAACAATAAACCTTATCCGGTTACACGCGAAGATGTTTTGATCCAATTAGAAATTATCGAAAGCTAATATAAACCATCATCCAATCTGTGTAATCCCCTAATCTGTGTAATCCCATTTATGAACTCGCTTCCACTTGCCTACTTAATTCCTATTTTTTTAATTGCTCTTTATCTCATCCTTAAAAAAAAGAAGGTTACTATTGAGCCTTTAACGGATGTAGACAAAAAAATACTGGATGATTATGTAGGGTATTACCATAATCTTGATTCGACCGATAAGCTGAGGTTTGAACAGAAAGTGGCCGCGTTTTTTAGCACGGTTAAGATAGAAGGGGTGGGTTTAGAAATGACAACATTAGACGAATTGCTAATTGCTTCGAGTGCAGTTATCCCCATTTTCGGTTTTGACGATTGGCAATACAAAAACTTAACCAGCGTTTTATTGTATCCTGATACTTTTAATAAAGATTTTCAGTTTGAAGGTGGCGAAAGGAACATTATGGGTATGGTGGGTACAGGTTATATGAACGGACAGATGATTTTATCGCGCTCGGCCTTGCGACATGGTTTTTCTAAAAGTGCAGGGAAAGAAAATACGGCTATCCACGAATTTGTACACCTTTTGGATAAATCTGACGGCGCAACAGATGGTGTTCCGGAGAATTTAATTGCGCATGAATATACTTTGCCCTGGATTAAGATGATGCATGAGGAAATGGAAAAAATTGAAGACAATAAATCGGATATTAATCCATATGCCATCACCAATCAGGCTGAATTTTTTGCTGTGGTTTCTGAATATTTCTTTGAAAAACCTGAACAGTTAAGGGATAAACATCCGGAATTATATTTTCAGTTAAGCCGTATTTTTGCGCAACAGCCTGCAGGTTAAAATGGTCAATTATCAAATGAAAATATTTGCAACAATCATCTGGAGCCTACTCTCTATAAGTGCCTTTGCGCAGAAAACTTATGTGCTGAGACAAAATTATCCAACGGGTTATAGGTACGCTTTCACGCTTACTTCCGAACAGATCATTAACCAGAAAATTGCTGGCCGCGATGTACATTTAACCCAAAGCATTGGAACAGATTATACTTTTGATATTACCGAAGGCCATAGTGGCGAAAAGGACGTGAAAGTAACTTACAACAGAATTTCTATGAAATCTGTAGCGATGGGTAACACCATGGCCCTTAATTCAGATGATCAGGATAGTACCAAAAAGAATCCTTTTAGCGGTTTAAAAGGGGCATCTTTTTATATGACTGTAACTCCAAATGGTGGCATTAAAACAGTTGCTGGTATAGATAAAATGCTTGACAATATGGCGGCAAGGATGACTAAGGATACCAGTGAGGTTAAACAGATTAAAAATGCTTTAAGTAAACAATTTAGCAACGAGGTGGTGAAACAAACCATGGAATCGTCATTTAAAATTTACCCTGATAAACCTGTTAAAATAGGCGATAGCTGGACTGTTGATACCAAAATGCAGATGAATATGCCCATTGAAACAATTACACAATACACATTGAAAGAGGTAAAAGATGGCATTGCGATACTAGGAGTAAAAGGAACCCTCATATCAAAAGGGAATTTTGAAGTGATGGGCAACAAAATGGAAACTGATTTACAAGGAACCAACTCCGGAGAAACCTCACTTGATATGAAAACCGGAATTGTACTTAACAGCCACCTCCGTGTTGAGCTGTATGGTAAAATGAAATCGATGAGGCAGGACATCGATTTCGAAATGCAGGGTATTAATAAAATTGTAGGAAAAGAGGTTAATTAGATTTAGCGTTGTCGTCATTCCCAACTTGATTGGGAATCTTAATGCTATATAGTGTTTGTTATAAGCTTTAGGATTCCCACATACGCGAGAATGACGACCACTCAAAAATATTTAAGTTACAAACTACCAGTTAAAGCGACCAAAAACTCCGTCGGAATTTCGATATGCGGAATATGCCCGCAGGCATCAAATTCGATAATTTTGGCGCCGATAATTTTGGCTGCAGTCTGCTTCCCTAAAAGTTTATACTGACCATGTAAGGCTTGTTGATCTGGCGTAAGCAGGCCTTTGCCTACAATGGTTTTATCTTCCTTACCAATAAATAAAACAGTAGGGACCTTTAAGTTCTGAAATTCGTATACTACAGGCTGTTCATAAATCATGGTATAAGTTAGCGCGGCAACTTTAGCCCAGCGCGGGTAGTCGGAACTATTGGTTACGCCTCCGGCAATGCTCACCAGGTATTCATATTCAGGTTTCCAATACGTAAAGTAAGAGCCCTGATAATACTTTCGTACGCTCTCAGCTGTGGTTTTAAGTTCCGTTTGGTACTGTTGTGCAGTGGTGATGTAAGGAATGAAAGTTTTATAATCTTCGAGCCCGATTGGATTTTCGAGCAAGAGTTTTTCGGTTGTTTCCGGGTACATCAAAGCAAAACGCGTAGCCAGCATACCACCCATACTATGACCTAAAACTACGGTTTTTTGAACGCCTAAGGTATCCAGAAGTCTTTTATTCCAGGTAGCCATTTGGTGGAAACTGTAATGAATAAAAGCTTTAGATGATTTACCAAAACCAATTTGATCGGGTACGATAACCCGATAACCGATGTTGGTTAAGGCTTTAATTACATTGCCCCAGTAATAACCTCCAAAATTTTTTCCATGGAAAAGGATGGCTGTTTTGCCATTGGCCGCAGCGGTTGGTGCAACATCCATATAGGCCATTTTAATATCCTGCCCTTCGGTATTAATAGGAAAATATTTAACTGGATGTGGGTATTTAACGTTATCAAGGGTGATAGATAGGGTGTCTATTTTTTGTGCATGTACATGGCTAAAAACGAATAGGCTGAGGGCAAATAAAAGAAAATATCTCTTCATAATGGGGTAATGATGTAAAACTAAAAAGCTAATTGGCCCAAGTTAAACTTTTGCCAATTAGTTAGCTTAAAAATCATGCCCTTTTTACAAAACCCGAATAAAAGACGTTTATAAAAATATTTGGCAAGAAAAAAGAGGCTGTATCATAAACGTGTATTGTCATCCTGAGCCTGTCGAAGGACTTGCTTAAATGTCTTGCAGGGCGTTTCGACAAGCTCAGCCTGACAGATCTGAATTATTTAACTTTATGATACGGCCTTATAAATTATTTCTTAAACAGCTGCTTAAGCAGAGGTGTTGGAATCTGCAGGGTTGTAGCATCAGAAAAATCGCCAGTGAAGGTTTTCACTTTAACGTTTTGCAACTTTACGCTCGATGTATCCGTTGTTTTGATATTCAGGTTATCAAAAGGGAATTCTTTGTTATCATCTTCATTTCCAATTTCGATCGCTGATTTATTTGCTGTAACGTGCAGATCTTTAAAGGCATTTGTATAACCATGAAAAGTGGTGCTGTTTAGGTTCAGGAAGAGTTTTCCGATTTTGGTTGGGTTAATTACACTGATAACTTTCCCTTTGGGATCGTTGTTAGTAATGTCACCTGATAAAAATAAACTTTCACTATGATCTACATTTAGTGTTAAAGAATCTGCACGAGCACTAAATTCTAAAATGGATGAATTTGCAACTGAAACCCTGTTGATTTTAGGGCAGTAAATCACAAGAACAATTTTTTCGCCATTATTATCGTCGGTGAAATTGTTGATCGCAAACTGTATTACACCATTGGCATCTACCTCAAATTTTAAATCGTTTTTAAACTTTTCGGGGACTTTAAGTCCATATCTGTTGTCTTCTTTTATAAAAAGTTGGACATTAAAACCTTTTGCGTCTTTAAACTGAATAGCCTCAAAAGGCGTTTGTAAGGGAATAGTTATCCTACCTTTCGATTTTTGATCAAAAGTTTCGTTATTGATTTCTTGTGTCCCCAAATAAGAGTCTTCGATACCTCTTTCTTTGTAGTTCAGCTTTACATTTATGGCCACCACTAAAATTGGTATAACAATTAATAGGATCGCCAGGCTGATTAATAATTTATTACTTGTTTTCATTTTATTAAGCGTTAAAGTTCTCTTTTACAAATGTTTTATATTGATTTTCCAATTCGTCAAAACTAATATTAAGTAGGTAAATATTCCTGAAAACCACAGGCAGATCATCTATAATGAACTGCTGTTTTCTGTAGTTTATTACATTGTCTATTGCCGCTTCGTCCACAAAAAAACCAATTCCTCTTTTATTGTTAATGATGCTCTTGTTTTGTAGCAGCTCGTAGGTGCGCATTACCGTATTAGGATTTACTTCCATTTCTACAGCCAGTTCCCGCACAGAAGGAACTTTTTCATCGGCTTTCCACTTTCCCAACAAAATGTGTTCGCAAACATATTCTGCTATTTGAAGGTATATTGCCTTGTTATCTCTAAATTCCATATCTATACCTTTTAATTAAACTTCTTTTTCTTTAAGACGGATGTAAGTAATCGTCCAGACAATTAAAGTGATGATACTTGTTACTAATAAAATTGTTAGCAAAACCCAGTCTTTATCTTCTTTTCTAAAATTATGATGATTAGCAACTTTGCCCTCCATTAACCATATCGAAAGTTTAACCACCAGGTAAGAAGCTAGGCCGATAAAAACCATAACCGAAAGCGCCGTTTTGATGTAGTGAAAACGGTTAAAGTAGACAGACCCTAAAAGGAACAGGCTGGTAATAAGAAAGGGGAAAGCAAAAAAGTAGCCGCAATATTTTCTATAGCCTTCATCATTAAATACCTGATAGGTAATCGTTTCAACTTCTCTAATAGCCCCGTTTTGTGGCAATAGGACTTTAAAGGCATCAAGGTGACCGTTCAGGTATTTTACAAAGGCCAAATCTGTTAAATAAAAGATCAACAGATAACTAAACAAACTTATTATTGCAGTGTAAACTACACCTGCCAGAAATTTTTCGAATATTGAAGCGGGTGTCATCAGTTCTAAAATGGCCCTTGATTTCTGCCCCAGGATATTAAAATAGCTACTGGCTACAATACTGATAAAAACAAAACCCAAAATCAGGAAAAGAGGGTAGCGGAAACGCATATCAAGGTTGCCGTTGTAGTCAAAATTATTGTCTTTAAATGGCGAGGGTATACTGTAGCTATAAAATCCCACTACAATTCCCAATAACACCACTAGACTGATCAGGTAAATCTTCCCAAAATCAAGCCATTGTCTTCTAAGCAATAAGCCAAATCGATTAATATTAAATGTGTTGTTCATTGCTTAACTGAATAAAGGTTTAAATTTGATTTTTTCTGCAAGTATGGCATTGAAAAGAAGCTCCATATCTAATTTGCTTTCTTCTTGATGATAGTTTGGCATAACAGCATTATAACCAGAGAGTGATGCCTCCGCGTAGATGATGCTATCATCTATTTCTTTGACTTTCTTGAAGGTTAATTTTGCTGTAATTTCTTCTACTGAAGCTTTAAGCGCAACATCATTTTCGTCAAGCATAATCACCGTGTCGATCAGGTTATCTAAATCCCTTACCTGATGGGTCGAAATGATGATACAGCGTTCATCGGTCATGGCTGAGGCCATAATTTTTCTGAACTGTGCCTTTGATGGAATGTCTAATCCATTTGTAGGCTCGTCCATAATTACCAGTTTGGCTTGTGTGGCAAGGCCGAAGGCAATAATTACTTTTTTCTTCTGTCCGTAGCTCATGTTAATGAGTTTCTGTTCAACAGGAATATCGAATTCCTTAATCAGATCAGTAAAGTAACTGTGATCAAAGTTTTTGTAAAATGGTGCGTTTGCTTTCAGATAGGCATCAATTTTTACCGATGGTAAATAGAATTCTTCTGGTATAAAACAGATTTGCTCTAACAGTGCGGGTTGTCTTTTTGCTGGATTAAAGCCCATTACATCCAATGTGCCGCTTTGTGCATATACTAAACCGGCCAGGTTTTTTAATAAGCTCGATTTACCAGCTCCATTTTTTCCAAGCAAACCGTAAATATGCCCATTGCTTAACCGCATGCTCATATTTTTAAATAATGGCTTATGCTTGCTGTAGCCAAAATTAAGATTGTTAATATTGATCATATCTACTGTATTAGTTAAATAGTACACTAATGTATGATGTTGTTTGATGATTTCCAAATTTTTAGAGGAAAAAGTCTGGCGATTAGCGTAACGTGTATCGCGGTTGAATATGGGAAATGTAAATAGATGAGAAAATTAATTTCTGATAACACCATGCGCTCTTTGCGCTCTGTGATTTTCTCCGTGCCCTTTGTGGTAAAATACACTATGCACTTTACGCTGGACCCTCTGCTAATCGCCATTGAAAGGTAAAATATCAGTCTAATAATTGTTGCATTAAAACATCCTTAATATGGAGATTGTATGTTTGTAGCATATCGATATACTATGGATACAAAATGGGCATATTTACTTAGCCGCTTGGCAATTGGTTTAAGCTTTTTCGGACATGGTTTGGTACGTTTACCAAAACTTGTAGGTTTTAGCCATTGGATGGTAGGGCAATTCTCTAAATCTTATTTACCCGATACATTGGTTATCCCCTTCAGTTATATTTTGCCATTTGCTGAATTTATAGCAGGGTTAATGATTATATTAGGATTATTTACAAGGCAAGGGTTATTATTTGCCGGAGTAATTTCTTTGGCACTGATTTTCGGAACAACGGTAATTGAGAATTGGGAGGCACTACCTTCTCAACTCGTCCATGTGGCATTTTTATCGGTACTACTCGCTTACTTGCCGCATAACAGTTATGCGGTAGATAAAATCATTAAAAAATAATTATGGAATACAGAAAAATTGGAAACTCAGATTTGGAACTTTCAGTAATCACTTTTGGCGCCTGGGCAGCCGGGGGATGGATGTGGGGAAGTACAGATAGAAACGATGCGATTAGCGCAATTAAAGCAGGTTACGATTTAGGGGTTACATCAATCGATACCGCTCCAATTTATGGTCAGGGCGATAGTGAAGAAATTGTGGGCGATGCAATAAAAGGTATCTCACGCGATAAATTACAACTGGTAACCAAATTCGGGATGCGCTGGGATTTGGCCAAAGGTGATTTCGGTTTTAAAAGTAAAAATAACGATGGAAAGGAAATCGATATTTATAAATATGCCGGAAAAGAAAGTGTAATTTATGAATGCGAGCAATCTTTAAAACGCCTGGGTACAGATTATATCGACCTTTACCAGATCCACTGGCCAGATGTAACCACACCGATCAGCGAAACTTTCGAAGCGGTGAACAAATTAATTGAGCAGGGTAAAGTGCGTTATGCCGGTGTATGCAATTATAATGTAGCACAATTAAAAGAAGCAGATCAAACTTTAGAAATTATATCCAACCAAATTCCATTTAGCATGGTAAACCGCGGGGTAGAAGAAGAAACTGTTCCATATTGCATCGAAAAAAATAAATCGGTTTTGGCTTATAGTCCGATGGAACGTGGTTTGTTAACCGGAAAAATGACTACCGATTATAAATTTGAAGAGGGTGATCACCGTCAGGGAAATAAATTCTTTTCATCAGAAAGCATCGAAAAAACAAATGCATTTTTGGTTAAAATAAAACCGTTGGCCGACGAGAAAAATGCTAGCTTATCTCAATTGGTTTTGCGTTGGACGGTTGAACGACCAGGTATTACCATTGCTTTGGTTGGCGCCAGAAATGAAAAACAAGCCGTTCAGAATGCTGAAGCTATAAACGTAAAATTAAACGCTGAGGAAATTCAGTTCATCAATACTGAATTAAAGAAAGCTGGTTTTTAATTGTAATATTAACCACAGAGCAAACGGAGTTTTTCACAGAGAAAAGCATTCGGTGTGCTCTGTGTATTTCTCTGTGCCCTTCGTGGTTAAAATATTAAAAAGATATGTCTAAATTATTTTCTCCTTTTACCATAAAGGATGTAACCTTAAAAAATAGAATTGTTATTTCGCCAATGTGCCAGTACTCGGCTATTGATGGTTTTGCAACCGATTGGCATTTGGTGCATTTAGGAAGCCGTGCCGTTGGTGGTGCAGGTTTAATTATCCAGGAAGCTTCTGCGGTAACTGCCGATGGAAGAATTACCTATGCCGATTTGGGCATCTGGAAAGATGAACATGTAGCTAAATTAAAACAGATTGTTTCGTTTATCCATGATAATGGAGCAATTGCAGGCATCCAGTTGGCACATGCAGGTAGAAAAGCCAGTTGTGAAGTGCCCTGGAAAGGTGGCGAACAAATTGCCGCTGGTGAAAATAGCTGGAAACCAATTGCGCCATCTCCAATTTCTTTTAAGCCAGGACAGGTTGAGCCACATGAATTAACAATTTCAGAAATTCAGGATATTGTTTTTGCTTTCAGAGCAGCAGCTAAACGTGCATTGGCTGCAGGCTATAAAGTAGTAGAAATACATGCTGCACACGGTTATTTATTGCATCAATTTTTTAGTCCGCTAAGCAATAAACGTACAGATGTTTATGGCGGAAGTTTCGAAAACCGGATTCGTTTGGTAATCGATGTGGTTGAGGCTGTACAATCGGTATGGCCAGAAAACTTGCCTTTATTTGTTCGCATTTCTGCAACGGATTGGACGGAAGGTGGCTGGAACGAGAATGACTCATTACAATTGGCAGCGGTGTTAAAAGATCGCGGTGTTGATTTAATTGATACCTCATCGGGTGGTAATGTACCTGATGCCTTTATCCCAGCCGGACCAAACTACCAGGTTCCTTTCGCTGATAAGATCAGAAATGAAATTGGTATTTACACGGGAGCAGTAGGCGTAATTGTAGAGGCGCAGCAGGCGGAAGAAATTTTAGAACAGGGCAAAGCTGATTTGATTTTTATTGCCCGCGAATCGCTACGTGATGCTTATTTTCCTACACATGCAGCGCAAGTGCTTGGCGATGATACCGAATGGCCAAGCCAGTATGTTAGGGCTAAAAGGGAGACGTTTAAAAAGTAACAGCGATAATAAACAGCCATAAATCGTCATTTCGACTGAAGCTTACCGATTTTTCATCGGTTGCATAACGGAGAAATCTTTAATTTTTTTAATAAACATGTTCAAAGATCTCTCCACTCCGCGTTGCTTCGGAGATGACGACCTTTCTATTGGAGCCCGTTAATGATAGCGGAATGACGATTAATCTTAGATATACTTAAACAAAAAGCGAAGTGATCTCAATCAGCTCCGCTTTTTGTCTATAATGAAATTAATGGGTTTTATTTAACCACTGTAAAAGGAATATACAATCCGAAAGTGATGTTTCGGCCAGGGTTGTAAACACCTAAATTAAGGTTTTCTGAATCTAAACGACCAGGTTTTAATCGGCTCAATGCATCATAATATTTCTGATCTAACAAGTTGTTGGCCGAAACAGATAATTTAACAGGTTGTTTGCCCAAATTAAAGGTAGCGCCGATACCTGCATTTAACAGCGTATAGCCACTTGTTGGTGTTTCAAAAACATCATCCACACGGGTTTGTTTAAATGCCGAGTTGATACCAACTGATAGGTAGGCATCATTTGTTCCTTTAAGTTTAGGCTCGAAACGTAACTCGTTTCTTAAAGTTCCCGCAGGAATAAATGAAAGTGGCCTGTTTAAAGTGTTATTCTGTGCATGAACATAACCAAAGGTATTTTCGAAATGGATAAACGGAACAGGGTGAATAGTTAAACTCGCCTCAGCACCATAAAGATTAGCATTAACCTGGCCATAACGGTAAACTGGATAATTATCGCCTTCTGCATCTATTCTTTCTCCGTTGGTAGAAGCATAAATGAAGTTGTGAATATAGTTATTGTAAATACTCGCACTTGCACTGACAATCTTTCCTTCGTATTCTAAAGCGGCATCTACCTGATAACTGCGTTCGGGGCTTAAATTGGGATTACCGATTTCATAGCGAAAAGTTCCTTCATGTACACCATTTGAGGCTAACTCAGCTGGATTTGGTGCCCGGAAAGCCGAACCTGCGTTGGCTTTAAAGTTTAACTCTTCATTAAATTGATGGGTAAAACCTAAGGCACCACTCACGTTCGAAAATTTATTCTGAAAAGGTGCAAACTGCTCTTCGTCATCTACAAATAATTGTTTCCCATTATTTTTTCTATAATCGTAACGCGCACCGATGCTAAAAGTATTGTTCTCCCAGTTTTTCTTGGCATAAGCAAAAACACCAATGCCATAAGTGTTATAATTTGGTATCAGAAATTCATCATTTGCTTTGTTTTCACTATGGCCAGCATCGGCACTTACTCCAAATACAGGTTGCCATCCATTCGTTTCGTGGATGTAGTATTTTAAATCGGCATTATAAGTTTTAAGATCGAAAAATAAAGATGGGTCTGGCCCTTCTTCTAATTCGCGGCGCTGATTTTGTTGATAGCCAAAATCAGCTTTGAAATTACCGTTACCGATAATGAAATTGTTATTTAAGGCAATTTTAAAGTGGCGAATATCCTGACGAGGGTAATCCAGATCACGGTTTTTAAACTCTGAGGTAATAAACGATTCACCATCTTCTTTAACGAAGTTGCCATTCTCATCTAATGTTGGCTCGTAAAAACCAATATTATTACGGAAGTTAGAAACGTTTAAATGAGAATATCCCCAGCTTTTGTTTAAACCAATCATTCCACTTAAATCGGTTTCATTAAAACCAGAATTTGGGAAATATCCAGTAGGTGTTTTAAAAGAGTAGGCATTTTTGTAGGTTCCACGTGCTCTCCAAACAAAACCGTTTTCGTTACCGGTTAACATTAATGAATTAGCCGTAAGCCCATTATTAGTAGAATAATTGGTGATAAATTCACCTTTAACCTGTCCTTCAGGAGCGGTACTTGGCTCTAATAAATTAATTACACCACCCAGCGCATCAGAACCGTACATTAACGATGCCGCGCCACGTAAAACTTCAACGCGGTCTGATTTAAACTGATCGATTTCAATACCGTGCTCATCGCCCCATTGCTGGCCCTGTTGTTTTATCCCATCGTCTAAAGTTACAATTCTGTTATAGCCCAAGCCTCTGATTACAGGCTTAGAAATAGATGGGCCAGTAGTAATTTGCGATACACCGGGTATTTTAGTCAATGCATCGATTAAATTGGTTGAAGGCTGTAATAACTGATCCTTGCCAACTACCGCAGATGAAGCACTATTTCTTTTGCTGGTACTGCTGATCAAACTTCCGGTGATTACAATTTCTTTGGTCTCTATTGCAGTAGGTTGTAAAGAAAATTCTAATCCGGCTGCTGTAGCCAGATTTACTATTTGTGTAGCTGTTTTATAGCCAACGTAATGTACCTCAACGAGGTAACTTCCTTTTGATGGAAGGTTATTCAATGTAAATTCACCATCATTGTTGGTTACTGCAGTAACTTTTAAATCAGGGATAAAAATGGTTGCCCCTGGCAACGTTTGTTTAGTACTGGCATCAATAACCTTACCTTTTATATTCTTTAAAGCGGCAGCAAAAACAGTGCTGCTTAATAATGTATATAGAATTACTAAGCCAATAAGCTGTAATTTTTTCATGTGTTGTAGTAAATAAAAATGATAGAAAAACCAAAGCAATAGCGTAATGAAGCTAGTTTTAGTTTCTCATGTAAATAATTTGATTAAGCGCGGATGCACTTGAAAAGAAAAAATTAAGCTAAAGGAGGGCCACGTAAGCAAGCACGCTTTATTTCTGTAAAAGCATTCTTTAAGGTAGGCTCGGTTCGACTAAAAATTTTGGCCGATAAGAAGATTCTGTAAATGTGGTGCGTTTGCACATAATTTTTTTCAAAACTAGCATTACAGATTAAACAGGTATCGCCATGGGCCTGCACATGGCTAACGTGTTTACAGTTGACCTCTTTCTGCACAACAGGAAGAGGGATATGGTGGTGAAGTACACTCCACGGAGTTAAAGCAATAGCAAATACAATCAGCATAAATGCTGATAGATATTTCTTAATGTTTTGTCTATGCTTTTTCAACAGGGCAAAAATAGTAATTCCTAAGCAATTATATATATTTACAAAGTAACATTGTATTTGCGCTGTTTTGACTGGTGATTTAATCAATAGTTTAACGTATGAAGGGTCTAAATCTTCTAATAAATTATTGAAGTACCAATTGGAAGCCCATTTCGTTATTATTTACGATAACTAAAACGAACAATTAATGAAGTTTATCAGGAAAAATATATTCAACGCATTATTTATCATTATCCTTTTGGTAATTGTTTTGGTACCTGATGCTAAAGCATTTTTAATTAAGGGATTAATGGAAATTGGTTTTTATTCGCCAAAAGTTGAAAGCCCAAAGGAAATCGTAACAAGCCTTAACGGAATGCGGTTTAAGGATGTAAAAGGAAATGTGATTGATCTTGGCGATTTAAAAGGAAAAGTTATTTTTCTTAATTTTTGGGCAACCTGGTGTCCGCCATGTAGAGCAGAAATGCCATCGATCAATAAATTATATACTCAGTTTAAAGATGATAAACATGTTGTCTTCATTTTTGTGGATGCAGATGGCGATTTTGCCAAATCAGGCAAGTTTATGTCCGACCGTAATTATGCAATGCCGGTTTATAAAGTAGAAAGCGAGATTCCTGAAAAAGTATTTGCTGGCGCTTTACCAACAACAATTATTTTTGATAAACAAGGCAGATTGTCTTTCAGGCATGAAGGCGCGGCCAATTATGCTGATAAAAAGATTGTCGACTTTCTCAATAAGTTAAAGAACACAAAATAATTTTCTCCAATAACCAAAACAATTCCCAGTCCTTCCTAAAATTTGAGGTTCAAATGATATTTGCATTTGGAATATATGTAGTTGACTACATATATTTGTCGAATAATATTTAGCAATGCAAAACGATTTTAAAATTGAACGGTTAGATAATCAATTCTGTGAAGCGATTATTGGGTTAATTCTACCCATCCAGCAAATAGAATTTAATGTCGATATCGATTTGGCAGCACAGCCAGATTTGTTGGATATAGAAAAAAATTACGATGGTTCTGGCGGTGCTTTTTGGGGTGCCATACTAAATGGTGAATTGATTGGGACTATTTCTTTAATTGCTGTACCTGAGCACCAATCGGGGGCAATTAGAAAAATGTTTGTTAAAAAAGAATTCCGCGGAAAGGAACTGGGGGTAGCGCAGGCCTTATTAAAAACCCTATTGACATATTGCAATGATAACAAATTGAATGAGGTATATTTGGGTACTAAAGACATATTGCAGGCCGCCTGTCGCTTTTATGAACGTAACGGATTTAAATCAGTTGCAATGGAAGATTTGCCGGTTTACTTTCCTAGGATGGCTGTAGACAATGTTTTTTATAGCCTGGATTTAAAATCTCTTTAATGGAACAAAATGTAATTGATGCTTCTGGTTTATTGGCCGTTTCTACCCGATTGCAAAGGCTGAGCGATCAGATCCGTAAAGATGGTCTGTTGATTTATAAAGCATTCGGAATTGATTTTCAACCCAAATGGTTCCCTGTGCTTTATACTTTATATAAAAAATCGACGATGAACGTGGTTTCGTTGTCTGATGAAATTGGTTATGCACACCCTTCTACCATCAGTTTGTTAAAAGAATTGGAGAAGGAGAAACTGATCCGGTCTAAAAAAGATAAAGTAGATACCCGTAAACGTTTGGTTGAACTTACAGAAAAGGGTACAGCACTTCTTTCCACTATGGAGCCTGTTTGGGATGTGATTATTAAAGCCACAGCAGAAATTACGAACACTCAAAATAACTTAATGAAGGCTATAAATGAGGTTGAGGCATCCTTAAAGGAAAAAAGCTTTCTGCAGAGGGCCGAGGTTTATATCAAGAAATAATTGAATTATAGAATGATTGAATGACGGAGGTGGTTAACCCAATGATTTTACTATTTTTGCGCCCATGATTTCATTTTTCGAGGCTTCACTTAAGCAACTTTCTATCCACCATACAGGCAATAAACTGCTTGAAGAATATTACAAATTATCTGATGCGCCTTTAAAAATTGATGATGAAGTGTTGGGAAACCTGTTAATGCAGTATTTCTTAAAACCTTTCGAAAAGGTAAATGAAGTCTACCGTTTTTATCACCCCAACGATAATTTAGAACTAAATGAAGTATTTCATTTTGTTCATGAAATTTTCGAAAACAACGAACTTTTTCACGAAGATTCGCAACAACTGGCCAAACATTTATACGATGTAGCCAACCACCCAAAAATTAAATCTGGCGAGCTATATGTCGCTTATTTTGAAAAGGTGCAGATAGAAGGCGAGCAATTGGATGTAGTTGGTGTTTTTAAATCTGAAACAAAAGATACTTACCTAAAAGTTTACCCTGAGCAGGATGGCTTTAATGTAAGTTACGAGCAAGAAGCCATCAGTATTAATAAATTAGATAAAGGCTGCCTGATTTTTAACGTCGATAAAGAAGAAGGCTATAAAGTTGTGGTGTTGGATCAATCGAAAAGTAGCAATGATTCTGCTGTTTACTGGAAAGATGAATTCTTGAAGCTGAAAATCAGGAACGATAGTTATAACCAAACCAATAATGTTTTAGGGGTTTACAAAAACTTCGTTACGCAGAAACTTGAAGATGATTACGAAATCAGCAAAGCGGATAAAATCGATCTCTTAAACCGCTCGATGAAGTATTTCAAAGAAAAAGAAACCTTTGATATTGAGGAATTCGGTAATGAAGTAATTGGTAATGCCGAAGGGATTGAATCATTCAAAAACTATAAGAAGAATTACGAGCAAGAGTACGAAAGTCCGATTGCCGATAATTTTGAAATCGCTGAATCTGCCGTTAAAAAACAAGCCCGTGCCTATAAAAGCGTGTTAAAGCTGGATAAAAACTTCCACATTTATATCCATGGCAATAAAGAGATGATCGAAAAAGGTTACGACGATGATAAATCGATGAACTTTTATAAGGTATATTTTAGGGAAGAGGAGTAAAGGAGTTTTGAGTTGGGCGTTTGGGGTTTGGGGTTTGGAGTTACCTAGCATGGTTCAGTAGAACAGTGCCTCCAAACTCACCACTCTCAACTCCAAACTAAATCCTTTGCTGTGCCTTTAATGCCAAATACTGGTTAATTACATTAACAGTAAGTTTTTGGGGAGGGGTAAGGATGGCTAAAATGCCATGTTTGTTGAGTTCCTTAACCATTAGTTTTTTCTCGTAGATAAATTTCTCGGCAATGGTTTTATGGTAAATGCCTTCTACATCTTTGGCAGGTTCTGTACTTAATTCTTTTAGTTCTGTATTTTCGAAAAATACCACAACCAATAAGTGATATTTTGCTATTCTTTTTAAGTAAGGCAACTGTCTTTGCAGTGCCGATAAACTTTCGAAATTGGTAAAGAAAACCAAAAGGCCCCTTTGTTTCACTACTGATCGTACCGCGGAATATAGTGCCTCGAGATTACTTTCAAGGTATCTTGTTTTTTCTTTGTAAAGCACATTCATGATGCTGCCAAGCTGAGAAGCTTTACGATCTGCTGGTACAACAGCGCCAATATTTTCAGATATCGTAATTAAACCTGCCTTATCTTCTTTAAGCATGGCCACTTTCGAAAGTGCAACGGTTGCATTTATAGCATAATCGAGTAGGCTCAATCCTTCAAATGGCATGCGCATCACACGCGATTTATCAATAACGCAATAAATATTCTGCGATTTCTCGTCTGTATAAGTATTCACCATTAAGCCACCTTTTCTGGCGGTAGCTTTCCAGTTAATGGTTCGGATATCGTCGCCACCAACATAGTTTTTAATCTGGTCGAATTCGCTGCTTTGTCCAATCTTCCTGATCTTTTTAATACCGAATTCTGTTAGATAGCGTGAAGCGGCCATCAATTCGTATTGACCAAGATTAATAAAAGAAGGAAAAACAGGCAGGATCTTGGCGCCATCAAAATTATAACGGCGGTTGATTAAACCCAAAGGTGAACTGATATACGCTCTAATAAAGCCAAAATCATACTCACCACGTTTCGTTGGTCGCAGGTTGTAGTGGATCGATTTTACTTCAGCAGATTTTAGGTGAAGTTTAAAATCTTTATCCCGGAGTTGAAACTGAAAAGGTACTTCATCAATCACCCTGGCATTTACCCCAAAACCATAACTATTCTTGATTTCGATTTGTATCGGATTTTCATCACCATTACTCAAACGTTTCGAGGTAATTCTTTTGACATCAATCCCTTGGGTATTTCGGTATAGAATAAAAATATCGATAAAAAATAAAACAAATACGGCGCCAGTGGCAATTTCAGGGATATCGCCCATCCAGGCAAAAAAGAACTTCAACAAAAAAAGCACAATGCAGAGGCCTAAAGCCGCAAATAAGCGATCGCTTAGGAATAGATTGTTATAATATTGCTGAAAGAATTTTTTCACTATAGGATTAATTGTAAAAGTTGGTTAATCGGTTAATTGTTTAAACTGGTTAACTGTTAGTCGCCAACCGTAAACTGAAAATCGGCTACTGATAACTGACCTACCGTGGTACTTCAATTTTTTTAATAATCTGGTTAACGATGTCGCTTGTGGTTAATCCTTCCATTTCTTTTTCAGGTGATAACAAAATCCTGTGCGCTAATACAGGGGCTGCAACAGCAATAATATCTTCAGGTGTAACAAAATCGCGGTTTTGAATGGCAGCGAAAGCTTTTGCACTGTGTACAATTGCTAAAGATGCCCTTGGTGAAGCGCCCAGATAAAGAGACGAATTGTTGCGGGTTTCGTTTACAATTTTGGCGATAAACTCCAATAATTTTGGCTCTACAAACAAATTGCGGATGATTGCCCTAGCCTCTTGTATCTGTTTAACAGACAATACTGGTTTTACATCGTTTAATAGTGTTTTATTAACTAAAGTGTGCTGAGCCATTAAAATCGCAGTTTCTTCCTCTAGCGAAGGGTATTTAACCTCAATTTTGAATAAAAACCTATCCAATTGTGCTTCAGGCAGGCGATATGTTCCTTCCTGTTCAATCGGGTTCTGTGTGGCCAATACCATAAAAGGCTCGTCCATGATATAGGTATGGCCATCTATGGTTACCTGGCGCTCTTCCATCACCTCGAACAAGGCTGATTGGGTTTTTGCCGGTGCACGGTTTATCTCGTCAACCAGAATAATATTGCCAAAAATAGGACCTTTCCTAAATTCGAAATCTCCTGTTTTGGTATTAAAAATCGGGGTTCCTAAAACATCAGATGGCATTAAATCGGGCGTAAACTGAACCCTCGAAAATTGTGCATCTATAGATTTTGCAAGCAACTTTGCGCTAAGTGTTTTGGCTACTCCCGGTACGCCTTCAATTAAGATGTGCCCGTCGGCAAGCAAACCAACAATTAAGAAATCAATAACCTGTTTTTGGCCAATAATGATATTTCCAAGTACATTTCTGATTTGATTTACAGCTTCATTTAAGGCGCTTAAATCGGTACGTGGGTTAAACTGTTCTTGTTCCATTGCTTTGCGTATTTTTATAAAACTGTTCTATGCTTTCGTTTAAATTAATCAATTGGGTATCACTTAAATCGCCCATTGTTGGCGTTTGGATAAAATGTTTGGTCAGGGTTTTGGCCAGCGCTTCATTAATACCTGTTTTCTCTATTAGGACCTGGGCAAATTTGCTGTCTATATCGTAGGTCTTTAGATAATACCTGGCCCTTAAGTACTCCATAAAGTAATTGATCTTTTTTAAGGCTATATCGAGGTTGTTCCGCTCGTGGTAATAAACACTGCCCACCACATTAACAAAGGCCAAAGAAGAGTTAGTAAGCGGATCTGCGATTGGGATAATTCTTTGCCTGCGCTTAATGTCATACAAAACAAAAATTATCAGACTAAATATGGCCAGATAGTATGCAAACTCCAATTCAGGATGTTTAAAGAACACCCTGAGCATATCGGTAGTGGTGTTCTTTTGCGCAGAAAAATATTCGTCAAAAATGAGCTGCTTATTTCCGTGTAAATAACTCAGGGTTTTAGCGGCATATTCTGCGCCATATTTATCCAGCAGATTAAAATTAGTGTAAAAACCGGGTTCAGCAATCAGGTAAAGATTGCCTTTTCCGTAAGCATAACGGATAAAATTAGGCTGGCCTTTCCCATTTACCCCAAGTATTGTGGTTTTACTTGTATCAACCTTACTAAAATACTGGCTGCCAATACCTCTTTCAAAACCATAGTTTGCATCGGTTTTTAGTTCTGGATTAGTGAAATTTAAGGTACTTCCTTCTGGAGACATTGCGGTAGAAGTTTGCACTTTAAGTTCCTTCCTTATTTTTCCTAAGTCATAAGTGGCTATAAATACATCATTACCTGCTTGCATATATTTTATCAGCTGTTCAAGATCAGTTTTACTGACGTCTGTCTTTTGCGCAACGATTATATAAGCCGTTTTATTGAATTTTTTAGATTTTAGCGTAGTGTAAACAGCAGTTTTCGACTGTTGAATACTTGCCGATGGCAAAATATCTTTAATTCTATTGTATAAAATATATGTTCCATAAGGGATTTTATCTTTAACAGCATACGTTGGTGCCCAGTTTGTTGGCGTAGGCTTATTATACTGCGCAATTAAATAACCCAAAATTAGAATGGAACCGATAATCAGATATAATTTGTAGCCTTTCATTTAATCTGGTTGTTAAACTGGTTAAATGATTGCTTAATGGGGTCGAATTTCACTTCATCGATAGGAAAATCGCCGTACCAGATATAATCGAACTGTAGGGTAAGCTGGCCAAAATCGTTTCTTAGCTCCGGCTTACTAATTTCCATTAAATAATTATAATTGGTTTTATCGGGCTGCCACTGGATAATTTCGGCATCGCTCAATTTTTTAAGCGCCCTCAAGTACAGAAGCCTAACGGCCAAACGGAATTTTCTTTCGGTAACTAATCTCTGTAATTCCTGTTCATAATCTATCTCATGGATATTTTCGGTAATTACATCGTACGGTAGGATTGTTTCTTTCGATTTTTTAGTGAAGATTTTTTCAGCACCAATAACCTTAAACACAATAAATATGATCAGCGCCACACCAAGTCCGATAAAAATATACCTGGAAAAAATATTAGATGCTGCTCCCTGAAACAGCTCGCCGATTATACTCCAAAACCATAACCAAAATTTATCCCAGAGCGATAATTGTTGCTGACCTATTTCGTCGTATTGAAACTCTTTTTGTTCTTTATAATTACTTATGGCCTCTTTATCAAATTTCGAGGTCATAACCTTACTGCTATCTGTTTTAATTATAGCAGTAACAGGCTTAGGTTTAGCCGTTTGTGCTTTGTTAATTACCGGAATAAAAAACAAAAGAGAAACAAGAAGATATCGGAATAGAGCACGCTGCATTTTAATATTCTTCAGGTCTGGTATCTATGGGTTTTTCGGTATTGCCAAAATTTGCGATACGTTCCATCAGGCCAGTGCTTTCTTTTTGTTCAACCAAACTGAAATAGGCCAATGAAATGGTAATAATCGGGATGACGGTAAATACCTGGCATAATGACTGCAAAACAGTTGTAATCATGGTAAGTGTTAAAGACATGTGCGGTGTTTTATGGGTAAACATACCAATCATATTAAAAATGCTTGTAGGTAAAATGATCATGGTCATACAAGCATAAACAATAATCCATACCACGATCAGCGTGCCAAAAGTAATCCAGAAATTATCTTTAATAATTTTGAAGCTTCTGCTAAAGGAGTAACCTAAAGAACCATTTTCGATTACCATTATGGGGAGCGTCATGGCCGCATAAGGAAATAGCCAGAAGAAAGGCACCCCACAGAATAACATGGCTACACCAAGCATCAGCATCAATAAAAGGGAACTCCCAAAAATCCTGAAGAAGTAATACTTAAAATATCCCCATACCTCATCGGTGGTTGGTATTTGGTTCCCTTTCTGCACGTATATAGAGATATAAGAAAGTATAGCAACACTCATACTGGCATATGTTGCTAAAGAGAATAAAATAGATAAGAAATACTCTAATCCATATAAAGCTGAAAAACCTAAGCCTTTGGCATTTCTTCCATTACCGATGGTATTGATGATGTTTACCATTTTGTATTGTTGCAATAACATGGTTAACATACTGGCCAGTACAAATAAGCCACAAAATGTGAAATATATTTTAATGAGGGGCTTAAAATTTTGACGCATGAAGGTAAAGGTGTCGTTAATCACCTGTCCGAAGTCTCTTCTTTTCTTAAATTCAATTTTCCCTAGCATGTTAATTTAGCGTTGTTTGTTTATTGTAGATTTTTATGGGGTATATAAATACATACCAAATAATGAAAGCCGCAGAAGATAATAAAATGAACATACTTAACCATACAGGCATTTCAGTATGTCGGGTAACAAAGCTTTCAAAAAATGCTGCAACTATAAAAATCGGTATCAGGCCAATTACAATTTTTAATCCATCTTTGGCCCCTTTTAAAACTGAAGCCATACGCGTATAGGTTTTGGGAAATAAAAGGCTATTCCCTAAAATCAAACCAGCAGCTCCAGCCAGTACAATTGCCGATATTTCTAATGTGCCGTGAATCCAGATAACCAGAACCGATTGAAAGCCCAGGCCTTTACTAAAAAAGAAATATTGGAACGAGCCAAGCATCACTCCATTTCTGAATAATGAAACGATAGACCCAAATGAAAATATAATGCCCAAAACAAAGGTATATAGCGCAACATAAATATTATTAACTCCAATTTGCATAAACATCATTAACTCGTTACGCTGTTTATAAACCCCAAATGGATCACCTTTGGCAATGTTTTCATTTGTCATGTTTACATAACCATCGCCCATGATCAATCGTACAAAGGTATCATCATATTTGGCTGATAAGGCACCAATGGCACAAGAAACCAAGAAAAAAACCAATGCATAAACTACCTGTTTTCTGTGTTCCAGGAATATTAAGGGGAGCTCTGTTTTCCAAAAATGGATAAAACGGTTCGATTTTTCCTTTTTGTTTTTGTAAACGGATTGATGTAATTTAGAGGCTAAGCCATTGAGATAGGCTGTTGTTTTCGAATTTGGATAAAATGTTTTTGAGTAAGCCAAATCGTTGGTTATTTCGATAAACTGATTGGCCACTTCATCAGGGTTTGCCTGTTGCATGGAATCATAATGTTGCCACTTCTTCGAATTCTGTTTAACAAATAATGCTTCTCTCATCTAAAGGCTTTACCAAATCTCGGGTTAAAATAGCTAATTTTTTATGGAAATGAAACCAACATAATTTTCAGATCAATTAACCAGTCTGAACAAATATACATAGATGAACAATCTAAATATTAAAATATAAGAAAACTTTAGTTTAAAAAAAATAAAGATCTGCCTACAGCTAATATCCTTAAAAAAAATTATGTTTGAATATGGATAGCATCAGAATTAGCACTGCTCAAAATATTGATATTGATTACGAAATTGCTGGCCTTGGAGAGCGTATAGCTGCAAGGTGTATCGATCTGGCTGGATTTCTAATTCTTGCTGTAATTACTTTAGTAGTAATGGGCGCTGCACAAATGGCGATGTCGGGAAGTGCTGCAATAGTTGTTTTCTTCATTTTCCTGGCAATTTTTGCTTTCTACGACCTGGTTTGCGAAATCACTATGGATGGCCAAACTTTGGGAAAGAAGGTGTTAAAGATAAAGGTAATTAGCATTGATGGCACACAGCCGACCATAGGGCAGTATATTTTTAGGTGGTTATTTCGGATGATTGATTTCGGCTTCCCTTTTGGCTGGGGTGTTGTGGCGCTGGTTTCGGTAGCGGTAACAAAAAATCATCAGCGGTTGGGCGATATACTGGCTAAAACAACGCTGATTAAAACTAAACCACGAACTGAATTTTCTAATGTGGCATTCAGTTTTAATTTGCCTGAAGAATACGAACCGCAGTTTAAAGAAGTTCTGCATTTAAACGATAGGGATATAGAACTTATTCATGAAGTGTTAACCGGTTATTACCAAACAGGGAATGCCGATTTAATTTATGCCATGGCAGCCAAAACCAAGGAACACATTTTTGTAACTATTCCGAGTGGAATGAACGAGTTACAGTTTTTAGAGGTGGTATTAAAAGATTATAATCACCTTACCGCTAATATAAGTGTTTAGCTAAAAAACATTTTGTGTACATAGCTGATCATTACAAAATTACCGATTACAATAACCAACACTTTAAAAATAAGGGAACGTTGTTTGATTTGGAATTTATACAATAGGCCCGCTGAGATAAACAAGAACAACAGTGGAATGGTGGGTGGATAAAGCGACCAGCTTTTTGATAAATCCCCTTGAACAAGAGCGATAAAAGATCTTTGAAAGCCACAGCCCGGACAATCGATTCCGGTTAGTGCTTTAAATGGGCAGGGGATTAAATGATTTTGCAGCCAATCAACCAGGGTGATTAAGCTGCAAAATATAAATATGATAAACATCCTTGAATTAAACTACCGGTGGAGGAGTATCGTTTGGAGTGTCTTGATTGCCGAATGGTTTGTTAAATGGATTATTTGGATTGTTGAATGGGTTATTGCCAAAACCGCCATTTTGTGCTTCTGCTGCCGAAGGACCTAAATATTTAGCATCGCTAAAACCTAAAATTGGCCAAAAAATGTAAGGAAAAATAACTAAACCAACAGTAAAGCCTTCTGATTTGCCGAAGCTCTTGCTTAATAGATTTGTTGCCCAGATTCCGAATACAATGTTTACGCAGGGGATAAGCATCCATAAAATCCAGATCATTGGTTTGCCAATGATTTCAAGTAAAATAATTAAGTTGTAAATGGGAATAATTGCAGCCCAGCCTGGTTTGCCGGCTTTTTCGAAGGTTTTCCACATGCCCACAATCATCAGGACAATTACCGCCAGGTAAATAATCCCGCCTACCAGACCAATACCCGCGGCTATTCCGCTTGATTCATACTCATTCATAATTTACTGTTTTTAAAGGTGATTAATTTAAATAGTTAAACTAAAATATATTTTTTAATTTAAAAACAGCATAAACAAATGTTTAATTATTTCAATACTTTGGCCACTTTTGATAATAAAGCGGTTGCCCATTCGGTGTACATTTTAGCACTTGGATGCAATCCATCGCTTGCCACCAAAGATAAATCTGTTTCAGCATTTCGAGATGCAGGGGTAATATCGGTATAGTTTACACCAGCTGAAAGCGTTATTTCTTGGTTTACGGTGTTAAAGCTATCGATTTCATTGGCAATCGTTTGTGGGGTTCGCCCCGAGCTTTTGCCAAAGGGCGTAGTGCCCCAATCTGGGATAGAAACTACAAAAACCTTATTCTTGTTGCCTCCGGCAAAAGCGATTGCTGTTTGTAACAATTCTGTGAACTCCTTTTTGTAAGTATTTATTGGATAACCCCGATATTGATTGTTTACACCAATCAAAAGCGTAACAAAACTATAGGAGCCTGTTAAATTCTCCTTTTTTATAGCGCCCTGCAGCTCGTCTGTGGTCCAGCCGGTAACCGCAATAATTTTTGGATTTGCTACACTGCTACCTTGGGCTTTTAATAAACTTTGAAGCTGATAAGGAAAAGATTCTGCCCGTTTAACTGATTCGCCAATCGTATAAGAATCGCCAAGTGCCAGATATGTAAAATTACCTTCTCCGTTTGGTGAAGCTTTTGTTCGATCGATAACTGGTTCAATGGGCATAGGCTGTTGTTTTGTACAGCCCGAAGTTAAGAAAGAAAATAAAATGGCGCTTAATAAAATCTTCATAGCTTAATCTACGAATTAGCGTTCCGTTTAGTTTTATCCAGCTAGTTAAATCAGCTGCATTTTAAAGAGTTGGGCAATGTGATTCTTTAATTTTCCTTTAACCTCTTCCATATCAAGATGATAACCAAGCTCCTTTGCTAAAGAAGTTACGGCTTTATCATCAATGCCGCAGGGCACAATATTTTTAAAATAATCTAAATCTACATTTACATTAAATGCAAAACCATGCATGGTAACCCAACGGCTGCAACGAACGCCCATAGCACATATTTTACGGGCCTTTTTGTTATCGGCATCTAACCACACCCCTGTAAAACCAGGATAACGGCCAGCTTCTATCCCATAATCTTTTAAGGTAAGGATAACGGCTTCTTCCAGTGTGCGTAGATATAAATGGATATCGGTAAAGAAATTATCAAGATCAAGAATAGGGTAGCCCACTAGTTGCCCTGGGCCATGATAAGTGATATCGCCACCCCGGTTTATTTTATAGTAGGTTGCTTGTTTATCTTTTAATCCCTGCTCATCCAACAATAAATTTTCGGGATGCCCGCTTTTACCTAAAGTATAAACATGCGGGTGCTCGCAAAATACAAGATGGTTCGGGGTCGGCTTATTACTGTTGTTTACGCGGTTTTCTGTTTTAATGGCCACCGTTTTATTTAGCAAATCTTCCTGTTTATCCCAGGCTTCCTGGTAGTCTGTTAAGCCCCAGTCTGTAAAAATAGTTGGCTTTAAATCTATTGCAATTGCTTTTTCCGCTGTCTCGTTCATCTCTATTTATTTTAAGAATTGCTGGCTACATAGCCTAACATGTAACTGTCTTTAGTTTTAAAGTAATTAACGGTCAGTTCTCGCGTACCTGTTGGCAGTTCTACCAATGCATTTAGTGAGCCTTCGTTTTTTAGCTTAAAGGGTTTAATATGGATATGCTGTTTAAATTCTAAACCCTTTTTGCCGTGCCATTTGTAAATAGCTTCTTTAGCACACCATGCAACATATAGGCCATCCGTATTATCGCCAATCTGTTTCTGGGCAAGCTCTACATCGCTTAAAAACTTGTGTTTAATGCTTTTTATCTTGTGCTTAATCAGTTCAATATCAACACCCACAGCATGGTCTTTGCTAATCATTACGGCAGCATAATCATAAGAATGGCTTAACGAAATATGATAGTCGAAGTTAACCAGATAGGGTTTGCCGTGTTCATCAAACTGACAATCGATATACTCGGTTGTATTAAGCATTGTTCTCAATAGCAATCTCGTGCTTAACCAGTGCAGTAACCGCTTGCCGCTGTTTAACGACGAAATAATATCATGTTCATGCTGCTTAAGCTGCAGTCCGGCCAACAACTCTTCCTCCGTTTCTTCAATTTTCCAAATTGCTAAAACAGAATGCTGATCAATATTTTTATTGTAAATTATTGGCATTGATTAAATTGGAGATTACATGCAAAATTATCTTAAATAAATGATAATTTAGGCCAAAAATACGTATAAAAATGATATTATCTGATAGCAGGATATTAGAAGAAATTGAGAAGGGAACAATCATCATTGAGCCTTTTAAACGCGAATGTTTAGGAACCAACTCGTATGATGTTCATTTGGGAAAATACCTGGCTACTTATAAGAGCCGTGTGCTTGATGCGAAGGCTCACAATGAAATCGAACATTTCGAAATCCCTAAAGATGGCTATGTCCTTCATCCAGGCACACTATATCTTGGTGTTACAGTAGAATATACCGAAACGCATGGGCATGTGCCTTTTTTAGAGGGTAAAAGCAGTACCGGCCGTTTAGGGATCGATATTCATGCAACAGCAGGTAAAGGTGATGTTGGTTTTTGTAATACCTGGACTTTAGAAATATCAGTAGCACAACCTGTAAAAATTTATGCCGGAATGCCTATTGGCCAATTGATTTACTTTGTTGTTGAAGGTAAGATCGAAACGATGTACAATTCAAAAGGTAATGCTAAGTACAACAACAAAACCACCCGGCCGGTAGAAAGCATGATGTGGAAGAATAAGTTTTAACAATTTGCTAATCGGTTAACTGTCAGATTGCTTTTAGACCACCCATTTGCAAATCACTGAGCCTAAAAAGAATGTTTTTTGTTTTTTTGGAAATGAAAACCTTGTGCATTTGGCCGCTGTAGCCCCGCCATTCGCTAAGGTCCAATAGAAGAATCGGGAGCCGCCGCTGCTGTCGGGTTTATGATTGGCAGTCTGTTCTCCGTGGTCCAAACATTGTTCCTGAACCCGATTGTCGTGAATGCCGATTTTTCATCGGCAGAAACAAAAGCGGGGCTGGTGAGGCCAAGTGATCAGAACCTCTCATTTCCAAATCAATAGCCTAAAAGAATATTTTTCTTTTTGGAAATGAAATCCAATGTGCTTTGGGCCGCTGTCGGGTTTATGAACAACGGACGGATAAGGTCAAGCACACTTAATCCTTCATTTTCAAATCTATATTGATAAATTAATGTGTTTCTTTAACTGTGAACTAAAAATTTAGAAGTGAAACTAAATTTCATGGTATCTTCATAAAAATATGCCTTAGGTTTTGTACCTTGACACATATTTATTTGTTACCAAACCACATGAAACTCAAAATTACTCTCGCAATCAGTTTTCTATCTCTACTTATTGTTTTTGCCGCATTTAAAATGGATGATGATCCATTTGGTCAGCTCTTGCAAAAACTCGAAGATTACACCAGTAAATATCCACAAGAAAAAGTTCACCTTCACTTAGATAAGCCTTATTATGCCATTGGCGATGATATTTGGTTCAAAGCCTATGTGGTGAATACGAAGACTTCGGCCCCTTCGGGCATTAGTAAGATCCTGTATGTGGAGCTGATCAATGAAAAAGATTCGCTAAAGAAACTGGTTAAGTTACCCATTATGGGAGGAATTACCTGGGGCGATTTTAAGTTAACAGATTCACTTGGCGAGGGCAATTATAGAATTAGGGCCTATACCAACTACATGAGGAATTTTGGTACTGAATTCTTTTACGATAAGACAATCAAGATCGGAAATAGCTGGGCTAACAAAGTTTTTACAAAAACTTCTTACAGTTTTACCAAAGAAAACACTGCAGATAAAGTAACGGCAACAGTTCATTTTGAAGATAAAAATGGTGTAGCCTACAGTGAAAATGAAGTAAGTTATGAAGTTCAGTTAGATTATCGTACCATAACAAAGGGCAAAGTTAAAACAAGTTTGACTGGTGATGCGGTAATTAGCTTCACAAACAATCAATCTTTCCAAAATAAATCAGGGAAGATTATTGCTACCATCGCGCTGGATAATAAACAAAAAGTAATCAAATCTATCCCGATCACTTCTACGTCTAACAATGTTGATGTACAGTTTATGCCAGAGGGGGGAACGCTTGTTGAAGAATTGCCGCAAAAAGTTGCCATTAAAGCAGTTAATGCCGATGGCCGCGGTGAAGATGTAGAAGGAACTATAGTAGAAGAAGGGGGAAATGAAGTAACCAGTTTTGCCACCAATTATTTAGGTATGGGTAACTTTGTGTTTAACAACCAGGCCGGGAAATCATATTCTGCAAAAGTTAAATTTAAGGATGGATCAGAAAAAACGTTGAAATTACCTTTGGCCGTTAAAAGTGGTTATGCACTTTCTGTAAATGCTTTAGATACAGGTAAAGTGGTGGTTAAAATTATGGCCAGTGCCGATCTTGTAAATGGCGAAGAACTAAAAGTTGTTGCACAGCATGGTGGCAATGTATATTATGGCTCCAAAGCTAAAATGGATAAACAGGTACTAGTGGCTAATATTCCAAAAAAGAACCTGCCAACTGGCATTGTGCAGTTTACTTTATTTTCAAGCACCAATCAACCTTTAGCAGAGCGGTTGGTTTTTATTAATAACAAGTCTGAGTTAATTGATGTATCACTTAATTCATCTGGAGTTTCTAGCGCAAAAAGAGGGAAAGCAGCCTTTACTTTCAATGCTACTAATGATAGCAAACCCGTTTTAGGTAGTTTTTCGGTTGCTGTAACCAACTTGGCAAAAGTAACACCTGATGAAAATAATGAGTCGAATATCCTCTCCTCGTTATTACTTACCTCTGATTTGAGCGGCTATGTAGAAAAACCTAACCATTATTTTTTAAAGGATGATCTTCAAACACAAAAGGAACTCGATAACTTAATGCTTACCCAGGGCTGGAGAAGATTTCTCTGGAGAAATATCATCAATAATGTTGGCCCGAACATTACTTATAAACCCGAGCAGTCTATTACCATTAGCGGAACGGTAATGAGGGGTAATAAACCTGTACCAGGTGGTAAGGTAATGCTAATGGCTACAAAAGGAACGGTAGCCATTTTGGATACGGTAACCAATGCCGAAGGAAAATTTGTTTTCGATAATTTAAGTTTTGGCGATAGTACAAAATTTGTTGTTCAGGCAAGAACTAAAACAGAAAGGAAGTTTGTAGATATTAATCTTGATATCGTTCCTGGGCAGATTGTAACCAAGAATAAAAATGGAGCCGATGTAGATATCAATGTGAATAATACTTTGATGAAGTATATTAAAGAAAGCGATAACTATTTTAATGAGATGACCCGTTTAGGCTTGCTAGAGCGGACAATTAAACTCGAAGAAGTAACCATTACTGAAAAGAAAAACCCAGCGAAAAATTCATCCAACCTAAATGGTGCCGGAAGAGCCGATTTCGTGATGACAGCCGATCAGCTATCTACCTGCATTACCTTATCGCAATGTTTACAGGGCAGACTGCCCGGAGTAATATTTAGAGGTAACGTGCCATACTTAATGCGTAGTCAAAATCAACCTATTAATATTATTGTTGATGGCATGCAGATGGAAGCCGATTTTTTGGATAATGTTAATCCTAACGATGTAGAATCTATTGAACTTTTAAAAAGCATCGGCAATACGGCCATTTATGGTTCGCAAGGTGGTGGAGGTGTAATTATTATCACTACTAAACGTGGCGATGGAGGTAGAAGTACCAACCGGTATGCACCGGGAATTGTAACGTTTAATCCACAAGGATTTACGATTTCAAGAGAGTTTTATTCACCAAAATACGATGCGGCAAGCTCAAGTAGCAGGGCCGATTTAAGAACAACTATTTATTGGAATCCACAGGTTGTTACAGATAAAGATGGAAAAACACAATTCGAATTTTATAATGCAGACGAGCCTGGAACCTACCGTGTAGTAATAGAAGGAATAGACGCTATAGGGCATTTGGCAAGAAAAGTTTACACTTATGATGTTAAATAGAGAAAAATAGATAAATTTGAATTAGTATGCATGCATAGTTTATGCTATGGTGTATTTGTCTTGATACTAGATTCTTAAATCTTGATACTATTTAAATATGAATACAATAAAAGTAAGTGTTAAAGATCGCCTGGCAACCATTACATTAGATAGAGGTAAATCGAATGCCTTAAACCGCGAGTTGATTACCGATCTTGACGATATGCTTAAAAATATTACCGCCGATGATAACATTGGCGGTGTAATTTTAACTGGTACAGCACCTTTCTTTTCTGCTGGATTGGATTTGGTAGAACTTTATAAGTACAACGAAGAAGAGGCTAAATCTTTCTGGCAGTTGTTTTTGGGTTTTACTGCCAACATGGTTGCGTTTAAAAAACCAATGGTAGCTGCAATTAGTGGTCATAGCCCGGCCGGCGGATGCGTAATGGCATTAGCCTGCGATTACCGGGTAATGGCAGAAGGGCAATACATTATCGGACTAAATGAGGTGCCAGTAGGTATTATTGTGCCAAATAGTATTTTTCAATTGTATGCGTTTTGGTTAGGTAAGGCAGAAGCCAGTCGTAGTTTGCTTTCAGGTAAGCTTTATAGCCCAGAAGAAGCTTTGAAGGTTGGTTTGGTTGATGAACTGGTGAGGAATGAAAGTTTGTTAACGGCTGCCGAGCGTAAGATCAAGAAATACATGGAACTCGAAAGTAACACCTGGTCGCAAAGCAAATTAAATATCCGCGAGGAATTAATTGCTGCGGTAACTGCAGATCAATCTGCTACGTTAGAAAAAATGTTAGCACAATGGTGGTCGCCGGCAACGCGCCATATTATAAAAACGATTTTAGCTAATCTGCAGAGAAAATAAGTTTGGAGTTCGGCGCAGGGCGTTTGGAGTCGATTACTCGGTTCAAACAACTGAGCGATTATCCAAGCTAAACAGTTAACCAGTTTAAATAATTAACCGATTAACCATTCCCAACAATCTAATAATTAACTTAATAACCAACCACCGCTATGTTCAGTTATAACGCACCAATGCTCAGAGAAGACGCTTTAAAAGGAAAAACCATTGTAATTACAGGTGGCGGAACGGGCTTGGGTAAAGCAATGGGCGTATATTTCTTGAAATTAGGAGCCAACCTCGTAATTACAAGCAGAAAACAGGATGTACTACAAAAAACTGCCGATGAAATGGAAGAAAAAACAGGCGGCAAAGTATTGGCAGTTGCCTGTGATGTTAGAGAAGTAGCACAGGTAGAAAATGTATTGGCCAAAACTTTAGAAAAATTTGGCTCAGTTGATATATTATTGAATAATGCTGCGGGTAATTTCATCTCTCCAACCGAAAGGTTATCGGCCAATGCATTTTCATCCATTATCGATATCGTTTTAAAAGGAACAGTTAACTGTACACTTACCTTTGGTAAACATTGGATTAAGGAAAAGCAAGCTGCAACAGTTTTAAATATAATTACCACTTACGCTTTTACAGGCTCAGCCTATGTTGTGCCTTCGGCTTGTGCAAAAGGTGGTGTTTTAGCACTAACCAGATCTTTAGCCGTAGAATGGGGTAAATATGGTATTCGTACCAATGCAATTGCTCCAGGTCCGTTTCCAACTAAAGGTGCCTGGGAGCGTTTATTGCCCGGCGATTTAGCTAAAAAATTCGATTTTAAAAACCGTGTGCCGTTAAAAAGAGTAGGGGACCATCAGGAATTGGCTAATTTAGCCGCATTTTTAGTGAGCGATTTCTCCGGATACATTAATGGTGAAGTAATTACGATTGATGGCGGTGAATGGTTGCAGGGCGCAGGTCAGATGAATGGCTTAGAGGCAATCCCGAACGAAATGTGGGATATGCTTGAACAAATGACAAGAAGTGCAAAAGGAAGCTAGTATTTGAAGACAAGTCTTATTACTTGATACTCGCTACTTGTTACTAAAATATTATCTTTGCCGATATGAATATCTTACTTTTAGGGTCAGGCGGCAGAGAAAGCGCATTCGCTTGGAAAATGAGCCAGTCTTCGCACTGCGATAAACTAATTATTGCTCCAGGTAACGGTGGTACAGGAGCTTATGGTACAAACATCAACATCAATGTAAACGATTTTGATGCCATTAAAAAAGTAGTGCTTACCGAAAACATCGAACTCGTTGTAGTAGGTCCGGAAGAACCTTTGGTAAATGGTATTCACGATTTTTTCCTTGCCGATAAAACCATTGCGCACATTCCAGTTATCGGACCTAAAAAAGAGGGAGCTATTCTAGAAGGAAGCAAAGATTTCTCTAAGCAGTTTATGGAGCGCCATGGTATTCCAACTGCGGCTTCAAAATCATTCACGCCCGAAACTTTGGAAGATGGCTTGGCTTATCTGCAAAACCATGCTTTACCGGTTGTTTTAAAGGCCGATGGTTTGGCAGCAGGTAAAGGTGTGTTAATCTGTACCGAAACCATTGAGGCTCAGGAAGAATTAAAACTGATGCTTGGCGGTAAATTTGGTGCAGCTGGAGCAACAGTCGTAATTGAAGAATTTTTAAGCGGAATAGAACTTTCGGTATTTATTTTAACTGATGGTGAAAATTATATCACACTGCCTTCAGCTAAAGATTATAAACGGATTGGTCAGGGCGATACCGGTTTAAATACTGGTGGTATGGGCTCAGTTTCGCCGGTTCCTTTTGCCACGCCAGAATTTTTGGCTAAAGTAGAAGAGCGGATTATTAAGCCAACGGTTGATGGTTTAAAGAAAGATAATATCGATTATACAGGTTTCATCTTTTTCGGACTGATTAAAGTAGGAGAAGAGCCATTTGTAATCGAATACAATGCACGTATGGGCGATCCTGAAACAGAGAGTGTGATCCCTAGAGTTGAAAACGACTTGGTAGAACTGTTTTTAGCTACTGCCAACAAACAATTAAACCAGGTGAGTTTGGTTATTTCTGAGCAAACAGCTGCTACTGTAATGATTGTGGCAGGTGGTTACCCAGGCGATTATCTGAAGGGTAAAGCCATTACTGGAATTGAAAACCTACGTCATTCTAATGCATTCCATGCCGGAACATTGTTAGAAAATGATGTAGTGAAAACAAATGGAGGTAGGGTAATTGCCATTACCAGTTTGCAAAAAGATTTGTTTACTGCTTTACAATCGGCAACTGCTGATGCCGGCAGAATTTATTTCGATGGCAAATATTTCAGAGAAGATATTGGTTTTGACTTAATTTAAAAGAATATAAGTTGAAAAAAGTACTCAAAAAGATTTCCGAAACCGCAATTAAACAAGGAGAGTTTAGTTTTACAACCAAACAGATCGAAACAAAATGGCTAGGTAATCAACCTGCCACATTAGCTGAAATACAGGAAGCTGAAGCAAGATTGGGAATAGCGTTCCCAGCTGATTATAAAGAACTCCTGTTGATTACCAATGGATTTACTACACCAAACGAAAACGTTGATCCATCGTTCTCCAAAATAAGCGATGTGGCATTTCTAAAAGATGTTGACGCACAGCTCATCGAAATCTGGACTGAGCATATAGAATTGCTAGAGGTGGCCATTAAACTGGCTCGAAGTATTGTAATCGGTGGCTTAACTGAAGAACAATATTTTCTTTTAATCCCACCGGTAATCGAAAATGCCGATTGGGAATACTGGAAATTCGCATCATGGATTCCAGGAGAAGATCCTTACGAAGGACTTGAAAACTATTTCATTAACGTATTGGATTTCTTAAAATCTGCATAATACGTTTTCGTATAAACAAAGAAAGCCCCAATATCGATTGGGGCTTTCTTTGTTTTGAATACTTTTTTATTTCGATTTGCTTCCTAATAATTCTTGAAGTTTATCTTGTAAAGCCTGTTCTCTTAAGCCTTTTGCAATAATTTTGCCTGTTGGATCAATTAAGAAATTAGCCGGGATAGATTGGATGCCATACATTTGGGCCACTTCATTGCTCCAGCCGTTTAAGTCTGATACATGTGTCCAGGTTAACTTGTCGGCTTCGATGGCTTTTTGCCACGCAGCTTTAGTTGTTCTGGTATTTCCTCCATCTAAAGAAACACCCAAAACAGTAAAGCCTTTATCTTTAAATTTGTTGTAAGCCACTACTACATTTGGGTTTTCCTGACGGCATGGGCCACACCATGATGCCCAAAAATCTACCAGAACATATTTACCTTTAAAATCAGATAATTTAACAGGTTTACCTGCAGTATCAACTTGTGTAAAGTCCATAGCCATGGCACCTACAGCGGTTTTCCTTCCAGCGTCGAATATTTGAGCAATTTTTTTACCTGTCGTAGTTGCCTTCAAATCTGGCGATAATCCAACAAAAGCTTTTTCTGCTGCTGTTGCCTGTTCAGGATCTGCGGCCAATTGGCTAATTGCGCTTAAGCTGATAAAAGATTTTGGATTGCCGTTTGCATACTGTAATAATAATGGAGCCATTCCAGCAGCTTCTTTTTCATAACGGGCACCTAAAGCGCCCATAACCGCTTTATCTTGTTTTTGCTCGGGTGTATAGCCTGCATATTCAGCATTAATTGCAGCAAGTTTGTCTGCTACAGGTTTAGTTAATGCTTTTAATTTCTTTGCATCGTCATTAACTGGTGAGCCGGTGATTGTTGCTTTCTTTAAAGAATCTGCTGCGGCTAGCTTTATATTTCCTGGCTCTACATATAGAGATAAAGCATCTAATTTCTCACCTTGTGCCGGGCGGTTTACGTAAGGGTTTTTGTTTAAGAAAAGACTTCCTTGCGCAGGGCTCAACAATGTTCCTTTAAATGCAAAAGTACCATTTGTCACTGTTGTAGAATCGGTGACATTTTTGCCGTCACCTTGATAGATCAGATAAACCTTATCTCCGGTTTTCAATCCTTTTATGTCGCCACTAATTGTAAATGGCTTTTGTGCCAAAGCTGCAAGGGGCAATAGCGCCATTGCAGATAATAATATTTTTTTCATCTGTATAATATTTTTTCATTGGTGATGAAGCTATCATGATTTGTTGATTTTACTTTGTGGTCACGAAAATCATGATGGTTTCATGAGGTTAGTTTAATCCTGTTCAAATATAGAAATCTGTACCGCTAAAACGTAAATAGCTGTGTAAAATTATGATAGACTGTTCATAGGGTAGACTTTTATTTTATCGATTTCCAGCAAAAAGTAAGATATAAACTTTGAACTTACATAAGTTTAGTTTAGTTTTTGGTAGGTTCTCCACCATAAATCAGGCATTTCGCCATTAACAGCAGTCTGGTAATCATCATATCTGCAAGGCACAAGATGGTAGCGCTCATTTTTGGATTGCCCTGAAGGGTAAGGGACCTGCATCCACCAGCGGTCTGATTTTTTGCTTTTTACAAACATCATTTCTCCCGAACCATCTTTTAAACTGGTTCGATAGATCATAAACTGCGATTTAGGTGTAAGCGGGAAATCCTTTTTACGGGCGTAAAATCCATCCACAAAATACCATACCATTTGAGCAAGTAAGAAGGCCGTTTGGCCGTTGTTATCGTAGGCTGGATTAAACTCGTAAAAGCCAATTGAGGTCAACTTATCATTCATGCCAGCATAACGGGCAATTCGACAGGCTTCTTCGCCATCAAAACCATTTGGCGTGGTATTCGCATTTGCTGCGGCATCTGCAGAACGGATAGCGCCCATGTCAAAGCTAATCATATTTGCATTACGGATAATGGGCTCTGTTAAGGAAATGTCCTGAGCAAATTCACCTAAACGGTGTACATCAAAGTATAATTTATCCATCACACTTAAACTCTCCTGGTTTACAAAATAAGTTTGATAACCCACATTGCTGAAATTGAAAAGGTAATTGGGCTGGTGAAGAAAAATTTTGTTTAGGTAACAGTCCGATCGGGTAGCAATTCCTTCATTGTCATCATCGCCAATGTCAAATTGGTTATCAATAACCACCAGATCTACTTTTTGCTCTAAATCTTCATAACCCAGGTACTGGCCATAGGTTAAATCTTGGCCGCCACCAATAATGACTGGAATAATGTCTTTTTTAATCAGCTCCGAAACCACCATCTTGATCGCAATGTAAGTATCGGCAATGGTTGCGCCGTGTTTAATATTGCCTAAATCGACAATCCTGCTATTAAAAGCACCTTCGTTGAGTTTATAAAATTTCTCTCTAAAATAATCCGGTGCCAGGGCAGAACCTTCATTATTAACGGCGCCTCTTCCATCAAGTACCCCAAAAATTGCCAAATCATAGGTATGCTCCTCAAAATCGGGGAACGATTCGGTGTAAATTTGCGCTTTTAACCCCAGCTGACTTGTAAAAAATCCTTGCTTAGGTGTAAAACTATCTGGGTTTATAGGGGAAAAGAAATCCGTTAATGACATATATTTAAAACTCTCGGCTCAAATATCTATTTTTGAATGCGTATTTCCACATATAGCTCGAAAAAAATAAAATGATACTGGTAACCGGAGGAACTGGATTTTTAGGATCTGAATTAATTAAGCAGTTAACCGATAAGGGATTAGCTGTTCGGGCCTTGAGGCGAGAGAAATCTAAAATCCCTTCACAAATCAAGAATATTCCACTCATTGAATGGTTTGAGGCTGATATTAATGAGCCATCAGCTCTGGAAGATGCCTTTTTCGGGATTACCAAAGTTTACCATTGCGCAGCTTTTGTGTCCTTCAACCCAAAAGATAAAAAACAACTTTTTCACGTAAACATAGAAGGAACCTCGAACATTGTAAACCTTTGTGCCGAAAATAATTGCCGTTTATTGCATGTAAGCTCAGTTGCTGCGTTAGGAAATGCTAAAAAGGGCAATAAAATTACTGAAAAAGACTTTTGGGAATATGATGCCAAAGCACATGCCTATGGTTTATCGAAATACGAGGGTGAGATGGAGGTTTGGCGGGGCATCACTGAAGGTTTAGACGCTATTATTGTCAACCCATCGGTAATTATCGGTAAAAATGCTGGATTTGAGGGAAGCGGAGCAATTTTTAAAGTGGTTAGGGGTGGTTTCCCGTTTTACACCGATGGTGCTTCTGGTTTTGTAGATGTTGAAGATGTAGCCAAAGCGATGATCCTGTTAATGGATGCGGAAGTTTCGGGACAACGGTATATCATTTCTGCCGATGATTATCATTATAAAGATCTGTTCAGCGAAATTGCACAGGGTTTTGGTGTTAAAACACCAAAAAGAGAAGCAAAATCATGGATGCTCGGAATAGCCTGGAGGGCACTAAAATTTGCATCTATATTCACTGGTAAACAGCCTTCCATCACTAAAGATGCAGCGAAGAGCAGTTTAACCTTAAGTTATTACAATAACAGTAAAATAAAAACGGAAACAGGCATTACCTTTAAGCCGGTTGCCGAAAGCATAAAAGAAATTACCCAACATTTAAGATAATGCCCAAACAGAAAGCCTATTACATCATCGATTTTGATAGTACCTTTACACAGGTAGAAGCACTTGATGAACTTGCCCGAATTTCGCTAAAGAACCATCCAGATAAAGAGGCGATTTTCCAAAAAATTGAAGATTATACTAATTTTGCCATGGAGGGAAAACTCTCCTTTTCCGAAAGTTTAGCCCAACGTGTTAAGCTTCTTGAGGCGAATGAAGATCATTTAAAACAACTCATCAAACATTTAAAAAAGAAAGTATCAACTTCTTTTTCGCGCAATGCCGAGTTTTTTAAGAAACATGCCGATGAGGTGCTGATTGTTTCTGGCGGGTTTAAGGAATTTATTACCCCTGTAGTGAGCCAGTACCACATTAAAAAGGAAAATATTTATGCCAATACCTTTGTAACCACTGGCGATGGTAAAATTATAGATTACGATCATGCCAATCCTTTGAGTGAAGAAGGTGGTAAAGTAAAATTACTTCAGCATTTAAAGCTCGAAGGCGAACTATTCGGTATTGGTGATGGATATTCTGATTTCCAATTGCGCGAAAGTGGTATCATCAATAAGTTTTTTGCATTTACGGAGAATATAGCCCGCGAAAGTATTGTTTCGAAAGCTGACCATGTAACACCAAGCTTCGACGAGTTTTTATACGTAAACGATCTGCCGCGTGCCATTTCTTATCCTAAAAACAGAATCCTTTGCCTGGTAATTGGAGAGGTTGATCCCTTAACAATTTCTATCCTTAAAAATGATGGTTTGTCAATTAGGCATAAAACTTCTTTTGAAGATAAATACGTAAAGGATGTGGGGATTATCCTTTTAGGTGATGGTGAAAAAATAAATGCGGAACAGTTAAAAAATGCGGCTAAGCTAAAAACTATAGGTTATTTAGGTAATGCGAAAAATAAAATAGACCTCGATTTATGTACCAAACAAGGTATTGTTGTTTTCGATGATCCTAAACATAATCCACGTAATATCGATTTTATCCCGAAACGGGTTGCCGATTTTATGAATACCGGAGCAACTTATCTGAGCAGCAATTTCCCTAACTTACAATTGCCAAAAATTGAGAAATCGCACCGCTTAATTCACATTCACAAAAACGTTCCGGGTATTATGGCGAAAATCAATACTGTTTTTGCTAAGCACGACATTAACATTGTGAGTCAGTTTTTAATGACCAATCCTGAGATTGGCTATGCCATTACCGATATCAATGCAGAATACGATAAACAATTGTTTAAATCGCTTAAAAAGATCGAGCATACCATAAAGTTTAGGGTGCTTTACTAATGTAGTTGATCAAAGTTTTTGACAACCTTATAGGCTATTTGCCAGTAGGTTGTCAAAGCTTTTTATAGCCTATTTTTAGTATATTGGTTTATGCAATTATATTATGGCAAAAACCGAACATTACTATACTAAATTTGAAGAGGGAAAATTCTATCACGTGTATAACCGATCTATAGATAGGCAACCACTTTTTAAATCTGATGCCAATTATAGATTTTTTCTAAAGAGATTTGACCAATACCTTTCAAATGTTTTAGATGTTTATGCTTTTTGTCTGTTAGGAAATCATTTTCATTTATTAATTCTTGTTAAAGAAAATCTAAAAGATCTGAATCACAATAATTTATCCATTCATGATCTTGTAAGCAAACAATCAGAATATTCTTCCAATCATATGCATTGGCATTTAATATCCAGCATAAAAGAATAGGTACATTATTTCAAACTCCATTTAAACGTGCTCAGATAAACGACGAATCTTATTTTACAAGGCTTGTTTATTATATTCATTCTAATCCTCAAAAGCACAATCTTATTTCCGATTTCAGAGATTAGAAATGGAGTTCTTACGGTCGGATTCTACTTGAAACCGATACCAAACTAAAAAAGCAAGAAGTATTGGACTGGTTTGGCGGGAAAGCAGAGTATTTAAAATTTCATTCTAATCTTCATGAAGCCATCCTGCTTGATGAGCTTTGACAACCTTCATTGCTAAGCACCAGAAGGTTGTCAAAGCCAATTCTATCTCAAGAACTGGTGTCTCTTCAACAACAAATGCTTAGGCGCACCTATCGTTTGCGAGCGATAAATCCCCGTATGGCCTGAAAATAAGTAAGCAGTAACGCAGGCTAAGGCGATATAAATTCCCGATGAGGTACCAAATAGCTCTACACCCATAAAAATGCAAGCCAAAGGGGTGTTCGCTGCCCCTGCAAAAACAGCCACAAAACCCATTCCTGCTAACAGCCCAACAGGTAAGGGAATAAAGAAACTCAAAAAGCTACCAAGTGTGGCCCCAATAAAGAAAAGTGGAGTAACCTCGCCGCCCTTAAAACCTGCACTCAAGGTAAACGCAGTTAAAAATAATTTGATTGCAAATGTATAATACGCTTCTTGTTGAACAAAGGATTCTGAAATAACCGGAATGCCCAAGCCGATATATCGTGTATTCCCAATCAGGTAAATAATGCCAATTAAAACTAGTCCACCAATAAATGGCCTTAATGGTGGGTATTTGATTTTACTGAAAAGACTTGATAAGCTATGGTTTAAGGCCGAAAAAGATCTCGCCACGAGTCCAAATAATATTCCTGCACCTAATGATAATAGTAAATTTATCGAATTCATTTCCGGTACCACAGAAATGGAATAATGGGTATGCCCAACACCCCAGCTTTTGCAGGCATAATCGGCAATAATTGCAGTAATAAATGAAGGAAGAATGGAACCGTAAGTTAAACTTCCAATAACGAAAACTTCCAATCCAAATATAGCACCTGCCAAAGGTGTCCCGAAAACAGAGGCAAAGCCAGCACTAATTCCGCAAATGAGGATCACTTTTCGATCTCTGGCTTTAAGTTTAAACAGTTTCGTAAACTGATCGGCAAAGGCCCCTCCAATTTGCACCGCTGTACCCTCTCTTCCAGCCGATCCGCCAAATAAATGGGTAATAATCGTGCCTGCGAAAATGAGTGGCGCCATGATCAGCGGAATCACATTTTTGGGCGATTGTAATTCCTCGATCAAGAGGTTGTTGCCCTTTACAACGGCTGCACCCCAATAATGGTAAGACAGACCAATAATTATACCCGCAATTGGTAAAAAGGCGATAATCCAAAGGTGTTGTTCACGGTAATTGGTTGCCCAGTTTAAAGTTTCTAAAAAAAGGGCAGAGGCAGAGCCAATAATCCCACCCAAGATTGCAGAAATCAATAGCCACTTTAAAGTGCTAATTAAGAGTAATCCGAAGTCGAGTTTAATAAAATGTTTAATCGACAGAAGAAATCCTTCTGTTAGTTTTTTAACAGGCATTTGAATTCAATTCTAAATAAAAATCGTAGGAGTCATCAGCCTGTTTGGGCGGTTTTGGCGGTACTCCATCGCCATTGTTCCAAATGTATAAAATTTAGTTATTTGTTGCAAAATCTTTATCACCTTTGTGCAGCTAACTTTAAACCATGGATTTCACACCCGAAATAAAAGACAAACTACACCAACTGCAGGAAAAGTATACGGCAATGGGGCAGGATATGGCATCATACCTCGATGGGCTTTTATATGCCGATTTCTTAACCTATTGGGACTACATTCATTTGGATACTTTGCTGAGCTTACAGAATCCTAAAACACCAATTCCGGATGAAGAGATTTTCATCATGTACCATCAAATTACGGAACTTTATTTTAAGCTTGCACTGCACGAATGCAGGCAGATTGCTGAACATGAAAATTTAACCGTCGAATTTTTTACTGCACGTGTAAAACGGATCAACGCTTATTTCAGCGCCTTAACTACTTCTTTCGAGGTGATGGTTGATGGTATGGAGAAAGAGCAGTTCCTGAAATTCCGCATGTCGTTATTGCCTGCCAGTGGATTCCAATCGGGCCAGTACCGGATGATCGAGATCTGTGCTACAGATTTTATCCGATTGGTAGATAAAAGCAAACGCGAAGAACTAAATAATGCAACAATAGAAGAACAATTCGAAAATATTTACTGGAAATTCGGTGCAACCGAACTGTCTTCGGGTAAGCAAACTTTAACCTTAAAGCAATTTATTAAAAAGTATGCTGCTCAGTTTCTGCAACTGGCCAAAGACCGCACTTTAACCAATTTTTCAGCTTTATACCATCAATTGCAAACGAATGGAGCCGATGTTTCTGCCCTTGCAGAGGAGCTGCGTAAGCTGGATTTATATGTAAATGTAGAATGGCCTTTATCGCACTACAAATCGGCCGTACGTTATTTGGAGAAGGATCCGGTTGATATTGCTGCAACAGGCGGAACCAACTGGCAAAAGTATCTGCCTCCGCGTTTTCAGAAGAGAATCTTTTACCCGTTCTTATGGACTGGTGAGCAAATGGAAGAGTGGGGTAAAGGTTGGGTGCTTAGTGTACTTAAAACACTCAAAAACAAAGATTAATATTGCAAAAAGCTATTAAAAAAGCCTGTTTTTTCTTAATTTGCGCGAAATAATTAATGACAGAATGAGTAAATTATTGAATTAGAGAATAGGAGAGTAAAATACTCAATTATTTCAATCAATCACCCATTCAAAATTCAAATACAATGACCGAGACATTAGATATAAAAATCACCAAAGCAGAACAAACACGTTTGGCTGTTACTGATTTTTCGCAATTACCGTTCGGTAAGGTTTTTACCGATCACATGTTTACTGCCGACTATGAAGATGGCGAATGGAAAAATTTGCAGATTCTTCCATATGGCCCAATTCCAATGAGCCCGGCAATTTCTGCACTTCATTATGGACAGGCTATTTTCGAAGGATTAAAAGCTTACCGCCAACCAGATGGTAAAATTAGTGTTTTTCGTGCTGATAAAAACTTCGAACGTTTTAACAAATCAGCCGCAAGAATGTCGATGCCAGGTATTCCTGAGGAAATTTTTATGCAAGGTTTGGCTGCACTAATCAATGTTGATGAGAAGTGGGTGCCGAATCAAGAAGATTATGCTTTATATATCCGTCCGGTAATGTTTGCAATGGATCCTTATTTGGGCGTTAAGGCATCTGATACCTATAAATTTGCTTTATTAACCACCCCAACTGGTCCATATTACAGTAGTGCGCTAAAGGTTAAAATTGAAACTGAATTTACACGTGCGGATGAAGGTGGCGTAGGCTTTGCCAAAACAGCTGGAAATTATGCACGTTCGTTATATCCTTTCGAGCAAGCAAAAAAAGAGGGTTACGATCAGTTGATCTGGACAGATTCGGTAACCCATGAGTTTATTGAAGAAGCTGGAACGGCTAACTTACTTTTTGTAATTAATGGCAAATTGGTTACCCCATCAGTACGCAGTACGGTTTTGGATGGTGTAACGCGTGATACCATTATTAAACTGGCTAAAGATGCTGGAGTAGAAGTTGAAGAACGTAGGGTTTCTGTTAAAGAAGTGATCGAAGGAATTGAAAACGGAAGCTTAACAGAGGCTTTTGCCGCAGGAACTGCAGCTACAGTAACACATGTAGGCGAAATGGGCTATAATGGTCAGATCTATAAATTAACCGACCCATCTACTAGACATATTTCTAACGGCATTGCTAAAAAATTAAACGATATCCGTTACGGTTTAGCACCAGATGAATTTGGTTGGAACTGGGTAATCTAAGATCACCGTCCATAAAATATAAACCCCGATGTATATTCTGTATCGGGGTTTATATTTTATAATATCGTCATGCTGAATTTATTTTACAAGTAGAAAAATTATTTTCAATTGTCTTGTAGCTACTTCGTGGTCAGCATCTTTCTTTGCCACCATTAAGACCCTGAAATGAGTTCAGGGTGACGAATATTACTATGTTAATTCTGGGAATTATTTATCTAAAATCACGACGCCTTTAGCTTCGAAAGCTAGTTCTTTTTTAGGATCGGTAATTTTGGCTACTTCTTCAGGGGATTTTTTAGCGTCTTCTGCATAATGGCGTAACGTTTCTACCGAGATGGTTTGCTTCTTAGCTAAGCCATCTAAAACTACTTTTTTGCCAACAATGTCCATCGGCATAAAGAATGCATAATCTTTAAAAGTTACCCGCATTGGATCGCCATTAGGCATTTCTAAAGTCATCCAGCAGCCCTTTTTCTTACACACATCTACTACCTTGCCTTCGATTTTCATATCGACAGTTTTTTTATCCCCCATGGCAGCTTCCATCTTTGCAGCTGGTTTTACATCGCCTGGTTTAACTTCTTCTCCAAATTTTTGACCAGTATATGCGCTTTGAGCAAATGAAAATGCCGTAAATAGGCAAAAGCCCAAGCTTAGAATGATTTTTTTCATAATTATAATTATCCGGTTAATGATCTAATCAAAGTTATTTAAAATTTTTCTAAATAATGAAAACAAAAAATCCCCGCTAAACTCCATTAGCGGGGAAAATCATCCCTATAATTGCAAATCACATTTTATGATGTACATTTAAATTGTTATATGCAAACTAGAATCCAAAAGTTTAATTTTTATTTTGGTTTTAATTAATGTATTTGTATACAGTTAGTTGTGGTTTTTTGTCAATTTATTAATGTTCAATGATGTTGTAGGAATGTAGAATATTATCTTCTTTTTGTGGAAATTTGTTGAGCTGTTTCCCCATCTTATCTATCCAAAAACAAGACTGAACACTTCTTCTATTTTACTTACTGCTTTAATCTCAAGGTTGTATTTGTCTACAGCAATTCCTTTCAAATTGTATTTAGAGATGTAAATTGTTTCGAAACCTAATTTGTCTGCTTCGGCAATACGTTGTTCGATTCTGTTTACCGCCCTAATTTCTCCTGATAGGCCTACTTCTGCGGCGAAACAGTTTTTTG
This sequence comes from Pedobacter kyonggii, assembly GCF_004310665.1. Lineage (GTDB taxonomy): Bacteria > Bacteroidota > Bacteroidia > Sphingobacteriales > Sphingobacteriaceae > Pedobacter > Pedobacter kyonggii. The sequence continues at coordinate 511,991 of NZ_SIXF01000001.1, read as the reverse complement.
AAGAAACAGCGATATCCTGATGCGATGATATAATGGCAATTAATACAGCCAGGTCAATTGCAGGGTCTTCTACTCTAATTCCACCGGCAATATTTAAGAAAACATCTTGTGTACTTAACCTAAAACCACAGCGCTTTTCTAAAACGGCTAGGAGCATATTCATCCTTTTGGTATCGAAGCCTGTTGCTGAGCGTTGAGGGGTTCCATACGCAGCCGAACTCACTAAGGCTTGTGTTTCAATCAACATCGGCCTTGCGCCTTCTAAGGTTGCGGCTATGGCGATTCCGCTTAATTCTTCATCGCGTTGTGAGAGTAAGATTTCTGAGGGATTGGAAACTTCTCTTAAACCACTGCCTTGCATTTCGTAGATACCCAGTTCTGCTGCCGCACCAAATCGGTTTTTGATTGATCTTAGGATGCGGTAAACGTGGTGCCTGTCGCCTTCGAACTGCAAAACCGTATCAACCATGTGCTCGAGTATTTTAGGCCCTGCAATGGCGCCGTCTTTGGTGATGTGGCCGATAAGAAAAACAGGTACGCCGGTTTCTTTTGCAAAACGCAATAGTTCGGCAGTACATTCCCTTACCTGCGATACACTGCCTGGGGTTGAATCGATATGCGCAGAGTGCAAAGTCTGGATAGAATCTACAACTAAAATTTCAGGTTCCAGAATTTCGATCTGTTTAAATATGTTCTGGGTAGAAGTTTCTGTTAAAATGTAACAGTTGGATGAGGGACTTTCCTGGATCCTTTCTGCCCGCATTTTAATCTGCTGTTCGCTCTCTTCACCGGAGATATAAAGCAGTTTTTTGCCCTTTAAGTTTAAGGCCAGTTGCAGCATCAAGGTCGATTTTCCGATACCGGGTTCACCGCCGATGAGCACTAGCGATCCTTCTACCAATCCACCACCTAAAACGCGGTCTAATTCTTTATCGCCAGTTAATATTCTACGTTCTGTAGATGACTGTATTTCATCAACCTTGCTTGGTTTGCTTAATTTGCGACTGGTATTATCACTTTTCCAGGTCGGAACAGAAGCTGAGCTTTTTTCTACAATTTCTTCGACAAAGGTGTTCCATTGGTTGCACGATGGACATTTACCCAGCCATTTGGCCGATTCGTAGCCACAGCTCTGACAGAAAAATGCACTTTTTGATTTTGCCAATTGATTTAGATTTAAGATTACGAATTTAACCTTTCAGGATTGAAAGTGTCTTTATTTTTTTGAACAATTAATCGTTTGCCTGAATCGCGTTTACGTTAAACCTCGCAGGTTTTCAAAACCTGCGGGGTTTGAAACATCACTATAAAATGCAGAGCCATTGTTGATAAATCTGATAGAACGGAAAGCCCGGAGCAAGGAATGAGTGAGGACTTGGAGGGATAGCAGGACTAAGTGACCAAAACGCACAGGACAGTTGTTTTCCAAAAATATTGACCACCTAAGTCATCTGAGCACAACTTAGCGAGGCACTTAATTAATATTTTAGGTTTGAAATACACTTAAACAAAAAAGCCCAGATTTAAAAAAACCGGGCTTTCTGTTAAATGTGTTTTGAGTTATAATTTAATCTCTTCATCTTTTGCAGAGATGAAGTGAAACTCGGTTAAGTGATACGATGATTGTGCCTTAACTTTAATCCATTGGCCGTATTTAAAGAACCAGCGGCGTTGAAGGTTGAAAATGCCTTTTGTAATATAAGCTTCGATGTATGGGTGTACACAAAGTGTTACGCCTTTTTCATTCTGCTCTCTTAAAATATAATTAAGGTTGTTCTCAATATCATCCATTAAAACGATACTCGCTTTAATTTCTCCGGTCCCATCGCAGGCCGGACATTTTTCTACCGTAACAATATTCATTTCCGGACGAACACGTTGTCTGGTAATCTGTACCAAACCAAATTTGCTTGGAGGCAAAATAGTGTGTTTGGCTCTATCCAATAACATCAGCTCACGCAAATAATCGAATAGCATTTTACGGTTTGTTGGTTTGTGCATATCGATAAAATCGATTACCACAATACCGCCCATATCGCGCAAGCGCAATTGACGGGCAATTTCTTTGGCCGCCTCTTTGTTTACCTGTAAAGCATTCTCTTCTTGATTTTCTTTACTGGCAGTACGGTTTCCACTGTTCACGTCTATCACGTGGAGTGCTTCAGTGTGCTCTACAACGAGGTAAGCACCGCCTGGTAAGTTTACTGTTTTTCCAAAAGCGTTTTTAATTTGCTTTTCTACACCAAAATGATCGAAGATAGGTTCTTTCTGTTTATAAAGTTTAACGATCTTTTCCATTTCAGGAGAAATATCGTGAACATAAGAACGGATATCATCGTAAAGTTCTGGCGTACTCACGTAAACGTTTGTAAAATCAGGGTTCAGAATATCACGGATTAACGTCGATGATCTGTCCATTTCTCCCCAAACTCTTTTTGAAGGTTCGGTAGATGGCATTTTTTTAATAAAGTTTTCCCACTTTGCAATTAAATCTAAAAGATCTTTTTGCATTTCGGCAACTCCTCTGCCTTCAGAAACGGTTCTGATAATGACCCCAAAATTTTGAGGTTTAATACTTTCAATAATCTTTTTTAAACGATTACGTTCGGTATTACTTTTAATTTTTTTTGATACAGATATGGTATTGGAGAATGGCACCAGTACCACATACCTGCCGGCAATCGAAATGTCGGAACTTAAACGTGGTCCTTTTGTAGAAATTGGCTCTTTGGCAATTTGTACAGGTAGGAGCATGTTTTTACTGAGCACATCAGAAATTTTGCCTGCCTTGTTAATGTCGGCTTCTAGCTTTAAATTATCTAATAAAGTGCCTGTAACCGAGCCATTACGCTTGATCTTCGTTAGCTTAATTAAAGATTGCACCTGAGGGCCCAAATCAAAGTAATGCAAAAAAGCATCTTTTTCATAACCAACATCCACGAAAGCGGCATTCAGACCAGGCATAATTTTTTTAATGCGGCCTAAATAAATATCGCCTACAGCGTAGTTAATATTGATTTGTTCTTTGTGAAGCTCAACAAGTTGTTTGTCTTCAATCAACGCTATGGTAACTCCGGCAGGAGTCGAATTGATAATTAATTCTTTTACCAACAGCTACAGATTTAAGGCTTTCGCCTATTAACAAATGGATAGTAAATAAAAACAATGATGTAGCCAAAAAAATATACAATAAAAAAATCATATAAATTGTTTAAACCTCATAGTGTTTACTATGAGGTTTAACTGGCTTTATCAAAATAAGAAACTATTTTTTCTTATGTCTGTTTTTTCTTAAACGTTTTTTACGTTTGTGGGTAGCCATTTTATGTCTCTTTCTTTTTTTACCGCTTGGCATAGTTTTAAGTTTTAAATGTTTTTATTAATCTGTTAATTAATTTTTATTCTTTAGTTCAGCCACCTTCTTATCAATGAATGAAGATAAGGTTGGGTTAGCCGCTAATTTTTTGCTTGATAGGTAAGCATCTACTGCTTCTTTATTTCTGCCTAAATTTTCTAAAGCTGTTCCTAAATAAAAATAGGCTTCAGGGGTTGGAGCAGTGGCAATTACGGTGTTAAAACGAGGAATTGCTTTATCAAACTGACCTGATTTTATGGAGAACAATCCTAAATTCATATTCGCCTTTACATTTTTAGGTTCTTTAGCAACAACTTCTAACAACATTGCAATACCTTGCATTGGTGCGCCTAAGCCGTTTACGATCGTTACACCTAAGCCTGTTTTAGCTTCAATGTTTGTAGAGTCTTTCTCTAATGCATTTTTGTAAGACGTGTTAGCTTTCTGCAATAAAGCAGGTTGCGCTATGCTATCTTGTGTGCTTTCAAAAGCTTTTATAAATTGATTGCCGGCCGCTAACCACGATTTTGTTGATGGTTCGCCTTCGGCTACAACTTCTAAATACAGTGCAGATGGCGTAATTTGTTCAACATCGTCCCATTTCTGAGCCAGTTGTTTGGCAAGTTCAATCTTCTCTGCGCCATTTGCGCCTTTGTAGCTATTTTCTAAAGCTGTAATATCTGTAGCCAAATTTTTATTGATTACATTCTTTGCAGCAGTAGACGAAGTTTCGAGGTTTAGTACCGATGTAGCTGATGGAGAAGCTGCTCCGGCCATTGGGCCACTTGAAGGCATTTTTCCATTTTCTTCCGTTGGTTTAACCAAACCCTTAATGTCTCTTGTAAATAAGAATGCAACAAGCAATGCAATCGCTCCAATAATAATGGTTTGTTTTGATCTGATGTTGCTATTCATATATAAGACTTAGGCTTCTACGTTAATTTTTTTTGAATTACTTTTCACTTTATCAACAAATACTTTTGCTGGTTTAAAGCTGGGAACGAAGTGTTCTGGGATAATTATTGCAGTGTTTTTTGAGATATTTCGCGCAGTTTTTTGCGCTCTCTTTTTAACAACAAAGCTTCCGAAGCCTCTAACGTATACATTTTCACCGCCAATCATGCTGGTTTTGATAACCTTGAAAAATGCCTCCACTGTTTCCTGTACATCAACCTTCTCAATTCCGGTTTTTGTTGATATTTCTGAAATAATATCTGCCTTAGTCATATTTTATTATTTATTATATTATTATGTTTTAATATTACTACTGTTTTGGGGTTGCAAAAGTATTGCTTTTTAATGAGATAGGGAAATAAAAGATGATTTTTTTATCACTAGACTTATCAGGCAATTGCAAGTTTTTTTTTAATCGGATAAATAGACCGTAATTTGCAGTAATGACATTTCAAAATGAACTCATCAATTGGTACCTGATAAACAAGAGAGATTTGCCCTGGAGGCATACCAATGATGCCTATACCATCTGGTTATCAGAGGTTATATTACAACAAACACGGGTAGAACAAGGGCTCCCGTACTTTAATAGGTTTTTGGAGAATTTTCCTACAGTTGCCGATTTTGCCAGTGCTACCGAAGCCAAAGTTTTGAAGCTTTGGCAAGGACTGGGTTATTACTCAAGGGGCAGGAATATGCATGCAACCGCTCAAATTGTGGTGAAAGATTACGATGGAATCTTCCCAAACCTGCATGATGAGCTCATAAAATTGAAAGGAATTGGTGAATATACAGCTGCTGCCATATCTTCATTTTCATCGGGAGAAGCAAGGGCTGTGGTAGACGGAAATGTATTTCGGGTGCTTTCCAGGTTCTATGGTTTAGCTACGCCAATAAATAGCCCCGCTGGCAAAAAAGAATTTTATGCATTAGCAAATGATTTGCTATACAAAGAAGATCCTGCCTTATATAACCAGGCTATTATGGAGTTTGGGGCCATGCAGTGCAAGCCAAAATCGCCCAATTGTGGTATTTGTCCGGTTAACCAGAGCTGTTATGCCTTTAACCATGGTCAGGTAAATGTGCTGCCTGTTAAAATCCGCAAAGCCGAACAAAAACATCGATATATTAATTATTTTGTTTGTTTTGAAGATGAAAAGGTATTGATCAGAGAGAGACAAGCAGGAGACATATGGCAACATTTATATGATTTCCCTAGCTTGGAAACTACAGAAGAATACAAGTGGAGCGATTCATTACTCATCGATCGGGTAAAAACTGTATTCGGAAGTAAGGCTGATTTTACATTTATAAGCGCCAAAAAGCACATATTAACTCACCAAATAATCCATGTACAATTTTTTGCATTAAAAAATTATATATTTAACTTTAATAAACAAAAGGAACTTAATTGGGTTTCTTTAAGTAAATTAGATGAGTTACCGCAACCAAAAGTAATCCATGATTTTGTCCTGGAATATTTTTATAAGGACAAAATGGAGTAACTAACCATCTTATCCTGCGCGCATTTAGAAAACGAAACAACTAACCAAAAATATTTATGTCTGGGATTAACAAAGTTATTTTAGTAGGCCATTTAGGCAAAGACCCTGAAGTGCGACATTTAGACGGTGGCGTAACAGTAGCCAGTTTTCCATTAGCTACATCGGAAACATACAACAAAGACGGTAAAAGAGTAGAGCAAACGGAGTGGCACAATATTGTGTTATGGCGTGGCTTAGCAGAAGTTGCTTCCAAATACCTTCAGAAAGGCAAACTGGTTTACATTGAAGGCAAATTAAGAACAAGATCCTTTGAAGATAAAGAAAAGGTTAAAAAATATGTAACAGAAATTGTAGCCGAAAACTTTACCATGTTAGGCAGAAAAAGCGATTTCGAGCAAAGTCCAACTACACCAACACATCAAAGTTCTGAAACTAAAATTGAAGATGAATTTACAATTGGCCCATCAGATGAAAATGGAGATCTTCCGTTTTAATTAAGGGCTTAAATGCATAAAAAAGCTACCTGATGAGAGGTAGCTTTTTTATGCACTTTTATTTCGTAGCTCTAAATAATGATACAAAAAACTCCTGCCAGTTTTGCTAGCAAGAGTTTTTATGATTACACTAAAACTATTAATTAATTTTAGTGTAATAAATATTTAGCTTTATTTTATTTGCAGTTGTATTGCTGGCACCTATAATAGATCTTTCTGCAGATGTAGCAGTAGATGCTCTCTGGAAATCGGTATATGATGTAGGAGCTAGGAATGTGCCATAATCTTCAACGTTTTTATCAATCAAGCTTTGAACATAACTGGTTACAATAAAGATGTAGCGTTTCTTTAACGAATCGAAATAACCGCCAAAAAGCGCTGCACCACCAGAGGCGCTACCAGAGAATGTTGTATAATCTGGTATGTCGGCTGGTTGTTGTGCAATATCCCAACGATATAAAGAAAGACGTTGAGTGGGATTAAAAGGATATGCTGGCGCACTCTCACCAAGCTCTACAACTAACTCTGCCTTATTAATAATTGCTTTTCCGTAAGTATTGGTAAAACTTGTCAATTCTGGGAAAGTTAGCTTGGTTTTTACACCGGCTAATCCTTGTAAATAAGTTACATTATATTGTTGAGTTGGATCTGTTGGAGCCGGAACATCAATTTGCGTTTGCACTTGCGTACCTGTGTAATCGTGTTTAATGTTAGTTGTTACACCAGAAATTATATTTGCAGTTTGTGCAGGATTCAAAACCATCTTTCCTACAGGGAAATTTACACTTGTAGTATCTATGCCGCTTGATGAGTTCGTTTTTTTCCAAACCAGTTGCAGGTAAGAGTCAGTTCCCGAAAAGTTAAAGAATGCAATCCCTCCAACACCTGTTGAAGATGTTTTATTGATCTGTGCGTACAAACCTTTAAATGATTCTATAAACTTAGCATCTGTTGCTGTTCCTGCAGTACCCAGGTTTAATATCGCGTTTTGTATAAATGCCTTGTTTAAAGGAATCCTGATCTGTGCAGGTACGGTTTTTAAAGTATCAGCTTTGCCTGTAACAATATCAAATATCTTTCTTTTCGTATTTGGGGCCAGTTTACCTGTAAAGTTACCCAAAAGTGTGTTGTTAATCGCGTGTATATCAGAGCTTTTGTAAGTGGTAACCTTATTGGCTAACTGATAAACATCAATACTGTATTTAGAATTAGTGGTATCGCCGTAAAATTTGGTTAACGTAGATGTTGTATCTAATTTTAATACCAAAACTGCAGAGTCGAGTACTGGGGAAGTACCGAAATCATAACTTGCACTCACTGGGTAAACTGTTAATGCTAAAGCTGCCTCCGTTTTTCCAAAAACAGGATCAACCATATATCCCAACGGGTAACGGTTTAATCCGTAGGTATTGGCAGCGTCTTCTTGTACAAGTTGAGACTTAACTTGCGATACCACCAGCGTCCCGGTAATTGCAGCGTTCGGATCAACATCTAAACCAACACCATCAGGGTTTTTGCACGATGCAAAAAGAAAAAGACCTATCAACAGGGTTAATAAGTCTTGTTTTGTAAATTTCATATTTAAAATAATAATACCTTAATTAAGCAAGTGAAACCAGTTCGTCATTCGAAATTTCTTCATAAAAAGTATAGAAGTTTTCGAAATTCTCGGTTAAGTTAAAAGCTAATGTTGGCTTATTGGAATCTTTAACAAATTTTAACATAGCTGCATTAAGGTTTTCATCTGCTAAAACTACTGCATCAGCGTGTGTTATCGCACCAATGTGCATGCTGTCGCAATCAGATGGTAAGAATGCTTTAGTGTCGTCTTCTGTCATATTTGCCATCACTGCTTTATTCGCGAAATTAGCATTTAACTTCTCTGTAAAGCCATCTTCATAAACAGAATATACTACTTTAGAATTTTTAAAAGTAGGATCGTTTTTATAAGTCGTTTTGATGTAGGCAGGAACTAATGCACTCATCCAGCCATGACAGTGAACGATATCTGGCGCCCAGCCTAATTTTTTAACGGTTTCCAATGCGCCTTTGCAAAAGAAAATTGTGCGTTCATCATTGTCGTCGAAAAATTTTCCGCTAGCATCTCTAAATACTTGTTTGCGTTGGAAATATTCTTCATTGTCTAAGAAATAAACCTGCATGCGTGCAGCTGGGATGGAGGCTACTTTAATGATTAAAGGGTTATCATTGTCATCAATTATGATGTTCATTCCTGATAAGCGGATTACTTCGTGTAAACGATTTCTTCTTTCGTTGATGTTACCAAATTTAGGCATTAAGATGCGGATTTCGAATCCTTTTTCTTGCATTGCTTGTGGTAATTGGCGCGTGATTTCAGAAATTTTAGTAAGCTCGAGGAAAGGCGACATCTCGTGTGTAACAATCAGCAGCTTCGTTTTGGCCATCTCCATATTCTAAGAAAATATTAAGTTAAATAAAAGATAATGAGCTGCAAAGGTAAGCATAATAATACTATTTATCAATATAGCAAGCATTTGTTTGGTTTCGTTTAGATTAATTTACACCTTTACGGCTTTAATTTAGTTTGTCCAAATTGGAAATATTTAAAACCAAAGCAGCGCTTAAGGCTTTTTTAAAACCCTTAAAAGCATCAGGTAAAAAAATAGCACTCGTACCTACTATGGGTGCCTTGCACAATGGCCATATCTCGTTGATAAAATTGGCACAGCAGAATGCCGATATCATTATCTGTAGCATATTTGTAAATCCAACGCAGTTTACAGATCCTAAAGATTTAGAGAAATACCCGCGCCCAATTGAACACGATTTGGCCATGTTGGCAGATGCTGGTTGTAATGGAGTGTTTATGCCTAAGGTAGAGGAGATGTATCCTGCCGGAGCCCACGAGGCTTGGCACATTGATTTGGGCAATGCCGAATTTCTATTGGAGGGCGAATTCAGGAAGGGCCACTATCAAGGCGTAACGCAGATTGTAAAAAAGCTGTTTGATGCCGTTGAACCAGATGTAGCCATGTTTGGACAAAAAGATTTCCAGCAGGTATTAATGATCAAGAATATGCTGGCTTATTTTAAGTTGCCTATCACTATTATTACCTGTCCGATTATCCGCGAAGCCGATGGTTTAGCTATGAGCAGCCGAAATATCCATTTATCAGCCAATGACCGTAAAAATTCTTTGGTATTAAGTAGGTCATTGCAATATGTAGTTGACCATTTTAATGAATATTCGTTAAGTGAGCTGGAAGATAAGGCCAGATTGTTCTACCATAATATTGATGGTGTTGAACTGGATTATTTTACCATTGCCAATGGCGATACACTGGAACCAGCCAAATCAAAAGACGAGAATAACTTAGTTGCCCTGGTTGCCGCAAAAGTAGGTTCGACCAGGCTGATCGATAATATGATTATTAAGTAAAGTCAAGATGTGAGTATCAAGAGTCAGAATTTATCGATTTGCGAAACTCCAAACTGATGACTGAAAACTCCAAACTGATTACTAACTTTGCCGAATGGTTATCACAATATTAAAATCGAAAATACACCGCGTTAAGGTAACACAAGCTGAATTGAACTACGTAGGCAGTATAACGATAGATGAAGATTTGATGGATGCAGCTAACATTATCGCTAATGAAAAGGTGCAGATTGTAAATAATAATAATGGTGCACGTTTCGAAACCTATGTGATTAAAGGCGAGCGTGGAACCGGAACCATCTGTTTAAATGGTGCTACCGCCCGTTTGGCACAATTAGGTGACATTCTGATCATTATGTCTTATGGTTCATTACCAATAGATGAAGCCAAAAAATACAATCCAATATTGGTTTTTCCTGACGATAATAACCACTTGCTAAAATAACCTTGTGATAATCGACCTCAAAACAGCGCTAAAATATATCATCCTGTTTTTAATAGGAATGGGGGTTTTGTATTTAGCATTTCGGGGTCAGGATTTAGAAAAAATTTGGGAGGAAATTAAAGCGGCCAACTACTTTTGGGTAGTCATCTCTGCTATTGCTGTTTTAATTGCCCATGTGTTACGGGCTTTGCGCTGGCAGATGCTGTATCAGTCTATCCATTACAAAGTAAGTTTCTGGAACGCCTACCATGCTGTAATGATCGGTTACCTGGCTAATCTGGCATTACCCCGCTTTGGTGAAATTGGTCGCTGCTCTGTTATTCATAAAGTAGAGAAGGTACCTATGTTTGCCTCTATTGGAACCGTAATTACCGAACGGCTTTTTGATGTGCTGATGCTTTTTTTCACCAGTGTAGCGATGGTGACCTGTCAATACGATATCGTTTCCGATTTTTTGTACAATTTAATTTATCTTAATCTTGTTAAAAAATTAGGGGACATTAATTATTTATGGCTGGTTGGAATTGGCATTATTATTATTTCTCTTATTATAGTTGCCGTCTATTTTCTCCGTCAAAAATTCAGTAAAAAATTCCTTCGCATTTTTGTAAACCTCCGTCAGGGCTTTGGCTCATACAGTAAGCTAAAACAAAAAGGCTTGTTCTTAACCTATACCTTAGGTATTTGGCTTTTCTACTCACTCTCCATGTATTTTGCCTTTTCTTCCATTCAGGCTACTTCCGGATTGCATTTTAACGCCGCATTTACGGCAATTGTGTTTTCTGGTTTTGCTATGGCAGCCCCTGTTCAGGGTGGCATTGGTGTTTTCCACTGGATGGTTGCCCAGTCATTGGTGCTATATGGCGTTTCTTTTAAAAATGGCTTGGCTTATTCAACCATGATTCACTCTTCGCAGGTTTTGTTGATTTTAGTTTTAGGAAGTTTAAGCCTGGGTCTCATCCTGACTAAAAAAGAAACTAAATAATTCTTTTTTATATGGGCGTTTTAACACGCTGTCCGCTGTATCTTTTTGGTTGTCCTTCGACTACGTCCAGGATGACAGCCAAATAGGATGCGCTTCCATCGTTAACGCAGATCACACAAGCAAAAAAATCTGGAACTTCTGTCGCGTTTAGGTGGCTTAATAGTACAGCTAGCCTTGGTTAAATAAACCTGATCGATGGCGTTATTCAGATTATTCCATCTGCATTAAGCAAAGGGCAGGGCTATCGGAACTAAAGTATTACTGCTGTTGCTTTCCAAAAAGCTGAATATTTTTTTGCAACTACAAGAAACACCATAATACACGCAAGCACATATAACATAAACCGGTGCTTAATTGGACGCCGCCGCTGCTGCCGGGTTTATGATTAGCGGTTTTGTTCTCTTGGCACTATACGTTGTTCCTAAACCCGATTAGAGCGAACACGGATCGCAGCGAAGTAAAGCGTAAAGCGGGCCATGGCTGCCAAACGCTTGGAACACCTCATTTCCAAGCCAATAGTCTAAAAAGAACGTTTTTTGGAATAAATGGAGGCCGGTGCGCTTTGGGCCGCTGTAATCCCGCCATTCGCTGTGATCCCAATAGGAGCAGAACCAAATACGCCGTCGCAGCATGAAATAAATTTAAAAATAAATTACTATGCAGCCATAGTAATTCGAATCATAAATGCTACATTTGATTTACTAACCTTTTATACATAAATGTTATGCATTTTGAATTAAGTGAAGAACAATTAATGATCCAGCAGGCTGCCCGCGATTTCGCGCAGCAAGAATTAAAGCCTGGTGTAATCGAACGAGACGAACATCAGAAATTTCCGGCAGAGCAGGTGAAAAAACTTGGAGAACTTGGTTTTTTGGGGATGATGGTGAGCGAAAAATATAACGGAAGCGGACTCGATGCCATTTCTTACGTTTTGGTAATGGAAGAGCTTTCTAAAATAGATGCCTCAGCATCGGTAGTGGTTTCGGTAAACAACTCATTGGTTTGTTATGGATTGGAGGCCTATGGCAGCGAAGCCCAAAAAGAAAAATATTTAAAGCCGCTTGCAGCTGGAGAAAAAATAGGTGCCTTTTGTTTATCAGAGCCCGAAGCCGGATCTGATGCTACCTCGCAACGTACAACTGCTGAGGATAAAGGCGATTATTATCTGCTGAATGGTACAAAAAACTGGATCACCAACGGAAGTACCGCATCAACTTACCTGGTTATAGCACAAACCCATCCCGAATTAAGGCATAAAGGCATTAATGCTTTTATTGTAGAAAAAGGAATGGAGGGTTTTACCACTGGGCCAAAAGAAAATAAATTAGGCATCCGTGGTTCTGATACGCATTCGCTGATGTTTAACGATGTTAAAGTGCCAAAAGAAAATAGGATTGGTGAAGATGGCTTCGGTTTCAAATTTGCCATGAAAACTTTAGAAGGGGGCAGGATTGGTATAGCGGCACAGGCTTTAGGCATTGCACAAGGTGCTTTCGAGTTAGCTACACAGTATGCTAAAGAGCGTAAATCATTCGGCAAACCAATTGCTGAACATCAGGCTATTGCTTTTAAACTGGCCGATATGGCGACACAGATCGAAGCCGCCAGGTTATTGGTTTATAAAGCTGCGTGGTTAAAGGATCAGGGTTTACCTTACACACAGGCTGGTTCTATGGCCAAGCTGTTTGCTTCGAAAGTGGCGATGGATGTAACCATTGAAGCCGTACAGGTGCACGGCGGTTACGGTTTTGTAAAAGAATACCACGTAGAACGTTTAATGCGCGATGCTAAAATTACCCAGATTTATGAAGGTACATCTGAGATCCAGAAAATGGTGATTTCGAGAGAAGTTATTCGTTAGTTTTGAGCTTGGAGTTTGGAGTCTTTCCAAACTCTCAACTCAAAACCCCCAACTTAATCTTTCTCCCCAGCTACTGCACTAAACACTGCTTTGATTAAGGCTACAACTATAGCCAAAAATGCCGCAGCGATAAAACCTGAAGTGTTAAAAGAGGTCATCATGTTATCAACCAGTAAAATCATTAAAACGGTGATGATAAATGATACTAACCCTAAGGTTAAGAAATTGATCGGAAAAGTTAATAGCCTTAGGATGAATCCGATCGTTGCATTTGCAAGAGCAATAAGCACAGAGGCGATAATTGCATTTCCGAAGCCATCAATACTTACCCCTGGCACCAGTTTTGCGCCTACAAAAAATGCCAGTCCTGTTAAAAGGATTTCGATAATAAATCTCATAATTGTTTATTTTTGTAAATGTTTAAATGCTTTTTTAAATACCAGGCCGTAATTGCTGTTGCACTATTTGCACCTTCATGTTCGAATACAAACAACAGGCCAATAATTAAGTTTTCTGAGGATAGTTCATCAATAATAATTAAAAATATTGATGAGGCGAGTCTCTTACAGGTAAAAAATGCCTATCAGGCTAATGCAGATACACTTAATTTGGTGTCTGTTTTAATAAAACCAGGTGATCTGGACAGTATCCAAGATGAGCTGGAAGTGCCCGGCAAGGTTGAGATACTTGGTGATTCACTCGTGTTTAATCCCGATCAGCCATTTCGTAAGGGTAAAGAATATCTGGTTGAGAGTTATATCGGAATAAAATTTGCAACCGTGGGCGATCTGATTATGGGAAAGGGTAAGCAGAATTTAAAAGCGCAGCGACAAACACTTAAACGGTAATAATCAGCATAATAATTAGCGCAAGTGTTTGATTTTTTCTAAAAAATTACTACATTTGCATCGTAATCGAAGAAAAGAGAAGGGGACAGTGTCCCCTTTTTCTATGAAATCAGGTTAAAATATGCAGGTAGAAAAGAGAGTTGCAGCCCTCGTTGAGGAAAAAATAGCAGACCGGCCAGAACTCTTTCTGGTTGAAGTAAAAATGTTGCCAAACAATAAACTAATTATTCATGTTGATGGCGACGAAGGTATTAGCATACAGGATTGTGTGGCCATAAGCAGGCATGTTGGTTTTCATCTCGAAGAAGAAAATGCAATAGAACAGGCTTATAATTTAGAAGTTTCTTCACCCGGTGTCGGTGAGCCTTTAAAATTAATCCGTCAATACAATAAAAATATTGGCCGTACAGTAAGCATTAAGCTGAAGGAAGGATTGAAAAAAGAAGGGAAACTGCTATCGGTTACAGAAAATAATCTGCTGATTGAAGAATCGGTTAAAGAAAAAGGGAAAAAGGCGGTAGCAATTCAAACAGCTGTTCCGTTTAATGATATATTAGAAACAAGTGTGTTAATTTCATTTAAGTAAAAATGAGTACTACAACAATTAATTTGATCGACTCTTTTCAAGAGTTTAAAGATTTCAAAAATATAGATCGCCCAACTGTGATCAGTGTGCTGGAAGAAGTTTTTCGTAGCATGTTGCGTAAAAAATACGGAACAGACGAAAACTGTGATGTTATCGTGAATCCGGATAACGGGGATTTGGAGATCTGGAGAACAAGAAAAGTAATGGAGGATGGATTTTCTGAGGATGATGATTTAGAGATCGAGCTTGCTGAAGTTTCTAAATTAGATAGCACTTTAGAAGTTGGCGATGATTATATCGAACAGATTACTTTAGAAAGTTTTGGCCGTAGAGCAATTTTAGCTGCACGCCAAACTTTGGTTTCTAAAGTATTGGAATTAGAGAAAGACGAAATCTTTAAAAAATATAAAGATAGAGTAGGCGAAATCGTAACAGGTGAGGTTTACCAGGTTTGGAAGAAAGAAACTTTGGTTTTAGATGATGAAGGTAACGAACTTTTAATGCCTAAAACAGAGCAGATCCCAGCAGATTATTTCAAAAAAGGCGATTCTGTAAGAGCAGTAATCTCTAAAGTAGAAATGATCAATGCCAACCCTAAAATTATCATTTCGAGAACGGCACCAGAATTTTTGCAACGCCTGTTCGAACAGGAGGTTCCAGAAATTTTCGACGGTTTAATTACCGTTAAGAAAATTGTTCGTGAGCCAGGAGAGCGTGCTAAAGTTGCGGTTGAATCGTACGATGACCGTATCGATCCGGTTGGAGCGTGTGTAGGTATGAAAGGATCACGTATCCACGGTATTGTTCGCGAATTGAAAAACGAAAACATTGATGTGATTAATTTCACAAATAATATTTCATTATACATTACCCGTGCTTTGAGCCCGGCAAAAATCACCTCTATTAAATTGGATGATGAAACAAAACATGCATCGGTTTACTTAAAACCAGATCAGGTTTCATTGGCAATTGGACGTGGCGGACACAATATTAAACTGGCTGGTAAGTTAACTGGCTACGAAATTGATGTGTACCGTGAAGCTGGAGAAGAAAACGACGAGGATGTTGATTTAGAAGAATTCTCAGATGAGATTGATAGCTGGATCATTGATGAATTAAAGGCTATCGGTTGCGATACTGCTAAGAGTGTATTAGCACTTACAGTAGAAGATTTGGTAAAACGCACCGACCTTGAAGAGGAAACCATTAAAGAAGTGGTTCAAATTTTGAAGTCAGAATTTGAATAAGTGGTGTAATTGCCAAATAAACACTACTTTTGTATTAAATAAAAAACAATAACAGGAGCTAAATGTCAGACGACAAACCAATCATTTTAATTAAAGCTATTAAAGAACTTAATATAGGCATGGGTACGGCCGTTGAGTTTTTAAACAAAAAGGGGTTCTCTGCCGAGAAAAGCCCTATGTTTAAACTTACGGGAGACATGTATAATGCCTTATTGAAAGAGTATCAGGGAGATAAGATCGTAAGAGAAGAAGCCAAACAAATAGTGATTGGTAAAATACGTCGTGATGAGCCTGAGACTGAAAAGCCAGTAGAAGCGCCGAAGAAGAATACCGATTTTGAGAAAAATGAAGAGATTTTAATTAAAAATGCTCAATCATTTACCCCTCCGGTAGAGAAACCAAAGGTTGTAGAAACACCTAAGGTAGAAACGCCAACGCCAGCACCTGCGGCAGCAGTAGAGCCGGTAAAAGAAACTAAGGCAGAAGATAAGGTTGAAGAAACTGGATTGCCGGGGGTTAAAATTGTAGGAAAGATCGATTTAAACGACCTTAACTCTAAAACACGCCCAGCTAAGAAAGAAGAAACGCCTGCTGCACCAGCGCCTATTGTAGAACAGCCTTTGGTTAAAGCACCAGAGCCTGTAAAACCAGTTGAACAACCCAAAGTGGAAGAAAAGCCGGTTGAGGTTAAAAAGGAAGAAACTCCTGCTGCACCGGCACCAGTTGTAGAACCGCCAGTGGTTAAAGCACCGGAGCCTGTAAAACCAGTTGAACAGCCTAAAGTGGAAGAAAAACCAGCTGAAACAAAACCGGTAAGCAACGAGCCTGAGGTAATTAAAGCACGTACCGTTAAATTAACCGGTCCGAATATTATTGGTAAAATTGTTTTACCAACCACACCGGATAGAAGAAACGGTCCAGTAGCATCATCTAGCGATAGTGAAGCCGCTAAACGTAAGCGTAAACGCAAAAAAACTCCAGGAGCACCGGGTCAACCAGGTCAACACGGTGGTCAAGGCCAGCAAGGACAAAATAATCCTGCAGGTCAGGGCCAAGGTCAAAGCGGTACGCCAGGGCAACCTCGTACACCTTATCAAGGTAATAGACCAGGCGGTGGAACCCCATACCAGGGTAACAGACCAGCGGGACAAGGCGGAACTCCATACCAAGGAAATAGAAATAACAACAATAACAGACCAGGTTTCCAAAATAGAAACGCTACACCAAGCGGACCTAAAGAAGAACCTACAGAGAAAGAAATTCAAGATCAGATCAAAGCAACACTTGCCCGTTTAAGTGGTGCTGGTAAATCAGGTAAATTTGCACAACGTGCTAAGTTACGTCGTCAGAAACGTGATGATGTAGCGTCGAACGCAGAAGAGGCTGCAAATGAGCTTGAATCACAATCGAAAATATTAAAAGTAACAGAATTTGTTACGGCTAATGAGTTAGCGAGCATGATGGATGTACCGGTTACCAAAATTATTGGTACCTGTATGAGCCTTGGTATGTTCGTTTCCATTAACCAACGTTTAGATGCTGAAACCTTAACCATCGTTGCTGACGAGTTTGGTTACGAAATTCAATTCGTTAAACCAGATGAGGATGAAGAAAATGTAATTGAGGAAGAAGATAACGAGGCAGATTTAATCGAAAGAGCTCCGGTTGTTACGATTATGGGGCACGTCGATCACGGTAAAACCTCATTGCTGGATTATATCCGTAAAGCAAACGTGGTAGCTGGTGAGGCCGGTGGTATTACCCAGCACATTGGTGCTTACATGGTAACTACGCCAACTGGTAAAAAAGTAACTTTCTTAGATACACCAGGTCACGAAGCCTTTACAGCGATGCGTGCACGTGGTGCTAAGGCTGCCGATATTGCCATTATTGTTATTGCTGCAGATGATGCGGTAATGCCTCAAACAAAAGAGGCGATTAACCACGCACAGGCAGCAGGGGTACCATTGGTATTTGCTTTCACTAAAGTAGATAAACCAGGTGCAAATGCAGATAAAGTACGCGAGCAGTTATCAGTAATGAATATCTTGGTTGAAGATTGGGGTGGTAAATATCAATCGCAGGAAATCTCAAGCAAAAGCGGCTTAAATGTTGATTTACTTTTAGATAAAGTATTATTAGAAGCCGAATTATTAGAACTGAAAGCAAATCCGAATAAGAGAGCTACAGGTACTGTAATCGAGTCGGCATTAGATAAAGGACGTGGTATTGTAACTACGGTATTGGTTCAGGCCGGTACATTAAGAGTTGGTGATCCAATCTTAGCGGGTAGTTATAGTGGACGTGTAAAAGCATTAACCAACGAGCGCGGTGCTAAAGTAGAATCAGCAGGCCCATCACAACCGGTACAGGTTTTGGGTATGCAAGGTGCACCTACAGCAGGTGATAGGTTTAATGCTTTAGAAAGTGAAACTGAAGCTCGTGATATTGCAAACAAACGTATGCAGTTACAACGTGAGCAGGGATTACGTACACAGAAACACATTACCTTGGATGAGATCGGTCGTCGTTTGGCCATCGGTAACTTTAAAGAGCTTAACATCATTGTTAAAGGTGATGTGGATGGCTCTATCGAGGCATTGGCCGATTCATTGTTGAAATTATCAACCGAGCAGATCCAGATCAATATCATCAGTAAAGGTGTTGGTCAGATTTCGGAGTCTGATGTACTGTTAGCTTCGGCTTCTGATGCGATTATTATTGGTTTCCAGGTTCGTCCATCAACAGGTGCACGTAAACTTGCAGAAGCTGAGCAGATCGATATCCGTTTATATTCTATCATCTACGATGCAATCAACGAGATTAAATCGGCGATGGAAGGTATGTTGGATCCAGAATTTGAAGAGAAAATTGTGGCTAATGTTGAGATTCGTGAGACTTTCAAAATTACTAAGGTGGGTACCATTGCAGGTTGTATGGTATTGGATGGTAAGATTACCCGTAACAGCAAGATCCGTATCGTTAGGGATGGTGTTGTAGTGTACACTGGTGAACTGGCATCGTTAAAACGCTTTAAAGATGATGTGAAAGAAGTGAATAAAGGTTACGAGTGTGGTTTAAACATTCAAAACTTTAACAACATCGAAGTTGGCGATATCGTAGAAGCTTACGAACAAGTAGAAGTAGCTAGAAAACTATAATTCTACAGTGTATTATAAAATTAGAGTGGCCCAAAAGGCCACTTTTTTTATGCTAAAAATATTTTAACCTTAAAAATATCGGATAATTTTTAATTCCAATCTTAAAAATATCGGATAATTTTGAATTAAAATCTTAATAATATCATATATTTGTCTTTTGGTATCGATAATTATGGAAAGATCAGGAGCACTAAAATCTTTAAAAGACCATTTGGGTAAGCCTCAGCATACTATCGTGATAGGTCCAAGGCAGATCGGTAAAACCACACTGGTTAAACAATTGGCTGAACAGTTAAATCAAGCTAATGAATTGGTTTATTTTCTGACTTTTGAAGATCCTGCTATTTTAGAAGCTGTAAATCATCATGCTGAAAATATCTTTAATTATACATTATTACCAGCTGATGTTCCTGCAGATAAAAGATTATATATAATTATTGACGAAGTTCAATATGCAAAAGATCCCAGTAATTTTTTAAAGCTTTTGTATGATAAGTATGCTCCAAAATTGAAAATTATTGCAACAGGGAGTAGTGCATTTTATATTGATAAAAGCTTTAAGGATAGTTTAGCGGGAAGAAAAAAGGTATTTGAATTTTTTCCTTTGGCTTTCGATGAGTTCCTGCACTTTAAGGGTGAGGATAATTTAATTGCAGAGTGGGAGCAGATGAAGAAAAGGGCTTCATATCAGGGTCTTCAACGTAACCGTATAAATTCACTTTTTGACGAATATTTAGTTTATGGCGGTTATCCTGCCGTAGTTTTGGCTGATACTGAACAGGAAAAGCAGGAAATGCTTAAAGAACTTGTAAATAGCTACATGAAAAAGGACGCTTTAGAAGCGGGCATTAAAGAAGAATTAAAATTTTTTCAGCTGGCAAGGTTATTGGCCGATCAAACAGGTAATCTGGTGAATAATCATGAGCTGGGAAATACCTTGCAAATGGCCAGTGCTACGGTAGAAAGCTACATTTATTTAATGCAGAAAACCTTTATTGTACACTTGCTGTCTCCTTTTTACGGCAATGTGCGGAAAGAATTAACCAAAATGCCAAAGATTTATTTTAACGATAATGGTTTGCGTAATACATTGTTAAATAACTTTTCTAAGCTGAATGATAGAGCAGACAAAGGAGAATTGTTAGAAAATTATGTCTATTGTAGGTTAAGGCAGTTATTTGATACAGATAATCTGCACTTTTGGCGAACTGCTGATGGTAATGAGGTAGATTTCATTATAGAAAAACACTTAAACAAAGGAATTGCTTACGAGGTGAAGTATAATGATGTTCAGTTTAAGCCAACCAAGTATAAAAAATTTGTAGAGGCATATCCTGATTTTGATTTAGAATGTGTTTGTAAGATACTTACAAAAAATGATTCGATAGAGGCTATTAGATTATAACTTGCTGATCAGAAGATAAACCCAAAAAGGGGTATCAATAATATTGATGCCTTTTTTGTTGGATAGAGATTACTTTGTTCTTTTTAAAATCAGATTGGATGATGATCTCATGGATCGGCATGTCATATAGTTCGGCAACTTTGTTTAGTTGAGATAATGAAAAATCAACCTCATTATTTTCCCACTTTCGATAAGCAACCCTGCTTATTCCTATTACATCAGCAACATACTGCTGTGTATAATTGTATTTGTCTCTATACCTTCTTAATGAGGTTCCTATGTCTAACATGTTGAGAAGCGTTAATGATTATGTGTATTTTCTGTTTACTCATTGTATTTGTAATAAGTAAATAATGATAATAAGAGATTGTCAAAATTAGCGAATAAAAATCAGTAATTTGTGTTGATAAAAATTATTAGAAAAAATAAATTATATCAAATGAATCGTTATAGTTTAATTAAACTTTAAGTTCCAAAAATTGAAAATTCATAATATTTTGAATTGCAAACTGATAAAGATGATTATGTTTTTGTTTATCGCATTAACTTACATCAGCTGTAAAAAGGATAAGCCAACCGATCAAAATGATGAAGAAATTGTTTCGCCATCTAGGGGAACAAGAACTGAATTTACCCTCGATTCTATTTTTCTATATGCAAAACAGATTTACTTATGGAATGATGTATTGCCTGGTTATAGCAATTTTAATCCCAGAGAAAAATACGGCAACATCAAACCAGAATTAAGTGCTTTTAAGAACGAACTTTTTGATATTTCACAACTTAAACTAAACCCTGTAACCGGCAAACCATTTGAAATCTCAAGTCAAAATAGCGTGCCAAAATACTCCTATTTACAGATCGGACGATCTAATAGTGGTGGAACTCGTGCAGGATTCATTAACGGAGAAGCTGTATTGGCCAAGCGCATCATTGAGTCAGACGACAAGCTTATTGCTTATATAGCCTTAGGTTCATTCCCCTCCTTAATTAGCGCTCAATCGAAATTAGATCAGGTTTTTAAAGAAATGGCAACTGCTAAACCTAAGTATCTTATTTTAGATTTACGTTCTAACGGGGGCGGTTATGTTGAAACAGCAGAGTATGTTGCTAATCTAATCGCTCCAAGTGCATTAAATGGCAAAATAATGTATTCAGAACAGTTTAATCAAACACTTCAAAGCGGTAAGGCAACAATTCTGCGTCATCAACCGTATCTAGATGAGAATGGAAAAACCGTAATTTATAACGGACGTTTGGCAACACTGGCTGATGTTGATTATACAGAAAACGGTAATACTTACAAATTCAATAAAAAGGGAACTTTAGAATCAATACAGAACGTGTACATCATAGTATCTGGCCAAACAGCTTCGGCAAGCGAATTATTGATTAGCTGTTTGAAACCTTATTTTAATGTTAAACTAATCGGAGTAAAAACATATGGAAAACCTGTAGGCTTTTTTGGGGTTAATATAGATCAGTACTCGTTTTATCTCAGTAGCTTTTTAATCAAAAACGCCCAAGGATGGTCTGATTATTTCAATGGCATGGAACCTGATTTGAATGTTGTTGGATCTGCAAATCCTATATTAGGTGATCCTGGAGAAATATGCTTAAAGTCAACGCTTTCTGCAATTAGCGGTAAAATACAGCTAATACCCAAAAAAACTGCTAGCATCTCAAAAAGAAATATAGTTGTACAATCTTCTGTGTTTAGTGCTCAAGATAATGTTGGTATGATCGAAAATAGGCTGAGGTTAAAACATTAATTGATTTTATATTTATCAAGCAACATGTATGTAGAATTAACTCTTTAATTTAGTATTTACTAATTTATGAATGAGTATGATTAATAATTATTGATAACTACACATTATCATAATTAATTTTTCTTATCGGTAGTTTTGTGAAAAAAATAACAGATAAATACTGATGAAAAACAATTACAAATTAAAAATTATTTGCTTGCTGTGTGTCTTAACAGCATTGTTCAGCAATTGTAAAAAAAGTGATCTTACTGAAGAAGCTAAATTAACTAATAATCATAACGAATTGGCATTTGCTGGTGATAATATATATGATGTTTTGGGATTTGGTTATGATGTAACTGATAGATTTGCGGAATATTCATCAACAAGATCTTCTGTTATCGATATTGCAAAATTTGTAAGAGAGGATCCTGGGAGTTATTTGCCCAAGAAAGGGGTTATTGATTATTGGATTTATGCTTATGGGGAAAATGCGCTAAGCTACTCTAATAGATTATCACAAAAATATACTGCCACATCTGATGTATTTGGTCTTTTTAAGGGGGAATTTAATTTATCTTTTGCAGGGAAAGATAGTACGTCTTCAAAATATGTATATTCTTCTGCAAAAAAGATAATTGAGCAGCAAAGCCAACAAATATTCTCCAGTGCTGAAAATCTGAAGAATAACTATCTGACTGAAAAATTTAGATCTGACATTTATGACTTGTCTCCACAGTTATTTGTTGAGAAATATGGGACACATATATTAACAGATATTACATTAGGTGCTAGATTTGATTTCAACTATGAAAGCCAAACAAATAATTCCAAAAGAGAAGAAGCGGCAAAAGCTGGTTTAAAATATAACGGTCTTTTAGCTATTATCAATGTTACAGCCGATATAGAAACAAACAGCGTTGAATCCAGCTCAAATTTTAATCAAACAGTACACTATAGGTCAATAGGTGGTGATGGAACTAAAGGACTTGTTGGAGATATTTCATTAGATAATACTGCACCAAAATTAACTGTTGCTACGTGGCAAAGTAGTTGTACTTTCGAAAATAAAGTACTAATTAAAATTGGTGAAAATGGATTGATGCCGATTGAAGAGCTAATAAGTGATCCGAATAAGAAAGCGGAAATAAAAGCATATATTAAACAGTATATTGATAGTAAGAAAATTGGAATTACAATAGATCCAGAAGAAAATTATAATCCGTTAAAAGAAGGATTACTCCTGCAAACACCTAATGGTAAAGTGTTTAGCGTAATAAATGGAAAAGCTAGACATATTCAAGATTACGGGACTTTAACAGCCGTTTATAATTACGAAACTGTAACAATAACACAACGACCTCTCTTTCCACCTGTGAGAACAGTAGTTTCACATATTAAACAGATAACAAACCTGTCGGATGAAGGTGTTACTGAAGGAAGCCCAATACCTCCAGGCGCTGAACTATTGCGTGATTCTAGAGATGGTAAAATTTATTTTTTCGAAAGTGCTCAGGGAAAATATATATTAAGACATATTATTAGTCCCGAGGTAGCGAATAAATATTATTTCAAATTAAATAATGCTAGAAATATTAGCAGTACGGTTGGTTTTACAATTGCCGCGCCAATTCAGTAATCCAAATAATATTTTAAACACTATTCTACATTAATAAAGAATAGTTTCTTGAGTTTGACTATTTACTAGTCAAGAAAGAAAAGTAGCCGTAAATTTGGTTTTACGGCTACTTTTTTGATTTTTATATCTAGTTAAAGAACTAGATATTGCGCACTTCCCCAAAATCAGATCAGTTAAATGTATAATTCTAGAACGTATATTATAATACAGTTCTGCTGGTCATTATTACGGCTTAGGTAACCAACCTACAATCGGTAATAGAACTTTTAGAAATGAAGGAATTGCTTTCTGTGCATATCCTAATAATACGCCAAATACTAGGCCTGTTTACATGTATTGTGGGTCATGAGATAGCGACCACTATTTAGGTACAGGTAATCATCCAACTATTGAAAATGGAGTTTTTGTAAATGAAGGTCCTGCCTTCAATGTTCCTTTGTAATATAATGGTGTTATCATAACTGTAATATTTTACACACTAAATGTTAAAAGAGCTTCAATATAAATTGAGGCTCTTTTTTGTACAATAGGGTAAGCCTGTGGTTATTTGCCTTTGCTAAACCAAAAACACCCACAGCCATAGAACTGCTTTTTAAGTAATTCCTCTGATGGATTAACTACTAATCCGCCATCTGCTTCATCTTCTGGGATTAATGCGAATTCTTTAAGTTTCAGGTCTGAAAACAAATTTAAAACCTGATCCCTGGAATAAATTCGATGCGCATTAAAACAGATTACATCTTTTGCCCCAAGAGGAACAACGAATAACAAATTGCCACCAATTGCTAATACCCGCGTCAATTCTTTTACTGCTTTAATATCCGCATCGTAATCCAGAGGGTCTCCATAACGGCCTAGGCCAACATGCTCTACTGTGTGCATGCATGATAACGATTCGACGGAGGCCGATTCAAAGGGCAAATTCATTAGATCGCCAGATAACGATTTCAAATTTGGTAATTCCAATTTCGCTGGTCGATAATCATAAAACTCAACTGGTAAAATTGCTGAGAGCATAGAGCAGAAATGCAGCGTAGATGAGATGTCTATATGTTTAGAAGGCTTATTGTTGATGATTATTCTGGTTGCCCAGGCAGGATGATAAACGTAATGCCTATCAAAGCCTGTATCTGTTGTATTATCAAATAAACATGGATAAAGATTTTCTTCATCCAAAGAAAAACGTTTTTTTGAACTTTTCTCTAAGTCAAGCAATTGTTTAAATTCGGCTTTGAATTTTATATTGTGGGAATTGTCTTTAGAAAATGCTTTTCTTATTTTTTTAATCATACTAAGTACTAATTATTCTCCCGACTAAGATAACGCAATTATTTAATGAAACCTTTCAGCCTTACTTAATATTAAATGATGTAAACTTATAGCGGGGTAAAAATAATTCTTGTAGAGATCTAATACATATCTTCTACCTGATATGGGTAATATTCTTTATACATGTGTGTTAAAATTTGCTCGATTTTTTATATAAGATCATTTTTTGTAGATATTCGCAGACTGTTTTAAAAATGTTATTCAATGGATACTGAGCCAATAAAAGTTACGACACCTAAAACAAAAAATTTTTCTTTTGTCGATTCAATCAGGTGTATATCTATGATTGGGATTGTTCTTGAGCATTGCGGAGTTGTTCCTCCAAATCACTATAGCAGGCAGTTTGAAAACATTGTCGAAAGTTCTATTATACAATCTTTTAAGTTCAGCACAATAGCTTTTTTTCTAATTGGCGGTTTTTTAATTAACCATAAGTTTAATGAATACACCCCTTTTCAGTATTTAAAGAACAGATTTAAGAAAACCATTAAACCATGGTTGTTCTGGATATTTATGTTAATTATGCTAAGTGTTTTAGACCGTTATATCGCCCATAGTAGAGGCAGCGAGATGGGTTTGATAGGAAGTAACTTTTTCCTATACTTTGTTGAAACCTTTACACGTATCGTACTCATTAGCCCATATTGGTTTATCCTTAATTTTCTTATTTGTATTACCATTTTATTGCTATTTAAAAAGCATTTGTATAACCTTTGGTTTGGTTTGGTTTTGGCGCTTTTTTCGCTGTTTTATAGTGTTAATATTTATCAGGACTGGATTGCCACAACCCATACTACCGCAATTTTTGGATTCGTATTTTATTTATGGCTCGGCGTTTATTTTAACGAGTATTATGATAAAATAATGAATATAATTAAGGCCACATCCTGGTTTATTATCTTGCTTTTAGCACTTGTTACCTTTTGGATAGCGGTTGGGGAATCTACTTTCCTTAACAGTATTGGTATAAAAGATGCATATAATACCTTACGTTTTAGTAATATCATCTATTCTTTGGTCATGTTTGCATTATTGTTAAAAGTCGGCAGTTTAAATTGGCTCCAGCGAAATTTACGACCCAGGGAAACTACGTTCGGTATCTATCTCATCCATGTGATTATAATTGACAGAGGACTTCCCCTAATTTTTCAGCCCTTAAAGTTAAATTTTCTTGAGCTTAGCATATGGCAGAATACCGGAATACTGCTAATTAGATTTTTAGTTACCTATGCGCTAAGCTTTTTCCTGGCTAGAGCTATAGGAAAAACCAAAGTGAAATGGATGGTGGGGAATTAACTGATTAATCCCCTAAGCGTGATTTTAAATATTTTTCGAAATTGCTTAAAATTGAAATACGCTACATTATACAATTCCTTTTTAAAATACCAATTTAATGCTTTAGCATTTGATTTTTTTAACCGCAGTATTTCGTACCATTTATTAAATAAAAACCGATTCAATTTAGCTGTATCAAATCTTTTTGATTTTGTATTTGCAACTTTCATTGCAATCAGTAGTTCGAGATATCCAGCAAAATGAGCTTCATTTAAATTATTTGTTAATAATTCTTTATGTAGATTTAAGCTGCTCGTGTTAAACGACATGCCTAAGTTATCTTGCATATTTTTAAGAATTTCGAGTTCATTTTTTCCCTGATCCTCTGATCTTTTGATCGTTATATTTTCACCATGTATCCTATACTTAACTAAAAAGGCATCAATATTTGCAACTTTGTATTTTTCTGAAATCCGGGTAAAAAGGTCAAAATCTTCAGCTAATGCAAAATCTCTATAGCCGTTAAGTGCTTTAAAGATTTCCGTTTTAAACATTGTACTTGAATTTATGAAAGAATTGGCAAATAACATACGCATGTTTATCGAATCATCAGTTGGCACAATTATTTTTTTATCGGCTTCTATTCCATTTTCATTTATAATTGTACCATGCCCTCCACATAATGCAACTTCGGGATGTGAAGAAAAAAAGTTTAACTGTAACTGAAACCTATCAGGATAAGCGATATCATCACTGTCTAAAATTGCAATGTACTCACCGTTAGCTAGTTCAAGCAACCTGTTTCTGGTAAATGGCAATCCTTTATTCACGTCGTTTTGTAAAAACCTGATTCTGTTATCATTAAATTTTTTAACTGCTAACGCCGTATCATCAGTTGATCCATCGTCAATAATAATAAGTTCAAAATCTTTAAAGGTTTGGTTTAAAATACTAGATACAGATTCTTCTATATAATCAGAAGCATTATAGGCAGCTATAAATGCTGTTATTTTAGGGCTTTTCATAGTTTGATCCAGCTTTTTGGACAAATATCAGTATCATCAACAGCAAGATTATTTACCCATTTCCCTGGGGCAATCACCACTTTATTAGTATTGTTATTTAGCCATGCACCCCACCAGCTAAAGCTGCTATTTGCAATAATATTATGCTTACAGTTACTCATCAATTGCATATCTATATAACTGTTTTTTCCCTTATTCAAATCAATGTAGGTTACATTCTCCAATTTAAGATTTTGTCTGCACCAGGCCATGTCATCAGAGAAGACAAAGAATTGCGTGTCTTTAATTTTTGAATTGATGTTCAATATCGCTTCCTCATAATAATATAAATTACAAATATTGCCTAATAAGGGGTCTTTTAAATAATCACCCCTTCTCACATGGATCGATACACTTTGAGTATTTGTGATTTTTTGAAGGATTGTTTTATTTTCTATATCTACAATTTTAGGGAAAATGAAATCATGTTTTATTTGGTCAGCTATATCATGGAAATATCCCTCGTTTTGCCAATAACCAAAATAATATTTATTAGTATCGCTTAAAAAAGAGGGATCGAACCTAAATTCCCTTTCCTCTACCCTGTAGGTCTTTTTTAAATTTAAAACCCTTTTCAGTTTTCTAAATACCCATTTGGTTTGATTGGGCTTAAATAGATTTAAAATAAATTTGCTTGGTGTTCTTACGGTTAAATTAAAAATTCTTCCCAGTTCATAGCCATTATGTAAAGGATAATCTTCAAAATCAGATAAATCTGCATAAACCTTGAAGCCCTTACTTTGTAAAGATTTGTAGAAAGAATATTGAAACATCTGATTGCCCAATCCGCCTATTATTTTTATGATGATCATACCTTGAATTGAATCAATAAATTTCTACTTAAATCTGAATGATCTGAAATACATACTCAGATTTAAATTAACTTTGTTATAAATGGAAAATCCTTTAGTTACTATTGTTATACCCGCATATAATTATCAGTCGTTTTTACCTGAGACTTTAAATTCGGTATTGGCACAAAAATATCAAAATTTTGAACTTATTGTTGTAGATGACGGTTCGACAGATAAAACAAAAGATGTTGTAGCTGAATTTTTAGCAAAAGATCCCAGGATAAAATATTTCTATCAATCAAATGCTGGCTTATCGGCTGCAAGAAACCTGGGGATAAAAAATGCACTTGGAGAATATATCCAGTTTTTAGATGCTGATGACCTTTTGTCTGATCTAAAATTAAGCTTGCAAGTTGAAGAGATGGAAACAGATGCTCATATAGATATCTCTTATACTATAGCGCGTTATTTTGTAGACGGCAATAAAGAAAAGCTTTATAAAAGTATAAACTTAAACCAAGATGAATGGATGCCTAAGTTGAATGGTTCTGGATATGAAGTTTTAGAAATGCTGGTTAAGCAAAATATAATGCCAGTTAATTCTGCTTTAATTAGGGCATCTTCATTGAAAAAAGTAGGCTTTTTTGATATGTTTTTGAAAAGTTTGGAAGACTGGGATTTTTGGATTTCGTGTGCATTTAGAAATTTCTATTTTTCTTTTTTGCCGGTAGAGGAGGCTTTTGCTTTAATTAGGGTTCACAAAATCAGCATGAGTCAGAACAGGAAAAAGATGTCGGAGTATGAAGTAATAGTGAGGAAGAGAATTAAAAATTTAATAAAAAACTGTTCATTTATTAATCCAGGGCAAAAAAAGATGCTGGGAAAATCAAATTCGAGGCATAATAAGGTTATTTTAAGTGGATTGATTAAAGAATCAAAGCCTAGCTTAAAAGAATGTTTTAGCTTAATTAAAAATGCTGGTATATCTCAATTCCTGGCATCTTACTTAAAAGCAATGAACGATAGCAGAAAAAGTAAATCCTAACGCGATTGTAGTTTAAATAGAATATCCAAAGCCTTTAAATATAGGTCTCCATACATCCAGATTTTTGTTCCAGGCATGGCATCCAAAAGGGAGTGCATTGTTAGTGAGTTCGAAGGCCCTATCAACAGGCACTTCAAACGCAAAATATACGGCTTCCTTATATGAAGGTATCCTTAAATTTTTTTTCTGCCTATTTACTTCTATGCTCCAAAAAACATCTTCATTAAAGTTAGCTGCCGGATTTAAAGAATATTCTTTTATTTTTTTCTGGAAGCGTTT
Source organism: Pedobacter kyonggii (assembly GCF_004310665.1). Lineage (GTDB taxonomy): Bacteria > Bacteroidota > Bacteroidia > Sphingobacteriales > Sphingobacteriaceae > Pedobacter > Pedobacter kyonggii. The sequence continues at coordinate 482,545 of NZ_SIXF01000001.1, read as the reverse complement.
GGTTAAATCATAAAATAACTGTGTTCTACGTAAAGATAAACCCCCATTTCCTACTTTATACTCCCGCTGGATGTCGGTGGGGGCAAGCGTATTTTTCTCTTTAATATCGAATTTTCTGTGTATGTAACCCAAAACGCTATTTTTTATTGCTTTGATCGCATCAGGATATTTATGTCTGAGCCACGGAGCTCCAACGTAGTCTATGTTTTTTTTACACCAGATAGTTAAGTCATCTTTAAAAACAAAAGCATCTAGTTGATAAATCAAGATGTATTCATAGTCTAAAAATGCTTTATAAAATTCTCCGGACAGCATTAATCTGTTGTAGCCTGCGATATCTTTAAAATACGCATCATCAAAACTGATGAAGTTACTAAATGGATACTTGGTATTTAAATTTAAAGAGTTAGGTTTTATGCAAAAGATTGGATGTGATTTAGAAAGAACTTTGAAACACTGCTGCAAGGATACATCCTCTAAATAGCTTATTTCTTTATAAATAGGTACAATAACGGCAACCTTTTTCATAATATGATGAGATTAAACTATTTCAAAAACAGTATCAAGATTTTTGTAACAACGTTCTTTTTCATAATTAATACTAAAAGCAGCAAAGGCATTTTCGGCCTGTTTTTTATATTCCGATTCGTCTGTTAATAGTTTCATTATGTTATTTCCGAATTCAACGGGATCATCACTAACCAAACAGCCATTGTCGGTCTTGTTGATCAGCCCATCGATCCCACGGGCATTACAAACGATCGGTAAGCCATAAGATAGCGCTTCTACTACTTTTATCTTGGTTCCGGTGCCCGTAAGCATAGGGCATAGCGATACTTTAGCATTTTGGTAATAGATTGATAAATCTTCGGCAAAGTTTACGGAAACAATGTTCGGCGCCTTTATTGAAAGATGCTCGTTTATCTGTCCAATGACGCATATCTGCACGCTGGTTGGTAATAACGGATACACATCCTTAAAAAACCATTTGGCAGCTTTTTGATTATGTACATTATCACTAGCGACATATATCAGATCAAACGACTTTTCATTAATATCATGAAGATTTTGGGGTTTATCAAGCATCATTGGCGCTAACACAATCTTGTTTTTACAGAATTGACTAAAGATATACTGTTCTTCGACAGAAATGGCTAATGCAATATCAAATAAAGAAATTCTTCTGATTTCTTCTTTAAAAGCCTGGCCAATATTAACTTTTTTTTGAAGTTGAGCGGTTATAAAATCATGTGTATCAATTACTTTAATTGCATTTTTTGCGAATCGGTTATTTTCTACCAATGTTGCCCAACTTGCATAGTTGATGAAGATGTAATCGTAATCGTTGTTTTTTAGAATTTTTTTGAATGCCCTCTTAAATCTTAAGGTTACCAATTCAGGGAATTGAAGCGGAAAGAACCAGGCCTTATTCTGATAGAAGAAATTAGGCAGTTTATAAAAAAGCAGATAATAGAATATGTTCTTTTTAGATGGTTTTTTTTTAATTACATAAGTATTATTGGCCAGGCCTGCTTGCTCAAATGCTTTAATATCTGTTTCGTTCCATTGCCCAGTGAAATATTCGCTTACAAAATCGATTTCAAAATCCCTTGATTTAAAATAGCTTAACATGCTTAAAGCCCTGGTTCTGTTGCCCGCATTTTTTTTTAGCGGATTATCAGGCATAAAAAATAGTACTCTACTCATCTAAATATCTAGTCGTTAAAGGCCTGCATATCAATTAAACGCTTGTACAAGCCATTTTTAGTCATTAATTCGCTATGGCTTCCGGTTTCTACAACACTACCTTTATCAATCACTACAATTTTATCCGCATGTTGTATTGTACTTAAGCGGTGCGCAATTACAATTGAGGTACGATTTTTCATTAAATTATTTAAGGCATCCTGAACTAATTTTTCAGATTCTGTATCTAATGCTGAGGTGGCCTCATCCAACAGCATGATTGGTGGGTTAGCCAATACGGCCCTTGCAATACACACACGCTGTTTCTGTCCTCCTGAGAGTTTATTTCCTCTATCGCCGACAAAAGATTGATAACCATCTTCTGTATTCTCGATAAAATCGTGCGCATTTGCAATTTTCGCAGCAGCAACAACTTCTTCCATTGTAGCATCTGGTTTGGCAAACGCAATGTTATTAAAAATGGTATCGTTAAATAGAAAAGACTCTTGATTAACGGTTCCCATTTGTGCCCTGATGCTTTCTACAGTAAGTTCCCTGTAATCGTGGCCATCAATTTTAATCACCCCCGATTTCGGATCATGAAAACGGGGGATTAAATCCATTAATGTGCTTTTTCCACCTCCTGATGGACCAACCAAGGCTAGTGTTTTTCCTTTCTCAATATCAAAAGAGATGGATTTTAGAATTTGTTTATCCCCATAGTTGAATGATACATCCTGAATACTGATGACATTGTTAAAGCCATCCAACACTTTGGCATCGGATTGATTAACGAGCGATGGTTTTGTGTCTATTAAGTCTAAAACACGTTCTCCGGCAGAAATTCCAGAATGTATTCCGCTAAACGAATCGGTTAAAGCTTTAATAGGTTGCATCACCTGAGAGAATGTTGCCAGGTAAACCACAAAATCTGCTGCTTCAAGATCTCCCTTTCCGCTTAAAATCAAGGTGCCACCATATAATAAGATAAATACGACAACCAAAACCCCGAGTGTTTGCGAAACTGGGGAAGCAAGCTGTTGCCTTCTTGCCATCTTTCTGTTCAAAAACGAATAAAACTTGTTTTCGTCATCGAACTTTTGCTTCATTCTTTCTGTAGAATTAAAGGCTTTGATAATCTTTATTCCACTGAGCGATTCATCTAAAAATCCGATCATCTTTGCAAAAGATTCATGCGATTGTGTTGCCTGCTGTTTTAATCTTTTTACTATTTTGCTGATAATAAAACCAGATATTGGGATAACCAACAATGAAAACAACGTTAATTTCAATGAGATGGAGATTAAAACCCCTACGAAGAACATAAGCTGTAAAGGTTCCTTAAAAACCACTTGTAGGGTATTGGTTACGGTAAACTGAACCACCTGCACATCAGATGCTACCTTTGAAATGATATCGCCTTTGCGCTCATTATTAAAGTAGCCCACGTGTAAATTCATAACGTTATTAAAAACTGTTTTCCTTAAGTTTAATAAAGTATGCACGCGCAGATCTTCCATAAAACGCTGAGAAAAATAACGGAATAAATTAGATAAGAATACCGTTGCAATAATAACAACGCAGATAATTTGCAACGCATGTATTTTATCGTGTGCAATTATGGCATCCATGTAATCATTAAACCTGCCAAGAAAATTTAATGAGCCTGTAACTTTATCAGGTTTAATGTTCGTAACCGCTTTGCCAAGAAACAAAGCCTGCATTAATGGACCCAGCAATGTGAATAGAAAAGTGTTAAAAATTATCGCGAATAATGTTGCAATAATATAAGGTATGGCAAACTTTTCGATGGGTTTGGCAAATGATAATAAACGAAAATATGTTTTCATTAAGTATTGTATATATAACAAAACCCAGGAAGTACCTGGTCGGGAAAAAAATATAATAAAATCCGAGCAAATGTACGGTTTTTCATACATATGAATAAGATCGTGAAACCCAACATAATTAAAAATACAATTCTTGGGTTTTAGAATGCTATTTTACGGGATGTAGTGAGTTAATAGTCTGGTATTAATTATTTGATTCTTGTCATAGAATACAGGGTTAGGAGCTGTTACTATACCTTACTTATGTTTTTACACCTGTTAATTTTTGCCATTAAAACTTACTTTTTGTTATTCCAAACATTCTTGATATAAATTCAGATACTGGTTGGCTGCAATTTCCCACGAAAATTTTTCTGCTTGTGCAATTGCTTCTTGAACACGATTATTTTGAGCGAAATCACTCATTCCTTTTTTAAATACTTCCTGCATGTGTTCAGGTTCGAAATTGTCGAAGTAATAAGCCACGTTGCCGCCAACCTCTGGGAGTGAGGTGAATTTTGAGAGAAAAACAGGTTTTCCAAAGTGCATGCCTTCTATTACAGGAAGGCCAAAACCTTCAGCAACCGAAGGGAATAAAAAAGCATCGCAATTTTTGTAGTACCAAGCTTTATCTTCATCACTAATTGGCCCGGTAATGTGTACCCTGTCTAGACAATTATGTTTTTCTGCTTCCTCTAAAATCCGCTGCTTGTGAGGTGTTTCTCTTCCGGAAATGACCAGTTCAAAATCGTTATCTTTTAATAATGCAGGTAACAAGTGGAAACCTTTTTGTACCGAAAGCAAACCAATGGTAAATAGAAATTTCTTTCTAGGTTTAAAAGCTGGCTGATGATTTTCATCTGAAATTAATTTATCGGCCCCGTTATAAATTACACTGATTTTATTTGCTGACTCAGGGAAATAGTGTTTCACATCATTTGCAACAAATTGCGATATGCATACAATTTTATCACACTGTGCTATTAGCTTGCCTAGTTTTTTTAGATATACCTGGATTCTGTGTGGCTTGCTAAACTTTAAATGAACCTTATTCATGTCATGAATGGTCATTATTTTTTTTGCATTAACTTTTTTTGGCCGTAATCTGCAGGTCTGATCAGAGAGATGAACAACTTCGAAATCATTTTTTTTCTTAAAAAATAACCGATCTAATCTCGAAAGATAAATGATATCAACCAAGCCGTTAAAAAGATATTTTGTCTGTTTGAAAAGATAAAATTTTAATTCAAACTTTCCTTTGTTTTCCTGGATTAATGCGTCGCCTAATCCTTTTCCAAACGAAAAATAGCCACAATTGGCATCTTTCATCGAATCAAAAGTTACTAAGACCTTAGGCTTTTCCATTAATTAAATCGTGTATTTAGAAGAAAAAAATTATGCAAATATAGACAGATTTAAATTGTAGACTACTTTACAATTTTATAATTTCGGTATTCGAACAAACGCATTCCTGTTAAATCTTCAATTTTTTGCAAAACGCTCCTGCGGAAATTCATTTTTGGAGTTTCCTTGGTTAAATCTTTTTCAAATTTCCAGTTTGCAGCAGCTATTCTTTCCTGCATTACTTTTGGATGGCTACCTTTAAAATGAACTAAACGATCGGCATTGTGCATATCATAGGTTTCCTGCACAGGATAATTCTCTTCAATCCATTCTTCTGTTTGATAAAACTGATTAAAGTTCCGCACTTTACCTTGTAATCCTTTTGGTGGTTTAACCCAGCCATAATGATAAATATAAGCATCAATTAGCTTAACCTTAAGTTTTCTGTCGTTAATTCTGAAGCCTTGCGCGTCGCGGTAAGATTTTACCCCTGGTAAATTTTTTATAATCCGAACCTCTCTTCTATACCAGCGTCTGGATTCAGCCAGATAGTCGTAAGAAGCATAAAAATGTTTGTATTTTAAAAGTAAGGCCTCTACATTGCTATTGTTAAGCGCTAGCTCCATTTCTTTTTTGATCAGGGGGAGATAATCTTCATGTATGGCTTCGTCACCCTGAATATAGATCATCCAGTCGGTATCTTTCCCTATTTCTGCTAAGGCCTTGTTGGTTTCATCAGCAAAAACACGGCCCCCTTCCCTTATGCTGTCATCCCAAACGGTATCGATGGTCCTGATTTTAGGATCGATGCTTTTAACCATTTCAGAAGTCTCATCAGATGAGTTGCCCAGTGCAACTATAAAATCATCACACAAGGGTAATACAGAAAGTATGGCTTCTTTTGCTGGATAATCGTTTACAATTGCATTTCTTAAAAAGGTAAAACCGGTAACTTTCATTATGGGGATGCTTTGTAGCTGATAATTTTTGTTTATTTGTACAAAGATAGTTTTATTGATGAATACGCATCTATCCATTTTAAGCGAAGTAAAGGCGGGTAATTACAAGGTTTTGGCAAGAACATTAACCCTTGTCGAAAACAATATTACACCAGCTGATTCGATTTTAAGAGATCTGGATAGTCGGGTTAATGTACCGGTTTTAGGCATTACCGGACCTCCAGGTGCCGGTAAAAGTACCTTGGTAAATGCAATAGCTGGTCATTTTGTTGCTAAAGGAATGCGCATTGCTATATTGGCGATAGATCCTACCTCTCCATTTAATTTTGGTTCTTTGCTAGGTGATCGTATCCGTATGGCTGGTCAGTTTAACAATCCAAATGTTTTTATCCGTTCGTTGGCTACACGGGGTGCTCTGGGCGGTATTTCGGCGAAAACTATCGAAATGGTTGATGTTTTAAAAGCCGCTAATTTTGATCTGATTATTGTAGAAACTGTTGGTGTTGGGCAATCTGAAGTAGAAATTGCCGGATTAGCAGATAAAACCATCGTGGTGCTGGTTCCCGAATCGGGTGATGAGGTGCAGAATATCAAATCTGGTTTGATGGAGATTGCCGATTGCTTTGTGATAAACAAGGCTGATAGAGAAGGTGCGGATGTTTTTGCCAATAATTTAAAGAAAATTGTTCATCAGGGCACGAAGACTATCCCAATATTAAAAACAATGGCCGATAAAAATACAGGTATTGATGAATTATGTGCTTGGATAATCAAGCCGCTTACTGCCGATCATAACCAAAAGGCTTTTCTGTATGCAGAGAAAGCCTGGAGACTTATTCAGCATGAGAAAATGAGGGGTGTTGATAAAAAAAGGCTGCTAGAAAAAGTTCAGGCAGCCTTAAAGCAAGATGATTTTAATATTTATCGTTTTGCTGATGAATTTATCCGTAATGGTTAACCTATAAATTGTCGAAATCGGTTAACTGAAAACGGCGAGCTGTAAACTGAATTAACTATTCATAATATCCTCAATTTCTTCAGCTTCTAATGGGATATCGGCCATTAAATCTACATTTCCACTTGCGGTGATAAGAATATTATTTTCTAAACGGATACCCAGGCCTTCTTCTGGAATATAGATTCCTGGTTCAACAGTTAAAATATTGCCTGCTGCAAATGGCGTGTATCTTCCGGCAAAGTCATGTACATCAATGCCTAAATGGTGTGAATTGCCATGCATAAAATATTTTTTATAAGCTGGCCACGCTGTCGTTTGGTTCTTCACGTCTGTTGCAGAAATAAGTCCAAGATTTACCAGCTGCTCAGTCATAATTTCGCCGACCTGTTCGTGGTAGGTATTCCATATGGTTCCTTCGCCAATTAATTTAATCGACTCTTTCATTACGTGCAATACTGAATTGTATACCTGTTTTTGTCTTTCGGTGAACCGACCATTAACAGGGATGGAGCGGCTCATATCTGCATTATAATTGGCATATTCGGCCCCAAAATCAAAAAGTATTACGTCGCCATCTTTACATTCCTGATTATTATCATTGTAGTGGAGGATGTTTGCGTTATGACCGGAAGCAATAATAGGAGAGTAGGCATGGCCTGTTCCGCCTTGGCGGATAAATTCGTGGATAATCTCCGCTTCAATTTCATATTCTTTAACACCGGGCTTGGTGAATTTTAATACCCTGATAAAAGCATCTCGGGTTATTGCTGAAGCCTTTTTAGTTAGCTCAACTTCAACATCCGATTTAACTGCACGTAAATTTCGCATAATTGGTGCCGAACGTTCATAATGATGCAATGGATATTTCGCCCGCATTTTCTCAATGAAACGGATATCACGATAAGGAACTTCATGGGCATACCTATCATTTTCATTTGTATTTAAATAAATATGTTCAGCATAGTTAACAATGCTATGCAATATGTTGTCGAAATCCTCTAGCCAATATACCTCTTGAATACCCGATGCAGCTTTAGCCTGCTCTTTAGTGTATTTGTATCCTTCCCAAACTTTAATGTAATCGTTGGTCTGTCTTAAAAACAGGACTTCCCTGTACAATGGATTAGGACAATCAGGAAATAATAGCAATATTGTTTGTTCTTGATCAATTCCAGATAAATAAAATAAATCAGGGTTTTGCTTAAAAATAAAGTTCTGATCACCACTTCTAGGAAATTCATCGCTTGAGTTGAATATGGCTAATGAATTGTTTTTTAGGTTATTAGTGAATTTTTTTCTGTTTAAAATAAATAATGACTGATCAATAGTAGGATATTTCATGAAAATGGTATTTTTATATGGGCAATGGCCAAATGTAATAAAATGATTAATTACTGTGAAGTTTGGAACGGAGTTTGTATAAAAGTTTGAAAATTTAAAATTTTGTTTAATTTTGGCATTACTAAAAAATTAATCAATTAAATTGTTTAACCCTTAAAAAAGAAAAAGATTATGAATTATTCTACTTTAAAGAAAAGTGTTGCACTTTCTTTAGTGGCATTAACAGGAGTTGCTTCTCTTGCTGTCGCTCAAGATGCACCTGCAACAACTTCTGCTACCAAGGTATTTGGTGGTAGAGGACAGTACAGAACTTGGTCTATCGGTGTACATGGTGGTGTTTTAATGCCAGTTGTTGCTATCGGCGGTTCTAATGACTTCAACAAATGGGATGCTAACTTAGGTTACGGTTTAAATATCCGTAAACAATTAGGTCACTCATTCGGTTTAGAATTAAACGGAACACGTGGTAAACTTTCAGGTACAAACGAAGGTATTACTTCATCAGTTAAAGATTTCGAAACTGAATTGCAATATGCTGTAGATTTACGTGGTGTTGTAAACGTAGGTTCTATCGATTTCTTACGTCGTGAGAACTCAGTAGGTTTCTTCTTAACTGCTGGTGCTGGTTACATGGCTTATGCTCCAAAAGTTACTTTATCAAACGGTTCAGTAATTGATTGGAAAGGTAAAGCTACTGGTCCTGCTGATGACAAACATGATGCTAAAGATTACGTAAAAGGTTTCTACATTCCAGTTGGTGCTGGTGTTAAATTCAAAGTTTCTGAGCGTGTTAACTTTAACTTAGGTTACACAATGAACTTTGTTGATGCTGATAACTTAGATGGAGTTTATGCAAAAGGTACAACTAAAGATAAATTCTCTTACGGTTATGCTGGTTTAGAATTCTCTTTAGGTTCTTCTGCTAAACCAAGTTTAGAGTGGACTAACCCATTAGCTACTATGTACGATGAGTTAAAAGATCCAACTTTACGTCAAGAAGTTGAAGCATTGAAAAACCGTGTTTCTGCTGTTGAAAAATCTGTTGAAGATTTGAAAAAAGATACTGACGGTGACGGTGTTGCTGATCAATTCGATAAATGCCCAGGAACTCCTGCTGGTACTGCTGTTGATGGTTCAGGTTGTCCTCTTCCAAAACCAGCTCCAGTTGATTCAGTATCGTCAAATGTAACTGGTTTCGAAAAAATCGGTTTCGATTTCAACTCTTCAGTTTTAAAAACTGAGTCTTACCCTACTTTAGATAAATTATCTTCAGTGTTACGTGAAAACGGTGGTAAAGTAACTGTAAACGGTTACGCTTCAAGCGAAGGTACTGCTGCATATAACTTGAAATTATCTAAAGACAGAGCTAACTCTGTTAAAACTTACTTAGTAAACTCTGGCGTTAACGCTAGTCAAGTTGCTACTAAAGGTAATGGCGAAGCTAATCCAATTGCTTCTAACGATACTGAAGAAGGTCGTATCCAAAACCGTCGTGTTGAAACTGCTAGAAACTAGTATTTCAATATAAGATTTAAAAAAAAGTCCTGATGAAAGTCAGGACTTTTTTTGTGCCTTTTAATTTTCTGTGTTAAGCTTTTTAGCTAAGTTTGTGTTATGTACTTCTTTAGAAAAAAGGATCCGAACAGGCCAAATAATATCAATCTGAAAATTATGCATTTTATAAATGCATTGGCCATCTTAATTTTTCTTGCAGGTATCATCTATAAGCTGATCCAATGGCTTGCTAAATAACCCTAAATTGTATGAAACAAATTATTAAAACAACCAATGCTCCAGCTCCAATTGGACCATATAGCCAGGCTGTACAAGCCGGAAACTTTTTATTCATATCTGGCCAGGTAGCCATTAATCCCGAAAATGGAGAATTAAATATTGGTAATATTGAAGAAGAGACGCACCAGGTAATGCGTAACCTTAAAGCAGTTTTGCTTGAAGCAGGTTTAACTTTCGATAACGTTGTAAAGTCTACTATCTTCTTAAGCGATATGGGTACCTTTGCTCAGGTAAATGAAGTTTATGGTCAGTATTTTACTGCTGATTTCCCTGCACGCGAAACGGTTCAGGTTTCGGTATTACCTAAAAATGTTAATGTAGAAATTTCTGTAATTGCCATTGTAGGCTAATTTTGGCAGATAGTAAAAGCAAATATTTTATAGCGGGCATTGTTCCTTACATTATCTGGGGAACAATGTCTATACCTTTGCGTAACATAAAAGGTTTCCCGCCACACGAAATTTTATACTACAGGATATTTATTTCCATTATCGTAGTTTGGACAACCATTTTTTTATTCAGAAGGGAAGCATTAAAAAATGATTTGAATTTCCTAAAATCATTAAGCCCCCATAAGAAAACCAGGCTGTTGCTGCTTACCGTAGTGTCGTCATTTCTGATTACGGGAAACTGGTTTACCTATATTTATGCTGTAAATAGCGTAAGTTTAAAAGCAGCAGCCTTTGCTTATATGGTGTGCCCACTGTTAACTGCGCTCTGTGGATTTATCATTTTAAAGGAACAGTTAACAAAGGCTAAAATTATTGCCCTGATCATTGCATTTATAAGCATTATCCTATTGGCAACAGGCTCGTTACACGAAGTAATTTGGGCCATTATCATCGCATCTTTTTATGCCATATATGTTATTGTGCTAAAAGTAATTAAAGACGTAGATAAGTTTAATTTTTTGGGCGTTCAATTAATTTTATCAGGATTAATGATGCTGCCGTTGTATTTTCTTAACGCTGCGCCTTTTCCTACAGAAACCTTCTTTTGGTTGCATATATTGTTGATTGCCATTGTCTTTACAATTATCCCGCTCTTTTTAAATTCGTATGCACTGTTGGGCATGCCTTCGTCGGCCTTAGGTATTTTGATCTATCTCAACCCTATAGTTGCATTTACAGTTGCATTTTTCTACTTTAAAGAGAAAATAGATCTGCACCAATTTTTTGCCTATTTGCTTTTGCTGCTATCGATCGTTATTTTTAACACACAGTTGCTAAAGAGTGTTATTTACAAAAAACATTAAAATATTTTGTTTAATTCGGTATTAGATACACCTGTTGAGTTTTTAAAAGGCGTTGGACCAAGCCGTGCCGATGTTTTGAAAAAGGACCTCGGCCTGTTCACTTATCAGGACATGCTTGCCCACTATCCGTTCAGGTATATCGACCGTACAAAATATTTCAAGATTAACCAGATTAATCCGGATTTGCAATATATCCAGATTATTGGGCGTGTGATTAGCAAAAAAGTAATAGGCGATAAAAGAGCAAAACGTATTATTGCGGTTTTTAAGGATGAAACCGGAATTATGGAATTGGTTTGGTTTCAGAGCCTAAAATGGGTTGATGACAATATCACTGTTGGCACCGCTTACGTAGCCTTTGGGAAACCAACTATCTTTAACGGAACATTCAGTATCTCGCACCCAGAAATGGAGCTGTACCAGCGTAAACAGGTGGGGCGTGGGAATTTAACCTTACAGCCAGTTTATAACTCAACAGAGAAGCTTAAAAAGTTTAATCTCGATTCAAAAGGCTTGCAACGTTTAATCGCTGGCTTGTTAGACCAGATTATCCCTCAGGTTCCAGAGAATTTACCACAATACATTATTGATAAGTATCAGCTGCCAGATAAAAGATTGGCCTTGCTGAATATTCATTTTCCTAAAAATGTCAAGGATTTAAGTGCAGCAGAAAGACGTCTTAAATTTGAAGAATTATTCTTCATCCAGTTACAGCTTCTGCACAATAAACATTTACGCCAGTTAAAATTTAAAGGTGTAACTTTTGAAAAGGTGGGCGAAAAAGTAAACCGTTTTTATAATGAATTTTTGCCTTTCGAATTAACCAATGCGCAAAAGCGTGTGGTTAAAGAAATTAGGATAGATACACAACGTGGTGTGCAAATGAACCGGCTTGTTCAGGGCGATGTAGGAAGCGGTAAAACTGCGGTTGCATTGATGAGTATGCTTTTGGCAAATGACAATGGCTATCAGGCTTGTATGATGGCTCCAACAGAAATTTTGGCCCGTCAACACTATGCATCTATAACTGAACTTGTAACCGAAGACCTGGTGCGTGTGGCTATCCTTACAGGAAATACCAAAAAGAAGGAACGTACTGTTTTGCATGAGCAATTGGAGAATGGAGAAATCGATATTTTGATCGGAACCCATGCCCTGATTGAAGATAAGGTTCAATTTAAGAATTTGGGGCTGGTTGTGATTGATGAACAGCATCGTTTTGGTGTGGAGCAACGCGCTAAGCTTTGGCGGAAAAATATTATTCCCCCCCACATCCTCGTGATGACCGCTACGCCAATTCCGCGTACTTTGGCCATGACCTTATATGGCGATCTTGATGTTTCGGTTATTGATGAATTACCTGCCGGCAGAAAACCTATAGAAACCAAACACCTTTTTGAAGCCCAACGCCTCAGGATGTTCGGTTTTATGAAGCAGGAAATTGCTAAAGGCAGGCAGGTTTATATTGTTTATCCTCTAATTAAGGAAAGCGAAAAATTAGATCTTTTGCACCTCGAAGCTGGAATTGAGCAGTTGAGCTATCAGTTTCCAAGGCCAGATTACCAAATGAGTATTGTGCATGGGCAAATGCCCAATGCCGATAAACAGTTCGAAATGCAGCAGTTTATTGATGGTAAAAGCCAGATTATGGTAGCCACTACCGTAATAGAGGTAGGCGTAAACGTACCTAACGCTTCGGTAATGGTAATTGAAAATGCCGAACGGTTTGGGCTTTCACAACTGCACCAGTTGCGCGGCAGGGTAGGTCGTGGTGCAGAACAGTCTTTTTGTATATTAATGAGTGGGAATAAACTGAGTAAAGAAGGTAAGATCCGTTTGGAAACAATGGTAAGAACCAACAACGGCTTCGAAATATCAGAAATAGATTTACAGTTACGCGGCCCTGGCGATATTACTGGAACTCAGCAAAGCGGCGTTTTAGATCTGAAGCTTGCTGACCTGGCCAAAGACCAGATTATTTTGTCGGAAGCACGTAACACCGTAATCGCACTTTTTGAAGACGATCCGCAGCTGACAAAGCCCGAAAATGCAATCTTAAAAGCTTACCTGCAAAAATTAGAAAGAGGCATTTCTTTCGACAAGATAAGCTAATTTTTGTATTGAGTTTGATGCTTCTGATTATTATAATCTTCTTCTCCTCCTATTTTGCAATTATATTTAGTGCTGTATTATTAGTGCTACTTTGTGTCGTTTGTAATTGTTTTTTTACGAGTCAGCCCCTTATAATTATTATTATACCCCCTTTTTTTTAACTCCTAATATTTCTATCTTGCGTGTAACCAAATGTGAACTGTAGCATCGGCAAGTCCAAAATTAGGTGCATCGTACCTTGTAATTTTTAATCTCAAAAATGAATTTTGAACTAATTAAAGCCGATTTGATATGGTTAACAATGATTTATTGGCGTAATTAGAAGGGAGCCTTAATTTTTTTGATGTTAAGTGGTGTAAGCAATTATGTCGATAAGTCATATTTAATTGATTTGTGTAATGACAGTTCGATATTACTTATGAGTATTAAATTATAATACAATTATTATCTAACCAAAATAAATTGAAAACTATGAAAAAAAATCTATGGAAGACTTTTGCCAGAAGTAGCATGTTTCTTGTTTGCGGTGGTTGTCTCGTTTTTTCCCCGTTTACCAGCATGTCTGCTAAAGCATCATTGCACGAAAAAGAACCCTTTGATTTTTACAGACCTCCACTTGAGGATATTATTGTGAAGGGACAGGTTACCGATGCTAAAGGTCCGATTCCTGGAGTAAGTGTTAAATTAAAAGGAGGTGCTACAACTGCCGTAACAGATGCTTCCGGAAAATTTAGCATAAAAGTACCCGAAGATGCTACTTTAGTATTTACTTATGTAGGTTATGTAGATCAAGAAATTCAGGTAAAAAACCAAACCAATATTAATGTCAGGTTATTAGAAAACAACCAAAACTTATCTGAAGTAGTAGTGGTAGGGTATGGAACCCAAAAGAAGGCAGTCGTATCTGGTGCCGTAGCATCGGTTAAAGGTACAGAGCTGGCTAAATCATCTTCAGTAAACTTGACCAATTCATTGGCTGGTCGTTTACCTGGCGTTACGGCACTGCAAGGAAGCGGGGAGCCGGGATACGATGGCTCGACGATCCGGATTCGCGGTATAAATTCGCTTGGTAATAATAATGCCTTAATTGTAATCGATGGAATACCTAACCGAGCAGGCGGGATTGAGCGGCTAAATCCGAACGATATAGAAAGTGTATCGGTGCTAAAAGATGCATCTGCTGCTATTTATGGCTCGCAAGCTGCAAATGGGGTTATCCTCATCACTACTAAACTAGGAAAATCGGGGAAACCACAATTTTCTTACGATTTTAGCTATGGCCTACAACAGCCTACACGCATACCTAAAATGGCCAATTCCACTCAATATGCTGAGATTTTAAATGAACTGAATATTTTCGGCTCTGATCTTAATCCGAATGAATGGTCGGCAGCGGGGAATAGTTTCAAAACAACAGGTACTTATTTGTCTACTGGTGGTAAAACGATTAATGCAGCTTACAAACCAGATGAAATCCGGAAATTCGGCGACGGCTCAGATCCTTTAAGGTATCCCAATACTGATTGGTTTAAAACTACTTTCCAAAATTGGTCTCCTCAGCAAAGACATAACGTTCAGATTAATGGAGGGAGTGAGAATGTTAAATATTTACTTTCACTAGGCTATCTAAACCAGGATGGTTATTATAAAAATTCTGCCACAGGTTATCAGCAGTATGATATGCGTTTTAACCTGGAAGCAAAATTAAGTAAGTATATTACTACAACATTGGGAGTAAGTGCGAGAGAGGAAGATCGTAATTTCCCAACGGTTTCAGCAGGTGATATCTTTAGATTCTTAATGCGGGGAAGGCCTAACGAGATAGCCATATGGCCTAACGGGTTGCCTGGTAGGGATATTGAATATGGCTATAATCCGGTGGTTTCTACTACAGATTTAACGGGAACTAATAAAGATGTTAGAGATTACTTTCAAACTACAGGTAAAGTAGAAATTAAAATTCCTGGTGTTGATGGATTAAAGGTAACTGGTACAGCTGCAATAGATAAATATTCTGGCAGGCAAAAAAACTGGCAATTGCCCTGGACACTTTACGATTGGGACAAGAAGACGTTTGCAGCCGATGGTGTAACACCAGTGCTTGCAGGTACGGTGCGTTCTCAATACACCGATCCAAGGCTTAGGGAAACTGCAGGTGGACAATTGGCCATAAACTTAACAGGAATGGTTAACTATGATAAAAAGATTAGTGATCATACGATTGGTTTGATGGCTGGCGTAACACGCGAAACAGTTAACAACGATGGTTTTACCGCATTTAGAAGATACTTTATATCATCATCTGTCCAAGAGTTACTTGCAGGTGATGAAAGGGAGCAATCGTTAGGCAATAATCCTGGTGATCCGAATAATTTATTTAAAAGAGCACGGTTAAGCTATTTTGGTAGGGCAGGCTATAATTATAAAGAAAAATACCTTGCCGAATTTTTGTGGCGGGTAGATGGATCTTATATCTTTCCAACAGATAGACGTTTCGGTTTCTTCCCTGGGGTATCAGTAGGTTGGCGCTTATCTGAAGAGCCGTTTTTCAAAGACAATGTTAAATTTGTCAACAATTTGAAATTAAGGGCTTCATGGGGCCAAATGGGAGCTGAAGCCTATTTCGGAGATGCTTTGCAAGAATATCAATACCTCAGTTTGATGAACTTTGGCACTTATACCTTTAATGATTTGGTAACCAAAACCTTAACTGAAGGCAAGGTGCCTAATTTTGATTTTGGATGGGAAGTAGCAAATAATACCAATATTGGTTTAGATGCATCCTTTTTAAATAATAAACTGTCGTTAGAGTTCGATTACTTCTATAATAAGCGGACAAATATTCTGATCAGTAGAGGCAGCTCAGTGCCAGAAAGTTCGGGTATTACCGATCGTTTACCGCCAGTTAACTTAGGAAAAGTAAACAACAAAGGTTTCGAATTTAAATTAAGTTATAACGACCAGGTTGGCGATTTAAATTTTGGGGTGAGTGTAAACGGTGGCTACGCCAAAAATAAAATCATCTTCTGGGATGAAACTCCTGGTGCTCCGGAATGGCAGCGTTCTACAGGTAGGGTAACTAGTTCGTGGTTGGTTTACGATTATGATGGTGTTTTTAAAGATCAGGCAGAAATTAGCGCCAATAAACTTAATTATAGTGCACTTACCAATAACCTGCGCCCGGGCGATATGAAATTTAAAGATATTAACGGCGATGGTAAAATTAATGCAGATGATAAAATACGTTTAGATAAAAATGGTACACCAACATTTACAGGCGGTGTAAATTTTAATGTTCAGTACAAAGGATTTGACTTATCAGTGCTTATTCAGGGAGCAACCGGCGGGATGCAGATTGTTGGTTTAACAGAATCTGGAGATATTGGTAACTTCCTGGAATGGTCATACCTGAACCGTTGGAGTATCGATAATCCAAGTTCGGTAAACCCGCGCTTATCAAACAGGGGGGCTACCTATTATACCGATAGCAATAATGCATTAAACAATACCTATTGGTTAAGGAGCAATAACTACATCAGACTTAAGAATGTAGAGCTAGGTTATACATTGCCAACCACGTGGGTTGAAAAAGTTGGGTTAAATAGTGTAAGGGTATATGCAAATGGCCTCAATTTGGCAACGCTTGATAAAATCAAGATATGGGACCCTGAATCTACCAATACAAGTGGACAGTACTATCCACAAGCTAGGGTAATTAATATGGGTATTAAAGCCACTTTTTAACAATGTATAGCTGTTTATCAATTACAAAGAAGAATATGAAAACAATAATTCAAAATAGAAATTTATATCTATTGGTTCTTATTACCTTTTTTGCATTTGCGTGTAAAAAGGATTTTTTGAACGTAGAATCACCTGGACAGGTGCCTGCCGAATCGGTATGGAAAGATCCAGCAACTGCGCAGGCATTTGTGAACGATATCTATAACGGATTGGGTAACGGCGGCTTTTCTGAACAGATGTTAGCATCTGTTTCTGACGAAGCCTTGTTTACGCATCCTACCCGTGGAATAGATCTTGTTAATAACGCTACCATTAATCCTTCAACACTTGGGTGGGTAGACGATACCTGGGCTTATAAACAAATGTATAACCGGATCAGGGCCTGCAACATTACCATTGAGAAAATAACCAGCGGTGATAATTCACTTACCAGCCAAGCGTTAAAAGATCAATTGCTGGGCGAGGCCTATTTTTTAAGAGCCTATTTTTATCAACAACTGGTGCGCTTTTATGGAGCGGTGCCTATTATTACAAAAATTTATGTGTTAGACGATAATTATAATGCAAAGCGCAATACTTATGAGGAGTGCGTAAACTTTATTCTAAAAGATTGCGATGAGGCCAATAGATTATTAACCGGCAAAACCATGGAAAAGGGGCGCACTACTGCACTTGCAGCCTTAGCGTTAAAATCGAGGGTATTGATTTATGCAGCAAGCGATTTGCATGACAGGGCAAAACTTACAACAAAAGTTAGCGGAATCGCCACTCAAAAATTAGATTTCTTAAGTTATGCAAGTGGCAATCAGGCAGATCGGTATAGATTAGCCCAAACAGCAGCAAAAGCAGTTATGGATTTAAGTACGGGCTATAAACTTGATCTTACGGCACCAGCTACTTCAGCCAATGGGCAGTTAAATTATAAAAGCATTGCTATGGGCGGAGCCAGTAAAGCGCCTGGTGTAGATGCTAGTGCAGCTTCAGAATTAATTTTTGCACGTTATTTTATTATTCAAAACAACATCAAACATGCACAACAGAATGGTCCAAACGGTTACCACAACTGGGCGGGCAATACACCAATAGGCTTATTGGTTGATGATTATGAAATGTTAGATGGTACAAAGTTTAGTTGGGCAAACTCAGCACAAAAGGCCAGTCCTTACCAAAATAGGGATCCACGCTTTTACGCTACTGTTTTATATGATGGTGCTGGTTGGAAACCCCGCGATAAAGCTTCGGGTAATGTTGATCCAGCCAGTCAAATCCAAACTGGTGTATACGATTTAATGGATAACACTACGAGGATTGACTTTAGAGGTTTAGATACACGTGCAAGTTCTATCGAAAACTGGAACGGCAGCTGGACAGGCTATTACTACCATAAATTTATCGATCCAGATCCAAGTATTGTAGATGCCTCGATGTCGCAGAATGTGCCTTGGCCTTTCTTTAGGTATACCGAAGCAGTATTTAATTATATCGAAGCGAGTATTGAGCTTGGCGAACTGGGCAATGCTACAAACTGGTTAAATAAAATCCGTTTCAGGGCAGGTATGCCTGCTGTTACAGCAACAGATCAGGCTGGCCTTAGAGCGGTTTACCGTCACGAACGCCGCATAGAAATGGCTTACGAAGAACAACGTTATCATGATACCCGCAGGTGGTTAATCGCTGGTGAAACATTGGGCAGAAAAACCACTTATATTAAGGTTACTGGTAAATTTAAACCAGGCAAAACGATGTCTGCCCCTTACCATTATGATAATACTGTATACGATTATACTTATAGTCCGGTGGAAGAGAATGCACAAGAGAACAGGAGCTGGAACGATAAACTTTATTTCAGGCCATTTAGCCGTGATGAAGTAAACAAAAATAATTTGCTGGAGCAAAACCCCGGTTACTAAGCTAACCATTTCCAGATACCCGATGGATAATATTATTCATCGGGTTTTTTATGTAATAATTTCTGGAGCTGGCCGATCGGATATTTTTACTTTTAAATAGAAAAACAGGTGAGCTTAAGCCTTTGGCCATTCCCGTATTTAATTTTCAAAGCGTAGTTTTGCAAATAAATTTTTTCTGTGGCAGATTCAGACCTCAACTCCGTTATTGTAAAACCAGATCCTTACGCCGCATTGCGCTTTAGGGAGTTCCGCTCTTATTTAGGCATGCGTTTTTTCTTCACATTTGCCTATCAAATGCAGGCAGTAGTGCTTGGGATTTATATTTATCATGTAACAAAAGATCCAATGGCCTTAGGGTTTGTAGGCCTGTGTGAGGCTATTCCTGCGATAGGGATTGCATTATACGGAGGTTATGTTGCAGATAAAAGCGAAAAAAGGGGTTTATTGCTCAAAGTATTTGGAGGCGTATTTCTTTGTACCCTTATTATGCTGCTGGTAACATTACCGCAATTTAACCTTAGGCAATTCGATATTATTTTTACCCTGTTTAATTTTAAGGTTAATCTAATTGCCTTAATTATGTATGTACTCGTATTTGGGATGGGGATATCAAGAGGGTTTTTCGGTCCGGCTACATTCTCTTTAATGGCTCAGATTTTACCAAAAAACCTTTATCCAAATGCGAGTACCTGGAGCAGTTCGAGCTGGCAGATGGCTTCTATTTTAGGGCCGGCAATAGGGGGAATAACTTATGGTTTCTTCGGTATTACCATCACTTATATCGTAATTATTTCTTTTGTATTTATAGCCCTTATCTGTATTTTCTTTTTAAAAGTACACCCTCCGCAGTTTGTGCCCAAAGAAAATATTAAAGAAAGTTTGCTTAAAGGAATAAATTTTGTGTTTAAAACCAAAATGATGGTTTGGGCAATGAGTTTGGATCTGTTTTCGGTGTTTTTTGGTGGTGCGGTAGCCATATTGCCCGTGTTTGCAAATGATATATTAAAAGTTGGCCCCGAGGGTTTAGGGTTTATGCGGGCCGCTGTTTCTGCAGGATCTGTTTTTACCATGCTTGCTATGACGCGTTTTTCGCCTATGAACAAACCATGGCGAAATTTATTGATCGCCGTAACCGGTTTTGGCTTAAGTATCATCTGCTGGAGTTTATCTAAAAATTTCTACTTAACGCTCTTCTTTCTCTTTTTAGAAGGCTCTTTTGATAGCGTAAGTGTAATCATCAGATCAACCATTATGCAATTGTTAACACCCGACGAAATGCGCGGACGTGTATCGGCAGTAAACAGCATGTTTATTGGGTCGTCAAACGAAATCGGAGCTTTCGAATCGGGCCTTACAGCAAAGTTAATGCGTACTATCCCATCGGTAGTTTTTGGTGGAACGATGACATTGGCAATTGCTGGAATTACATGGTTAAAAACTAAATCTTTAACGAAACTAAGTTTGCAGGATATTAATGAACAAACCAGCAAGGCTGCTTAGTTACTAAAAGAGTTGTCAACTTTAATAGCCAGTTTGCTGGAAAGTTGACAACTCTGAAATTTAATGATAATTAAGTACTATTGTGCCTTTGCGTCTTGGTGATGAAATACAAAAAATGGTTCGTGAGGACACGAACCATGGCGATAGAAATAAAATCAGGATGGCGATTCCCGGTGTAGAGTTGACAACTTTAACAGTCAGTTTGCTAGAAAGTTGACAACTCTGGAATTTAAATATTTATTGTGTTTTTGTTTCTTGGTGGTGAAAAGCAAAAAATGGCCCGTGAGGACACGGACCATGGCGAAAATTAAAACTTCTTATTCTTACCCCAGATTAGATAAATAATGGAACCTAAAAAAGGGGCAAGAAGGATAATGATAAACCAAAGTACTTTTACCGAGAAACCGATGCTATTGTTTCTTGATATATGGTACAATGCTGTTAATATTAAGGCTAGCCATAATACGGCTGCTATAATAATGATAATTGCAATCTGGTTGCTTTCTACTTGTGCTAGTAACATAATAAAGATATTGTTCCTTAAGCTTCAACAACTCTTTCGCCAATTTGTTGGCGCCACATGGCTTGATATAAACCATTTTGTGCAATTAGCTCTTCATGCCTTCCTTGCTCAATGATATGGCCTTTCTCCAGCACATAAATTTTATCAGCATGTTTTATGGTCGATAAACGGTGGGCAATCAAAATGGTAATGTGATCAGTTAAATTTGAAACCGAACGGATGGTTTTGGTTATCTCTTCCTCTGTAATCGAATCTAGCGATGAGGTAGCCTCATCAAAAACTAAAATATCTGGCTGACGAAGTAATGCTCTTGCAATTGATAAACGTTGTTTCTCGCCACCAGAAACCTTAACCCCACCTTCGCCAATTAACGAATCTAAGCCTTTGTCGGCACGGGCCAAAAGCGTTTGACAGGCAGCCTGGTTTAATACTTTATAACATTCTTCATCGGTTGCGTTGGGGTTAACAAACAACAGGTTTTCTCTTATTGTACCCGAGAATAACTGTGTATCTTGCGTTACGAAACCGATTTTCTCACGTAAAGCATCAAGATCGATATCGTTACTTGGAATGCCATTATATAAAATCTCACCATCTTTTGCCGGATATAAACCCACCAATAATTTCACCAGTGTGCTTTTTCCAGAACCTGATGGACCAACAAATGCAATGGTTTGCCCGTGATGGGTTTTAAACGAAATATTATCTAAAGCATTTCTATTGGCTGTTAGGTGTTTGAACCCCACATTGCTAAAGGTTAAATCTTTAATTTTTGCAATCGAAGTTGGGTTTTCAGGTTTTTTATCAACAGGGGTACTTAGTATCTTTTTAAAGTTACCTAACGAAACTTCTGCCTCACGCCAGGTTAAAATCACATTGCCCAACTCCTGTAGTGGTCCGAAAAGGAAGAATGAGTAAAAAAGGAATGAAAAATACTGTCCGGCAGTAATGGAATTATCGAAAATAAGCAACAGTAAAACCAACACCATTGTGCTACGCACCAGGTTAACGGTAGTACCCTGAACAAAACTCATACTGCGTACATATTTCACTTTTTTAAGTTCTAAGCCGAGAATTTTGTAAGTGGTTTTATTCAGTCGGTCAATTTCCTGATCGGCCAAACCTAAACTCTTAACCAGCTCGATGTTTCTTAACGATTCGGTTGTAGAGCCTGCCAAAGCTGTGGTTTCGCCAACGATAGAGCGTTGGATAGTTTTGATTTTTCGGCTTAAAAACCAGCTTACAAAACTGATGATCGGGATAGCTGAAAAATAAACTAAGGTAACTTTGTAGCTTACCGAAACCGAATACACGATAACGAAAATCATTCCGATTAAACTTACAAAAAGGATGCTGATAAAGGCGGTGATAAACTTCTCCGAATCTAATCGTACTTTTTGTAAAATACCCAGGGTTTCTCCGCTACGTTGATCTTCGAAAACCTGATAAGGCAATTTTAAAGAATGTTGCAAACCATCAGCATACATTTTTGCGCCAACTTTTTGAACGATCACACTGGTGAAATAATCCTGAAAGTTTTTAGCGATACGCGAAACCATAGCTGCGCCAATAGCGAGGCCAATTAAACCCAATGAGCCCCAAAGGTACTGGTTGTAGGTTAACGAATCTTTTTTATTGATAAAGCGGTCTAAAATTCTTCCGGTGATATATGGATCTAAAAGTGAAAAACCAATATTTATGCCTGCCAGCAATAGCGCTAAGGCCACAATCCACTTGTGGTGTTTCAGGTAGTCAAGTAATAATCCCATTAAGTTTTGCTGTTTGTTAATGCAAACATAAAAAAAGGGAACGGATTAAAATCCATTCCCCTTTTTTATGACTTTAAGCTAAGAAAGTTAGCTAAGTAAAGGTTAAAATCCGTAACGTAAACCGATTTGTGCCTGCCAAGGGTTTCCGGTTGGTGTTACAATACCAGTATTGTTTACGCGGTAATTGTAATTAGAAGTTGCAGCGTCAAAGCCTGTAACAGCATATAATGCCTGTGTACCTAAAGTTTCCGTAGTACCCCACGTTTTCTTAAATAAGTTTGCTACGTTAAACAAATCGCCAGAAATTTCAATGCTTTGTTTTTTACCACGTCCGAATTTAATCTGATAAGCTAATCTTAAATCAATTGTACCATAAAAACCATTTATACCACCATTGCGCTCAGCAAATGTACCTTCATACTTAGTGATATAATCTTTCAAACTTTGGCTTGCAGCACCATTATCCAATAAGGTTTGTAAAGCAGTTCTAAGGGCAGCTGGTACATTGGCATTTGATCTGCTGAAGATGTAGGCTAAATCATTTGTTGCCACGAAATCACCATTGGTATTTCCACCAGATAGTAAACTATATCTGGTACCACCAATGCCCGAATATCGAATACCGGCTATAATACCATGGAATGATGGTAATGTTCCGTAAACTACAACTTTGTTTCTAAATTGACCATTTGAGTAAGTCATTCTGCTTAAATCGCGTGGATCATCAACAACAGGTAAAGATAATGTTGCTGAGTTAGCTACGTTACCATTGAACGATGTGTTATCTTTTGTATCATTCCAGGTAAAACTAGCCGAAATTTCTCCATCTTTAAAGTATCTCCAGGTACCATCTACAACTACCGCAAATTGATTTACCTTGCCTTTGCTGTTCATCTCTAATACTCTACCAAACTGATTAGTTAAACGACCTCTTTTCCAATCTGTAGTTCCATTACCTGTAATGATACTGTTTGCAGGCACATAAACTCCTCTGTTTCCTTCGTTCGATAATCTGAAGAAAGGATCGACAACCATATTTCTATCAACATACATGTAGTTATTACGTGCTAAAGTTGCATAACCCGTAATACCCACCCTTATTCTATCATTTATTAATTTGTTATAAGATAAGTTAGCTTTATACACTACTGGTACTTTGGCATCATCAGCATAAGTATTTATGGTAGGGATTTGTAATGCTGGTAGCGTTGGTGCTGTAACAGTTCCATTTCTGTAACCAATAAAATCTGGAGTTGGTACACCTGTACCAGTAACGTCAACTGTAGCCAAGTGTTTACCATCAAATGTTAAGTTGTTAATGATTACATAATTGTTTACATCTGATCCAAAAATTCCGGCGCCTAAGCGAACGTAATCAGTATGTTTTTCATTCACATCCCAATTAAACTGGATACGAGGCTGAATTAAAAACTGCTTTAATTTATGATCTGTTCTTACACCTATGGCATCAAATAATTGCTGATTTAATGGTGAGGTTGGGTACTTGCTATAATCTAAACGTAAACCACCTGTAAAATCTAAACCTTTACCCAATTTAGTTTGCATTTGGCCGTAAAGTGCTGTATTCCATAACTTGCCTACAACAGTTGGATCAGCAACTAAAGGAACTTCTCTGTAATAACTGATTGGTGTTAAATTATCGAAGTTTTGTAGAGCGGTTGCATCGGTTGCTCCTGTGCCTGATCTGTTAAAAGTAAAACGACCATTTACTTCACTGCCATACAATGATTTTGCATGGGTGTACATGATATCTACACCAAAAGTATATTTAATTTTATCTGTGTTATAATAAAAATTATCTACCAATTGCAACACGTTATTGGTAAAATCTTCTTGTCCAAAGCGGTGACCACCAATTTGAACAGCTGTTAATAAACTGCCAGTTGGGGTAGTAGATTGTAAATTAGAAACAACCGCTCTTGGTATAGCAAAACCTAGTTCATCATTTTGCGTACTGGCCTGGTAGGTGTACAAATGCTGTAACTTTAATTCATTGGTAACTTTGCTGCTGATTGTTGATCGTAAGGTAGCCAATAAGCTATTATCCACGTTTTTATCATTTCCATAACTTTCATAAAAGTTGATGGCCGTATTGTCAGCTAATCCTAACGGATTTCTGTCGTTGGTATAGTTATCTCTGACGGTTAATAAATTTTTATCATCAATCTGCCAATCCAAGCGTAAGAAACCGGCATCAGTTCCTCTCTTCTTATCGAAAGAACCAAACTGAGGTGTGTTTGCTACGCCATATTTGTTGCGTGCAATGGCCAAAAAGTTGTTTAAAGTAGTATTGGTAACATTAAAACGGGCTTCATCTGCTGATGAATTGATATCGGCAATAATTAACGGACGAGAATCTCTCTGGTGATCCCATGCTGCAAAATAGTGCAATTTATCCTTTATAATCGGACCGCCTAAGCTAAAACCATACTGGTAGGTAGAGAAATCGTTAACCCTTTTATTACCCCTTATATCGTAAGTACTTGCCAAAAAATCGGCCCTGTTGTAAGCAAATGCGCTACCGGTAACCTGGTTGGTACCCGATTTTGTTACGGCACTGATGGTACCACCACCGGCACGGCCTAAACTTACATCATATTGGTTGGTAACTACTTTAAACTCCCGAACACTTTCGATAGAGATGGAATAGGGTGCACCGCTTCGGCTAGTTGTACTACCAGCAGATGTCGGGTTTTTTGCCGTCATACCATCAATAGTAAAGTTGGTAGAAGAACCCAGCTGACCAGATATACCGCCAGGGCCAGACAAAGGAGATAAATCTGTTAAGCTCGAGAAATTACGACCGTTTACTGGTAATAAGTTCATCGTTTTTGATGAAATCTCGGTAGATGCGCCAAACTGTTGCGCTTTATTTCTTAACGAAGATCCGTTAATTTCTACGCCATCGAGGTTTTGAGCAGTCTCCTGCATGTTAATGGCAACCCTTACTGCATCGCCTTGGTTTAACATGTAACCTGTTCTATTTTGCTCTGCATAGCCTATATAAATGGCTTTAACAGTGTAGGGTCCACCCAATGGAAGCTCTTTAAATGTATACTCGCCCTGGGCATTGGTTGAGGTTCTGGTGGTAAAACCTGTTGAATTGTTTCTGATTTGGATAGAAACTCCAGGTATGGGCTTCTTTTGTTCATCCGTTACAATGCCGGAAATTGATGCCTGCGTTGTTTGTGCAAATGCCGAATTGTTGGCAAAGCAAAATAGCAACAATACCGCAATAAGTAAATTTTTCATCATCATTTTTTTTTAGGGATTATGAAGCTTGCCTGAGGTTTTTTATTTGCCCAAGCAGGTTCATCATAATTAGTTTCTGATTTTTATGATGACAAAGGTGTTAATGTGCTGTTAACTGAATTCTGATTTAATATTAATAATAGGTTTAGTAATTGACGGTTTTTAGACCTGATGTTAAAATAAAAAACGGCCAATAAATTAATATTGGCCGTTGGTGTTAAACTGGTGTTAACTTATTTCTTTTCAGCGGTGTATTTATCACTGAATTTTTTATCCAATTGTTTGTGCAGATTATCCAGGTTGATGTCTCTCCCCTGAATAAAAGCCTGCTCCACTTTGTTGGTACGCATATCCAAAGCATCACCAGCCGAGATAAAAAAAGTAGCATCTTTGCCCGTTTCGATACTGCCGGTAGTTTTATCAATGCCCATTGCTTTGGCCGCATTTAAGGTAATGGTTGATAATGCTTTTTCTTTGTCTAAGCCCCAGGCCGTAACTGTACCCGCCATAAAAGGCAGGTTACGCTGTTGCCAGTAACCATCAATGCTCAATACTACGTTTAGGCCTGCATTGGCCAATACTGCGGCATTTTTGTAAGGCATATTCACATCATCATCATTGTTATTGGGTAAAGCATGAGGCTGCTTAACTACAAGTGTGATATTGTTTTCTTTTAAGAAATCGATTATGAGATAAGCTTCATCGGCACCTGTGATTATCGGCGTGATACCAAATTTCTTGGCGAAATTAACGGCTGCAACAATATCTTTCTGACTCTCGGCAGCAATGAACAATTTTTCATTACCAGCGAATACTTTTTTCATCGCTTCGAAACGGGTATTGATAACCTCTGGTTTACCCATTTCCGAATAGGCTTTCGCCTCGGCGAAGAAAGAGGTTAACTGTGCAATGGCAGCTTGTGTTCTTTCGGCGAGGACCTCTGGCGATTGCTGTGGTCTGCCGAAACCACCAAAACCACCTCTAAAACGAGGGGTAACGGGCCAGGTCATGTGCATGGCATCATCCGTTTTAAGGGCTGCATCTTCCCAGTTCCAGGCATCGAGCTGAACAACTGATGAACTGCCCGAAACGGTGCCGCCCTGTGGTGTTGGTTGTGCCATTAATACCCCATTGCTGCGTAATGTGGCCGGAACTTTCGAATCGGTATTGTAAGCCACTATAGAACGGATGTGCGAGTTGAAATCGCCGATTTCCTGAAAATCCAGGGTTGCTTTAACCGCTTCAATTTCTGTTAAACCCAGGTTTGTGGTTGCGGCAATAAAACCTGGGTAAATGTGTTTACCTGTAGCTACGATGCGCATTACATCATCTTGTGGTACCTGTCCGTTAGCAGTAACCGAAATAATTTTTCCGTTGCCAAAAAGGATGGTTCCGTTTTCGATTACTGTACCATTGCCCACATGCACGGTTGCACCCGTAATGGCGATGGTTTTGCTTTGTTTTCTAGCTGGCGAAATGTTTGCCTGCGCGAAACACATCAGGCTTGTTGCCGATAAAGCCAGACTGAATAAATATTGTTTAGTGTGCATGTTCTTTCTCGGTTAATTCTGATGAATAGTTTTCTAAAGTTTCGCAATTGTACAGGCGTGGTGCATCACCCAATGGGCGTTGTGTACGGCTGCCTTTACTTTTACTCTCTAACATCTTTTGGATCAGGCGTGCTTTTTCTGCCTGCTGGGTTTTAATTACCTGAGTATCTTTCTCAATATCCCAATACGCGATACCATCTACAAAAGTTTTCTCTGCCCTGGCATAAATAGAAAGTGGATTGGCTGTCCAAATCACCACATCTGCATCTTTACCTGCTTTTAAGCTGCCTACTTTATCATCAATGTGAAGCATTTTTGCCGGGTTTAGGGTTACAAACTTAAAGGCATCTTCTTCAGGAACGTTACCATACAATACCGATTTACCCGCTTCCTGGTTTAAGTGACGGGCCATTTCGGCATCATCAGAGTTGAAAGCTGTTGTTACACCAACATTATGCATGATTTTTCCGTTATAAGGAATCGCTTCGGCAACTTCGTTTTTATAAGCCCACCAATCAGAGAAGGTTGAACCTGCAATGCCATGTGCTTTCATTTTATCGGCCACTTTGTAACCTTCTAAAATGTGCGTAAAGGTATTGATCTTGAATCCTAAGCTATCAGCCACATGAATTAACATGTTAATTTCGCTCTGCACATAAGAGTGGCAGGTAATGAAACGTTTGTTGTTCAAAATCTCAACAATGGCATCTAATTCTAAATCTTTACGTACACTATTGCCTTTTACTGATAAAGCTTTTTCGTACTCTTTTGCGCGTGTAAACTCATCCACAAAAGTTTGCTCAACACCCATGCGTGTAACGGGGAAACGGGCACCTGTACCGAAATTACTTTGTTTCACGTTTTCGCCCAAGGCAAATTTGATGAAGCCATCGGCACCTGCAAATTTCAGTTCCTCTGGCGATTTACCCCAGCGCAGTTTGATCAGTTGCGATTGACCACCGATTGGATTGGCCGATCCGTGTAAGATTTGTGAAGTGGTAACACCACCGGCCAGCTGGCGGTAAATGTTTACGTCTTCGGAGTTGAGGATGTCGGCAACGCGTACTTCAGCAGAAACCGATTGTGCACCTTCGTTAATACCACCCGACCCTGCAATGTGCGAGTGTTCATCAATAATACCAGCGGTAACATGTTTTCCTATAGCGTCGATCACTTTAGCGCCACTTGCCGAAAGGTTTTTTCCAACCGCTTTAATTTTTCCGTTTTCTAAAAGTACATCAGCATTTTGGAGGATTCCGTCTTTTTCATTCGTCCAAACAGTACCATTTTTAATTAAAACCGTTTCTTGTTTAGGCAGTTCAGTATTGCCGAAAGCCGAGAAAGGGTAAATTACCGGTCCCATGGCTAAAGTAGTTTTTGGTTCTTCTTTTTTAGGCGTTTCTTTAGCTGCTTCTTTATAGGTTGCGGTAAACTTTCCGGTAGTACCATCAGCCAGCGCCGATTCGCCTTTAATCGTAATCGGATTTACCGAAGTAAGGTACCCGCTTAAACGGACATCACCTTTAGGGTTTTTCTTTAAGTTGAAATTGATACTTACCCAATCGCCATTTCTGGTAAAGGTTGCTGTGGTTTTAACACTATCTACACCAATTCTTTCAATTGCAGCTGTCGATCCGCCACCTGTGCCCGTAATTTTTAGGGTCAAAGCACCCACGCCATCTACATTTAAGTTATAAGTACCTCGTACATCGCTCACATCCATTTTGTTTACAATGAAACGTTTGCCCTGCACCCAGTTTTCGAAAATAATGTTTCCGTTTTTGAACAGGTTATCAGAGGAGATTAAAAAGTTGGCTACTTTTCCTTTTTCTAAAGATCCTACTTTATCGCTGATGCCTAAAAGTGAAGCAGGGATTTCGGTAACTGATTGTAAAGCTTGTTTTTCGGTTAAGCCATTTTCTATTGCTGTGCGGATGTTTGCCCAAAAATCGCGGCTGTTTTCTAAGCCAAATGCCGTTAAGGCAAATTTAATTCCTGCTTTTTCTAAACTTGCCGGATTGGTTGGTGCCAGTTCCCAGCCTTTCATTTGCGATAAACTTACATTTCTGGCTTCTGCAGGATCTTCAACATCATACGCTTTGGGGAAAGTTAAGGGGATAATTAAACTTGCACCTGTAGCCTTAACCTCATTTATGCGCTGGTATTCATCGCCTGTAGATTTAATGATGTATTTCTTGCCAAATTCTTTTCCGATTTTATCCGCACGGAGGATATTCTGCCATCCATCTACTTCAAATAGCTGCGGCAGGGTCTGTTGCTTGCCAAATTCATCTAACGAGATATTGTACTCATCTTTTTGTTTGCCATACCATTGCGCATCATAATAGGTTTGGCGCAATAAAGCAATCGAACCCATTAACGAAGTCGGGTAATCGTTTGATGAAGTTCCTTTGTTAAACGAATAATTTGCTGCGGTCTGATCCTTTAAAAATACACTGTTAACTGCGCCTTCGTTTAAAGTTACAGCAGCAGAAACACCCCGCGCTATACCATCGCGGTTAATTACATTTACACTACCAAAGCCTACTTTACGCAGTTCATCTGCTTTTTTGCTGTCGGTAGAAAAGATACTTTTTACATAAGTTTCTGGTCGGATAGATTCGTTCCAGCCATAAGCACCTTTTTTGGTCGATAAGAAAATAGATTGGCGCTGAGCTCCGACAACACGCTGTTGTGCAGGTGCTTCGCTAAGGCCATAACTGGTAAAGGCATCAATTAAGGATGGATAAACAAATTTTCCTTTAAGATCGATTATCACATAGCCTTTAGGCACGGTTAAACCAGTACCAACACCCTGTATGGTTTGTCCTTTAATTAAAAGTGTGGCGTTTGTTAGGGTTTGGTTGGCGTTAACTACAATAGTTGCATTGGTAAAAGCAAACATTCCGGGTCTGGTATCGAAAGAACCGTTAACAGGAAAGGAGGTTTGCTGTGCAAACAGTAATGTAGTAGAAAATACCAGCCCAATGGCGAGTAAAATTTTCTTCATAATAAGTTTAGCGTTTTTTTTTGTTTAAAACTAATATAAATAAGCGTTCAATCTGCTGAATATCCTATTTTTTACAATTAATGTCTATTTTTGACTAAACATATTTGATAAAAATGTACAACATCTTAAAATCTGCGCACTCCGGATGGCGCTACATCGTATTAATTCTATTGGTTATTGCTGTAATCAATGCTTTGTCGGGCTGGTTTGGTAATAAAACTTACACAGAAGGTAACCGTAAGCTGAATGTATTTACGCTGATCAGTGCACATATTCAATTCCTGATGGGTTTGGTGCTATTTTTCTTAAGTCCATTAACAAAATTGCCGATGAGCGATGCCATAGGCCGTTACTTTAAGGCTGAGCATACTTCAATGATGCTTATTGCCATTATTTTGATTACAGTAGGTAATGCTAAATCGAAAAAGGTAACGGAAGCTGTAGCAAAACACCGTACCATTGCCGTTTTCTTTGGATTAGCATTGATCCTGATCATTGTTGCCATTCTGCTGATGGTTAAAGCTGTGCCAGGAAGATCGTTTTTTGGGGTTTCTTAATAAGTTTGGAAGCGGGGGCTGGGCGCATGGCGAAAAGCGTAGGTAATCAGGATTAATCTTATGCTGTATTCGACTTCGGACTCCCGACTACTGACTTTGGACTAAATTTATTTTCATAATTATTTCCATTTTTGGAAATTCTTTATATTTTTGTTGCTCATGATCAACAATATACATACATGGCTTTGGCAAAGTAATTCGAACGAATTGCGCTGGCTGCGTATGAACAAAATATAGTTTATCAACCTAAACCTTATTAAAGAACCATTAAAGCCCGGCGTAGAACCACACGCCGGGCTTTTTATTGTTAAAAAATACGAAATGCAAACCTTAAGCCCTATAGCTTACACCATTTACCCTTATCATGTATAAAATTAATACCACTTACAAAAAAATGCTTGCCGATACCACAACACCAGTGAGCATTTATTTACGCTTACGTGATGTGTATCCTAACAGTATCCTGTTAGAAAGTTCTGATTACCACAGCAGAGAAAACTCGATGAGTTTTGTTTGTGCCGATCCGGTAGCGGGAATTATTTTGAAGGGATCGCGATTGGAGACTTATTTCCCCGATGGCACTGTAGAGATTACGGAAAGTAAAAACCTGATCGAAGAAATTACCGATTTTAAAGATAAATTCAGAGAAACGGAATTACCCGAAATTAAATTCATTTCGAGCGGTCTGTTTGGCTATTTTACCTGGAATGCAGTACAACATTTTGAAGATATAAAGTTTACTTCTGAAACACCAGAGGGTGAAGAAATCCCAGAAATGCAGTACCATTTGTATCGCTATATTATCGCCATCGATCACTTCAAAAATGAAATTACCCTTTTCAAAAATACTTTCGAAGGAGAAGAAGAGGGTGGGCTTGAAAAAATGGAATACCTGATCCAGAATAAAAATTACCCTGAATATAAGTTTCAACTTCGTGGTGAGGAAAGCTCAAACCTAACCGATCAAGGTTTTATGGATCTGGTAGAGAAACTACAAAAGCATATTTACCGTGGAGATGTTTTTCAGATTGTGCCTTCAAGGGCGTTTAAGCAATCATTTTCTGGTGATGAATTTAATGTATACCGTTGCCTGCGCTCGATAAACCCATCACCTTACCTGTTTTACTTTGATTACGGGAATTTTAAGTTGTTCGGTTCTTCACCAGAGGCACAGATTACCATCAAAAACAATTCGGCCAACATTTTCCCAATCGCAGGGACTTTTAAACGCAGCGGAAACGACATCGAAGATGCTGAACAGGCCCGTAAATTAGAACAAGACCCAAAGGAAAGTGCAGAACATGTAATGCTTGTTGATCTGGCCAGAAACGATTTAAGCAGGCACTGTAACCGTGTTGAGGTAAAATCTTTTAAAGAGGTACAATACTATTCGCACCTGATCCACCTGGTAAGTAAAGTGAGCGGCCATTTGCAGGAAAACGTAAGTGCTTTTAAAGTAGTTGCCGATACCTATCCGGCAGGTACCTTAAGTGGTGCGCCAAAATATAAAGCCATGCAGCTGATTGACGAAAACGAAAAATTGGGCAGGAATTTTTATGCGGGTGCAATTGGTTTTATGGGCTTCAATGAAGATTTTAACCATGCCATCATGATCAGGACGTTTATGAGCAAGAATAACGAACTGCATTACCGTGCAGGTGCAGGTATTGTGGCCGATTCTGTTCCCGAAACTGAAATGCAGGAGGTGAACAATAAAATTGCAGCGTTGCGTAAAGCGGTGCAAATGGCAGAGCAAATCTAGTTTGGAGTCGAGGGTTTTTAGTTAGGAGTAAAATCCACTAGTAAGAAATACAATGGAAAATATAAATAAGAAAACGGTATTGGTAATCGATAACTACGATAGTTTCACCTACAACCTGGTGCATTTAATTAACGAGGTGGGGTACGAAGCCGAAGTTTGGAGAAACGATAAATTCGATCTGGCCGATGTAGATAAGTACGATAAAATTTTACTTTCTCCAGGCCCAGGTATTCCTGAAGAAGCTGGATTGTTATTGGATGTAATTAGAACGTATGCGCCAACCAAGAGTATTTTTGGGGTATGTTTAGGCCAGCAAGCCATAGCCGAAGTTTTTGGTGGCACTTTATTGAACTTGGGCAGACCAATGCACGGAATTGCTACACCGGTAACTGTTGTAGATGGTGATGAGCCTTTGTTCTGGGAATGTCCACAAACGATAAATGTTGGCCGTTACCACAGTTGGGTAGTAAGTAAGGAGAACTTCCCTTCGTGTTTAAAAATTACAGCAAGAGATCATAAGAATGAGATCATGGCGTTAAGGCATGAAACATTAGATGTTCGCGGGGTACAGTTTCACCCAGAAAGTGTACTAACGGAGTATGGGAAACAGATGATGAAGAATTGGTTGACGACCCCCTAGCCCCCTAAAAGGGGAATTAAAGGCTAGTTGAAAATAGCAAAAGCCAAAGGGCATTTAAAACTCAGTAAAATAACTAAAGATTTAACTTAATTATAAAAATGGCATGAACGATAGCGCTGAAAAGCCCCCTTTAGGGGGTGGGGGGTCTATATTAGATAAAATAGTATTACGTAAAAAAGAAGAAATTGCTGCGGCAAAAGCTCTGGTTTCTGTACAGGATTTAGAAAATTCGGTGCATTTTAACCGAATGCCTTATTCTTTTAAAGAGTTTCTATTGGCTGAAGACCGTACCGGTATTATTGCTGAGTTTAAGCGCCGCTCACCATCAAAAGGGTTAATCAATGGTATTGCCGATGTTGCAGAGGTAACCCAGGCTTATAATGCCGCGGGTGCATCTGCGCTTTCGGTATTAACGGATGTAGATTTCTTTGGCGGTAAAACCGACGATATTCTGGCAGCACGGGCGGCAAACAATATTCCGATCTTAAGAAAGGATTTTATGATCGATGAGTATCAGATCCTGGAAGCGAAGGCCTGGGGTGCTGATATTATTCTGTTGATTGCGTCAATATTAACACCTCAGCAGATTAACGATTTCGGAAAGTTTGCAAAAGATTTAGGTTTAAATGTGTTGTTAGAAGTGCACAACCTGGAAGAGTTGGAACGGAGCATCTGCCCGAATCTGGATGCTATTGGTGTAAACAACAGAAACCTGGGCGATTTTACGGTAGATATTCAGACATCGTTCGATTTGGTAAATAAAATCCCGAACGAATTTTTAAAGATTTCGGAAAGTGCGATCAGTAATCCACAAACAATCAGCGAATTAAAAACCGCAGGTTTTAACGGATTTTTAATTGGCGAGAATTTTATGAAAACCGATAATCCAGGTGTTGCGATAAAAGAATTTGTAGGGCAGATATAGTCTGTATACACCTTATAGGTCTTAAAGACCTATAAGGTGTATATTGCACTTTGCCTTTAAACTAAGGACTTCAGTCTGCTATTAAATAAACCTGATAAAGTGGAAAACCCGCAGCGAGGCAACGAGCGAGGATTTGAAGCGGTAGCAGGACTTTCGTAACCGAAGTGCACAGCCCCCTGTTTTCCTAAAAAATAATTTTTGACCATCTCAGTCACCTGAGTGCATCTAAGTGTTATGATTTGGTCGTATTGCCATAGAAGCGATGACAATCCCTTTTCTCCAAAGGAAACTAAAAACTTTTATTGCATCCGTATGGTTTGTTAATGGATTTACACGTTCGCAAATTTCGTATATTTGCCTCAATTACATGGGAAAACAAAAGACATATGATACTGCCGTGGTGCAGGAACGGGCAATTTTAGTCGGAGTGGTTACACCTGGTGAAAAAGAAGCCCAAACAAAAGAATATTTAGATGAGCTGGCCTTTTTGGTCGATACAGCTGGTGGGAAGGTAGAGAAGGTTTTTACACAGAAGATGCTTAAACCAGAGCGTGCTACATTTGTGGGTACGGGAAAACTCGAAGAGATAAAAGCTTATGTAAAATCAGAAGAAATTGATGTGGTGGTTTTCGATGATGAATTATCACCCTCGCAGCTGCGTAACATCGATCGTGAACTTGGAGTTAAGGTGTTAGATAGAAGCAATCTGATCCTGGATATTTTTGCCAACAGGGCCCAAACTGCACAGGCAAAAACACAGGTAGAACTAGCACAATTGCAATATGTTTTGCCACGGCTAACCGGTATGTGGACTCACTTAGAGCGCCAGAAAGGTGGTATCGGGATGCGTGGTCCGGGTGAAACGCAGATTGAAAGTGATAGACGGATTATTTTAAATAAAATCTCTTTGTTAAAAGAGCGTTTAAGAAACATAGATCGTCAGAACGAAACACAGCGCAAAAACCGCGGTCAGTTAATTCGGGTAGCTTTGGTTGGCTATACCAACGTTGGTAAATCTACCATCATGAATATGCTGTCGAAATCGGAAGTATTTGCTGAAAATAAATTGTTTGCAACTTTAGATACGACTGTGCGTAAGGTGGTGATTGAAAATTTGCCTTTCTTGCTTTCTGATACCGTTGGGTTTATCCGCAAGTTGCCTCACCATTTGGTAGAATGTTTTAAATCTACTTTGGATGAAGTTCGCGAAGCTGATTTGTTGATCCATGTGGTAGATGTTTCGCACCCTAATTTCGAAGATCAGATTAATACGGTTAACGAAACGTTGAAAGATATTGGCGCGATTGATAAGGACATGATCTTAGTTTTTAACAAAATTGATGCTTATGTTTCGCCTGAGCTTGACGATGAAGAAGATGATGGCAAGCTGACTTTAGAAGACTTTAAGAAAAGCTGGATGAGCCACGATAAGGTGCCGGTTTTGTTTATATCGGCCACAGAAAAAGAAAACTTAGAAGAGTTTAAAACATTATTGTACGATAAGGTTAAAGCTGCGCACGTGGAAAGATATCCGTATGATAGTAACCTCTTGTATTAATCGTTAGAAAAAAAACTGGTAGATTAATAATCAATCACCAATTTTCAATGATCAAACCGTAGCGATGAGCTTAGAAAGATCGGTTATAAATAACCAAAATTGTCTTTTTCGATTGTAATTTGATAGTTGAAATTGGTTATTGTGATTTGGCCATTGGTTTGTGACTATTGCGATTTTTTAATTATTGCATTAAAGATTAACATGAGTTGATTGGCTTCACTTACGAGACTTATCTTTGTTGGTTCCAGTTCTTTTTTATCATCAATGTCGATCAGATTAAGCCAAAGTTTAGTTTCTTTAGCTTCTTTTCGGCAGACTTTTATCCGATAAATAAAATCAGCTTTGCTTAACGATTCATTGGCTTCGATATAATTTGCAGAAACGGAGCCAGAAGATCGAACAACGTGCTTAATATCTTGAATATTGATAATGCTATGTGTAACCTTTTTACAATATGACCTAATAGATTGAGCAAATAGAAAAGTTCTTTCTTCAAGATTAAAATTTGTTCCGTTGTTCATTAATTAAATATAAGTATTTTTACAAAAAAACTAAAGGCTAGTAACTGGCCAGCAGTTTAATAATTCGTTTTTAAATTTTATTGTCTTTCCCATTTAACATTAGCAGATTAGTTATGGTCTGATAATTGACTATTGGATTGATGATTTTAAAACCTTATCAATTTAATTTTAGGCCCTGCATGGTCTGATGATTGATTATTGGTAATTGATAATTATAATATTATGGAAAGTAAACGTCAGCAGAAATTTGCAGGAGTATTACAAGAGGAGTTAGCGCAGGTTTTTCAGCGGGAAGGTGCTGCATTTTTGCCTAATACATTGGTAACCATTACCCGTGTTCGGGTTTCACCAGATTTGGCAGTGGCTAAAGTTTACCTGAGCTTTTTTAATACCAATAACACCACGCTTTCTATCAATACTGTTAACGCACATTCGGGCGAAATCAGGTATAAACTGGGAAGCAGAATCCGCCATCAGGTTAGGGTGGTGCCAGAGCTTACTTTCTTTGTAGATGATACGAACGAGTATGTAGAGCGGATGGATCATCTTTTTGATAAAATTGCAAAAGAACCCAGACAGAAGGACGAAGACGGCGAATAATCTTTGTGAGGAAGCTAAGGGAACCCGTTAATTTTTTCACTCATTTTATACCGGCGTTAATTGCAATTCCGGCTGGCTGTTTGTTGCTCCAAAAATGCAATACACCTATTGAATATACTGCTGCCTGGATTTATAGCATTGGCACTTTTATCCTTTTTGGCGTAAGTGCCGTGTATCATGGTTATCCGGCTACCGATTATGGTGTACGTTTTTGGCAAAAATTCGATCATTGCTGCATTTACTTGATGATAGCAGGTTCTTACACACCAACTGCTTTGCTGGTTTTTGATGACTGGTTACGTTGGATTTTGTTCGCCATTGTATGGATTATTGCTATTGTCGGTTGCCTGCTTAAAATCTTTAACCGATTAAAAAGCATGGCTATTTCATTGTCTATTTATATTTTAATGGGCTGCTTAATTGTGCCTTTGCTACAGAAAATGCTAGGTACGTTACCTATTGGCGCTATTTTCTGGTTGCTGTTTGGCGGTGTTTTTTACATTGCCGGAACTTATTATTACGCAAAGGATAAACAGCTGTTCGGGTGGATGCACAGTCACGAACTTTGGCACCTGTTTGTAATCGGAGGGGCCTTATCACACTATATTTATAACTTCGTTTATATTTTTAAGTAGATTATAAATGCAAACTTTTGAGCAGCTTATTCAAGCGAATGTTTCATTGATCCATAAGGTGGTTGATTTTGATGTAGAACGGGATCAGCTTTTATCTTTAGATTTTACAGTAGCAAATACTGAACTAACGGATGAAATTCTGGATAATACCGATTTATTTTCTGCCTGGGTAAATGAAAAACTAACTGATAATAATGCTCGGTATGGGATTGGTGGCTATGGCGAACACCGTGCTATTTACTCGAGAAGTGAACATTTTAATACAGGTGAAGAAGCCCGAAGGTTACATTTAGGTGTAGATATCTGGGGCCCAGCTGGAACACCGGTCTATAATTTTTATGATGCCACTGTTCAAAGTTTTGCCAACAACAATAATTTTGGCGATTATGGCGCAACCATTATCCTCGCTTATGAAATAGGTGGACTTAAATTTAATGCGTTATATGGGCATTTAAGTTTGGCTTCGTTAAATGGCCTCAAGGAAGGTGAATTTATTCCTGCTGGGGCTAAAATAGCAGCATTAGGAGCAAAGGAAGAGAACGGTTACTGGCCACCACACCTTCATTTTCAATTGATCGAAAATATGGAGGGATTAAAAGGCGATTACCCCGGGGTTTGCAGGTTTAGTGAGCGGGAAAAATATCTGGCAAACTGCCCCGATCCTAATTTGATTTTGAAGGCTACGTTTTCTTAGTTTTTAACCACCGAGAACACAGAGGGAAGGCCACAGAGACCTTAGAGAGGTTTGTTTGCGATTGTCATTTCCAGAGGTCAGTCTTAGAAAAAACACGGAAGTTATGATGACAAACATAGGCGGATTATCATTTGCTTAAACAAAGGAAATGATGGTCGATTTTTTTAAATCCGTCATTGGTGACTTGATTGGGAGCCACGAAGTGCTAATCGTAATGCAATAAGCTTTAAGATTCCCGCCTGCGCAGGAATCATGATCTTACTATTTAAATGTCAATTAAATCTCTCATTTTCTCTGTGAAAAACTCCGTGCCCTCTGTGGTAAAATATCAAGCTACCTTACAAAAAACTTTACGTTCTCTGTGGTTAAAAGCGTAAATTAGTATAATGAAAAACCTGTTCACCCTTTCTTTACTTTTCTGCTGTTCATTGGCCATGGCCCAGGTTCAGTTTAAATCGGGTAAAAGCGGTTTTGTAAATTTTCTGAGAGAGAATACCATTTATCCGCAGTTCTCTAAAGATAATTGTATTCAGGGAACGGTAAATGTGAGCTTTAAGCTTGATGCACAAGGGAAGGTTTATTTTTCGAAAATTAGTAAAGGCATATTGTCTGACCTGGATGAAGAAGCCTTGCGCTTGGTGCGTTTAAGCAGTGGCAAATGGCAGGTTCCGGTGGGTTACGATACAACGGTTTCAATTGTTGCGCCAGTTAATTTTAAACTTTCGGGCTATAATTGCGAAGGAAAATCAAGTGAAGCCATTCAGGAAGCTATCCGTACTTATTTGGCTGAAGAAGGTTTAACCAACTCTGTCATTAATTTTTATAAAAACATCGACCAGGCAAAACCTGGACAAGAGGTTCAGATTATTGCCATTAAAAACCAGTTGGGCATTGATGATGAATATTTGGATGACCGGATAAAAATGGCCCTAAAAAAAATAAAACAGGGTGATAAACAAGGTGCCTGTGAGGATTTTTTATTTGTTAAATATATGGGAAGTAAAATGGCTGATGATTATCTAGCAAAGTATTGTAAGTAAATGAAGAACACCATTAAATTTTTTGCCTTATTGGACATCATCAGCATTGCATTATTGGCTAAACAGTTTTGGCAGATTTTAACACACCTGAACGAAATCCCCGATCAGATCCTTTCGCAGGCCAAGGTTGTTTTATTGCTACCTTTATTTGTTTCGCTTTTTGTATCGGCAGCAGGTTTAATCTTGTTTAAAAAATTCGGTTTTATTACCTACTACATTCAGTTTCCATTTCGTTTGGTGGTATGGATATTTTCCATCGGCTTTATTACTTATTTACCAGAAGTGTTAAACCTCGGCGAACGGTGGTTTGATATTTTATTCCGCATCTGTTTTATCGCCGAATTTTTCAGATTATATTTTACCATTAAAATTCACCGCTCATCTTTCTGATACACTTGGTAAAACCACTGTTATGGCAGCAGGCAGGATTTTTGCTTCAACGGTATTCACCCTGCCAATGTATTCTCCATCAATCTGGAAGTGTGCTTTATGTTTCGAAGAAATTTTGACTTCAGCAGTTTGGAACACCTCTATTTTTTTAGGGTTGAAAGGCAATTTGGTGATCCATATTTTTAAGATCTCGAGATAAGAGTAATCTTTTACCAAAACCACTTCGAACAGATCGTCGTCTAATTTTCCGTCTGGATTTATCTTTAATCCAGAGCCGTACATGGTTGCGTTGGCAATGGCCACCATCGCTGCTTTAGAGGTAATGGTTTCGTTTTTAAGTTTCAGCTGCACTTTCATTCCGCTGTGGTTCCATAAGGCATGCCAGGTGGCTTTTGCATAGCCCCACATCCCGCGTTGAGGAAGACTATCAAATTTCTTTACCAGATAGGCATTAAAACCTAAATCGGATAAATGGATGCAAATCTCATCGTTAAGTTTAACTACATGGATTTTTTGCAAATGGCCTTCATCCAGAATAGCTAATGCCAGTTCAATATCAGTCGGGATGCCTAATTCTTTCGCCATCCCATTGGCCGAACCCGCAGGGATAATCCCGATAGGGGTTTCGGTATGCAACAGGCATTCGGCAACCAGTTTTAAGGTGCCATCGCCACCAACGGCCACCACACGATCTGCCTTCGCCCTTTTAATCCTTTCTTTTATCTTCTCTAAAGAGCAGTCTTCTGGTAATTCGAAAAGATCGATTTCCGTTTTTTTTGCATCGAAATGGGTAGAAATTACTTCCTTTAGGTTAATGTCGTGACTGCCCGAGCCTGGATTGATGATGAATAATAATTTCATTTGTTACCTTATGGTTTACATCACAAACAACTTTTAATAAACTCTGTTTTAATACAGATGAATAAATCTGCTAGTGTTAAGGTGTATCATGGCTACGGTCACGCACACAATTTGGTTGTTTATGGTCATGTTTTTAAACGCAAGGCAAAAACACAGCAGGTTTACAGCAATAATTTGTTTGTTAATATCGCACATCTTTTAAAGCTCTTCATCTTAAAACCTTATGCTTTTGTTGAGGTGCGTTTGCAATTTTTTGATCAAACGATTTACAATAAAACCGAAGGGGATGGCTTTTTTAAGTTCGAATGGAAAGCCGAACATGATGTGCCTGCAGGCTGGCACTTTGTTAAAGTGGAAGCGGTTGATAAAAACGGGAAAGTATTAAGTGCAGGTGAAGGGAAGGTATATGTACCGCACATTACGCAATATGCCTTTATTTCGGATGTGGATGATACTGTGATGATTTCTCATTCGGCAACTATTGGGAGGCGGTTGCGAGAGTTGTTTATCAAGAATCCGCATACGCGTAAAACCTTTCCTGATGCAGCCAGTCATTATCAGCAACTGGCCTTGTCGCATACTGAATCAGATCAGCCCAATCCTTTTTTTTATGTAAGCAGCAGTGAATGGAACCTTTACGATTATTTGGTCGAGACTTTTAGGTTTAACAAGCTGCCTGACGGTGCTTTTCTTTTAAATACATTAAAACGGTGGAAAGATTTAGTCCGAACAGGTAAAACAGGCCATGAGGGTAAATTATTGAGGGTAATGCGAATTTTAGATGCCTTCCCCAACCAGAAGTTTGTGTTTTTTGGTGATAACTCGCAGCAGGACCCAAAAATTTATTCTACAATAGTGAAGAAGTATCCAAAAAATATCGAAGCGGTATACATTCGCAATATTCGTCCTGAAAAAGAAGCAGAAACAAGGCAATGGCTTAAAAAAGTTGAAGAGAAAGGGGTGAGGGCATGTTTATTTAATAATAGCGAGCAAGCGATTGAACATTCTAAATCAATAGGATTGATCCAGTAGTTTTGGAGCGCAAGGGTTGTGCTCATCGGTTTCGACAGTCCCCGCTTTCCTTCCTGCCCCGATGAAGTATCGTGGGCACCCATTCAATCGGGGCTAGGTACAGTGTTTTTTGCTAATGGCAACAGGCCACAGTTCAATAAACCTGACAGGAGCGGGCACCGAACGCAGAGAGGTAAAGCGGATGGCGGGACTTTCGGATCCGATAAACACCGAACCCTGCTTTTCAAAAAAAAATCTACAGATTTCTCTTCTGAAGAAGTTTCTTTGGAACACCGCGGTAAAAATGACGAAGCTATATAGATTTATTTAATTAAGAAATCGATTTCCCGAACGGTGTAAAAGCTAAGTTCATCAACTTAAAATGCTGGCGCCCAAATGGGATACCTACAATGGTAATGCAAAGCAGGATACCAAAAAACAAATGGGTTAAAGCAATCCAGAAACCGCCACATAAAATCCAGATCAGGTTCATAATGGTAGAAAGGCAACCTGTGTTTGATGAGGTATCAGTTATTTTAACGCCAAAAGGGGCAAGGCCTACAATAGCAAATTTAAAACATTGGATACCAAAAG
This sequence comes from Pedobacter kyonggii, assembly GCF_004310665.1. GTDB lineage: Bacteria > Bacteroidota > Bacteroidia > Sphingobacteriales > Sphingobacteriaceae > Pedobacter > Pedobacter kyonggii. The sequence goes on along the minus strand of NZ_SIXF01000001.1, from coordinate 440,200 downwards.
GAATCCCCACAATGGTTAGACAAAGGATAAGGCCTCCAATAATATATTCGAAGAAAATAAAGATACCACCAAAAATAATCCAGATAATATTGCCTAAAAAGTTCATTATGTTTTTAGTTTAAGATTTAATTTGGAAGTATTTGTTACAATTCATTTAATACATACTCATGTATTCTTCGTAATTTAGAATCACACACAAAAGAAACACAACATGAAAAAATTAATTCTTGCAGCGACATTCGTCGCTTGCTTTGGGCTGTTGCGTGCCAAAGCCCAAAATGTAAATGGCGTGAAACTGACCGATATCCATGTGGATTATATCCAGATCCGTGCAGTAAAAAGTTTTTTAGCAGATAAACAATGGATTGCGCTAGAGCATGGCCAAAAGGTGGGCGATTACAGCGAACTTTATATTAGAGATGATAATGATAAAAAAATTGAATTTAATTCAGCAATCGATGCCGTAAACAAAATGAAAGCCTATGGCTACGAGTTGTTTAGTGTTTACACAGAGCAGGTAGACCAATCATCAAACCGGCCTGTATATGTGTTAAAAAGGAAGTAATAAAGAAGTCAAGTTTCATAGCAAGCTGCTTATTAAACTTGACTTCTTTGTAATATCTATATAAAATCCAGCGTATTAAATTTTTTGTTCAAGATATCAGCATTATTTACATCTAACCATTTATCTAAAATGGTACCATAAACCTGTCTGAAATCCAGTTGGTATTTTAAGTCGCCAGTGTCCAGGTCGCTCAAGTTAGGTGCAGCGTTAAAAATCCCTTGTTTCTTTAATTTTCCGCCAAAAACAAACATATTATTTGCCGTTCCATGGTCGGTGCCGTTACTGGCGTTTTGTTCTACCCTGCGGCCAAATTCGGAGAAGGTAATTACCAAGGTATCCTCCAACTTATTGTTCAATTTTAGATCTTTCAAAAAAGCAGCCATACCTTCACTATACTGTTTAAGCAGATTACCTTGTTGACCAATTTGATTCACGTGGGTATCAAAACCACTGAGCGATACATAATAAACCCTTGTTTTTAATCCCGAAGAAATAAATTTAGAAACCGTTTTCAATTGGTTTGCAAAACCCGAAGTAGGGTAAGTAGATTTCGACCGATAAATTTTGGAGGTATTCTGGATATAGCTGGCAGAGGATGAAGTTTCGATCATCGTTTTATACAAATAACCTAAATTGTCTTCGTCTAAATGTTCCTTGTCATTCTGCAACATAGCCTTAAAAAAGGGATCATTTGTATTGCGGAACAAAGCCGCAGGATCTCTTAGTGCAATTCCTTTTTTGGTTTGTCCTTTCATGGCCAGAGAAAGCGAGTCGTCTACTTCTATCGCAGTATATGGGGATTTGCAGGTTTGGCAATTGCTATCTAAATAACGGCCAATCCAACCAGTTGATAAGAATTGATTGCTATCGCTACCCGTTTGCCAGATATCCATCGAACGGAAATGCGAGCGGTCTGGGTTAGGGTAGCCAACATCGTTGATGATGGTCATCCATCCTTGATCATAAATTTCTTGCAGGGCGGCCATGTTCGGGTTTAGCCCTTGCATGTCGTTCAGTTTAATCACCTCTTCAGGTTTAATGGCAATGCTTTTTCTTTTCTGGTAGTAAATATCGTTTCCGAAGGGAATAACCGTGTTTAAACCGTCATTTCCACCAGAAAGCTGTACCACAACTAAGTTTTTGTATAGGCTCAGCTCATCAAGCGCCATGGCCTCAAGCGGTTTCATAAAAGCCGGAACAAATAGTGAACCTGCTGCAACAAATCCTGTATTTCTTAAAAAATTTCTTCTGTTCATCTTGTTAATGTTTTTGTTCACTTGTTCATTCGTCAATAGTACATTGGTTTGGGTGTTTAGCTAATCGGCTATTGGACCAATAACTATCGACTATTAACACAGTTGATACTCGGGCATGCTGGTAATTTCGACTGCTGTACTCCGCAATCCTTTATTATCGCTTACCATCGCTGTAATTTTGGCGTTTAATTTCGGTTGTAATAAAAACTCGGTAAGTTCCAAAGGTGTTAGTCCTTTTGGTAATGTATCTAAAAATTTAGGCCAGTCTGCATTTGCATTTACATACGATTTTGGTTTCATTTTGGCGTTTGCATTAGTTGTAGCTGTTCTGCTTAATGCAATTACGGCTTCATCTTCAGGATCGGCTTTGCCACTGAAATCGATTTCGCCATCATTTAAAACGAGTGAAGGAATCCGCATCCTCAACATTAACGATGAACTATCAATCCAACTTTGTCCGCCAGGCCAACCTGCAACATTAGGTGGGTTAAATAAATATTGCCCCAAACTGCTTTGTAGCTGTATTAAAACCTGTGGTTTGTTATAGGTAACATAAAACTCGCGACTTAAGCCTACCAAAAAATCGGCTGGTGATTTAATTTTTGTGCCTACATTTTCAGGGCTATAAAACCAATCAGATGTAAATATTTTTTTCATCATCGAGGCAATATCGTATTTCGAGTTGTAAAAATGTGTGGCAAGTTCTTTAATATGATCCTCATTCGGGTTATCGTTTACGAAGAATTTATATATTTTCCTGGCGATAAACTGCGAGGTTTCTGGTTTCTCGAGAATAATATCGATGATGTTTTCGCCTTCAAAATTCCCGATTTTACCGAAGAAATTTTTTGTTCCGGAATCGTGCAGATTTTGTCTGAAAATGAACGAGCCGTCTTTGTCGTACATCCATCCAGTAAAAGAGCGGGCAGATTCTTTAATGTCCTGCTCGGTATAATTTCCTCTTCCCAGGGTGAAAAGTTCCATGAGTTCGCGGGCGAAGTTCTCATTTGGTTTACCTTTTCTATTTTGCTGGTTATTCAGGTATTGCAGCATTGCAGGCGACTTAGAAACCTCAATCAATAAGGTTTTAAAGCTGCCCAGGGCATTTGTTCTTTGGATATTATTTAGTTGTTGTGCAAAAAACGGGTTATTGCTGCGGCAGGCAAAATGGCCATGCCAAAAGAGCGTCATCTTTTCCCTCAACGGCGCATCTGTGTTGATCATTTTGGTAATGAAGGCAATATTCAGGTCGCGGCTTACTTCGTTTTGTTCGCGAACAATCTGCTGGCGCATTTTTTTTTCATCATCATTCAGATCTTTTTTAGCATATAAACCTGCCTGTATCAAAAGCTGTCGTTTTGATTCAAAGTCGTTTACTAGATTGATTGGATCGTCTTTTTGGGAATCTTTAAGCAAGTTGTCCACCACCTTATCGAGATTCTTTTTGCTTAATTTTTGTAAGTCGGTATAAGAAACCCCGAAGCCTGCCCGGTTGTAAAGATGTTTTACTTTAAGGAAATTATCTTTTGCGCTCATAATGGACTGTTTTACAGTATGACTTATTTAAAACGCCAGGGTTTAATCTTTGTTTTCTTTCTTATTTTTGTTGATGTTTTTTCAGTTACTAGATGATGACCCGGGCTTTCCAGATCCGGCTTTGGCAGAAGAGGATGGTTTATTGGCCATTGGGGGCGATTTAAGTACGGAGCGGTTGTTAATCGCCTATTCGAATGGTATATTTCCCTGGTTTAGTGAAGGCGAACCTATCCTCTGGTATTCACCACACAAGCGCTGTGTGATTTATCCTAATAAAATTAAGATCAGTAAAAGCATGCAGAAAATTTTAAACCAGGAAGTTTTCAAGATTACTTTTAATCAGGCTTTTGCCGAAGTGATCCGCAATTGCGCAACTACCGAAAGGAAAGGGCAGGATGGTACCTGGATTACCAACGAAATGCAAGATGCTTACATTAACCTTCATCAGCAGGGCTATGCGCATAGTGTAGAGGTTTGGCAGGAAGACAAATTGATTGGGGGCTTATATGGTTTAAAAGTAAACCGTGTTTTTTGCGGCGAAAGTATGTTTAGCCATGTAAGCAATGCCTCAAAAGCAGGATTGATTTTTTTAAGTAAAATGAATATCGATTTAATAGATTGCCAGTTACCAAACGATCATTTAATGAGCTTAGGCGCTGAAATGATAGAGAGAGAAACATTTATGGGTGTTTTGAGAATGGACTAGCCTTTATTCTCTAATGATTGATGTATAGCCCGCTCAATTCTGGTATCGGGTATAAACCAAATGGCTGCAACAATTACATACATCGAACAGCCAATCCAAGGGTTTATGAAGCTGAGGCCTATTCCCAGGGCATAAAAAACTAAAGAAATTTTTCCTTTACTATCATTGCCTATTGCTTCAACTACGAGTGAATGTGCACCCTCTGTTTTTTTAATCGTGATGACCAAAATTAAATAAGCAATGGCTGCTAAAAATAATACTACGCCATAAGCCACAACTGGCCAAAAGGTGAAATGGTTTTCTCCCATCCATCCTGCTGTAACCGGAAAAAGAGATAACCAAAAAAGCAAATTTAAATTGGCCCACAGCATTGATCCGCTCACTTTCTTAACCGCATGCATGAGGTGATGGTGATTGTTCCAGTAAATACCCACATAAGTAAAACTTAAAACGTAACTGATAAATTTAGGAATAAGTGGTTTTAAGCTAGCTAATGTATCGCCATGCTCTGGAACCTTGATCTCTAAAACCATAATGGTAATGATAATTGCAATAACCCCATCACTAAATGCTTCTAATCTGCCTTTGTTCATAAAAAATACCGCTGTTAATCTGATGCAATTATCAATGAAATTATCTTATAAAACAAAACCCGCAAACTTTTGATCTGCAGGTTTCTTATTATTGTTTTGTTTTATTTATAATTCTCTAACTGTGATCGTCCTCGTTTGTAACGAGGATGCAAGAGATTCATATTTTTAATGTGTTTAATATTAGGCGATAAAATCGCTGTTTTCATTAATCCTTGTTACAAACGAGGCCTATATTGTTGTTTTGTTGAAATTATAATTCTCTTACCCAGATGTTCCTGTAACTGATTGCAGGACTTGGATCGCCGTGATCTTGTAATTTAATTGAAGCCGGACCATGTTTTTTGTATTCTGGTGCACCGATATACCTGGTTTCCCCTTTTAGTACAAATCCGTTCTGTAAAAGTACGCCGTTTAAAAATACAGTAACACTTGCTGGTTTTTGTACTGTTCCATCTTCATTAAAACGTGGCGCGTTCCAAATGATATCGTAATATTGCCATTCGCCTGGTTTCTTGTTGGCATTTGCCAATGGAATAGCTTGTTTGTAAACACTGCCTGTTTGTCCGTTAACATAGGTTTTGTTATTATAAGCATCCATAATCTGGATTTCGTAACCGTCATCGCCACCGCCAGTTGAGGCTAAAAATACCCCGCTGTTTCCACGTGACTGACCTTCGCCAGTTATGTTTTCAGGAATTTTCCATTCCATGTGCAATTGATAATCGGTAAATTTTTTATTGGTTTCGATATTTCCTGTGCCTTTTTTTACCGTGAAAAAACCATCGTCGATTGTCCAGGCAGCTGGTTTAGATGGATCTTTAACAGAATGCCATGCATCTAAATTTCTCCCGTTGAAAAGAATGGTCGCATCAGATGGTGCATCCTGAGGCAATTTGCCCGGTGTAACAATTTTAGGAACGGGTTCCCAAACCTCAGTTGTTTTTGGGTCTTTGGCAGGATCCGGTTTCTTATCTTGTGCCATAGCTTGCACTGCAAAAAGCGCAGGAATAAATAATAGTGTGTACTTGTTCATGATTGTGGTTTAACTTTTTAAAGTTAACCAGTTTATTAAGAAATGGAAATTTCGTATTTAAAATTTTACCCCAAATCGTCAACAACATAGGTTTCACTTATAATTACTTCGTCAGGGGCAATATCTTCTTTACGCTGTTCGGCCAAATCGCGCATTGGGCAATAACCCGTAATGCCGCGGTATAGTAATCCTGCACCAATGGTTGCACCCGTAAGGCCAATTACAGGATGCGAAAAGATACTGGTAATACCTTTAAAGAGTAAATATGTTCCTGCAGCGCCGGATAACCAACGTTCAGATTTTGAGACGTTTTCGAATAATTCCGGGTACTTCCAGGCTTCTTTAACGTTGTTTACAGCGGTATTAAAATCTTGATTTGTCATGATGGTAAAATTTATGTTCTACTGTATAACAAGTAAGAAGGAAATGAGTTTTGAAAAGAAGTTTAAATGTAAGTCGTTACAAATAAAAATTTCGTCACCTAAGAAACTTAAGGTCATTTAAGAGGATTTTATTGTTCGCATCATCGTCATTCTCGCGTATGCGGGAATCTTAAAGCTAATGTGTCTCACATTTATAATGCATTAAGATTCCCAATCAAGTTGGGAATGACGATATTTCGAGATATATCCAGCTTGCAAAATGTTCACGAATGAACCAATGACTAATGAACCAGTTCCTTGTGACGGCTTTAATTCAATATATCCCGTATATCTTCTTTGCTTAACGATTTAAAGAAACTTTCTTCAGTTGTAATTAAAGAGTTTGCGAGCGATTTTTTACGGTTCTGTAAAGCTAATATTTTCTCTTCAACGGTGTCTTTTGCAATGAATTTGTAAATGAAAACCTTTTTATCCTGACCAATACGGTGCGTTCTGTCGATGGCTTGTTGTTCTACTGCCGGGTTCCACCATGGATCGAGGATAAAAACATAATCAGCTTGTGTTAAGTTTAAACCTACGCCGCCAGCTTTTATAGAGATTAAGAAGACCTTCAGTTCGGTATTTTGCTGAAATTCTGAAACAATTTCGCCACGGTTACGGGTTGCGCCATCTAAATAAGCAAATGGGATATGTTCTGCTTCAAAATGTTTTTTGAAGATATCCAGGTGTTTCACAAACTGAGAAAAAACCAAAACCTTATGTCCGCCTTTAAGTACATTATCTAGTGTATGGATCACGTTTTCGAACTTTCCAGAATCTGAAACATAGGCGCCATCAATCATTACAGGGTGGTTGGCCAGTTGACGTAAAGCGGTTAGCCCTTGTAAAAGCTGCACTTGTTTCTGTGCGAAAGTTCCATCGTCCATACTCTGCAACAAATCGTTACGGTAGGCAGATTTTATTTTTTCGTAATAAGCAGCCTGATCTTCGCTCATGTCGCAATAAATTACCTGTTCCGTTTTAGGTGGTAATTCTGCTGCTACTTGCTCTTTCGTCCTACGGAGCACAAATGGTTTGATAATCGATTGCAGTTTACGCGCTTTTTCTTCGTCCTTTTTCTTTTCTATCGCTTGTACATATTCTTCGTAGAAGAATGCCTGTGTGCCCAATAAACCAGGGTTTAAAAAGGTCAACTGCGACCATAAATCGCTTACTGAGTTTTCTACAGGTGTACCACTCAGAATCAGTTTATGTTTAGATTTTAAGCTTCTAACGGCTTTGAACGATTTCGACGCAGGGTTTTTAATATTCTGACTTTCATCAAGAATAATGTAATTGAAATAGAAGTTTTTCAGTTCATCTACATCTACTCTGGTTACACCGTAAGTGGTAATGATAATATCGTAATTGGCAAAATTGGCAACATCTTTATTTCGGTTGGTACCCGTATGTGCCAGTATTTTAAGCTTTGGTGTAAATTTTTTAGCTTCTGTTAACCAGTTGTAAATTAAAGAGGTAGGCATGATGATGAGCGAGGTCGTCTGCGTTTCAAGCAATTGGTCATCTTCCTTCACCTTTTGCAGCATGGCCAATGTTTGGATGGTTTTACCCAAACCCATATCATCGGCCAAACATCCACCGAAATTGTATTCGCGTAAAAAGCTGAACCAGTTATAGCCAGCTTTCTGGTAATCACGTAAACTGCCTTTAAAATGAACAGGCATTTGCGTATCGGCAATATCCTCAAAGTCTGATAATCGCTGTAACTTGCGTTCAAGCGTAACATTAGCTAAGCTATCTTCAGCCAAATCATTGATGAGACCGATATGGTGTTTCTTTAATTTTAGCGTTTTTCCGGCCTCTGCCAAACTGAACAAACTACCGTATTGCGTAAACCATTTATCCGGGATAATGGCCACTTCGCCATCGGGCAATAAAAACTCACGCTTTTTGTGTAGAATATGCTGCTTTAGTGAAAGAAAAGGAATCTGGTATTTTCCGAACCATACCACGGCATGGATATCGAACCAATCGTTTCCTTCTTTAACTTCAAGATCTATTTTGCTGGCGCCGAAAACAAATTTTTTCTGCCCTGTGGCCTGTTCAATTTCAAAACCCGATGCCTGTAAGATTTCGATATGCTCGTTTACCCAATTTATAGCCCCGTAACTTGGATTTTCGTCGGCAGCAGCTACTTCCAGGTTGCTGAATAAAGAACTCGTTTTTTTTAGTCCTAACGATAACAGCAAATTGAACTGCTTTTTCTCCCATTCTGCCGAACGTTTGATGCGGTGGAAAATATAGTTGTCGGCAGTTTTTTCTAAACGTACAGTTACTTTGTGCGCATTCTCTACTGAAAATGTATATTCTCCGTATTTAAAATATAGTTGAATTTGAGAAAGTCCGCCATCCACGTACAAAACTTTAATTACCGGTATTGCCTCAAACTGTTCGGTTCTGATTTCGAAACCCTCGGCATACACATGGTGTTTTTCTATTAGGGGGGCTACAAACTTTTCAAAATAAGTGGCTTCAGTTGTTTTGGGTATGGCAATAAAGCGTTTATTTAAAAAGGGTTGCAGTTTTTTTCCTTCAATATCCTGATCAAAAAAGTACAATACATCGTTAAGCAACAACCACGCAGGTTTGTTGCTGATAATCTGTGCTTCTTTAAACATAAATTCGATGCGCAGATTCTGATATTTGATGGTCGGAAAATAACGTGTTTCAGTTTCGTTCCTTCGGAAATGAAAAAGAATAGATGCAGGCTCATCAGCCAGTTCGATTTTTCGTTCTACCGGCCAGCCATCTTTGTCCATTATATAAAGCTCGTTTTTGACTTTCAAAAGCTCTAAAGCTTCGGCAAGTTTCTTCTCGATTTTAGGGCGAACATTTTCATAAAATTTATTGTCGAAAATTTTAGTGAAAAACTCAGTTGGCCTGATTAGTTTTTTGTAATATTTTTTAATCAGCGAGTCTTGCTCAATGTCATCTAAAATTTTGATCAGTTTATAATCAATATCACTTAAACAGGCATTAAATTCTTCTGCAGTATGTGTAAAAATCCGTTGGTAAGTAAACGAAAAATCTCCTTGCGGATTGAGCTGAACAATGTGAGGTTCAATTAAATAGCCCAAGTACTCATGTTTGCACAAAGAGTACACCACTTTACAGGCTTTAGAACTATCGACACGTAACATTGATTGGTTTAAAATTTTTTCTAAGCTAAGCGCTTAAAAAACTTTAAACTTACAATATTTTGAGGTTACATCAAAAAGAAGTATCGGTTTTTGAGATAAAAATTATCAGTTTTTTATCGGAATTTAAAGAACAGTGAATTGTTGGATTGTATGAGTGCAAACGAATCAGCCTAAAACAAAAAGGCATCCTGAAAATCAGAATGCCCTAAAAATTTGTTAATTATTGTCTATTTCCAGCCACCGCCTAATGCGCGGTATAAGTTTACAACCGATTGTAGTTTTTGTAATCGATCGTTAATGCCACTTAATTGTGCTGTTAATAGACTTTGTTCTGAAGTTAAAACGTCAGTATAGTTTGTTGCCGAACTGTACCGTAACAATTCTTTGGTAAAATCTACTGCTTTGGTTAGCGAGGCAATTTGTTTTGCCCTTGTTGCTTCTTTTTCCGAAGCGGTTTGATAGGCATACAGTGCATTCGATACTTCCTGTCCACCGGTTAACAGTGTTTGTTGAAAGTTATAGAAAGCAATTTGTTGATTCGCTTCAGCTGTTTTTAAGCGGGCCTTGTTTGCTCCTCTTGCAAAAATGGGCTGCGTTAAACCACCAACCAGATTATAGAAGATAGATTTGCTGAAGAAATCCTGTAATTGTAAGCTTGATAAGCCACCTGTTGCGGTAATGGTTAAAGCAGGATAAAAATAAGCTTTTGCTACGTTTGTGTTTTCGAAAGCTGATCTGAAACCAAATTCGGCAGCTATTACATCCGGGCGGTTTTTTAATAATTGTGCAGAAACGCCGGTTTGTAGATCAGCATATGGTGTCTGCTGATCCAAGGTGGTACGGTTAATTGCATTTGGCGCCTTAGCAACCAAAACACTTAAAGCATTTTCGGCCTCTTTAATACTTCTTTTTAAATCGGGCAGGGTTACCTGAGCTGCGTATAAGTTGGCTTCACTCTGTACAACAGCGGCACCATTAACTACAGCACCTTGTTTTAAGGCTTTCATGGTTTCTACATCCTGCGTTCTTACTTTAATGGTTTGCTCGGTAATTGCCAATTGTTTGTCAAGGGCCAATAAAGTGTAATAATTGTTGGCAATTGTGGCAATTAACTGAGTTTGAACAGCGCGTTTTGCTGCATCACTTTGTAATAAAGTAGCGTAAGCACCGCGTTTTGCACTGCTTAATTTTCCCCAAATATCAGCTTCCCAACTGGTGCTCAGCTGTGCTTTATAGGTTTGAGTTTCTAAATTAATGTTAATCCCAGGAGGAAAGTTTAAGGAGGCCTGCGATTGTTTATTATCCGTTACATTTACATCAGCCTGTAAGCTTGGCAATAATGCTCCACGACTTTGTATTAGTGTTGCTTCGGCAATTTTAATACGCTCGATGGCCTGTTTCAGGTCTAAATTTTCATTTATCCCCTGTTGGATCAGCGACTGTAAAGTGGTATCTGAGAACAACGTTTTCCATTGCACATCGGCAATAGTGGTTGTGTCTGTTGTATTGTTATCACGGTATAAACCTTCACTCTTTAGCTGTGGGCGCTCGTATTTTTTAGTTACGCAGGCGCTTAGGCTGAGGATGGCTAAACCGATTAAAATGGAATGCTTATATCTAAATTTCATGATTTTCAAATTAATGTGGACGGTTAACCGCTAACTCGTACTCTTCTTCTGTTTGTTCGCGATCAATGCCTTCCTCAAAAGGAGAACTGTTACTTATTTTTTCCTGTAAGGTTTGGAAAACAATGAACAGGGCCGGAATTACAAACACACCGAATATAGTACCAATTAACATACCACCTACAGCTCCAGTACCAATAGAAGTATTACCTGCTGCACCAACACCTGATGATAACATTAAAGGCAATAAACCTAGGATAAAAGCAAAAGAGGTCATCAAGATCGGACGTAAACGGGCAGTTGCACCATCAATAGCAGAGTTAATAATACTCATTCCCTTTCGTCGCCTGTCTACCGCGTACTCTACAATTAAAATGGCATTCTTTGCGAGTAATCCTACAAGCATGATCAAGGTAATCTGCGTATAAATGTTATTATCTACACCAAAGATTTTATCAAAGATGAATACCCCGGCTAAACCAATTGGCAACGAAAACAATACCGCCAATGGTAAGATGTAACTTTCGTATTGTGCCGAAAGCAGGAAGTATACGAAGACTACGCAAAGCAGAAAGATAAAAATTGTCTGACTACCACTGCTCACTTCTTCACGCGATAAACCAGAGAACTCATATCCATAACCTGCTGGAAGGTGAATTGCGGCTTCTTCCTGAATGGCCTTAATGGCGTCACCAGAACTAAATCCTGCATTCGGGTTACCTGTAACTGCAATTGAGGTATACAAGTTAAAACGTGAAATAGCTTGTGGCCCATATACTTTTTCTAAGGTGATAAACTCAGAAATAGGAGCCATTGTACCGCTCGAATTACGTACGTAAATACTGGTTAAACTTTGCTGATTAGCACGGTACTTGGCATCTGCCTGGTACATTACCCTGTACTGTTTACCAAATTTATTAAAGTTTGAGGCATAAACACCACCATAATAACCTTGCAAAACACCCAACACATCGCTAACCGTTAAGCCAGCTTGTTTCACTTTTGCCACATTTACATCGATCTGATATTGTGGGAAATTCGGGTTGAACGAGGTTGATGCGTATTGAATTTCAGGACGTTTACTCAATGCAGCTAAAAATGCATTACCCACTTCATTGAATTTTTTAATGTCGCCACCGGTTTTGTCCTGTAACTGAAACTCGAAACCACCACCGGTACCAAAACCCTGAATGGTTGGCGGAGCAAAGAAAATAACCTTTGCACCTTTAATGCTGGCTGCTTTTGCAAATAATTCACCGATAATGGCTTTAACATCACGCTTACGTTTATCCCACGGTTTAAGCCTTGCGATAACCATACCATAAGAACTACCCGAACCACTGATCAAACTTCGGCCAACAACCCTAAATGTAGCCTCTACCTCTGGTACCTTACTTACAATATCATTGATTTTTACAATAATTTTATCGGTTTCTTCCTGTGAAGTAGAAGGTGGCAATGAAATATCAGAGAAAACTGTTCCTAAATCTTCGTTTGGTACGAAACCTTTAGGAGTAGTATTCATAATCCATACCAGCACCACTGCGAAAACAGCAATTCCTAAACCTGCAAGCCATCTTTTTTTGCCTAAGAAGCCAACAGAGCGTTTATATTTTTGCGTTACGGCATCAAATGAAGTATTGAAAGCAGTATAAAAACGCTGCAAGAAATTTTTGCTTTTTTCGTGATCTTCTGCATGTGGTTTTAAGAACATCGCACACAGTGCCGGACTTAATGTTAAGGCGTTGATCGCCGATAAAATAATCGCGATAGCCAGTGTTAAACCGAATTGTTTATAAAATACACCCGACGAACCCTGGATAAAACTTACCGGGATAAATACCGCCGCCATTACCAGTGTAATCGAAATAATCGCACCACTAATGTCATCCATCGCATCTTTCGTTGCCTTTTTAGGGTCTTTGTAACCGGCATCGAGCTTGGCATGCACGGCCTCAACCACCACAATGGCATCATCTACTACAATACCGATGGCCAGTACCAATGCAAATAAGGTTAACAAGTTAATGGTAAAACCGAACAGACTCAGGAAGAAGAAGGTACCGATAATAGCTACCGGAACACTGATTGCCGGAATTAAAGTAGAACGGAAATCCTGTAAGAAGATAAATACAACCAGGAACACCAAAATAAATGCTTCGATCAGGGTATGGATTACCTTTTCGATTGAGGCATCCAAGAAGTTATTTACATTAACTACGGTTTCGTAATGAACACCTTTAGGGAAAGAAGTTGCGGCTTTATCTAAAGTTTTGATCGAGTTTTCGATTACTTCTTTCGCATTCGAGCCCGCTGTTTGACTAATGGCGATACCTAAAGCAGGTTTACCGTTAAACTTTACATAACTGGCATAACTTTGTGCACCAAGTTCTATTCTGGCTACATCTTTTAGACGAAGAATCTGTCCATTAGCATCTGCCTTAATAATGATGTTGCTAAACTCGGTTTCCGTTTTTAAACGACCACTATATTTTAACGTGTATTGAAAAGCCTGGTTTCCCTGCTCACCAAACTGACCTGGTGCAGCTTCGATGTTTTGCTCTGCCAAGGCTACGCTTACATCGTTCGGTACCAGACCGTAAACAGCCATTACTTCTGGCTTAAGCCAGATACGCATGGTATAATCTAAAGTACCAAATGCACTTGCATCACCCACACCACTAATCCTTTTAATTTCGGGGATGATGTTAATGTTGGCATAATTCTGTAAAAACTTCTGATCGTATGATGGATCATCACTGTAAATGGCAAAAATAAGTAAGTTACTCGCCTGTCTTTTTGCCGTAATTACACCCGATCTGGTTACCTCTGCAGGTAATAAACTGGTTGCCCTGGCTACACGGTTCTGCACGTTAACCGCTGCTAAATCGGCATTTGTGCCCAATTTAAAGTTAACGGTAATGGTTGCAGTACCATCGTTACTGGCACTAGAAGTCATGTAAGTCATGTCTTCCACACCATTTATCTGCTCTTCCAGCGGAACAACAACACTGCTCATTACCACATCGGCATTTGCCCCCTGGTACGAAGCCGATACCTGAACGGTCGGCGGTGCAATTTCGGGATATTGCGAGATGGGTAGAGTTACGAGGCCTAATACACCTAATATTACAATTATAATGGATATAACTGTTGATAAAACGGGCCTGTCTATAAATTTCTTAAACATAATTAATATGGATTACACTGATGTAGTGTGATTGCACTGACTATATTGTTATTTTTTTATTTCAGCATAAACTGAATCGGTGTTTTTTACCTCAGGTTTAATTTTAGTCCCGTCTTTTAATGATTGAAAGCCTTCTAAAATAACTTTATCGCCTGCTTTAAGTCCTTTGGTAACCACGTAGAAATTGCCTTTAGCCAATTCCATCACTTCAATTTGGGTATTGATCACCTTAGCGGAATCGCCTAAAATGTAGACGAATTTTTTGCCCTGTAAATCGATAGTTGATTTTTGAGGAACTAAAATTGCATTTTCAACATGCTGAGGGATCCTAACCGATGCACTTGCACCATTTTTTAATAAGAAAACCGGATTAGGGAAGGTTGCCCTTAAACTTGCCGAACCAGTACTTGTGTTAATCTGCCCATTGATGGATTCGATCTTGCCATTTTGTGCATAAATTGAACCATCGGCAAGAACCAAGCTCACCGCAGGGATGTTTTTCATCTGCTGTGCAAGCGTGTTGCCTTTATAGGTATTAGAAAAATCTAAAAGCTGTTTCTCGTTTAGTGAGAAATAGGCGTAAACCTTCGAAGTATTAGAAACAGTAGTTAAAGGCTGTGTGCTGCTGCTGCTCACTAAACTTCCATTTCTGAAAGGGATACTGCCAACTACGCCGTCGACAGGACTGGTAATCGAAGTATAACCTAAATTAACCTGTGCATTTACCAATTCTGCTTTCGCTTGTGCCAGTGCAGCTCTCCTGCTTTGAAGCGTTAGCTGCGCTGCATCCAGATCGTATTTGCTAATGATATCTTTTTCTACCAGGGGTTTGGTTTTGTTTACTGTTAGCTGGGCGGCATTTACATCGGCTTCGGCACTGCTAATTGCTGCTCGTGCTGTTCTAACCTGTTGCTCATACTGTGGTGCATTAATGGTAAAAAGCAATTGACCTTTCTTAACTACAGCACCTTCATCCACCAATATTTTTTCAATAAAACCATCAACTTTCGGACGGATATCGATGTTTTGAATACCTTCAATTGTCGCTGGATAATCAGAATCTAATGTCGTATTTTGTGTGGTTAATGTAAAAACAGGGTAAGCTTGTGGACCAGCAGCTGCAGCAGCAGCAGCTTTTTTAGCTGCATCGTCATTTCCGCAGGACGCTAAAAGCATACCAATGCTCACGCTAAAAAAGAGAGTTGTTACTTTTCTCATGGGTATTTCTGTGTGTTTAAATTTAAATTTCCGGAATTAAGGGCGTTGTCAAAAAATATAGGACTTCGATTTTCGCCAATAAATGCCCAAAAATAGAGCCTAAAAAAAAATAAATCTGTCCGAATTCTGTCATTTAATCAATCGATTGATTTATTTTCCGATTGAAAACCTATTGGATTTCCTTTAAAGTGCTGTTAAGGATTGTGTTGTCATATTTTTTTGCATAAATAACAGTATGTAAATATCTTGCGACAGATGTTAAAAGCTGTTAATTTCAAAGGAAATATACGATTTTTTAGAATAAATGTTGAGTACTTTACGCAACAAAATACATGGATAGTGTCTGTTTTACACAAGCTGTTCAGGTTGCGCTAAACCTATGAGGTTTGAAAAGAAGGTTATTTCATTCCTGACAATAGTCCCCGTGTGTAACGAGGATTAATGAAAACCGCATTTGTAATGCGGAGTAATATTTACCTATATTGGATTATAAATCTCCCATAAGTCTTATGAAAGCGAGATTTAAAAGAAAGCGATGAAATCGCTAATCTCATACATCCTCGTTATAAACGAGGACGATATATGATCTAAAGCAAAATAAGTTTCTATGAAAACTACTCCACTTCTCCCTCAAAAACCAGTTTAGCCGGGCCGCATAAAAATACATTGGTAAATTCCTTGCCATCGTAATCGAATTCTATTTTAATATCGCCACCCAAAACTTTAATCGCTGTTTTAATATGACCGGTTTGTTCTTTGTGTTTCGCCATGGCTATGGCGACTGCGGTTACCCCAGTACCACAGGCATAAGTTTCATCTTCAACACCACGCTCGTAGGTGCGTACAAACAAATAGTCGCCATTATCCTCTACAAAGTTTACATTTATACCTTTTTCTGCATAAGTTCCATTGTAGCGAATGTTTTTCCCTGCAGTAAAAACATCAAAGTCTTTTAAACCGCTTTGCAACGCAACATAATGTGGCGAGCCAGTGTTCAATACATAAGCCTCACCATCTTTGGTAATGGTATCTACATCAATCATTTGTAAATCAACCCATTCGCCATTTTCTGAAATTCTGGCATAATGTGGGCCATCTACTGCCAAAAAGTTTGTTTCGCGATCGATGATTCCAAGTTGTTTGGCAAAGGCAACAATACATCTGCCACCATTTCCGCACATGCTGCCCAGCTTACCATCAGCATTAAAATAATGCATCTCAAAATCGTAATCCTCATGTTTGGTAATAAACATTAATCCATCGGCACCAATGCCAAATCTTCTATGGCATAATTGTTCAACTAATTGATTATCAATGTTTTTTAATGGACTCGCGGTGTGGTCTATTAAAATAAAATCGTTGCCTGCGCCTTGGTATTTAAAGAAATTAATTTTCATGAAAGCTTCATTTTTTAATGCAATATTTGAGTTGCAAAAAGGTAATTAGTGGGTTGTGTTATTAAATTTAACACTTTTTAACACAAAACTAAGTGCTTTGAAGATGCAAATATCGTTTATATGGTATTAAATTTGAGTAAACTTACAAAAGAAAATTTGAGCAGATAGAAACTGCCTGAGCATTCTGCTTAAATCAAAGTGAAAGTGCTCTTGCAAGTAATAACATTTAACAAATGAATATTATAAGCTAACCAAACAATTAGCTAGCAAATCGGCTTATAATAAATCATGGCTTTAAAAAACACAATATAGAAACATGAAAAAAATATTAGGAATTACCGTGTTGGCTGCTTTTATAGGTGGAGCAGCAGCAATTGGAGGTTACAAACTATTTGAGCGTAACCAAAGTGGCAGTACCATTACTGAAAAACAGAACTTATACTTTGCAAATAATCCGCTTAAAATTTCATCAGCGGGAACAGCGGATTTTACGCAGGCGGCAGCAGCTGTTGCACCTGGTGTAGTTCACATTAAAACTACATATGCGGCGCAAAGCGGCGGTGGTAGAAGTTCTTCCCCATTTGATATGATGGAAGATTTCTTTGGTGGTGGTGGCCGTCAAATGCAACGTCAGCCTAGGGCAGCATCGGGTTCTGGTGTAATTATCAGTCAGGATGGTTATATCGTAACCAATAACCACGTGGTAGAAAATGCAGAGAAGGTTGAGGTGGTTTTAACAGACAGACGTAAAGTAGAGGCAAAAGTAATTGGCCGCGATCCGAATACCGATTTAGCATTAATTAAAGTAAATGCAACTGGTTTACCTGTAGTAAAAATGGGTAACTCAGATAATGTGCAGGTTGGAGAATGGGTTTTGGCTGTTGGTTTCCCATTAGATTTAAATACTACGGTAACAGCTGGTATTGTAAGTGCAAAAAACCGTAGCATTGGTATTATTGGCCGCGAGCAACAAGGTAATGAAATTACAGAAGAGGAATATCGCGAATACCAACGTACAGGTAAAAGACCAGATCGTCCGGCAAATACCAGTATCGAATCATTTATCCAAACCGATGCTGCCATTAACCCAGGTAACAGCGGTGGCGCCCTTGTAAACGCAAATGGCGAATTGGTAGGTATTAACTCGGCAATCGCATCGCAAAGCGGATATAACCAAGGTTATGGATTTGCAATTCCGGTTAATCTTGCCCGTAAAATTGTAGATGATTTTATGAAATATGGCTCGGTTAAACGTGGTTACATTGGTGTTAATTTTGTGCCATTAAGTGGTGAAGATAAACCTGAAGGCATTAAAACCAACGAAATAAGTGGTTTGTATGTGAATGATGTAGTTGCTGGTGGCGGTGCTGCTGCTGCAGGTATTAAATCAGGCGACGTAATTAAAAAAGTTGATGGAGTAGTGATCAACGATTCACCTGATCTTCAGGAAAGAGTTGGTCGTTTAAATCCAGGTGATAAGGTTAAGTTAACAGTATTGAGAGATGGTGCACTTAAAGATTACACCGTAACGTTAAAAGGAGAAGCTAGCGTAGGCCTTACAGCCAAAAATGCAACAAGCAAAGGCGCTGAGGTTTCGAAATTAGGTGCAACTTTTGCTCCTGCTACTCAAGCACAGAAATCGAAATATGGCATTAATAGTGGTGTTATAGTAACCTCAGTAACCACAGGAAAAGCATTTGATAATATTGGTGTAGAAAAAGGTTTAATCATTACCAAAGTGAATGGGCAACCTGTAAATTCTGTTGCCGATGTTCAAAAAGCATTGCCTTTAGGCAGAAACAACATGGTGAGTATTTCTGGTGTTGGCGAGCAAGGGTCTTATAACTATAGCTTCCCAGCACAGTAATTGATCTGATAAAAAATGGTTTTTAAAAGCGTCCCAATTTGAAATCGGGGCGCTTTTTTTTAATCCTGATGGATTGGTTCGTGATTGGTATGACAGGCATCTGCACATTCTTCGCAGGCAACAGCGCATTGTCTGCAATGTTCATGATCGTGTTTGCTACATTCGGCTGCACAAAGCCTGCATATTTCTTCACAAAGCAATAAATATTGATGCCCGATAATTGAATCTCTTTGCAATAACCTGGCTGCCTGGGTACAGATATCTGCGCAATCCCGATCTAGTTTAATGCAGTCAATCATCATGCTGATATCTTCTTCTTTTAAGCATGACGATGCACAATGTTCGCAAGCTAGCGCGCAATCTAGTAAAGCCTGGATTAAACCATGGTTGTTTCTCGTTTCCATATCGTAAAAGTTTTGGTTATACTTATTTTGTATATTAATAACCTGTTGGAAATTAAACTGTTTTAAAAAAATGAAATGGGTGACTGGGTGCATCGTTTGCCGCTAATTTAATAGTTTGCTCTATAAACTATTAGGTTATATTTTTAGCCACGGAGGAGGCACAGGTCATTAAGTTAAGTGCCTTTGTTGTCAGTCTGTCCAAAGGACTCCTGTGGAGAGCGTAGTCGAAGATCATTATCTTCGCATTTAAAGACCCAATTTAATATTTTCATGTTTGGAGGGCAATGCTTGTACATAGCAATAAATGCGTTCCCGTTTTGCGCTTATAGGCTTTGCTGCCTCGTACCTCGTTGCTGCAGGGTATCGCTTCAACCGGGGCTAGCTGGCCACAACAACATTTCATTTTTGGGGTTGCAGGGTGTACAAACCCTTGTTCTTTAACCCGACAATAGTGGCAGCTCCCGATTTAAGCACTGTTTTCTTCTTTTTATGGTGTGCTTGCTTGTTCACAGGTTTCATGGGGACTAAAGCGAATGGCGGGACTGCAAACCGCCAAGAACTACTACAGCTACATTTTCTAATAAAAAGACTATCCTTCAACTACGCCCGAGTTGCCCCCTTCAGGAATCTCGAAATGTTAAAATAGCTTAAATAACGGGCTGTTCAGCCAAATCCCTGTACTCAAATCAATATTCATCCGTTTTTCATAATCAAGATTTAGTTTCGCTATTTACCGATTGATAATCAGCGTTTACCGGTACGCTATAAATTAATTTTTTTTATTGTTCCATATTTGAATCAGCAACAAAAACCGAATATTATGGCTTTAGCTAGCATTAACCTCAGGGTAAAACAATATTTCAATTTCATGTGCAGAACGGATTTTGAAAGACGGATATTTCACGATACTTACAAAGAATTTCAAAAAAGATCAAAAATATACAGCTTAGATGAGCAGGCACATACCTTTTCTCAGATGCAGCAAGCCAGCGAAAAGGCAAACGCGTTACATCAAAAACTTCAGTACGCCGTAATGAACAGCATTGCTGCCTTGGAACATAAAATACCTGTCTTAAACGATTTAGAAGATCATCCGATCCTTTTCGATTGGGCCGAATTATATATTTACACTTCGGATCTGTTAAATAAAGCAGCACATGTGGTATCGATCACCTATACCACTCCGAAATTAATTTTACACGAAATCATTGGCGATCTGTTAATCCTAAGCTATAATGGTAAAGAACACGAAACATTAATGGTGAAAATTACTGAAAATCTGATGGTAAATTATGAGCAGCGCGAAAACCTGGTTTATAGTTAATTTATCCTGATTTCTTTCCAGATAGCCAGTATCGATTACGACAGCAATTTATATGTTGAGTTGGTATTTGCTTTTTTTCGATAGCAAAAAGGAGGCAAAGGCTTATTTTGAACGTGCTTTATTGATGAAAACCGGGTGATACATCGAGTAATAATAAATTAAATCGGGCCATTAAATGGGGCTTAAAGGGCAAATTATCAATATATTTAGCAATTATTTATATAATAAAAAATAAAAAATTGATTTATAGGGATTTAACTCTATCTTTGAAACAAATTAAAATACAATATAATGCAACAAGGAACAGTAAAATTTTTTAATGAAACTAAAGGTTTCGGATTTATCACTCCATCTAATGGCGATGCCGAAATTTTTGTTCATGCTTCAGGCTTAATCGATAACATTCGCGAGAATGATACCGTAAACTACGATGTAGAAGAAGGTAGAAAAGGCCTAAACGCGGTAAATGTTAAAGTAGCTTAAGAAAACTCGAACACATAAATCGTAAAAAGTCCCGATGCAAATCGGGACTTTTTTTGTGGAATCAACTTTTGGATTGTCAATTCACACCTTTTATCTGCCTGCCAAATTTTTGCTGATTTCATCATCAACAAAATCTAAAGAAAGATCATTATTGGTTAATACAGTGCCGTTTTTATCTACTAAAAAGAAGTAAGTAACATTATAATTGCTCAGATTCTTTGCATTGGGCGATTTTGCTCCCTGAAGGTCTGAATATTGTGGCCAGGTAAGATGATCATCCTTGATTACATTTACCCACCAATCCCTCTTCTTATCGAATGATACGCCAATAAATTCAACATCTTTATTTTTATACTTCTCGTAAAGGTTAACCAATACCTGATTGTTTTTTCTGCTTTTTCCACTATAAGAAGTCCAGCATATAACCAGGTTTACTTTTTTAAGCACACTAAGGTTGAACTTTTTTCCATCTGGATTTTCACCTTCAATATTGGGCATTTTACTCCCCGCCATCATCTGGCTGGCCTGGTTAATTTCAGCTAAAAGACTTTTGCCTTTTTTACTATCCTGAACTTCTTTATCTAAACTGTTAAAAATGGATAAATAGTTCTTGGCTTCCGAATCTGCCCTGCCCAGTTGTTCCAATAAAAACAGTGTATGTGTAGAACCCGGATACTTTTTGGCAAATGCCTTTATGATATCCAATTGGAGCAAGATTTTTTTCTCTCTCCAACGGTCTACTTCCTTGGCCCGTTCCAAAACATTGGCTCTTGTGGCCTGGTCGAATGCCAATTCAGCAATGTCCAAACTGTCGAGTAGGTTTTTACTCATACTGTCTTTTAACTTATAATAGTTTATAAATTGCTCACCCTCTTCAGTTGGAACGTTTTTTAAAGGATATGAATTGATGTTTTTCCCATCAAGAACGCCTTTGAAACTGCCTTTATCAAGATAGAAGTAATATTCTCCCGTGTGACTGCCATCCTCAGTTCTTAATGTGGCATATCCTTTTATTGGGATATTGATTTTAAAAGTCTGGTTGGTATTGGTGATGTTTTCAACTTTGAGTGTCTCGCCCTTTTCAGCGCTTTGAATGGTAATTACAGCATTTGGGCCAAAGTTTTTGGTTTCGAGATTAAATGTAGCAGGAGCTGGATCACAAGAAGAGAAGAGGCCGGCTAATAAAGTAAGTAAATAGAGCTGTTTTTTCATGTTAACAATTTGATAGAGCAATATAACGAAAAACTTAGTTATATAGGTTTGCATAATTAAAATAAATTCTTAAAAAATCGTCATTGCGAGGAGGAACGACAAAGCAATCTTAAAACTTTGGTTTATTATAGCTCTATAGTGGGATTGCTTCGTGCCTCGCAATGACGAATATTCTGTGAGTGAAACCACAAATAATCCAATAATCTTTCAATTATTTTTGAATATGCTTTAGAATGTTTCTAAATAAATGTTTTATCGTTGTTTTGTCATATTCGTTTATAAATTAAACTCATAATTAGATACTTTTGCAAGAAATTTAGATATAAATCCTAATCAAATGAGTGGTTTCGGAAATGCATTTTCTTCTTCAATAGGGAAGAAATTCATCATGGGTATTACAGGTTTGTTCCTGATACTTTTTTTAATTGTACACTGCGGTATTAATGCTTTAATATTTATTAACGATGGTGGTTTAACATTTAACGTAGGCGCACATTTTATGGCCACTAACTGGATTATCCGGGCTGGCGAGATTGTGTTGTTTATTGGTTTGCTTGCGCACATTTTTCAGGCGTTACGTTTAACGTTGCAAAATCAAAAAGCGCGCCCAGTTAAATATGCCGTAAACGATGGTAAGGCAAACAGTAAATGGTACAGCCGTTCTATGGGCTTGCTGGGTACGCTTTTGCTGATCTTCCTGGTAGTTCACCTGAAAGATTTTTGGGTTGTTTCCCGTTTTACAGGAATCCCAACGGTTGATGCCAACGGACATGAAGATCTTTATGCGGTAATGAAGGAAAAATTTCAGGATCCGGTAAGGGTTATCGTATATGTTTTGGCAATGTTTTCTTTATGCTACCACTTATTGCATGGTTTTGCTTCCGCATTTCAAACATTAGGATGGAACCACTCAAAATATAATGGTATAATTAAAGGAGCTGGCGTTTGGTATTCGGTTATTATTTCGATCCTTTTCGCAGCCATGCCGATTGCAGTTTATTTCGGTCTTATTCAATAATTTTTAGCACAAAAGATATGTCAGATATTAATTCAAATATTCCAGAAGGCGAATTAACCAGCAAATGGACAAAATATAAGTCTTCTGTGCCTTTGGTTAACCCATCGAACAAAAGAACTATTGAAGTAATCATAGTAGGTTCGGGTTTAGCAGGCGCTTCGGCAGCCGCTACTTTGGCTGAAATGGGTTACAAAGTAAAATGTTTCTGCTTCCAGGATTCACCGCGTAGAGCACACTCAATCGCTGCTCAGGGTGGTATAAATGCTGCAAAAAACTATCAGAATGATGGTGATAGCGTTTATCGCCTTTTTTACGATACAATTAAAGGTGGCGATTATCGTGCCCGCGAAGCCAATGTGCATCGTTTGGCCGAAGTAAGTGCCAACATTATAGATCAGTGTGTGGCTCAGGGCGTGCCTTTGGCGCGTGAGTACGGTGGTTTGTTAGATAACCGTTCATTCGGTGGTACACAGGTACAACGTACTTTTTATGCGGCTGGTCAAACTGGTCAACAGTTATTATTAGGTGCGTATTCTGCTTTAGAACGCCAGATTGGTATGGGTAAAGTAGAAATGTATACCCGCCACGAAATGCTTGAGGTTGTTAAAATTGATGGCAAAGCACGCGGTATTATTGCACGTAACTTAATTACAGGAGAAATCGAGCGTCATTTCGGTCATGCGGTGGTATTAGGAACAGGTGGTTACGGAAACGTATTCTATCTTTCTACCAACGCGATGGGAAGTAACGTTACAGCAGCGTGGAAAGCGCACAAACAAGGTGCTTATTTTGCAAACCCTTGTTATACGCAGATCCACCCAACCTGTATCCCGGTTTCAGGCGATCACCAATCTAAATTAACCCTGATGTCAGAGTCGTTACGTAACGATGGACGTATTTGGGTTCCTAAAAAGAAAGATGATAACCGTAAAGCTTCAGAAATTCCTGAAGATGAAAGAGATTATTATTTAGAGCGCCGTTACCCTGCTTTCGGTAACTTAGTTCCTCGTGATGTGGCCTCCCGTGCTGCGAAAGAGCGTTGTGATGCAGGTTATGGAGTAGGTGCTTCTAAGTTAGCAGTATACTTAGATTTTAAAGCCAATACAGAACGTTACGGAAAAATCGAAGCTTCTAAGGCAGGTAACCACAATCCTGACAAAGAGACCTGTATGCGCTTAGGTACCGCAGTAATTAAGGAAAAATATGGTAACCTGTTTGATATGTATGCGCAGATTACCGGTGAAAATCCTTACGAAACACCAATGCGTATCTATCCTGCAGTTCACTATACCATGGGTGGTTTATGGGTTGATTATAACTTAATGACATCGGTACCTGGTTTATACTGTACTGGTGAGGCTAACTTCTCAGATCACGGTGCCAACCGTTTAGGTGCATCTGCTTTGATGCAAGGTTTAGCTGATGGTTATTTCGTTCTCCCTTACACCATTGGTGCTTACTTATCAAAAGAGATTTCGGTAAAAGCAATTCCTACTGATCACCCTGCTTTTGTAGAGGCTGAAGAAAGAGCAGTTGGTATTTTAAATACACTGATCAATATTAAAGGTACTAAGTCGGTAGATCATTTCCACAAACGTTTAGGCCACATTATGTGGGAGAAATGTGGTATGGCCCGTAACGAAAAAGGTTTAAATGAAGCAATTCAGGAAATCAGAGCTTTACGTGCTGAATTCTGGAGCGACGTTCGTGTACCTGGAACAGCCGATGAGTTAAACACCGAATTGGAAAAAGCTGGCCGTGTTGCCGATTTTATCGAGCTAGGCGAGTTGATGTGTATTGATGCATTAAACCGTAACGAAAGTTGTGGCGGTCACTTCCGTGAAGAGTATCAGACAGAAGAAGGTGAAGCACTACGTGATGATGAGAATTATGCTTACGTAGCCGCTTGGGAATTTAAAGAAGGTGTAAACTTCGAACTTCACAAAGAAGAATTGAAGTTTGAAAATATTAAAGTAGCACAAAGAAGTTATAAATAGTAGCAAGACGTAAGTATCGAGTGTCAAGACTTGAATTAGAATCTTGATACTTGGTTCTCGCTACTTGATACTTAAATCTCAATATCATGAGTACAGGAAATATGAACTTAACGCTAAAAGTTTGGCGTCAAAAAAATAACAATGCCAAAGGTGCTTTGGTAGATTATAAATTGGCCGATATTTCACCGGATATGTCTTTCTTAGAGATGTTCGATGTATTAAACGAACAATTAATTAATAAAGGCGAAGAGCCGGTGGTATTCGATCACGATTGCCGCGAAGGGATCTGCGGAATGTGCTCGATGTTTATAAACGGCCGCCCGCACGGACCAAAAGACTTGGTTACTACCTGTCAATTGCACATGCGTTCTTTCAAAGATGGCGATACCATTGTTGTTGAGCCTTGGAGAGCAGCGGCTTTTCCGGTAGTAAAAGATTTAACTGTAGATCGTTCTGCATTCGATAGAGTTATTGCTGCTGGTGGCTTTATTTCGGTAAACACTGGTAATGCGCAGGATGCTAACAATCTGCCAATACCTAAAATGCAGGCTGATGCTGCTTTTGAAGCTGCGGCTTGTATTGGTTGTGGTGCTTGTGTGGCAACCTGTAAAAATGCTTCAGCAATGTTATTCGTATCAGCTAAGATCTCTCAATTGGCATTGTTACCACAAGGTCAGCCAGAGCGTTACCGCAGGGTGCAGAGCATGGTTGCTCAAATGGATGCCGAAGGTTTTGGTAACTGTACCAATACTGGTGCTTGCGAAGCCGAATGCCCTAAAGGAATCTCTTTAGAAAACATCGCTCGTATGAACCGTGATTTTGCATCTGCAAAATTTATTTCAGAAGAAACCGTTTAAAAAATATACTGTGCATGCAGCTTAACCGCTGGGTTCTTGAGCCTCCACAACGTGGAGGCTTTTTAGTTTTAAGGGAACTACAAACTAATTATAAATAAAAATATCCTGTTGAGGACATATTCTTAGCCTAATACTGGTTAAAGACCAGGAATAAATAATGAATTAAATTTTAATGATTTGTTAGCAAGCTGACGACTAAAACAGATACATATTTAACATTTGCCCGCTGTTGTGAAAACATATGAAACTTTATAATTTAAAACTGAAACCTTGCACAACAAAGTGGTCTCGAAATAAAAGTTTGCGAAAGTTGCAATAATCTTATGTTTGCATATTAAAATTTTGCGTATTTAGAAATTTTATTCTGTAATATTTGCATATACATTAAAATTTTTCTAAATTTAGTCTTCCGAGACAGGAGAGAAAACATAAAACCCCGGCAATTTTGCTGGGGTTTTGTGTGTTTAAGCCTATAGCCAATTTCAGGTTTACTTCATACTGAAGTTAACATTGATGTTGTATTTCACACGAACAGGTCTTCCATTTAATAATCCAGGATTCCACCTTGGCGATTTGTTCAATACTCTTAAGGCTTCGTCATCCGTTTCTTTTGTCAGGCTTCTGGTAATCTGAATATCTGTTAGCGTCCCATTTTTCTCTACTACAAAAGAAGCAAATACTTTTCCCTGTGTGCTGTTTTTCCTAGCTACTTCAGGGTACTTAATCTCACGACCTAAAAATTCATAAAATTTCTTAATTCCTCCAGGATAATCTGGTGTCTTTTCTAGCGAGGTAAAATCATAAACTTTGTTTGGATTGTCTTGTGCATTTGCTAGATTTAAGCACATAGCGATGCCCATTAGGGCTAAAAAGATTAGCTTTCTCATTGTTTTTTTATTAAAATGTTGATTATTTAGTTTTTCTTTGGAATTGCTTTCGGTTTTTTAGTGGTAATAATCACCACTCCATTTTTGCCCTTATCACCATATATGGTTCCTGCAGATGAGTCTTTAAGCACTTCTATTGATCCAATAGATTC
This sequence comes from Pedobacter kyonggii, assembly GCF_004310665.1. Classification (GTDB taxonomy): domain Bacteria; phylum Bacteroidota; class Bacteroidia; order Sphingobacteriales; family Sphingobacteriaceae; genus Pedobacter; species Pedobacter kyonggii. Next base: position 413,297 of record NZ_SIXF01000001.1, on the reverse strand, counting down.
CTGATCCAAACTTTTTATCTCTGAAACTTCTTTTCCGTCAATGATATAAAGTGGTTCTGCCTTTGGGTCAAAATCTCTATTCAATAGATTTCTTAAGGTTATAGACGTATTAGGCTTAGGTACATTTGGCCGAACACTGAATCCTGATACTTTCCCTTTTAACTTGGTATCGCCAATTTTTATTGGAGCGGTTTTGAAATCAGAATTGCTCAAAGAACCATTTTTGGTTGTAATTTCTATTACCCCCGCAAAACCATCAGTGCCATATCGCGCCGTTGCTGAACTATCTTTTAAGATGCTTACAGACGCAATGTTATTGGGATCAACATCACTAAGTGATGATGTGCCTCTTAAATACTGTTTATTACCATCTATTACAATTAAGGGTTCAGTGCCAGAGGCGGGTACGCCTCTAAGTGTAATTTTCGTTGTTTTTGTGCTATCTGCCTTTTGAGCAAAACCAACTAAACTAAAACCTATCATTATGGTAAAGGCAATTATACTTTTCATTTGGGTTAGAATTTTCTTTTAAGTTCGAAAAAATTAGAAGTTTTGTCGATAGTAAGTTCCTTTGCATCCAATGCTCTGAAAGCATTGTTTTTAGTTCCTTTACTTGTAATTAGAATTGCACCAGCTTTGGCCCTTGGTCCATAAAGACTAACAGCGGCCTGATCTTTTAAAACCTCAATAGATTCAATACTGTTTGGATTTATAGCACTTAATTGACTGTTTTCATCAAGTTTAACTCCATCTAATATGATAAGACCATTAAAATTGATATCGTTTTTAAGTCTTATGCCAGTAGGGTTTTGCGATAATGTTTTAAGTGGCTTTGGGGCGTCGGTATTTAGTGTGAAATTAACATTGATGTTATATTTTACTCTCACAGCTAAACCATTCTGGATACCTGGATGCCATTTTGGCGATTCTTTTAAAACCCTTATCGCCTCTTCATCGGTACCGCTTCCTAAACCTCTTGTAATTTGGACATCTGTCAAAGAGCCATCTTTTTCAACAACAAAACTGAGAAAAACTTTACCCTGAACATTATTCTCCTGTGCCATCTTTGGATACTTAATGCTGCCACCAAGATATTTATAAAACTTGGCTATCCCACCCGGAAATTCGGGTTGTTTCTCTATTGAAACGAAATCATATACTTTATCTGTATTTTCAGATTTAACAGCACCGGTTTCTGTTTCAGCGGTTTTAGGAAGATAAGATATGATGTTAACCTTGTTCAGATTTACATATCCATCCGATTTAGGCAATAATGTATTCCTAAACTCTTCTGAAGATTCTGGAATTTTAAAACTTACCGTTAAAGCATATTTGCCATCTGCTACAGTTTTAAATCCTTTATAAGATAAAATGGCTTTCATCACTTCTTCATCGCAACCTGCGCCTAGTTCTATATTGGATGTAATATTGGTAACCCTGCCGCCTTTTAGATTAAATTTTATCTGGGCATTACCTTGTACCTCATCGCTGCTGGCTGCGCCTGGGTATTTAATATTTCTTAATAAAAACTGATAAAATCCTTTCCAGTTGGCATCTGTTTTGCCATCAACCGATAGTTTAGGTGCCTGAATAGCTTCAGTACGCTCTTCTGTAACAATAGCCTGTACCATTTCGATCGGTTTATCTAAAGGGATCTTGTCAGAAATAGACATTAATTTTTCGTTTTTGCGGACAGTAGCCGACGAAAACACAATCAGAAGGGCAAATAGCGGAATAAAAATTCCATACTTCATAATAGCGATCTTTTTAGACCGCTCTTTATGAAGCATGAAAATTCTTTTTTTGATCAATGATTTTTCTAAAAAGCCATTTGTTAAGGCATTAGGCGAAATGCCAAACGACTTACTTAGCAATAACATGGCATACTCCGCTTTGTCACCCTGAAATTCTGCAGCAAGTTCATCAGCTAAAAACTCGTGGATATTTTTAATGGCTTTTTTATAAAGATAAATCACTGGATTTAGCCAGGTAATAATCCCTATAATTTCGAAAAATAAAATATCTACTGTATGCCATTGCTTGATATGTGCTTCTTCATGAATATCTATCACATCCATTTGTGGCAATCCCCGATCAATTACTTTTTTGCCAAAAAAAGAGAAAGCCGAGCCCGCTTTGCTTACCGAGAGGAGTTTTTTAACCGCTAATAGGTTAAATACCAATCTACCTAAGAAGAACAAAATACCTGCGCAATAGATGTAAACGAATGCGTTCCCCCAGTTAAAACCGGTATTGCGCTCCGTTACAATCGTTGCTTGTGCTAATACAGCTTCCCAATTAACTGAAGTATAAACCTGTTGTGCCGCTCTTTGCTCCGTTAGCCATTCTAAACGGATAAATGGTATACATAAGGACAAAACGCCCGCAGATACTAAATAAATGCGGTTTAAAGTGAAGTAGGTCTCCTTATCTAACAGTAATTTGTAAAAACCAAAAAAAACAATTAAGTATAAGTTCACCTGTAAAAGGTAGTGGGCAAAACTCATTTTGGCTTATGTTTAATTTTATTAATCATTTTTAAAATTTCATCAACATCACTTAAATCCAGTTTTTCTTCTTTAACGAAGAAAGAGAACATGCTCTCTACCGAATTTTCGAAGTAATTGCCTAACAGTTTTTCTGTTGCATGGCGTTTATATTCTTCTCTGCTGATTAGAGGATGATATTGGTGGGCCTTACCAAAGGCTTCGTGACCTACAAAACCTTTGGTTTCTAAAATTCTAATAATGGTTGATACGGTATTGTAGGCAGGTTTAGGGAGGGGTAGCTCATCAATAACTTCTTTGACGAATGCTTTTTCCAGTTGCCATAAAACCTGCATAATCTGTTCTTCGGCTTTGGTTAAATCTTTAATTTCCATAATAGTTAATAATAATAAGGATGACGGCAAATTACTTTGCCTTAACTAAAGTTAAAACTAATTAGTTAGTTATCCAAATTTTATTTAATAAATTATTAGGAAAATTAATGAAAATGTGTTTTTGTCCTGTTTTAGGGGGCTACTTTGAGGAAAGTAATTAGATTTTAATGATGATTTGTTGTAAATCAGTGTTTTATGTATGTAGGTGCTATATGGTGATCAGGTTGTTTTTGATGCCATATACCACTAATCCGGTGCGCGATTTAATATTTAGCTTCGCAAAAAGAGATTCCCGGTAGTTATCTACTGTGCGTGGACTGACATTCATGAGGTCTGCAATTTCCTTATAAGTAAGTTCGGTACTGCAATATTGTAAAAATGTAAGTTCTCTTGCCGAAAATACTGGTTTTTGATCATCGTCTTTCAGCGCCACCAAAAGTCTGCCCGATACCAGTTCATTTACATAAAAACCTTTATCTACTATTACTTTAATTGCTGTTAGCAGATCTGATGGGGTTGATTCTTTAAGCATATAGCCTCCGGCACCAGCTTTAAGCATTCCGATAATCGCTTTTTCATCTTCGAGCATACTTAATGCAAGTACATGTACATTCGGATGATTAGTTTTAACCCATTTAGTTGCTGCAAAGCCGTCCATTACAGGCATATTAATATCCATTAGTACCAGTTGAACGTCTTTGTAGCTATTTATTTTAGACTGGAGATCTAATCCGTTTACAGCCTCAAACGTGACATTTATTTCGTCAAATTCTTCCAATAGGCTGGCCAATCCGGAACGGAAAAGCGTGTGGTCGTCAACAATAGCGATAGAGATACTTTGGTCTTGCATACAATTAAGGGTATGGAACTTCTATTGAAATGGAAGTGCCTTCTCCTGGAGTCGAATTTAATATTAATTTTCCATTGATCATCTCAATTCTTTTATAAATAGAGTTTAGTCCCATTCCCGATTTTTTTGATTTGATTTCTTCAGGGTTAAAACCAATTCCATTTTCTGCAACTCTTAAATGTAAAATATTGTTTGCCAGGTGCGAATCAATTTGAATATCGGTTGCCTGGGCATGTTTAATGATATTATTGATGATTTCCTGCAATAAACGAAGAATGATTAAATCTTTATTCGGCGATGTAATTTGCAGATCAATCAACTGGTTATTGATTTTTAATTCGTAAGAACCAGCCTTATTCAACCAATTAATTTCCTGATCAATTGCGTGGCCAATGCCATTTTCTACCAGTTGTTCGCCATGCAATAGTTTTGCCAGCTCCCTTAATTCTTTAATGGATTTGTTAACAAGTGCTAATGAATTATCAATTTTTTTCTTGGCCTTTTCTCCGTCGTTTAAATTTATAGAGTTTAGGGTGAGTGTGGTAAGACTGAGCAACTGGCCAACATTATCATGTAATTCTGTGGCTATACTTTGCATCGTTTGATCTTGCACTTCAACACGGGTTTGAAGCATTTCGGACTCAAATTTTTGCTGCATATTCTGTTTTTCCAGAAAATGGTTCTTTTTATGCCTGGTATAAGATCTTATATATAGAATCAAAAACACAGGCATAAGAAGAAATACCAAAGTTGCAATGGCAACTAAGATTGCAATTTTTGTTGTTTCATTCTGCATATAAAGGAATATAACCAAAAGCTATATAAAATAAGGTTTAACAGGATATAAATAAGGAATCTTAAAGTAACAAAGCCTATAAGTCTAACCATAAATAACCCATCAAAAATATTCGACATGGTACTTCCAAAGTAATAAAACAAAACTCCTGTTACCCACCAAAATTCAGGATGAGTTTTAATTTCGATAAAGTTTTCATCTTTTAACAGCAAATAATAATAGTAAAGGCAATAAAGCGTGAAAATGACAGACATCACACTAATTGTAATCGTGTTTAAATCGGTAAAGGGTTTGGTGGTTATAAAGAAAATATAGGTTAAGCTTATAATGCCTAAACCTATAATAAATATAGATTTAGGTTTTGTATATTTTTTTATACAATAGTAAAGGCCATATAATATTGCACTGATTTCGAAAACAATATAAATATTAAATAGCCATAAATTGTGTATACCTCTTATAGCCATATAAGCAGCAGCTTCTTCAGTAACTAATGCGATAGCTAAATAGCAGGTAATCACTTTCCCAAAAGCATGTTTATCTTTCCATATGATTGCTATAGCAGCTATAAAACAGATAACTTCTGCTATAAATATAGGAGTTAAGTACCTCATTCTTTATAATTGTGTGCCTTCACAAGCTTCTGGACAGCCCTGACCTCTGTTTCCTATGTCATCAAGGTTATCCTCATGTTCGTCATCATTGCTTTCACATGTAGTAGTAGGTACCAGTAACAAGGTGTTTTTGCCTGCATATCCGCTTTTTACACCTTCAGGTAAAACATCGGTATATTGCGCAAAATAAAGCCTTAACCCATCATATTTTCCTTCACTCATTAATTTTGCAATTTCCAGTATTTGTTCTGCCGGAAACCATACTGCTTTGGTGAAAGATTGTGGGAATTTTCTTGCCTCCACGGCATAGGCATCAACCATGTCCTGCGCAACCTTCTTATCGATGGGTTCCGAATTAAATTTTTTGCTCATAAAAGTTAAAAGTTTGATTTTCTCTAAAAATCGATAATAATAAGGGTTTCGGCAAGAGGTATTTGCAATTAAAATACCGTAAAAATACCCTGTTATTTAGGGCGTTTTGTGCTAACGCCGAATTGCGACGTACCACTACTTTTGGTATACAATAACAGTTGAACAATTTGCGGTTATAACATATTAATGCAGTCTACCCTGGAAAAACAACTATTTTGAACTTATTCAAAAAGAAGTCTATCTGGAGTAAAGATCGATATAGAAAACATTAACCATTTAATTCTTTCAAAAATGATAAACAATATCCTGCTACGGGAAAATCACAGTTCGATCAGTGAAAGGGAAGTTGAAATTGTACACCTGTTATCAATGGGTTATAACAGTAAAGAAATTGGCGAAATGCTTTTTATTAGTGAGCATACCGTTAATACGCACCGAAGAAATATGGTGAGAAAGCTCGATCTTAAAAATTCTTATCAATTAATTGTTTGGGCCTTTAAAGAAAGAATATTATCCTTATAAGGGTTAAAATACGCATAACCTCTCATTCTAAACAGCAAAGCCTGCTATTTGATACTAAAGTCAAATCAGCAGGCTTTTGTTTTTAATGTCTTTGCAGTAGCGGCAGCTATTTTATGCTCTTTTTGGTAACAATAAAATAGCCGATGATGAAAAGTATGATTGCGTAAATCAAACTTGTCCATATTTCTTGTGTAAAAATTGGGAATTCTAATGGATCAGTGTTTTTGCTTACTTTAGTAATTCTTAATGCCAGTGTAGGTAGAGAATAAGGGTTTAGGTAAGCGTATTTCCAGCCAACATTTGCGGTGATAATACCCATAATGGTTCCAACAAAACCTATTCCCATCGGTTTAAGAAAATCGCCCCATAATAAACTTAATATAAACTGGAGTGATAAAATCCCAAATGATGACAAGAACAATTTCGTATAGGAATTGATTAAGATAGATGAGGGATTGTATTGGTTAAAATTATATTCAGGGACTAAAACCTGTAATAAATAGCCAAAACCATAGGTGAGTGTGGCAAATAAGAATAAGCAGATCAATATTAAAAATACTGCGTACAGATATTTTGCAGCATAAATGGAAAATTTATTTAATGGTTGGGCAAATAGCATTTTCCACGTATCGTTTTTATGTTCGATATTATTGACTGAAAAAGCCATAAATATTACATAAAAGGGCATAACCAATAAACCCATTACGCCAAGCGCTGCGCCAATATAGTTACCCCATAGCATCATAGGCGGGTAATGCCTAGCCAAAATCTTTTCAGAACCCGAATAAAAACCAAAGGTTATTAATCCACATACAATAACAGGCAGTAATATTGCTGCCCAAAATGCTAAAGTTTTTCTCGATTTGTAAAATTCTGATACTAAAGAAATATAAAGAGCGCGCATGTTAGTTTGTTTTAGTAATATCAAGGAATAAATTTTCGAGATCTTTTCGTTGTTGATAAAGACTGCTCACCGTAAAACCATTTTGGATAAGTAATGTATTTAGTTCTCCACTTTTTTGCGCCGAAGTAAATGGTACAGTAATTACCCTATCTGTTTTTGCCGCAATTTCATAACCTGACTTTGTTAAAAAGGAACTTGCACTTTCAATCTTGTCAACTTCAATTTCGAGCATAGGTTTGCTCAGTAAATGAAGTTCGTTAATTGTGCCCTGAAATAATAATTGGCCTTTGTTTATAATGCCAACATGGGTTGCTGTTCTTTCTATTTCTGCCAATAAGTGGCTTGAAACCAGTATTGTTTTTTGGTGTTTTGTGGCTAAATCGATCATCAGATTCCGGACCTCAATAATGCCATTTGGATCTAAGCCATTTGTAGGCTCATCTAGAAGGAGTAATTCCGGGTCTGAAATTAGTGCCTGCGCAATGCCTAGCCGTTGTTTCATGCCTAATGAATATTTATTGGCTTTTTTATTTGCTGCTTCTGCCAAACCTACTAGCGATAGCATTTCATCAGCTTTCGTTTTTTTTATGCCTAACAGGATACAGCGGTTAATGAGGTTTTCTTTTCCCGTTAAATGCCCATAAATGGCTGGCTGTTCTACTAGAGCACCAATACGTTTAAGGGTAGCAATGCGATTACTGTTTATTTCTTTGCCAAATATAAAAACCTGATCGGATGGCGACTTCAGCAGGTTAAGTAAGATTTTTATGGTGGTTGTTTTTCCAGCTCCATTGGGGCCTAAGAAACCATAAATACTGCCTTTTGGCACTTGTAATGAAAGATCTTTTACAATAACCTGGTTGCCAAAGTTAAAGTTTAAACCTACGGTTTCGATAGCGTAATTGCCCATTATTTCTATTTGAAAATAGCTGATGCTTGTTTCACAATAGAACCAGATGTTTTTGTAGGTTTTACAACGATTTCTGCATCATTTTGATTGGTGCTTACAGTAAGCGTTAAAATGATCATCATAAATACTGGTAATAATAAAAGTAAAAATGGCGATGTGTTTGCTAACTTTTTCATGATTGATAGTTTTATTTGAGAGGCTGTGAAATGATCATCAGCCATTACTGTTTGATTGTTTAAGTTGATTGCTGATGGTGTTTTCATTTTGTTTTCGTTTTGATGATTCAAAGAAACTCAAGAAAAACAACCTGCTAAAATCTATTATACCAAGTGTTCAAGATTCTAGATCAACAGACATTTTTGGCGTTTGTCGATAAAATTTGCCTATTGGGCCGTTGGTAGAAAAAAAATGCCCGTTGGTAGATTGTGTAAGTAAATCGATAAAACTTTATTTATTTTGTGGCTTGTATGATATGCGCTAGTTAAACACATATCATTTGATTACTATTTAACATATTTCAAATGAAACAAAGTAAAGGCCCAATCATTTTACATTCTATATATTGGGGAATAATTATAATGCTCCTTATTGCAGTGAGTTTTATGCGGGAAGGTAGCGTAACGATGAAAGATTATTTTTTAAGCTATGGTGCACTCGGCATTATCAACGTATCGTTATTTTATATTAATTATATCTTTTTAATCCCCGAATGGATTAAAAAGAGAAAGCGTTATTGGATTTATTTTCTATCCTTTTTCTTAATACTTATTGCCGGAACTTTTTTGAAAACTGTATTAGCCGTTTTAAACCCTGAAGAGTTGCTTACCTATCGTACAGATAAAGAAGTACATCATTTTTCAGTTAACAATTTTGCACTGAACGCTGCTTTTTTTAGTGGATTTTTCTTAATCAGCAGTTGTATCATCAAATTTATCATCGATTGGTTTTCTAGCGAAAGGATCCAACGTAACTTAGAAAGTGAGCGCAGAGAGATGGAGCTTCAGTTTTTAAAATCGCAGCTAAACCCTCATTTTCTTTTTAATTCGCTTAACAATATCTATTCTCTGGCTTATCAGAAATCAGACAAAACAGCTGATGCCATTATGAAGCTTTCGGAAATTATGCGTTACATGATTTATGAGAGCAATACACCAACAGTAGCGTTAAGCAAAGAAGTAGACTATTTAACCAGTTATATCGAACTGCAAAAAATAAGGTTTAAAGATGGTGCCTATATTGAGCTTACCTTAAACGGCGAAATTGACAATCAGAAAATCGTTCCTTTAATGCTGATTTCGTTTGTAGAAAATGCATTTAAACATGGCGTTGTAACCGATCCTGCAGAACCGGTAAAAATCAATATTATTGCCAATCAGAAAATTCTGCACTTTAGCGTCATCAATAAAAAGAACCAGCAGAATAAAGATGCGCAGGGCGGCGTGGGTTTAACCAATGTAGAACGTAGGTTACAATTGGTTTATCCCGACAGATATAAATTAAATGTTGTAAATTCGGCTACCCATTATACCTGCGAACTGATGATTGACATATAATCTGGTATTAACCTAACCGGATAATAAGAAAATCATGAATTAAATAGATTAACCAAAATGAACTTAAACTGTATTGTTGTTGATGATGAGCCTTTAGCGCTTGATATTTTACAGGATTATATATCGAAAGTACCTTTTTTAACCATGGTTAAAAGGTGCGAAAACCCAATTGAAGCTTTGCAGATTGTGCAGGGCGGGGGAATTGATCTTGTATTTTTAGATATTCAAATGCCTGAACTGACCGGAATCCAGTTTTTAAAAATCGCTGGCAATAAATGCCACTACATATTAACTACTGCCTATCCGCAATATGCCCTAGAGAGTTACGACCTAAATGTTTCAGATTATTTATTGAAACCTATTGCGTTTGATCGTTTCTATAAAGCGGTAGAAAAAGTACACAATCAGGTAAAACCAGTTGAGGCTCCGGCCAGTGTAGCGCAGCCCATCGTTACACCTGCACCGTTTTCTGGTTCAGCAAATCCTGTTCAGGATTATATTTTTGTTAAAACAGAGCATAAGATTCAAAAAATCTATTTACACAATATTTTATTCATCGAAGGTTTAAAAGATTACATTTCGATATTTACGAAAGATGAGCGTGTTATTACGCTTCAGAGTATGAAAAAGATGGAAGAAGCTCTACCTCAAGGTCAGTTTATCAGGGTACACAAGTCTTATATTGTAGCTGTTGATAAAATCGAAAGTATCGAACGTAGCCGCATTACCATCAATCAAAAAATTATCCCTGTTGGCGATACTTACCGCGATGAATTTTTCAGGGTGATTGGAAATAAGAATATCTAGAGCGGTTGGCACTGGGCGCTTAACCAGTTCAATTAACCTTTTAATTGCCACGGAAATATAGAAACTAAGGAATGATCCTGCCGCGATTGGGAGTCGAAGGATCTTTAAAGAGATTAATAAAAAATTATAAAACAGCAACCTGTACCATTGGTTGACCTAAAACTTTCCTGATTTCGTTTTCTACCTCAAGCGTGATATCATTTGGCGTTTTTACGCCCGGTTCTATCGGTTTTAAAACTGTCCATTTTAGCGCATTGCCTGTGGTTAATGGAAACATGCCAAAGCGAACAATTTTCCAGGAATTTTCTATGGCCACAGGAACGACCAAAGCATTGGGTACTACTTTTAATATGGTAGCAATACCTCCAAATTGGAATGTTTTCAGCTGACCATCTTTCGCTCGGGTTCCCTCTGGAAAAATAACCGTGCTCCAATTATTATCTTTCATTCTACGGCCAAGTTTGATGATTTCGGAAATGGCCTGTTTGTTGTCTTTTCGGTTAATGTTTGCCCCGCCGCCCAGGCGCAGGTTAATTGATATGGATGGAATTCCTTTAGTAAGCTCGATTTTGGAGATAAATTTTGCGCTGTGTTTCCGTAAAAACCAAATTAACGAAGGGATATCGTACATACTTTGGTGGTTGGCAGCAAAAATAATCGGTCTGTCGGTTGGCAAATCGTATTCGTTCTTAAAGCTGATCGAATTGAATAGAAAGATCTGGCAGTAGGTTAAGAAAAAGTTAAGGATATCTACCGAAACTTTATGCGCTTTATAGCCAAAAAGCTTAAAGCAAATCCATTGTATAGGATGGAAGATACAAAGTGTTAATCCAAAGAAAATATAAAAAATAGGGCTTAAAATATATCCGAAAAGCTTGCTCATCTGGTTGATTTTATAGATGGCAAAGATAATAATAAATTATTCTGGTTTGATTATCGCAATTACAACTTGGTGTACCACAAATTGCAAAGGTTTAAAGCTATAAACATATTTGTCGTCATTCCGACCGTAGCGGAGGAATCTTTAAAAATGATTTAATTTATCCACTGAAAGATTTCTCGACTACGCTGCGCTGCCCTCGAAATGACGGAACCTAGGTTAATTTATTCGCAAATCTTTAGATATGATTTTACAATTCGCCATTCATTATCATCAGCCTTGCTCTTAAAATTGCTGCAACGCTTATCGAATCGGTAATCTCTCCATTCAAAACCATTTGATAAGCCTCATCAAAGGGTAATTTTTTTACTACGAGTTGTTCCGTTTCTTCTGGCATCGCGATACCTTGAATTAAGCCAGTGGCAACATAGATTATGCTCAGTTCATCGCTTACTGAGTTAGACAGGTGCATTCTTTGGATCTCTTTCCAGTTTCTGGCGCTCATGCCCGTTTCTTCCAATAATTCCCTTCTGGCACTTTCTAGGGGTGCTTCGTGAAATGGCCCACCACCTTCTGGAATTTCCCAGCTGTAAGCATTTAGTGCATATCGGTACTGACCAACCAACCAGGTATTGTAATTTTCATCTAACGGGAGGATTCCGATCGCCAGGTTTTTAAAATGAACTGTACCATAAATTCCTTTTCCACCAGAGGGGTTAATCACCTGATGTTCGGTTAAGCGGATCCAGGTGTTATCGTACTTTACCTCGCTCTCTAGTGTTTTCCAAGGGTTGATCTCTTCCATGGTGCAAGATAATAACTTGTTATTGTTTTAAAGGAAGGAATTGTATTGAAGAAAATTTAAAGGAAAAAAGGTGCTTAGAAATATTTTTCTAAGCACCTTAGGTTATTAAAAGGATCCCTCATCAGGGCGGTTGTCCTGCTGATCGTCTTTTTTCTTTTTACTCGTACCGGTAAATGTAGTTTTTCCAAAGCGGTAAGAGAACGTTAAATTTCCCATTGTTCCCTGAAACTGGCGTTCAAAATCAACAATTGTGGCTCTATCTTCAGTGGTCATGCTCCATCTTCTGGTATTAAATACATCTCTAACATTGAAACTTAAAGATGCTTTTTTGTTCGGGAAATCGTATTTAGCTCCACCGTCAATGCCGTACATAGCATTGCGTTTTCCCTGCGCCATTACTTCTGGCGCACGGTAATCGCCCCGTACCTGTAATGATAAATTTTTAACTACTGTTAAATTTCCGGTAAGATTGGCGTTCCAGCTAAAGCCACTGCTTGATGGAATGTCAAATCGTGCATCACCAGCAAATTTAGCCTGATATAAGTTTACATTAGTAGTGAAATTTAAAGCTTTAACCAGATCGAAACGACCAATTAACTCTAAACCACTATTGATTTGATTCGTTAAATTTTGAGGGGTTGAAGTAATGATCCCGTTAACTGGCGTACTTCTTACCCGTTGAATTACATCATTGGTTTGGCGGAAATACAAACTTGAAGTTAAAGTTACTTTTTTCCAGTATTTACTATATCCCAATTCGAAAGAGTGTACATCCTCTGGCAATAAATTCGGGTTACCACCTCTATAGTTTAAAGGATCCGAAACATCCAAGAATGGATTGGTATCCCATGGGCGGGGGCGGTTTACGCGGCGTGTATAACTCAGTTGAAGCTGGTTATCGCCTTTAAATTTCTGCGTTAAGAAAACACTTGGATAGATCCTTTTGTAGTGGATATTTCCTTCGGCCGTGGTTAATACATTACCCGTGTAACCTTCTAAATGCGTATCTAAACGCGCATCTTCTCCTCTTAGTCCAATTTGGTAACCAAAATCTTTAATCTGGTTCTGATAATTGAAATAAAGTGCGTGCACCTGATCCTTACTGTCGAAACCGTTAATTAATTTATTATTACTGACATAAATATTCGTATTGGTAGGGATCGAATCTGCATATTGATCATTTTCCCCTAAGCGGATCTGACTGCGGTAACCAACTTCAACTTTACCCGCTTTACCAACAGGTAATGCATAATCAGTCTGGATGTTATAATTGGTATTGTTGCCCGTATTAAACACCCGCTGTAAACTCAAGGTCTCATCAATCGGCACACCATTTCTGTTCGTGGTATTGGTGCTATAAGTCTGGTCGTTGTTATTTGTTCCGTTCGAATAACCAAAGTTGAAAGTTAACTCTTCTTTAGGCTTATTAAATTTCTGCACGTAATCTAAATTCAGGTCATAACTTTTTCCGTAGCCATCATTTTTATTGGTTCTGTTGCTCAATAAAACCGGCGACTGGTTGGAACTTAATTGTCTGATATCAAGCAATTCGTTTCGCTCATTTTCTCTTGAGTTAAAACCGCCCGACAAGCTGATTACGCTTTTTGGTGCCAAGTAATAATCTAACCCAGCTTTAGCATTGTGACCTCTATCAGAAGAGTTCGAAACCGTGTTCTGATTTGCGAAAGCTGTTGAACTGGTTGGTGTTTTGTAGGTAATATCCTGGAAGCCACCACCCAAACGGTTGCCATAGCGATAGCCATAGTTACCATAAATATTTACTTTACTGTTCTGGAAGCTTAAGTTGGTGTTTGCATTATAGTTATCGCGGTTACCTGCAGTTAGTGCAGCTGAACCATTAAAGCCAAGTTTTGTGTTTTTCTTTAGTACAATGTTGATAATGCCTGATTGACCTTCTGCATCATATTTAGCCGATGGATTGGTAATTACCTCAACACTTTCGATAGAGCTAGCTGGGATTGATTGAAGAATCTGCGCAACATTACCTCCAGCAATTAAAGATGGTTTTCCATCAATTAATACTTTAACGCCCGAAGAGCCACGTAAACTCACATTGCCATCCATATCAGTAGAAACAGAAGGTACATTCTGCAATAAATCGCCTGCTGAGCCACCTTCGCTGATTACGCTCTGGTCTACAGCGAAAATCTTTTTGTCGATCCCCATTTGCATGCCTTGTTTTTGGCCTGTTACCGTAATTTCGCTCAGCATATTGCCTTTGGCGGCATTCATTTTAATGTCGCCAAAGTTTAATGTGCCCGTAGCTGCAGTAATTACCACATTATCTCTAACCATGGTTTGGTAGCCCACAAAGCTTATTTTAAAGGTAAAAGTTCCGGGTGGGATATCTGCCATCACAAATGAACCATTTACATCTGTTTGGGCAATTTTTGCATTTTTGCTTGTTGCTTTATCAATTAAAACAGCGGTAGCAAAGGGAATGGTTTCTTGTGTTTTTGCGTCTTTAAGTACTCCGGTAATTTTTGCCTTTCCACCTGTTTGCGCGAAAAGACTAAATGATAAGCTTAAAAGTAAAAGGGTAATCTGTATTGTTCTCGATTGTAGAAGTCTCATTAAAAATAAATTTCGTGTGTTTTTATAAAGGGAGACAAAGTAACGGCAACTAAGTTTAATTAAGGAGGCGTAACTATTTTATTACAGCCATTTTATAGTAATATTTTTGTGGGTTAATCGCCAATTAACTGTTCTCAATTAGCAGTCTTCAGTTTTACAAAAACTTAAAAGAATATTGCAATTGAACAATTTGCAAAATGTTACTTTTGTTTATTATGAATAGGATATTAATTGTTGATGATTTGCACCCTGCCTTTAAAGAGCAGGCGATTGCTATGGGCTACCAGGTTGATGATGAACCACAGATTACCCGCCAACAAACATTAGATAAAATTAAAGATTATACCGGTATTGCTGTCCGGACGAAATTTAGGATAGATGCCGAAATTTTTGCTGCAGCTCCAAATTTAAAATTTGTGGCCAGGGCAGGTGCAGGCCTGGATAATATCGATGATAAAATCGCTTTTGAAAGAAATATCGAATTGATTAACGCACCAGAAGGCAATTGCGATGCGGTTGGCGAACATGCTACCGGTTTGCTGTTATCATTGATGAACAACTTCCGCAGGGCCGATATCGAAATCAGAAATGGTGTATGGGATAGGGAAGGTAACCGTGGCTACGAATTGAAAGGCAAAAAAGTAGGGATTATTGGTTATGGTTTTATGGGACAAAGCTTTGCAAAGAAGCTGGCGGGTTTCGAGGTTGATGTAATGGCTTATGATAAATACAAAACAGGTTTTTCTGATGCTTTTGCCCGCGAGGTAAGTATGGAAGAAATTGTGAAACACAGCGATGTGCTGAGTTTGCATATTCCCTTAACGGCCGAAACCAGGCAAATGGTTGATGACGAGTATTTCTACCATTTTAAAAAGCCAATTTTCTTTATCAATACGGCAAGGGGTGAAATTGTAAATACACCAGCAGTATTGAATGCCATTAAAAGCGGAAAGATTTTAGGTGCCGGACTGGATGTATTGCAAACAGAAAAATTCCCGGCCCTGGGTGAACAGGCTTGGTACAATGAACTTAAAAATAACGACAAAGTGATTTTAACGCCACATGTTGGTGGCTGGACATTCGATTCGTACCGTAAAATTTCGGAGGTTTTGGCCGAGAAGTTAAGCGGGCTTAGTTTTTAATTAGGTTAGACCTCGCAGGTTTTAAAAACCTGCGAGGTCTAACTGAAAGATATCCGATTTTTGCTGACACTCCTGGCCTTTGAAAAAACTCGAAAGCCTTTGCCGACTAAACCTGATAAAGCGGAAAGCCCACAGCGCAGCGAGGACTTGAAGCGATAGCAGGGCTTTCGGAACCGAGCACACCGAACCCTGCTTTTCAAAATAATATAACACCTAAGATGGATATAATTGTTTTGCTACAGGTTCATATCTTGCAGGTTTTAAAACCTTTCTGATCTTAAAAAAGTAATTTTATTTTCTTAAATTGGCTATACAATCTAACCAATTTTATCATGCCGAAAGATCATTTATATTCAACTACAGTTACTTGGACGGGCAATAAAGGCTCGGGTACAATGGATTACCGTTCGTACGATCGCGATTATGTAATTTCAGTAAAAGGCAAAGCCGACATTTCAGGATCGTCTGATTCTGCTTTTTTGGGCGATAAATCTAAATATAACCCTGAAGATCTGTTATTGGCCTCAATATCCAGCTGTCATATGCTCTGGTATTTACACTTATGCTCTAAAAACGAGATCGTAGTAATCGATTATAAAGATGAGGCAGTAGGTACAATGGAAGAATCAGCCGATGGAAGTGGCCGTTTTAGGGAGGTTACCCTTCATCCCCAGGTTTTAATAGCCGATAAGGCACATTACGAACTTGCAGCTTCGCTGCATCACGAGGCAAATAGAATGTGTTTTATTGCCAATTCATTAAATTTTCCAGTTAAACACGAACCTACTTGTAAAGCAGAAAACGGGTAACAGTTTTCAGTTTGCAATTTTCAATTGGCAGTTAACTACAAACTGTTAACTGCCAACTGAGAACTGAGTTATTTGCTTTCCCAAACATTATCTTTTGGCGTAGCATCTACATAAATGCCATTATCTAAAGCAATTGACTTTATTTTTTTAGCTGTATTCACTGTTACATTCACCTCTTTCTGGTTTGCTTTCCAAACTGCTGGCGTTTTATGAGTCGTTTCAGTTTTTCCATCGGCATAAGTAACCACTACATCAAAAGGAATAACAAAACCACCAATATTTTTAATGGTAGCGGTAGATTTTCCTTTTGCAGGCGTTACTTTGGTTATGGCTAAATCAAGATAGTTGTTGGTGAAAAACCAATTCTGGAAAAACCAGTTTAAATTTTGTCCAGATCCTGCATTCATCGAGTTAAAATAATCCCATGGAATAGGGTGTTTGCCGTTCCAGTTGCTCATATAGGTATGCAATGCTTTTTTAAATAAGGCATCACCCAGCATATCTTTTAAGGCCAGATAAGATAATGAAGCCTTTCCGTAGGAGTTATTCCCATAACCCGAACCTGAAACCTGATCGGACATCGAAATTACGGGCTGGTCTTCTTCTGCCGATTTATCATTGATATATTTATTTACCCTAAAGTTTTTGTAAAACTTATCGGCTGCCTCTTTACCGTGTTCTGCAATACCGATTAAATATTCGAATGTTGTAGCCCAGCCTTCGTCCATATAGGCATAACGGGTTTCGTTAATGCCCATGTAAAAGGGGAAGTAGGTGTGTGCTACTTCATGGTCTTGAACCAATTGTGCAAAAACAGGATCGCCAAATTGAGAATCGTTAACCATCATCGGGTACTCCATATCGGCAAAACCTTGAAAAGCAATGGTTTTAGCATAGGGATAGGGGATTCCTGGCCAATTGTTCGAGAACCAATCTAAAGCATTAAGGTTATATTTAACCGAGTTTGTAAAATCTGTCCCGGTAGTTGGATTGTAGGCAGCCTGGGCACTTGCACGGCGATTCGCCTTTTTATCTACAATTACACTTGCGCCATCCCAAACATAATGGTTGCTTAAAGCAAAAGTAACATCGGTAATGTGTTTTACGGCAAATTTCCAGGTGTTCCAGTCTTTTTGCTGGGTTACTTTGCCGTCTTTCATTTCCTGTTCGGTAGCAATGTGGATGATCTCATCACCATTATATGATTTTTTTAAACGTGCAGAAATTTCTGGTTGTAACACTTCATCTGGATTCAGGAAATCTCCGGTTGCGTAAACCACATAGTTTTTAGGCGCTCTGATTGCGAATTCGTAATCGTTAAAGTCGTTATAAAACTCAGCTCTATCGGTGTGTGGAATGCGGTCCCAGCCGTTATAATCATCATATACAGAGATACGAGGATAGCTATAAGCCACAAAAAATGAGTTTGGATCAATCTGTCCTTCACGACCGCTTTCTTTTGATAGGGGGTAGTCCCACTCTATTTTAACGGTAATTTTCGATTTTGGAAGCAACGGTTTGTTCAGTTTTACATTGCCAACTGTTCCCCATTTTTTGCTGTCTACTTTATACGTTTCGCCATCAACAGAGAAAGAACTGATATTTAAGCCTGTGCTTAAAAAATCTTCGCTTACCGCACCACCTCTCGGTGAGGTTGGTTTATGCAGGTTGTTTACAAAGCGAATGGCCAAAGTTCTTAAAGTATCAGTGCTGTTGTTAATATACAGAATTTCTTCTTTACCGCTCACCACTTTGGTTTCGGCATCTACCTTAATATCCATGTTGTATTTACCATGGTTTTGCCAATAGTTAGGACCAGGTTTTCCATTCATGGCACGGGTACCCTTAGCATATGCTGCTTTTATATTTCTGGGCATATAAAGTTCTTGGGCAGAAACGGTATAACCACCCAAACAAATGAGTAGGACAATAGATAATAACTTTTTCATTTTTACGAATAATTTTAGCTAAAAATAGAACTAATGATTGAATTTTGGATAAGTGTATAAATGAATGTTACCATTGTGGTGATTCTGGCATATAATTATAATAAGGAAAGAATGTGTTAATCTTTATTTTAAGAGGTAATTAATGTTTCAAATTGACCTTGAGCGTCACAAAAGGTTAAAATGTTGGTCACTTCTTAATTTTTTATTTGCTTTTGTAATTTCCACATTTTATCTTCGTTATAATTGAAGCAAGACTATGTAGCAAACCAACTATATAGTCTTGTTTGTTTTTTATAGCGTTTGAATAAAATTAATAGAGCAATGACAGAGGTAACATACTACACCCAAGAGGGGTTAGATAAATTAAAAGAGGAAGTTCATTATTTAACAACCACCGGTCGTCAGCTAATATCTAAAGCAATTGCAGAAGCGAGGGATAAAGGTGATTTATCGGAGAATGCAGAATACGATGCTGCTAAAGAAGCGCAGGGTTTGCATGAAGCAAAAATTTCAAAATTAAAGAATACGTTGGCAAACGCACGTTTAATTGATGAGTCTAAATTAGATTTATCGAAAGTACTTGCTTTATCGATTGTTAAAATAAAGAATGTTAAAAACGGCGCTACCATGACTTATCAGTTGGTGGCTGAAACAGAAGCAGATCTAAAAACAGGAAAAATTTCTGTTAAATCGCCAATTGCACAAGGTTTGTTAGGTAAATCGGTAGGCGAATTCGCCGAAATTGAAGTGCCCGCAGGTAAAATGCAGTTCGAAGTGCTAGAAATTTCTAGATAAGCGAATAGTATTTGGCGATGAGCGTTTAATCGCCTGCCGCCAAACGCTTGACCCTAACCGCCCAGCCCTTACACCTTTAACCATATACCTTAATGACTGTTTTTTCAAAAATTGTTGCAGGCGAAATCAGTGCACATGTTGTTGCTGAAACCGTAGAATATTTAGCATTTTTAGATGTTCAGCCTTTAACGGCGGGGCATGTTTTGGTGATTCCGAAAATTGAGACCGATTATATCTTCGATATGGATGAAGACCTGTATGTTGGTCTTTGGATGTTTGCTAAAATTGTAGCGAAAGGTGTAAAAATAGCTTTCCCTTGCAAAAAAGTGGGTGTTTCGGTTATCGGATTGGAAGTTCCACATGCTCATATTCATTTAATACCAATGAATAATGTGAGCGACATGAACTTCAGTAAAGAAAAATTAAAGCCAACCAGCGAAGAATTGGCTGAAGCTGCCGAAAAAATTAAACAAGCCTTACTCGAAGTATAAAAAAGGCCGGCTGTGAAAACACCAGCCGACCATTCTACCCGCCTAACCCAAATTATTTATGGCGCCGGCGCAACTGTAGCATTTAGCTGTAACACCGGCCAAGTTAAACCTGGCCCTTTTCCGATTACTATGCCCAGGTTATCGCCTCTTTTTAGATCTGATATCCAGTAGTATAAAGGCCATCCCTTGTAGGTTAATTGTTTTTTGTTGATGGTGGCTACTGTGATTACACCAACATCAGCTTTTGAAACAGCCGAGGGCACATTAAGCACTTCAGATTCGTAAACTGGCCAAATACCTTCTTGTGTAGCGCTTTTTGTATAGGTATTTACGCCATTTTTGTCTGGCGCAAAAGCGTACAAAGTACGCCCTTTGCTATCGGTCAAGTAAATGGTTTTGCCATCGCCAACAGCATAGGTACTGGTGTAATTAATATTGTTCGCGGTCAGTTGTGCATTGGCCAGCATCAATGAATAATCGGGTTTAGCCACAAACCATATTCCACCAACACCATCGCCCTTAATATCTCCTTTTGCAACATCGCTAGCAAAGTAATAAAGTGGATAACCACGGTAAGTGCTTTGTTTACGGCCATCAGCACGGGTAACCTCTCCAACTTCTGCTTTGTTCAGGTTTAAATCGGTGCTGGCATCGGCTGAGTAATAAAGTGGCCATGCGGTTTCGCAACCACCGGTACAGGTTGGCGTACCTGCAGCATCGGATGCAAAAAAGTATAAAGTTTTACCATCTTTATCGGTTAGTACCGACCCAAATTTGGCATCGGTTGCCAATTGAATTCCCTTTTTGTTAGCCGCAGCATCGTCTGAACTATTTTTTTTGCAGGCACTAAACACCATGGCTATGCACAATGCAGCCAATAGATTTCTTTTTAAGTAGATTAGCATAAGATTTTTGTTTTTAGTTTTAACTTTAATCATTAATATGCTGCTATTACGCCGTCGGGTTGTAAATGGTTGCTTATGGAAAAGAGAATTTTAGCATAACCGAGCGAATAATAATTATTTTAAAGAAAATACTTTTTTGTGGCAACCTTTTGTAATTTCTTACCGTAATGTATTTTGAAAGGAGAACCTGTGACCGCTAGCCGCGATAGTGAAGATATTATACAAAAGTATATTCAAGGGTGCGTTAGAAATGAAAGGGATAGTCAAAAAGCACTATACAAACATTTCTATAGCTTTGCTATGGGGATTTGTTTGCGTTATGCAAACGATCCGCTAGATGCTGCAGGAATACTGAACGATGGCTTTTTTAAGGCCTTTAAAAATATAACCAAATACGAAACTTCGAAGGCCTTTTTACCTTGGCTCGGTCGGATAATAACCAATACTGCTATTGATTATTATCGTGCCAATTTAAAATTTGCCGATCATGTAGATATTCAGGATCACGAAAATATTGCACACACAAACTCTGTGTACGATAAATTGGCCTATCATGATTTGTTAGCATTGGTTCAAAACCTAAGTCCGGCATATCGAACGGTTTTTAACCTTTTCGCTATAGATGGCTATAGCCATGAGGAAATTGCCGAAATGCTGGGAATATCGATAGGAACATCAAAGTCTAACCTGTTTAAGGCACGACAGAAATTACAGGAAATGCTAAAAGCTACAGATGCGAAAACTTACCGGGTAAGGAGTTCGGAGGTAGACAGAAACCTTTTACAGGTGAGGTTAAATACAAACATGCAATGAGAGAGGGAAAAGATATAGATAAATTATTTAAGGATGGATTGGAAAATCCCGATCTTCCTTTTAATGATTTAGATTGGGATAATCTGGAGGAGAGATTGCATCCAACACCTAAAAGGAGGGTTGTGCCTATCATTTGGCTCACTGCGGCAGCAGTAGCCGCCATGTTATTGGTGGTGTTTTTATTGGTTAAACCGAATAGTGATCAGTCAAAAAGCAATTCACTGGTGAAAACAGATTCAAATGCGCACAAAAATAAGAATAATAGACCTTTAGATAATGAAGGCGGTTTAATTGAAAAGCCAACTAACAATGGTTCGTCAGCCAAGGATAGAAGAGAAAATTTATTGACAGGTAATAATAAAGGAGCGGAAGATAACAAAGATCAGAAAATAGCTAAAACAGGATTCGGCCACCAAATTTTTCCAAAGTTAATTGAGACAGGTAATAATGGTAATAATAACCTTTTAGCGGATGTGATTTATAATCCAGAAATAAATGCTGAAACCAAGCTTGTAGAATTTGAAAAACAAAATCTAGTTGTTGAGCCTGTTGGAAGCAAGATGCCAAGAATTAAAGACCCGATTTTTAAGAAAAAACCACGATTTGTGTTGAGCATTCTGGCTGCACCCGACTTGACCAGTGTTCAAAAATCGGGACAAAGTAGTTTAAGTGGCGGTTTTGGGGTTGAAGCTACGCTTGTCTTAACAAAGAAATTAAGTGTTACTACCGGGGCAGTTTATGCTAAGAAAATCTACGACTCAGATTTTAGTTTATATAATCCCAATACAAACTATGTTTTCGGCGTAAAACCATCAAATATCCATGCCAATTGCGATGTAATCGATATTCCTATCAACGTGAATTATAAGGTTTTTGACGGACGTAGAAATTCGATTTCCGTAAGTACGGGCTTGTCTAGTTATTTAATGTTGAAAGAGAAATACAGCTATTCTTATAATGGAGATTATCAAGGCCCTCAAAGCTACGAAGTTAGAAGCCAGAATCAGCATTATTTAGGTATAGCCAATGTTGGTGTCGAGTTTCAGCACAAAATAAATAATAATTTAAGCATTAGCGCTAAGCCTTTTATGAAAATCCCTTTAACCAATATTGGTTATGGAAACTCCAAATTATCATCAACCGGCGTAGCAGTTTCAGTAAATATGAATTTATTTGGCAGGAAGAATTAATCGTGTTTTAATCAATATTAAAATAATACGTCTTGAATTTCTGGCGTTTTATCGAAAACACTTTTTGCAAATGGACAAAGCGGGAGAATTTTCATTTTGTTTTCTCTGGCATAATTTACGGCGGCAAGTACTAATTTTTTCCCTACACCTTTGCCAGCAAAATCTTGATTTACTTCGGTATGGTCAATAATGAATTTGCCAGGGCCAGCCCAAACATATGCCATAACACCTGCTTTTAAGCCATTCTCTAAGGCTTCGAATTGCCCTTTCTTTTCGTTGTTAATCTGTTGTATTTCCATCAGGGTTTATTTCTTAACCTTTGGGTTTTGATCTGGCAATGGCACAAAATCTGTTTCTCCAGGAACAGGTTTAAAGCTTTGTTCCAGCCATTTAATTTTGGCTTTTTCAATCAGTTCTTTGTCAGATGCAACAAAGTTCCAGTAAATGAAACGCTCTTCAGGAAAGGGTTCTCCACCGAAAATGTAAACCGTCGTGTTTTCGTGCATGGTAAATTCACACAGTTTGGCGTCGTTGGCAATTAAAATTAAACGCGGCTCAAAAATATTCCCCTCACTCTCAATTGTACCCTCTAGAATGTAAAGTGCACTTTCGCCAAACAGGTAATCGCCAATATTTAGCTTTTGCTGCTTGGTACTTTTCAATTCTAAAAAATATAATGGACTATACACCGGAACCGGAGATTTGTAACCAAAAGCTTCTCCTGCGATTAATTTAAAACTTACACCATCTTCTGTCCAGCTTGGAATGTCCGCCCCTTCTACATGGCAAAACTCAGGATCCATTTGTTCCAAATCTTTGGGTAAAGCTACCCAGATTTGTAAGCCATGGAGCATTTTATCCGTATGGCGAAGATATTCGGGGGTTCTTTCCGAATGTACAATGCCGCTGCCCGAAGTCATCCAGTTTACCTGTCCGGGTTTAATTACAATATCCGAACCTAAACTATCCCTATGTGTAATTTCACCTTCAAATAAAAAAGTTAAGGTAGATAAACCGATATGTGGATGAGGTGGAACGTCGAGATTTTCGTGATCGCTCATTGCTGCGGGGCCCATATGGTCGATAAAGGAAAAAGGCCCAACCATCCGTTTCTCTCTGAAAGGCAGCAACCTTCCAACCATAAAATTGCCAATATTTGCTGGTCTTTCTTCGATAATGAGTTTAATATTCGACATGGATAATCAATTTTTTGATGACGTGAATTTAAGGAAAAAAATCTTAAGGCAGATTGGTTTGGTAATATCTGGTGGCGTGAAAAAAAACTAGTTTGTTTTTTGGAAAGCGATAACAGAAGCTTTTAGGTTGTTGTAGTCCCGCTCCCGCTTCTGCCAAATTGAAGAAAATCGGCATCTCGCTTTGATCGGGTTTAGGTGGCAACGGCATTGCTACTGTCAGAAGTGAAATAAACCCGACCGGCAGCGTTATCCCGACTTTTTCAGTCGGATTAAGCAAAGGGCGGGGCTGGCGCAACCGAAGCGATACGGGTACTGCTTTTCAAATTATCAAGAAAATTTCCGTGCCCTTTGTGCTTCCGTGGCAGAAAAATTATTTCTAAACTCATTATGTTAACAGCTGACGGTGCGGGTAGATCTCTCCATTTCACTGCGTTTCAGTCGAGATGACGATGCCTCCTTATCAAAAAAGCATCCCTTTCGAGATGCCTTTCTAAACTTAAAAAGAAAAAATACGGTTGTTATACCAATTCCATTAAAGCTTCTTTGCTAAAGCCTTTCAATTCTTCTGTAAGGTTGTTTTTAATTTTCTCTACCCAGTTCGGATCTGCTAAAAGCGGACGGCCAACTGCTACTAAATCGAAATCGCCGCGGTCCATTCTGCGCACCAGTTCATCCAATGAGCTCGGCTGTGAACTCTGGCCTGCGAAAGCGCCAAAGAAATCGCCATCCAAACCAACTGAGCCCACTGAGATTGTAGCTTTTCCGGTTACTTTTTTAGCCCAACCTGCAAAATTTAAGTCAGAACCTTCAAATTCATGTTCCCAGAATCGGCGTTGCGAACAATGAAAAATATCAATTCCGGCTTCGGCCAATGGTGTTAACCACTGTTCCATTTCCTGCTCGTTTTTGGCCAGTTTGAAATCGTAGGCAGCAGGTTTAAATTGTGATAAGCGGATAATTAAGGCGAAATCTTCTCCAACCCTTTTACGTACTTCTTTAATTACTTCAACACCAAAGCGTGTACGTTCAGCTAAGGTTTTACCGCCATAAATATCGGTACGGTTGTTTGTACCATCCCAAAAAAACTGATCGATCAGGTATTGGTGCGCACCATGTATTTCAACAGTGTCAAAACCCAGGGCTTTGGCATCTGCTGCAGCCTGGCCAAAAGCCGCAATGGTATCTGCAATGGCTGCATCAGTCATCGGTACGCCGTTTTCGAAACCTGGTTTGTTTAGGCTTGATGGACCTTCGAAAGGAGTGCTTGGTAACCAGCCTGATGCGTGGTTATCCATAATGCCCTGGTGCCAGATCTGTGGTCCCATTTTACCACCGGCCTGGTGTACACTTTTAATTACGTTCTCCCAACCTGCTAAAGCTTCGGTACCGTAAAAATGTGGAATATTAGGATCGGCAGAAGAAGATGGACGGTTAATTACAGTTCCTTCTGATAAAATTAAACCCACTTCGCCAGCGGCTCTTTTTGCGTAATAGCTAGCCACATCGGCCGTTGGCACGCCACCCGGAGAAAATGACCGCGTCATTGGTGCCATTACTATTCTGTTTTTGATATTTAATGTTTTAAGGCTAAAAGGCCTAAATAAACTATCTGTGTTCATATGTTTCTAAATTATAATTCGGTATTGATGATTTCGCTTAATTTTTCTAAGCCTTCTTTATTGCGTTTGTAATAAGTCCATTGGCCTAAGCGCGTTGAACTGATTAAATCGGCACGCTGTAAAATAGATAGGTATTCGGAAATGGTACTTTGTGATAAGCCACTTTTAAGCTGAATCTGCCCAACACAAACACCTACATTTTCAAAATCGGCATTGGGTTGTTCCGGAAAATGTAGTTCAGGCGCTTTTAACCAGCCTAAAATCTGTAAACGTGTTTTGTTAGAAAGGGCTTTGAATATCTCTACTTGATCCATGGTACAAATGTATATCGACTTTTCCCGATATGCCAATTAAAAGGATAAAGTTTACAATTGGATGTAAAACTTAATGATGGGCAAAATGGATTATAGTACGTGCAGAAAGATTCTTCGTTGCATATTATTGATAGATTTTAGAGAACGGTCGTCATTCCCGCGCAGGCGGGAATCTTAATGCAACATACAAACCCTACCGAGGCATTACGATTATTCATATGTTTTCCTTTTTTCAGAGGCATTCATGAGCACTCCGTGGTTCCCAATCAAGTTGGGAATGACGTGTCACTGTGATTGGTCGCTGGATTTTTTGATAAAGACCTCTTAGAATAAGAATTGCAGATCAATATTTTCTCTGTTCCCGTGGCTAATAATTAAAAAAAGATAAACGATAAAATAGCCGAAAAAATGGTCAAAAAAGAACGGGGATAAATCATACCGACCTATCCCCGTCATCTAAATTAACGCTCTCATATATATAAACAACTAAAAAGGTGATTTATTATATTTGATGCAAAATATTTTTTATTTTTTTGCTGTCGGTTTTTTTGCTGCTGCTTTTGCTTTCTTTTCGGCTACTGGAGTCTCTTCAATCGCTTCAACTTTTTTCTTTGCAGGCGCCTTCGCTTTTTTAGCTTCTACAATCGGTTCTTCAATTGCTTCAGCTTTCTTTTTAGCAGGTGCTTTTGCTTTTTTAACCTCGGCAGGCACTTCTTCAGCTACAGCTTCTTTCTTCTTGGCTGGCGCTTTCGCCTTTTTAACTTCGGTAACTGGTGCTTCAACAACAGGTTCTTCTTTAACCTCTACTGCTTTCGGAGCATGATCTTGTTGTAGATAGTTTGCCAGGATCTGTCGTAAATATACCTCTGGTTTAGGCATATTGATGATGGTTCCAGGTTCTTTATCCTGAGATTGTTTAATGTAAGCTGATTTTATTTTGCCCCAATCTTTAGAGTAAAGTCTGATAAACATCTCTACAAATTGTTCGTCTGTATATTTTTTAGGCAACCTACCCAGCACTGCCTGAATTTTTTCTTCTTTTTTATGTAATACCGCCATCGATTTTATTTTGTACAAAGATAGCCGAATTTTATCATTATCAGTTTTTTGCTTTTTTTGGCAAAATGAATAGTATATAAAAATAAATTTTAGTGTCTAAAGCGAGGTCGCCATTGCTGCTTCAACCAATTCGCTTCTTCTGTTTTTAACCAATCTTTCGCGATGTTTTAACCCCCAATCCCTTAGTTCATCAATTACTCTTTCAAGCGATTCACTATAAGGGGTAAGCTCGTAAGTTACGGTAACAGGAGTGGTAGAAAATACTTTCCGGATCAGAAATTCATTTAATTCTAAATCTTTAAGTTCTTTAGACAATATTTTGGGCGTAATTTCTCCAAGTGATTTTTGGATCTCGTTAAAACGCAGTGGTCCTTCCTGCAGAGAAATAATCAGGGGAAGTTTCCACTTGCCATTTAGCACATAGAGCGCATCTTTTACTGCATTTAAACTTGCATTACAGGTTTCTTTATTACGGTGTTCTTTTCTTGGTCCCATAATACAAAGGTATAAGCTTTCGTAAAGGATAGTACTATCCTTTGGGATACTAGTGTCTTTTGGATAGTAAGCTATCAAAGTTTGACCGCATTATAACAAACGGCTACTTTTCCCATCCTTTCTGCATTTTTTTATAAGCCTTTTTACTGATTTTTGATTTCTTCTTCGATCGTGATTTCCCTTTTTTCTTTCGGGCATTGATGTTATTAACAAGGGAGTTTTTAACACCCAACTTATTTTTTTTCTTGCCTTTTTTTTGTCTTTCTTCTTTTTCCCTTTTTTCTTTTCTTTCGCCATAACTCATGTGTTTACTATTAAATAACAGCAGATTATACTTAAAAGTTATGGTAGATCAATTGAGCTTTTTAACAAAGTAAATTGAGCCTTGAAGCAAAACTTTTGCCTCGATTATCAGCCTACCTTTGATTCTATAAAATTTAGAAAAATGAAAAAAATATGGTTTATCACAGGTAGTTCCCGTGGATTGGGACGTGACCTAACAGCACAGGTATTGGCAAAAGGCGACTTAGTTGCGGCAACAGCAAGAAATACAGCAGCTTTAAAAGATCTTATAGAAAAATATCCTGATCAGATTTTTCCGATCACTTTAGATGTTACCGATTACGATCAGGTGTATCTGGCAGTAGAATCGGCAGTAGCCCATTTTGGTAAAATAGATGTTTTGGTTAACAATGCCGGTTTTGGTATTGTTGGTGCAGCAGAAGCTTTTACTGAAGAACAGGTGCGCAGTCAGTTGGAAACAAATTTATATGCACCGATCGAAATTACGAGAGCTGTATTGCCATTTATGCGCAAGCAACGTTCGGGCAGAATTCTTCAAATCAGCTCGATAGGCGGGCGGGTAGGTAATGCTGGAGTAAGTATTTACCAGGCTGCAAAGTTTGGGTTGAGCGGCTTTAGTGAATCCCTGGCAAAAGAGGTAATGGATTTAGGGATTTATGTAACCTGTGTAGAACCTGGTGGTTTTCGTACAGATTGGGCTGGTGCCTCAATGTCATATGCACCTCGCGTTGAAGGATACGAATCTACCGTAGAGAAACGCTCAGATTTTTTCCAAAGCGGTAACTTTATACCGATGGGGGATCCGCAAAAAGCAGCGAAAGCCATGTTGGCACTTGTAGAAAATCCTGAACCACCGGTACACCTGGTGTTTGGAAGTGAAGCCATTGGAATGCTTAAACATGCCGATGCTACGAGAACTGCCGAAATGGAGAAATGGATGGACGTAAGTTTATCAACAGATCATGATGAGGCTGAGAATTTTTTGGCAACTGATCTGGGAAAATCTTTTACTAAAGAATAGTTTCATTAATTCTCCAGCTTTCATCAATATTAACTACAAATGCACACAGAAAACACAGATTTTAGCAGTGTCATATTTTATCTGTGTGCATCCTTTTTATCTGTGGTTAAGTGTTAAATCCATAAATTTGATAAAGATGTCAAATCAAGAGAAACGACCCAAGATCCTGTATTCCTGCTATGCCCAAAAAAGCAGCGAGGGCGAACAGTTTATTCCTAACCATTCTGTGGGGTTGGTTATTACCGGAGCGTCTGAAATTTTTATTGGAGGAGAAAAATTTGTTTTTTCTGATGGCGATTTCCGTTTTTTCAGGCGGAATCAATTGGCTCGGTATACCAAATACCCGCCAGCAGGAGGAGAGTTTAAGTCGATTAGCATTAACATCGACCAGGAGATTCTGCATAGCATCAGCAATGAATATGACCTGCACATGCAAAAGCCGAATCACGATATTAAAGGTCTGGCCTTAGAAGCCAATGGCCTTTTAAAGAATTATATTGATTCGATATGGCCATATTTAGACGGAAATAACGAGTTTAATCAGGCTTTGATCGATTTAAAAGTTAAAGAAGCGGTAATGATTTTACTGCAGACCACCCCAATATTAAAAGATGTGCTTTTCGATTTTTCGGAACCTGGAAAAATTGATCTGGAAGCCTATATGAATGCCAATTATAAGTTCAATGTAGATATTAACCGTTTTGCTTATTTAACAGGAAGAAGTTTGGCCACATTTAAAAGGGATTTTGAGAAGATTTTTAATCTTTCGCCTAACCGCTGGCTGCAGAAAAAGCGTTTGAATGATGCCTATTACCTCCTAACCGAAAAAGGCTGGAAATCATCAGATGTATACCTCGAAGTTGGTTTTAAAGATCTGTCACATTTCTCTTTCGCCTTTAAAAAAGCTTATGGCATGGCGCCATCAAGGGTAGGTATTTAATTGATGCTGCTTTCAAAATATAAAAGAGGCTGTATCATAAAGGTAATTTTACCTCAGATGCTGTCACGTTGAGCTTGTCGAAACACCTTAAGGAGTAATTTAAAAGGTTCTTCGGCAAGCTCAGGATGACAAAATCTCTATTTATGATACAAGCTCTTTAAAAATATAATTTCGTTATTAAACCTTTTTTGGAGGAAGATCAAAGGCTATTGCCTCATGCTCAAAATGGCCGTTATGTGCGCCATCGCAAAAAGGCTTGTTTTTTGATAAACCACAACGGCAGATCGAAAGTACTTCTCTGCCCTGTAAGCCATAAGTGTTTCCGTTTCTATCTACAATTTCGAAATCGCCCTCAATTTTAACAGAGCCGTTATTGTTAATGGTAAGTTTTGTTTTAGACATGTATGTGTTAGTTTAGTGCAAAACTAAAGCATTGAAGTGGTAATTTCTGAACGGTTTTCTATTTAGAAACATTCTCTTCTTGGTCTAAGCCTCTTTTTTGATGACGTAGGCAATCATATCTGTCCTGATCTCGAAACCCAATTTATGATAAAGTTTAATGGCGCCCTCATTATCATTTCTAACGTGCAGAAAGGGTATTTCCGAACGGAGCAGTATCCGTTTAATCTGTTCTTGTAAAATCTTAAAGGCATAACCTTTGCCTAGGTGATCAGGATGTGTACAAACTGCACTTACTTCACGGTAAGGGCTGGGATGAAATCGGTGTCCGGCCATAGCTGCCAATTTCCCATCAACAAATATGCCTGTGTAATTACTAAGCTCGATAGTTTTGGCCAAAAATGGCCCTGGTTTGGTCAGCTCTACCAGGTCGATCATTTCTGTAACGTGTTCCAGATTAAGGTCTGTTATTCCAGTTGCCTCTGCAGTTGGTGTTTCTTTGCCGCGAAAAACAAATTGAAACATATCGATATGGGTTAACAATTTCCACTTCTGAGGTATTTCGACAGGTGTTTTTGAGAAAAATACGAAAAGGCTCTCTGCTGGACTGATCTGATAAAGGGTGTTTAGATTCTCCTTTGAATTATCTTTTAAGCCTGCAAATGCGGTGATATCTTCGATATAATATTTTACCTCATCAAGTCCTTTTGTAATATGGCTATGTCCGGATGTTAAGGCATAATAAATTGGATTATCCAATACGTATTCCATCTGGCAAAGATATTAAATGCTAAATCAGGGGAGGGTAAATTTTATGTGGATTAACTCAATGCACTCATAACTATTGGTTTAAAAAGGTTTCCACCAGATGTGCCGTAATCTCAATTGTTTTGTCGCTTACATCCGGATTGAGGTTTTCGCCGATCATAGCGCCATGTACGCCAGGTAAAATAACCAGCTGCGCATTTGCAATCAATCTCGACATTTTAACCACATGTTCGGACTTGATCACATCTGTATCTGCTGCCATTAAAAGCGTATCGGAAGTAATTCCCCTCAAATCATCATCGCTCAGGTCGGTAAAATCGAGCATGCGCTGTTTGTCCTTTTCGAACATCGTCTGCAGTGCGTTTTGATCTGGGTTTACTGCTAAAAAAGCTGTTTTCAGCGGCTCTGGCATATGATCGATGGTTGCATCGCCAAAGCCATTATAAAAGCCATCAATCAAGCCGTCGCGTTGGTAATTGGCTGAAATGACAATAATTTTATTCACTATGGACGGATGGTGTGCTGCAATATGCAAAGTTGTTGTTCCGCCATTGCTGAAACCTAGAAAATTGGCTTTTGTTATTTTTAGCTGATTTAATAAAGTGGTCACATCTTTTGCATCCTGCTCAAAAGATTCTGGTTGATCCCGATCAGTGGTACGCCCATGCGACTGAAGTTCAACAGCGATCACCTGACCAGATTTCACCAAAAAAGGAATAAGTTTTCCGAAGGTAGATTGAATGGTAGAACCCCCGCCATGTATCAATACCAGCGGAATTTCTCCCTCCCCGTAAATTTCATAATACATGTTAATGCCATTTACCTTTTCATGTCCTGCTTTTTTATATGCTTCCATCAGTCTTGGTTTAAAATTTTGCTATACAAATCTAAATAAGCTATCGGAAAATAAGGTGCCAATGCCAGACAAATTTAGGGTGGTTTGCGCCATCCGGAATATTAGAGCCTGTTTAAATTTGATACATTTATTTTACTTATCTAACATTTTTGTCACCCTGAGGGGTAATTTATTTCATATGATCAATATAAATGAAGTTGAAATATCAGCTGGTATATAATTCCCCTCTTTTAGAGGGGTTTCCGCAGGACGGGGTGTTCTATTTGTCCTAGCCTGACAGGCCTTTTTCTTTTGGTACCAAAAGACTAGCAGAGCTAGCTTGAATGCAGTTGAAAACATAAAGGCCTTTGAAAAAACAAAAGTGTCGGCTGAAAATTTTTGTATTGAAGTTTCTGCATAGGCTTGGCCTGTGGATTCCCAAAAATTTGTTAGGCCGGATTTAAGTAGAACGGGGATATAGTGCTATGGCCTAGCTGGGTGGAAATGTATAGTGCCGCAAATATCTTATTAGTAAATAATTGCAAAATAACGTCAATGGTGGCTGAGTCGAAGTGCTTTTAATATATCGAAAAACGGGTTTTCGACTACGCTCAGAGTGACATACTAATAATTTATAATAAAATTAAACAGGCTCTTACTTTTTAAGCTTTTTTACTTTTTTGATGTAAGCGCCCAGAAATTGATCAATTCCTGATGCTGCATATCCCAATAACCTGGAGTTTTCGCCCAGCTCGGAAGAAACTATCGTTGTTTTTTCTCTAATTTGGGTCATACAATAGGTGTTTATTGCCTGTTGCATGGGTAATGTGATGTATTGCTTGGCCCCCGCAATTTTGCCGCTTAAAATAATCAGTTCGGGATTGAATAACTGGATCAGAACAGCTATTCCTTTGCCCATATGAGTGCCAACATTGGAGAGCAGCTGAATAGCGTATTGATCACCCTTATTGGCTGCCTTAATAATCAGGGGGGGCTCAATTCTTTCCAGTTCTTCGTTCGAGAGGTTGGTAAGCATAGAGTTTTTGCCCAATAAAATACCTTCTTTTGCCATTTCTGACAGCGCGTTTCCAGATGCAACGGTTTCGAGGCAACCGTGTTTTCCACAGTAACAGAGTGCGCCATTCTCTACAAAAGGCATATGGCCCAATTCGCCAGAGAAACCGCAGGTGCCTTGCCTCAATTTTCCGTCCATTATAATGCCTAAGCCCACACCCCAATCCATTAACAAAACGAGTACATTCTTTTTGCCCTTAGCCATTCCGTGGGTAAATTCTGCCATTGATGAACCATTCACATCGTTTTGGATCACTACAGGTATATTTAACATTTTTTCAAATGCGGCTGTTAAAGGAATATTTTCATCATCGCTTAAGAAATAACTGTAATTTTCTCCCTTTTCAGCATCAATTAAGCCAGGCATGCCAACACTACAGCCAATAAACTGCCTATGCTGAATACCCGCCGATTTTAAGATATCCTGAAGGTGTGTATGTAGTATATTGAAAAAATCAGTCCTGCTTTTTGAAATAGGCACCGAAATGGTTTTAACATCCAACACAAAATTATAATTGTTGTCAATAATGGCTATTTTGGTATGAAATAATTCAATGTCTATACAGAGAATCAGAATCTTTTTATCGTTTAAACGATAAAGGTCGGGTTTTCGCCCCCCAATAGATAAACCATAGCCCTTCTTTTCTATCCAGCCCTCATCAATCAGGCCAAGCAGAAGCTTCAGGATACTTGGCGTACTCATTTCCATAATTTCACATAAAGTAGAAACTGAAGATGCCCCTAAATTAAAAAGGTGTTTTATGAGCCTGTGTTTTTGGATCGACTGCTTATCGTTAATGTCTGACGTTAACTTATTTAATAGATTAAGATTCATGTTGTTAATTGCACTATTTCGATAAATATAAATAACTTCTATTAAAAATTTATTAAAGTTTTTTTAATACGTAAAGAAATCAACGATGTTTTGTCTTTATAATAATTTCTTATTAACATTAACCTTATAATTTTAATCTAACCAGATCGATAAATCCTATGTTCCAGCACCCTAATGCTTTTGGAACCAAACTATCATATAAGTTTTTACAATACCAAAAAACAAATGAAAACTAAAGAAGAACCACAAAATGAACAAAACACCAGACGCGATTTTATCAAAAAATCTGCAATTGGCCTGGCAGCATTTACTATTGTCCCAAGGTATGTATTGGGCGGACAAGGGTACCTTGCCCCAAGCGATAAATTAACCAAAGCCGTAATAGGTGTTGGGGGAATGGGTAGAGGTCATTTTGACTACGAAGGCACCCAGGTAGTAGCCATATGTGATGTTGATCAGAACCACCTTAAACAAGCAGCATCAATGTTGGATAAAGGTGTAAAAACATTTAGTGATTATAGAGAACTTATACAATTACCTGAAGTAGATATTGTACACATTGCTACCCCGCCACACTGGCATGGTATCATGGCTGTAGATGCTGCCAATGCAGGAAAAGACATTTGGTGCGAAAAACCAATGACCCATACCATAGGTGAAGGAAAACGAGTGGTAGAGGCTGTAAAACAGCATGGTAGAATGTTTAGGTTAAATACCTGGTTTAGGTTTAAAGATACCTTTTACGGAATGGGTACTACTGTAAAACCGATCAAAAAATTGGTAGATAGCGGTATGTTAGGCTGGCCATTAAAAGTAACCGTAAGTAAACATACCGGCTACGACTGGAAATTTTATTGGGTGGGTAAAGACCATTTAGAACCTCAGCCCGTACCACCAGAATTAAATTATAATGCATGGTTAGGCCCTGCACCATATAAGCCTTACAATGCACACCGTGTTCACCAAACTTTTAGGGGTTATTGGGATTATGATGGTGGTGGATTAAGTGATATGGGACAACATTATATCGACCCGATTCAATACTTTTTAGGTAAGGATGATACCAATCCAATTTCTGTAGAAGTTGATGCACCACAACAACATACCGATGCAGTAGGCATTTGGCGCAGGATTACCTATACTTATGCCGATGGCTGCCAGATTATTTTAGACGGTGAAGGTAAAGATACCAATGTTCCTTATATAGAAGGGCCAAAAGGTAAATTGTATCCGGGTTTTAAATCTGATATTCCTGATCTGGAACGTAAACTGGCGCAATTCCCTGATCCTGATCCTGAGATTGTAGAATTTTCAGAATCGGTAAGGACGAGGAAAAAATTCGCTTTAAATGAAGAGAACGGACACCGTTCATGCAACATTGTAAATATTGGTTTGGCTGCCTTAAGGTTGGGAAGATCGTTAAAGTTCGACCCGGTTAAGCAAGAATTCGTAGATGATGAGGCTGCTAACAGATTGATTAATCCCGTAATGCGTGCACCATTTTCTATTTAAAACATCTCAAATACAAACCATCATGAACAAAAAAATATTATTGGTGCTGCTAGCCATTGTAATGCTTACAAATGCATTATTTACGGTAAGGGCCCTGGCTCAAGATAAAAAAGACGAGAGAACTACAGTCACACGTATTGCCGATTTATTGGCACAGCTACCCGCTAGAAATGCTGCCCAGCTAGAACGCAATATGAAAGAAGTGGCCGATTTAGGTGAAGAGGGTTACGTAGCCTTAATTAGTGGTTTAACCGCTTCTGAAAAAGGAAACAACGCCCTTATTGAGTATGCAGTAGGTGGTTTTACTGCTTATGCTACAAAAAACGGGCAACAGAACTTAAGGAATATGGCTGTCAGTGCCTATTGCAAATCACTGGCTAAACTATCCGATAAACAGAACAAAGCATTTATCATCAGTCAGTTCGATTTGGTAGGAAATGATGCTGCGGTAGCCTGTTTAACAGATTACCTTGCTGACGAACAATTGGCTGATGAAGCATCGAGAGCACTGGCCAAAATTGGTACTGCCTCTGCTACAAATGCATTGGTTAGCGGCTTGAGTAAAGCAAACGGCAAAGCAAAAATTACCATTGTAGAAGCATTGGGCCATACTAATGCTAAAGCAGCAGCTACAGCTATTGCGCCATTAGCTACTGGAACAGATAAAGCATTAACCAAGGTAAGTTTGTATGCTCTGGCAAATATTGGCG
Source organism: Pedobacter kyonggii (assembly GCF_004310665.1). Lineage (GTDB taxonomy): Bacteria > Bacteroidota > Bacteroidia > Sphingobacteriales > Sphingobacteriaceae > Pedobacter > Pedobacter kyonggii. The sequence goes on along the minus strand of NZ_SIXF01000001.1, from coordinate 377,634 downwards.
ATGCATCTGCAAAAGAAATTTTGGTAAAAGCTGCTGAACAAGCAGGTTATAAATACGACCAAACCAATGCGGTTGCGGCTTTATTGGTTTACGCCCAGAAAAACATAACAACAGATAAAACCGGAGTAGAAACGATAGCCAAAACAATATTAGAAAAGGCAACGGCTGAAGATCAGGTAAACGAACGTACTGCGGCCTTAAAATTACTTTCGGCAACACAAACCGATCAACAGGCCTTGTTAGCTGCTATGACCGATAAACAGTTCGAATTTCGAGCGGCTGCGGTTAAATTTGCTGCTGCAGGTGTAAATGATACCAATAGTGATGCCTGGGTAAGCCAGTTAAAAAAGGTTGATGCCCCAACCCAGGTTTCTATTTTAGACATGCTTGGCAATAGCAAAGCAAAATCTGCATTGCCAGCCGTACTCAAACTAATTAAAAGCGACGATGAGCAGGTAAAACTTGCTGCAATAAACACCGCTGTAAAACTAGGACAGGATGCGGTTATAGATGACCTGTTGAAGTTAATGGGCAAAGGAGATACAGCAGATATTGCGGGTATTTCTAATGGCATTTTAAGAATAAAAGGCGAAAGTGTAGCCACTAAAGTTGGCGCTTATCTTCCGAAAGCTAAACCAGAAGTACAGGTTGCCTTAATTAATATTTTAGCTGCCCGCGCGGCAACAAGCCAAACGGAAGTTATTTATGCTGCATTAAGCAGTAAAAAACCTGAAGTACGAAAAGCAGCATACCTTTCATTACAACATGTAGCAGTAGCAGAAAATAAAGCACAATTATTTGACCTTTTAAATAAAACTACCGATGCCGGTGAGCTTACTGCTGTGCAGGATGCCATTATTGCTTCAGTAAAAGGATCAGCAGATAAAGCGGCAGAAACCAATGCCATTCTTCAGCAAATGGGCAATACACCTGCTGATAAGAAAGTGCTGTTTTATAAGGTGCTAGGTAGCATAGGTGGCCAGCAATCGTTAAAATCGGTGTCAGAAGCTTATGCCACAGGGAATGATGTCACCAAAAAAGCTGCAATTGAAGCACTTTCTTCATGGTCAGATGCAGGCTCGACGGATGCATTGATCGGCATTGCGCGCAGCACCACCAATCCAGATTTTTTGAACCAGGCGATTACAGGTTACTTAACGTTAGTCAGAAATACAAAGTATCCTGCCGAGCAGCGTTTACTATTGTTGCGCAATTCGATGGCAGTAGCTAAGACAACAGCACAACAACAGCAGATTCTTAAAGATACTGAACAGGCCAAATGTTTTAATGCAATTGTATTTGCAGGTCAGTATTTAGATCATGCTACTTTACAACAAGCTGCGGCAAACGCGGTGATGAATATTACCATGGCTGGAACTTACAATGGCGACATTGTAAAAGGCTTGTTAAATAAAACCATTGCCGTAATTACCGGGGGCGATGCCGGTTATCAGAAAGAAGGTATGCGTAAATATATTTCTGAAATGAAGGCTGGCGAAGGCTTTGTTCAGGTTTTTAATGGCAAAGATTTGTCTGGTTGGAAAGGACTTGTTGCCGATCCGATCAAAAGATCAAAAATGGATGAAAAAGCCTTAGCTGAAGCGCAAACTAAAGCTGATGCCGAAGCAAAGGAAAGCTGGAAAGTGATTAACGGCGAACTACAGTTTCAAAGTCATGGCAATAACCTTGCTACGGTTAAAAAATATGGCGATTTTGAAATGTTGGTAGACTGGAAAATCATCGACGATAAAAAAGGAGAAGGCGATGCGGGTATTTACCTGCGTGGTACACCACAGGTACAGATCTGGGATCTTGCCCGTACAAATGTTGGTGCCCAGGTTGGTTCTGGTGGTTTGTACAACAATCAAACGAACGAAAGTAAGCCGCTTAAGGTAGCCGATAACAAGTTAGATGAGTGGAATACATTCAGAATCTTAATGAAAGGTGACCGTGTTACCGTTTATCTGAACGGACAGTTGGTGACAGATAATGTGATTTTGGAAAATTATTGGAACAGAAGTTTGCCGATCTTTGCAGAAGAACAGATCGAATTGCAGGCGCATGGGTCGCCGGTTGCTTATCGCGATATCTACATCAAAGAAATTCCTCGTCCAAAACCTTTTGAGCTAAGTGCACAAGAGAAAAAAGAAGGTTATAAAGTATTGTTCGATGGAACCAATATGCACAGCTGGACAGGTAACACTACTGATTACGTTATCGAAAATGGAAACATCGCTATCCGGCCGAAACCAGGTAAAGGATCAGGCGGTAACTTATTCACCAAAGAAGAATTCAGCGATTTTGTTTACCGTTTCGAATTTCAGTTAACCCCAGGCGCGAACAACGGTTTAGGAATCAGGGCTCCTTTAGAGGGCGATGCTGCTTATGCTGGTATGGAACTACAGATATTGGATAACGATGCACCGATTTATAAAGACCTGAAAGTGTATCAGTACCATGGATCGGTTTATGGCACGATCGCTGCCAAAAGAGGATTTTTAAAACCTACCGGCGAGTGGAACTATGAAGAAGTGATTGCCAAAGGATCGAAGATAAAAGTGATCTTAAACGGCGCCGTAATTTTAGATGGCGATATCGAACCATTTAAGAAAAACGGCACACCAGACCATAAGGAACACCCGGGTTTATTACGTGAAAGTGGACACATAGGCTTCTTAGGTCATGGTTCTCCTGTTCAGTTCCGCAACATCAGGATTAAAGATCTGAGCAAGAAAGCGGCAAATCAGAAAGAAGCTGATACAAAAGCTGCAGGTAAAAAGAAATAAATTAAATTTAGCATTATAATAAGTTAATAATGATAGAAGATAAGGCAAATTCGAAAACTGAAAATTCGAGAAGAAACTTCATTAAAACAACAGCACTTGCTGCCGCTGGATTAATGATCGTACCCCGCCATGTATTGGGCGGGCCAGGTTTTCTGGCACCAAGCGATCGTTTGCAATTGGCCGGAATAGGTGCAGGTGGAAAAGGAGAAAGCGATATTGCCAGTATTGTTAGAGGCGGTAAAACAGATGTTGCTTTTTTATGCGATGTAGATGATAGAAGGGCTGCAACTTCTTTAAAAAATTTCCCAAAGGCAAAATATTACAAAGATTATCGGGAGTTATTGGATAAAGAAGGTAAAAACATTGATGCCGTAACGGTATCTACACCCGATCATACCCACGCGCAAATTGCCATGGCAGCCATGCAATTGGGTAAACACGTGTATGTGCAAAAGCCTTTAACGCACGATATTTACGAAGCCAGGATGTTAACCGAAGCCGCAAACCGCTATAAAGTGGTTACGCAAATGGGTAATCAGGGTGCTTCGGGCGATGGTGTAAGAAGACTTCAGGAATGGTACGATGCAGGCAGGATAGGTAAAGTTCATACCGTTTACTGTTGGACTAACCGGCCAGTATGGCCACAGGGAATTTCGTGGCCTAGTGGAAAAGCCGAAATACCAAAAGAACTCGATTGGGATTTGTGGTTGGGAAGTGCTCCATATAAAGAATATGTAAATAAACTGGTTCCCTTTAATTGGAGGGGATGGTGGGATTACGGTACCGGTGCCATTGGCGATATGGGCTGTCACTTAGTAGAGCCTCCTTTTAGGGTGTTGGGTCTGGATACTCCAATCAGCGTAGAATGTAGTGTAGGAAGTGTATATGTTGATGAATTTAAACGCGCTTACTTGCCAGAAAGCTGTCCACCATCAAGCCATGTCATTTTGACTTTCGCTAAAACGCCAAAAACCAAACACGAGGTTCAGGTGCATTGGATGGATGGAGGCATTAAGCCTGAGCGTCCGGAAGAATTGGGACCTAATGAAAGTTTTGGCGATAATGGTGTGCTTTTTATCGGCACAAGAGGTAAGATGATCTGTGAAACCTATGGCAAAAATCCAAAGTTGTTACCACTCTCGCGCAACGAATCAGATAGAACGAAAATCACTATTCCACGTATCGCTAATCAGGAAGAAGGGCATTATACTCAATTTGCCGAGGCCGCCATTGCCGGTTATGGAAAAATGGAACTGAGCTCACCATTTGAAATTGCCGGACCACTTACCGAAACTTTATTGATTGCCAATCTGGCGATTAGGGGTACAGATGTACAACGCAGAGATGCAGCAGGTAAAATCAGTTACCCGGGTAGGGATATCAAAATGCTTTGGGATAAAGTAAATATGAAGGTGACCAATTTTGATGAAGCAAACCAATTTGTGAAACGCGAATACCGCAAAGGTTGGACTTTGGGCGTTTAAGATTTAGTATGTCGAAAGAAAATAAGAATTTAAAGGTATTAGTAGTAGGCTGCGGCAATATGGGGGCTTCCCATGCCAAAGCTTATCACACCTTACCCGGCTTTGAAATATGCGGCTTGGTTTCTACCGGTAAAAGCAAAGAAAAACTTAATGAAAAGCTAGGTGGACAATATGATTTATATACCGATTTTTACGAGGCACTCGAAATAACCAAACCAGATGCAGTTTGCATTTCTACTTATCCCGATACACACGAAGCTTACGCCATAAAATCTTTCGAAAATGGTTGCCATGTGTTTATCGAGAAACCATTGGCAGATAGTGTAGAAGGCGCAATAAAGGTGGCAGAAGCTGCTAAAAAAGCGAACAAAAAGTTATTGGTGGGCTATATCCTCCGCTATCATCCCTCATGGGAGAAATTTACATCGCTGGCTCAGGAAATGGGAAAACCTTTGGTGATGCGCATGAACCTGAATCAACAGAGCCATGGACCTAAATGGACGGTGCACCGTAACCTGATGAAAAGTTTAAGCCCCATTGTCGATTGTGCCGTGCATTATATAGATATTATGTGCCAGATGACCCGATCGAAACCTGTACAGGTGAGTGCCATTGGAGCAAGGCTTACTGATGATATACCAGAGTGGAATTACAATTACGGACAACTGCAGATCCGTTTCGAAGATGGTTCTGTTGGTTGGTATGAAGCTGGCTGGGGTCCGATGGTGAGTGATAATGCTTTTTTTATTAAAGATATTTTTGGCCCGAAGGGATCGGTATCAATTATGGCTAAAAAAGCAGGTGCAGCTGGAAATTCTGATAATATTGATGCGCATACCAAAACCGAATCGATTAAAATACATCATGCCGATTTAGATGTTAATGATGAGTTCAGCAAAGCCGATGAATGGGTAGACCTTACCGATGAACCTGATCATCAGGAACTGTGCAACCGTGAACAAAGGTATTTCTTAAAAGCCATTACCGAAGATATAGATTTAACCGATGCCACTGAAGATGCTGTAAACAGTTTAAGGATTGCTTTTGCGTGTGATGAATCGGTAAAAACCGGTGAAATGATCCGGTTGGATTAAAATTATTTCTTGTCATTCGGTTGCTGCGGTCGTCCTGCTGAACTTGTTTTATTCTCAATTCTTATTGTTTTACAGGCCTATTGCTACTTCGTGGTCAGCATCTATGTAGCTCGAAAATTTAAGGTCTAAATATCAGGCCTCATTTCAAGCAAGTGCAGTGATGCTGGGAAATCTTTAAATTAGTGTGCCAGATGGTAACATCTGACACCACAAAAAAAAATCTCGTCATTTCGATTGGAAAGCACTGAAATGCATGCCCTTAGGCATATTGCACAAGCCTGCTTTTCTGTTTCGTTTGCCTAAAGAATAGGCTTCAATAAGCCGTTTTCCAAATTGTAGTACTATTTCTTTGCAAAAGTCATCAACGTTTACAAAAAATTCTATAATTTTAGTTTTGAGTATAATTGTTAATTTTTTTTAATAAGCTGATTTATACCTGTTTGGAAAATCATGCGCTTGGCTCTCTTTTTATATACGTTTCTTATCCTAACTCCTTTTAAAATAATGAAGACAAGACTAATACTACTTGTATTAAGTAGTATACTGGCAACAAACCTTACAGCTTCTGGCCAAACAATTGCCAAACATCGCCTCATTGTCATTACAGATATCGGAAACGAGCCTGATGATTTTATGTCGATGGTCCGGTTAATGTTATACTCAAATCAAATCGACATTGAAGGGCTCATCGCTTCAACATCCATTCATCAATCAAAAAAGGTTAGCCCAGAACTCATTGTAAAGGTCATTCGTAGTTATGAGAAGGTGCAACCCAATCTTCTAAAACATGAATCCGGATTTCCGATAGCGCAAAAATTATTAAGCCTGGTAAAAAAAGGCCTTCCGGTTTACGGAATGGAAGGGGTAGGAAAAGGCAAGGATTCTGAAGGGTCAGGCTGGGTTATCAAGATGCTTGAAAAGGATGACAGCCGCCCTTTATGGGTGACTGTTTGGGGAGGCCCGAATATATTGGCGCAAGCACTCTGGAAAATCAGGGAGACTAAAAGCGAAGAGGAGGCAAAAAGGTTAATAAGCAAGCTCAGGGTATACACGATTTCGGATCAGGATAATTCGGGGCCATGGATACGCAAGAATTTTCCAAACCTATTCTACATCGCAAGCCCAGGAAATTATTATCCGGCTACATGGTCAGCCATTTTAAGCGTATTTCCCGGCGCCAACAATGAAGTCGTGAGCAATGATTGGCTTACGCGAAATATCCAGCAGGGGCATGGGCCGCTCGGGGCAATCTATCCGGATGTGTCTTTTGGCATGGAGGGTGATACTCCGTCCTGGCTTTCGCTGATTCCCAACGGACTAAACAGCCCGGAGCATCCAAATTGGGGAGGTTGGGGCGGACGTTATGAATTTTACAAACCACCCTTTGACCCCAAGATAAAATGGATTGTTCCCCTGGAAGAAGAGACGAGACCGTTTTGGACAAATGTCGAAGACGAATATACACCTTGGGTGCCAGGCAAATGGGGGAGCGCCATTGTAAAAGACACAGTTACATACAAAAACAACCATGTAACGATTTGGAGATGGAGAGAAGAAATCCAGAATGATTTTGCGGCAAGAATGGCTTGGTGCAATACGGAATATAAAGCCGCCAATCACCCACCAGTTGTAAAACTCAATACGCCTGAACAGTTCACGGTAAAATCCGGCGAGACATTTAATCTTGACGGCAGTGCATCCCATGACCCTGATGGAGATGCTCTGAGTTTTCAGTGGTTTCAATACAGGGAAGCGGGAACCTTGCCTAATACAATAGCGGTCACTCCGGCAGAAAACATGTCTGTTATTCCAGAATTAAAAGCGCCAGAGGTAGGTACTCTCCAAACTACTCACTTCATTTTGAAGGTTACCGATAAAGGAACACCCCGGCTAACCCGGTATAAAAGAGTAATTATAACCATTCTTCCAAAGTAATGAATGATAAGCAACAGGGCGACTGCGGTGCCAAATCTACAATATGAGAGAATGATTACATGCAACAAGGAAATAAACTCATTTTAAAGCGGAGTTTTGCACTAAAGAAAGATTATGTTCCTTAAGATCGATCAGTTTAAGGCTTTTTATAAAGAAATGGCCAAAGCCGATGATCAGCAATTGGCTATGAAATAAGAAAAATTAACAGAGATTGAATCATAGAGGCAATTTCACCTCGGATGCTGTCATGTTGAGCTTGTCGAAACACCTTAAGGCATATTAACAGGTACTTCGACACGCTCAGGATGACAAATCTATATTTATGATACAATCTCTTTATTATTTAAGACCACCGCTAAATATCTAAGCACTGCGATTAAGTAATATTATTTACGCCAGAGCCAGATACAAAAGCCTGTTATGGGCAGTGAAGCCGTAATTAAACCAGCAATGAATACAAGCAGTTTGCTCCAAAACCCAAAAATACTTCCGGTGTGTAGATCATAGTTTAGCGCTTTTGCTTTATCTAAAGCAGATAGGGAAGAAAAAGGCTTCCCTTCTAATAATAGTTTACCACTGTAGCGATCAAATCTATATTGAATTTTTTGATGGATTCGCTGAGGGTCAAGATAGGCCGATACATTTACTGTTCCGCTTTTGGTGTTGGGAAGATTATAAAGAAGATAAGCTGGTTTAATACCTAAAGATTTCATCTTCGCGATGATAAGATCGTTAGGTGCAACGCTAATCAAAGATGTGGTGTCAGAAAATACCTTTACTTTCTTATCAGCAACCAGATCGAACGACCACATCAGGCCTGTAAGCGAAATGATCAGCAATATTAAAAAAGCATAAAAGCCAAAAACCTGGTGCAGATCATAATTCAGTCGCTTTGCTTTAGCCTCCCATTTTACCTTAAGCTTTTGTTTCCAAAAACTCATTTTCCATTTCTTTGGCCACCAGAGTATAATGCCAGAAAGGAGCAATATTACAAAACAGACCACCGACCAACGTATGATGAAATGACCAACAACATCTCCAAGTAATAAAGTACGATGAATGGAAAGTACTACATTGAAAAATTCTTTGTTGGCATCTTCGTGAAATACGATTTGTGCGGTGTAAGGGTTTAGGTATACTTTTTCAAAATATTTGTCTGCTTTATATGCCCTGAACATGTAGGTTCTGCCTGGCGATTGCTGGATTTCGACCCTGGATATTTTTTTATCCTTACCAAGTTTTTTTTGTGCAACAAACAAAAGCTGATTAAATGATTGCTTTTCTGCGCCATGCGGAATATCTACATATAATCTGTTATGATATACAACAGCTTTTAACTCATCAGAAAATGAATAAATGGCACCTGTTAAACCAATCACAAACACCACTAGCCCGGATAAAAGTCCGAGCCAGAGGTGTAATTGGTAGATGATTTTTTTAAAACCTGTACGAAACATTGGCAACAAAAGCTCTTGGCATTTGGGCACTCAATACGCCCTGTCCGGTAAAGTATAATCGATTAGTAAGATTATCCACCTTAAATCCCAAGCGGTATTTTCCAGTGTCATAAAACGCTGTTGCATTCATCATCACATAAGATGGAAGCGTGAAGATTCCTGTTACAGCAGAATTAGAAGTTAAATGTTTGCCAACATAATTTGTGCCCAATCCAAGCCCCAATCCTTTAAGCTCTCCCGAAGGGAGAACATAACTTATCCAGCTATTAATTAATGTGGCAGGACCAGCAGAAGCTGGTCTTCTACCTTCGAGCGCAACAGTAGCTTTGGTAAGTTTACTGTCGTTGTAACTATATCCGGCAATAATATTTAATCCCTTTAACGGATTGGCTATTAGCTCTAACTCAACCCCCTTACTACGTTGTGTGCCATTTTGAACTGTAATATTATAAGTTGTTCCACCAACAATCAGATCCTCGTTGCGGGTTAGGTTATCCACTTTAATATCGTATACACTGGCGGTGAAGCTTAACAATCCATTAAATAGATCGGTTTTTACTCCTGCTTCAAACTGATTGGCATGCTGCGGCTTAAATGTTCCCGATGCGCCAGAGCCTTCAGGCTGTGTAACGGGTGCCACGTTTGCAAAACCGTTCATATAATTTCCAAAAACAGATACCTGATCCTTGACCACATGATATACCAGACCTAGCTTTGGCGATACCGAAGTTTGCATGTACTTGCTGTTGGTAATAATTGTATTTGTAGCTTGGTTCAGTGTGCCTCTGTTCTGGAAACGATCAACACGTAAGCTTAACATAGCTAATAAGCGGTCGGTAATATTGAGTACATCCGAGGCATAAGCACTATAGATATTGCTTTTTCCAATGTTTTTAGTTGGTGCTGCAGTACTCGCAGCTAGTCTGGCCTCAACAGCCGTTTTCGAAAGTTTTACATAGTTAGGGTCTGATGGATTTAACCCACTTACATTATCAAAAACAATGTATGGCGAATTGTTATTATTTATTGTTTGATTAAGGTAATCAAGGCCAACAATTAATCTATTTCGAAGCCCCAATACTTTAAAATCTCCTATAAAATTTTGTTGGATATCACTTGCGGTATTCGTCGAATTTTGAAGGCTGATATTACGCTCTAACATTTCATCGCTGGTGGCACCTCTAATAAATTCATACTGGTAAAAGCCATCCGATTTTCTGGAATTACTAGAATAAATAGTTTGTGAGCGCCATTGATCTGATATCTGGTAATTAATCTGTGCCTTAATATTTACGGTTGGATTTTTCATGGTCAGATCGTTCGAGTTGTAAGATCTTTTCCAATCAAAATTTAATTCAGCTGGTGTGGTAGCGATAAACTTTCTTACCCTGTTCAAAAAGATTGATGATGAACTGGTAGCCTCTGTTTGGTAGAAGCCAGCGTTAAGACTGAGCGTTAACCTTTTCGATGCACGGTATTCTACCGCAGGGGCAAAAAATGTTGTCCTTCTGAAACCAGCATCCTGAAAGCTTCCCTGGTATTGGTAAGCCGCATTTATCCTAAATAACAACTTCGAATTCTTTTTAGCAGGGCCATAAACATCAGCTGTTAATCTGTTCAGTCCATAACTTCCGGTAAGATAAGATATCTCTCCTCCGGCTGTATCAATAGGCTTTTTGGTTACAATATTGATCAAACCGCCAAACGATACCACGGCTCCACCAAAAAGTGTTCCTGATGGCCCCTTAATCAGTTCAACCCGTTCTATATTGGACGGATCGATTTCACCATTGGTCTGCGATGGCAATCCATCAACCAATGCTGCCTCGGTTCTAAAACCTCTCATGCTATAATATGATGCGCCATCTGTATTTATACCCCTCGATCCCTGAATTTTATAAACCCCGGGAGAATTTTTGAGGGCATAACTGAAATCCGTAATCATTTGTTCGTTTAACAAGGTTTTTGGGATGGTGGTATAAACTTGAGGATTATCTAAATTTGCTAAGGGCATTTTTGCTGCCGTAGTGGTTTTTTTTACCGAGAATCTATTAGTTTCACCACCGTTGATCACTACCTCATCCAATTGTGAATGGCTTTCGCGTAAGGTAAAATCGGCGTTAACTCTGGTGCCAGCCTTGATGTTGATTTCTCTGCTCTGACTTTCTAAGCCAATATAGCTCACAAAAAGCGTATGTTCGCCTTCTGGTATGTCACGAAACCGGTAATTCCCGTCAGCATCAACAATGGTACTGCGTAAACGATCGATACTAACACTAACAAATTGTGCAGGTTTTCCCTCTGCAGTAATTACCTTACCGCGAATTTCGCCCTTAGCCTGTTGTTTAACGGTAATGTCTTTCCCGCTGGCAGTAAAGGTTAGTCCAGTTTTTTTAGCTAGCTCAATAAGGATTTCGTTAACCGATGAAGCTGATGGCGATAAGCTGATGGTTTTATCCAGCTCAGTGCTAAGGTCACTGTAGATAAAATTCAGGCCTGCTTTTTTTTCAAGTTGTTCAAGCGCTGCACGCAGTTTTAGTGTACGTGGCGAAATGGTTACAGTTGCATTTTGTGCAAAACTGTTGTTTGATAGCAGGAGGCATAGTAAAATAAAAAAGGCTGAGAGAACAGACTTTAAATTCATAAATTTGTAATTGATCATTGATTGTGAGAATTGATGGTAATTTTAACTGCCGGAGTGTTAGCGCAATCCGGTAGTTTCTTGTTTAATTTTTATTTATAGACTTCGACATATTTTCCTGAATTTTTAAAGCGATAATCTGACGCCCGCTCTATAAGCTGTAGAACTTTACTGATAGATTGATCTCCAAACTTTCCGCTAATGGGTTTATCAAGCTTGCAACTAATCTTAAACTTAAATCCATATCTGTTTTCGAGCGTCTCAAGCACTTCGGGCATTGGTGTATCGTTAAAGCGGATAGTCCCCGTTTTCCATGCTGTTACCGCATTCGTATCTACCTGATTAATGCTTACAAGATGTTGATTGCTTTTGTCGAAAATTAAACTTTCGCCTGGTTTTAGGATACTCAAAGCACCTTTTTTCGGCTGGAAACTAATTTTGCCCTGAGTAAGGGTAACCTCAAGAACAGGTGCTGATTTTAGATTGCGCACATTGAACCTCGTACCCAGGACCTTAATTTCGCTGTTGGAGCTATTTAAGATAAAGGCTTGTTCGGTATTATGTTGGATAATAAAGAATGCTTCACCCGAAAATAGGGTTACATTTCTTGCGTTTTTATTGAATTTGTCTGGGTAAGAGATTTTACTCCCCGGCTGAAGTTCTACTTTGCTGCTGTCAGGCAAGGTAATGGTGCTTGGTTGCCCGAATGGAGCAATAAATACTACATTTTGCGCATTGCCCTTTTGCTGGTTAAAGAAGAAAAATCCAGATGCCAGTGCGAGACTCGCGGCTATCGATCCATATATCAGCCATTTGAAATTGATTTTTCTTTGAATTGGCTTTACGTGAGCCTGAATAGCTGAATAAATCTCCGCTTGAATACGTTCATCCTCAATTTTTGATCCTTCATGGAATTGTTCGTCGGCAAGCCATAACTCAACTTGTTCTTGCTCCGAAGGACTGCATTTGCCTTTTGCATACTTTTCCAATAAGTCGGCATCGATATCTTCCATACCTATATCTACCCTTAAGATGGCATTACCCTACGCGAAACCTGAAAAATATTTTATTTGAGGATGATTTGATTCTTTAAGCGGGGTTGAGGGCAGCTCTAAACTCTTTAAGTACACGTGAAATGTGTTTTTCAACCGTTTTTACTGCTATTCCTAATTCTGTTGCAATTTCTTTATAACTCAGTTCCTGCTCCCTGCTCAATAGGAAGATGCTTTTGGTCGGTTCAGCAAGATTTGATATAAATACTTCAAGTTCTTGCGAGCGTTCTTTATCAATGAGCATCGCCTCCGGATTGTATCGTAAAGCTTCAATCCCGCTGTCAAAGTTTACATCTGTAATTTCCTCATGTTGCTTCTTGTTCCTGAAAAAATTAAGAATCTGATATTTGGTAGATCTGGCAAGGTATTTTGATGCTTCCACATCATTTTCAAATGTGATTTCCCTTTTCCAAATGGACAAGAATATATCTTGACATATATCTTTCGCGATCACCTCATCGCCACATTTTGATAGCGCTAAACCATAAACATTGCCCCAATGTAGATTAAAGAAATCAATAAATTGTTGGTTGTTCATATCTATTTTGAGGGATATGCGGCAAATATAAGTTTATTTAGACTTGTTACAAATAGAGTTTGTGTTTTTATTTGAATGTTAAAGAAGATTGCACGGATTGCTTTTTCCTTGAGCATAAAAAAAGCATCAACCTTAATCAGATTGATGCTTTTCGTAGCCCGTAGGGGAATCGAACTTTATCCGTAAACCGTTATCTTTCAATGTCTTATATAGCTGTCTGTACTCTGCGCACCGAATTACTCACCACTATCTTGATGCAGATTAACTCTGGATCTTACAATTCAAAGGTACAATTTGAGATAAAATTAAACTCCCATATAAGAAACCAATATAGTGTTTAGACTTCTTTATGGGGATTTTGGTAATAATAGTGAACACCGGATTCCATTCTAAAGTGTGCACCTGGGGAATTACCCAATTTGAAGAAGGGCAAGCTAAGAAATAGCCCAAATATATTTTTTTCTCCCAAAACCACAGCAGCCTAGCTTGCAACAGTTTTTCTCCTCCAATCTCTCCCGCTTCTGCCAAATTGAACATCCAACCTTGATTCTAGGCTAAAGCAACTTCAGAAATATATTTTTTCAGGCAAAAAACAGATTCGGAAAACCAAAAGTCTGTTGCCTGGAAGTGAAATCATTAAAAATGCGCTGAGGGAAGAAACTTCCGTCTATCCTGACATCGCTATCCGTGAAATAATAGCCAACGCGCTTATACATCAGGATTTTACCATCAGGGGCAGCGGACCGATGATCGAGATCTTTGAGGACAGGATCGAAATTTCAAACCCCGGTAAGTTGCTGCCTACCAAGAAAATCGACCGCTTAATCCGCACCAGCCCGGAATCAAGGAACGAAATCCTGGCTGCCGCTTTCAGAAGATATAATATTTGTGAGGAAAGGGGATCAGGGTTTGAAAAATCGGTAAGGGCGATTGAACTCTTTGGCCTGCCGCCATTAAAAATTTCAAGAGACAGAAAATTCCTTTAAGGTGGTGATGTATAGTCCGAAGAAATATGCAGACATGAGCCTTCAGGAAAGAATAGAAGCATGCTATCAGCATTCGGTAGTGCAATATTATGGAAATGAGGGCATGACAAATGCTTCCCTGCGTCAGCGCTTTGGAATGCACGATAAACAGGCTTCGCAAATATCCAGACTAATTCGGGAGGCAATAGATGCCGGCAGGATCAAATCTAAGGATCCTGATAACGAATCCAGAAAGTTTACGATTTACTGGCCGTACTGGGCAATGTAATTCGCTTCACATGGCATTTTAAGGTAGGTTTTTTCCCTGCTTTATTTGATCGGGATCCGGAATTTCTGTCCTTTTTGTTTTTCTGCCACCGATCTTTCATCTGCGCTAATTCAGTTGTCTCGTTTTTTTTTTTGACGGGAATCCGGAAATCTTGTTCTAGCTCTTTGCTCTGTTTCTTCTTTTGGTCATTCAGCGCATGTTTATGTTCTGTTCTTTTTGACTGGGATCCGGAATTTCTTTTTATGCTCTTCGTCTTTCTACTGCTGATCTTCCTTTTACGATTGCTATTGCTTTGTTTTTTATTTGACTGGAATTCGGAAATCTTGTTCTGTCCCGTTTTTTTGTTCCTTCCTTTTGGTTGTTCAGTGCGTGTTTTATGTCCTGTTCTTATTTGACTGGAATCCGGAATTCCTTTTTTTGTTCTTCGTCTTTATGCTGCTGTTGCTTTGTTTTTTATTTGACTGGAATTCGGAAATCTTGTCTTTCCCGTTTTTTTGTTCTTCCTTTTTGTTGTTGAGTGCGTGTTTTATGTCCTGTTCTTATTTGACTGGAATCCGGAATTCCTTTTTTGTTCTTCGTCTTTATGCTGCTGTTGCTTTGTTTTTTATTTGAATGGAATTCGGAAATCTTGTCTTTCCCGTTTTTTTGTTCTTCCTTTTGGTTGTTCAGTGCGTGTTTTATGTCCTGTTCTTATTTGACTGGAATCCAGAATTTCTTTTTTTGTTCTTCGTCTTTATGCTGCTGTTGCTTTGTTTTTTTATTTGACGGGAATCCGGAAATCTTCGTCCAGCTCCTTAGGTTGTTCCTTCCCGGGTTATTATCGGTGGTTTTTGTCCGGGTCTTATTAAATCGGAATCGGAAATTGTACTTGCAGGTTTCATGTTTGAGATGCAGAATATTAGATCCCGTAACCCTTCAAGGCCTTATTGAGCAGCTTGATAGCTGGTTTTTTTTCCTGAATTAGCTTGCTAAGCTCGGCAATATCTTCATCGGAACAATCATATCCTGGTTGAACCTCAGTGATCTTAAATGTTGCAAATTCGTTTTCCAAAGCCAACTCCAGATATGCGAGCTTTTCCTGCGCGTCTGTAACTATAGGTTTCAAGTGTGCCGCACCATATTCATCAGAAGTCGTCTTGATAAGAAAGCGGTATTCATCTTCGTTTTTAAAATCTCCTTTGATATAAAATGCCCCTATTTTTGAGATATAACTAAAATTAAACGGCTTTTGATACCTGGCCTCAATACGATCGGACAAAACTTTCACCAAAGGAATTGCCTTTGTATGACCTTTGGAATAATAGACCTCCCGGAAGTCATTGTGTTTAGGTTCAACCTCTATGGTGAGCCTGCAACCAGCACCTGAATCGCCGAATAATTCCCATTTATTATCGCCAGCCATGTCAATGGCCATCCCGCTTAGGGACAGGAAAAAGATTTCGCTCATGATGTCCTTTTCGCTGTGGCTGATGCCGAAAGTTGTCCTATCGGATTTATATCCAGTGATTCCATGGTGGCTGTAAAATTCTTCGAACTCTCCATCTTTAAAGCGTCTTCTCAAATTAGACAACCTGAGTTTCCGGATCCCAGAATTGAAAGGGCTGCGTTGTAATTGGTAAAATGATAGTACTGTTTTAGATTTGGTTTCGGGAAACTGTGCTCAAAGATGATATAGGACAACTTTTTGTCCAGCACTGGTGGCAGTATGTTCCCAATAAAATCCCCGTAATGCATAAACCAATATGATTGACCCCGTTTTGTCAATTTTAAGATGTAGGGCAACTAACTATAAACTAGCAAACTACAGGATGATTATTTTTGGTAAAATGGGGCCAATGCTTTCTGGTTTTTCCACCTTGCCACAAGGCTGTCGAAAGGATCGTAGTCAAAACTGACATTTTCACTAAAAAAACACAAAGGGAAAGTAGGCATCGGTGTAAATAAATTCCCTATTTATATTATATGTTTTAATTATTGATATTTGTCTTTTATATTAGCGCATAGAATCCTTATTTATCATTAACTTATATAACCATAATCCACCAAAAGGATGAGAAAAATTAATGCTCTCAAAGGAACACGCTGTCTTGCATTATTTGCATCAATCAGTCTGAGTTTATTTATCTACTCTTGTAAAAAAGATAATCAGGAAAAACTTGAAAATGCAGAAATCATTTCTGATGTAAAGTCCTGGTTCGGCAGTCAAACATCAAACAGGCTTCTAACGACTTCACTCTTCCGGCAGTCAGGTTCCAACAAAATTTCCGCTCTGAAACCTACTCGTACACAAACAATCCCTAATGCAGCAGATCATTCATTGACCATTGACTGGGAAAATGCAAAAACTTACCAATCTTCAGACAGCACAATTATCGAAGTGCCAGTGACCAGTGATGGACTTTTTAAATTCAACACTAAAGTTCCTATTGAGGGAGAAAAGATCAGCATGAAGAAAAGTTTTACTAGACTACTGTTCATAAAAACAGCAACAGCGACCGAAGGATATTTCATGACTATTATTAATAGTGACGAATACCTTGAAACTACATCAAATCCTGAACAAAATACGTTTTTGAAAAAAGAAGCAAGCTTTATTGGTACTGTAGTGTATCATGATTTTCAGGGTAAAATGACAAATGCTATATCGATCGGCGGAATAAAACTGCTAAATAAAAAGGTATCCGTAAACTCTCAAGCTGCAAGAGGTAAAATAATGCAGGCCTTTCCTGATGAATGCAAGGAAACAGACATATATCAAGTGATTGGCATTGGTTGCTTTGACATTGGAGCTTATACTTACTGTGAGAATTCTTACAGCATTTATGTTGGCCGCACAAAATGCGGTGGTGGTAGTGAGCCAGGAGCTGGTTCAGGTGGTGGTGCAGGTGGAGGGGGTACTAGTAATCCGCCCGTGATATTGAAAGTTGATGTAGACTCAAATGCCAGACAATGTTTAAAAGACATGAAGGCTGCGCTTGAGAGTCTGGGAATGAAAAATACAAGTAAAACCGCAGGGCTGATTTCTGATATATTAAACAAACTTAATCTAAGCCAGGGAAGTAACTTTAATGCCATCATTAACGAAGGTGTTACCGCAAATGGCCATCTTGCTGAAACCATATGGATTACTGATCCTAATAATAGCTCTAACCTTCTTACGCAAATAAAATTTGATTCGGGCTATCTCAATAAACTCACCGATTTGGCGGTTGCAGCAACAATGATGCACGAATATATACATGCTTACTTTGATTGGAATATCCGCTTGATGAATGAGGGGAAGACTGGATTCGATGCTAATTTCCAAGCAACCTATAAATTTTTATTTGATAAAACTGGGGCACCCTTGAACGATCAATTAGGCACATATCAGCATGAACAGATGGCAAATAGTTTTGCCACATCAATTGGTGAGATGGTGAAAAAATATGCGGATTCTCAAGGAATCACCTATCCCGCAGATCCAGATTATTTTAAGAAAATCGGTTGGATCGGGTTAACCGGAACACCATCTGCTACGCACGCTCCTCCAGGTACATCTTATACACTCGCCTCAGAGGAAGGATCTTCAGGAACTACTCCATTAAGTCAACGGTTAAAATGTAAACAATAATTTATTATCCACGCATTATGAAATACAAAATACTATTCATTCTGATTCTGACGTTAAATTGCAAAGCAATTTTTGCCCAAGAAAAATCCAGCGTCCCTCCTTTGTATAAGTTTCTGAAGGATAATACTGATACTACATTCGTTCTAAAATACGAAAGTAACTGGAACCTTAACCCGGAATATCTAATACTAAGTAAAAAGAGAGATACCATAAATGCTTACGTTTATAAGATTACCACTAGTCTCGACCAAAGAATCGTGATTCCCCATAATTTTAGCTATAAGTTCTACCAAAACACTCAAGTTCCAGTAGATGTAAATCCTTATTTCAATCCCAAGTATTTATCTGCTGATAGCCTTATGAATATCTGGAAAGAACTAACCAGTTTAAAACCCTGGAGTATTAATGATGATCAAATTGATGGTGCAGGCTGCCCAGTTAGTCAAGACAGTTTACAAAGACAGATACGAGACGCAGCAAGTATTAAATTAAGCTTAATAACAAAAAAAGGTATAAAGGAACTGAGCTTCTATGCTCCTCAATACTATGAGAAAGAAATTTGTCCTGGAAGAACTGGACGGCAATTGATACTTAAGATTGAAGAATTATTTATAGCCTACATCAAAAGATGATTTCAGCTGAGATCTTCAATAGATTATCCATTGAGTAAATGACATAACTGTAATTCATAATCCCGCAGAAAAAGGATGAAAAAATTCAATGCTCTATCGAAAAAACATTGATTCACTTTGTTTATTGCAGCCAGTCTAAGTGTATTTATCTATTCATGTAAAGAAAATAATCAGGGAAAACTTGAAAATGAGGAAACCATTTCTGATGTAAAGTCATGGTTCCGCAGTCAAACTAGCGTTAAAGGAATATCCGTTGGGTTAATGAGAATGAAAACTATGTGTTATGAATCATTTGATGATCAACAATAGTATATCTACTCATAAAAGTATCTCGTCATATACCTGTATTGGTATGTCTTCCAAATATGCTATCTGTAGAGGAAGTCGCTAAAGACTGTACAAACTTTGGTTAGATGAGCAGCCTAAAATAGCCCAAGTTGAAATTGTATCGAAATCTATAGTATTACTGACTATGTTTCGTATATTTAACTATAGCATTTGCAGCTAAAATATATTTAAAAAAAGGTGCGTTATTCGGGGAGTCGAACTACAAAACCATCCAGATATTGTTTAATCGCCAATTTTCACACTAGGTGTGAATCCCAGCGGGATTAAGTACCTCAATCTTTAAAAAGTTATCTATTGCAAATTTGAAATATAATCCACAACTAGATATTATAAAATGTTAAAAGCCGCAAAAATTTTTGCGGCTTTTAACATTTACTCTGAAAGCTAAATTAAAGTTTAATTACTACTGAACTGTTGTTTAAACTTACCCATATCATGGCTGACCTTGGTATCAAGAACTTTTGCATAGTGCTGAGTAGTTTTTAAGGCAGTATGCCCAAGTATTTTGCTAACTGTCTCAATTGGAACCCCATTCGAAAGAGTTATTGTTGTAGCAAATGTATGCCTGGCTAGGTGAAATGTCAAATGTTTATCTACGTAGCAAAGATCTGCGATCTCTTTCAGTGGGCTAGGCCAACAGCGCTTTGCCACCTTGCGGTGGTAAGTCTCTGCTAACCCGCCCCCGAACCGTACGTACATGTTTCCATGTATACGGCTCTCCATTGTCAACATAACCTTACTTATCATAGCTTTTGTGGATTAATGCATCGCAATTTTGACAGACTGCGAGCGTTTTACGATGGCGTTTGATCATCACTGCATTCCATCTGGTGTCAGCTTTAAGCTGATTGATGTTACGTACGTGATGCATCACGAGGTCTCCCATTACACCACATAGTTCACACTTTCTCTCTTTTAGCCTTTCCACAAGTGTGGGCGCTGGAAGATACATGGTGTTGGGTGTCTTGTCGTATTGGTTATCCTCGTAGATGTCCATAAAGCGTTTACATTTGAATCCACCATTATACCATACTCTTTGTTTCCCGTTGCCTTTGTTATCCCTATAGGGGATGACCACATCCGTTCCGTCTCTATACTTTTCAAGTATTTGTCCGACGGTTCTTTTGTGCTTACGGCCAAGAGTTTTGAGCATGCTATATTTCATGAAGTAATTGAACTTCCATCCCTGATTGATAGCTGATATTGTCTGCGATAGAATAGTAGTTGTAGAATCCCCGCAATTCAAGATTGTATTGCGCCATGATATCTGCATCTTGCCTATTCACCATATACTTGCGAGACGAGGGTTTAAGCGTTTGTTTCCTGTCTACCTGTGTGATAAGCACAGCATTATAGGATTGAAGTCGCTTAAGTACGGTCTGGTAAGATAAGTTTAAGACAATTGTTCCTGTCCACGAACGGCGCTGTAGTAAATATCCATTTTTCACCATCTACCCCTAGAGCGATTTCAGAATGTTTTAGTTTTTTAACATCGGCATAGGATAATCCTGTAAAGCAACAAAAAATGAAAATATCCCTAACTTGTTGTAACCTTCCTATAGTTAATTCTTTAGCTATAATCTTATCTACTTCCTCTTGGGTTAAATAGGTGCGTTCTTTGGCTTTGGCTGTGGATTTATAGGCGATGAAGGGAGCCTGTTTCAGCCATCCATTCGCCATACAGTAATTCGCGATCTTTTTAAGGTGTTTAATATATTTTGCGGCAGAAACATCGCTACACTCTGCCCGTAAATAATGTTCAAAATTATTAATGTGTCTATAACGCAAGTCAATGAAGGCATAATTAAGTTCACTGATCTGAATATCATCTTGAGCGTACTGTTTTCGAAGGAAATCTGTTAAGTGTCTTTCAGATGTAATGTAGCCTTTTAGTGTATTGGCTTCAAAGCCATTCCCGATTAATTTCTTTATCCTCGAATTATGTTCTGCAAATAACCTCATTAGATATCTGCTTTTTTGTGATTTGCCTGTAAACTGTCCTTGCAAAGTCGCTGCTGTAATCTGTTGCCCTGTGTCGAGTAAAAGCCTGATGAGCCATTCTCATCTTGCTTTGTAAGCTATCCAGATAGCTATTGAGTGTTCTGACATCTTCCTTTGTGCCAATAGCACGCCCTGCAGAACTGTTCCATTTGTCGGATTCACATTCACGACCAATAGACATTTCTGCCCATTTACCATCTACGGTGATGCGCATATAAATGGCCCTAGGGCCTCCTTTGTAGACTTTTTGCTTTCTTAGATAATAAAGCAGATGGAAATTACCTTTCATAATTACTTACTTAGAGTGAAACAAAAGTAAGACAGCAGCTAGCCCATATCAAGATGTTTAGCGACTAAACATGTTAGTGTACAGTTTATTATTGGGAATTCAGTGCGTAGTATTTTCCATTTTTGATACGCACCGAAATACACACTTTTTTATTGCGGTTTGATGTGTATTTTAGGTTTTTGATATCAATAAAAAACCCTGCAAATGTTTGATTTGCAGGGTTTTGACATCATTTGACATTGGTTTTTGTAGCCCGTAGGGGAATCGAACCCCTGTTTCCAGAATGAAAATCTGGCGTCCTCACCCCTAGACGAACGGGCCATTAATCTGAGTTTTGACTTTGGAGTCTTTAGTTTGGAGAAACTCCCAACTTAAAACTCTCAACTCCCAACTTCTTGGTAGCGGGGACACGACTCGAACGTGCGACCTTCGGGTTATGAGCCCGACGAGCTACCAACTGCTCCACCCCGCACTCTCATGTATTTTTAAGGGAAATACCAACCTTCAATTTTGCAGTGTTGAAACTGATAAAAAAAACCGCTCAGCTTTTGTAGCGGTTTCGTAGCCCGTAGGGGAATCGAACCCCTGTTTCCAGAATGAAAATCTGGCGTCCTCACCCCTAGACGAACGGGCCATTAATTTGAGTTTTGACTTTGGAGCTTTAGTTTGGAGAAACTCCCAACTTAAAACTCTCAACTCCCAACTTCTTGGTAGCGGGGACACGACTCGAACGTGCGACCTTCGGGTTATGAGCCCGACGAGCTACCAACTGCTCCACCCCGCACTCTATACAACTCGTTTTTTTCTTTGAATTAAATCCTTAACTCTGTTTCCGAATTGGAATGCAAAGATATAATTCGTTTCTTTGTGCTGCAAATTTTTTTTAAAAAATATTTTAATGGCGCATAAAGCAGGTTTTGTTAGTATAATAGGTAAACCAAATGTAGGTAAATCTACCCTCATGAATGTGCTTGTAGGCGAGCGACTTAGCATTATAACTCCTAAGGCACAAACCACAAGACACCGCATTTTAGGTATCGTAAATGAAGAAGAATATCAGATCGTTTTCTCTGATACTCCGGGTATAATTAAGCCAAAATACAGTTTACAAGAGAGTATGATGAGCTTTGTTAACGGATCTTTGACCGATGCCGACGTACTTTTATTCGTAACCGACATCAACGAAGAGCACGATGAGGAAGACGTTCTGGAGAAAATTCTGAACCGTAATATCCCTACAATTGTACTCATCAATAAAATAGATAAAGCATTACAAGAACAGGTTGACGAGAAGATTGCCTATTGGCAGGAGAAGTTAAATCCGGTTGCTATTTATGCAATTTCGGCTTTGCATAAACACAATGTCGACGGATTATTGGATCGCGTGCTCGAAATGTTGCCAGAACATCCACCATATTACGACAAAGAAGATTTAACCGATCGTTCAGAACGTTTCTTTGTTTCGGAGATTATCCGTGAAAAAATCTTCCTTAATTATCAGAAAGAAATTCCTTACAGTACCGAGGTAATTGTGAAGAGTTTTAAAGAAGAGGAAATGAAAAACGGTAAAGGTGCATTGATCAGGATTACTGCAGAAATTGTGGTCGAACGCGATTCGCAAAAGAACATTTTAATCGGTACAGCCGGGAGCATGTTGAAGAAGGTAGGTACCGAAGCACGTTTAGAAATTGAGAAATTTTTAGACAACAAGGTTTTCCTGGAGATGTTTGTGAAGGTAATTCCCGACTGGAGAAGTAAAAAGAATTATTTAAAAAGCTTCGGTTACGATAATTAATTTCGATTTTTAGGATATGAAGAAAAATTTAACGTTTCTCTTGCTGCTGATCGGTACAGCAGTTTTTGCCCAGGAATCAAACAATGGTAAAAAATTGTGGGCAAAATCTATCCTGAACGAAAAAGCGCCAGACCTGGTTGTTGAAAAATGGATTTCAAAACAGCCCGATACTAAAGGGAAGTTTGTGCTGATCGATTTTTGGGCAACCTGGTGCGGACCATGCAGGGCATATATCCCTACATTGAACGATATCCAAAAGAAATATGCCGATAAAATTGTCATTATTGGTGTTTCTGATGAAGCAGTAGAAAAAGTAGAAGCTTTTAATAATCCTAAAATCAACTATTTTGAAGCCATAGACACTAAGGGGACAGTAAAAGACTCACTTCAGGTTAAAGGTATTCCGCATGCTATTCTTATCGATCCGAAAGGAATTGTTAGGTGGGAGGGCTTCCCTTTATTGCAGGGAAATCAATTAACCGAAGAAGTAATAAAAGGACTTTTAGAAAAGTATAAAAATTAATATTAATAGAGGTTACAAAAAATAACCGTACCTTTGCAGCCCGAAATAAATCGGTTAGTAGTTGATAGTCAATGGCTGATAGCCAAATAGTTTGAGCAGCTTGCCTAAACACCACGACCATTAACTATAAGCCATTAACTATCAAAAGAACACCATGAGTAATATTATAGCCATCGTAGGCAGGCCAAACGTAGGCAAGAGCACCCTTTTTAATAGATTAACCGAAAGCCGTAAGGCGATTGTAGATGATATCAGCGGGGTAACCCGCGATAGGCACTATGGAGTGGGTGAGTGGACAGACAGACAATTTACAGTAATCGATACTGGTGGTTATGTAGCCAACTCAGAAGATGTTTACGAAGCCGCCATCCGTGAGCAGGTAATGATCGCCATCGAAGAAGCCAGCGTATTAATCTTTATGGTTGATGTAACCACAGGCATCACCGATTTAGATGACGACATTGCCCAGGTATTGCGCAGAAGTAATAAACCCGTTTATGTTTGTGCAAATAAAGTTGATAATACCGCTTTATATAACGAAATCCATACTTTTTATGGTTTCGGATTAGGCGAAGTATATCCATTGTCATCAATGACTGGTTCTGGAACAGGGGAGTTGTTGGATGAGATTGTTAAAAATTTCGAAGATATTCCGGAAGAAGAAAATCAATTGCCTAAAATTACCATCGCAGGCCGCCCTAATGTGGGTAAATCTTCTTTGGTTAATGCATTAATTGGTAAAGAGCGTAATATCGTTACTGCAAATGCAGGTACAACCCGCGACTCGATCAAAATCCATTATAACCAGTTCGGTCATGAGTTTATGTTGATCGATACTGCTGGATTACGTAAAAAAACAAAGGTTAAAGAAAACTTAGAGTTTTATTCGGTAATGCGTACCATTAAAGCTTTAGAAGAAGCTGATGTTGTGGTATTAATGATCGATGCCGTAGAAGGAATCGAAAGTCAGGATATTAATATCTTCCACCTGGCCGAGAAGAACAAAAAAGGTATCGTAATTCTGGTAAACAAATGGGATTTGATCGAAAAGAATACCCAAACCATGAAAGCTTTCGAAGAGCAGATCCACGAGCGTATCCGCCCTTTTACCGATGTGCCAATTGTATTTACTTCGGTATTAAACAAGCAACGTATCTTCAAAGCAATTGAAGCGGCTTTAGAAGTTTATAAAAACCGTAGCAAGAAAATCCCTACATCTAAATTAAACGATGTGATGTTGCCGCTGATCGAGAAATTCCCACCACCGGCATTAAAAGGAAAACACATTAAAATTAAATACATCACGCAAATTAATGCTACTTCGCCAATGTTTGCCTTTTTCTGCAACTTACCACAGTACATTAAAGATCCGTATAAACGTTTCATCGAGAATAAATTGAGAGAAAACTTTGATTTTTCTGGTGCACCGATCCAGATTTATTTCAGACAGAAATAGGCTAAGGCTAAAGGTTTAAGGTCGGGATACCTACAATATAATTAAAAACAGGGCTGCATTCATAGCGAAAGCAGCCCTGTTTTTGTTTTTTGTCATTCTGAATGATCATTTTTTACGGAACATTGGAGCTGAAGCGATATTTATATAGAGATCGTCATTCCCAACTTGATTGGGAACCCTAATGCACTAAGCTTTAAGATTCCCACCTGCGTGGGAATGACGGCCAATAGCCGCAATCTGTTTTGTTCGTAGAGATTACAATAGGTGGTCTACTTTCCTAAATCTGTGCTCATCCTCCTTATCTGTGGTAAAAAAATACCATTACCTTTGCTTCATGCAATTACAAGTACAAAATAGCTTGGTAGCTGACATCGATGCCATTTTCGAATTTTACGATATGGCTATTGCCCACCAAAAGAAAGTATTTAATAAACATTGGCAAGGCTTTAGCAGAGAAATGGTGCAAACCGAAATTGATGAAAACCGCCAATATAAAATTCTTGTAGATGGCGTGATGGCCTGTGTATTTGCGGTTACGTTTAACGATCAGTTAATTTGGGGAGAACGGGATCACGATGCGATTTATATCCATAGGATTGTAACCCATCCCGAATTTAGAGGCTATTCTTTTGTGAAGGAAATTATAAAATGGGCTAAGGATTACGCAGCAAAGAACGACATTAAATTTATCAGGATGGACACCTGGGCGGATAATGAAAAACTACTCGAATATTATACAGGCTGTGGCTTTGATTATGTTGGGGTGGTGAGCATGGAAAAAACCGATGGGCTACCAAAACACTATGAAGGAATCAGTTTAAGCTTGTTTGAGATCGTGGTGTAGCACATTGCAAACGTGGATCAATGGTGTTTGTTCGTCGAGATTTGTAATCTCGTCGCACTGCGCTGTGGATTTGCAATCCACAAAAGTCTAAACTCAAAACGGTTGCAAAATCCCGACTAACGAGGGAGGCCTAATCTACTCGAGGTCAGCATCTTTTTAGTATCGTCCTCGTTGCAAACGATGACGATGTATTAAATCATTTCAATTTAATTTTCCAGCTTAACATATCATCAACTTCTCCAATATGGATAAAGTTGTTTTTTTCTAAAATGGAATACGAGGCCACATTGTCTTTTGTGGTAGCGGCAAAAACGGATTTCACTTTTGGCTGTTCCTTAGCCCATTCTATTAATCGGCCAACGGCTTCCGTCATAAAGCCCTTACCTCTAAATTCCTCGTAAGTACCATAACCGATCTCAATTTCGCCATTTGGATCAGGCTCACCAACAAAACAGATATCGCCTACCATTCTATGATCGGGCTTAGATATGATTGTCCATAAGGTATGGTACAGATAATCTTTATCCTTATCGAAAACGTTAGGTAAAATTGTTTCTTCCAAAGCATCATGAAGCGAAGGTGAGATGTTTTTTTTGGTTGGCAAAAGACCAAACTCTTGTTCTAAAGAATGATCATCTTTAATGTATTTTAAAAGCTGATCGTGTGTTAAGGGTTTTAAAATGAGACGTTCTGTTTCTATCATGCTTGAGTTTGTTAGATAGACTAATATAAAGCTTTGGTTTTTGAATAACCAAAATTTTAGAACAAGCTTTTGTTAATTAAACCTGATGGGAATTACATCGATTTTCTTCAGATAGAATGTACAGCAGGATATTAGCCAAAAGCTTCAGCTACTTTTTTGCCCAGTGTGCCTGTTGCGCCTACAATTATTATTTTCATCTAGTATTATGTCTTAAAAAGATGCATATAATCTCCCGCAAATTTCGCAGAAAAGCGCTGATTTGTAATTTTACGCTACGTTAATCTGTGTGATTAGCGGGAAATTGATTAGCCATTATACAATTAACTTATCAATAAGTGTGTTTAACGTGTAAATACTAATTTAGCATCGTTATTAAACATCGGCTTCATTGAAATGTTTACATTGCGTCAATCCTGCAACACCATTTCAGCTTCAAGGTCAGCAGTCAAAAGATCGATATGCGATTGCATTACGTTAGGCATGCAGATGATATGCGAATTTCCCTGCTCTGCTGCCAACTGCCATTTTTTGCAGATTGCTGCAGATGGGGTAGGGAAGTTTACGGTTATGGCATTCGCATTTCGCCACGCGGCAATACCCAGCGCTTTAAGTTTTTGTTCGGTATAAGCTGCTGTTGCTAAACTGTGCATGGCTCTGCTTTTTAAACCTGTTATGCCCAAACGTTTAATGGTGTGCCATAAAAACAAGGGGCTATGGCCATTTCTAGATCCGGTAATGGTGGTATCAACACTTCCGATGTAAGCCACCGAACGGGCAATCCGATCACGGTTCGATTTTTTGGCAATCACCACACCGCAAGGCATCGGCGAACCAAAAAACTTGTGACCACTAATGGCGATGCTGTCTGCGCCATCTTCAAAGTCGAATGCTGGTCTTGGTTCAATTAATGCACTGTACGTGCCAGAAAGTGCTGCGTCAGCGTGGATATAATAATGTTGGATAGCCAGTTTTTTTAAGATGCTTTTAATTTTGGCAACATCATCACGTGCTTCGGTCATGGTGGTGCCAATATTGGCCATGATGATAACAGGCATATGGCGGTTCATCCTAATGGTGTGTTCAAGGTCTTCGTAATCGATTTCTCCATTTTCCTGGGTGCGGATAACGATATTCGACATATTGAGTAAGTGCAGGTTCTTTTGCACACTATAATGTGTAGCTTCAGAGTAATAAACCATTCCTTTAGGATGTAATTCGCGGGCAAGATACAAGCCGTAAAGATTTCCTTCTGAGCCACCATTGGTTACATAACCCCACCAATTATCTGCAGGTGCACGGAAAAGCTCGGCAAAAAACTGTACTACTTCTTTTTCCAGCTCACGTGAGCCTACTGCATAGGTTGAAGTAACGAAAGGATCACCCAGGTTGTTCATCGGATACTTTAAAAAATCAGAAAGTGCCTGATAATCAAAGTCCTTCGAAACAGGATAACCTAAGAATAAATCGGTCTGTTCTTTAACATGCGCTAGCAGATCATTTAATATCTGCTGATCTTTTTCCTTTAATTTGCTCGCTTTCATAAAGATATGATTTGCTGACAAAATTAACAAAACAAAATATAGTATTACTGATTGTTTTAAATTAAGAATATTATATCGAAAAACGTTATTTTTGTGGAATTAAAATTCTTTTTAGTGTCTGAGTTTATTCGCCATAGCATATAAAATATGGCTATTGAAGGTTAAGTAGCGCTTGTCTTACGGCGTTGTCGGTTTGGTTTGCAGCCTTATAATAGCCTACATCGCCCAGGTAATAACGGCAAAGCAAAGCTTTTAAATCATTCAAGATCACGTTTTTCGAATTATACAATTGAAAACGGTCTATCGCTACATTTTTGCGTTGGAGATACCCGATAAAGTCTTTAAAGTCGTTATCATTTATAGTGAAGATATTGATATTCTGCTCTACGAAACTGGCGCTATACTTATTGGTAAGTACATTAAATACATAATCAGAAAGCACTTTTTTGCTCACTAAATTGCTGTAAAACTTATTGTAGCCACTCGTGTCTAATTTTACAAATACATCAGGCTGGATACCGCCAATCGGTTTAACTTTTCTGTTCGGCTGAATATTTACACCTTCTGTTTTCTCAACAGAGTCCTGAAAAGAGGCCCGATCTCCGGTAAGCTCTCCGTCCATCATGCGTTCGTCTAATTCATGTTTGTAGGCGTCGTAACCTTTTTTATAAGATTTTTGGATACTACGACCAGATGGTGTGTAATACCTTGCAATGGTCAAGTTCAATGCAGAGCCATCACCAAAAGCAAATTGCTCTTGTACCAAACCTTTGCCAAAAGAACGGCGACCAACAATAATTCCGCGCCCCAGATCCTGGATGGCTCCAGCTACAATTTCGCTGGCCGAAGCCGTATTTTCATTAATCAGGATAGCGAGTTTGCCATTTTGAAAAGCGCCAGTGCCTGTAGAAAAATAATCGGTACGTGGCTCATGTTTACCCTGTGTATATACTATAAGTTTGTTCTCTGCTAAAAACTGATCGGCCAGGCCTGTAGCAGCAGTAAAATAACCTCCTCCATTATCGCGCAGATCAAGAATCAGTTTTTTCATGCCCCTTGTTTTCAGGTTATTGGCTGCAGCAGAGAAATCGTTATCTGTATTGGCGCCAAATTTACTGATCCGCACATAACCGGTTTCGTTATTGATCATATAAGCGGCATCAATACTGCTGATGTTTACTTTGCCTCGTGTAACCATAATGCGGTTACTTTGCTGCGCTCCTGGATGTAAAAGTACCACGCTAACACCTGTTCCTGATCTGCCTTTAAAGCGACCGGTAAGTTGGTCTTTTGGTAAGTTTCTCCCACTTACAACTGCCGTATCGATACTTAGAATTTTATCGCCCAATTTTATCCCCGCCTGGTAAGCAGGGCCATCTTTAACCACGCCAGTAACCATCATGGTATCGTTAAGCATATAATATTCTATGCCCACACCCTCAAAGTTCCCTTCCAGGTTATTGGTCATATCCTGCGCATCGGTTGGTGGCAGGTAAACACTATGTGGATCGAGTTGGTGCAGAACGCTATCTATGGGTAAGTTTTGAAGCGAATCGGTATTAATATCATCAACATAATTACCGTTGATGATGTGTAAAATTTCGTTTAATTTTTCGTCACTATTGTTGGCTAGCTGAGGACTTTTTTTAACGCCAAAACCTTGATCTTTAATGAATTTTATGCCCAAAAACATACCTACTATTAAAATTACAGAATAGCTTACAGCGATCAGTACGTTATTTCGGGTGTTTTTTTTCATCAGCGTTATTGCAAATTTATGAAAATTAGCGAGTTGATATATTTTTTAACTGCATTTTCATGTCTTTTGTTTATAATATTTAACATTAATTAACGCAATGGAGCGATAGGTTGAAATTTATGACAGATATTTTTGGGTTTTTAGGGTAGTTTTTAGAAAGAATTTACCGAATTTTATCAAAATTAAATTTATGAATAGAGTTACCGAGCAAGAATCTAACTATAACCACATCGATCAGATGTCGGTGTTAGAAGTTTTGCAGGGCATTAATAATGAAGATAAAACTGTAGCATTTGCGGTTGAAAAATCTTTGCCTCAGATCGAAAAATTGACATCGGCAGTGGCCGAGCGAATGAAAAAAGGTGGCCGTCTCTTTTATATAGGTGCGGGTACAAGTGGTCGTTTAGGTGTAGTAGACGCATCAGAATGCCCACCTACATACGGTGTTCCTTTTGATTGGGTTGTTGGAATTATTGCCGGTGGAGATACGGCGATCAGGAGAGCAGTAGAATTCGCTGAAGATGATGCCGAACAAGCCTGGAAAGATCTTCAGGAGTTCGAAATTAACGAAAAAGATTGTTTGGTTGGCCTGGCAGCATCAGGTACTACGCCATATGTAATCGGCGGATTAAACACAGCACGTAAGCATGGTATTTTAACGGGTTGCATCGTTTGTAATACCGGTGGACCTATTGCTGCAGAATCGGATTTTCCGGTTGAAGTGGTGGTTGGCCCTGAGTTTGTTACCGGATCTACCCGTATGAAATCTGGTACGGCGCAGAAAATGGTGTTAAACATGCTAAGCACTACTGTTATGGTTCAGTTGGGGCGTGTAGTTGGGAATAAAATGGTCGATATGCAGTTAACCAATCATAAATTGGTAGACCGTGGTACACAAATGGTAGCCGATGAATTAAATATAGGTTACGATGAAGCGGCTGAGTTGCTCACACGTTATGGAAGTGTACGTAAAGCAGTTGAAGCAGGACATTAGAAATGAGTGAAGGATAGAGTGATTGAATGAAAGGATAGCATAATGCGATGTAGAGATGACCTTTAACATTCAATCCTTCAAAGTTCCACTCAATCAATAATTAAAGTATATGCACGAAATTGAGCCTTATTACCAGTGGAGAGATGATTATATTTCGGCAGAAGATGAGCGCTCGCCATTTTACAATACCGAATATTCAGAACTTTACTTCGATAAGCAGATTTACAATTTTTTATTGCACCCGCAATGGGACGAGTTTGGTTCGAATACCTTATACATGAAGGTGTTATACGCCGATTATGATCGTAGTTATGCCGTTATAGAATTTATAGGCGAGTGGAATGACGCCATTAACAATGACATTATGCTGCTGAAACGCGATATTTTAGAGCTGATGATGGATGAAGGCATTAATAAATTTATCCTGATAGGTGAAAATGTGCTAAATTTCCATGCTTCTGACGATAGTTATTATGAAGAGTGGTTCCAGGAAGTAGAAGATGGCTGGATTGTTGGAGTAAATTTTCAGGAACATGTAATCACCGAGTTTCGCGATAATAACATCGATTATTACATTAACTTTGGTGGTGCATTTGATAATCTGCCATGGCGCACATTAAAACCTTTACAGTTCTTTAAAAAAGTTGAAGAACTGCTGACAAAAAGATTAAACTAAATATTTATTTTTATATAGTTAAATACACAAAAATTAAAATGGAACAACAAAATTATCAATATCAGGACAATAGTGTTTTTGTACAGGAAAAATCTGTTTCTAAAAAATTCTTTGCCAACGTCTTCTTATGGATGTTCGTAGCATTGAGTTTATCAACAGTAGCCGCCTATTTGTTTGGTACAAATGCTGAATTAATGCAATACCTTTTAAATATTAATCCAACAACTGGTAAAGTGAGCATGTCAATTTTTGGTTATGTAGCCATGTTTGCACCACTCGGGCTGGTTTTATTAATGGGATTCGGTTTAAGTAGATTATCATTGCCAGCGTTAATTGGCGTTTTTGTACTTTATTCCGTATTAACTGGAGTTAGTTTAAGTTTTATCTTGTTAACTTATACTTCAGGTTCAGTAGTGAGCTGTTTTGCAGGAGCTGCCGGAATATTTGGAATTATGGCATTTATGGGTTACACAACCAATATCGATCTAAGTAAATTTGGGCCGATTTTAATGGTTGGGGTAATTGGTTTAGTGATTGCCAGCGTAATTAATATGTTTATTCAAAGCGAACAGTTCAGTTTGTTTATGGCATTCATTGGTATTGCAATATTTACGGCATTAACGGCCTATGATGTACAAAAAATTAAAAGAATTGGCGAAGGGATCGAAGCTAGCGGCGAACAGGTTCTTCAGATTGAATCTAAAAAAATGGCTATTGTAGCCGCATTGTCTCTATACTTAGATTTCTTAAATATCTTCCTTTTCTTACTTCGTATTTTCGGAAGTAGAAAGTAGTCATTAACAGAACAATATTCTTAAGGCCGTGCAGAATTGCATGGCCTTTGTAATTTTATTTGGCAGCAAAGCGATAAATTTTGGAATTGATGTTGCTTTGTTGCATTTTTGTATGCTTATTAAGAAAGACGGAGGGATTAGACCCAACGAAGTCTTAGCAACCTGTAACCATACAAGGTGCTAAATTCTATTCTGCAAATAGCGGAAACAGATAAGTTTAGGATTACGATTCACGTACCAACTTTTTCAATAGGCCTTTTAGAGACTTGAGACAATAGACTTGAGACAATAGATTTGAGACAATAGATTTGAGATTAGAGACGTAACGTCTAGCCAATCTCATATCTAACAGCTCTTATATCTAATATCTCATATCTCACATCTCACATCTCAAATCTTACAACAAGAATGAGCATAAGAGAAGAATTAGAAAAACGTATTTTGGTGATTGATGGTGCAATGGGTACCATGATTCAGCGATATACCTTAACCGAAGAAGATTTTAGAGGGGAGCGATTTAAAAACCATCCCTGTGATGTAAAAGGCAATAACGATTTGCTCAACATTACACGTCCGGATATTATTAAAACAATACACCTGGAGTACCTGGCCGCTGGTGCCGATATTATCGAAACCAATACGTTCAGTACACAGCGCATTTCCATGGCCGATTACCAGATGGAAGACCTTTCATACGAAATGAGTTTTGAAGGTGCGCGGGTGGCAAAAGAAGCCGTAAACGAGTTCATGGCTGCAAATCCAGACCGTAAATGTTTTGTTGCCGGTGCTATTGGCCCAACCAACCGTACCCTTTCCATGTCGCCGAATGTAAACGATCCTGGTTTTAGGGCCGTTTATTTTGATGAGTTAGAAGAAGCTTATTATGAGCAGGTGCGTGGCTTGGTAGATGGTGGTTCTGATGTATTATTAATCGAGACCATTTTCGATACTTTAAATGCTAAAGTGGCTATTGTAGCCATTAAAAAATACGAAGAGGTAATTGGCCGTAAACTGGAGATCATGATTTCTGGTACCATTACCGATGCATCTGGAAGAACACTTTCTGGCCAAACTGCCGAAGCTTTTTTGAACTCTGTAATGCATGCAAAACCATTAAGTATCGGTTTTAACTGTGCTTTGGGTGCTAAAGAAATGCGCCCGCATATTGAGGAGCTTGCTGCAAAAGCGGGCTGTTATGTTTCGGCTTATCCAAATGCTGGTTTGCCAAACGAGTTTGGTGCTTACGATGAACAGCCGCATGAAACAGCACATTTGGTTGATGATTTTATTGCATCTGGTTTTGTGAACATTGTTGGTGGCTGTTGTGGTACTACACCACAACATATTGGCTGTATTGCTAAAAATGCAAGGAAAGCTGAGCCCCGCAAAATCCCTGTAATCGAACCTTATATGCGTTTAAGCGGATTGGAGCCTGTAACCATCACTCCAGAAAGCATTTTTGTAAACATTGGGGAAAGAACAAATATTACCGGATCTCCTAAATTCTCTAAACTGATTTTGGGCGGCGATTATGAAGCCGCATTGGCCGTTGCTTTGCAACAGGTTGAAGGTGGTGCGCAGGTAATCGACGTAAACATGGATGAAGGGATGTTAGATTCGGAAGCGGCAATGACCAAATTTTTAAATCTCATTGCCTCTGAACCTGATATTGCCAAATTGCCCATCATGGTCGATTCATCTAAATGGTCGGTTATTGAAAATGGCTTAAAATGTTTGCAGGGAAAAGGAATCGTAAACTCTATCTCTTTAAAAGAAGGTGAAGATAAATTCCGTGAAAGCGCTCGCAAAATTATGCAATATGGCGCTGCTGTAGTAGTAATGGCTTTTGATGAGCAGGGACAGGCTGATAATTACGAGCGCAGGAAAGAAATTTGCAAAAGAAGTTATGATATCCTAGTGAATGAAATTGGTTTCCCGGCAGAGGATATTATTTTCGATCCGAATATCTTAACCGTTGCAACCGGATTAGAAGAACATAATAATTATGCTGTCGATTTTATAAATGCTACCCGTTGGATCAAAGAAAACCTACCTCATGCAAAAGTGAGCGGAGGGGTTTCTAATATTTCTTTCTCTTTCAGGGGGAATAATACCGTTCGCGAAGCGATGCATTCTGCATTTCTTTATCACGCCATTCAGGCTGGTTTAGATATGGGGATCGTAAATGCAGGGATGTTAGAGGTTTATCAGGAAATTCCACCCGAATTGTTAGAAAGGGTAGAAGATGTACTCTTAAACCGAAGAGACGATGCTACGGAGCGTTTGGTAGAATATGCCGATACCGTAAAATCGAAAGGTAAAGAGGTGGTTAAAGATGAAGAGTGGAGAAAAGGCGCTGTTGAAGAGCGGTTATCTCATTCTTTAGTAAAGGGAATTGTAGAATACCTGGATGATGATGTGGAAGAAGCCAGACAAAAATATGCCCGCCCGATTCAGGTAATCGAAGGACCGTTGATGGATGGGATGAACATTGTGGGTGATTTATTCGGTGCCGGAAAAATGTTCTTGCCACAAGTGGTAAAATCGGCAAGGGTAATGAAAAAAGCTGTAGCCTATTTATTGCCATTTATCGAACAGGAGAAGCTGGATAATCCCGATCAGGATCAAAGTTCATCTGCAGGAAGAGTTCTAATGGCAACCGTAAAAGGCGATGTGCACGATATTGGAAAAAATATTGTGGGTGTAGTATTGGCTTGTAATAACTTCGAAATTGTTGATATGGGCGTGATGGTTCCTGCACAGGAAATCATCAAAAAAGCCAAAGAAATAAAGGCCGATATTATTGGTTTAAGTGGATTGATTACACCATCATTGGATGAAATGGTCCATTTTGCCAAAGAAATGGAACGCGAAGGTTTTACCATTCCCTTAATTATCGGTGGAGCAACTACTTCAAGAATCCATGCTGCGGTAAAAGTAGCGCCAAATTATTCGGGACCCGCTATCCACGTATTAGATGCTTCCAGAAGTGTTACCGTTTGCAGCACCTTGATGAATCCTGAAACAAAAGACGATTATGTGGCAGGTATCAGGGCAGAGTATGACAAAGCCCGCGAAGCGCATTTAAATAAACGATCGGATAAACGTTTTAAAACCTTAGAAGAAGCGCGTGCAAATAAATTTAAGATCGATTTTCAACCTAACCTACCCGTTCCGGAATTTACGGGTACAAGGGTTTTTTATGATTACCCTTTAGAAGAACTGGTTCCCTATATCGATTGGACGCCGTTTTTCCATACCTGGGAGCTCCGTGGCAGTTATCCTAAAATTTTCGACGATAAAAATGTAGGCGACGAAGCGAAGAAACTTTTTGATGATGCACAGACCTTATTAAAACGTATCCTCGACGAAAAACTGTTAACAGCAAGAGCTGTAATCGGTTTCTGGCCAGCAAATGCAGTAGGAGACGACATCGAGTTGAAAGTTGAGAGTGCTGAGTTGGGAGACTCTAAACTCCAAACCCCAAATTCCAAACTAGTCAAAATTCACACCCTCCGCCAGCAGGCCGAAAAAGTAGATGGGCAGCCTTATTATGCTTTGTCTGATTTCATCGCGCCCAAAGAAAGTGGTATTCAGGATTATTTTGGTGGTTTTGCCGTAACCGCAGGTATCGGGATTGATGAATTGGTAAATGAGTTCGAATCCAATTACGATGATTACAATAGTATCATGGCCAAAGCATTGGCCGATCGTTTAGCTGAAGCTTTCGCAGAACGCTTGCACGAACGTGTACGTAAAGAGTACTGGGGTTATGCACAGGATGAAAACCTGAGCAACCAGGAATTGATTAAGGAAGAATACGCAGGTATACGTCCCGCACCAGGTTATCCCGCCTGTCCGGAACACACCGAAAAGGGAACTTTATTCCAATTGCTTGATGCGGAGAATAAAATTGGATTACACTTAACCGAAAGTTATGCCATGTATCCAACAGCAGCGGTAAGTGGGTTTTATTTCGCACACCCCGATTCGAGGTATTTTGGATTGGGAAAAATTACCAAAGATCAGATTGAAGATTACGCCATCAGAAAGAATATGCCGATTGAAGAAGTGGAGCGGTGGTTAAGTCCAAATTTAGCTTATTAATCCCCAGCCCCTAAAGGGGAGGGAATCGTTTACAAATTAAAATTTAAAGCCCCTTTAGGGGTAGGGGTATGAAGATTACAGACCATATAAAAAACGCAAAGGGTAAAACCTTGTTCTCTTTTGAATTATTGCCGCCTATTAAAGGGCAAAGTATACAATGGATTTATGATGCGATAGAGCCATTATTAGAGTTTAATCCCCCTTTTATTGATGTAACTTCGCTCCGCGAGGATTACATTTATAAAGAACAGGCCAATGGTTTGCTACAAAAGGTATCTTATCGTAAGCGTCCAGGAACCATTGCCATTTGTGCGGCCATTATCCATAAATATAAGGTTGATGCCGTTCCACATCTCATTTGCGGTGGATTTACCAAAGAAGAGACTGAAAATGCATTGATCGACCTACAGTTTTTGGGAATCGATAACGTATTGGCTTTGCGGGGCGATGCCCGTAAGGCAGATGGGAATTTCGTACCAACTCCTGGTGGACACTGTTATGCTACAGATTTGATCGAGCACATCAAGAACCATAACGAGGGTAAATTTCTCCACGAAGATGTAGAAACCTTTAAAAGCGATTTCTGTATTGGCGTGGCTGGCTATCCTGAAAAACATTTCGAAGCGCCTAACATGAGTACCGATTTCAAATTCCTGAAAAAGAAAGTTGAAGCAGGGGCAGAGTTTATTGTTACGCAGATGTTCTTCGATAACCAGAAGTATTTCGACTTTGTAAAAAAATGCAGGGAAAACGATATCAATATTCCAATTATACCAGGTTTGAAACCGATTAGTACCTTATCTCAGTTAAATGTGCTGCCTAAAATATTTCACATCGATTTGCCTGATGAGTTAACGGATGCGCTATCGCACGCAAAAAACAATAACGAGGCAAAAGAAATTGGTACCGAAGCCATGATTAAACAATGTAAAGAACTGATTGATTTTGGTGCACCGGTATTACACTTTTACACCATGGGCCGCCCTGAGCAGACCAAAAAGATCGCGAAGGCTATTTTTTAGTCTAAAAAGCGTCGTCATTGCGAGGCACGAAGATAACCGAACGAAGTGAGCTCATGAATGCCTTTAAAAACAACTGCAAAATGAATAATCCTACAACGATCGCTAATTAACCTAGCGCTTTAAGATTGCTTCGTGCCTCGCAATGACGTATTTTCTTTATTACTTAAAATTATCATCATGAATAATTTAAATATCGACCAACAAAACCTTGATGTCATACTAACAGAAGTTAAACAACAAGGAATAGATTATTTAAACCATATTCATGAACGGTCTACAGCAAGTTCCACTGAAGTAG
This sequence comes from Pedobacter kyonggii, assembly GCF_004310665.1. Lineage (GTDB taxonomy): Bacteria > Bacteroidota > Bacteroidia > Sphingobacteriales > Sphingobacteriaceae > Pedobacter > Pedobacter kyonggii. The sequence continues at coordinate 339,998 of NZ_SIXF01000001.1, read as the reverse complement.
AGATTATCCGGGATTTAAGTGAGCAGGGTTTTGGTACAGTTGAAGCCTTAAAACAATTTAATCAGCGTTTTGAACCCATTATGGTGGCCTCGTCTGGTCCAAGATACTGGGGTTTTGTAACCGGTGGTACTACACCTGCTGCTATTGCTGGCGATTGGCTGTCGACTATCTACGATCAAAACACGCAAAGTGCAAAAGGTAACGGCGATGTTTCGGCCATCATCGAACTCGAAACCATCCAGTTATTAATTTCGTTGTTTAACCTTCCCAACGACTTTTTCGGAGGGTTTGTAACTGGAGCAACCTTATCTAATTTTACGTGCCTAGCTGTTGCCAGGCAATGGATTGGTAAACAATTTGGGAAAGATTTTGCCAGAGAAGGTATATCAGGTACGGTAAAAGTACTGTCGGCTACGCCACACTCATCAGCCATAAAATCCTTATCGATGCTGGGCTTGGGAAGTGGCAATTTTATTCAGGTAAACGTAATGCCAGGCAACCGCGAAGCATTGGATATTGCCGATCTTGAACTGAAAATCCAAGCCTTAAATGGCCAATCTTTCATGCTGATTTCCAGCGCCGGAACCGTAAATACGGTTGATTTTGATGATTTTGAAGCCATTAATACTTTAAAAGAAAAATATAATTTCTGGTGGCATATTGATGCAGCCTTTGGTGGCTTCGCTGCCTGCTCACCCAAATACTGTCATTTGCTTAAGGGTTGGGGAAACGCCGATAGCATCACAGTTGACTGCCACAAATGGCTAAACGTACCTTACGAAAGTGCGGTGTTTTTGGTGAAAGAAAAACATCAATTGTTACAGGTAGAAACTTTTCAAAATTCTAATGCGGCATATTTGGGCAATCCGATGGAAAATTTCAGCTACTTAAATTTCTTGCCAGAAAACTCTCGTCGCTTAAAAGCTTTGCCCGCATGGTTTACCTTAACAAGCTATGGAAAACAGGGTTATCAGAAAATTGTAGAAAGTAACGTTGAAGTGGCCTTACTGTTTGCCGATTTCATTAATGAAAATCCAAACTTCGAGCTCATGGCGCCTGTACGTTTAAATACTGTTTGTTTTTCGTTAACAGATGAAAGTTTAGTTGCAACATTTCTGAATAAGTTAAACGCGGGCGGAAAAGTTTTTATGACCCCTACATTTTATAACGGGAAGAAGGGGATTCGTGCTGCTTTTGTAAACTGGCGGACCTCAGCGGCTGATGTTGAGTTGGCTAAGGCAGCTATGCTCGAAATTCTTACAGAACTTTAACCTTAAATTATTGTTTTAATGTTGTAGCGTTTTATCTTTGTACCGATGAAATTAGATGGTCTTAAATATGTACTTATTGCCTGCACTGCGATTGCTCTTTTCTTAAAAGTGAGCCATGCAGTTTCGTATTTAAGCTATTCTGACAATAACATTGAAGTTTTATCTACAAATGATGACGCGACAGAGAAGGAAGAAAAGAAAGTAGAAACCGAATATGCGGTGCAGCAAATCGTGTTTCATGGAGCTTTATATTTTCCTCTTCAAACTTCAAAAAAGGTGCTCATTCCTGATCATTCTTTCCAACTGGCTTACTTCCCAGAGGTTTTAACACCGCCACCTTCCGTATAAGCATATCCTTTTATGTTTAAACTCCGTTTCGCAAAAACGGAACCAATTGTCTATTTTAAAAATTACAAATAATATATATGAAACGAGCAATTTCATTTGCAGTGTTATTAATCGCTGCTTCTTTAAAAATCAGTGCACAAGAAGTTGTACAGAACAATGTTAAACCAGTAGAAAATGCCCTTATTCAGGTAACTAAGCTACAGCCGGTAAGTTTTAATTACGATAAAACCTGGGCAGAAAAACTAAAGTTATCCACCAAACCGCAATATGGTTTTGTAGGTACTGAAGCTAAAACAGCTGTTCCTGAAATTGTTTCTGTACAGGCAAAAAGTTATGCATCAGGTAAAAACGCATTTAGAAATGCTACTATTACCAAGGTAGATTACGACAGTTTAGTCCCGCTTTTGGTCGCCAGTATAAAGGAGCAACAGCAACAGATAGAAGCCCTGCAACGCGAGCTTAAAACATTAAAATCGCAAAACACTAAGTAAAAAGGAATCCCGATGAAAGTCGGGATTTTTTTAATCTCTGTTTTTTAAGTTGGTCCGGTATTTTGTTCTAAGTGCTTAAAAGGGAATACACAGAGAAGTATGAAATAGGGACATTATTTTATAGATACGTCATTCCCAACTTGATTGGGAATGACGAACTTTCGAAATAGAAGTATATTTTACTTACTATCCTTTAAGCAAATACTCCTTAAATCCTTCAAAATCCACCCCTAATTGGTCAGCATGTTTTGGTTTGCTTTCTAAAGCTTTTACCTGCTCAGGGATTTCGATTTTAGCAGCAATATCTGTAGGGAAAATATCAGGGAACTTACAGGCGTGTGCTGTAGATAAGAAAACTGCTGCACTTTCATCTGTAGGGTTTTCACTTCTGTATTTTTCAACCGCCAAATAAGCAATTGCAGTATGCGGACAAGCTACATAGTTTAACTTGCTGTCAATTTCTTTGATGCCTTTTAATGTTTCATCATCAGTAAAACGATAAGAAGTAACCACTTTTTTTATGGCCTCTACATCCTGACTAAACAGATCCATAATGCGTACCCAATTGCTTGGTGCCCCTACATCCATGGCGTTCGAGTAGGTTTGTGTAGATGGTTTCGTTTCATATACACCACTTTCCAAAAAGCGTGGAACGGTATCGTTAACATTGGTAGCCGCGATAAACTGTTTAACAGGTAATCCTAATTTATAGGCCAATAAACCGGCGCCAATATTTCCGAAATTTCCACTTGGTATTGAAAACATCACGTCTTTTAAACCTTGCTTTTTCAGTTGGGCGTAAGTATTGAAATAATAAAATGTTTGCGGAATTAATCTCGAAATGTTAATCGAATTGGCAGAAGTCAATCTGAATTTAGCATTCAGCTCATCATCTGCAAAAGCCTGTTTCACTAAAGCCTGGCAGTCATCAAAAGTACCTTTAACTTCAACGGCTCTGATATTTTCGCCATTGGTGGTTAACTGCAGTTCTTGTATCGGGCTCACTTTCCCTTCTGGGTAAAGAATAGTTACCCTCGTATTCGGCACACCTAAGAAACCTAAAGCTACTGCGCCACCGGTATCGCCAGAAGTAGCAACGAGAACATCTAAAAGTTGTTCGCCGTCTCTTAAGAAATAAGCCATCACACGGCTCATAAAACGGGCGCCGAAATCTTTAAAGGCCAAAGATGGACCATGGAACAATTCGAGCACAAAAGTTTTGTCATCAAGTTTAACGGCAGGAGCTTCAAAATTAATGGCATCATCAATTAAAGCCTTTAAATCTTCAGCCGGAATCTCATCTTTTAATAAAGCAGAAGCTACTTTATAAGCTATTTCTGGTAAAGTGTACTGCTCAATATTCTGGATGAATTCGGGATCAAGCTGCGGGATTTCTACAGGCATATATAAGCCTTTATCCTGCGGCATGCTGTTAAAAACGGCTTCTTTGAAAGAAACACGTAAATCCTTATTGTTGGTTGAGTATAGTTTCATTTTGAGGTTTAGGTTTAGGGGTGTAAGGTTTAGGATTATGGCGCCGAGTACAACCCTCAGCCTTTATGCCTTCTACCTTCCAGCCTACTTTAAAGTACTCTCGGTCCTTCCGCGTTAACCGGAGATACAAAAGCTTTGCTGTTAATATTTATCTTATGTAAATGTTGTTGTTGCGATTTGGTTATTTTTCTGGCTGTTTCTTCATCTTGAGTTAGTGCAAAAACAGATGGACCCGAACCTGAAATTCCGAAACCGATTGCACCGTTTTCCATCGCCAGTTTTCTCATTTCTTCAAAACCAGGAATCAAAATCGAACGTGTTGGTTCTACCAGAACGTCTTTCATGCTCCTTCCAATTAAATCAAAATCATTCATGAACAATCCACTCACTAAACCTGCAACATTTCCCCACTGGGTAACCGCATCTTTTAATGCTACTTTACTGCGGATCATTTGGCGTGCATCTTTGGTCGGTACATCCACTTCTGGATAAACAATTGCTGCATACATGCCAGCTGGGGTAGGTAAAGAAATTACATCAAGCGGTTCGTAACTTCTCACCAATACAAAACCACCCAATAATGCAGGGGCAACGTTATCGGCATGGCCATAACCACAGGCAAGTTCTTCACCTTTCATGGCAAAAGGAACCAGCTCTTTAGTGGTTAATAAATCACCCATTAATTTGTTAATGGCAAACAAACCAGCTACTGTACTGGCCGAGCTTGAGCCCAATCCACTGCCAATGGGCATTTTCTTGTGCAGTTCAATTTCTACACCAACATCCAAACGGTTTATATGCTTTAAATAATGTTGAACACTCGAACTTACGGTATTTTTCGCTGCATCTAAAGGCAAACGGCCATCATCGCCAGTAATTCTTTTGATCACCACACCAGGTGTATCGGTAAATCGCATTTCAACTTCATCGCCAGGTTCGTTTACAGCGAAACCCAGTACATCGAAACCGCAAACTACGTTTGCAACGGTTGCCGGAGCGAAAACTTTTATACTATTTTTCATTATTAATTGGCTTAGCTATTTGTTAAGCGTTATTTGGTTTAAATGATATTTCAAATGCACTAAGTAATCATCGATAAAAAAAGAAAGGGTGTGCATTTCTATTTTCCCTTTTCCTGTGTCACAGGTATTTTGAAGCTTTTCCTCTGGAACATTTTCAATAACCCGGCTAATCTGATAGTTTAACAACTTCCAAAGCATTATAACTTCTGCAATAGCTGCCCCCTGGTAGTTTTGGTAGTTTACCCATTCATCCTGATGATAAATAATTTTAACCCCTTCTTCGTATTGTCCAACAACCAAACGACGGATGTTGTTAACTGCACTATCTACCAAATGACCCAACAATTCTTTTTTAGACCATTTTAAAGGCTGTGGTTTATCATTCCAGGCCTCATCCGAAATATTTTCGAAATCAATCATCGCCTGATTAACCAGGTGAAGGATCTCGTTCTTTTTGTCTAAAACCGAATTCATCCCGCTATTTATTTAAAGTACCTACGTTAATGATGTCCGCAAAAACTCCGGCAGCGGTAACTTCTGCACCAGCGCCCGGGCCCTTTACCACCAGTGGACGGGTTTTGTAACGATCTGTAGTAAAAGAGATAATATTATCACTTCCCGAGAGCATATAAAAAGGATGACTGTCATCAACCATTTGCAGACTGATTTCTACATTTCCGTTTTCAAGCTTACCGATGTAACGCAAAACTTTTCCATCGTTGGCTGCGGTATTCTTTAAATTTTCGAAGTAGGCCGCGTTAGCCTGTAATTCAGAATAGAAATCTTCAACCGATGTAGCATTTAAGCAGGCTTCTGGCAAAATGTTGTCGATTTTTACATCACTGGCTTCTAACGGATAACCAGCATCACGGGCAAGGATCAGCATTTTACGCATAAAATCTTTTCCATTTAAATCGTCGCGAGGATCTGGTTCGGTATAACCCAGTTCCTGTGCTTCCTTTACTGTTTCGTAAAAACCGGCGTCACCTTTAAAATTATTGAAGATGTAAGAAATCGTTCCTGATAAAATCGCTTCAATCCGGGCTACCTTATCACCGCTCATCATCAGTTCGCGCAGGGTACGGATGATTGGCAGGCCTGCACCAACATTGGTTTCATAATAAAAATCAACACCAAATTTACGGGCTGTATCTTTAAATGATTTATACTGGGCAAAATCGGCAGAGTTACCTTTTTTATTACAGGTTACTACCGAAATGCTGCTTTCGAATATGCCCTGATAAAATTCTATTGGCGATTCTGCAGCTGTGTTATCCACAAAAACGCAGTTTGGTAAGTTTAGTGCTTTCATTTTGGCAACAAAACCCGCTAAATCTGCCTGTTCACCATTTGTATTCAATTCCGCTTCCCAATTTTCTAACGACAGACCGTCAGTATTGAAAATCATTTTCCGTGTATTACTGATACCCGTTACCTTAACCTGCAGATCGTTGTTGGCCGCTAAGAAAGGCATCTGTTCTTTCAGTTGGTTAAACAAGGTTTTGCCAATGTTTCCAGTGCCCAGGCAGAAAACGTTTAATGTTCTTTTCAGATCAGTAAAGAAAGCATCGTGAACCGCATTAACCGCTTTCGATAAATCGTCTTTGCTGATGATTACCGAGATGTTATATTCTGAAGAACCCTGAGCAATAGCCCTTACATTGATACCGTTGCGGCCTAAAGCGCTAAACAAACGTCCGCTCATACCTGGGGTGCGTTTCATGTTTTCACCAACAATAGCCAATACAGCCAAATTATTTTCAACTTCTGGTAATTCTAGTTTTTTAGCGTCTAATTCCAGTTCAAACTCTTTTTTGATTAAAGAAATGGCCTGTGAAGCATCCGTTGGTTTAACAGCGAAAGTAATGCTATGTTCTGATGAAGATTGGGTAATCAATACTACATTGATCTGTTCGCGCGAAAGCAGTGAGAATAATCTTCCGCTAAAGCCTGCCTTACCCACCATACCACTACCAGTTAGGTTAATAATGCTGATATGATCGATAGAGGAAATTCCTTTTATGGGTAAACTTGATGCTTTAACATCACTTTTGATACAAGTTCCTGCGAAATCAGGTTCGAAAGTGTTTTTGATCACAATCGGAATCTTTTTCATAAAAGCAGGAATCATCGTTGGCGGGTAGATCACTTTTGCTCCGAAATAACTCAGCTCCATGGCCTCGGTATAGCTTAACTCCGGTAACGAGAAAGCCTTTTTCACAATGCGCGGATCAGCCGTCATCATGCCGTTTACATCCGTCCATATTTCTATTTCTTCCGCATTTAAGGCTGCACCCCAAACCGCTGCAGTATAATCAGAGCCGCCACGGCCCAGGGTAGTTACCCGCCCTGCTGCATTGCTTGCTATAAACCCAGTAACAAAAAGCACTTTGCCTTTATTTTCCTGGTAAAAATTGTTGATCAGCATTTCAGTCAATTCGGTATCTACTTTCGCTTGACCGAAGTTGCTGTCGGTTTTAATCAGGTCAGAACCGTTAACATAAAGCGCATCGCCAAAATTTTGAGAAGCAATGTGGCTGATCATAAAAGTAGAGCAGCGTTCGCCATAACTCAAAATCTGATCTTTGGTCTGCAAACTCAGTTCGCGCAGATTGGCCACAGCCTGTAACAGATCTTCCAATTCGTTAAAAAAGATCTTTAGGCGTGTAAACACAGGGTTTTGTGCAGCCGCAGGTAAAAGCGAGCGGATTACAGCAAAGTGTTTTGCTTCGATTTCTTTTAAATGGGCATCGTAATCTTCTCCACGCTCGGCCATTTCGGCCATATCGGTAAGTAAATTGGTTACACCACTCATTGCCGATAATACAACTACCGGACTGTTCTTCTGTTTTTCTTCGCCAACCAGGCGTAAGAGGGTTTTAATGTTCTCGGCCGAACCTACGGATGTGCCGCCGAATTTGAGTACTTTCATTAGTCTATATTGGTTTTAACTGTTTGGTGCTGTGCGGATAATTCATGGTTGCTCGTACAGGTTTCATTCAGCATGGGTTTAAAAAAAAAGCGTCCCGACTTTCATCGGGACGCTTTCTGTGTTTTATGTTTTTTCAATTTACAACAAATTAGCCCCGCTGGTTTATACCGGTGGTAATAATAATCGTTGTAATAATCGAAGTGTTAAAATTCATCTTGTCTTTGTGTACTTTGTACACCGTAAAGTAGGAGATTATTTTTTTAAAATGCAAATGTTTTTTGATTTTTATTTCGAAATTTCTATTAAAACGTTTAAGTGGATGAAATAGCCGCATTTTATGAACCCAAAACCGGTATTGTTTTTACTACGACTGATCCAACTCTCCTCCTTTTTCCAAGGAGGGGCGCCCGTAGGACGGGGTGGTTGATCAGTAAATTTTAATCTTTAGAAAAATGCTGTAGTCGTTCCTTAGATGGTGCAGCCCTGCTAACCGCTATAGTCCCGATGGGAGTGCTGTTTTGTTGTTAGTGAGATCGGGAGCTGCCGCTTTTTTCAGGTTTACTTTAATATGGGCTTGTGCTTCTATTTAAGTGGGTTACCTTCCAGCGTATAATTCCCCTCCTTTGGAGGGGCGCCCACCTGGCGAAGTGGTAAACGAGTATAATTAATTCAAAAAAATATATACTCCATGAATGCAAAAAGCAATACTACCCAAAATAATCACTGGTAAATATTTCTTTAGAAAGAATAATAGAAATGCTATAATGTTAGCAAAAACCAAAACAGAACTGATGTATATATAAGGTTTTGCGAGGTCATAAATAATACTGCTAGGGATAAAATCGCTAACTAACTGCATTCTAGCCTGTATTATTGGAACTATATTCCAGATTAATAACAATAATAATATTGTTAACGAGATAATGGATAAGCTTTTTAAGCTATTGTTGCCTGTCATTTTTTGATATTCAATATTTGCCTCCAATAGGATGATCTGAAAAATCAAGCTCAATTCCGTTTTCATTAACAATAATTAATTTCTTGTCTTCTTCCGAATAATTTTCTGGAGTTAGCATAACTTCTTTGCCTAAGCAGGTAGAAATATCTTTTAAATAATCTACTAACCTGTTATGGTCTTCGATCGAATTAATTTCTGTAGGGGTAATATCATTTTCAATTTCATTGCCACCAAAGAAATGGCATTTAACCAGAATATTTCCTAAATATATAGTAACATTATTAAGTAGGTCGGTTTTTCCATTCCAATAATCAAATACAATGCTTTTATTAATACGGCTTTCAATTTCACCCGAGAGCACATTATAAAATTTCACTTCATATTTGGTGTTGATGAGGTCTATCCATTTTTCCCAATCTCCCATACTTGTATCTTTAACATAGATATCCCTTAAGGAGCCATCAATATAATATATCTTTTTTCTAAGTATTTCCCAGTTCATTATTGATCATGTTACTACATAAAAGTATAATCTTTAATTCATTTCCGAATAGATGTTAATCTTTTAACGCTGCTATTAAAGATTTATGGGCACTTAAAGCCTTATCTATTAAAAGTTTAAACTAGCCAAAACCATTTAGCAGATTTTACTTAGTGTAATTTTTTAATTTTTTTTATACTGTAAAATAGCGTGTAAATAGCTGTAAATAAATTGTTTACATAATAGTGTATTTGCTACAATATGTAAAAAATTACGCTTCAAAACTAGTTTTTGTGGAAGATAAGTATTTACCTTTGCTGTACTAACTAACTTATTGTTATGAGCAAAAAGAAACTGCAAACGCCAGATTTAAGCTATTTAAATCTAGGTGGAAACATTGCTGTAAAGTACCAATTATCTCCAACGGAATTAATTGATGATGCCTTATTAAATAAAGAAGGTACGCTGGCTGCTTCAGGAGCACTGGCGGTTGATACCGGAAAGTTTACCGGACGTTCTCCTAAAGACCGTTTTATTGTATGCGACGAGGTAACCGAAGACCAGGTTTGGTGGGGTGATGTAAACATTAAAATTTCTCCGGAGAAATTCGATCAGCTGTTTTATAAGCTAACAAATTACCTTGAAGATAAGCAAATCTATGTCCGCGATTCTTCGGCCTGTGCCAATCCGGATTACGATATATCCATCCGGGTAATTACAGAAACGGCTTATCAGAATCTTTTTGCTCATCATTTGTTTATCCGCCCGGAAGAGGATGGTTTAGGGAGCACACCAGAGTGGACCATCATTGCTGCACCAGGTTTCTTGGCCGATCCGGCTATTGACGGAACCAGACAGGAAAACTTCTCCATCATCAATTTCACCAGGAAAATGATTTTGATCGGGGGAACTGGTTATACCGGCGAAATTAAAAAAGGAATTTTTTCTGTTTTAAACTTTATCCTGCCAGTAAATAAGAATACGCTATCCATGCACTGTTCGGCCAATGTGGGTAAAAATGGCGATACCGCTATATTCTTCGGCTTGTCAGGGACGGGAAAAACCACCTTGTCTGCCGATCCAGAGAGAGGATTGATAGGTGATGATGAACATGGCTGGGGTAAAGATTCTGTATTTAACTTCGAAGGCGGTTGCTATGCAAAATGCGTAGACTTAACCGAAGAGAAAGAGCCTCAGATCTTTAAGGCGATCAAATTTGGCTCGTTGCTAGAGAATATCAATTTTTTTCCAGGTACGAAGGAGGTTGATTATAGCAACATCAGTAAAACGGAAAATACCCGTGTGGCTTATCCAATAGATTATATTGACAATGCGATTTTACCATCAATAGCGGCTGTTCCGAAAAATATCTTTTTCTTAACTGCAGATGCGTTTGGTGTATTGCCTCCAATTTCAAAATTGAATGTAGAACAGGCCATGTTCCACTTTATGAGCGGATATACAGCCAAGGTTGCAGGAACAGAAACGGGGGTGACAGAACCTCAGTTAACGTTTTCGGCTTGCTTTGGTAAAGCCTTCTTGCCATTGCACCCATCTAGATATGCCGCACTATTGGGCGAGAAGATGGAAAAACATCAGGTAAACGTATGGTTAGTAAATACGGGTTGGAGCGGTGGCGCTTACGGCGTAGGTAGAAGGATGAAATTAAGTTATACCAGAGCGATGATTACGGCAGCGTTAAATGGAGACTTAGATCATAATAAATATAAGCAACACCACGTATTTAAATTGATGATGCCATTAAATTGTCCTGGGGTACCGGACGAAATTTTAGACCCCTCTAAAACATGGAGCAATCAGGAAGAATACTTTTTAAAAGCATACGAACTGTCGGATGCCTTTAAAGAGAATTTCAAGCAGTTCGAACTGACAAAAGTACCAAAAAGCAGACACGAAGCGTTAAAATTATGTTAAATGCACTTTAAAATGCATTTTTTGAGCGAAAAATTTGCAATTCGATTTTTTTTTAGTTTTTATTGTGAAAGAATTGCCTCGGCTGGGGCAATTTTTTTGTTATACACCCTTGGTGATTTACCGAAACTAAATTCTAAGTAACGATTTAATTGCTTATTGATTTATTAATTTGTAATTTAAAATCAATTTATAAATTTGTTTTTCGCAACAATTTCGGATATGAAACGTTGAGTGTAGTACAAAAGAAAAAAACAGCTAAAAATTAAAAACAAGAACTAAAACTAAAATTTCAAAAAAAATGGCAAACGCACCAAAACCAACAACTGTTAAAAAAGAGAGCTCTTCTAGTGCATCTAACATTTTCGCAACATTGGTAATTCCTATCTGTATTATTGTCGGTTTCACTATCTGGAAATTCGTATTAGGGGATCCGTCAAACTTTATCGACAACAATTCTGAAAACCTACCTTTGCCAAATAACTATCCTGGTACAGCTTACAAAGGTGGTCCAATCGTAGCGGTATTGATCGGACTATTATTAACTACTATTGTATTCTCTATTGAACGTATCATCGTTATTGGTAAAGCAAGTGGAAAATCTAGCTTAGATAGTTTCATTCGCAGAGTGCAAGGTTTATTAAGCGCAGGTAACATCGAGGCTGCAAAAGCTGAGTGTGATAAACAACAAGGTTCAGTTGCTAACGTAATTAAATCTGGTTTGAAAAAATATAGCGAAGTTGAAGCTGATACTAATATGGATGTTGAGCAATCAATCGTTGCTATCCAAAAAGAGGTAGAAGAAGCTACAGCTTTAGAAATGCCAATGTTAGAGCAAAACTTAACCATCATTGCTACATTGGTATCAATTGGTACTTTGATCGGTTTATTAGGTACGGTAACAGGTATGATCCGCGCATTCGCCGGTTTAGCAAACTCTGGTGCTCCAGATCAGTCAGCATTAGCGGTAGGTATCTCTGAAGCCTTGATTAATACGATGACAGGTATTGCGGTTTCAACATTAGCAATTATCATGTACAACATTTTAACCTCTAAAATTGATAAATTAACGTATGCTATTGATGAGGCAGGTTTTAGCATCGTTCAAACTTACGCTAGTTCGCATAAATAATTTTTTGAAAATATTTTTACCGGCTTTATGGAAAACCGGAAAAAAGATCATCATTATTAAAAAGTTAAAATATTATGCCTAGAATTAAAGTTAAAAGAACCAGTACCGTAACAGATATGACCGCCATGTGCGACGTAGCTGCACTGTTACTAACGTTCTTCATATTAACTGCTACGGCAAGACAACCAGAACCTCTGGCCGTTTCTACCCCCTCATCTACGTATGAGTTTAAAGTACCGGCAGAAAACAATGCAATTTTAACCATTGGTCAAGGTCAGGTTTTCTTTGAAGTGGCAGGCACAAAAGTTAGGGCTAAAACCTTAGAGTTAATGGGAGAACAATACAAAATGACCTTTACACCTGAGGAGATTAAAAGATTCTCATCGATTGGTAGTTTTGGTGTTCCTGTTGCAAGCCTAAAATCGTTTATCAAAATGGATGGTGGTGAGCGTATGAAACCAGGTGTACAAAGAGGTATTCCTACCGATTCTACAGACAACCAGCTTAACTCATGGGTTTTAAATGCTCGTAAAGCAACTAAAGAAATAAATAATCAGGATATGCGTGTAAGTATCAAAGGTGATGCTAAAGAAGAATATCCGGTTGTGAAAAAGATTATTGATGTGCTTCAGAAGCAAAGTGTAAACAAATTTTTATTGGTTACTAACGCTGAAGCTAAAAAGAAATAAGAAATGGCAGAATTAAATACAGGCGGGAAGAAAGCCACACCAAGGGTTGATATGACTCCAATGGTGGATCTAATGTTTCTTTTGGTAACATTCTTTATCTTAACTACATCAATATCTACTCCACAGGCGATGGATATTGCAAAACCAGATAAAAACGAGAAGTTACCTGAAAACAGATTGGAACTGAAAGCAAGTAAAACCATGACCATCTTATTGGGTAAAAAAGATAAGGTAGCTTGGTACATGGGCGTAGCAGGTGAAACTGCTCCAAATATCGAATCTGTATCACAAGTTGGAGAATCTATTGTTAAAAATAGAAAAACAGCTGATGCTTCGGGTGTTGCTGGAGACTTTGTTGTATTGGTAAAACCAACTTCAGGATCTACTTTCCAGAACTTTGTGGATATTATGGACGAATTGGAAATTCTTAAAGTTAAGGTTCGTCAGATTGATGACGATAATATCCTTGATAACGAGAAGCAGGCCATGAAGGAACAAGGAATTTTATAATCAATAAAAACCAATAGTTATGTCGAAGTTAGATATATTCAGAAAAGAATGGCTTGAAGTGGTTTTTGCGGATAAAAACAAAAGCTACGGTGCGTACCAATTGCGTAAAACCAATGGTGCAAATACCACAAGAGCATTAATTATTGGCTCTGTAATATTTCTAGTGTTATTTTTCTCACCTAAAATCTTTAGCCTGATTAAAGGCTCAATGGACCAGGAAGAAGAGCAATTAAAAGCACAGGAAGTAATTTTAGCGCCACCACCACCAGTAGACCCTAAAACACCACCACCACCACCGGTAGAGCCACCGCCACCGAAAATTGACCAGGTGAAAATGCCACCTCCAATTGTAAAACCCGATATCGAGGTTCGTGATGAACCACCAACGGTTGAAAAGTTGAAGGAAGCAGATCCAGGCCAGAGAGATATTAAAGGTGATCCAACAGCTGATATTGTTATCGCTGAGCCAGTAGGTGAGGGACCAAAAAGAGAAGCTGCTGTTGCGGTTGATGATAATAAAGTTTACGACTTTGTTAGTATCGAGAAACAACCGGAATTTCCAGGCGGTATTGCTAAATTCTATAAGTACTTAGGAAACGCAATTAAATACCCGCCAATGGCACAAGAAAATAACGTACAGGGTAAAGTGTTTTTATCCTTCGTTGTTGAAAAAGATGGTAAATTAACTGATATTCAAGTTACCCGTGGTTTGGGTAGCGGAACTGATGAAGAAGCCATCCGTGTATTAAAAGCTAGCCCACGTTGGAACCCAGGTATCCAAAATGGTAAGCCGGTAAGGGTAAAATACAACATCAACGTTAACTTTACATTGAACTAATAGTAGATGTTAAATTTTGATATCTTTAAGCAAAAATCGCCTAAACAGCGGTTTTTGCTTATTTTAGGCCTTATCATGTTTGTCTTTTATGTGGTATTGGGGCTTGCATTTATCTTTTGGGAGCCAATAGCCCTGCGTTTAGGCGCTATTCCGCAATGGGGTAGAATCGCGATTGGAATACTCTTAATCATTTATGCTTTTGTAAGACTATTAAGCCTAAGCAGGCGAGACTAAATCAATGAGAAATTTCCTTTTTATATTCTTAATCCTGGCTCTTGTAGCTTGTAAGCGTAAAAACAAAACCGAAGCAGTTGAAGAGACCCGCACCAGCGGTACACTCAAAATGCTCGTTGATGAAAGCGTTGGCCCTATTGTGCAAAATCAGATTGATGTATTTAGCCTGGATTATCCGCAGGCAAAATTCGAAACTACGGTAAAGTCAGCCGAAAAACTTTTACCAGCTTTTTTGAATGATAGCGTGAGGGTAATTGTACTACCAAGGTTATTAACCAAGGCTGAAGAAAAATATTATAACCAGCGGAGTATAAGAATAAACACCTCACGATTTGCTGTGGATGGTATTGCTTTAATTACAAATCAAGGCAATATCGACAGTACAATTAACGTTAAAGATGTGATTGATATATTACAGGGGAAGAAATCAGATAAAAAATTGGTCTTTGATAACGCTTATTCAAGTACCTTTCAATATTTTAAAGAATTGGCCAATATCAGCCAATTTCCAGCTACAGGTGTTTATTCTAAAAATTCCAGCAAAGAAGTAATTAAACTTATTGCAGAAGATAAAAATTTTATTGGTATTTTAGGCGTGAATTGGGTCACGGGTAAAAACGCTGAAATGAGTGAGTATCTTTCTCAGATAAAATTGATGGGCGTAAAGAATGTAAAAGGTAAGGTAGGAGACGATCAGTTCTATAAACCAACTCAAGATAACTTAATCAATGGTGTTTATCCTTTCCTAAGGAATATAAATATTATAGATTGCGAAGGAAGAGATGGTTTAGGCACAGGATTTGCAATATGGTTAAGAAGCCAGAGAGGGCAATTGATTGTACTTAAATCTGGACTTGGGCCACATAAATTAATGCCAAGACAAATTAACCTGACAAAAGGAAATTAGATTAAAAATTATAAATTGAACCACGAAGTAAATCTAAAGAGACACTTCATTTTTATTAAATAAAAAAACAGAATATCCGATGAAAATTTTAAAGAAAGCAATAACCTTAAATGTAGGTTTGGTGTTGATGGGTTCTGCAGTTTTTGCTCAAGATTTAAATGACGCGAAAAAAGCCATTGACGCTGAACAGTACCAAAAAGCATCATCAATGCTTAAATCATTGGTGACCTCAAAAGCATCAGATGGTGATAACTATTACAATCTTGGTTTGGTTTACTTGAAAACCGGTTATATCGACTCAGCTAGAGCCGTATTTACCAAAGGTGTTACCGCTGACCCGAAAAATAACCTAAATTTAATCGGTTTAGGTGAAGCAGATATGTTATCTAATAACCCAAGTTCTGCTAAAACTAATTTCGACAAGGCAGTAGCTTTGGCACCGAAAGATTACAAAACTTATTTGTATATCGGTAAAGCCTATTTGGCACAGGATAAACCAAGTGATGATGTATCTAAACCTGATTTCACAAGTGCTTTGGCTAACATTACAAAAGCAGACGAATTAGATTCTAAAGATAAAGATGCTGAAGTTTTCTTGGCACAAGGTGATGCCTATGCTTTACAGAAGAAAAATTCTGAGGCATTAGGTCCGTACATGCGTGTTGGTGATGTTGATCCAAACAACAGAAGAGCTAAAACGCAGATTGGTAAAATGTATAAGGAATCTAGAGCCTTTCCTGAAGGAGAAAAAGAATTACAAGATGTAATTGCTGCCGATGCAAACTATGGCCCAGCTTATCGCGAGTTAGGTGAGTTATATTTACAATGGAGTAGCTTTGGTGTAGATAAAGAAAAAGCAGCTAAAGGAATTGAGAACTATAAAAAATATATGGATTTAACCGATAAATCTTTAGAATCTCAATTGCGTTACATGCAGTTTTTATACTATGCTAAAGATTTTCAAACATTAGAGCAAGTTGCGTCTAGCATTCAAGTTCCAGCGAATGATTCTAAATCAGGTGTTGTTGCGAGATTAAAAGGATGGGCTGCTTATGAAAATAAAAACTATCCTCAGGCTTTAACTTATATGACCGAGTTTTTTGCTAAGGAGAAAGATAAATCAAAGATTTTAGGTAATGATTACCTTTATTTAGGTAAAGCACAATTAAAAGCAGGACAGGATAGCTTAGCAGTTGGTAATATTATTGAGGCAGCTAAACTTGATTCAACAAATGCTGAAGCTTTGGCAGAGGCTGGTAAAAGCTTGTACGATGCGAAGAAGTTTGCAAAATCAGCTGAAGTTTATGAATTAGCGTCTAAGTATAATCCAAATGGTAAAGGATCTTTATATAACTATCTGTACATAGGAATAAATAGATTTATGGAATCTTATACATTAAAGCGTGAAAAGAAACCAATGAATTTGCAAGGTTTAATTCAAGGTGATTCAGCGCTTAGCCATTTGTCGAAAGTAACTCCTGATTTAGCTCAATCATATCTTTTTAGAGCCAGAATTAATGATTATATCGATCAAATTCAGAACGCTGCAACTCCTAAAGGTTTAATGATTCCTTTTTATGAAAAATATATCACCTTAGTAAAACCAGAAGAACAAGCGGCCGCTAAAAATAATTTGATTGAGTCTTACAGATTGCTAGGCTCTTGGTATGCTGATAAAGATAAGGTTAAGGCAATTGATTACTTAAATAAATGTCTTGCTTTAGATCCAACTGACAGTTATGCAACAACTAAATTAAAAGAGTTGACTGGCGCGGGAGCTAAGCCAAAAGGCAAATAATTAAAAAGTTAAATAATTTAGAAAAGGCAGAGTTTGGTTACTCTGCCTTTTTCTTTTACTTTTGCATCATAAAATAAATAATATGCAAGCGCAAAGTTCGGCTATAGATTTTTTACCAATTATATTTCAAGTAATTGTTGCTTTAGGTTTTGTGGTAACCACACTGGTTGCTACCCACTTTTTAGGTCCAAAACGTAAAACAAGCGATAAATTAGAAACTTTTGAGGCCGGTATTAAATCAGTAGGTAATGCACGTCAGCCTTTCTCTATCAAATATTTCGTGGTAGCCATCTTATTTGTGCTTTTCGATGTAGAGGTTATCTTTATGTATCCTTGGGCGGTTAATTTCCGTACATTACGGATGGATGGAATGATCGAAATGTTCATTTTCATGGGTACATTATTGCTGGGTTTCATCTACGTCATCAAGAAAAAAGTCCTGGACTGGAACTAATTCAGTTAGCAGTTCTCAGTTAGCAATTTCAAAACTGCGCACTGATAATTGGGAACTGAAAACTGTATGTGTATCACTTACACTAACTCAGGGCACTTTTGGTTATTTAGAAAGGTTCTAAATCGAGTAAAGCTAGTTTGTTTGCCTTTAAAATATTGTAAATTTGTTGCTCATTCTGCAAAGGGATGAGCATTTTTTGTTTATAAACATGAGTGAAATTAATATAGTTGATGCGCCTCCAGGAATAGAAGGATCTGGTTTTTTTGCCACTTCTCTTGATAAAGTGATTGGTTTGGCCCGCTCAAATTCATTATGGCCATTACCTTTCGCAACTTCTTGTTGTGGAATCGAGTTTATGGCAACCATGGGGTCTCACTACGATTTAGGTCGTTTCGGTGCGGAACGTTTAAGTTTTTCTCCCCGTCAGGCTGATGTTTTAATGGTTATGGGAACTATCGCTAAAAAGATGGCCCCGGTATTAAAACAGGTTTATATCCAAATGGCAGAGCCACGTTGGGTAATGGCTGTTGGTGCCTGTGCAAGTAGTGGAGGCATTTTCGATACTTATTCCGTATTGCAAGGCATTGATGAGGTTATTCCGGTGGATGTTTACGTTCCGGGTTGCCCGCCAAGACCTGAAGCCATTTTAGATGGTTTTCAACGTATTCAGGATTTAGTGAAAAGCGAATCAGGCAGAAGAAGAAATTCTGATTATTACAAAGAACTTTTAGGTCAATACGGCATTAAATAATGGAAGAAACGACACTAAATAACGATATCCACGTTAAGCTGACTGAAAAGTTTGGCGAAAAAGTTACTGCCGTTTCTGAGCCTTATGGTTTACTAACCTTTGTAACTTATAAAGATGTGATCATCAATGTGCTTTCGCATCTTAAAGAAGATTTAAAATTCAATTTCCTTACTGATATCACTGCCGTTCACTATCCAGGTAAAGACCATGGCATTGCTGTTGTTTATCATCTTCATAACATGGTAGAAAAAGTTAGGATTAGGATTAAGGTTTTCATTTCAGAGCAAAATCCAACTATCCCTACAGCAACAACCGTTTGGAAAGGTGCCAACTGGATGGAACGCGAAACTTACGATCTGTTTGGAGTCAAATTTGAAGGCCACCCGGATTTACGCCGTATTTTAAATATGGACGATTTAGGTGTTCACCCGATGTTGAAACAGTATCCATTGGAAGACCCGAACAGGGTAGATAAAAAAGACGAATTTTTTGGAAGGTAAACTATGAATCATAACCATCCGGTATTTACAGATAACGACCCGCAAAGTGAGTTGGTAACCTTAAACTTAGGCCCAACGCACCCTGCAACACACGGCGTTTTTCAAAACGTTTTGCAATTAGATGGCGAACGTATTGTAAGCGGCGTTTCTACCATTGGGTACATTCACCGTGCTTTCGAAAAGATTGCTGAGCATCGCCCATTCTATCAAATTACGCCACTTACCGACCGTTTAAACTATTGCTCGTCGCCTATTAACAATATGGGCTGGCACATGACGGTTGAGAAGTTGTTAAATATTCAGATGCCGAAACGCGTAGATTATCTTCGCGTAATCGTGATGGAGCTTTCGCGCATTGCCGATCACATTATCTGTAACACGATTATTGGTCAGGATACCGGAGCAACTACCACTTTCTTATATCTTTTTCAGTTTCGTGAGCATATTTACGAAATCTTTGAAGAGGTTTGTGGTGCACGTTTAACAACAAATATTGGCCGTATTGGTGGTTTCGAACGAGATTTCAATGATATCGCCTTTGCTAAAATCGATAAGTTTTTAAAAGAGTTCCCTAAAGCGTTAAAAGAGTTCGAAAATCTGCTAACACGCAACCGTATTTTTATTGATAGAACGGCTGGTGTTGCAGAAGTAACCAAAGAAACTGCTTTAGAATACAGCTGGACTGGCCCACTTTTACGTGCTACCGGTGTAGATTACGATGTGCGTGTAAGCGATCCATATTCTTCATATCAGGATTTCGACTTTGAGGTTCCAGTTGGTACAAGTGGCGATATTTACGACAGGTATTTAGTGCGCAATGAAGAGATGTGGCAAAGTGTCCGCATTATCGAACAGGCGCTTGTGAAGTTAAAAACAGAACCAAAAGGTATTTTTCATGCCGATGTTCCTGAATTTTACCTCCCTCCAAAACAAGAAGTTTACAACAATATGGAAGCATTAATCTATCACTTTAAAATTGTGATGGGCGAAATTGATGCACCAAAAGCAGAAGTTTATCACGCTGTAGAAGGCGGAAACGGTGAATTAGGGTTCTATCTGATTAACGATGGAGGCCGTACACCGTACCGTTTACACTTCCGTAGACCAAGTTTTATAAACTACCAGATGTTTGCACCAATGAGCGAAGGCATGTTATTGTCTGACGCCATTATCAACATGAGTAGTATGAATATTATTGCAGGAGAATTAGATGCTTAAAGTAGAAGAACAAACACCTGTAGTGTTTTCATCAGAATTGCTGGCCAAATTTGATGATGTAAAGAGCCGTTATCCCGAAGGTAAGCACAAATCAGCTTTGTTGCCATTATTGCACTTGGTACAGGCCGAATACCTTTGGGTGAGTACACCAGCGATGGATAAGGTTGCCGAATATTTAAATATTCAGCCCATTGAAGTTTACGAAGTGGCAACATTTTATACCATGTACTTTTTAAAACCACAAGGCAAGTATGCTTTGGAGGTTTGTCGTACCGGTCCTTGTTGCTTGGTTGGTGCCGAAAAAATATTAAGCCACTTGGAAAACAAGTTAGGTGTTAAAGAAGGTGAAGTTACTGCCGATGGTTTATTCAGCTTTAGAGGAGTTGAATGTTTAGCTGCCTGTGGTTTCGGTCCGGTGTTACAGATTAGCCCGGAATATACTTTCTATGAAAACCTTACCGAAGCAAGTGTAGATAAATTGATTGAAGATTTGAAAAATAAGTCCTAAGTCGAAAGTCTTAAGTCGAGAGTCGTTTTGACTCATGACTATGGACTGCGGACTACAGACTCTAGACTAATTAAAATGTCTCGAAAACTGTTACTTGAGCATATAAACATACCGGGCATCAATACACTTGAAGTCTATCGCCAAAAAGGCGGGTACCGTGCTGTGGAAAAAGCCCTTAAAACTTTAACACCTGAAGAGATTGTTGAAGAAGTTAAGAAATCGGGCTTACGCGGTCGCGGAGGTGCGGGTTTCCCAACTGGGATGAAGTGGAGCTTTTTGGCTAAACCAGAAGGTGTTGCACGTTATTTGGTGTGCAATGCTGATGAATCAGAGCCGGGAACTTTTAAAGACCGTTATTTGATGACTTATATTCCCCATGCATTAATTGAGGGAATGATTGTATCGAGTTTCGCATTGGGTGCAAAGGTCTCTTACATCTATGTAAGGGGTGAGATGATGCCCCAGATTCGCATTTTAGAAAAAGCAATTGCTGAAGCTAAAGCTGCCGGATGGTTGGGTAAAAATATTTTAGGAACGGGTTACGATTTAGAATTATATGTTCAGCCAGGCGGCGGCGCTTACATTTGTGGTGAAGAAACGGCTTTGTTAGAATCGCTTGAAGGTAAAAGAGGGAATCCACGTATTAAACCACCATTTCCGGCAATTGCAGGTTTGTATGGTTGCCCTACAGTGGTTAACAATGTTGAATCTATTGCTGCAGTTGTGCCTATTATCAACGATGGTGGCGATGAATATGCAAAAATTGGTATCGGTAGAAGCACAGGAACAAAATTGATATCGGCATCGGGTAATCTAGTAAAACCAGGCGTTTACGAAATCGAATTGGGTTTACCGGTAGAAGAATTTATCTACTCTGATGAGTATTGTGGCGGTATTGCCAATGGTAAACGTTTAAAGGCAACGGTTGCAGGTGGATCATCTGTTCCTATTTTACCTGCTAATTTAACCTTGAAATATGCCAACGGCGAACCTCGTTTAATGAGTTACGAATCGTTATCTGAAGGTGGATTTGCTACCGGAACCATGATGGGTTCAGGTGGTTTTATTGCTTTTGATGAAGATCAGTGTATCGTTAGAAATACCTGGAATTTTTCTCGTTTTTATCACCACGAAAGCTGTGGACAATGTTCACCTTGCCGTGAAGGTACCGGGTGGATGGAAAAAGTGTTGCACAAAATCGAACACGGCCATGGTAGCATGGAAGATGTTGATTTATTGTGGGATATTCAACGTAAAATTGAAGGAAATACAATCTGTCCCCTGGGTGATGCAGCTGCCTGGCCAGTAGCCAGTGCAATCCGTCACTTCAGAGATGAATTTGAATGGCACATTAAAGAACCGGTTAAAAGCCAGAGCCAGAACTACGGTATTGCAAATTATGCTACCCCGATTGAGAAAGCTCCGGTAACGGAAGAGAAATAAAATTCTAAGGTCGCAATTTGCGACCAGTTGAATATTTAATTTAAAACCTAAGATCACAATTTGTGATCTTAGAAAATAAACTTGTAAATGCCGAAACAAGAGACATCAATAATTCCTAATGAGGTAATTGTAAACAAAATTATCTTTTTAGAGGAGTTAAAGTAATGTTGGATATAGATTGGCGGAACTTTTTGGTGTGGAAACCATGCAGTTGAAACAACAAGTTAGAAGAAATATAGAGCGTTTCCCAGAACACTTTATGTTTAAGCTAACAAAAGAAGAAAACGATGTTCTAAGGCCACAAATTGTGACCTTAGAACAAGGAAAATACTCAAAATATCTCCCGTTCGCATTTAGCTAACATGGTATTTTGCAACTATCAAACGTTTTAAAAAGCAAACAGGCGGTAGAAGTAAGTATTAAAAATTATTGATGTGTTTGTACAGCTTAGAACAATGGTTTTAAGCAATACAGAAATAAGACTTGAAGTAGAAAAGATTAAAAAGAAAGTAGATAATCAGGATAAAAACATTGAAGTTATATTCAGATATTTTGATGAACTACCAGAACAGAGAGCACAGCCAAGAAAAGAAATTGGTTATAAAATCTCGAAAAAGAAATAATATAAAATAGAATTGGTTCGTGGAGACACAAACCAAGGTGAGATAAAGAAATAAAAAGAATATCATTAACCATGAGTGAAAAAGTTAAGGTTACGATAGATGGGATAACAGTAGAGGTTGATAACGGAACAACCATTCTGAATGCTGCAAGGCAGATCGGAGGGGATATCGTTCCACCTGCCATGTGCTATTATTCTAAATTACAAGGCAGTGGCGGTAAATGCCGTACCTGTATCGTAAAAGTGACCAAAGGTTCGGAAAAAGATCCTCGTCCAATGCCTAAGTTGGTGGCTTCTTGCCGCACAACTGTAATGGATGGGATGGAAGTGCTTAACATTACTTCACCAGAAGTTTTGGAAGCACGTGCAGGTGTTGTAGAGATCTTATTGATTAATCACCCCCTAGATTGCCCTGTTTGCGATCAGGCAGGAGAGTGCGATTTGCAGAATTTGGGCTACGAGCATGGTTTGCAAAAAACACGTTATGAGTTTGAGCGTCGTACTTTTGAGCGTATTGATATAGGTGATAAAATCCAGTTGCACATGAATCGTTGTATTTTGTGCTACCGTTGTGTTTTCACGGCAGATCAGATTACAAACAAACGTGTTCATGGTATCTTGAACCGTGGCGACCACTCAGAAATTTCTACTTACATCACTCAGGCTGTTGATAACGATTTCTCAGGAAACGTAATCGATGTTTGCCCTGTAGGTGCTTTAACCGATAAAACTTTTCGTTTTAAAAACCGTGTTTGGTTTACCAAACCAGTTGATGCACACCGCAATTGTGATCACGAAAAATGTAACGGTAAAGTAACACTTTGGTATAAAGGAGCAGATGTTTTACGTGTTACCGCACGTAAAGATCAGTTTGGAGAAGTAGAAGAATTTATTTGCAATACTTGCCGATTTGATAAAAAAGCAACTGCTGATTGGGTAATTGAACATCCAACGCACATTGATGATACTTCGGTAATTGCATCTAACCACTACGAAACATTAAAACCTTTGCATGTAATTCAGCCAAATGAGGCATTACAAGCTGCAAATGAAATTGAATTACATAAAACAGTTAAATACTAATGGATAGCGCTTTTGTTATAGAAAAATTTATCCTGGTAGCTGTAATTTTCGGCATCAGTTTAGTTATTGCCATGTATTCTACTTATGCAGAACGTAAGGTTGCTGCATATTTACAAGATCGTTTAGGTCCGGATAGAGCCGGCCCTTTTGGTATTTTACAGCCTTTGGCCGATGGTTTAAAAATGTTTATGAAAGAGGAAATTATTCCAACATCATCAAACAGATTTTTGTTTATCGCTGGCCCTGGTTTGGCTTTGCTTTGTGCCTGTATCGGTACTGCAGTTATTCCATGGGGTAGCCCTGTTTTAATTGCTGGCAAAACTATTCCACTGCAGGTTTCAGATATCAACGTTGGTGTTTTATACATTTTTGGAGTCGTATCTTTAGGTGTTTATGGTGTAATGATCGGTGGATGGGCATCAAACAACAAATACTCTTTGTTAAGTGCCATCCGTGCGGCTTCACAGAACATCAGTTATGAAATCGCAATGGGATTATCGATCATCGCTTTGCTTTTAATGACCAATACCTTAAGCTTAAAAGAAATCGTTGATCAGCAGCATGGATGGAGATGGAATGTGTTATATCAACCACTTGGATTTTTAATCTTTATGGTTTGTTCATTCGCAGAAACCAACCGTGCGCCATTTGATTTGCCGGAATGCGAAACAGAACTAATCGGTGGTTACCATACAGAATACTCGTCGATGAAATTAGGTTTTTACCTATTTGCTGAGTATATCAACATGTTTGTATCATCTGCGGTAATGGCGGCTTTATACTGGGGTGGTTATAATTACCCTGGCATGGATTCGATGGCGGTGTGGTTAGGCCCAACATGGGCACCGCTTTTTGGTACAGCAGTTTTCTTCGGTAAAATATGTGCTTTCATCTTTTTCTTCATGTGGGTGCGTTGGACAATCCCTCGTTTCCGTTACGATCAATTGATGAATTTAGGTTGGAAAGGTTTAATACCTTTGGCTATTGCCAATATTATAATAACAGGTGTTGTGATTGCGATTATTGAGAAGTTTTAATTATGGAATCATTAAGTAATAAGAAAAAAGTACTGGAACAAAAGCCATTGAGCTTTATGGAACGGATGTACCTCCCGGCAATAGCTAAAGGTATGGGCATTACCATCAGTCACTTATTTAAAAAAGAGGCTACTATAAGATATCCTGAAGTAGAACGAGAATTCTCTACCAACTTTAGAGGGATGCACTCGCTAAAACGTGATGAGAATGGTAAAGAACGTTGTACTGCATGTGGTTTATGTGCTTTATCTTGTCCTGCTGAAGCCATTACCATGATTGCCGCAGAGCGTAAACCTGAGGAGAAAGATTTATATCGTGAAGAAAAATATGCAGCAACTTACGAAATCAATATGTTGCGTTGCATTTTCTGTGGATTATGTGAAGAAGCTTGTCCAAAAGAGGCAATTTACTTAGATGGGCCGATTGTACCTGCTGATTATTTACGTAAGGATTTTATTTACGGAAAAGATAAGTTGGTAGAAGCGCCATTGGAAATGAAAAAATAAAATAATGGTTCGTGAAGACACGAACCATGGTAATAATCTTAAGCCTCGGTTCGTGTCTTCACGAAACGAAAGATAATTAATGATTTGTGGAGACACAGACCATGGAACATAAATAAATAAACAATTAATGAGTACACAAGTATTCTATTTCGTAGCCACATTAAGTATCATCTTTTCGCTGCTGGTGATTTTTGCAAAAAATCCGATCCACAGTGTATTGTACTTAATCCTTACCTTTTTTACCTTCACCGTTCACTATGTGCTGTTAAACGCACAGTTTTTAGCGGTGGTAAACTTTATCGTTTACATGGGCGCCATTATGGTACTGTTCCTTTTTGTACTGATGCTACTTAACCTGAACAAAGAAACCGAACCGAGTAAATCGCCACTGATCAAAATCGTAGGTGTAATTGCTGGCGGTTGTTTGGTTGTAACCTTAATTGGTTCTTTAAAATCAGCAAGTATTACCAGCCCATTGATTTTGAAAAACCCGGGATTAGGATTGGTAGAAAATCTGGGCAAGGAGCTTTTTGGCCCATTCTTATTGCCATTCGAATTGTCATCTCTGTTACTATTGGCAGCAATGGTTGGAGCCGTTTTATTATCTAAAAGAGATGAGGTAGAAGCATAATGGAAAATTTATTCACACAAGCAGCAGGCGTTCCGCTAAACCACTACATCTATTTAAGTGCCATTATTTTTTCTATTGGCGTAATCGGTGTACTTACCCGCAGAAATGCCATTGTAATTTTTATGTCGGTTGAGCTGATGCTAAATGCGGTTAACTTACTTTTAACAGCATTCTCGGTCCATAACAATGATCCATCAGGACAGGTTTTCGTGTTCTTCATTATGGCTTTGGCAGCTGCAGAGGTTGCAGTAGGCTTAGCGATTATTGTAATGGTTTACAGAAATACGAAATCAGTAGATATTAATGTTTTAAATCGCCTTAAGTGGTAAATATATAATAAGAATGACAATAGAACAATTGATTTGGTTGGTTCCGTTACTCCCTTTTTTAGGTTTTGTAATTAATGGACTAGGCAGAAACTCTTTATCTAAAGGACTTGTTGGTATTATCGGAAGCGGGGTAATCTTAGCCTCCTTCATTATCAGCATAGTTATTTTCTTTAGTTTACATGGCGATACACAAAAATCTCACGAAGTATTTTTATTCGATTGGATCAGCGCGGGTGCACTACACATTCCATTATCTTTCCTGGTTGATCCTTTAAGCTCGATCATGCTTTTGATCATCACCGGAATTGGTTTTCTGATCCATTTATATTCTACCAGCTATATGCACGATGATGCTGGATTCGGTAAATTTTTCTCTTATCTGAACCTGTTTGTATTCTTTATGCTTTTATTGGTATTGGGATCAAACTACATCGTCATGTTTATCGGTTGGGAAGGTGTAGGTTTATGCTCTTACCTGTTAATCGGTTTCTGGTATACGAACAGTGCTTATGCATCGGCGGCTAAAAAGGCATTTGTAATGAACCGTATTGGTGATTTAGGCTTTTTGCTAGGTGTATTCTTAATTTTCAACTTTTTTGGAAGTGTTGAATTCTCTAAAATCTTCCCACAAGCAGCCAATATGTTACCAGGCAATGATACACTGGTTTTAATTACCATATTGTTGTTTATCGGTGCCTGTGGTAAATCGGCACAGTTGCCATTATTTACTTGGTTACCTGATGCAATGGCCGGACCAACGCCAGTTTCGGCTTTGATCCACGCAGCAACGATGGTAACCGCTGGTATTTACATGATTGCACGTTCGAGCGTCTTGTTTGATCTTGCGCCGCTTACACAGCACATTATTGCTATTGTTGGCGCTGCTACAGCTTTAGTTGCGGCAATTATTGCTTTAACACAGACTGATATTAAAAAGGTATTGGCTTATTCAACAGTATCGCAATTGGGATATATGTTTTTAGGCCTGGGCGTTGGTGCTTATACAGGTTCATTTTTCCATGTTTTAACACACGCATTCTTTAAAGCATTATTATTCTTAGGTGCAGGTTCAGTTATTCATGCTATGCACCATGAGCAGGATATGCGTCACATGGGCGGATTAAAGGGAAAACTTAAAACTACTTTTGCCACCATGATGATCGGTACTATTGCCATTGCTGGTTTACCTCCGTTCTCTGGTTTCTTCTCGAAGGACGAAATTTTGGCCCATGCTTTCCAATATAGTCCGGTTCTTTGGGGAATCGGTGTATTAACGGCGTTCCTAACTGCATTTTATATGTTCAGGATGATGTTCCTTACTTTCTCCGGAAAATACCGTGGTACACACCATGCAGAAAGCCATATCCACGAATCTCCAACAGCAATGACTTTACCTTTAATCATTTTAGCTATTCTTGCGGCAATTGGTGGAGCAATCAATCTTCCGCACGTTTTTGGTGGAAACGAGTGGTTGGCACATTGGTTAGCGGGAGCAGGTGTTGCACAACATGAATTAGATTTAAGTCATGCTACAGAATATGGTTTAATGGGTGTTTCGGTAGCCGCTGCCATAATTGCGTTACTATACGCTTATACCCGATATGTAAAAGGTGCACACGTTCCTGTTGCTGATGAAGCGCCGCGTTCTGCACTTGCAAAATTATCGTACAATAAATTCTATTTGGATGAGATTTATGATTTCTTGATCACTAAACCGTTAGATGCACTTTCAAAATTCTTTTACAGAATTATCGATAACAAATTTATCGATGGAATTGTGAACGGACTTGGGTGGAGTACAAACGAAGCCAGTAAAGGTATTCGTTTGCTACAAAGTGGAAACGTGGGTTTCTATATATTTATGATGGTATTTGGTATCATCGCATTACTTGCATATACATTTTATTACATATAAAAAGGGTTCAAAATTAAATAATGGAACAACTTTTACTACTTATATTTCTTCCGCTTGTAGGTGCAATTGTTACTGCATTTGCTGGTAAGTCGGCTAAAATAGTTTCGACCATATTTTCGGTTGTTTCTTTAGGTTTGGCTTTGGTTATCGCCTGTAATTTCATTCCAAATGCAAGTACCCAATTTGAGGTTAATTTGCCATGGATTGCAGATTTAGGCATCAATTTCCACGCAGGTATCGATGGAATCAGCATGCTTGTGGTATTGCTAACCAATCTATTGGTGCCGATTATAATTTTATCGAGCTACAACCACGAGTATAGAAATCCGGCTGCATTTTATGCGTTGATTTTATTTATGCAGTGTGGCCTGTTATTGGTATTTACTGCATTAGATGCGTTCTTGTTCTATATCGGATGGGAAGCAGCATTAATTCCGATTTATTTCATCTGTGCCATTTGGGGAGGAAAAGACCGCATACGGATCAACATGAAATTTTTCGTTTACACTATTGCAGGTTCTTTATTTATGTTGATGGGTATAATTTACCTATATCTCCATAACCCGGTACAAAATTTTGATATTCAGGCTTTTTACGCTTTAAACTTAGATGGTGCACAACAAGGATGGATTTTCTGGGCTTTCTTTATCGCTTTTGCCATTAAGATGCCAATTTTCCCTTTCCACACCTGGCAACCTGATACTTATACCGCGGCACCTACACAAGGAACTATGCTGTTATCGGGTATCATGTTAAAAATGGGTAT
The DNA here is from genome assembly GCF_004310665.1 of Pedobacter kyonggii. Lineage (GTDB taxonomy): Bacteria > Bacteroidota > Bacteroidia > Sphingobacteriales > Sphingobacteriaceae > Pedobacter > Pedobacter kyonggii. The sequence goes on along the minus strand of NZ_SIXF01000001.1, from coordinate 311,198 downwards.
TTATGGTGTAATTAGATGGTTGCTGCCAATTGTTCCGGCTGGCGTTCACGATTGGGGCCAAGTGGCTATCATTCTATCAATCATCGGTATCGTTTACGCTTCGCTGATTGCTTTTACACAAAAGGATGCTAAACGTTTAGTAGCTTATTCGTCAATTGCTCACGTTGGATTAATCTCAGCAGGTATTTTTGCTTTCAACCAGCAAGGCATGCAAGGTGCAATGGTGCAGATGCTGAGTCATGGTATTAATGTAGTGGGTTTATTCTTTGTTTTAGATATCATCTTCTCCCGAGTTAAAACCAATAAAATTGAAGAGTTGGGCGGGATTGCGAAAGTAGCACCACAGCTGGCACTTACTTTTCTGATCATTGTTTTAGGCACTGTAGCTTTGCCGGGAACAAACGGATTTATTGGTGAGTTTTTATTGCTAATGGGCGTTTACAACTACGGCATTTGGGCAGCAGCTATTGCAGGATTAACCATTATCTTTGGTGCGGTTTACATGTTACGCATGTACCAAAATGTAATGTTGGGCGAAACCAACAGCTTAACCATCACTTTCACCGATATTAAAGGAACCGAAAAATTGGTTCTTTATACAATATGTGCGTTAATTATTGTTTTGGGTGTTTATCCGAAACCAATCTTGCACTTAACAGAGGCATCTGTACAACATTTATTAGAACAGGTAAATCAAAAATTAAACACAGTAAATTAAGCAATGAATATTATTATAACCATTAGTATAACAGCTTTTATAGTGCTTTATGCAGGTTTGTTTAAGGCAAATAAAGCATTACTACCACTTACCGTTGTTGGCTTACTTACTGCACTGGGATTTACTTTTTGTGCATGGAATGGCAATGCTGTTCATTTCGGAATGATGCAGACAGATAACTTCGCCCTGGCATTTTCCGGGATCTGTATTATCGGTACACTTTTAATCTTTTTATTAACACAGAACTATTTCCATGCTAAAAGCGATAACATAGCCGAATATTTTACCTTGATTCTTTTCGCACTTGCCGGAATGATCATGATGGTATCGTATAAAAATATGGCCATGTTATTTGTAGGCTTAGAAATCATGTCGGTGAGTTTATACATTTTGGCTGGTATCCGTAAAAAGGATTTTGCCTCTAACGAAGCTTCTTTAAAGTATTTCCTAATGGGTGCTTTCTCAACTGGTTTCCTATTATTTGGTATCACGTTAATTTATGGCGCTACAGGTTCATTCGATTTAGATAAAATACAAGCTTATCTGGTAAATAGTCAAACAATTTCTCCAATATTCTATCCTGGCGTTATCCTGATGATGATTGGTTTAAGCTTTAAGGTTGGTGCTGCTCCTTTCCACTTCTGGACTCCAGATGTATATGAAGGCGCTCCTTCTTTAATTACCACTTTCATGAGTACTGTTGTTAAAACTGCAGGTTTTGCTGCTTTTTTAAGATTATTTGCTGGTGCACTTGCTCCACTTCACGATTTTTGGGTTGCACCACTTATGGTAATTGTTTGTTTAACCTTATTCATCGGAAACGTAACTGCGCTGTTCCAAAGGAACTTCAAACGCATGTTGGCATATTCGAGTATTTCACACGCGGGTTACCTATTGTTTTCGCTTATTGTGTTAACCAAAAACTCTGAAAACAACGTATTGGTTTATGCCGCGGCTTACACCTTCGCATCAATTATCGCTTTTGCGGTATTAATATTGGTGAAGCAAAAAATGGGTAGCGATAGCTTCGAAAGTTTCAATGGTTTAGCTAAACGTAATCCACTAATAGCATTATGTTTAACCGTAGCTATGCTTTCGTTAGCTGGTATTCCGCTAACAGCTGGTTTTATCGGAAAATATTTAATGTTCCTGAATGTAATGACCGAATATAAAACCTTACTTGTTGCATTTGCTATTTTAAATGCGCTGGTTGGTTTCTATTATTATTTTAGGGTAATTGTAGCCATGTGGTTTAAAGACGGCGCAGAAACAGAGCTTTCAGCCCCTGTACAATACAAAGTTGTGTTGTTGGTTTCTGTAGCAATTACATTAATTTTAGGTATTTATCCTGCAATTATTTTAAACCTGATATAGGTATGCTGTTGTTTAATAATTATTTGTAGTTTTACGAATAATTGAATATGCACGATTTTTGGAATAACCTGCATCAGCTACTTGATCCCGAGAAATTATTGAGGGAGGGTGGTTTCTATCTAGTCGTATTCGTTATCTATGCAGAAACAGGCCTGTTTTTTGGTTTTTTTCTTCCTGGTGATTATTTATTGTTTTTAGCGGGAATGTTTGTTGCAACAGGCAAGCTTGATGTTAACATTGCTGTGCTCTTGGCAGGCTTGTGTTTTGCAGCCATTTCTGGGAATTTTACCGGCTATTGGTTCGGGCGTAAAACTGGCCCTGTATTGTATACCAGAAAAGACAGTTTCTTTTTTAAGAAGAGATATTTAAAGGCAGCAGAAGATTATTATCATAAACAAGGTGCCTTTGCATTAATAATGGGCAGATTTGTACCAATTGTTAGAACTTTTGCACCGATTTTTGCAGGGGTTGTAAAACTAGACTTTAAAAAATTTGCTTTATATAATGTCGTAGGTGGGGTAATCTGGATCTGTTCCTTAACTTTGCTTGGTTATTTTTTAGGCAAAAGATTTGAAAAAGAAATAAACGATTATTTATTATATATTATTATTGGCTTTATCCTTATTACAACTATACCATTATTAATTACCTTTGTAAAAAGTAAAGTAGTGAGTGCTCCTGAAGAGGATAAAACAGATTTAAATTAGAAATGGCAAAAGACGATCATCACGCATGGCATAGCGTATCTCCTGGACACAATGTTCCAGAAATTGTAAACGCAATTATTGAAATTCCAAAAGGATCAAAAGCAAAATACGAAATAGATAAAGAATCAGGTCTGATTAAGTTAGATCGGGTTCTTTTTTCATCAGTAATGTACCCGGCAAATTATGGCTTTATTCCGCAAACTTACTGCGATGATAAAGATCCGTTAGATATTCTGGTGCTTTGCTCGGTAGATGTTTATCCAATGACATTGATCGAAGCGAAAGTGGTAGGTGTAATGCACATGGTAGATAACGGAGAGCAAGATGATAAAATTATCGCGGTTGCAGCTCACGATATGTCGGTAAACTACATCAACGATTTAGATGAATTGCCTCCACACCAAATGAAAGAAATTGTTCGTTTCTTTCAGGATTATAAAGCATTAGAAGATAAAAATGTAACTATCGAACATTTACTTGGTGTTCGTTATGCGCATAAAGTAATTAAAGAAAGCATAGAACTTTATAACACAACATTTAGAGAATTGGCTTAATGGATTTACCCACGGTATGTTTGTTTTTAAATTTTGAGCTAAGTGCAATCCTGCCCGCAAACGTAGTTTTGGTTGCTTTACAAGAATCCGATACTACTTCTGTAGGCTGGCGATTATTCTTTGCATTATTTTTGGTGTTACTTAACGGGTTTTTTGTTGCAGCAGAGTTTGCAATTGTAAAAGTCCGGGCATCACAGATTGAAATTAAGGCAAAAACAGGCAGCCGTGTTGGCAAAATGGCCAAAGGGATTATTCATAACCTTGATGGGTATTTGGCTGCCACACAGCTAGGCATAACCCTTGCATCACTTGGCTTAGGCTGGGTAGGTGAAGGCGTTATGCATACCATTTTCAAAAATCTTTTCGATAGTCTGGAATGGGGTTTAAGCGATGCTTCTATCCATACCGCATCTACAATCGTCGCCTTTTCGCTTATTACCGTTATGCATATTGTATTTGGTGAACTAGCACCAAAATCTTTTGCAATCCAAAGACCTGTAGCTACAACGCTTTTCATTTCTATACCACTTCAAATATTTTATGTGGTATTTAAGCCATTCATTTGGACGCTAAATAGCCTTGCTGCCATTATCCTTAAGCCATTCGGAATCGACACTTCAAGCGGACATGAATCGCTTCATAGTACCGAAGAACTTCAGTATTTATTAGACCAGGGTAAAGAAAGCGGAGCCTTAGATAACAACGAACATGAACTGATTAAGAATGTGTTCGATTTTAATGAGCGCGTGGTTAAGAATATCATGGTACCAAGAACCAAGATTTCGGGCATTGAATTAACTTCTCCAAAAGAAGAAGTGATTGATACAATTATTAAGGAAGGGTATTCCCGTTTGCCTGTCTACGATGATATTATGGATAAAATTGTTGGGATTATCCATGCAAAAGATATTTTACCATTGGTTGCAGCGGGTAATCAGCATTGGACATTAAACGATATCATCAGAAAACCATATTTCGTTACAGAAACCAAAAAAATTAACGATCTGATGAGCGAACTGCAAAGTAACCGCATACAGATTGCAATTGTATTAGATGAGTTTGGCGGTACAGCGGGTATGGTTACCTTAGAAGATATTGTTGAAGAGCTTGTTGGGGAAATCCAGGATGAATACGATGAAGAAAAGCCGCTAGTAGAAAAAGTTTCTGATAATGAGTTTATCGTAAATGCATTTGCTACTGTATATGATGTGAATGAGCATCTGCCTCACGATTTACCAGAGGATGAAGATTTCGATACCATTGGTGGTTTGGTTTCTCACGTCTTTGAACGTATCCCCGAGGTAGGCGAAAGCAACGAATCGTACGGATATCTGTTTACCATCCTTAAAAAAACAGAGCAGAATATCGAAACAATCAAGTTAGAATTGGTGATCAATAAAGCAGATATGGTTGATAATCATTAATTTCAACTATGCATATTTTTTATACGCCAGATATAACCCAAAATACTTATACGCTTAACGAAGAAGAGAGCAAACATTGCGTTAGGGTGCTTCGCCTTAGCATAGGCTCTATCGTTAACCTGGTTGATGGGAAAGGTGGTTTTTACACTGCTGAAATCACTTCCGATAATCCGAAAAAAGTTTCTTTATCCATTTTAAAGGTAGAAACGGAGTTTCATAAAAGAAATCATTACCTGCATATTGCTGTTGCGCCAACTAAAAATATCGACCGCATAGAATGGTTTTTAGAAAAAGCTACAGAACTGGGTATTGATGAAATTACACCAATTATTACCGATCGATCGGAGCGCAGGGTAGTTAAAGAAGACCGCCTCAACAAAGTGATTACGTCTGCAATAAAACAATCCATTAAAGCTTATCATCCCAAGTTGAATGATGCTATTTCTTTTGATACTTTTTTAAAAGAACCATTTGATGGGGATAAATTAATAGCACATTGTATCGATAATGACGAGAAACAATATATATCCAAACTAGTAACTCCACATCAAAAATATTTGATTCTTATTGGCCCTGAAGGAGATTTCACACCTGATGAAGTTAATTTAGCTTTGAACAAAGGCTTTAAAGCATTAACTTTAGGTGATAACAGATTGCGCACAGAAACTGCTGCATTATCTGTTTGTTTTGAAATCAATTACCTTAACCGATAATCAATTTGAAGTTTTCAGTTTTCAGTTTCCAGTTTTCTAGGTTTAAGCTTTGGTCTTTCAGCTTTGGTCTTTTAGCTTTTAGCTTTATGTTTTTTGCTTTTATTCCACCAACCTACCGCATGGCCAAATTGAAGTATAACGGTGGTGGTGATTGGTATGCAGATAGGACAGCTTTGCCCAATTTAATTGCCTACTGTAATGCCAATTTAAAGACTAATTTTTATGCCGAAGAAAGTATCGTAGAAGTAGGCTCGAAAGAAATATTCAATTATCCATTTGTTTATATGACTGGCCACGGAAACGTAGTTTTTAACGATCAGGAAATTAAAAACTTAAGACAGTACCTTACAGGCGGTGGTTTTCTTCATATTGATGATAATTATGGATTGGATAAATTTATCCGCCCGCAGATGAAAAAGGTATTCCCGGAACTTAGTTTTGTTGAATTGCCGGCTAACCACGCGATTTACAATCAGAAATTTAAGTTTCCGGGAGGCCTGCCAAAAATTCATGAGCATGATAATAAAAGACCTCAGGGATTTGCATTGATTTATAAAGGTAGAGTGGTGTGCTATTACACCTTTGAGTGCGATTTAGGGAATGGTTGGGAAGATTTTGGTACATATCCTGAAGATACACAAGAAACGAGGACTAAGGCGCTTAAAATGGGCGCAAATTTAGTTCAGTATGCTTTAACCCAATAACGAATGTATAAAGTAAAAGTAAACGATCAGTTTTTATTCGAGGTTGAAAATAAGGAGTCATCTTTTTTGGTAAACGGAGAACCCATTCAGTTCGATCTGAGTTCCATTGGGAATAATAGTACGCATGTTTTATACCAGAATAAATCTTTTAATACAGAGCTGGTTGAGCTGAATAAAGCAGATAAAACCTGTAAAATAAAGGTTAACGGTAATATTTATCAGATTAGCATCGAAGATCGGTTTGATGTTTTGTTAAAACAGCTGGGGCTGGATAATTTAGCCGCTAATAAAGTTTCAGAGATTAAAGCACCGATGCCTGGTTTGGTGCTAAAGGTTTTGGTTGAAGAGAACGCTGAGGTAAAAAAAGGGGATAACCTATTGGTTCTGGAAGCGATGAAAATGGAAAACATCTTGAAATCATCGACAGATGGTGTGATAAAGAAAGTTTTGATTAAGCAGGGCGATAAGGTAGAGAAGAACCAGATTTTGATTCAGTTTAAGTAGATAGCTTTTACCATTAAGGTATTAAAAGATATTAAGGTTAAGCCGCCAATATTTAATGAGATCACTTTCTTAATGCTCTTAACTTCTTAATGTTGAGCAAAATATGCGAGTCTTTAACCACCTGAGGTCATTTGGGTTTACACAGTGCCTATCTTAATCCTCTTAATGGTATATATCACTAAAAAAGCTACCACGTAAAAATCTAATAAAATACAACACATAAAAAAGTCCCGATTAATGTCGGGACTTTTCTTTTTTATTTACCTCTACTTACCCTATAAGGTTTTTGAGGAGGGTTTTTAAAATTTCTTTTACCTGCAGTATTAATTTCTGGAGCGCCAAGCATGGTCATGGCACAACGGAAACCAACTTCTGCTGATGATTCATCTTGTTGCATAAAACGGCGTGTTGCCGGGTTTAACCAGTAAGCCATATCATTCCAGGAACCACCCTTGTAAACTCTGGATTTATCGTTTACAAGCGTTACACCTTCTTCATTTAATAAAGTATTTTGTCTATCACGGTAACCTCTTTGATCGGCCTGATAACTGGTTGATGCTATTGGAGATTGTGGATCAGTCGATTTTGAAATCGAATCAGAACGTTTGGCCTGTGCCTGTTTTTCTGCCCAGGTTTGTTTTCTTCCAGCGTAAGCATTTTCCTTAATCGGATTACCATATTTATCCAATGCGATTTTCCCGCTTTGTGAATCCTCTAATTTTTTATTGGTGAAATGGTTGCCACGATACGGGTTAAATGCATCTGCATCACTGAATGTAGCCGTTCTGTACACATCATTAACCCACTCGTTAACGTTACCGGCCATATTATATAAACCAAAATCGTTTGGTGTGTACTGAATAACCGGAACAGTTAAATCTCCCTTATCATTCAAAGAACCGCCAACACCCATGTAATCTCCAGGTGCTCTTTTAAAATTGGCCTGAATCATACCTCTGGTTTTCTTTTTGGCTGAACTAACACCTAAACCATTCCAAGGGTAGATTTTATTCTGATTGATGTTCTCGTATTCCGTGTTACCAATTAAACCTAAAGCAGCATATTCCCATTCAGCTTCTGTTGGTAAACGATAAGGTTGCATAATTACACCATCTTCTAGTGTCGCAGTTCTTCTAGGCTGATTGTTTTTACCTCCAGATGCTGGAGCTGCTGTTCCTCCTGCAGTTGATGTTGCTGCGCCAGCTTTGGTATTGTAATCAATAGGTGCATTTTTACCTTTATCATCATACTGATTGTTTAAATATGCATCAGTATTAAACGGTTTGTCTGGTTTTGGAGCTGCTGCCGTAGTAGCCGTGTTTCCTTTTCCATTTCCAGCGAGCGTTTTATAATCAGTTAAGATCCCTTTTTCGCGTAAAATAAATTCGTTTGCCCTGGATGTTCTCCATTCGCAATAGCGGGAAGCTTGCTCCCATGAAACACCTACAACAGGGTAATCGCGATAAGCCGGGTGCCTTAAATAATTGTCTACGTAAGGTTCATTATATGATAATGCCTGACGCCAAACCAAAGTGTCGGGAAGTTCGTTGTAATAATATTCACGGTCTTCAGGGAAGTTGTATCTGATCCAGTGTAGGTATTCTAACCAATCGGTATTCGATACTTCAGTTTCATCCATATAAAATGATGGAACTGTAACCTGTCTTTTATAGTTGTAAATACTTGGTTCAACACCGGGTACTTCGATGGCACTACCACCAACAACTAAAACTCCACCTTCAATTGGAATTAAGCCAGGACCCGGAGCTCTCTTGTATTGAGTAGCTACAGCAAAAGCACCAGATTGGTTGTTTTTGCTTTTCCTATCGGCATAAGGAATACCTGTTTTACTAGAACTGTTACCTCCTTTTGAGCTACAGCTCGTAAGTAATACAGCCAATGAAAAACAAGTAAAAGAATATAGTAACAGTTTTTTCATATAGTTCGTTGGGAAAATCGTCCCTATAGGGATTCAATCGATAAAATTAAACAATTTTAAATGAATATATAAATAATGTGATAATAAAATATTGATTATATTTTTGAGTGATAACGTATTATTTTAAAGCGTATTGTGTCTACTTACTTTTTCAGTTAAATTTAGGTTAAATAATTATAAATAAGCAAGATAAAAAGAAAACGAGATGATTGAGAAGTGTTGTTGGCAAGCCATTAGCTCAATAGGTGGAATTACTTTTATTACAGCTCAGGTCATCTCGATATTAATTTTTTTATGTTTTTAATGACTACTTAAACACCCATATATAAAAATGGTATTGTTATAGTTTATAGAGATTGCAATAAATTAACCATATTTGATTTAAAGATTATTAAGTTGACAAATCGAACTAATAGTTTTTTATAGGAAAAAGAAAACAGCTCAATTATGAATGCTAAATAGTTATTAGTTATGTGTTTACGTTTTTTGTAGTCACACCCGTATGTAAAAATCGTAGGTTTAATTAGTAAATAATCATAGAATTCGTAATTTGGTGAAATATAAGTTTTGGTTTTACGTTACAGAATATATTCTCCAGTTATTGCTAAATACCAAAATCTAAAATTACGTACCTTTAAAGGATGAATTTCAAGTACATCAGTAAACTTGCTTTTTCTGCACTCTCAATGGCCTTGGTGTTTGGTAAAACAAATGCTCAGGTAACCATAGGCAATACACAAACAAATGGTAGCGAGGCAAACAATATTGTAACAGCAGTTCCATTTCTGCTCATTACACCCGATGCCCGTGCTGGTGCGATGGGTGATGCTGGCGTGGCCGTTGCTGGTGATGTAAATTCAGCCAGTATTAATGCTTCTAAACTTGCATTTTTAGATAAACCTTACGGATTTTCTGTTTCTTATAGCCCATGGTTAAAAAGTTTAGTGCCTGATATTAATCTTGCTTATTTAAGTGGCTTTTATAAGTTGGATGATCGTAATACCATTGGTGCCTCATTAAGGTACTTTTCTTTAGGTTCTATTCAGCTTACCGACATCAACCAACAGGACCTGGGAATTTCAAATCCAAATGAATTGGCTTTTGATGTTTCTTTTGCCCGTAATTTTGGTGAGGAATTTTCATTGGGAACATCATTAAGATATATTTATTCAAATTTAGCCTCAGGTCAATTTTCATCATCAGGGCAGGTTCGTAGCGGAAATGCAGTAGCTGTAGATGTGTCGGGACTATACAAAACAACAACTACAATGTTTGGTAGGCAGACTGTTCTTTCTGCAGGCGCTAATATTTCCAACATTGGAACAAAAATGAGCTATTCTGATGGCGGAGAAAATTTCTTTTTACCTACAAATTTTAAAATAGGAGGCGCGTCTACAATTACTGTAGACGATTTCAGTACCTTAACTTTTGCCCTTGATTTTAATAAGTTACTAGTACCAACGCAGCCGATATACGATTCGAACAATAACATTGTAAGCGGAAAAGATCCAAACCGTTCAGTACCCGCCGGAATTTTTGGTTCGTTTAGTGATGCTCCAGGCGGTTTTAGTGAAGAATTAAAGGAAGTAGGAATTTCAACAGGCTTAGAGTACTGGTATAACCAACAGTTTGCAGTGAGAGCTGGCTACAACTATCAGAGCCCAATGAAAGGCGATAGCCGTTACTTTACCTTGGGCCTTGGATTAAAATACAACGTTTTTAATATAGATTTCTCTTATTTAGTTGCAAATGCACAAACAAGTCCACTTGCAAATACCTTACGTTTTGGTCTATTGTTTAACTTTGGCGACAAAAAGATTGTTAAAAAGTAATTTTAAGCTGTCAGTTTATAATTACCGATCAACGTGTTTAAACAATTAACCTAAATACCCATGAAAATTAGAGTAGGTTTCGGATTCGATGTACATCAGTTAAAAGATCAGCATCCTTTTGTTGTTGGTGGAGTTACATTAGATCATCATAAAGGTGCTTTTGGACATTCGGATGCCGATGTTTTGCTTCACGCCATCTGCGATGCACTTTTAGGGGCAGCCAACCTTCGTGATATTGGTTTCCATTTCAAGAACACAGATGATAGATGGAAAGGCATCAGTAGCCTCGTTTTATTGAAGGAAACGGTTAAATTGCTTGCCGAAAAAGGATGGCAAATTGGCAATATAGATGCGATGCTTTGCTTAGAAGCACCAAAAATTAACCCTCATATTCCTGCTATGCAACAAAATATTGCTGAAGCCATTGGAATTTCTACTGAGGATATTTCGATAAAAGCCACTACTAATGAACAGATGGGATTCATCGGCAGGGAAGAAGGTGTTGTTTCTTATGCCGTTTGCCTGATAGAAAAACCTTAATTCGTACTAGAATTTTCGGGCAGTTAAGTAAGAAATCGGTAAGCCTATGCAAAAAATCAGAATTACCGCATTTAAAATTGCTCGTTCGTAATGAAACGGTGCTGCAGGTATTTTGGTTAGTGGAACAATCAATAAGGTCATGATGGTCCAAACGATAATCCCATAAATTATTCCTGATAGGATGATATTCTTTCGTAAAACAGGTGTTTTTGTTGATGCGATAGTAAAAATCAGGGTGAAGCAAAAAGCAATAAAGTAATGGAATGCTAGGCCAATAAGGGCTGTTTTAATACCTCCGGCAAAAGCGTTTGGTCCCATAATAGCGCTGGCGATATATTGAAATACCCCCATGAAATTCATCTTTCCTAAAAATATAACTGCGGCCAATCCATCTAGTGTTCCGGCAATAAGGGCAATCAATAAAACCTTTTTAAAGGACAATGGAGTTTGGTTAGCGTTTTCCATAAACAATAATAATGTTTTTTTAAATAGCTTGTTATGAATTGTTTATGTTTTTTGTTGAGGTGAGGATGGAAAATCAAAGAAGTCAAGTTTTAATGGGCAATGTGTTGTAAAACTTGACTTCTTTTAAATAGTTTTTCCATTAAGACCCTGAAATAAATTACCTTCGGTGAGCTCGCTTAAGGCTCGGTTTACTTCGTAGCTTTCCGCCTCGATACAGGTCAGGGTGACGCAGCGATAAATATTAAGCCAACTGCTCTTTAACATTTCCTGTCCGCTTTAACGTTCCCCAGGTTTCCAGTTCACCTTTTATGGCTTTTCTGAACGAACGGAATAGTACAACATACATTAATTGTCGCCAGAAAAACCGCTGTGGGAATATGTAAAGTAAATGCGTGTATTTTTCTTTTTCCATGCGGAAAGCGATTGCGGCAAAAATCATATCTACAACAATAAAGATAATATAATAGAAAAGTACCTGGCCAAAACCATTATGCAGGCTTAAAATTCCTGAAAATCCTGTTAGGGTTAAATTATTTATAGCACTTAACGAAAATAGACCACTAACTAGCGAGATGAACATAAAAAGATCGGCAAGTGGAGAAAATAGCGGCAAAATAATCTGATAGATCAAAATATTTGGCATTCCTACCATTCCAAAGTAGCCATATTTCTTGTTTAGTAGTGTTTTTCTGTTTTTCCAGAAACTTTGCATTACGCCAAAACTCCAGCGGAAACGTTGTTTAAGTAACATACTCACCGTTTCTGGTGCTTCAGTATAAGCAATTGCAGTATCACAGTTTTTTACGCGATAACCTGCTTTCAAAATACGCATGGTTAAATCGCAGTCTTCGGCAAGCGTATCAATGGTAAATCCGCCGATTTCTAAGATTACATTTTTTCTGAAAGCACCTATTGCTCCAGGCACAACAGTAATTGTATTTAATAAGTCGAAAGTACGCCTATCCATATTCTGTGCAGTAATATATTCAATAGACTGCCATTTGGTAATGATATTATTGGCATTCCCAACTTTCACAGTACCAGCTACTGCCGCAATTTGGTCACTATAAAAATAACGCATCAGTTCGGTAACGGCATCATCTTTTAGCTGTGTATCGGCATCTATACAGACCACAAATTCTGAAGTTGCTTTTGAAATGCCGTAATTTAATGCAGATGCTTTGCCTCCATTTGCTTTACGAAAAACCTTTACCTGAGGATGGTTGCCAAAATGTTCATTAATGATTTCGAAGGTCTTATCTTTGGAACCATCATCAACAAAAATCAGTTCAAAATCGGGATAGGTGATTTTTAAAAGACTATTAATGGTTTGTACAGCAGTAACTTCTTCATTGTAAGCCGGAATGATAATACTCACTTTTTCTGAAGGATTCACTATCAATTTACCGACATTACGTTTCGCTTTTTTTCGCTGTCTGATGGCTAAATAGGCAATAAATATGGTTCTTAAGATAGCAAGTACAATCGCTACAGAAAATACGATGTTTAAAATCATGTTTCCATAGTAAAAGAAATTGATAAAAAAGTAATCGCCAGAACCAGAAAAACCACTATTTGCCATAGATTTCACCGTAGGCATGAGTTCTGATCTTTTTTTGCCCATTAAATCACCAACGGTTGTAAAAGTATAACCTTTGGCTTTAAAGAATTTTATAATCCGGGGCAGGGCTGCAACAGTAGCTTCACGGTTTCCACCAGCATCGTGTAATAAAAGAATATTACCATTGTCCTGTTGTTTTACTACTTCATTAAAAATCTGATCGGCTGTCTTGCCTGGTTGCCAATCTTCAGGATCTATATATTCCCCGATATTGATGTAATTTTCTTTACGGCTTTGTGCAATAGGCAGAATTTCTGAAATATTTTGGGGTTCGGCATCTGCATTAAATGGTGCACGGAACAGGATTGTACTGTGGCCGGTAACCGCTTCAATTAACCTACGGGTGGCATTTAGTTCGAACTTTACCCGTCGTGGCCCAATGGCCGACATATCAGGATGGAAGAAAGTATGGTTTCCAATTTCATAGCCATCATTATATTCCTGTCTTAACAGTTCCATGTTCTGCTCAGCCATTATGCCAACCACAAAGAAGCAGCCAGGTACTTTTTCCTGTTTCAAAATATTTAACACCTGTGGTGTATAAACCGGGTCTGGCCCATCATCGAAGGTTAAGGCGATTTTCTTATCGGCCTCTCCAAACCTTTTAATTACATATTGCTCTGGAAGTCTGATATACTTTTGATCGGCAATAGAAAAGTTATCTTTATTTAAAGTGAACTTTACACTACCAGGTGTAGGGGTAGAAATCAGATCCAAAATTTCACCATCGCCTAAGTATGAGATCCCTCCCATATTTAATGAAGCAATTTTGCGTAAATCGAAGGGTTTTTTCTTTAGTGCATCCAAACTAAGGTCATTAGAAATAAACGACCATAAGCGTTTGTCTTCCGAACCTAAACGCCATAAGGCTACACCAGCAATATTCCAATCATCAGCCTTGCGGATTAAATTAAAATAGGTTGCCGCATCAGTAAAGTAAACTTCATGTTTATTTCCACTGCCATCGTTGTAAGTGTAGTTTAAATTGGCAGAAGCAGGATTGTAGTTTATTTTGCTTTTATAATTAACGGCCATTGTCATCGCCTGCTCGTAAGTAACCGGTTGCCCAATGCTATTTTTTGGCCAATCATAACCGTAGCAAGCCAATGCAAGGATTACTTTGCTGGCATTAACTTTACTGCAGATATCATCAAGCTTTTCTTCTACCCATTCCTGATGGGAAATATCGCCTGCGTTACTTTGTTCAGTATGCTGATCATAAGCCATTAATACGAGGTAATCATTATATTTTTGAAGAATTTCTGGCTTATAATCGTCGTTTTCGGGTGAAATATCCTGAGAAACAATCAGTTTTTCGGCGTGAAACTGAGAGTATAGATTTGTCATAAAAGCGTTAAAACTATAGCTATTTTGGAGGTTGAGCTCTTCGAAATCTATATTAATTCCACTATAACCGTATTTTTTGGTAATCGCTATAAGATCGTAGATCAATTTTTGTTGAGCAGATTGATCATTTAATAATCTTCTTACTGCTGCACCATCCCAATGATCTTTATTGTAATTTGAAACCACTGCAATAGCCGATTTTTTGCCAGTATGTATTACTTTTAATGCTGCAGTATCTACTTGATTTACAATAGAATCATCATTTAAAAAGAACGATTCTGTAGCTACCATATCCAAGTGGCTGATGTTGCGTTTTAAATCTGATATTGATGATTCTTTACTTGCTGTCCAACTTACATAAAAGGCCATGTTGATGCGCTTGCTGTTACCACGATGGCTTAAAATGCGGTTTTCACGATCTTTTTTGATCTTTTGCAGCTTAGATTTTTCGATGGTGAAATCCTTATACTGTTGCGATTTTTTTAACTTTTCTAATTGTTTTTGTGTTAACGGTGTATTCGTGTTGATAAAAGGCAAATTGGGTGCCTGTACCGAAGATAGTGTATACACCACGCAGATGATTGCGATAATGAAGACTAAAAAAAACGTCCGGCTTACCCATGTAAATGTATGCCAGCGTCTTTTGGTCTCAGTTTGAAATATTTGTTTTCCGGACATTTTTCTGTTCTGATTTATTAATCAAATGTCACTAACGAATATGAAGATTGGATGAATGATAAATGGGGAGTGATTGAGATGATAGGTACTGAGATATCGTCATTTCGACCGCAACGGAGAAATCTTTTAACATGGTTCAAGGATTTATCCATTCGCTATGCTTCAGTCGAAATGACGACCGACTTTTAAATCTGTCATTGGTAACTTATTTCAGTATCTATCTCGTTTTGTTTGTTTAGAAAGGGATATTTCAACTGGATTGTCCTGTAATATAAAGTCACAAAAAAGCCGACAAATTTTATAAAAAATGCCGGCTCAAAATATAATTTATTTAAACCGCTTTACTCCTCCAAATAACCGAACCTACCTTGGTTATAATCTTCAATTGCCTGATGGATTTCGGCTTCAGTATTCATTAAAAACGGACCGTACTGAACAATTGGCTCATCTATAGGCTCACCGCTTAAAATCAAAATTACACTGTTTTCTAAAGCTTCGATCTTAATCTCTTCGCCTTTGTTTTTGAAGTGAACAAAATTATCTGCTACAGCCGTTTCGGATCCGTTGATTTTAATCGAACCTTCAATCACCATAAATCCGGTATTAAAATGCTCAGGAAAATTAAAAGTAGCTCCACCACCTTTATTTAGCCTGGCATTATAGAGTTCTATGGGGGTAAAGGTATTTGCATTGCCTTTTATACCCTGATAATTACCGGCAATGATCTCGATTTTTCCTCCATTTTCGGGAAGATCAAAATGAGCCATATCGGACTGCTTAACTGCCTGATATCTTGGTTTACCCATTTTATCTTTAGCAGGTAGGTTAATCCAAAGCTGAACCATTTGAAATGGACCTCCAGCTAAGCTGTAGTTCGCTTCATGGTATTCTTTATGTAGTATGCCACTTGCAGCGGTCATCCATTGTACATCGCCCGGGTAAATCACACCGCTGTTTCCAGAGCTATCATGATGGGCAACCGCACCATGATAGGCAATAGTTACCGTTTCGAAGCCTCGATGTGGATGTACACCAACGCCTCTTGGTTCTTTCCTGGCAGAAAATTCGATCTTTGAGCCATAATCCATTAAGAAAAACGGATTCATGTTGATTTTATATCCACTTGGGAAAAAATTGTGTACCCTAAAGCCATCGCCAACCATATGTGGCGCCGGTGCTTTTAGTACTTTTTCTATTTGTTTTGTTTCCATGATTGGAACCTTTCTGTTATGCGTTTGGCGGATAATCCACGCTTATCGCCAAACGCCTATCACTTATACACTTTTTACAAACTGTAATTCGCCTAAAATGCGAACTTCTTCACTTACCATTACGCCACCGGTTTCTAATGCAGCATTCCAGGTTAAACCGAATTCTGAGCGGTTAATTTTTCCACTTAAAGTAAATCCTGCTTTGGTATTTCCCCATGGATCGGTAGCAATACCACCAAATTCTGCAGTTAATTTTACAGGTTTGGTTTCGCCTTTAATAGTTAAGTCACCTTTAATGATATAATCGCTCCCATCTTTTTCTACTGAATTAGATTTAAATTCGATGTGTGCAAATTTTTCTGCATCGAAAAAATCGCCGCTTTTTAAATGGTTATCGCGATCTGTATTTCCGGTATCGATTGAATTGATATCACCTTTGAAAGAAATTTCTGCATTTTCAAATTCGTCACCTTCAGATGATAACTCTGCTGAGAAAGATTTTAAACTACCAGTTACAGTAGTAATCATTAAGTGTTTTACTTTAAATTGTAATTCGCTGTGGGTTGGATCTAATGTCCATTTTGTAGTTGCCATATCTTTTGTTTTTTGAGATGTTTAATATTTACAACACAAAAGTACAGCGCAGGTTTTTACTACAGATTGATGTATGGTAAGAAAGGGAAATAATTGAATGAGAGAAGGATAGAATGAAGGATTGTTGAAAAGTTGAAAGGTTAGATTTGACAAAGCCATTCAGTCTATGGTCTGAAATGTTTATTGGCCAGTTCCTTTCTTACCCGGCTTAGCGATTCGGGCGTAATGCCCAGATAAGAAGCGATCATCCATTGTGGCACACGGAGCGTAAGGTTAGGGTAAAGTTTTATAAAATCGAGGTATCTTTCTTCAGCAGTTGCACTTAATAACATGTTAATTCTTTTCTGCATAAAGCGGATCGAATTGTTGAGCAGTTTAATTTGCATGGGCTGTAAACATGGTACTTGCCTGGCTGCTTCTTCCATGAAATTGTTAGGCATTAACACCGCTTCGGTAGCTTCAATGGCATCGATAAAAAATATTGACGGCTCATTATTCATGTTGTTGCGATCAGAAACCAACCAGTTTTCTGGGGCGAACTGAAGGATGTGTTCTTTGCCTTTCGCATCAATTGAGTACGCGCGCAACAAACCTTTGCCTACAAAATACCCATGTTTAAAATTATCGCCGGTATATTGAACTATTTCGTTTTTCTCGAATTTTTTAACCTTTAAAACAGATGATATGCTTTCGAACTGCTCATCAGTTATCTCTATTTTTTCCTGTAAGTATTTCTGGAACTGATGAATCATAAAGGCGGAATGTTATTTTTTTACGGGCTTAATATCGGAAAAATCTACACCACATTTACAATTACCGGCACATCCATCTTTTTTTACCTGTAAAGATTTAAAAACCAAACGGCCAACATATACCAATGCTATCGCAAAAAGTAAAAAGACTAAAATCGTTTGAATATCCATAATACAAATATAAAGGGTTTTAGGAGGAAGGTGTTCAGCTAAATGTAAATATATTGAGCACAAATCTTGTTTTACCACAGAGAGAACAGAGTTTTACACAGCGCACATAGAGCGTGTGTTATTCGTTATCGGATCAGGTTCGTATCCATGGGAACTTTTAGTTTTGCCACAGAAACACGGAAAGATTGTATCTCTGTGTTCCTTTGTGTCTTATCCTTAGTGATCTCTGTAGTTAAGGAAAACGTAGTTTATTCCTCCATAAAACCTACTGTACCACCAACCCAATCAAAATCGGCGTTATAACGCACGCCAATCATTTTTCCCTTACTTAACCTTGCCAGATTAATGCAAAGCTGAGGCTCTCCACCATCAGGCCATAAGTACATCATCCTTACTTCTGCCTTTACACCTCCGTCAGGTGCCTGTACAGCTGGCTCGTAATTCACTTTCCTTTGTAAAATCCAGTTTTCGGGATCTTTTATATTGGTAATGTCCGTTTCGTTTACATCGATAATTACACCCATACCAGCGAAAGAGAATAATGGCTTAAGTACGTAATTTTCTAAATCTTTAGGGATTGTATTTAACTCATTTAAAAACCGTGTTTCGGGCACAAATTCGCTTTTCAAGAAAGGCATTGTGTATTTGCTGATGCGGTAAAACCAGTTTGGATGTGTTACCCACTCCACATCGAGTTGATCACGTGGATCGAAACTGTTTTTGAAAATCCCGGTATTATTGGCTACTTCATCAAATATCAGGCGGTTATAAATTCTTTTTAACTGGATCTTTTTGCCATTTTCCTCGTAAAATAATTGCTTGTCTACTTTTTTAATGTCTTCTAGTGCTAAAATTTTAATGCCCAACATTTTTTTTGTCACAAAAAAATCGATAGCCGTTTTTTGGTTAGGTGCATCTATATCCATCAGTGCCACCTCTTCTGGTTGGTGGGAGCCAATAATGACTTCTTTAAGCAGTTTGATGTACTCTTCTTCGTTAAAGCCGTTTAAGAAATGAGCCACAGAACCGTCAATCTCAAAACTTGTCTGGAAAGTTTTAGCCAAATGATGCTGAAAGCCATACAAGGAAGGAAATCCCTGCATTTCGATTAGCATGGGCGTAAGTTCTCCGGCTTGATTTTTACAAATACCAAAATCGAAGGTTAAAAAGTGGGGCTGTTCATTTTCATTAGGCACATTCCAGTCGGAGGGGATTGCCTTTTGAGTAAGCATTTTAAAATTGGGTTGCTTAATCAGGTTTATAATTTCTTCTCCTGCCGCAATCAATTTTTCTTTCAGTGCTTTCGGAATAAATACCGGTGTTTCTGCAACCCTGAAAGGAATTTTAGGATAGCCACTCTGTAGTTGGCTAAGAAAGTTTTGGTACTTCTCTTCTGTAAATTGCTGGTTGTATTTTTGGCGTTGAGCAGGTATCATAAGTTTATATGGTTTTCATCATTGTGCTACACCTCCTGCAAATCCCCGATTGCTTTTTGTAAGAAATTAGGTAAAATAACACTTTGCGTAAGCACAATCCTTGCCGGATCGTCTAAACTGTTTAACATATCCAGGTATTTTTGTTCCCCGTGCATATCAATAATCGCTTTTTTCTTTTCCTCCTGAAGTAAGTACATTTTCATGCCTACCGGATCGGCTTCTGGATGGAATTGTGTGCCGATGATTTCATCCGAAAAGCGGATCGACATCATACAGCGTTCTAAATCGATATGTTTACGTTCTTTTTCGATGGCCAATAATTTTGCGCCTTTTTTCTCGAAAGCAGCAAAATCTGGCTCAATCACTTGCCAATCTCTACTGTCGACCGAAAAGAAAGGATTGGTAATGCCATTAAAAATTTCGTCTTTTTCTCCATCTTCCGTTAAGGTTATCGGGAAAATGCCAAAAGCATTCGATCGTCTTTCGGTTACATTGCCTAATTCATATTTTCTACAAGCCAATTGGAAGGAATGGCAGATCAAAAAAGCATATTTCTTTCTTTCGTTGTTTTTGTGGTTAAAAACTTCTATCTGATCTAAGAGATTAAAGAAGTCATTTTCCCATTGTTCGCCCTTACTTTCAATCGGACTACCTGGGCCACCACTAGAAATATAAGCATCATAACCGATGCCCGGTATTTCTCCTTTTTGCCTTAAATCAAATATATCAAAGGTTAAATCGATATTGTTATCGTTTTTAAAACGGGATAAAATTTCCTGAATTCCCCGCATACCCTGATTAGGTGCACCGTTATTCATGTCAATAACGGCCACCTTTAAGCTACTTTTATCCATTATAAAATTACTTTGCGCCTATAAGTGTTTGAGTAGTAATGTAATCTACCACTGCCTCAAAGTTACCAGTTTGTTGGTAAACTGCCAACTGCCGGTCTGCGCCTGTACCATGTTCCAATATTTTATGCACATAATTAATGTCATCACGGCAACCTAAATCATCCACCACATCATCTACAAAATCCAATAATTCTAAAATAAGATTACGGCAGTTTACTTCCATTTCTTTTCCGAAATCGATTAAATTTCCATCAATTCCATAACGGGCAGCGCGCCATTTATTTTCGTTAATTAGTGCTCTCGAATAACTGATAAACTCCATGTTCTGCAAACGCAATTTGTACAGTTTGGCGCACAAAGCCTGAAATAATGCGGTAAAAGCCATCGTTTCATCAATCAGCATCGGGCAATCGCAAATGCGGAACTCAACGGTGTCGAAAAACGGATGCACACGGATATCCCACCAAATTTTCTTCGCATTATCCATGCAATTGGTTTTGATGAGCAGTTTTACATAATTATCGTAATCCTCAATGCTATTAAAAATATCGGGAATGCCTGTACGCGGAAATTTGTCGAAAATTTTTGTGCGGAAAGATTTGTAACCCGTGTTCCGCGATTCCCAGAATGGAGAATTGGTAGATAAGGCAAAAACATGTGGCAGGAAATACCTTACCTGGTTGGCAATATGAATGGCCAGCTCGCGAGATTGAAAACCTACGTGTACGTGCAGCCCAAAAATGAGGTTAGAGCGAGCGGCTTCCTGCAATTCGTTAACAATTTCATTGTAGCGGGGATGTTCGGTAATTAACTGCTTTTCCCAATGCGAAAACGGGTGTGTACCGGCAGCGCCAATCCGTAATCCCTGTTCTCCGGCAAGTTGCGATACCGTATAACGTAACTGGGAAATTTCTTTACGTGCTTCGGTGGTCGTTTTACAGATGCCCGTTCCAACTTCTACCACAGCCTGGTGCATCTCTGCCTTAACCTGGTCTTTGTGGATTTTTTGTGCGGCTTCTACAATTTTTTGGTCGTGAGAAGTAAGCTCTCTGGTAACGGGATCAATTACCATGTATTCTTCTTCTATGCCCAGCGTAAACTCGTTCATCATTAAATTGATTAAAATTTAAATCCCAATTATTTTTTTGGTGCAGCTTTTTTAGGTTTTGCTGGTGTTTTTTCTGCTGTTGCCGATTTCTTAGGTGTAGCTTTAGCCTTTTCTGTAACGGTAGCTTTCTTTGGAGCGGCTGCTTTAGCCACTTTCGGGGTAACTTGCGCGATTAATGGTTTACCACCAACCGACGATTTAATGTATTCGCCCCAGGTTAAATTATCTTGTCCGTCTTTTTGCACTTTAGCCCTTTCTATGGCATAATTTGCCGTAGTTTCTACTACCCAGTCAAAATTTTCCTGACCAACGCTTTTAATATCAGCATCAGGAGCAGGATTACAGAAATCGATCGCAATGGGCACCCCATCACGCACCGCAAATTCTACCGTATTAAAATCGTAACCTAAATACTTACATAGTTTTAAGGTGTATTCTTCTACAGTTTTAAGCAGCTTTGCATCTGGCGCTTTACCTTCAGTGGCATAACGTAAGTGATGCGGATTACGTGGGTCGTACTGCATAATACGAACGTATTTGCCGCCAATGCAATAACACCTGAAATACTCTTCAAAAATGATTTCTTCCTGCAAAAGCATCACCAGCTGTTGTGTACCGCTGTGTTTATCAAAAAAATCTTCTTTGTCGTGAAGTTTATAAACATCTCTCCAGCCACCACCATCATAGGGTTTCATATAGGCCGGAAAACCAGTGTATTCGAAAATGGCATCCCAATCTAATGGCATGGTTAAATTAGAGAAGGATTCTCCAGTGGTTCCTGTGGGGTGCTCCCGTGATGGTATTAAGGCCGTTTTCGGTACGGGTACGCCAATCTGTTCGGCCAGCGCATTATTAAAAAACTTCTCGTCGGCACTCCACCAAAATGGGTTGTTAATTACGGCAGTTCCGGTAATGGCGGCATTTTTTAGCGATGCGCGGTAGAATGGTACATCTTGCGAAATACGATCGATGATTACCGAATAACCTAATGGTACATTCTGAAATATTTTGTCGATTTTTACAGCCTCGGCGGTAATTCCTTTTTCAGCTTTTTGATTAATTCTTTCGATTACGGCTTCAGGAAAAGAGCGCTCCTGTCCAAATAAAATCCCTATTTTCTTCATTGGTAAATTTTAGTTTAAATGTTTAACTGGTTAATCGGTTAATTGTTTGATAATTATATCCTAAATCGACTAGGGACTTAAGACTGCCGACTTTCGACTAAACTAAAGCTGTGCAATATAATCTGGGAACATTTCTCTCCAGATAGGCCAATCGTGATCTGCATTCTGTCTGATATCAAGCCAGTGGTCGATGCCCTTTTTGTTTAAAATATCAGATAAACGCTCATTGTCAGGCCTGCACATATCGCGGTCTGTTGTACCCAAAACAATTTTCATATAATGCAGTTCGGGGTTACTATTGTTCAGCAGATAATCAACCGGATTGTTAAAATAAACATCATCATTATAAAAACCATCCAACTGGCCAGAGATATCGAAAGCCCCGCTCATACTAAACATATGGCTAACCAACCACGGGTGCCGAAAAGCGAAATTTGCAGCATGATAACCTCCGAAACTACAACCAGCTGTAATAATTTTGCTGTGCCCGGTTTCTTGCCTTGCCAGCGGGGCTACCTCTTCCAATAAATACTTGTCGTACCAGATGTGATTTTTAACCCTGTCGGCAGGATGAATACTTTTGTTGTACCAACTTAACTTGTCGACGCCATCGGGGCAATAGATCTTAATTTTTCCTTCATTGATAAATCCCTCAACAGAATCTATCAGTTTGAAGTCCTTGGTTTCAAAATATCGACCCATGCTTGTCGGGAACAGTAGGATAGGGATGCCACCGTGACCAAAGATGAGCATGTCGATTTCGCCACTTAAATTCTGGCTGTACCATTTCTTATGTTCTTCTTTAACCATAATAAAAATTGAATGATTTAAGGTATAAATTAAAATCTACAAAAAGAATTGTTTAAGCAGCAAAATGAAGCAAATTAAAGACGTATTGTAAAAATTAACCCATGATAATTAATAGTTTATGGAGATTTGTACCTTTGCACCCTAATTCTGAGGCGATAGCCATGTGATAGGGGATTTTTATTATGATGTACACCACAATTTTATCGGTAAAAGTTAATACCAGCAACTTTAAAATACCCTCGGCCTATTTAAAGCATGAGGTAGAAATAGATATTTATACACCTCAAGGTATTTTAGGAAATGAAAAAATAGAGCTTCTTTTATTAAATGATGGGCAGGATGTGGCCAAAATGGATTTTAGCCGGATTTTGGAAGAAGCGCATCATGGCAAAAGAAACCACAGGTTAATTGTTGTGGCCATTAAAGCATCAGAAGACCGACTAATGGAATATGGTGTTGCGGGTGTGCCCGACTTTAAAGGACGCGGAGCGAAAGCCGATTTGTACAGCGATTTCGTGATCAAAGAGCTTTTGCCTTTTGTTAAAAAGAAAATTGCGATGCCGATAACCGGTAAAGTAGGTTTTGCGGGATTTTCTTTGGGCGGTTTGTCTGCTTTTGATATTGCCTGGAATAATCCTTCCGCTTTTGATGTCATTGGTGTTTTTTCTGGAGCATTTTGGTGGAGAAAAAAAGACCTGACAGAAGGGTATACTGATGCAGATCGCATTATACATGCAAAGCTGGAAAATACCTCAACCAGGCCCGATATGAAATTCTGGTTAATGACCGGGACAGAAGATGAGAAGGCTGATCGGAATAAAAATATGATCATCGATTCTATAGATGATACAATTGATGTTGTTAAAATACTCCTAAATAAAGGCTATAAACGACCAGATAATATTTTTTATTACGAAAAAGTTGGTGGCAAACACGATGTTCCAACCTGGGAAAGTGTGATGCCAGCCTTTTTAGATTGGGCATTTGAGGTTTAGCTTATATCTTACCCAAAAGCACATTCATTTTTAGGCTTAATTTCTTTGCGCCAATTTCGTTAAGATGGTCGGCATCGTAAAAATCCTGCGGATGGAATGAGCTATCCTGTAAAAGGTTAAAATACTTGACTGTGCTATGTAAAGTATTCAGTTTCTTGATGGTAGAAAGTGTAGTATTCAACTGGTTTTTGCTTAAATGCGATACATAAGATTTGTAGGCCGGACTGGTAAACAATATAATCTTAATGTGTTTGTGCTCTGCAAAGGCGATAATTTCATCCAATAAATGTAGGTTAGTTAAATATTGCAGATTATCTTTCGCAGTATGCCTTGCAGCGGCAGTAGCACCACTTTTGACTAAATCTTTGTGGTTAATAGCCTTGTAGTTCGATCCCCAGCCCAGGTTACTACAACTAATATCATTTTTGCCTCTAACATAATGGTTTAAAAGCCGGCTTAAATTGATGTCGAGTTTATTGCTTAGCATTTCTGTGCTGTTGAAAATTTTATGATCGGTATTGATATCGTAGTAAATGCGATAATTTTTTGCCCGCCATGCTTCAGGGCTGTTCTCAAGTCGGCCGTAAAACGAAAAGTAATCAACAGGAATAACGATATATTTTAGATGGGTCCATTGGTTACTATATTTTTTTAAAATCTCCAGATCATAATCAAAGGACTGTGAAATGTAACTCGCATTAAAGCTCGATTTAATGTACTTCGGGTTAATACCATAATACACATGAGAGCTTCCGAGAAACAAAATACTTACCTCTTTGGCGTGGTGATCGAGGTAACTTTTTTTATACCCGTAATCGTTTGGAATCCTCCTGATCAAAACCTCGAAAAGAACAGCCAAAAGCATAACTGGCAATATAAAAATGGCGATGTATTTAATGAATTTTTTCATAGTTAAAATTGAAAGTAAATGAATTGCTGTTCCGCCCCTGCGAAAAAGAATATTACTAGAACAAGTCCGTAATAAATGCCCCATCTTACTGGTTTTGGCCACAATAGGGCAAATTTGGCAATGGCATATTGCTCCATCCTGCCATTCCATTCGATTAAAATAAACAAGGTAAGTAATAGAAATAGTTTAACCGGCAGTATTTGGGGAATGCTGAAAAACGATTCGGAACCAATGGTTGATATGATATTGAACGCATGCTGTACCGAATTTGCCCTAAAGAATATCCAGGCGAAAACCGTTAAACCGAAGGTTAAAATCATCGCAGCAAATTCTTTTAAGCTTGGAAATATTCTTCCTTCCGCAACAGTATCCAGGTTCGATCGGTTAGTGTTAAAAACAATCGACGGCATAATGTATAGCGCATTTAACAATCCCCAGATAATGAATGTCCAGTTGGCACCATGCCAAAAACCGCTTACTAAAAAGATGATAAACGTGTTCCGTACTTTTACCCAGGTGCCACCTTTGCTTCCACCCAAAGGAATATAAAGATAATCTCTGAACCACGTAGATAGGGAAATATGCCACCTGCGCCAGAATTCGGCAATATCTCTCGAAAAATAGGGGAAGGAAAAGTTTCTTAACAGCTCTATTCCAAATAAACGTGCTGTACCTAAAGCGATATCAGAATAGCCAGAGAAATCGCCATAAATCTGAAAGGCAAAAAGAATGGCACCAAGCAATAAAGTGCTTCCTGAGTATTCACCAGAATGGTTAAAAATCATGTTTGCATAATTGGCACATTGATCGGCAATGACAATCTTTTTAAACAAACCCCATAAAATCTGTCGTAACCCGTCAATAGCTTTACTATAATCAAAAGACCTCGCCTTCTTGATCTGTGGAAGCAAATGTGTTGCCCGTTCTATCGGCCCGGCAACCAACAATGGGAAAAAACTCACAAATAAAGAATAATCGATAAAGTTTTTTTCTGCCGGTATCCGGTTCTTATAAATATCGATTACGTATGACAGGCCGTGAAAAGTATAAAATGAAATACCAACGGGTAAAATGACTTTTAATGTCCATGGGTTTACCTGAAGGCCAAAAATTGCGATGGCATCGGCAAAAGAATCGGCGAAGAAATTATAGTATTTAAATATGCCTAAAAAACTGAGGTTAATGGAAATGCTCAGCCAGAACCAAAATTTTTTAGCTTCTTTAGTGTTGCTCGCCGTCATTTTTAAACCAGTGAAATAATCCAATAACGTGGAAAAAATGAGCAGGAACATAAACCGCCAATCCCAACAGGCATAAAAGAAATAGCTTGCACCCAGCAATAATATATTTTGAGCTCTTAAACGTTCTTTCCCCAGAACCCAATACAGTATAAAAACTATGGGCAGAAAAGCAGCAAAGCTAAAAGAGTTGAACAGCATAGCGTTAAGGTTAATACTTCATTTAAGAATAAAATTAACGCTTTGTACTGTCTGATTAATGCGGCGAGTAAGTTTGTACGCAGAATTGCTTAAAGTTGTAAAATGCCTGTATAGTTATTTCACGGTATTTTTATTGTCGATATTTTAAAAAAATACCGGTGTCGAAAATGGTCCACAAACAACTTCTTTGCCCGCAAGCCTTTAGTGCTGCATTTGCCCAGGTATTGCAGGTTTTAAAAATGCTGTAACTTCCCTTTGCTTCGTAAAAGGCATCACCAATATCATAATGGATGTTCGATTTAACCTTGATCAAATGTCCGGCTTCATCTTTTTTGAAGCTATTTAAAACATAATCGATCAGTTGGCGGTATTGCGCTTTGCTGATGATGATTTTCTTGCAGCTCGCATCTTCCAGTATGTTTTTGTAATAGGTGGTATGCATGGCAGATGTGCTTAAACCCGAAATGGCCCTTAACCCGTTACTGAGTTTAAGGTCCGAGAATTCTGGCGTTTCGAGGTAGAATTTTTTATCTCCCCAGCCGAAAGCCAGGAATTGATAAGTGCTATCGGCTTCAAGTGTATTTTTGTAGCTGATTTCTTTGGTCCAATTCATTTCTGTGTTAACGGCTGGAACAATGATATCGGTGTGCAGGCCATTCGTCATAATGTATATGGTAACTTCTTTAGCGTTTGATGGATTGACATTTACGGTAATGCGTGAGCAACAAAAGGCGATTAGAAAATAAAGCCCAATCAATGCGATAAAAGCAATGCTGCACCTGCCTGCACATTTTAAAAATCTTTTGTTCATTTCGATCGGGTTATTTATTCTTAATACAGCATTTGAGTTTTTGGTAACCCATTAGGCTCCAGATATCGATTTTATTGATGGCGATATCGAAAAACATGATTTTTTGTGGCTATAACTTATCTCTACTTTCACTATATGATAAAAGGACTGTTTGAAACACATATTTATGTTGAAGATTTAGCAAGATCAATTGATTTTTACAGTAATACCTTGGGCTTAACACAATGCTATTATGAAGAGAAACGTAAAATTGCCTTTTTCTGGATCGGCAAGCCAAAAGAAGCCATGCTCGGTATCTGGGAAAAGCCAAAAAATGAGATTGATATCAGACATTTTGCCTTTCGTTGCGATGTAGATGATGTACTGAATAAATCGGTTAACTTTCTCGAATCTAAAAACCTAAAGCCCTATAATTTTCTAAACGATGGAAATCACAAACCAATGGTTTTCGCCTGGATGCCCGCTTTGGCTATTTACTTTAATGATCCAGACGGACATGCATTGGAGTTTATTGCTATTTTGGAAGGAGAGGCTAAGCCAGAACTGGGTGTGATTTCTTATGAGGATTGGTTAAGCATATAAATTTTATCCTGCTAGTTTTGTTACGGCTTCAGCTGTCGAACCTAAAAAGTTAATGTGTTTGCCCTTATTGCTTTCGTAAATAAAATCTTTAATGCTTTTGCTTTGATATGGGCTAAAATCGCCAATAATTGCAAGGCTTACCCGGTAATTTGAAAACTTTTGAAGGATTTCTCCAGCTATTCCGTTTTTCAGGTCGAAGAAAGCAGGTGTAATGTTCTGTTCGTGTACAATAATTTTATCAAAACCCTGGTAGTATAAGTTTCCCAATAAGTCTAGCCCGTCTTCTGCGTTATTAATAACGATTTCTTCCGAAAGAACTTCGGCAATATTGGTGTCGTTTATGGTATGTGATTCAATTTTCATCTGTTCAATTAAATAGGAGGATAAAGGTAATGATATTCATTTCCTTGCTGCTAATATAAAAAATTATGCTTTTAACAGGAGATCTGGTTTAAACCTGTTCGTCATGTTTTAGAATTTATAGCGATATTAGCATTTAAAGCCAATTAATCTCCTGAATAATGCAAGAAATCGACATTGTTGCTTATGCTTTCTCCCAGTTTGCTAAAATGGATGCTGAAGCGTTCGAGCCTTCAAAACCGCACTGGAAAATAAAACGATATAAAAAAGGCGATTTCTATAATCAACACA
The DNA here is from genome assembly GCF_004310665.1 of Pedobacter kyonggii. Taxonomy (GTDB): domain Bacteria; phylum Bacteroidota; class Bacteroidia; order Sphingobacteriales; family Sphingobacteriaceae; genus Pedobacter; species Pedobacter kyonggii. The sequence continues at coordinate 282,630 of NZ_SIXF01000001.1, read as the reverse complement.
GAACGGTCTGTAAATTTTTAGGATTTATCATTGATGGGGTATTCCGCTCTTATGTTGTTGATGAGAAAAGCGGTGAAGAGAAAAATGTCTTTCTTTATTCAGGCAACCAGTTTGTAGTTACCTTTAAAAGTTTTATTAATCAGCAACCATGCGATTACCACACGCAGGCTATGACCAATGCCACGGTGGTTTATATCCATATTGATGATTTGTTGCAGCTGTATCTGCAATCACATCAATGGGAAACCTTTGGCCGTCTTTTGGCACAAGAGGCATTTAACATTGCTATGGATAGGGCCGAGAGTTTTGTTTTTAAAACACCCGAACAGCGTTATCTCGATCTGATCAAATACCATCCACAAATTTTTAATAATATTCCACTTTATCATATTTCTTCCTATTTGGGCATTCAGGGGCCATCATTAAGCCGGATAAGAAAAAGACTTACAGGTAAATAACGATTTTAACTTAGGTTAAAATTATTGATGTTTTTAAGCTGGAGATTTGAGGTGTCAAATTAAAACTAAAAACAACATGAAAACTTTAAAATCAAAAACAATCGTACTGGTACATGGCCTATTTGTAAACAACAAAAGCTGGACAGCATGGAAAACTTTCTTTGAAGCCAAAGGTTACACCGTTTATACACCTGCAAATCCCTCACACGAAGGTGATCCAACAACTTTAAGAACCAACATTGATCCAGATTTAACCAAGGTGAATTTTGTAGATGTGGTTAATAACCTGATAAAATTTATCGATACTTTACCCGAAAAACCGATTCTGATCGGACACTCATTGGGCGGCCTGACTGTTCAAAAATTAATGGATCTTGGTAAAGGCGAAGCAGGGGTGATGATTGATGGTGCGCCTCCAATGGGTGTTATTCCATACGAATGGAGCTTTTGGAAATCTAATTTTACAGTTGTTAATCCGTTTAAAGGCAACTCCGTTTTTATGCCAACCAAATCGTGGTTCCATTACACCTTCGGTAATACTTTGCCCAGAGCCGAATCGGATAAAGTATTTGATGAATTTGTGGTGCCAGAAAGTAGAGCAATTGCCTGGGGAACGTTAAAAAGTTATGCAAAGATTGATTTTAAAAAAGCACATCAACCCTTATTGTTTATTGCCGGAGAAAAAGACCATATCATGCCTGCTACTTTGAATAAAAGAAATTTTAAAGCGTATAAAAATACCGAAAGTGTAACCGATTTTAAAATGTTTAATGGTAGGGGGCATTTCATCGCTGGTGAAAAAAATTGGGAAGAAGTAGCAACTTATATCTACAACTGGATCAAAAACTAAGTTTAGTTTAAGCTTGTCTAAGATTTTCTAACAATCCAACTGAAAGGTGAGTGCATAATAAAGGTGAAAAATATTGCACCCGCTTTTCTGATTATAAATGAGATAATTACAACATTATCATCGTATTAAATAGTAAGAGATATAGTAGAAAATCCATTTCAAAACACTATCTTTGCGCCAAATTTGAGGCGCATTTTATGCAAAAGATTAGAAATATAGCTATTATAGCACACGTTGACCACGGCAAAACTACTTTGGTTGATAAGATTTTACATTCTTGTTCTATTTTTCGTGACAACGAACAAACAGGAGATTTGATATTGGATAACAACGATTTAGAGCGCGAGCGTGGTATCACGATTGTATCTAAAAACGTATCGGTTCAGTACAAAGACGTAAAAATTAACATTATTGACACTCCTGGTCACGCGGATTTCGGCGGTGAGGTAGAGCGTGTTCTGAAAATGGCAGATGGTGTACTTTTACTTTGCGATGCTTTTGAAGGTGCAATGCCTCAAACGCGTTTCGTAACGCAAAAAGCTTTAGCCCTTGGTTTAAAACCGATTGTGGTAGTAAACAAAGTGGATAAAGAAAACTGTCGCCCGGAAGAGGTTTATGAGCAGATTTTCGAATTGTTCTTTAACCTTGAAGCAACTGAAGATCAATTGGATTTCCCTGTAATTTACGGTTCATCTAAACAAGGATGGATGAGTACGGATTGGAAAGTACCAACTACCGATATTTTCGCTTTGTTAGATGCGGTTGTGGCAAACATTCCACCTGCACCAATTAACGACGGTACTTTACAGATGCAGATCACATCGTTAGATTATTCATCTTTCGTAGGTCGTATCGCAATCGGTCGTGTACACCGTGGTACAATTAAAGAAAACCAACCAGTTACTTTAATCAAACGCGATGGTAAAATTGTAAAATCAAGAGTAAAAGAACTTTATACTTTCGAAGGTTTAGGTAAAATCCGTACTACAGAAGTAAGTTCAGGTGATATTTGTGCAGTTGTAGGTATTGATGGCTTTGATATTGGCGATACAATCGCTGATTTTGAAGCACCAGAACAATTACCGGTTATCAGCATTGATGAGCCAACAATGAACATGTTGTTTACCATTAACAACTCTCCATTTTTTGGTAAAGAAGGTAAATTAGTAACCTCTCAGCGTATTAAAGAACGTTTGTACAAAGAGATGGAGAAAAACTTAGCTTTGAAAGTTGTTGAAACAGCTTCTCCAGATGCGTGGTTAGTTTATGGCCGTGGTATTCTCCATTTATCTGTGTTAATCGAAACGATGCGTCGCGAAGGTTATGAGATTCAGGTAGGTCAGCCCCAGGTTATCATTAAAGAAATTGATGGTAAAAAACATGAGCCGATTGAAACTTTAATCGTTGATGTTCCAGGCGAAGTTTCTGGTAAAGTAATCGAATTGGTAACTCAACGTAAAGGCGAGTTGTTAATTATGGAGCCAAAAGGCGATTTACAACACTTGGAATTCGAAATCCCGGCACGTGGTATCATTGGTTTACGTAACAACGTTTTAACTGCTACAGCAGGAGAGGCGATTATGGCGCACCGTTTCAAAGCTTATGAGCCTTGGAAAGGTACAATCCCTGGTCGTTTAAACGGTGTATTGGTTTCAATGGAAAAAGGACAAACTACTGCTTATTCAATCGATAAGTTACAAGATAGAGGCCGTTTCTTCATCGATCCGGGAACTGATGTTTACGAAGGTCAGATTATGGGTGAGCACATCCGTGATAACGATTTAGTAGTAAACGTGGTAAAAGGTAAAGCATTAACCAACATGCGTGCTTCTGGTACTGATGATAATACCCGTATTGCACCGGCAATTAAATTCTCTTTAGAAGAAGCTATGGAATATATCCAGGCTGATGAGTATATCGAGGTTACACCGCAAAGCATGCGTTTACGTAAAATCTTCTTAACAGAACAAGAACGTAAAGTTAAAGGAAAGCAATTCGCTTAAACCCCTAAATCCCCTAAGGAGGGCTTAAAAATATAGATTACTAAAGCCTCGATGTAAATCGGGGCTTTTTTGCGTATAAAATGGTTTATCTGAGTTGACAACTTTAATAATAAATGGACCAGGAAGTTGTCAACTCTAGTAATCAGATTTCTTAAATCGTGATAAAAATAATTATTAAAGCAGTTTCAGAGCATTTTTAATGCTAGTCCTTCTTCCGCTAAATCCCCGATGAAGAATCGGGGGATACCGCTGCAATAAGGTTTAGAACCGTTAGGGCTGTGCTCATCGGTTGGGTTAGCAATACGTCTAATTCACCAGAGTTGCGATTTTAGTGTCAAGTGGAGCGCAAATCAGTAAGTCGTTGCTGGTTAGTTAAATGTTAATCAGATGCGCGATTTTTTGTCAGCATTTATTCATAAAACCTTTGGGAATAAAAAACTAACAATTGGATGGCAATTAATTTTGCATTCAGCTTTAATTTTGTGTTTTTGCAAGCAAACTAATCATCCCACATCATGATTAATAAAGGGTTATCCAAAATGGGTATATTTTTATTAAATATGCTCTCACTGTTGCCGCTATTTATTTTATACAGATTGGCGGATGCTTTTTATGTGTTAATATTTTATGTTTTTGGTTACCGCCGTAAAGTGGTTAAAGAAAATCTGGGTAATGCATTTCCCGAGAAAAATACTGCTGAAATCAATGCCATAGAAAAACGTTTTTATAAATTTTTCTCCTCACTTTTTATCGAAGTAATTAAAATGAAAAGCATTTCCAAAAAGGAATTAAACAAAAGGGTAAAATTTAAAAATACCGACCTGGTAGAAGCTTATCTTAAGAATAATGAAAGTGTGCTTTTCTGCTCATCACATTATGGTAATTATGAATGGGTGTGTATGGCTATTGGTTTAAACTTTTCGGGCGAACATTTTCCAATTTATAAACCGTTGAGCAACGAAGCTTTTGATGATTGGTTTTTGACCATGAGAAGCAAATTTGGTAACCAGATGGTGTCGATGCGTCAAACTTTAAGAGCTATTCAATCGAGCAAAAATAAACCGACAATGTTTACTTTTGGAAGCGATCAGGCACCTTCAAAGGATGAGTCGAATTACTGGACTACCTTTTTAAATCAGGAATCTTCCATCCAGTTAGGGATTGAGAAAATTGCCAGAAAAACAAACCGTCCTGTTTTTTATCTGAAAATTAATTATTTAAAAAGAGGCTATTACGAAGTAGATTGTGTACCGATCTGTTTAAACCCAGCAGAAACTGCTGAGTTCGAAATCACCGAAATGCATACTCACTTTTTGGAAGATATGATTAACGAAGTACCAGCTTACTGGTTGTGGAGCCACCGCAGATGGAAATATAAACCTGAGCAAAAGGTTTCAGAAATCATCAAAAAAGATCAGAACATAATGGATGCCATAGCTTAGGCCGATCCATTTGTCTAAATATGAAATCTAACATTTTCGTGGCATAATTTTTTAAGGTGCTTTTTAAATTAGCACTTTAAAACTTCTGGTATGATTAAAAAGGGGATTTCCCATTTGGGAGTATTTTTTTTAGGCGTATTATCTCTGCTTCCATTATCTGTTTTATACATTTTGGCCGATGGAACTTATTTACTACTGTATTTTGTTTTCGGCTACCGACGTAAGGTTGTTCGGGAAAATTTATTAAATGCGCTTCCTGATAAAACATTAGAAGAGATTTTGGTTATCGAAAAACGCTTTTACCGGTACCTCGCTTCGCTGGTCTTCGAGATTATTAAAATGAGCAATATCTCAAAAAAAGAAATCAAAAGGCGTTTCGTATTTAAAAACAAAGCGCAGGTTCAGGAATATTTAGATCGTGGAGAAAGTGTGTTGATCTGTGCGGCGCACTATGGTAACTGGGAGTGGGGTACTTTGGGTATCGGGCTTAACTTTTCTGCAGATCATTATCCAATTTATAAACCCTTAACCAATCCGATTTTCGATACCTGGTTTAAAAAAGTACGTAGCAAATTCGGTAATAAATTAATTGCTATGCGGCAAACTATGCGAGCTTTGCAGGCAAGTAAGGGTAAACCGAGCATATTTAGTTTTGGCAATGACCAGGCACCCTCAAAAGACGAGTCGCATTATTGGACTAGCTTTATGCATCAGCCCAGCTCTGTTCAGTTAGGGATTGAAAAAATTGCAAAACTTACCAATCAACCTATCTTTTATTTCAAAGTCAATGTGCTTAAACGTGGTTTTTACACGGTAGATTGTGTGCCCCTTTGTTTAAATCCAGCCGGTACCGCTAAGTTCGAAATTACTGAAATGCACACCCGGTTTTTGGAAGAAATTATCAGGGCGAAGCCCGAGTATTGGTTGTGGAGCCATAAAAGGTGGAAATATAAACCTAAACATCAACTTCTTTTTACTGCAAATGAATTGCTAAAGCAGGCATAATTTCCTAAATATTTTATATTTGCTGATATAACGCCTATCCATGAAAACTTTCAAAAAAATACTACTGTTCCTGATCTATGCATTTTTTTTATCGCTGTTCGCACTGTTTCTCTGGAAGCCTTATCTGTTAAATGTATTAAAGTATAGAACACCTGGTGCTGAAACATATAAAATTTTCCCGCAGGAAATTTCGCATAAAAGTGATTCTGCCTTTCATTTTATCCGATCGGCCAGGCAGCGGAACGATTTAGATACACTTCATGTTCTGGATGGAAATAATCAATCTGTTCCATTGAAAGCATATTTAAAAAATGGAGCGGTCAACGCTTTTATCGTGATCAGGAATGACAGTATTTTATACGAAAAGTATGATAAGGGTTATCGTGATAGCACCTTAACCACGATATTTTCTGGTGCCAAAAGCATGATTTCTATTATGATCGGGCAAGTATTAAATGATCATAGCATTAAAAGTTTAAACGAAAAAGTAACCGAATACATTCCCGAGTTAAAATCGAATCCTGCTTTTGAAGAGATTACATTAAAAAATCTTTTAGATATGAAATCAGGCCTGGAGTTTCAGGATGCTGTAGGTGGAATTGTTAAAGCATTTTTTTCTGATGAAGCTAAGTATTATTATACCGAAGATATGAAAGCCCAATTGATGAAGGTTAAACTGGTGAATAAACCCGGTACGGTTTGGAAGTACAAAAGCATCGATCCGATTGTGTTGGGCTGGGTTTTGCAAAAGGCAACTGGTAAATCGGTAGCAGAATATTTTGAAGCGAATGTGTGGAAACAGATCGGTACGCAATATAATGCCACCTGGGGACTAGATCAGGTGAACGGTTTAACAAACACTGCAAGTCGCTTTCAGGTTACGGCTATTGATTTTGCTAAAATTGGGCGTCTATATTTAAATAAAGGTAGTTATCATGGGAAACAGGTGGTTCCCGAGAATTGGGTAAATCAATCCATCAATATTGGTTCAGAACAGCCTGCATCGGCAAAAGGCTGGCAAAAATCAGCCCATCATTACCTTTGGTGGATTCCACAGGAAGGTGATAATGGCGATTATGCTGCAGAAGGTATGCTCGGCCAAAGGCTGTACATAGATCCGGAAACGAATACCATTATTGTTCAGTTTTCCGATCACGGCGCAGGGAATTATCCCTATAGAAAAATCAGCAGGTATCTGAGTGGGTTGCCATTCAGTTATCCGAAGTCTTAACCGCAAAGTTCGCAGAGGAAAAGGAGCGCAAAGAACGCTAAGGGTTTTTTGCCATGCTTTCTTCGCGTAAAACTTAGCGGCCTTTGCAGTTAAATTTTTAAAATAGTACATTGCCTCTGCATGGAAAATCACGATGTAAGAATTTCGAAAAAGAAGCCGATTTTTCCGGTAACGCCTGCTTTGCAGAAATATTTACGTACTTACCAACGGGAAGCGAAATTGCCCATCGGTTATAACGATTTAATGCAGTTTAACGAAGCTTTTCCTTTAATGGATAAGTTTGGGAAGGATTCGCTCTGGGAGGGGCCGATTTATGCACAGGATTTAATTGAAACTTTGCATGATGGTTTAAAGGAAATTTACGCGAACTTAAAAGCGTCTGGCAATTTGCGAATCGTTGAACACAAGTACATCGATAAAATTGAATATTGCACTTTTGGAAATACACATCCCTTCCGTATCCGCATTGTAAACCGTTTAAATGATGTTTACGATTATTTTTATATAAAAAAAGCTGATGCTTCGCGTATCTATGGCTTGGAAATGGAAGAAATCCTTTCGCCTAATCAGGTAAATTATCTTGTTGATGGCGATACTTTGGTAGAAGAGCATATTGCGGGGATTCCGGGCGATGTTTTTACAAAAGGACAATTATATACACCTGAGTTTAATCCGACCAGGATAGCCAAAGAATTTGTAAAGTTTAACGAACGTTGTTTGATTATGCTTTTAGGTGATATGCGGGCTTATAATTTTGTGGTACAGATTACACCCGATTTTGATGATATTCAGTTTCGTATCCGTGCGATAGATTTCGACCAACAGTTTTACGAAGGAAATTTAAAGGTTTATCTGCCACAATTTTTTAAAGAGAATTTACCTTATGTGAAAATGAGCATGGAGCAGCTGACGGAGAAAACCGTATTGCAGTACCAACAGGAAGAACGTTCGTCTATTGTGCACCGTGTAAGGAGCGAACGGCACCGTTTAACCGATCTCCGTGATGTTTCTAATAAAGAAGAATTAACCACACCTGAGAACATCGCGCTGCTAAAACAGAGTATGAGCGATTATTTTAAGGATACAAATTATCTGCGCTGTAAAACCATGACCGATATTATTGAATTGAATATCAAAAATATTATTAGGCAGGTTAAGCTATAAGTAGTGGTGTCAGATATAAGTGATGTCAGATGTTACCATCTGACACGAAAAGCAATCAAAAGAAATCTATCCGTCAGATGGTAACATCTGACGGCACCAAATAAATAAAAACGGCTGACAATTTGCCAACCGTTTTTGAGTGAATCTAGAAAGAGCGTCCAAAGTTTTTAGGCGTGCTGCCCTTCGTGAACACCTTCGGCAAATTCCTCTACAATTTTATCGTTAAAAGCAGGTAAATCTTCTGGTGTACGGCTCGTAACCAAACCTTGGTCTACAACCACTTCCTCGTCTGACCAAAGTGCGCCTGCATTGATCAAATCCTGTGAAATGTTTTTTACTGAAGTCATTTTCCTGCCTTGCACTACATCTGCATTAATTAAGGTTTGAGGTCCGTGACAGATTGCCGCAACTGGTTTCCCATCGGTAAAGAAAGATTTTACAAAGGCTATCGCATCTTCATTAACACGAAGCTGATCAGGATTGATAACACCACCAGGTAAAAGCAAACCGTTATAATCTTCGGCATTTGCTTCCGAAATGATTTTGTCAACATCAACTTCTATCGACCAATGATCATGGTCCCAGGCTTTTATTTTTCCGCTTTTTGAGGAGATAATGTGAACGGTTGCGCCCTCTTCTTTTAACCTTTTAACTGGTTCGGTTAATTCTACTTCTTCAAATCCGCTTTCTGAAAGTACAGCAATAGTGCGGTTACTTAATTGTCCCATAATCTTTAAATTTTTAATAGGTAATGTATTAAAGACAGTTCGGGGAAATTATTGTTTTTAGAAATTTGAGATTAGGCAATGCACTATGACTTAGTTCACTCGTCATGCCGAACTTGTTTTATTAGAGGTTTATTATGTTTTTAATGGCCTAATAGCTACAACGTGGTCAGCATCTTTTAAGGTATCATACTGTCTAGTTAGATAGATTCTGAAACGAGTTCAGAATGACGCCCGAAAGAAAGTATCTAGTCGTTCGTTCTACGGTACTTAACAAAATACAAGGCTAAATTACTTGCAATAATAATATGATTAAAGATATTCGGTACTAAACCATAATATTTGGTAAAGATTTTAAACCGCTCTTTTAAGCTCTCGAGGTGTTTTTTCTTACTCATGCCACCAACCAGATATTTGGCCACATAACGATGAACATTAACAATATTTGAGGCCTTTTTTGCCGCTTTGATGATCCAATCAATATCGGAACTGTATTTATAAGTTAAATCGTAAGGTGTAATAATGCTGCGGCGAATGTAAATGGCCTGGTGGCTGATATTCATGCCATATTTAAAGCTGGTCCAATCGAACTCTTCCGGAGCCTCATGCCTTCTACGACCTAAATTTTCCCAGTTATCATTGTACATTTCCGTTTCCCCGTAATAAATATCGGCACCTGGGGCAGAGGCAAAAATATCTTCTACTGTTTGTTCATCATAAATCTCATCGCCTGAGTTCATAAATAAAACATAATCGCCCGTTGCCAACGCTAAACCTTTGTTCATGGCATCATAAATGCCCTTGTCGGGTTCTGATACAATTTTTGTAATCTGATCTTTATAATGCTCAACAACCTGCAAAGTACCATCAGTTGATGCGCCGTCTATTACAATATATTCGATTTTTTTATAGGTCTGTTTAAGGATAGATTGAATAGTACGTTCGATATCGCGAACATTATTGTATACAATGGTGATGACAGTGAGCTTTGGCATGTTAGTCCATTAATTTTTTAAAGGTTTCTGCATCGGGGATCAAACCTTTAAATGCTTTTGGTAATATTGCACTGGTTTTGTAGGTAGAAACACCCATCGCTTTATTAAAATCGCGGAACGAAAACTCTACAATCTTGTTTTTCTTTTCTTTGCAAAGTATTATGCCTATTGAGGGTTGCTCATGTGGTTGCTTAACGTATTCATCCAATGCCGATAAATAGAAGTTCATTTTGCCTAAATATTCGGGTTTGAATTTCCCGGTTTTTAGTTCAAAAACAACCAAACATTGTAAACGGCGATTAAAAAATAAAAGATCTAAAAAATATTCTTCGTCTTCAACAATCAATTTATACTGGTTGCTGATAAATGCAAAATCGGTTCCTAACGACATTAAGAATTTTTTGATATTCTGTACAATTCCGCTTTCTAAAATACGTTCGTCCTGCTCATCAGCATCTTCTATGTTAATGAAATCCAATAGGTATTCATCTTTGAAAGATTGGAGTGCTTTGTTCCTTATTTCCTCGTTAGAAATCGTTTTTAAAAAATTGTTGGGTAAATTGCCAGAATTTCTAAATGATTTGTTTCTGAGTTGGTGTTTTAGCGTGGCTAAACTCCAGAATTCGGTTGCTGTTTTTTGGATGTAAAATATCCTTTCCTCTACAGATTTGGTATTTTGTAAAATCTCAATATGGTGGGTGAAACTTACATTTGTGAAACTTTTATCTAATTGGACCGTTAGCGATGGGCTAAATTTAATGTCTTGTAAGTCAATCTCTTGTAATTGGACCGTCAGTGACGGACTAATTAAGAAATGCTCTTCCCATGACTCGAAAAATAAGCGCATGCGCTTCATATTAGTAGCCGAAAATCCTCTTAGTCCGGGTAGCTCATTTTGTAAATCATTGGATAAATTTTCCAAAACCTTTGCACCCCATTTTTCTTTCTTAGTCTTTTCTGAAATAAATTTACCTACCGTAAAATATAGTAGCAAAAGTTCTTTATTCACTAAAGTAGCAGCCTTATAGCGACTTAACAAAATAGCCGATTTTAATGCCTTAATACTTTCAGGATAATTTATGATGCTTTCCATTTAACAGTTTCAGTCGGTATAAATTTAATAAAGATTGACCAAATTTTTGTTTGTTGGAAAGAAAATAAGATTTTGCAAACCGAATTGTAAATAGAACTGTAAAATTTCTTAGGAGATTAAGTTTATTTCGGTTGCAGATCAATCAGTGTTTCGTAAAGATGGATATGCTCCGCAGCGATTACTTCTTCCGAAAAATCTGTTAAAATACTTAACCGGGCGGCTTTTTGGATTTCTTCTTTATTTGGACGGTGGTAAAGCCACTCTATACCGTTTGCCAGATCTTCTGCATTCTGATACTCGGCCAGGTAACCGTTCTGCATATGTTTCACCATATCCGGAATCCCTCCCGTGGTAAAGGCAATAACGGGTGTGGCACACGATAAACTCTCCATCACTGTATTTGGCAGGTTGTCCTCTAATGAAGGTGTAATAAAAGCATCAGCAGCAGAATAACATTTTGCTAAATGTTCGTCTTTATTAATAGTACCTAAAAAAGTGGTTTTGAAAGGGAATTCGGGCATTTCTGCATTTTCCTTATTACCGAAAATAACCAATTCAATACTTTCTTTTTGTATACCGGCCCTGCGCGAAAGGATTTCTAAAGCTTCGATTAAATAGGGCGTTCCTTTGTGTTTGTCGTTTTTTGAAGGCATAAATCCGCTCATCAACACAAATTTATCAGGATTGATCTTTAAGATTTTTTTCGCTTCCGATTTAACATAAGGTTTAAAAATTTTTGTTTCAATCGTATTAGGGATAACTGTAGCTTTCCTGGTGCCCAACAAACTGCTGAACTTTACTGATGCAGCCATCCATTTGCTAGGTGCCACAATATGGAAATTCAATTCTGTATAAGCTTTTTGTTTACGCACCCAGGTTTTATGGGAAATATCATTTTTGCCGCTTATTTTTAAAATCGGGCAATTACCACATTGTTGATGAAAGTTTTCGCAACCATACCGTACATGGCAGCCACCTGTAAAAGCGTTGCTATCATGAAAAGTCCATACAATTGGCTTTTCCAGCTCATCAAGCTGGGCTAAGAATTTAGGATTTAGGAAGCCATGGTTTACCCAATGTAAATGGATAATATCGGCATTTTTAACATCTGGGTGATTAATCACCGAACGACCGAGCCATTGCAAACTGAAAGGGGTTTTTACCGACTTACTCAACCATTTGGCAAAATATCTTTCAGATAGGATATTGTAAATGGCTTTCGCTTTTTGAAAAGGAGATTTGCTAAAGGTATTTATCTTCGGGTTTTGACCAAATTTATAATAAACCAATACTTTCGAATCGATTCCACTCGCCTTTAAGGCATCACTTAAGCGCAAACAGGCACGTCCTGCTCCGCCATTTCCATCGTAGGTATTTAGGTGTACTACTTTCAAATCAATCAAAAATACATTTTATTGTTTACGAATATAAAATCTGTTATGTAATTTCATCCTAATATTTTTTATTGCTTTTTAATTGTAGGATGGACCTTTGATGTTTAAAATAATCATATTTGAATTTATTGATTATTTTAAACAAGCCGGGTCAAGGCATCCAAAGCCAAACAAAATAAATCATGATCAAATCCCTGTTAAAATCGCTTGCGGCAATCGCATTTTTGTTGCCCATTCATTCATCGGCGCAAGGTCAAACCTACTTTGCGGCATACCCTGCTTTAACGCCCGATGCGCAGACAATAGTATTCAGTTATGATGGTGATATTTGGAAAGTACCGGTAAAAGGAGGTGTGGCTTCGAGGGTTACAGCCATGCTGGGCGAAGAGATTAATCCGAAAATATCTCCTGATGGAAAATGGATGGCTTTTTCATCGAACCAGTTTGGTAATTATGATGTGTACGTTATGCCTTTAACAGGTGGAGATATTAAACAATTAACTTTTAATGATGCTGCCGATGAAGTAGATAACTGGAGCTGGGATTCGAAAACAATTTATTTCACCTCAGGGCGGTACAATTCTTTTTCAAGCTATAAAGTAAGTGTAAACGGTGGTACGGCTGTTCGTTTATTCGATAATTATTTCAATACCACACACCACATTGCCGAATCGCCAAGTGGTGAACTGTTTTTTAACGATACCTGGGAGAGTTACCGGTTTGCAAACCGCAAACACTACAAAGGAGCCTACAATCCAGATATCCAATCGTACAACCCAAAATCTAAAAGCTATAAACGTTATACCGATTATATCGGAAAAGATTTCTGGACCAGTGTTGATCAAAAAGGGAATGTCTTTTTTGTATCAGATGAAGGCAATGAGGAATACAATCTGTACACTTTTATTGGTGACAAGAAAACAAGCCTGACTAATTTTGATACTTCCATTAAACGTCCCTTTGTTTCGGCCAATGGAACTACGGTTGTTTTTGAAAAAGACTATCAGTTATATACCTACGATGTAGCTTCGAAGAAAACCGAAAAAATCAATATCAGTACTTCACGTAACCAGGTGCTAAGTAAAGAGCAAGAGTACGATGTGCGGGGAAATATCTCAGCATTCGATGTTTCTACCGATGGCAAAAAGATGGCTTTTATTTCTCGCGGTGAAGTATTTGTAAGCGATGCAGACGGAAAATTTATCCGTAAGATTACCAACAGTGGTGAGCGTGCTTTAGAGTGCAAATGGCTGGCCGATAACAAAACGGTTTTGTTCAGCCAAACGGCAAACGGCTATCAGAACTGGTTTACCATTACCGGTGATGGAAAAGGATCGGTAAAACAGCTTACAAAGGATAAAGCAAATGTACGCGATATCACTTTAAACAAAACCAAAACTATGGCCGTGTACCTAAGTGGTAGAAACGAGCTCAAGCTGATGGATCTTAAAACTTTTGATGCTAAAACGTTGGTAACCGACGAGTTTTGGGCCCTACAAAGTGCAGCGCCAAGTTTTTCACCAAATGATGAGTATGTGCTTTTTACGGTGTACCGGAATTTCGAGCAGGATATTATGGTACACAACATTAAAGGCAATAAAACCATTAATTTAACCAATACAGGTGTTACCGAAACAGGGCCTGCGTGGTCGCCCGATGGCAAATATATTTTCTTTACCAGTGCCCGTACCAAGCCGTCTTACCCAACGGGAATGCAGAATGCGCACATTTACCGTATGGCATTGAATAATTATGATGAACCTTACCGTTCTGATAAGTTTGATGACCTGTTTAAAGAAACCAAACCTGCCCCAACTGAAGTTAGACCAGCAGTACCTGATAAGAAAAATGATAAAAAAGCAAAAACAGATACAACTAAAAAGAAGACTGAGGTAAAACCTACGCCAAAACCAGCAAATGTAATTACCATTAATACGCAGGATATTTTAGATCGCATAGAACTGGTTGGCCCCGCATTTGGCGGCCAATTTGGAACGGATGCTTTTGCCAAAGGCGACAAAACCTATGTGTTTTACACGTCTAACCATGAGGGAGGCGCATCAGGTCTTTACCGTACTACTATTGAGCCTTTTGAAGCCAATAAAACTGAAAAAGTTGCCGATGGGGGCGATTACTCGATTGTATCGACTGGTGATAAATTTTTCGTTTTATCAAGAGGAGCGATCAACAAATATACCTTGGAAGGGAACAAGCTTGACCGCGTAGACCATGGTTATAAATTTACCAGAAATCTGAATGCCGAATTTAACCAGATGTTTTACGAAACCTGGGTAGGTTTAGATGAGAATTTTTATGATGAAAAATTTCATGGTGTAGACTGGGATAAAATGAGGACACGTTACGCAGCTTATCTGCCCTATGTGAACAACCGTAGTGACCTGCGGATTTTATTGAACGATATGTTGGGCGAACTGAATTCTTCGCACATGGGCTTTAACAGCGCAGGGGCAGAGGAACGTAAAAACCTTACTTACATTACCAACGAAACAGGAATCATCTTCGATAATGAAAACCCTTTAAAAGTTGAACGTATTGTTGCTAAAAGTAATGCAGCCCGCACCGGAACCAATATTTTGTCAGGAGATATTTTAACAGAAGTGAACGGCGTTAAGGTGGATGAAAAAATAGACCGCGATTATTATTTTAGTAAACCATCACTGGATAGAGAAATTACTTTGACCTTTAAGCGTAACGGAAAAGATGTTTTTGTAAACATACATCCGGAAAGCTCGGGTACTTTGCGCGGAAACCTTTACGATGAATGGATCGCTCAAAACCATAAAAATGTTGATAAATGGAGCAACAACAGGATTGCTTATTCTTACATGAAAAACATGGGTGGTGGAGAATTGGAAACTTTCTTGTTGGATATGGTTGCACAAGAAGAAAATAAGGAAGCCATTATCCTCGATCTGCGCTACAATACCGGAGGGAACGTACATGATGATGTGCTAAAATTCCTTTCTCAGCGCCCTTATTTGCAATGGAAATACCGTGGCGGCAAAATGGCTCCTCAAAGTAATTTTGGTCCGGCAGCGAAGCCAATTGTATTGCTAATTAACGAGCAATCTTTAAGTGATGCAGAAATGACAGCTGCAGGGTTTAAACAATTAAAATTGGGTAAAATTATCGGTACAGAAACCTACCGTTGGATTATTTTTACTTCTGCTAAAGGTTTGGTTGATGGTTCTTCTTACCGTTTACCATCGTGGGGCTGTTATACCATGGATGGCAAAAACATCGAAAAGGAGGGCGTTAAACCTGATATTTTTGTAAAAAATACTTTCACAGACCGCCTGGCAGATAAAGATCCTCAACTTGAAAAAGCAGTGGCTGAGATTTTAAAAGACCTTAAATAGGGTTAATCGGTTAAGTGTTTAAATCGGTTAATTGAGGCGTATAGTCGTTATTGCGAGGTAAGAAGCAATCTTAATGTGGTAGAAGTGTCCACCCATAGTTGTAGGATTGCTTCGTTCCTCGCAATGACGATCATCATTATAAATCCGTCAGAATCAACCTGACATTTTTATAAATAACTTCTCGATTTTTTCCGTTTCTTTGGGGTTGGAATTATTTAAAACATGGCAAATTTATTAACCGACAGGACTTTTTGGGTAAATTATTGGGAAAGTAAAAAAGGACTAGCGGTTCAGTTACCTTCAAATTATTTATTTCATCAGCAACTGGCTGATGTTATTCAGAAAGATAACGTTAAAACCGCTATCGAGTTGGGTGGTTTTCCGGGTTATTATGCCGTATTCCTGAAAAAATATTTCAAACTTGATGTTACACTTTTAGATTATTTTGTCCATCCACCGGTTGTAAACGAGCTTTTAGAAAAGAACGGATTAACCGAAAAGGATATTCATATCATTGAAACCGATCTTTTTAATTTCACGCCAGAAAAACAGTACGATCTGGTATTAAGCTGCGGCTTAATTGAACATTTTAACGATACTGCTGATATTATTAACCGCCATATCGCTTTTGTAAAACCAGGTGGCACTTTGTTTATCACGCTGCCAAATTTTAAGGCGGTTAACGGCTGGTTTCAAAAGAATTTTGATAGAGAAAACTACGATAAACACAATATTGATAGTATGGATCCAGCGTTGTTGAAATCTATCTGCGAACAGGCTGGACTTAAAGAAGTAAAATCGGGTTATTTTGGCCGTTTTAGTGTGTGGCTAGAAAATGAAGGTCAGAAATCGGCAGGCGTTCGCCTATTTAAGAAAGTAGTTTGGTTAACAGGAAAAGTATTTACAAAGATTATTCCATTCGAAAGCAAAAATCTATCACCTTATATTATCTTAGTAGCGAAAAAAATATAACGCGCTATGTCAATCAGTTGGGGGTACTCGCCTAAAATTGAAAAATTTATTCCTTTGGCCGATTTTCCGGCAGATAAATATTTAATTGTTGCTAAGCAGGCCATCGAAAATCTCGGCTGGAGCCTTAGTCATGTGTCTGAAAGCGGATTAATTGCTTATACACCAATATCTTTCCAGTCATATAGCGAAGAAATATCAATCCGTATCCATGGGAATTTCGCAGTGGTAAAGAGTGAGTGCGTAGGAATTCAAATGTTATTTAATGATTATGGCAAGAATGACTTAAACCTCGAAAAATTTTTTCATGAATTTGAATATGTAGAGTTCCACCTGAAAGATGTTTGGGAAGAAAGTTTGTCTAAATTCCACCAATTTATAGCAACGCAGGATGATCATTATTTTGAAAAAGCCCCTTTGGCAACAAAAAATAAGATCAAAAATGTACTGTTCCTGTTCTTCCCCCAAAAGGGTTATACCGCAACGCCGACCGTTGTCCTGATCAATGTTTTTTATTATGTAGCAATTTTCCTTTTTTCGGCCGTGTTAATGATCAATCTATCATTAAAAACCGGGAGTGCTTCTCATGATGATTATATTGAGGAAATAAGAAAGATTTCATTAAATTTTGGGGTTAATCAGCGTAATCTTGTACTGGGCGGCGAATACTGGCGTTTAATTACCTATCAGTTTATTCACGGATCTAAATCCCATCTGTTTTTTAACATGTATGCGCTGGTTTATCTGGGTTTAATGATCGAAAATAAACTAGGCTGGAAAAAATACCTCTTTATTTATTTAATGAGTGGGGTTTGTGGTGGTCTGGTGAGTCTGATCTTTCATCAAGAGGGGGTGATGATGGGTGCTTCAAGGGCTATAATGGGCTTATATGGAGCTTTTATTGCCTTATTAACTACTAAAACTTTTGAACGTAAAGCAACTAAAGCATTATTAGTGAGTACATTGATTGTCTCATTACTGGTACTCGTAAATGGTGCATTTGGTAAAAGGGTAGATAATGCGGCGCATATCGGCGGTTTTGTTTCAGGTTTTATTTTTGCCTATTTGCTTAATTATAAACGGGATGAAAGTTTCGAAATTAAAAGCTGGGCAAGATATGCCGTTTCGGTACTTTTATTTCTGATGTTTTTTAGCGGAGTGCTTCACTTTAGTCCAAAGTACGGAACTGAAGAGTTTCGCAAATTAAGAAATACTTTTAACGGTAATATGGGCTCGCTTAACAGCATTATGAATTTAAAAATCTCTTTGCCCAAAGATGTTAAGCTAGCTTCTATCAAAGAAGATGGTATCATACCGATGGAAAGGAATCTTGTTGTAATTAAACAAATGCAGGCCTTAAATTTAAAGCCTGAAGATGCTAAAGAACGAGAGGAAAAAATAAAACTGAGTAAAGCATCCCATCGTGCCGTAATGCTGATGTACAGAGATATTAAGGCCGATAGCACTTATCGTTATAGCAAACAGACTTCTAATGCATTGGCACAAGTTTTCGAAATCCTTTACAAACCAGATTAATTTAAACTGCTTTTTTGTACAGCCCAATTTCACTTAAAGTAATACAAACAGGCGATTTGGTAATGTTGATTTTTACTTTATTTGTTGTAACAAGACGCTCCAATTTAATCAGACGTTTCGCGCCAATGCTGGTGCCGTCGTAAACTTTTTTCCAGGCATTGTTTTCAAATACCTCGACGGTGTAGCCCTCTATTCGCTGACCCAGGGGAATATACTCTTGTAGGCTAATGATATCAAAGGTTTTAGCTGTTTTTAAATCTAGTTCTAAACTTGCCTGATGAATATCATCATGCGTGGCCCAATAGCTTTCCCTTTTACCATCAAGTAGGGTAGTAACATCATACTTTTTGCCTCTGCTATTGCTCGCTTTAATTTGGGCATTTTTGGCCAGGTTATTCTCGAAAGTATGTTTAACCATGTCGCCAAAAGTTTTTAGTGTAGCAACATCATCGTCGTGAAGTTGCCCACGGGTATCCGGTGCTAAACCCAGATCTAAACCTGCACCACGGCCAACACTTTTTAAATATAAATCGAACAGTGTTTCTGGGGTTTTAGGCTTTTCGTTAGCATGGTAAAACCATCCTTTTCTTAAAGGAACATCGCATTCTGCTGGCATCCAGAATTTACCGTTTCGTATTCCTTCAGGGCTTTGCGGATAATTTGCTTGCCCAGGAACGGCTTCATTTTTTCCATCAGGTGCCATCGGTGTAAAAGTAGCCCAGGAGGTTGGCGCTGCGTGACCATCTTCATTGCCTACCCAGCGGATATCCAAACCGATATCGCTAAAAATATTGGCCATGGGCTGCATTTTACGGGTAATGGCCCAGGTATTTTTCCAATCGTAATAGGTAGTGTTATCTATAGAGCGTTTTTCTTTTGCACCACCATAATAGCCATCACCACCGTTAGCACCATCGTGCCAGCTCATAAAAAGTTCGCCAAAATTGCTGTAAAGTTCTTTTAACTGTGCCTGGTAGATGGCCAGATATTTATCAGTACCATAAAGCGCATTGTTCCTGTCCCATGGTGAACAGTATACCCCAAACTTTAAACCGTTTTTACGTACGGCCTGCTCCACCTCTTTAACTAAATTTCCTTTGCCCGCTCTAAATGGGCTTTTGCTGATGTTGTAATCGGTCGTTTTGGTTGGCCATAAAGCAAAGCCATCATGATGTTTTGCAACTAAGATGATGCCTTTTAATCCACCGGCCTTAGCTGCTTTAATAATTTGATCGGCGTTGAAATCCGTTGGGTTAAATGTTTTTGGGTCGGCATCGCCAAAGCCCCATTCTTTGTTTTCGAATGTAGTTGGTGTAAAATGGATTAGGCCGTAAACTTCAATATCATGCCAGGCCAGTTGCCTTTTTGATGGTAGTGCACCGTAAGGTTTAGGCGGTGTTTGGGCGTAAATTGCTGTTGTTAAGAATAGAAAAAGAATTAATATGGGTTTCATCATCATTATAGCTTAGATATGCCTAAAGTACAAAAAATTACCTGCTGAAGGAAAAGAGTTAATCAATATTTAACCTCTTGAAAATGTAAACATGAAATTATTTTTACATCTTGATCGTTACATGGATTCACCAAACATTTAATTTCAGTTTACGTTAATTAATTATGAGCGCTTTTATCCAGAATCCTCCCGATGGAGGTACAATATATACCGAAACGGATCTTGATCAGTTTTTTCCTGAACCATTTAATACAATAACAAGTTGCTTTTTTTTGGCTATTGCAGTGTATTGGACAGTAAAAATTTGGGGAAATTTTAAACAGCATAGCTTTCTAACCATTGCCCTGGTTTTACTTTATATAGGCGGAATTGGAGGCACCACTTATCACGGGTTAAGGCGTTGGCCGATTTTTATTATGATGGACTGGATGCCTATTATGTTTTTATGCCTCTCGGCCGGGGTTTACTTTCTTTCCAAGTTAACCAAGTGGTATTTTGCTGTTTTAATTGTAGCTATTTATGCTTTCTTTCAGTTTTACGTGCGACGGCTCTTTAGCAATGGCGATTTTCAGATCTTTATCAACATTAATTATGCTTTTATGGCTGCACTGGTTTTATTTCCAGTATTTGGGTACCTGATTAAAACAGAGTGGAAAAACGGTAAATGGGTTGGTTTTTCCTTAATTGCTTTCATATTTGCGCTAACTTTCCGTATTGCCGATAAATGGGATGTATTTACAATTGGTACTCACTTTTTATGGCATACTTTCGGCGCTGTGGCTTCTTTCTGTATGCTGAATTATATTTATTTGGTTAATTTTAATAGGATAAAAAAATAGCCAAAATGAGAAAACTAATGTTTTTTTTGTTCGTTAGCAGTTGTTTTTTTAAATTTTCTAATGCCCAGCAAACTCAGTCTTACGATCGCCGA
The DNA here is from genome assembly GCF_004310665.1 of Pedobacter kyonggii. Classification (GTDB taxonomy): domain Bacteria; phylum Bacteroidota; class Bacteroidia; order Sphingobacteriales; family Sphingobacteriaceae; genus Pedobacter; species Pedobacter kyonggii. The sequence continues at coordinate 262,001 of NZ_SIXF01000001.1, read as the reverse complement.
AATCAAATGAAAATCCCAAAAATGGATACATTACTAGTAGGTAAAATGATGTTTGAAATGGTGAATGAGCTTAAATTAAGTGATATTCAAAAGCCATTTGTCGCGGCAGAAGTGACTAAATATCTCGTGGCAAGAAACACGCTAATCCCTTTTAAAAGAGAAGTGGAAGAATGGAAAAGTAGATCCAATAATAATCTTTTTGACTTTTCACAGAAGTTAGAGAAAATATTAGATGAGGATCAAATAGATTGCTTTTGGGCGATGAAACCATTGTATAAAAACGATAATATATGGTGGAATATATTCGTGATTTATTAATATCAACGATAAAATCTCTACAAAATAAAAGCTGAGCTTGCTGATGACGAATCAACAAGCTCAGTTTATGATTTAAAATTTTGAATGTGCTTTGTTGTAATCTAATTTCTTTTGGCTACCAATTGCGTATTCAATGCCGCCCCATAAATGGTTCTGAAATTTATCATCAGCCCAGCCTTCTTTAGTATGCCCCATGCAGGTATAGAAAGCCCTTCCGCCATCAAAATTGTGGTACCAGCTAAAAGGATGGAAATCTCCATTTTTACCGCCAGTATACGATTTCTCGTCTAAGGTAATCAGCACTTTAATATCTGGATTGATATTCTTAAAGTTATATAGCTCATCTTTTCTCATCCAAACTGAATCGGTAAAGAATTTGGTTGAAGGGTGTTTTTTGTCTTTAATGATAAATTTAGCTTCCTGTACGGCTGGGTGACTGATGAAATAAGCGCCCGCCAATTTACCGTACCAAGGCCAATCGTATTCAGTATCGGTTGCAGCGTGGATGCCTACATAGCCTCCACCTGCCTGGATATATCTTTCGAAGGCTACCTGTTGTTTATTGTCTAAAACATCACCTGTTGTATTTAGAAAAATAACAGCAGCATATTTTTTAAGGTTATCTTCTGTGAAAAGGTCAGCATTTTCGGTGGTATCTACATCAAAATGATGCACAGTGCCTAACTTCTGGATCACTTCTTTTCCGGTTTCGATAGAATTGTGCCTAAAGCCTTTTGTTTTTGAAAAAACTAAAACTTTTGCCGATTTCTTTGCTACGGTATAGCTTTGAAATAAAATTACTGTTGCAACTAATAAACACAGGGACAGGTACTTTTTCATTTTTGTTGACTTGGTTAGTGATGGATAATAAGCTTTAAATTTAAGAAAGTTGTTTGATAATTTCCATACATCTTTCTTCAACCTGTTTGCAAACAGGGCTAAACAGAGCATTATCCCAATATGGGTCTGTAACTTCGTCGTTATCAAGAAAAAGTTTAACCTTTTTTCGCTCCTCATCGGTTTGGGCAAGGTTTCGAACATCGGCTAAATTGTTCCTGTCCATTACCAAAATCAGATCATATCTGGCAAACATGGAGTGGTTAAATTGTTGTGCCCGCTGTTTACTAATATCGTAGCCCAATGCTCTGGCTGCAGAAATACTTCTGTGGTCGGGTGTTTTACCAATATGCCAATTGCCCGTTCCTGCCGAAGCAATTTCCCAGTTTAAGTTATGTTTATCTGCCAGATGGCGCATAATGCCTTCGGCCAGTGGCGAACGGCAGATGTTACCGAGGCAGACCATTAAAATTTTCAATACTATTTGGATTTATATACAAAAACAAAGGTATAAATAATTCCTCCTTCTCCGGGGTTTGAAGTGCTTTGTGTTAATCTATCTCCCTTTAATGTCATTGGTGATTTTGGAGCATAAGATAAAAAAATCTGATCACCATCTCTTCTCCAGGTTTTAATACTTGTATCAGATTTCATATCACAAAGCGCTCCGGTGGAACCTGAAATATAAGTTCCATCTTTAGAAAAAGAGATCATGGAAGTACTTGCACAACTGCTTGGTCCCATCAGCTCCATATAGTTGGTGCTCGTTTTTTGGCCAATGGTCATTGCTGGGCTAACCGTGACCGATTCTATGCGCCAGTCTTTTTTTGTTAATGTTTTGTCGAGATCTTTTTTGCAGCCGAAGGCTAAACAAACAGTTAAAATAAGTATTAATTTTTTCACGGTTTATAATTGGTTTTGGTTTATATCTAATTAAACGCATTTTATAGTTGATATGCTACACAAGCAAAAAAATACCCCAAGCTTGGTAGCATTGGGGTATCTGATATTTTATCAGAAAGGCTTATCCGTAAATATCATTCAACATTTTCGCTAAACGCACACCGCCTTTTAGTAACTGGTTGTTGAGGGTTTCAACCCAATCAAAATTGTAGCGATAGCTTAATTTAGCATCTGGTTTGGTGGTATCGTAAATTTTGTTGCAAATGGTATACGATTCATAAACGCAATCTTTTAAGCTTGTGTTCTGCCAGTTGTAAAGTTGAACAGCCGAAGGATGATTAATTGCTTTCGAATATTCTGTATAACTCAACTGCTGATATTCGATAAGCTGTTCATCCCAAACCCTGTGGATGTTCGATTTTTCATTGAACCATAATACCGAAATGCGGTTGCCACCCAAATCCTCTTTACGGGCAACATGCATAGGTTGACATAAATCGCCCGCCAGGTGTACCAACATGCGTAAAGCCAATTTCTTTTCGGCTGCCGTGCTGCTTGTTTTCTTTAACACAGCAATTAAATCAGGTATTTTATTGTAAAGGTTAGGCGATTTTTCAGTGTCTAAAAAGTTGTAAACGCCATCTTTATTCAGTCCCGCCGGAAGATTAACAAAATGCCAGTTATACATGTAATTGTAGGTAGAATCTGATTTGATAAAATCGCCCCAGTTGGCACTCATGGCCAAAGTTTCGTAACCTAAAATACTCTGAATAGCCTTGCGTGTTTTAGCTTTTAAATAACTATCGGCAATTTCGCCAACTACACGATGGCCAATGGTGCCCCATGCATCTGCCTGAATAGGTAAATACACTAACAAGCCAAGAGTTAAGGCAATGGCTAATTTCTTTTTAATTGATGTTAAAATCATTTTATAATTCTTTTTGAATGCAGGTAATTTTTTCTTTGAGGATTAATTTGATTTCGCGTTGGTCGCTTAAACTTTCTAACAATAATGTATCTGCAGATTTCTTTTTGATCAGGAAGTTCTTGTCGTATCGGCCAATTCGGTAACATCCCGATATTTTTTGTTTATAGTTTGCGTGTGTAAAGGTGGCGCCAACAAATAGGGTGTCGCCTTTAACTACGTAAACACCTTTGGCATATTCTTTCCAAATGCCATTGTTGTAGCAAGAATCTTCGTAAAAATTTACTTTGCCATGGGTAACCAGATCGATATAAACAGAATCGCAGGTAAATTTGAAATGGTGCTGTGTGTAGTTGCTCAGTTTATTGCTAAAAGCGACGGAATCTTCATTCCAAACCCCCTGCATAAAATCTTCACCTTTGCCCTGTATATTGGGCCGCGGACTACAAGCTACATGTAAGATAGATAATGTAAAAAGGATGATGTAGAAACTCTTTAAACCTGGGTGCAGCTTGTTCATTGTATTGTTAATTGTGCTTTTAGGAAACTGATCTTAAATGACCTTATTCTTTTTAACGGTGTTGTAAACCAGGCTTAAAGGGCCTGCTGCGAAACAAAGACTGGCTATAAATTAATGACGTCTATTAAGGTTGACTAATGTAGGGAGTAATGAATTCATTTTGCCCATGTTTTAATTAACCGTATTGATTAGATCTATAATTATTGCAGTTAGCAAAGAGGTTGTAGCAAAAAATACTTTCACTCGGATTTGTCACGTTGAGCCTGTCGAAACGCTTTGCTATAAATTTATAGCAGGTCCTTCGACAAGCTCAGGATGACAAATTTTATATTTTATAACATCTGTGAAAATTAATTATTTCAAACTGCCAACCATGTCTTCTGGGCGTACCCACTCATCAAACTGTTCGTTGGTTAACAAGCCCAATTCTACAGCAGCAGCTTTTAACGTTTTATTTTCTTTATGTGCCTTCTTTGCAATTTTAGCTGCGTTTTCGTAGCCCACATGCGGATTCAAAGCCGTAACCAACATTAAAGAATTTTGTAAATGTTTCTCAATTTCTGGCAAGTTAGCGGTGATTCCTTCAGCACATTTATCGGTGAAAGAAACACAGGCATCGCCAATTAAGCGGGCCGACTGTAATACATTAGCCGCAATAAGCGGTTTAAACACATTAAGCTCGAAATGACCGCTCATCCCGCCCACTGAAACGGCAACATCGTTACCGATTACCTGTGCACAAACCATAGTTAAAGCCTCCGGTTGCGTAGGGTTAACTTTACCTGGCATAATTGAAGATCCCGGTTCATTATCAGGAATTACAATTTCGCCAATGCCACAACGCGGGCCAGAGCTTAACATTCTTACATCGTTTGCTACTTTCATTAAAGCAACCGCAGTACGTTTTAAAGCACCAGAAAGCTCTACCATTGCATCATGCGCTGCTAAAGCCTCAAATTTATTTGGAGCCGTAACAAAAGGTAAACCTGTTAAATCGGCAATTTTTTTAGCCACTAAAAAATCATATCCTTTTGGTGTATTTAAGCCAGTACCAACGGCGGTACCACCTAAAGCCAGCTCGGCAACCATAACCAAAGCATTTTTAATTGCCCTGATGCTGTTATCGATCTGTTGTACATAACCTGAAAATTCCTGCCCTAAGGTAAGTGGAGTAGCATCCATAAAGTGGGTACGCCCGGTTTTAACAATTGTACTGAATTCTGCTACTTTTTTGGCTAAAGTATTTCTTAATTTTTCTAAACCTGGAATGGTGTTTTCTACCGTAAGTTTATAGGCTGCAATGTGCATTGCAGTTGGATAAGTATCGTTTGATGATTGTGATTTATTTACATCATCGTTAGGGTGAAGTACTTTTTTATCGTCAGCTAATGAACCGCCATTAATTACATGAGCACGGTTTGCAATCACCTCATTGCCATTCATGTTACTTTGAGTACCCGAACCCGTTTGCCAGATTACCAATGGGAATTGATCATCCAACTGTCCGGCAATAATTTCATCACAAGCTTTAGCAATCAAATTAGCTTTTTCTGCAGATAATACACCCAGTTCGGTATTGGCAAGCGCAGCGGCTTTTTTCAGGTATCCAAAAGCGTGGATAATTTCTTTTGGCATCGAACCTTCTGGCCCGATTTTGAAGTTATTGCGTGAGCGTTCGGTTTGTGCACCCCAGTATTTGTCGGCAGGTACCTGCACCTCGCCCATGGTATCGTGTTCTATTCTGAAACTCATTATATTTTTGATTTTTGTTGTCGCAAATTTAGGTTTTTTGCCTTTTAAAGCGTTGTATTTATGTAAGATATTTGGTGGATAACAAAGAATTTCGTTAAAAGTCCTTATTCTTTTTGCCTGTACGTAAACTTTTATGCGGCAAGGCCGCTTCTACCAATGAAATCATATTCATACCTTTACCGCAAATATGCAGGGATTAGTTATTAAATCTACAGGGAGTTGGTATAGTGTTTTGGCCGATAATGGTGAACGCTATGATTGCCGGATTGTAGGGAAATTCAGGATTAAAGGACTTAAAACCACTAACCCGATTGCGGTTGGCGATAGGGTGAAATTTGATCTGGAACGGGATAGCAACCAGGGTTTGATACACGAAATGCTGCCACGTAAAAACTACATCATCCGCAAATCGATCAACCTAAGTAAGCAGGCGCAGATATTGGCTGCAAATTTGGATATGGCCATGTTGGTGGTTACGCTGGCTTCGCCCCGTACATCTTTAGGTTTCATAGATCGTTTTCTGGTTACCGCCGAGGCTTACGATGTACCTGCGGTTTTGGTGTTTAATAAACTCGATCTATTTAGTAAAGAGGGTTTAGAAATTCTTCAGGAGTTTAAAGATATATATGAAAATATCGGTTATGCCTGCTACGAAGTTTCGGCTTTAAAAGGCATTAACATTCCTATTATTCAGGAATTGATTACCGATAAAATTACGCTGATATCCGGTCACTCTGGCGTAGGAAAATCGAGTTTGATTAATGCATTATTGCCTGATCGCGATTTAAGAACAGGAGAAGTATCAGACTGGAGCGATAAAGGGCAGCATACCACTACGTTTGCCGAGATGTTCGAACTGCCGCAGGGTGGTTTTATTGTCGATTCTCCCGGAATTAGAGAATTAGGTGTGATCGATATCGAAAAAGAAGAACTTGGACATTTTTTTAGAGAAATCTTTAAAACCTCGCACAATTGTCGTTTTAACAACTGCAGGCATATTAACGAACCTGGCTGTGCTGTTTTAGCCGCGGTAAACGAGGGCGAAATTGCAGTTTCGAGGTATGAAAGTTACCTGAGCATTTACCACGGAAACGATACTCGTCATTAATTGAGTCGGAAGTCCGAAGTATGATGTTTGATAAAATACTTCTTGATTGAACTAACGAATTAGATTGAAAACCTTTACAAAAAATAAGTAATGAAATTTAAACTGGGAGATTTTGTGCGTTTTGTTGATGAAAAACGTGAAGGTTATGTAACTAAAATTATCGATAGCCAAACTTTGGGTGTTACCGATGAAGATGGTTTTGAGATACCTGTTGTGGTGAGTAATTTAACTTCTGTGCATGGTCATGGTGTAGTAGCCGAAGAGTTGGATGCTCCAAAACCCATCCAGGTAAATGTCCCCAGCATTAACAAAATCGAAAACGGTATTTATATAGCTGTTGCAACCGATGATAAGGCCGGTAATGTGGTACATTTCCACTTGCAGAACCATTCTCCAAATATTTTATTGGTAAGCTTAACTACCGAGCATAAAGAGAGGTATGCAGGTGCTTTTCATGGGATAATAGAATCTTACGGCTCTACTTTAGTTTATTCTGCTTCCTTGGCTGATCTTGACCTCTGGCCAGAATTTAATTTTCAGGTTTTAGTATTTAGCAAAGTTGATGTGAAACCTATCGATCCTTTGGTAATCCGTAAGAAATTTAGGGCAAAAGATTTTAGCACCGAACAAAAGGAATTACCTCAATTGAGAAATAAAGGCTGGTTAACCCGTTTGGATGATCTGGTTCCGCTAACCATCGATCCACAGAAATTAAAAGAAAGTTTTTTCAAATCAACTGAAGAGAAAAAAACAGTTGCAGCTCCTCAAAAAGAAATCGATCTGCATATTGAAAAACTGAGAGATGATCATCATTTTCTGGAAGCGGATGAAATGTTGCAGATTCAGATCAATCATTTTCAAACAGCAATGGATGCTGCAGTTGTGCATCATTTTGATAAGATCGTTTTTATCCATGGTTCTGGTAATGGCACTTTGCGAGATAAAATCCATAAACTGATCAGTAAAAACCCACACGTAAAAACATACATGGATGCCAGAAAAGAAAAATTTGGCTATGGTGCTACAGAAGTGGTTTTTAAATAAAATGTCATCCTAAGCCTATCGAAGGATAATCAGGTAATTTATCTTATTTAATCATTTGGGCGTTCCCTCTTCCATGATGAAAATCAGGAAGAGGTCGAGCTTTTCAGGGCTCCGCTTCGCTGCGGTATCGATGAAGACCTGTGAAACAAGCAAGCATACCGTAATTAAATAAAAACAGATGCTTAATCGGTACTGAACCCTTACAATCCCTAACGCAAAACCCAGCATCAATAAAATATTATTGGTGTAAGATATTACTATCTTACCAAATCGATTTTTACTGTGATCTTTTAAGATGTACGAAACGAAGAAAACTTTTCATTCCATCCGTCATTCTGAACTTGTTTCAGAATCTATTAGTAAATTAAGATTCTTCACTGCGTTCAGAATGACAAAAGAACTAAAACCCAAACTCCAAAACCACCACAATAGCATTATTGCTCAACGCTTCCAGCTCTACCTGTTCAATATCCCAGAGCGCTAAACCATCTCTTGCATGCATCAAGCAGCCTTCAATTTCGAAAGCCCATCAATAATAAAAGCATAGAACTGATGGTTTGGACTTTGCATTTTATAAATTGCATCTTCGCGACCAGCAAAAATACCTGCACTTAGCTTAAAAGGTAATTTGGGGCTGGAAATAATTTCGAGCAGCTGGTTCTGGTTTTTCTCAAAATCGAAACCGAAAAGCATTTCGCTTGCCCGCATCAAAAATATATCGGTTTTAATGCCAAACTGGATGTAATTAATCACATCGTTTTGATAAGGATTGCTGATTTCCAATACTTCGCCTTTACCCATATTCAACACCTGTACTTGCCCGGTTTCTAAAGTAAATTCTTTTCCATTGGCAACAATATCAATTCCGCCAATAATGGGCATAAATATCTGTAGCGAATCTTCTTTGCATAGAAAAAACGTAACCTTTTCGCCAGCAACCGATTCATCATTGCATAAAAATAAGTTACCAATGGCTTCTTTGTGCTCACTGTAATATTTCTCGAAATTAAAGGTGCTGTATCTTCTTAGTGCCGAAGTTTCTGTTAACCCCCGCTCATCGGCTAAAAATATTTTTCCAGGTGTGGATTCCATTGTTAATCAGTTTTTTTTCTCGACATGGCATAAAATTAAAAAAGACGCTAAGAAATCCTAACGTCTTTATGAAAATAAAACAATTATAAGGACTATACTATGCTTTTACATTTGATTTAAATGCACGTTCGAGCCCTGTTAAAAACAAAAAAAACGCTGAGAAATTGAGGTACGCTTTTTGCGATGATGTAATTTCTTTTTATAAAAGATTAAAACTAGCTTTGCCCCTATAATGAAACACCTGGTTACCATATCGCTTGTATTTTTTAGCTTAACACATTTGGCAAAAGCCGAACGCGTTGAAGGGCTAAGGATATTAAACGAATATTGTAATGAGCATAACATCAGTGTTAATTCAACGGGTAAAGAGTCGGTTCAACTTAATGAGGACCGTAATCCATACTTGTTATCGTATACCAAGCTAGCTTTAATCGGAACCCAAGCCCCGTTAAAAGTTGCAAAATATGTAAGCGTAAATCAGGTCATTGCTGATTTAACAATCAGAAAAAAACCGAAGAATAACAGCCCCTAGCTTTCTTTTCTATAAGATTTTTTGAGAGGTTTTTCGCCTCACTCATACCAACAACTGCCAAACTGACTTAAGAAAGACAATGGCTTGGTTGTTGTGGCCCACCAGTTTTTAATAGTAAATACGATTTAAAATATTATAATGTTAGGATTTTTAGCGAAGGTTTTCGGAAGTAAATCAGAAAGAGATATAAAGGCTATTCAGCCATTGGTTGTTAAAATTAACGAACACTACAGTAAACTGTCTGCGCTTAGCAACGATGAGTTACGTGGTAAAACCATAGAATTTAAAGAAAAAATTTCGGCCTTTTTAACCGAAATTGATGAGAAAATTTCAGCACTAAAAGCTGATGCAGAGAGCGAAGATTTAGATCTTCACCAAAAAACAGCCATTTATGATCAGGTTGATGCCTTAGGTAAAGAGCGCGATACAGAATTGGAGAAAGTACTTTTGGAAATCCTTCCCGAAGCTTTTGCTGTAATTAAAGAAACTTCTCGTCGTTTAAGCGAAAATGATTATTTAGAGGTTACCGCAACCCAGTTCGATAGAGATTACGCCGCAAGAAAAAACAATGTTAAAATTGTTGGCGATAAAGCACAATGGGCCAATAAATGGGATGCTGCAGGAACTGAAGTTGCCTGGAACATGGTACATTACGATGTACAGTTAATTGGTGGTATTGTATTGCACAGCGGTAAAATTGCTGAAATGGCTACTGGTGAGGGTAAAACCCTGGTAAGTACATTACCAGCTTATTTAAATGCATTAGCTGGTCAAGGTGTACACATTGTAACGGTGAATGATTACTTAGCCCGTCGTGATAGTGAGTGGAATGGCCCGTTATTCGAATTCCATGGTTTAAGTGTAGATTGTATTGATAAACATGAGCCTAACTCTGAAGAAAGAAGAAAAGCTTATGCTGCAGATATTACCTACGGAACCAATAACGAGTTCGGTTTTGATTACCTGCGTGACAATATGTCGCAAACACCTGATCAATTGGTGCAGCGCAAGCAGCATTTTGCAATGGTAGATGAGGTCGATTCAGTTTTGATTGATGATGCCCGTACCCCTTTGATTATTTCAGGTCCGATTCCACGTGGCGATGAACATGAGTTTTATGAATTAAAGCCACGCATCGAACGTTTGGTTAATGCACAAAAAGCTTATGTAACGCAAGCATTAAACGAAGCAAAGAAATTAATCAACGCAGGCAACAGCGGAACTGAAGAGGGGGAAGGTGGTTTAGCCTTATTACGTGCATACCGTGGTTTGCCAAAAAACAAAGCTTTAATTAAGTTTTTAAGTGAAAGCGGTGTTCGTGGTTTGTTGTTGAAAACCGAAAACCATTATATGGCAGATCAATCTAAGAATATGCCTAAGGTAGATTCTGAATTGTATTTCTATATAGATGAGAAAAATAACCAGGTTGAATTAACGGAAAAAGGTATCGAACTGATTACCCAATCAGGTGAAGATCCGAATTTCTTCGTATTGCCTGATGTAGGTACTGCAGTGGCAGATTTAGAGAAATCTGATCTTCCTTTAGAAGAAAAAGTAGTTCAAAAAGATGCCTTAATGCGCGATTATTCTGTTAAAGCAGAACGTATCCACTCGGTTAACCAGTTGTTAAAAGCTTATACCTTATTTGAGATTGATGTAGAATATATCATCGATGAAGGAAAGATTAAAATTGTTGATGAGCAAACAGGCCGTATTATGGATGGCCGTCGTTACTCTGATGGTTTACACCAGGCAATTGAGGCTAAAGAGAATGTAAAAGTTGAGGATGCTACCCAAACATATGCAACCGTAACCTTGCAAAATTATTTCCGTATGTACCATAAACTTTGTGGTATGACGGGTACAGCGACAACAGAAGCTGGTGAGTTTTGGTCGATCTATAAATTAGACGTAGTAGAAATTCCAACTAACAGAAATATTTCTAGAAAAGATGAACAGGATTACGTTTACCGTACTGTTCGCGAGAAATACAACGCCGTTGCTTCAGAAATTCAATTTCTTGTTTTTCCATATTCTCATTACGAAACAGAATACGAAACGGATAAAGAAGGTAACATAAAGCAAAAAGACGGCAAACCAGTAGTTAAATACGATCAAACAGGCAGAGCTGTACCTAAATTGGATGCTAAAGGTGCGTTAATTCCTGCGGTTAACCCTGAAACAGGGCAACTAGAGCCAAAAGCTGGTCGCCCGGTATTGGTGGGTACAACATCGGTAGAGATTTCTGAGTTGTTAAGCCGTATGCTTAAACTCCGCGGAATTAAACACAATGTATTAAATGCAAAAATGCACCAGAAAGAGGCCGATATTGTTGCCGAAGCTGGTCAGGCCGGAACCGTAACCATTGCAACCAACATGGCTGGTCGTGGTACCGATATTAAATTGGGTGCAGGTGTTAAAGAAGCTGGTGGTTTAGCCATTGTAGGTACCGAGCGTCACGAGTCTCGTCGTGTAGATAGACAGTTACGTGGCCGTGCAGGCCGTCAGGGTGATCCGGGCTCATCTCAGTTCTTCGTTTCATTAGAAGATAACTTAATGCGTTTATTTGGTTCAGAGCGTATTTCTGGTATCATGGTACGTATGGGTATCGAAGATGGTGAAGTGATCCAACACTCGATGATTACCAAATCTATCGAACGTGCACAGAAAAAAGTAGAAGAAAATAACTTTGGTATCCGTAAACGTTTATTGGAGTACGATGATGTGATGAACTCGCAACGTACCGTAATTTATGCTAAACGTAAAAATGCTTTATTTGGCGAGCGTTTAGATGTAGATATGAACAATATGGTTTTCGATGTTGCTGAAGATATCGTAAGCGAATATAAACAAGAAGGAAATTACGATGGTTTTAAACTGGAAGTAATCAAAAACTTCTCTTTAGATACGGCCATTACAGAAAAAGAATTTACTTCAACTAACATCCCTCAGTTAACTGAGCGGTTATTCGACGAAGCTGAGGCATTTTACGCACGTAAATCAGAAGCCATTATCCAACAATCATTACCAGTTTTAACCCAGGTTTATCAGGAACGTGGCGAGCACATCGAACAGATTGTGGTTCCGTTTACTGATGGTATCCGTGGTATTCAGGTAGCAGTTGATTTGAAGAAAGCAATCGACAACAAAGGAAAAGAAGTAGTTCGTTCATTCGAAAAAACTATTGTTTTAGCTTTGATCGATGATAGCTGGAAAGAGCATTTACGCGAAATGGACGATTTAAAACAATCTGTACAAAACGCAGTTTACGAACAGAAAGATCCATTGGTGATTTATAAAATGGAAGCTTTCAACCTGTTTAAAAACATGCTTAACGCGGTAAATAAAGAAGTAGTAAGTTTCTTATATAAAGGCGGTATCCCGGTTCAGCAAGAGCCAGATCAGGTTAGAGAAGCACCAGCCCCGGTAAAACAACCGAAGTTGCAAACTACTAAACAAGAATTTGGCAGAGAAGAACCAGGTATCGAGTTTGGCGATACGCGTGAACCCGTTCCACAACAGCCAATCCGTAAGGAAGCAACCGTTGGCAGAAACGAACCTTGCCCATGCGGTAGCGGTAAAAAATTCAAAAATTGCCACGGCGCTAATTTATAATTAGTATATATAATAGCTTATTGAGCCCCGACATTTTTTGTTGGGGCTTTTTTTATAACTAAATTTTTAATTCTCAAAGAAACACCTATATTTAGTGACGGTCAATTTGAAATTGGTAGGCAATTTCTTAATGATCAAAACTTAAAAATGGAGTCCAGAAACCATAAAAAACGGGGCGGAACTGAAAAGCCATAAGAGTAAGAACACAACACACACACAAATGAAAAAAGTTATTAACATTGCCGCTGTTTCAGCGACATTGCTGCTATCGAGCTGCGCCACTATTTTTACGGGAACCACCCAAACTGTTCAAATCAATTCAGATCCACCTGCCGCTACTATCGAAGTAGATGGTGTTAAAACAGGCGTTACACCAATGGCTGTGCCGCTAAAAAAGGGATTTACCGGACAAACCATCAGTTTAAAACTTGATGGTTATGAAACCAAAACATTTCAGCCCCAATCTACATTTAATGCCGTATCTGTGGTAAATTTCTTGTTTATTCCAGGATTTATTGTTGATGCTGCTACAGGAGCGATGATGAAATATGATCCAAAAGTTTATGAATTTACACTTGAAGCTAAGAAGTCGAATTAATTAATCGCTTAATTTTTTTTTCTTAAAGCCGGATTTCGAAAGGAATCTGGCTTTTTTATTAGTGCGATTATCGCGATCAATCGTCATTTCCGCAGTGGAGAAATCTTACACGATTAATCATTTTAAAAGATTTTGCTTCGCAGAGCCTTCGGGTTCTCGACTTCACTGCGTTTCGCTCGAAATGACGAACCGAAAAAACTACTCAAATAATAACTATTTGTTTAACCCATAAAGAATGCCGATTTTTGCAACGATTTCGGCATTCTTGTTGTTAAGAAGAAATGAGATGATATTTTATTCATCTGCTCACTAAATGCCAAGGTCTTTTACACATGAAAACAATATTAACTTTTATAGGCTGTTTGTTCCTTTTTACCACTGCTTTTGCACAAAAAGGAGAGGTTACGGTTATAAAAGATCCCTTAATTGATAGTTTAATTGCCAAACGGTTACAAGTTTATAAGACTTCTGGAGAGGTGAAACCGGGCAAACCCATTGTTTCGGCTTATGGTTACCGCGTACAGATTTTCTATGGGTCAGACCGGCGTGAGGTTTTTAGCGAACAGGCCAGGTTTAAAGGACTTTATCCTAAATATAATACCTACCTCGTTTATAAAGAACCTAACTATTATGTTCGAGTGGGCGATTTTAGAACACGTTTGGAAGCGCAACGCCTTATAAATGAACTCAGACCAAACTTCCCTACACTGTTTATTTTTAGGGAGAAAATTAATGCACCAAGTTTAGATACCACAACAAGTAATGATCAAAAATAAAATCCAAGAACTAGCTGCCAACATTTTTAACGATGTAGTAGGCTATCGTCAACATATCCATGCCAATCCTGAATTATCTTTCAAAGAATTCGAAACCTCATTGTTCATCAAGGATAAATTAAAAAAATGGGGAATTGAATATACCGATTGTGCCAATACAGGTGTGGTAGGTTTAATTAAGGGCAACCAGCCATCTGATAAAGTAATTGCCTTACGTGCCGATATGGATGCTTTACCTATTCACGAAGCAAACGACAAACCTTACCGTTCTAAAAACCATGGTGTAATGCATGCCTGCGGACACGATGTTCACACTTCTTCACTTTTAGGAACAGCTCATATCCTAAACCAAATGAAAGATGAATTCGGTGGAACCATCAAATTGATCTTCCAGCCCGCAGAGGAGTTATTACCAGGTGGAGCGAGTATCATGATTAAAGAAGGTGTGTTGGAAAATCCAAAACCTGATTATATTGTTGGTCAACATGTAATGCCGTTAATTGATGCTGGTAAAGTAGGTTTCCGTTCAGGTATTTACATGGCCTCAACCGATGAATTGTACGTTACTGTAACTGGGAAAGGTGGTCATGGCGCGCAGCCTCACCAAAATATTGATCCGGTTTTAATTGCATCGCATATCATTATTGCTTTGCAACAGATTGTTAGTCGCAATGCCGATCCGCGTACGCCTTCGGTTTTATCTTTTGGTAAGGTAAATGCCAATGGCGCAACCAACATTATTCCAAATGAAGTGAAAATCGAGGGCACATTTAGGACCCTGGATGAAAACTGGAGAGATGAAGCACATAAACGCATGAAAAAAATGGCTGAAGGAATTGCCGAAAGTATGGGGGGAAGCTGCGATTTTGATATTCACAGAGGTTATCCATTTTTAATTAACGAAGAAAAACTAACCGCAAATGCAAAGACCTTTGCCGAAGAATTTTTGGGGAAAGACAATGTGGTTGATTTAGATATCTGGATGGCTGCCGAAGATTTTTCTTTCTACTCGCAGGTAACAGATGCATGTTTTTATCGTTTAGGTACTGGGAACGCCGTAAAAGACACACAATATTCAGTACATACCCCTCGATTTGATATTGATGAAGACGCCTTAAAAATATCAACAGGATTAATGGCTTATATTGCTTTAAAACAATTAGGAAATTAATGATAAGGTGGAGGATGTAAGATGAACGGAATTAATCTTTCTCCCGTTTTACATCTTTTATGATACATTATCCATTTTACCGTTTACATCTACCTTCCATGAAAAAAGTATTTTTGTTTTTATTGTTAACGTCGCTCTTTTACACAGGTTTTGCTCAGGAAATCAACCGTTTTAATCCTGATACAATTAAAACCATTACCCTCGATTCTACAGTAAATATCAAAGCCGAAAAGTTGAATGTAGAGACATTTATCAGAAAGGTAATGTACGATACTTCCTTTTATCAGTCGTTTAGGGATATGAAACGTTATTCTTTCATTGCCGAAAACAGGATTTACAGTTACGATAAAAAGAACAAGGTTGATGGGAAAATTTACCGTAAAATAAGACATAACAATAGCGGGCCTTATAAAATGGAGTATCTGGTAAAACAGGATACCGGCAAAATTTATAAGAAAAACGGCAAATACCAACTTTATACAGTAGAGATGTTCGATTACATTTTTATGAATGCCTACAACACCGATTTTGTACCCAATGCACCCAAACCTGACGGAAAGGGCGGAACAAACGAAAGTTATAAAGACAAGCTCAAAACATTGATCTTTAATCCTGGCCGGCCGGTAAAAGTTCCTTTTATTGGCAGTAAAACTGAAATTTTTTCGGCCAATATGCGCCAGTATTATGATTATGGTTTCACAAGCGGCACTTATCTCGATTCTATTCCTGTGTATCGTTTTAAGGTTTCAGTTAAGCCTGATTTAAGCAGCTGGACAAAAGATGGCATCATGATTAAGGAGCTGGTTACCATTTTTGATAAACGAAATTTCAATATTCTGGGGCGTTATGTAGACATGAAATACAGCAACATGCTTTTCGATTTTGATGTGCAGATGAATATAGAAATGGGCTATTTCGGAGAGGATAAATTACCAACCAAAATTACCTATCAAGGTAACTGGGATTATCCTTTCAAAAAGGAAGAACGGGCTAGTTTTTTAATCGTACACAAAGATTATAAACTCGAAAAGGGCAAATAAGGATTTGACTATCGCATAAAAAGATTTATTATCTTTAAACGATTATTTAAACCGATAAATATGCAATCCCTTTCGCCGTTAAAATTTAAAATATCATTAGCTTTATCACTGTTTTTGAGCCTTCATGTGCATGCACAGGTGCTCACTTCAAAACAGATCGATAGTGTTGTAGAAAAAACACTTACCACCTTTAATGTTCCTGGAATTGCAGTTTCTGTAATCAAAGACGGTAAAATTATCCACTTAAAAGGTTATGGCGTAAGCTCCATTAAAACCAATAAAAAGGTTGATGAGAATACCCTTTTTGGTGTGGCATCAAACACAAAAGCTTTCACCGCTGCCGCTTTGGGTATGCTGGTTGATGAAAAGAAAATTACCTGGGATACAAAAGTGACCGACGTAATTCCGGAGTTTAAAATGTACGATGCCTATGTAACTAGCGAATTTACCATCCGCGATCTGCTTACACACCGTAGTGGTTTGGGTTTAGGCGCTGGCGATTTAATGATCTGGCCAGATTCGTCAATAGTAAATAAAAAACAACTGATCCATAACCTCCGCTATTTAAAACCAGTTTCTTCTTTCCGTACAAAATATGATTACGACAACCTGATGTATATTGTTGCAGGCGATGTGGTAGCAAGGGTTTCTGGAATTACATATGAAGATTTTATTGAGAGCAGGATTATTAAACCATTAGGCATGACTAAAACGGCAGCTTCATGGTACCGCTTAAAAGACAAATCGAATGTAATTGATGGCCATGCCCCTTACGAAGGTAAACTGCTTCCTGTAGGACTAAGTTTTGGAGAGATCGCAAATGCGGCTGGTGGGATTTATTCGAACGTTACCGATATGAGCAAATGGGTAATGGCGATGATCAATGGAGGGAAATACGGTGAGGCATTGGACAAGAAATTATTCAGCCCTGCTGTAGCAAGAGAACTTTGGACCCCACAGACCATTATTGCAGGTGGCAATCCAGCCGCTTTTAGCAGCTATGGCTTAGGTTGGTTTTTGAGTAATGTAAATGGCAATTTTCAGGCAACACATACAGGCGGTCTGTCAGGGATTGTAACACAGGTAACGATTATTCCAGAGATGAAATTGGGCATTATTGTATTAACCAATCAGCAATCTGGTGCTGCTTTTAATTCAATCACCAATTCGATTAAAGATGGTTATCTTGGGATTAAAGGACAGGACAGGATTAAAACCTATAACGATAACAGGCTCAGAAACGAAAAACAGGCTGATGAAATGGTAAGCAAAGTTTGGAACGATATTGCAGCTCAACAAAAACTATCGGCCACAAAGCCAGATGCTAAAAATTATTATGGCACTTTCCACGATGCCTGGTTCGGCGATGTAAACATCAGTGAGGTGAATGGCAAGATGCATTTTCAAGCTAAAAATGCTCTAAAATTGAAAGGTGATATGACTTACTACAAAGGAAATACCTTTATTGTAAAATGGTATGATAGAAGCTTAGATGCTGATGCTTTTGTTAATTTTAGTTTAGATAACAATGCTTTGGCCGATGGTTTTAAAATGGAAGCGATTTCGCCGCTAACCGATTTTAGTTTCGATTTCCAGGACCTGGATTTTAAAAAGGCCGATAAAAAATAACCTAACCAATTATACACAATGAAAACACTATTAAAAACAAGTATTTTACTAAGCTTTTGCTTAATTGCATTAACATCAATGACATTTAAACCAAAAAGGATTATCTTCTTTGGCGATTCGATTACCCAACAGGGTGTTTCAAAAAACGGATATGTAACCCTGATCAAAAAATCGCTCGATTCTACTAAATACGATATAATTGGGGCCGGAATAGGAGGTAACAAAGTTTACGATTTATACCTGCGTTTAGAAGATGATGTGCTGAACAAGAAACCCGATTTAGTGGTCATTTACGTAGGTATTAATGATGTTTGGCATAAACAATCTTCTCATACCGGAACCGATTATGATAAATATTTAAAGTTTTATCAGGCACTGATTAATAAAATTCAAGGTGTGGGTAGCAAAGTGGTATTGGTTACTCCATCAGTTGTTGGTGAGAAAAAGGATGGCACCAATGAGTTAGATGCCGATTTAAATAAATATGCTGAAGGGATTAGAACATTAGCTGCAAAAAACAATCTCCCTATATGCGATTTAAGGAAAATTTTTGCAGAATACGAGGCGAAAAATAATCCAGAAGATAAAGAAAAAGGTATTTTAACCGTTGATAGAGTACATTTAAATGAAACAGGTAATAAATTGGTTGCCGATCAGTTATTGCCTTTGGTAAAATAGTAAGTTTTTAAACCGCAGAGCGCGCAAAGTATTCCGCAAAGAACACAAAGAAATTTTCTCTGTGTTCTTTGTGTTTTTTCTCTGTTATCTTTGTGGTTAAATAAGAAGAGGAAAGAGCTGTGCGTATATGATAAACCGCGAAACGATAGATAAGATAATGGATACCGCCCGAATTGAGGAGGTAGTTGGGGATTTTGTGCACTTAAAAAAACGCGGAACCAGTTTAATTGGTAATTGCCCATTCCACGGCGAAAAAACGCCTTCCTTTCACGTATCGGTAACTAAAGGCATTTATAAATGTTTTGGTTGCGGTAAAGGAGGCGATTCGGTGCGCTTCATTATGGATCATGAAAAATATTCATATCCGGAGGCACTTAAATTTTTAGCCAATAAATACAATATAGAAGTTGAGGAAGCTGAACTAAGCCCTCAGGATGCCGAAGCACAAAGTGCCAAAGAAAGCCTTTACGTAGTTTCGCAGTACGCTGCTGCATTTTTTGTAAAACAGCTTTGGGAAACAGATGAAGGAAAGGGAATAGGCCTGAGCTATTTTAAAGAACGTGGCTTTAGGGAAGACATCCTTAAAAAATTCGAGGTGGGTTATTCTCCCGATGTATGGGATGCAATGACGCAAAGCGCAATCAACTCCGGACATAAATTGGAGTTTTTAGAAGCCACCGGATTATCGATCAAAAATGATAACGGCAAAATTTACGATCGCTTCCGCGGTCGGGTAATGTTTCCAATTCATAACTTTACCGGAAGGATTATTGGTTTTGGTGGTAGAACGCTAAAAACGGATAAAAACGTTCCGAAATATGTAAACTCACCTGAAAGCGAAATTTATCACAAGTCGAATGTGCTTTATGGTTTATTCCACGCCAAAAAAGCCATCCGCGATTTAGATAACTGTTACCTGGCCGAGGGTTATGCCGATGTACTTTCGGTACATCAGGCTGGTATAGAAAATGTAGTCGCCTCATCGGGTACTTCGTTAACTGTAGAACAGATTAAACTGATCGGAAGATTTACCCAAAACATTACCATTTTATTTGATGGCGATGCTGCAGGTATTAAAGCTTCGCTCCGTGGCTTGGATATGATTTTGGAAGAAGGACTGAACGTGAAAATCGTTTCCTTCCCCGATGGTCACGATCCTGATTCTTATATGCACCATGTTGGTGCGGGCGCTTTTAAAACCTATCTTGAGGAGAACAGAAAAGATTTTATTTTATACAAGGCGAATGTGCTGCTTAAAGATGCAGGAAATGATCCAATCAAAAGAGCAGGCATTATCCGCGATATTGTAGAAAGTATTGCCAAAATCCCTGACCCGATTAAAGCATCTGTTTTTATCCGTGAGTGTAGCAGTTTACTTGAAATTGATGAGCATATCTTGCTGAGTGAGTTAAATAAAATGCGCTCGGCTAAGCTTAAGAAAAGTTTCGATAGTAACCAACGGGCAAATCCTTCATCAAGTCCAAAACCATATTCATCAGGTGCACCAGAACCACTTGGCCCTCCCGATGATTTATGGGATGACAGTGTAGGCCCAATGGGTCATGAAGCACCCATAGAAGAAAATGAGCATCAGGAAAAGGAAATTGTACGCTTATTACTGGCTTTCGGGCATGAATTTGTAAACTGGGATAAAATTGATGATATGTACATTGGCTCATTCATCATGCAGAATCTGAGCGATGTAGAATTTGATGATCCACTCTGCAAAAGAATTATCGATTATTATAAATCAGAAATCGATAACGGCCGATTACCTACATCGAACCACTTTGTTAAACATGAGGATAGAGATATTGCCGATTTGGCCATTACACTTTCCACCTCAGAATATGCTTTAAGTGAGAACTGGTTAAATAAACATCTTATCTATGTTAAAGATGAAACGATGAATTTAAAAGCGACTATTTTAGGGGGTATTTTTCACCTTAAAAAGCGTAAAGTCGAAAAAATATTGATGAACCTGTTAAAAGAAATTAAAGAGGAGAAGAACGAGGATAACCAAATGATTTTAATGCAACGTTATGGCGTAATTAAAGGGGTTGAACGAGAAATCTCTAAATTCCTGGGCTCTGTTATTGTTAAGTAAAATACAAATGACAGGAGTTCTGTAGAGATTTCGTCATCTCGACTGCGTTGTACTCCGCTCGAAATGAAGGCTTTTCAATCATGACGATCGTCCTAGATAAAGAAGCTATAAAATTCATTCAAAACTCACTCATTCAATAATTGTTAGGAATGGCATTACACAACGAATTAGGTAAAGAAGGAGAAAGTATTGCCAAACGGTATCTGGAAGATAGCGGATACGAGATTTTAGATGAAAACTGGACGTATGGTAAAGCAGAGGTAGATCTAATCGTTTATAAAAACGGGATCATTTTTTGTAGAAGTTAAATCCCGGAGTTCGGTCGCTTTCGGCGAACCTGAAGAATTTGTACACCAAGCGAAGCAAATTCAGATGGAATTGGCCACTAATGCCTATATTGAATTAATGAACCATCAAAATGATATCCGTTTTGATATTATTGCAATTACATTTACAAAAAACAAAAATTATAATTTAAATCACATTGAAGATGCGTTTTGGCCTGAAGATTAACCCCATTAAAAGTTTCATGTTTATCGGAATTACACTTGCATTTGTAAGTTCATGTAAAGACGATTCTACCACAACCTACCGTAGCTTTATTTCACCAATGACTGGTCTTAATGTGCCGTCAGGGAATGAATTTGAGGTTAAAGTACAGTTTGGCGCAGAACAAAAAGTAGACTCCGTAGTTTACTTGATCGATACCGTTAAAATGATCTCAAAAGCCGATACTTCGGCCATCAAACTTAAAACTGAAGGTTTGAAATTGGGTAACCACTTGGTAACAGCCAAAATATTTGGTGCTGGAAAATCTGAAGATTTAACCTCGAACATTAATGTTTTAGCAGCTCAGGTACCAATGGAATATACCTATAAAGTGATTAAAACCTTGCCTCACGATACCTCTTCTTATGTAGAGGGCTTAGAATATCATGATGGCTTTTTCTACGAAAGTGCTGGCGATTATGGTCATTCCAGTTTGCGTAAAGTGGAACCATCTACGGGCAAAATCCTTCAGAAAGCAGATTTAGATAAACAATATTTCGGAGAAGGCATAACCGTAATCGGAAACAAAATTATTCAGCTAACTTACCGCGAAAAAGTTGGCTTCGTATATGATAAAGCTACCTTTAAAAAACTATCTGAATTTTCGTACACTATTGGCAGAGAAGGATGGGGCCTGGCTTTTGATGGCGAGAAAGTATTGAATACCGATGGTTCGAACACCATCTTTTTCTTAAATAAAGATACTTATCAAAAAATTGGTTCGATTGATGTTTTTGATAACAAAGGCGCAATCCAAAACCTGAATGAACTTGAAATTATTGATGGTAAAATTTATGCAAATGTTTACACTACAAATGAAATCCTCATCATCAATCCGGCAACGGGTGCCGTTGAAAGCAAGATCGATTTATCTGGTTTGTTGCCTGCAGATTATTTTAAAACTGAAGATGAAAAAGCCAATAATGTATTGAACGGTATTGCTTACGACAAGGCAAGCAAAAGGCTTTTTGTAGCCGGTAAAAAGTGGCCACATATTTTTCAGATTGAGTTGATTAAGAAATAAGTAGGGTCGGACTTATAACAGATTGTGAAAGAGTAATCGTCATCTCGACTGAAGCGTAGCGAAACGGAGAGATCTATTATTATAGATTTCTCGACTGCGTTGCACTCCTCCGCTCGAAATGACGATTTATCGAGTCAGATTTTCTACTCTTAATCCTGTTTCTTGGGTTCGTCTAAATAACCGTTAAAAATAATGGGTTGTTTATTCATGCTGCTTGCCGTTAATGAGGCATAGCCACTGGTGGAGATATTGATGGTAAACCGATAGTTTTCTCTTTTTACATCCTTTGTATTAATCTGGATGGTGTACGATCCTTTTTTATTCTTCGATTCTGTGTAGGTAAAATCTTTAGAGGTAAATTTAATACCACCTTGAGTAGGATCCATCGGAGCAGAGAACGATCTGCCATAATAAGGTAAGTAAGCAACAATACTGTCTTTAGTAACCTTAACATCGTATTGCGAACCCGTCAGGTTTATAGAGCCACCACCCTGACTGCCTGGCATCATCGCTAATACTCTGTTAATATCATTATTCGACATCGGCAGGGCGGTATTG
This sequence comes from Pedobacter kyonggii, assembly GCF_004310665.1. Classification (GTDB taxonomy): domain Bacteria; phylum Bacteroidota; class Bacteroidia; order Sphingobacteriales; family Sphingobacteriaceae; genus Pedobacter; species Pedobacter kyonggii. The sequence continues at coordinate 239,225 of NZ_SIXF01000001.1, read as the reverse complement.
GCAACAAAAGTATAATTTTTATCCGCTACAATTTTCAGTGTAGTTTCCTTATTGGTTTGGGCAAATAATTGAACCCCAATCAAAAGAAAGGCAAGGCTCAATATTAAATTTAAACGTTTCATAATGTGTGTTTTAAATGTGTAATAATTTAAAGATGCACAGATTTGAAAGATTCCATAATAGTGCCAAAAAATGGACGGTGGCGCAAATTTAACGATTTTAGTTTTTATATAGTGGATTTACCTTTTCCGAATAACTCGATTTGTATAACGGATTACTTTTCTCAGTTGCAGAAGCTCCCATTGCTGTGAATTTATAGGTGCCTGCAGAAAGGTTGTTGAGTTCAATTTCTCCGTTTTCGTTAGTAATTAAAGTGATTAAATTGCCTCCAGGATTTTTACCACCTTTAACTATTATACCGCCAATAGGTGAGCCCGCTACCCTCGATTTCGGGTTAGTGGAAGGTACAGAAATGATAAATTTATAATTCCCTGCACTAGCATTGTTAAATTCTATTTCGCCATTTTTATTAGTTAGCAGGCTAATTGAATTGCCTCCCGGATTTTTACCTCCTTTAACCACAATACCACCTATAGGTTGTCCGGCCACAAAACTTACTTCGCCACTGGTCATGTCTAGTTTACCTTTGATAGATTTCATGATGCAAGGGAAATGTGATTCAGGATAGTTTAGCTTACAATAATCACAGTAATGCCCCTCGGGAGCCTGAGTTCGTAACTGTTGCGTGTTTGTTTCTTTGGTTTCTATTGATGTTACAGTTCTTTTAACTTGAGCCAGAACAGTAAATGAAATCGATAGCAGAAATACCGCTATAGCAGCTCCTTTTTTCATAAAATTTGATTAGAACAACAAAATTAATCAAAAAATATGGCTCTTGCTAGTTTTTAAGCTGGTGGCTGGTTATTTGACTATTTCTTTTTAGATGCTTTCGCAAAAGGGTTGAAAGCTAAAGCAAGGTTAACCCAGAAATCCAGTTCATCATTCCGGCCTAAAACATCTTCTGATACCGAAACGTAGCCCTTCATTGGTCTACCGCCCATAACCATCTGCTGCCAACCATCTTTATCGGATAAATTTTCTAAAGTATTGGGGTCAAGCCTCACCATCATGCTGTTCTTCGAAACACCAATACACATTTTGCCGTTCACCATAAAAATAAGCCCGCTGAACATCTCTTTTTCCTCTACATCTTGTATATGCATTAAACGTTCGGCCACGCGAAGGGCTAGGGTTTCGTTGTATTTCATGAGCTTAGATCAGTCACGTTATATTATCCTTAAAATTAATGTTTATAAGATGTTGAACAAAATAATTTTCTTACTATCCCTATTTCAGTAAATTTGCAGCATGTTGTTAAACTGTTATCAGGAAGAATTATTAGAGGCCGGATGTGATGAAGCTGGGAGAGGTTGCCTCGCTGGTCCTGTTTTTGCCGCGGCGGTAATATTGCCTAAAGGTTTTGTGTTAGAAGGATTAAATGATTCTAAGCAGTTATCACATGAGCAAAGGGCCTCTCTGAGACCCATAATAGAACAGGAAGCCCTAGCCTGGGCCGTGGCTTCTTGCGATCATGAAGAGATAGACCGGATCAATATTTTAAATGCTTCTTTTTTGGCCATGCACAGGGCGATTGAAAAATTACATACCCAACCACAATACCTGGTAATTGATGGTAACCGTTTCAAAACCTATCCGCAAATTCCACACAGCTGCATTGTAAAGGGCGATGGTAAATATCTAAATATCGCCGCCGCTTCTATATTGGCGAAAACCCACCGCGATGAATACATGACCAATTTACATGTCGATTTTCCGCATTACAATTGGCAGCAGAATAAGGGATACCCAACTATTGCACACCGCAAGGCTGTAATCGAAATCGGGCTATCACCTTTTCACCGTAAAACTTTCAATGTGAGCTATCCTCAGTTAGAACTGTTTTCAAAAAACGCCTAAAATTTCGTATTTTCACAACATTGTGAAAATTCTGTTGATTACTAAGCGGGTTCCCTTTCCGCCAAATAGTGGTTATCCTATCGTGGTTTATAATACCATAAAAGGTTTGCTGCAACTTGGTGCAGATATTACTTTGTTTAGCCTCAACCCTACAAAAGGAAGGATTGATATCGAAGATATTTATGATCCTATTTTTGAACAAATTAAATACCATACCTACGATTTAGACACCGATGTAAATGTTTGGTCGGCATTTTTTAATATTTTCACTAACGAATCTTACAACGTTTCCCGTTATTATAGCGAAGATGCTGCGCGGCAGTTAGAAAATATCTTACGAGAAAATGTGTTCGATATTATTCAATTTGAGGGGCTTTTTGTTGTTCCTTATCTGGATGTGGTTAAGGCAAACAGTAATGCCAAGCTCATCTATCGGGCACACAATATCGAATTTACCCTTTGGGAACGTCTTTCTCATTCAGAAAAGTTTCTCATTCGGCGTAAATATTTAGCTTTTTTAGCCCAGCGACTTAAAGCCTATGAAACCGATCAGATTAACCGTTTTCACCATATTTTTGCCATTAGTGAGCCCGACCGCCAAAGCATATTAATGTTTGGTTGCGAAATTCCAATGTCGGTTTTTCCGGTTGCCATCGATTTAGAAAAATATAAGGTAGATAAAACCAAGACCAGCTTTCCTACACTTTTTCATTTAGGTGCGATGGATTGGCGACCAAATCAGGAAGGACTAGAATGGTTTTTGGATGATATCTGGCCCGATATTGAAAAACTAAATAAAGACCTTCGTTTTTATATCGCAGGGAAAAATATGCAGAAACATTTCTTCGAATATGACTCAGAAAATTTGATTGTGGAGGGTGAGGTTTTTGATGCCGTAGAGTTTATGAATTCTAAAGCGATTATGATTGTTCCCTTAATTTCAGGCACTGGAATGCGGGTAAAAATTATTGAAGGTATGGCCATGAAAAAATGCATAATAGCCACCACTACTGCTGCAGAGGGAATTAATTGTAGACATGGCCATGATATTTTAATTGCCGATTCTGCAGATGAATTTTACCGGTCGATTTTACAATGTATCATTAATCCTAAACGTTGGGTAGAAATAGGAGAGAACGCCCGCAAAACAGTCGAAAACGACCATGGCGTTCATTTAATCTCTAGTAAAATGCTAAAGATTTACGAAGAATTGGTAAGTGCATAACTATATAGGAGTTGACAATTTTTCTATGCACTTAGAGAGAAAAGTTGTCAACTCTGGAAATCTCTTTAATAGATTTTCAAACAAGTTCAGCATGACGGATGAATAGAAAAATCATCTAAAATCTCCTTAAAATTAACACCAAAATTTTGTCTTTTTCTTAGTACTTTTGCACCCCAAGAAGAATAGTGAATAAAGCCGTCATAATTCACAGAATATCAGCTATACTGGCTTCATTATCATAAAAAATAAAATTTACGGATGAAAAACACCGCATTAACAGAAAAACACATCGCTTTAGGCGCTAAAATGGTTCCATTTGCAGGTTACAATATGCCTGTCACTTACGAAGGTATTAATGCCGAACACGCAACTGTTCGTAACGGAGTAGGTGTTTTTGATGTAAGCCACATGGGCGAATTTATTCTTAAAGGTGAAAATGCGTTAGATCTTATTCAACGTGTAACCAGTAACGATGCGTCTAAATTATATGATGGAAAAGTTCAGTACTCTTGTTTGCCAAACCAAGATGGTGGTATTGTAGATGACCTTTTGGTTTACAAAATAGACGATAAAACTTACATGTTAGTGGTTAACGCATCAAACATTGAAAAAGATTGGAACTGGATTCAACAATTCAATTCGAAAGATGTAGAGATGCACAATATTTCGGATAAAACCTCTCTTTTAGCCATTCAAGGGCCAAAAGCAGCAGATGCGTTACAAACATTAACTGATGTTGATTTGGCATCAATGGAATATTACACTTTCGTTAAGGGTACCTTTGCTGGTGTTGATAATGTAGTTATTTCAGCAACAGGTTATACCGGCGCTGGTGGTTTCGAGATTTATTTCGAAAACCAATATGCTGATCAAATTTGGGATGCTATTTTTAAAGCAGGTGCGCCGTACAACATTCAGCCAATTGGTTTAGGTGCCCGGGATACTTTACGTTTAGAAATGGGTTTCTGTTTATACGGAAATGATATCGATGATACTACATCGCCTATTGAGGCAGGTTTAGGTTGGATTACTAAATTTTCTAAATCTTTTACCAATTCGGAGGCGTTATTGGCACAAAAAGAAGCTGGTATTCAAAAGAAATTGGTTGGTTTCGAAATGATCGATCGTGGTATTCCGCGCCATGATTATGAAATTGCTGATGCCGAAGGAAATATTATCGGTAAAGTGACTTCTGGTACCCAGGCACCTTCTTTGCAAAAAGCAATAGGCATGGGCTACATTGCAAAAGATTTTACTAAAGAAGGAACTGAAGTTTTTATTTTAATCCGCAATACGCCAATTAAAGCTAAAGTGGTTAAGTTTCCTTTTTATAAATAAGATTTATAGCTAAGGCAACAATGTTTTTGAAGTGATGGAACTGGAAGGAAATAAATATAGCGAGCTGCTTTACCACATTGGGTCAACTTTACAAACGGCGAAGCAGAATGCAATAAAAGCAATTAATGTTGAACTGATTATTGCCAATTGGAAAATTGGAAGATATATTGTTGATTTTGAACAACACGGCAAACAGAGGGCCGAATATGGTAAGGAATTGCTTGTAACGCTTTCTGCAGATTTGAAGTTAAAATTTGGCAAAGGATTTAGCCGGTCAAGTTTGCAGCTTATGCGTTCGTTTTATATAAATTATCCCAAATTTCAGCCCTTAGCAGACGAAGATTTAATTCGCCAGACAGTGTCTGGCGAATTCTCAAAACGCCAAACACTGTCTGGCGTTTTTCTTAGTTGGAGCCATTACGCAGAACTCTTAACCATTTCTGATCAACTTGCCAGAAGTTTTTATGAAGCACAGGCTATAAAAGAAAATTGGAGTTTTAGAGAAATGAAACGCCAAATTGATTCAGCTCTATTTCAAAGACTAGCGCTAAGCAAAGATAAAGAAGGCGTACTAACTTTAGCTGAAAAAGGCCAAGTAATCAATAGCTCTGATGATCTAATCAGAGATCCTTATGTTTTTGAATTTTTAAACATCCCTACTGGCAGTATCATTAAAGAATCGGGACTAGAGAAAAAACTTATTGATAATCTCCAGAAATTTCTATTGGAGCTTGGTAAGGGCTTTTCATTTGTCGCGAGGCAGTTTAAAATAACTGTCGATAATGAGCATATGTTTGTAGATATCGTATTTTATCACCGTATACTCAGGTGTTTTGTATTGATTGATTTAAAAACAAAAAAGGTAAAACATCAGGATATCGGCCAAATGAATTTTTATCTAAACTATTTCAAAGAGGAAGAAAATGCTGAAGGCGATAATGATCCGATAGGAATTATCATCGCTGCTGATAAAAATGAATTTTTGGTTAAATATGCAACCGGTGGGCTATCCAATAAAATCTTCGTATCTAAGTATCAACTTTATTTGCCTGATCAAAAACTCTTAGAAGAAAAGGTAAAAGAAATTATAAGTGAATAAAATATCGAATATGTCAAAAAAAATAGAAGTTTGTTTAACACCAGCCTTGATTGATTTATATGATATCGAACAAAGTATTGTGGTGGTTATCGATATTTTAAGAGCCACATCATCTATTACTTACGGGATAGATAATGGTGCAGAAGCGATTATTCCAGTAGCTCAGGTAGAAGATTGTTTAAACTATCGCGATAGCGGATTTTTATTGGCAGCAGAACGAAATGGAGAAGTGGTAGCAGGATATGATTTCGGCAACTCGCCATTCTCTTATACCCATGAAAAAGTAAACGGAAAAACAGTCGTTTTAACAACTACCAATGGAACTAAGGCCTTGCATTTGGCACAGAAAAGGGCCTATCAGGTTGTAATTGGGGCTTTCCTGAACTTGGATTCACTTTGCGATTATTTGAAAAGTCAGGACAAAAATGTGCTTTTGCTTTGTGCCGGTTGGAAAGATCAGTTCAATTTAGAGGATACCCTTTTTGCTGGTGCTGTGGTAAATAATCTCCGTCAAAATTTCGAACATTTTGATGATTCTAGTGTGGCTGCAGAAGATTTGTATGCTTTAGCTAAAGCAGATCTAAGGAAATACCTTCATAAATCATCGCATAGCCATCGTTTGGCTCAGTTGAATATAGAAGAAGATGTTGTTTTCTGTTTGCAGTTAAATCTTTGCAAAACAATCCCCGTATTGGAAGGCGAACGTTTGGTGGCCTTAAAGAATTAAAAACTGAAATTTAGCCCCAGCAATACCGCATTTTTTCTGAAACTTGCTCCATTAAATTGAGTTTCCTCTGTTGGTTTATTATTAAAATAAGCTTTATCTACCCCAGAGTAAGTGTTGATGTTATTGATCTTATAGTCAACTTCTACCCGTAAACTTTTGTTCAATGGTACAGCCAGATTGATATCGCCACTTAACGAAAAGGAATTTGCCTTATGTGTAAAGCTTACAGGTTTTGCAAAATCAGGAATTAAATTCCAGTTGGCTTTTGCCGAATAAGTATAAAAACCACCTAAAACTGTAGCACCTATACTGAATTTCTGCATTTTAAGAACAATTTCTGCTCCAAAATCGAATCCTTTATATCTTGTTACATACGTAGAGTTTAAGCCTTTGCTGTCAGGGTTATTTGCACTTTCTAACAAATGAAAATTTTGCTGATTATATGAAAGTCCAACAATTGGATTAATGTTAAAATTACCAAATTTTAGCAGTTGGTAACTAAGCTGTAAATTGGCATCATATAAGTGCCCTTCATTTGCATTAAGCAGATCGAAATAAAAAGCACTTTGTCGGTTATCATCTGCATAATCGGTATCCTCTACTTCTCCCTTGGTTATGTTGCTGTATTGGTTAGTGGCTTTAACACTAAACCGATCGGTAATATTGTATTTGATGTCTAGACCAAAACTAGGCCCTTTAAGATTTTTCCAGATCAGTTCTGATAATATATTCGGACTGGTTCCTGCAGCGTTACCTGCAATAGACCAATCAAATTTAGATTGCTGGAGACCAACATAAGGTTTTATGTTCCATTTGTGGGGACTATCTTGTGCTGATGCGACTTTACAGAATAGAATAAAGATTGAGCAAGCTAAAAATGGTTTGGCAAAGGAAATCCGCAGAGCGATCAACATATCTATTTTTTATCTTTTATAGCAGTAAAATACACATAGTGGCCAATTATACCACCATGTGTAATTATTTATTTTCTAAAATGGATATACTGATGCAATAAATGTTTTATCAGTAGGTGATAATACGGTATTCCATCCCACTTCGTAATCACCAATGGTTAATTCGTTTGGAACCGAATAGTGCATGATTGAATATTTATCATAAGCGCTATAATTCGTCTGGGTAGTACTGTATTTCGCGAATAAATTATTGTCAACATCTGCTTGGGTCCAGTAATTTGGGGCAGCTGCATAATAAGCATAAACAGCTGGTTTATCCCAAGGAATAGCAACCAATGGGTGTTGGTGTTCGTGGATCATACCTAAAGCGTGACCAAATTCATGTATTACCACACGGCTATATTCTGAATTAGAGGTGCTTGAAGTTAACCAACCGAAGTTCATGGTAGCGCCGGTGCTTGGAGTTGATTTTCCAAGGTAAGACCAAGATCCATCTCCGCTTACAAAACTTACCCTGATTCTAGCAGTATTATCGTTGGTTACAAAATTGAATTTGATGTTAGCGTAATTTTCCCATTCTCTGGCATATTGGATCACTTTTGCTCTAATTGCTGCCGTACTTCCGTTTAAACTTACTTTAATTGTGGTTCCTGGAGTCCATTTTACAGACTTTATAACAGCACCTCTTGGAGTAGTGCCATCTAAAGATCTTTCGGTACAGATCTTGATGTCTCCAAGCGGATTAACAGCAGTTGTTTCTGGTTTTTCTAAATCAGCAGTTTCTGTAGGTCTTTCTTTTTTACAGGCGTATAATACTGTAGTTAGCGCAAGGGCCGTTAATAGGGTTTTATTTAATTTTAAGAATTTCATGTTTTAGGTTTTTTTAGGTAAAAATTAATGATCTGTATTTTTGACTTGGAAATCAAGTTAAAAGATCGTAAAAACAGGAATTCTTCTTCTTTGAAAAAGAATAATCAGGTTGAAAAACATAGATAGACATTTAGGTTTAATTTCCTCTGCATTTGCAAAGTATAATCCTAAAGTAAAATAATATTATATCAACACCAAGAGAAATGTAATATTTTTATTGCATAAGTGTATTTTTAACACTTATTTGTTTGGTAAATATAAACTATTTTGTTGTAGTTTAAATATTACATTTGGTGAAAAGTAGATTAACGGAGCAAATTGTTATTTTGTAATTAATTCAGAAATTGTTGGACTATTTTTAATCGTAATCAAGGCTTCTTCATGCGCCAGCCAATAAATATCTTCTGCACGTTTCATATCGAATGTACTAATGGCCCCTAAACCTTTTGGTTCGATTAATACATTACAGAATTTTGCTTTTCTTTCCATATCATGGTTAATAGACATTATGCCGGCACGTCCCATTAAATTGGTAATACCGGTAATTTTATCAACAGGTTTAAGGTGGTTACAAGACGAACCTATAATGAAATCGCAGTCATCCATTAAAGGTTCAACCGGGAAATTGTTTAAAATGCCGCCATCCACATACATCTGGCCATCAATCATAATGGGTTTAAAAATGCCAGGTATGCAGCTAGAAGCATGAATAGCCCTTATAAGCGGTCCTTTTGTAAAATAAACTAATCGGCCTTCGCTAAAGTTTACAGCAGCAATGGTTAAAGGTATTTTTAGCTTCTCAATTGAATCTTCCGGAAAATATTCCTTTAAAATTAAAGCGGTATTTTCAATATTGATTAAGCCTAACGACCCGACTGCCGGGCGTACAAAGCGCCAGAGTTTCGTTTTAAGAAAAATATTCAAACCTTCTTCCGGATCTATACCAGCGGCAAAAAAAGCACCAGCAATAGCTCCCGCACTTGTTCCGCTAATGTGACTAAAAGTAATGCCCAAATTGCTAAAGGCTTTTAAAACGCCTAAATGTGCTATTCCCCTGATACCTCCGCCTGATAATACAATGCCAACTTTCATAGGTTTATTTTAGGATCATTATTAAAGATTGTTTGTTAATTTTTTTTGCCTGCGAACTGTAAAATGATAACTAGAAACTGATAAACTATCTCTGTTGTTTCGGTTTGTACTTCGATTGATTTAAAATTTTCTGTGCATCGTTATCTATCATTAATTGTTGTAAAGTAACATCGGGGTGTTCTTTCATATATTTTCTTACAATTTGCCAACCCATCCATACACCCAATTTTGGTGCCGAATCTCTATTTTCACCTAAACCTGGCGTAAAAGGTCCTTCAGATAAAAACACCTGGATTTTTTGATAGTCGGTTTCATACAGGTAATTGTTCTCCAAAAAATATGCCCAAATATCGCTTTCGAAATTTTGTGCCCAGTCTAACTGCTCTTTAGTATATCCAATTTTGGTAGAATCGCTTAAATTTTCTGGTAAAACCTGATCTAAAAAGTATAAAATCTTTCCCTGGAAGATCATTTTAGACAACAGGGTTCTATTGTCATCAGGCTCTGCAAAGAGTTCTTCGTGGGCGTATGTTTCGGCTACACGGGGCACAATATATTCAGGTGTAAACCTTCTCGATAGGTATAAAGGCACACTTTGCACAATAGCCCTATAAAATTTGCTGTTTTTGCCCAAAAACATATCTAAGCCAATACCCAAATAGTTATCTCCTACGGGCATTTGGTAAGCAAAACCTGAAGCAAAAGAAATAAATTTTGGAATCTTCGCTTTCGGATAGTAGTATTTAATGTATTTAAAAGTTTCGGTCAATCCTTCTTCCTGCATTTTTAAGTTTGGAAAAACACTATCAACTTCTTCGCTTAAATCGGTATAAGCCTGGTCGCGGTACAAATTGGCTAACGATTCGGTATTGGAGTATTTGCTGTCTAAAATCCGGTGGATAAAATCGTCATAAAACACACCATATTTTGAACTAAGCTGTTTATCTACCTCAATAATATTTTTGTTTTTCCCGGCAAATAGCTCGTTATCAAATCTTTCGATTTTAATGTTTACCTGTATATTACTTACATCGGGCCTGTTGCTTTGCCTGCAGGAAATAAATGTGACGGCAAAAAGAAAAATTAGATAAATTTGCCAGTGTTTTACGTTATACATCATGTACAACAAATATATATAAACACCCTATAGCATGAAAAGAATATCGGCCATTTTAATTTTATCTCTTTTAAGTTTTGGCGCATGGGCGCAAAATTCTCCTTTAACCAATTACGGTTTTAGGTTAGGTTTAACCGCTACTCCAACTTTTGGTTGGATTAAGCCTGAACAGGGAAAAACAGATGGAATAGCTTTGGGCTTTTCTTATGGATTAATCGGTGATTTTAATTTTGCCCCGAATTATAGTTTTTCTACTGCGCTAACCATCACTTCTATAAACGGTAAAAGTACAGAGGCGAATGTTCTGCCTTATTATAGCGCCAGTGGTAGCACTGCACCGAAAGCTTACGATTTAAAATATAAGTTGCAATACGTAGACTTGCCTTTAACCATTAAACTAAAAACAGTTAAGGCTGATGGAAAACGTTGGTATGGTCAGTTTGGATTGTCTAATTCAATCAACATCAGTGCTAAACAAGATGCTGTAACAGGTGGAGCGGTTGTAGGCGATAATTTAAATGTATCTGATAACATTAAGCTTTATCGTGCTGGATTAATCATCGGTGGTGGTGGCGAATTTGATATTTCGGGCAATACCAGTATCGTAGCGGGTTTAACTTTTAATAACGGTTTCACTAACATTGTAACGGATAAAGCCAGAGATGTTAGAAATCATTATTTGGCACTTAATTTCGGCGTATTCTTTTAACCGCATAATCGTCTTGATACTCAATTCATAATACTTGATACTACAACTATGAAAATAGCGCTGGCACAACTCAATTACCATATCGGGAACTTTGAGGCAAACACGAAAAAAATAACCGAAAATATTCAATTGGCGAAAGATAAAGGTGCAGATTTGGTTGTTTTTGCCGAACTGGCTATCTGTGGCTATCCACCAAGAGATTTTTTGGAGTTTGATGAGTTTATCGTATTGTGTGAAACTGCCGCTCAGGAAATAGCCAAACATTGTACAGACATTGCTTGTATCATCGGTCTACCGATCAAAAATGAAATATTACAGGGAAAAGATCTGTTTAACGCTGCCTATTTTATCGAAGAAGGGAAAGTTAAAGCCGTGGTTAAAAAAGCACTTTTACCTACCTATGATGTGTTTGATGAATACCGTTATTTCGAACCTGCCACACAATTTAACTGTATCGATTTTAAGGGAAAAAAAATTGCCTTAACCATTTGCGAAGATTTGTGGAATATCAACGATAATCCATTGTATGTGTCAAACCCCATGGATGAGCTGATTAAAGAGCAGCCAGATGTGATGATTAACATTGCAGCATCTCCTTTCTCCTATACCCATGATGACGAACGCATCAAAGTATTGGCCGATAACGCAAAAAAGTATAACCTGCCTGTATTTTATGTAAACCAGGTTGGTGCACAGACTGAGATTATTTTTGATGGTGGTTCTTTGGTTTTCGATGCTGATGGAGCCATGAAAGCAGAGATGAAGTATTTTGAAGAGGATCTTCAGGTTTTTGACCTGGAGGAGGTTGAAAATGTGCGTAATAAATATCCCCAATCGGAAAGATTGACCGATATTGAGCAGATTCACGACGCATTGATTTTAGGCATAAAAGATTATTTTAAAAAATCTGGTTTCAGTAAAGCCGTCTTGGGCTTATCAGGTGGGATCGACTCCGCTGTGGTTTGTGCCTTGGCTTGTAGTGCTTTAGGTTCAGAGAATGTAATGGCCGTTTTAATGCCTTCTAAATTCTCTTCCGACCATTCTGTTCAAGATGCTTTAGATTTGGTTAACAATATTGGTTGCATGCACGAAATTGTGCCAATTAAGGAAGTAGCAGAAGCTTTTGATCATATCTTAGCTCCGGCTTTTAAGGGTTTACCTTTTAACCTTGCAGAGGAAAATATCCAGGCCCGCATCCGTGGGATTATTAATATGGCCATGAGTAATAAATTTGGCTATATTTTATTAAATACATCAAACAAAAGCGAGTGTGCTGTTGGTTATGGTACTTTATACGGTGATATGTGCGGTGCTATTGGGGTAATAGGTGATGTGTATAAAATGCAGGTTTTTGAGCTGGCAAGGTACATTAACAAAGAAAGGGAAATTATTCCGATCAATACTATTGTTAAACCACCATCTGCAGAGTTGAGACCCGATCAAAAAGATTCGGATTCATTGCCTGAATATGAAATACTTGATAAAATATTATATCAGCACATCGAAAAGAAACAGGGTTCGAAAGCCATTATTGCTCAAGGTTTTGATGAGGCATTGGTGCTGCGGATTCTGAAAATGGTTAATGTCGCAGAATTTAAACGCTATCAAACACCACCTATTTTAAGGGTATCGCCAAAAGCATTTGGTATGGGCCGAAGAATGCCGATTGTAGGGAAATATATGGCTTAGTTGTTTTAAGGCTGGAAGACTTGAAGGTTGATCGATTAACTGTTTAAACTGAAAATTTGTAGATCGATCGTCATCCCGACTGGAGCGTAGCGAAATGGAGAGATCTTTAAAAATTTCTCGACTACGTTGCACTCCGCTCGAAATGACGATCTTTCTATTATAATCTGAATGGCACGTACCAAGCACCTGCAAGCTACTAAACAGATATTTCGTGCCCCAGCATGACAAAAATGCTTTATGCTAAAGTAGCATCCACAGTAATCGTTGTGTTTAATAATTTAGAGATCGGGCAGTTTTTTTCTGCATCAGCTACCAATTCATCAAACTTTTCCTGTGTTAAATTAGGTACAGAAGCGGTTAGCGTTAAGTGTGATTCTACAATTTCACCTTTTGATGGATCCAGGTTAATTTCGCATTTAGTTTCCAATTTATCGGCTGTAAATCCTGCTTCAGTTAAGTTAGCTGATAATTTCATTGTAAAACAGCCTGCGTGCGCAGCAGCAATTAATTCCTCCGGATTTGTGCCAACGCCTTCTGCAAAGCGAGAATTAAAAGAATATTGAGTATTATTTAAAGTGGTACTTTGTGTAGTGATGTTACCATTACCTTCTTTAATAGAACCTTGCCATACGGCTGTTGCATTTCTTTTCATGATTGGATTTTATTTTTAGATTGTTTAACACCTAAAGATAAAAATATGTTTGTTTAATGGCGGTAATTCTTTGTTAAGAAATCATCGTGGTAAAATCATTTTCTAAATCCTATTTGAGTAAGCTTTCAAAAAAAAGAAGCTGCTTCAAAAGAAACAGCTCACCTTTTATTACGATCTTTTTAGGTTATTTATCTGATTTTTAATTATAAAGGGTACAATACCGCGGTAGCCTGCTTATCCTTTGCTGACAAAACAGTCGCGCCACTTCCACATTGTCCGCCATTCATTAGCGATTGTGCATCGGTTCCTCCAAACCCAGGTACATTAATAGTTGTAGATTGATTGGTATGCCTAAATGAAATGGTATGCCCAAATTCATGTGTTATGGTTCTTGTACGTTGTGCGAAAGAATTGTTTTGAATCAGATTGCGGTTAATCCAAATGGTATTGCCCGCTTTACCGTTGGAGGTTGATAAATAAGCCTGTCCGCATGTAGAACTTCCAATTGTATTATCTACTTTAATTAGGATATCATAAACCGTACCTGTTGTAATCACAAATTTGAGTTTAGAATTAGGCACCGTATTCCATTGGTTGATTGCAGAATTGATTTCGCTGATCATCCCGTTTATAGAAGGATCGATTTTAACGCGGATATTGCTGCTGTTGGTTACAATATAGCCATTGTAATATTGTTCTGTGATTGGTTTTCCATTATCGGCAGGAACCTCCATATTTTTAGCAAATACGATATCGCCATCAACAACATAATTATCTCCACTTTCTACAATCTGTGCATCTGAAAATCCAAGATTTTTGATGTAAGCAAGAACTTTTTGATTTTGAGTGGTTTCGTTTTCCAGATCAGCTGGTATCTCATTTTTCTTTGAACATGAGATCACGACTACTGATAGCAATGCAATCAGTGCAGTTTTTTTAAATAGGTTTTTCATAGTTTAGGTTTTTGGTTTAGATCGTAATATGCTGTAATTGAGTATTACATCAATAAATATAACACAAAAAATACAAATATGTAATTTTAATACATGGTATATTGTATTTTTAATTAGTGTATTGTAATCTTGTCTTTGGCCCTAATCTATTTGTTGTTTTAGCGTATTACTTCTGAAAGAATGGAAAAGCAATATAACTACCCCTATCATAATCGAAATATCAGCGAAATTGAAAACACCTGTTTGGAAGAGGTAAAAATCCATATGCATAAAATCGGTAACCGATCCATGTACAATCCGATCATATAGGTTGCCAATACCGCCGCCTATCAGAAAACACAAGGCAATTTGCATACTGATTGGTAAATTACGTTTGGCAAACAGGAAATACAACCCATAGCCCAAAAAAAGTAATGGTAAGCCAGTTAAAATAATGAGCCTAAAAATATAGGGCATATTATCGCCAAGACTTAAAAATGCACCGCTATTTTCTACTTTGGTTAAGGTAAAACGGTCTTTTATGATGCTGATATGTTCATAATCGCTAATCTCGGTACGCACAATTTTTTTAGAAATCTGATCGCAGCCAAAATTCAATGTGAGCAGTAATAATAGAACAGACCACCTAAGGTTTTTAAACTGTTGCATGTTTTTATAATTAGAAGTTTACAGATATGTTAATTCCATCTCTGGAATCATTAATTCCTTACTTATCTCCGGTATTAGTTTTTTAAGATATGCTTCTTTTTCCTTATCGGCATTTATGAAATACCAGTTTTTACCGGAGTTGTAAGATATGCAAAGGAGATAATTTATAGCTTTAGCTTTTTTATCTTTAATTTTTACTTCAGAAATCTGCGGTAGTATACATTGAACTATCTGTGGTGACCTAAGTATTTGTTGAGGAGTTCCGGTATTAATATTGATATAAGATACACCTTTATCTGCAACGAAGTTCAAGGCCTTTCTAAGGACTGCTTTTGCAGAGTCAATCCCGCCCATAAGCACAATAACTTTTGGATGTGTATATTTAAATAAAGTTTGATAGTCATTATTTTTATAGGCGACTAACATCTCATTTGATTGTTTATTTAAACTATCTAAATAAAATTGAGCTTTAACTTGAAATCCACTAAATAAGAACAGAAAACAAACGAGTATTTTTATTTCTTTACCCATTTTCTATAAGGAATAATCAAGGCTAAGATAACGGCAAAAACACTCAATGTTTTTGCTATAATATCACCGCTTTTTACATAAAAGGTAATCTCGTCGTTTAGGTTAATGTTGGCCTTTATTGCTGTCCTTGTCCACCATTTGGTGCTTTGCGTGATGTCGCCACGTTGATTAATGAAACAAGATATACCCGTATTTGCAGAACGGGCAACATCACGGTGGGTTTCAATCGCTCTCAGTTTAGCGTACATCATGTGCTGGTCTTTACCAGAGGTATTTCCCCACCAGCCATCATTCGTAATAATAGCAATAAATTGAGCACCGTCTTTAACCTGTTCTCCGATCCAATCCCCCCATAAACTTTCGTAACAAACCACTGGAGCAGCGCCAATGCCACTTTGTGCATAAAGTACACTTGGTTTTTCCTGCCAACCCCAACCACCAACTGTTCCACCCAATTGTGCAAAAACACCATCTAAAAATGAAAATACTTTTGGGAAAGGCATTTTCTCTACCCCTGGTACCAGCTTAGATTTATGGTAAAATTGAACATTGGCAGAATTTTCTACCTGCATGGCTGTATTGAAATTGTCGAAATAAAGGCTTTGCTGATTGTCAAATTTAGCTGTTATCGTTTTTTTGTCAGGATAGATTTTAATACTTTCTATCCCTGTAATTAATGTTCCATTTTTGTACTTCGCCAAAAAGCTTTGTAGGTTGATGAAATCAGGATTGTTCCGGATTCTATCCTCATCTGCATAATTTGGAATGGCGGTTTCTGGCCAGATAAAATATTCTGTATTGGTTTGCCCAACAGAGTCTGATAGATGTGTCAATATCCTGATCTGTTCGGCTGATGGAATATTTTCTAGTTTCTGGTATGGATCGATATTGGGCTGAACCACCACAACATTACTCGGTGTACCTTTCTGTTCTGCCGTAAAGTATTTGGCTAATGAAATGCCGATGGGAATAATTACCACCAAAGCCCAGATTCCTGCAGTTCTAAACCTTAAATAACCTGTTTGTGATTTAAATTTCTTGTAGGCTTCAAAAGCTAGGATATTGCTCACTAAAACCCACAGCGAACCTCCGTAAACACCAGTATAATCATACCATTGCGCCAGCTGATGCATTCCTGCTAAACCATTACCCAGAGTCATCCAAGGGAATGCTAAATCCCAGGTTTGCTGCAAATATTCTAAAGCGATATAAAAGGCAATTAATCCAAGGTACGCGATTTTTTTATTTACGTATTTGCCCAATCGATAGTATAACCAGAAAGCAAAAGTCATTAAAAGTGCACCTAATCCATAAGGGATTAAAGAGACGGGGAGCGCCACCGCTGGGCCGTTGTAAGCACTTATAGCATTGTACACCCAATAAATTGATGCCGTATTCCAAACTAAAAAAGTTAAACCTGCAGTCAAGAAGATTCTTTTTCCCTGCTTTTTTTCCGCATAGCCTGAAATAGAATTGAGTGCAATGAATAAAGGTACCAGGCCGATCAACAACAAAGGTGTGGTAAAAGGGATTGGTGGCCAGGCTAGCCAGAGTAAAAATGCACTTAAGAGGGCGAGGAGGTAAGTTTGTTTAGATTTCATATAAGATTACTTGTCATTCTGACGCAGGAAGAATCTCTATGCGACAGAAAACTGACCTTGTTTTTGTTAACATAAGTGCAGTACGGTTGTGTTAAAGATGCTTCGTGCCTCAGCATGACAGGGGTTTACTTACAAACTATCTAAAATATTTGCTTTTTTAGCTTCGTATTCTTCCTGAGTAATCAGGTGTTTATCATACAAAGTTTTAAGCTTGCGTAATTTTAATGTAGTTTCGTCTTCTGGCTCTTCTACAACTTCAGCGATCTGAATAACGGGTTGTACTGGCTCAGGAGCTGGTTCGTAAGCAGGGATTTCGGCAAGAGGCTGAGCATTTAAATTGATGGGAGAGGCCGTTGCACGGTTTTCTTCCAGTTTTTGCTGACGGAGCATTTCCTTATACTCATCCAGTTGCTGGTTTGCAGCCTGATGCAATTTACGCGCCTGTACTTTCGGAATAAATTCGGTTACGATGTTTTCGCCATGTTGTGGTACACAGATAAATTTAGAACCAAAAAATTCTTCCTTAAACGAAACCTCTTTAATGCTTTTCCAGGAAATATCTTTAAAGTTCATGGTTAAGCCTAAATTACCTGGCTCGCAATAAAAAATACGCTTGTTCGAAATCGCGATGCTATCCGGCAACAAGTTTACCGCTGGTTTTTTCTGTACGGCTAAATATAAAAGTTCTTCGCCTGCTGTTAAAAGGTCGTTTAATTTTCCAATAACTTTTTCAACCGCTTTTGGGTCTTGCTCGTCACTCAGAAATCTATCTATACTAATCATAATATTTTTAAATTGTTGCGTTGGGTACGTTTTTGATGCTACTCTTCAGCATCTTCATATTTGTTTTTGCTTTTAATGTTGGGTTTCCCCGCTATGCAAATTACAAATTCTCCTTTTAAAGTATTGTTTTCAAAATGTGATTTTATTTCCACTAAAGTTCCACGAACCGTTTCTTCGAACATCTTGGTTAGTTCTCTACTTACCGATGCCTGCCTATCGGCACCCAGATACTGTGCAAATTCCTCTAAAGTTTTTAATAAACGGTGTGGACTTTCATAAAGTATAATGGTGCGGTCTTCTTCCGCCAATTTTTTGAACTTTGTTTGTCTGCCTTTTTTAACCGGTAAAAAACCTTCGAAACAGAATGCATCAGCAGGTAAGCCTGAGTTAACCAAAGCAGGCACAAAAGCCGTTGCGCCAGGCAGGCACTCTACTGCAATATCGTTTTTAATGGCTTCGCGTACCAGGAAAAAACCAGGATCGGAAATGGCAGGTGTTCCCGCATCAGAAATTAAGGCAATTTTTTGCCCTTCATTTAAAAACTTGATGATTTCGGAAGTGGCCTTATGCTCATTATGCTGGTGGTGTGAAAAAACCCTTTTATCGATGCCAAAGTGTTTAAGCATCGGGGCACTGGTACGGGTATCTTCCGCGAGGATTAAATCACATTCTTTTAATATACGGATCGCCCTAAAGGTCATATCCTCCAAATTGCCTATGGGCGTTGGTACGAGAAATAGTTTGCCATCCATATTTCGGTTTGCAGTTTACAGTTAACGGTTTACAGTTTTTTCCAAACTCCTTACCCCAAACTCCAAACTCTTGCTATCTTTGCTTAAAAAATTAAATAATGCTGCAAGTTAACTATATCCGCGAAAATAGAGAGAAAGTTTTAGAACGTTTAAGTATCCGTAATTTTAAACAGCCAGAACTGGTAGATGAAATCATTAAAATTGATGAGGACCGCCGTTCTACACAAACTTCCTTGGATAGTATTTCTGCTGAGGCGAATGCAGCTGCCAAACAAATTGGCGATTTAATGCGTACTGGCAAAAAAGAAGAAGCCGAGGAGATTAAAGCACAAACGGCTTCTCATAAGGAAAATATCAAAAACCTGAGCGATAAATTAAATGAGCTGGAAGCAGCTCAACACAATTTAATTGTTCAGTTGCCAAATCTACCTTACCATTTGGTAAAGCAAGGATCTACGGCAGAAGAAAACGAGGTTGTTCTAACGCATGGCGAGCCTGCTAAATTACCTAACAAGGCTTTGCCGCACTGGGAATTGGCTGCGAAATATGATATTATCGATTTCGAACTGGGTGTAAAAATTACCGGTGCTGGTTTTCCGGTATATAAAGGAAAAGGCGCAAAGTTACAACGTGCCTTGATTAATTTCTTTTTAGATCATGCTACTGAAGCAGGTTATAAAGAAATGCAGGTACCTCATTTGGTTAATTCGGCCTCGGGTTTTGGCACCGGACAGTTACCCGATAAAGAAGGACAGATGTATCATTCAACTGTTGATGATTTATATTTAATTCCAACAGCCGAAGTTCCGGTAACCAATTTATACCGTGATGTAATTGTTAAGGAAGAAGATCTTCCGATTAAAAATACCGCTTATACGCCTTGCTTCCGTAGAGAAGCAGGTTCTTACGGAGCGCACGTACGTGGTTTAAACCGTTTACACCAGTTTGATAAGGTTGAAGTAGTGCAGATTACCCATCCTGATAAATCTTACGAAACCTTAGAAGATATGAGCCAATACGTTCAATCTTTATTGAAGGAGCTGGGATTACATTACCGCGTATTGCGTTTATGCGGTGGCGATATGGGCTTTACTTCTGCCATGACTTATGACATGGAGGTGTGGAGTGCTGCGCAAGAGCGTTGGTTAGAAGTTTCTTCTGTTTCAAATTTTGAAACGTATCAGAGTAACCGTTTGAAATTACGCTTTAAAGGAAAAGAAGGTAAGGCACAACTGGCTCACTCATTAAACGGAAGCGCATTGGCATTACCACGTATTGTGGCATCTATTTTGGAAAACTACCAAACTGAAGACGGAATTAAAATTCCGGAGGCTTTAGTGAAGTATACCGGTTTTGATATTATTGATTAAACCTCACCCTATTATAGTAACTGTTAAAAGGGTGAGGGCATAAAAAAAGCTTTGCAGCAATGCAAAGCTTTTTGTTTTTTATATAGATAGATGTAATGCTGTATTGATTATAAAATCAAGATCAACAATAAAATGATGATAATGATTGCACCAACTGAAAGGTAAACACCTCCAGAAACTGCGCGGGCCTGACCTTTTAATTCTCTTAACTCGCTACGTAAAGCTTTACGTTCTGCTCTTGTTAAGTTCGATTTGTCCATGTCTCTGATCTCTTCAACACGGGTTTTAATTCTTTCCAGTTTTACTGCTTGTTCTGCAGTTAATTCTGTTGGGTGTTTCGCAGGTTTATCAGCTGCCTGAGCTGAATTAAAACTAATGCCTAGAGAGAAAACCAAGGCTAACGTGTAGATGAATTTTTTCATAATATCTAATTTTTTAGTGTTCGACCTCTACGTAACAAAAAACCTACCAAAATGTTCTGGTAGGTTTTAAAATGCATTGATTTAACTGTTAAAAATCTTATTTGATCTCGAAAATGGCATTTACTGTGAAATTCAGTTTAATTTTTTTGAAATCGATTTCTGGAGCGCCAGCGGCATCAGCCATTTCTGCTTTTATCGCATAATTTCTGTAAACAGGTTGTATTACATTGTCTCCACCATCTTGTATCTCAATTACACCACCTAATTTATCGCCTAAAGCCTCAACCATGTAAGCTGCTTTCTCTTTTGCTGCCAATAAAGCTTTAATTTTAAGCTCTTTTTTTATGGTTTCAATTTTAGAGTAATCGTAGCTTTCAATATTCGTATTAGCGATTCCTTTGGCATCTATCGACTCTAATATTGCATTAAACTTGTTCAGATCGCTAACTTTTAAGCGGTATTGTTTGCTGGCTAAGAAATCGGGGTTTTTCTTTTTTTCTGTAGCATAGTTCCAGCTACTTAAGTTGTTGATGGTTAAATTTTCTTTTGCAATGCCCGCTTTTTGTACCGCTGCAAATAATTGTTTCTCTAACTCGGTAATGTCTACTTTTTTCTTTCCGTTCAAATATTCTTTAAGCGAAATGCCGATATAAATAATATCTGGTGTTACTTCTGTTTCTGCGGTTCCGCTAACGTTAATTTTTCTACGTAAATCTACTTGTTGAGCCATCGCTGATGATAATCCTAAAAATGCAACCAGTGCAAGTGCTATTAACTTTTTCATAATTTATTTTCTTTGTGTGTACTGTAATGATGTAAACCGTGCACAAATTCCACACCGAGATTATCATTTTTTTTATTTTTTTGGAAATGAGCATCAGTATTTCAGCACTAAACCTGTCCCGCTATACATTTTAGCCCGAAGAAAAATCGGGGGCTACCGTTGTTATCGGGTTTATTAACAAAGGATTATGCTACTATCGAAAAAATCTATCAAACGTTAGCAATTGCGACTGCAATAATTTTTAACCTGAAAAATATTGTTCTTTTATCATGAAATATTCATTCAGGTATTTATCCATTAAAAAAAGCTATTGTTCTAGCCACCTAAACCCGACAAAGCGGATAGCCCGGAATGAAAGTGCAGCGAAATGAGGACTAATAGCGACGGCGGGACCGAATTGGCCAATGTGCATTGAAACCTGATTTTCTAAAATAAATAGAATGAGAGTAAAATTATGCGCAAGGTTTTATGCTTAAATAGACGGAATTATAAATGGTTATAAAACCTAGCGCAGCAGAGTTTTCTGCAGAATTTTAATCATGTTTTGCAATTAGGAATTGCAAAAAGAATTGAATTGTGGTTGTTAAACCTTTGATACTTTAACAGCAGTTGGCCCTTTTTGACCCATTTCTACTTCGAACGTAACTTTATCACCTTCTTTAATCTGGGTGATTAAACCGTTTGCGTGAACAAAAATACTGTCTTGTGTTTCAGTGTTTTTAATAAAACCGTAACCTTTACTGTCGTTAAAGAAAGTAACTGTTCCTTTTTTAACAGGATTTTCATCAATGATGTCCTCTTGTCTTGAAATACCGATCTGAATATCTTCTGTATTAATTACTTTCTTTTTCTTCGGATCTGGTGGAGTAGAAGAGATGTTTCCGTTTTCATCAACATAAGCCATCATATCTTCAAGCGCTAAACCTTTTTTTGCATTAGCCTGACGCTCTTCTTTTTTCTCTTGTTTGTCTTTTTGTTTTTTTAATCGTTTTTTTTCGTTCTCTTTTTTACTGTATGTTGCCTGAGATTTAGCCATATTTTATTTAATTGTTTTTGTTTTGAAAGGTGAGTGGAATGGAGAATTATACAAAGATAACAATACTAAAGCATAAACACGATTTTATTCGGTTATGCTCTTGTCATTTGGATGCGAACCACAGATGATTATAAATGTGTTTGCCATGGAAACACAGATTTACACGGAATTAATTTTTTTCTAATTTAAGTGTCTTTGCCGCCACTAGTTTTTTCTTTTTACCACAGATGAAGTGGATGAGCACAGATCAGGAGGATATAGTATCTGTGTTGATCTGTGAAAATCTGTGGTTAAAACCTGCTATTAATTAGCTGCTTATGCATAACAAATGCAAATCTCGGTCATCCTCGTTACAAACGAGGACGATTGAATGCTTATACCTTTTCCGTGGTTTCGGTGGCAGACTCTTTCTGTAAAAATCAGTGGTTAAAGCTTTAAGATAGTTTATTAACCCACTTATCTTTATCCACCTGATAAACAAAATTCCATTTTAAGGGTTCACCGTAATATGCTACCTCTAATTCAGCGATTTTAACGGCGTCTAATTTTTCTATCGCTTTTTGTGAACGGAAATTAGTAGCACCGATATGTAAGATTACTTTATCTACAAATTGAAAAGCATAATCAAACATTAAAGTTTTTAAAGCCTTATTATGGCCCTTTCCCCAAAACTCGCGGGCAATAAAAGTGTAGCCAACAGCAACAGAATGCTCTGTTTCATCCAATTCGTAGTATCTGGAACTGCCCACTACTTTATTGGTTTCTTTTTCATAAACGATAAAAGCACCCTTCGATTCTATTGCACCTTTAAAGAAATTTTCGAAAACCTCTCTTTTATATCGGTCTTTGTTCGGATGCTGCTCCCAAACCAAAGGATCGGAAGCTACTGCAAAAAGGACTTCAAAATCTTCTTCTTTTAAGGGAACTACTATAATTAAATCGTTTGTTAATGTAGGCTGTAAATCGAAATTCATATGGCTTTGAATGTAAAAACGGCTGGCTAAAGGGCCAGCCGTTTATAATTTATTGTTTGAGACCCCTGGAACAAGTCCAGTGTGACGCATCTGAATAGTTAGTTTACCAAACCTTCAATTTCTACCACTTCCTGGGCATCTTTTTGATAATCAACCTTATCAATTTCGAAACCGAATAAGCTTAAGAAATCAGATCTGTAACCTGGTAAATCACCTATTGCTGGTAAAGTTTCGGTTGTTGCTTCTTTCCAAAGTTCTGCAACTTTAGCCTGGATATCTTCACGCATTTCCCAATCGTCGATTCTGATTCTTCCTTTTTCATCAACAGGAATAGAGTTTCCGGTATATAAGCGTTCTGCATATAAACGTTGGATCTGCTCAATTGTACCCTCATGTACACCTTCAGCTTTCATTACTTTGTACAACAATGAAATATATAACGGGATTACCGGAATAGCAGAACTTGCCTGTGTTACCAATGCTTTATTAACCGATACATAAGCTTTGCCATCAATATCTTTCAATTTATCGCTGATTTTAAACGCAGTTGCTTCTAGATCATCTTTAGCTCTTCCAATAGTTCCTTTGCGGTATACCGGCTCGGTTAATGCTGGGCCGATGTATGAATAAGCTACTGTTGTTGCACCATCGGCAAGCAGGTTTTCCGCTTTAAGAGCATCAATCCACATTGCCCAATCTTCGCCACCCATTACAGCGACGGTATTGGCAATATCTTCTTCGGTAGCGGGCTCGATAGAAATTTCGGTCACATTACCGGTATGGAAATCGACGGTTTTATTGGTATAAGTTCCACCGATGGGTTTTAAGGTAGAGCGGTGAAGCACTTCCGTATCAGGATGTTTTCTCACTGGCGATGCCAGGCTATAAATTATTAAATCAACCTGGCCCAGATCAGCTTTGATCAATTCAATTGTTTTTTCTTTAATTTCTTTAGAAAAAGCATCGCCGTTAATGCTTTTTGCATATAAACCGGCAGCATGGGCTTCTTTCTCAAAAGCTGCACTATTGTACCAGCCTGGTGATGCAGTTTTGCCTTCAGAAGGTGCCTTTTCGAAAAATACGCCAATTGTAGAAGCGTCAGACCCATAAGCAGCAGCAATACGCGAAGCTAAACCGAAACCGGTTGATGCACCAATTACCAATACTTTTTTAGGACCATCTATAGCTCCTTTAGATTTTACATATTCAATTTGATTCTTTACGTTTTGTGCGCAACCATCAGGATGTGCGGTTAAACAGATAAAGCCCCTCATTCTAGGTTCAATAATCATTTTTGTTCTATTTACGTTTTGTAATGTTAAAATAAGTGCAATTTTAAGCATATTGAAAATGCCTTAATGCCCAAATCTTTAACGAAGATAAATTTTTAATTGTTTATGACTAAATGAATTTTAAATAATAAGCTTTTACATTTGTTTAATTCGTTTTAGGTCTAAATTCTATATTTAGAATATTATCTCTCTTCATATCGGTATCCAGGTAAACTGTCCGTGTTTTATCGCCATAGTAAATGCAAAGCACAGCTGTATTTGGTGGAACACTTCCTAAATTATCTGCTCGAAACAATAAAGTGTTTTTGCCTGGTTGCAATGTTAGATAAAACCGTTTGGATGTTTTTTTAACTGCAATTTTTTGATGGACCCATTCGTTATTAAGTTTTAAAGATACACTATCTCCATCTTCTACCTGGCCGTCCCAAATTTCAAGTTCTATCTGCTTGTTTTCAACTTGCATATTTGCAATAACATCGGTGTTTCTGTCGATGGGTTTTTCTGGAGCAATTTTTTTCTTTTGTATTTTTACAGGTTTATTGCCTATGGGTTGATTATCTGATAAGGTAGGTTTTGAATATGTGCTGTAAAACTTAGCCACTAGAAAAGTTGCAAAAGCATTTGAGCGGTTTGAAAAATCAAAACTATACATGTTTTCGCTTGTTTTAACAATCAAATTTCCAGTATTTGGCGGCTTGCGACCATAATTATCCGCAAAAAGTGCAAGCGTATTCATTCCAGTATCTAAATGTAGCTCATGGCTAAATTTTTTCTCATCAATGGCATGTTTGTTTAAAATCATCCTGCCATTTTGAATCAGTGTTATGGTGTCTGCATCTATAAGCTCTTCATCCTGTATGGCCAGGGTAACAACGCTATCTTTTGTGGTAATTGGATCGTAAATGCCGTAATAAATATTATTCTTCTCGGTAGGAGCCACTATCCTGGGAATATGAGGATTTGTCCAGGGCGTTGAATTTGTTTTTATTAAGGTAATCTTTTCGCGATATAAAAGATTCCTCATATTTACTTTTGAGCTTTCGTAAATTTCATCGCCCTCATCTAAACCCCGCATAAAAAGCCCAAAGTTATCGATCCACATCCGTTGCAAACTCAATTGTGCTTGTCTGGTTTTGGATTTACTCAGCGTAAGTACGCCATTTAGATAGGGCATCCACTGTTTAATTTTGAAAGGGGTTTCTATTATCGGGTATTTATTTCGACCAATGCCCAGTTGGGTACTGTTTTTTTTAACAAGCAAGAGCTCATAACTAAATATAAAATCACCATATGTAATTTTTAAGTTGGCTGGATAAAGCATCTTTTCAGTTGCTTTGCCAATATTCAATTGCATATTAATTGGTAAAGCCGTAGGATAAGGACGATACTTAAAATCCCAGGTACCCGTAAAGTTTTGAGCCTTTGCTCCGGTCAAAATCATGAGTAACAAAATTCCCAAAAGAAAACGCATATGATTTTCAATGAATAAAACTTAAAGATAAGTGTATAACATCTTTTTTGAGGATTAATTTAAAGTTAAATTATTTGCTTTGTCCATTTTCTCTTAATTTAGCGCCACACAGATAAAACCGGTTTCCTCTTATGAAAAAAATATTATTATCTGCCGTGGTATTGCTCGTCATGGTATCTGGAAAGCTTTATGCGCAAACCCAACATCAAAATTCGGGTTGGTTTATGTTTTTAAATAACACCAAATTTAATGATAAATGGGGGCTTCAGTTCGATGTTCAGCTACGTTCGGCTGATGATTGGGGTTATTTGAGAAATACTTTAGTGCGCCCGGCTTTACAATATTTTATTAACAACAAACATAATGTAGCCCTAGGGTATTTGTGGCAAACTACGCATACTGAGCTAGAAGGAACCCCTGATTTAACTTTGCACGAACATCGCATATTTGAACAGTACATTTATAGCCACAAAATAAAATCAATTTTTGCCAGCCACCGTTTAAGAGTCGAGCAACGTTTTATCGGCCGTACAGGCGAGGATGTTTTTTCGCAACGTTTCCGTTATTTTTTCAGGTTGATCCAGCCGCTGCAAAAAACTCAACCAACATTTACAAAAGGGCCATTTGTGGCTTTGCAGAACGAAGTGTTTTTAAATCTTCAGAATAAAAATAAAATTAACAACAGTGTTTTCGATCAGAACAGGTTATACCTTGCTGCGGGCTATCGCTTTTCGAAACAGTTTGATCTGGAAGCTGGGTATATGAACCAGGCTACTCATGGTGTTTCAAATAATACGGTAAATAATATTATTCAGCTAGCTGTTTACACCAGGTTTTAATGTTTTAAAGTCATTTTTTGTACATCAACTCCTGCAAAATGTTAAACATGTTGTAAATGATTGGTCTTTTTGCTCAATTTGCCGCGTGAAAAGATTTACCATTCTATTTTTAGCACTCTTGTTTGGCAGGCGGATGCAGGCACAAGAGATTAAAGCCTCTTCAACCAATAATACACCAACTTCAAAAAGTTTATTCAATCCTGAGCATAAAAGGAATTTTTCGCGTAAAGGCGATTTCTTTTTTCACTGGGGATACAACAGCTCTTGGTATGGTAAAAGCGATATCCGTTTTCAGGGGCCAAATTATGATTTTACGTTAAAGGATGTTGTTGCGCATGACAGACAATCTAAATTAAGCTGGGACTATTTAAATCCTAGCCTGATTACGGTACCACAATACAATATCCGTGTGGGTTATTTTATAAAAGATAATTATAGCATTTCTATCGGCTGGGACCACATGAAATATGTGATGGATATTCCACAAACCGTAACGATCACTGGCCATATCGGACCAAATATTTCACCAACCAATACACCTACAGGTAATTTGGCAGGTGATTATAACGGACAAAGCATTAATGTTAAAGAAAGTATGTTAACCTACGAGCATACTGATGGTTTTAATTATGCAAATATCGAAATTGAGCGTTATGATGATATTTGGGTGGCTCCGGGCGGCAATACTTCCTTAACCTTAGAAACTGGTTTAGGTGGTGGTTTAATGGTTCCGCGTTCAGATGTACGTTTGTTCGGACAGGGCAGAAATAACCACTTCAGTATTTCAGGTTATGGTGTTTCTGCTAAAGTTGGACTTAAGTTTTATGTGTGGAAAAACGTTTACCTACAAAATACCACTAAGCTCGGCGCTACCAATTTAACCAATGTGCATACCACTGGCTGGGATGAGTACGACAAGGCTAGCCAGAAGATTAACTACATCGAAAATATGTGGCTGATCGGGGTTCAGTTTTAAAAGATATGGAAGGAGGCTTAAGCCTCCTTTTTTGTTTTAAGTGTAATCAGTTAGCGGTAGTGCACTACAGTTGTCCCGCAGATTAAAAAGATGTACGCAGATTATTGTTTTTTACTTGTTGATTAACAATAGCCACGGAACCACTAAAGACACCGAGAATGTTATATCTAATTTTTATTATGAGTGGCTATCTTTTATTTTGGCTAAATATTGCATTACAGCATCTTCTGCTTTTGGGTTATGCTTGATGTTTGCAGTATAAAGATGACCTCTCAGGTTTTTGTAAAGTGCTATCGCATTTTCTAACGCAGTAATTAAAGATGTTTTATTGTATTCGGCGATGGTACCCTTAAGTAAGTTAAAATCTTCGGAAGGGAGCTGCGATTCTACTTTACGCACACCTCGTGGCAGGTTTTTGTTTTTGATGTGCAATAGAGGACCAAACACTACCATCCTTAAAAAGCCGAAGAAATCTAAGGCTTCCAGATATTCACCTCTCCCAATTTTTAAGAGGGCATAGTGCATCCAGGTCCAAAAACGGTCTTCAATCCATTGATAATCTGGGTAGGGAAATTTAGCTTCAGTTTGATCAAGAATTTGCTGTAATTGATTGTCTCTGTCGATTAATAGCATAGGATTTTCTACTCTAGAAGCAAATTCATCAACGGTTAAAAACTTAATATCAACATGGAGCAATGGCTTGTCGTAAAGGCAAATCAATACGCGCGGCTCGCCAACATGCTCTCCTGTAAATGCAGAAATTAAATCGCCAAGGCGGTTGGCATATTGCAGCATTTTCGATTTATCTGTTGATCGTTTTTCTTTGGTAACCAAAATGAGGTCGAGGTCTGAAAATTCGTCGATTTCGTTGCTGAGCCATGAGCCGCCCACGGCTAAACCAATAACAGATTCATCGCTTTTTAATATTTTGGTTGCGTTTTGGGCAAAGAGTTGTTGTATCATGGGTAATTTAACTACTATTTTAATGCTGTTTTTCACTAAATGTACTTTTAAGCCTAACCATTATATAGGCGCAAATAAAGGCGGATGAAAAATCCAAAAACAGATTGAGCGGTTTAAAACCAAAATTCTGGTAGCAATTATCGCATTTTCCAGAAAAACTATCGTAAAAAGTTAATGGGAATCCATATTGATCAAAACCGTCAGATGCAGCCTCTAGTTTTAATGTTGCTAAAGTAGAAATGATCAATAATAAGACGGTTAGGTATACGATTGCTTTTATGGTTTTCATCTACATATATTCTATTTTGCGAAGCAGACTACTTCTGCTCCCCTCTGATCTGCCTCGCAATTGATGATCTAGCGTAGATCGCTTTACGCCGGACGCTAAACGCTTGGCTTCTATTTACAATGAGGATAAATTATGCATCCAATAACCTTCGGTGGTAATTGATCTGCCCTAAGTGATAGGCTAAATGTGTGGTAAGGTGAACCAGGAAGAATTCGGTTGATGTTTTCTCCTGAAATACTAACATTGGGTATTCACTATTGAGTTGTTCATCGGTTATTTTACCCAGCGTTTCGTTAACTACGGTTATGGTTGCTTCAATCATGTTGATAAGCTCCTGCTTTGGAATATCTTTTAGCGAAAACTCCAATTCGCGTTTTCGGATGTAATTGCTGCCTCCTAGAGTTGCGCCAATGTAGGTATTGAGGTTTCCGATCAGGTGCAGACAAAGATTCCCAGCTGAATTTGCGATCTCTTTATTTATAACCCATAAGTTCGCTTCGTTTTTATACGAGCCAATTTCGGATTTTAGCTTGTTTAAATCACGGTTGAAAAGTGTTTTTAAGGTTTCGGTAAGCATATGAGAATTCTTAAGGGATTATTTGAAATGTTGTTAGGTGAATAAATGTTTAAAGCCGAGAAAGGATTTCTGTTGCTGGAATCGTTAATCTGGTGTTACATTTACCACAATTCTTTCGGGCCCCACAAGTGAAAATTGTTTCTCACATTTCCATTTTGAGCCAGTTTTTAATCCTTCAAGTGTGTTTCCGTCAACTATAATGTCGCCAAATTCATAGGCATAATAAGCGTATGTCCATAACAGATTAGCTATTTCATTTTCATCAGCTGTCGAGAACCTGATTTGAAAATCAGGCAGTCCAATAGAATGAAGACCAACTGTATCCATTAACAATTCTTTGTCATCTATATTATTGCTAATGTTATAAAGCCTTACATTGCAAATTACATATAGCATCTGTATTTTATCCGTTTCCCAAGTGCTTACAATGTTGAGTGGATTTAAAATTTTTTGTGCTGGAGATGAATAAACAGCACTTGGTTGGGTAATATTCACCACCGCGACTAAGAAATCCATAAATACATTTAAGCGTTCTTTATAGGGTAATGTTCTCGACATTAAATCAGTTACCAATATTTCATAAGTGCAGTTTTTAGCAATCTGATTGGCTTCAGGCCAGTGCCAGTTTTGTTGAAAAGCGGCATCTGGAAGTTCTACCTCAGATTTGCCCTGATCAGGTATCATTATGGTGCACTGTACCGGAATTGTTGCATCCGCAAATTGAATGGGATGATCTGGGAATGAAAAAATGAGACTGTTTTCTGAGAAGGAATGCTCGACATTTTCAAAATGTTTTTTTACCTCGGTTAATATCTGATTGCTATTGAGGTTGGGTTTGTCAAGGAATAAAAGCTTAGCGCTAAGCAGTTCCGGGAAATTCTCCAACGGGTCATTTTCTGCTATCTGTTCATTTTCTTCTACAATGTTTTTCTTTTTAAATACGTTGAATAAACCCATTATACATTACGTTTTTGATGGCTAGTATTGTGATTATAGCGTGGTTTAAATATACAAATGAATACTGCCAACACCACATTAAAATTATAATTTCTTTAAGTAACGGTTAGATTTCCTTTGCAGATCTGAGTGCCCAAACCCGATAAAATGGAAAGCCCGGAAGCCCGATCCTTTATCGGGATGAGGACTTGAAATGGTAGCGGGACTAACACTTAATAGTAGCAATTATCTGCTTTTCGAATAAAAATAAAAGGGTGTTAAAGCACATTGTCCGACCGAAGATCTT
The DNA here is from genome assembly GCF_004310665.1 of Pedobacter kyonggii. GTDB lineage: Bacteria > Bacteroidota > Bacteroidia > Sphingobacteriales > Sphingobacteriaceae > Pedobacter > Pedobacter kyonggii. The sequence goes on along the minus strand of NZ_SIXF01000001.1, from coordinate 208,312 downwards.
TTTCAGAAAAGATGCTGAAACAAGTTCAGCATGACGATCGCGTTGGGAAATAGCGCTAGAAATTTAGCCCTTACCAAAAAAACACCTACAATTTCTTGCAGGTGTTTCCCTATTAAAGGGCTTTAATTTATACTTTTCTCACCCCACCTGAGCCAACAACAGTTTTATCGACACTTGGATTGCCAGAGTAATTTACGCTTCCTGATCCGCTGATTACCGCTTTAATGCTTTCGCTTACTGCGATGTTTACGGTTCCTGAACCACTAATGGTACTGGTTAAAGTTTTTGTAGAAAAAGATTTACCGGCAAAGGTACCTGAGCTGCTGATTACCACTTTAGCATGATCTGCACCGCCTGTAATGTTTATTGCACCAGAACCACTAATCACACCACTGTAGTTGTCTACATCGGCGGTTGCTTTAATACTTCCCGAACCGCTTACAGTTGTGGTTAGGCTGCCTGTGCTGATTTTTCCGTTAACGCTTAAGTTGCCATCACCACTTACGGTTAAGCTAGCCAACTCTTTTGCTGTTACATAAGCCGTGATTTTTTTGCCTTCGTATTTTCTAGTCCAGCTGGTAATACTGGTTTGCGGGCGGATAACTAAGACATTGCCTTTTACTTCGGTAACAATTGAGGCCAATGCATCAGCATCGCCTTCTAAACGACAGCTTTCGCTATTGCCCAAAGTTACAATTACGTTTATGGGGCCTGCTGCAGCAACTCCGTTGAAGTTTTTTACGTCTCTGTTGTCGCCGTTATTTTTTGAAGTGTTGATGCTGATCTGATTTTTAGCAATTACATTAATACTAGAGGTTAATGTTAAGGATGCCAATAATATTGCAAATACTTTTTTCATGGTATTAGATTTTATTTTTTAGATGAATAATGAGCTTTTTCTTATAAGACGATGATTTTGTTGAAAAGTTGCATAAGATGAAATTTAATTCTCTTTATGGGGGCTTCGACTATAGTCGGGTTGGCAAATTATAATTAAAACGTTCGTCATTCTCGCGTAGGCGGGAATCTTAAAGCTTATTGCATTAAGATCCCCAATCGGGTTGGGGATGACGGTCGCCAAAATCTGCAGATCACTATTATCCTTTTTTTAGGTTAACATAAAACAATGGATCATGTTTGAAATTATCATTGTTTATGCTGGCATCCACTTTAAGTGTTTTCCAATCGTTTGTAGGTTTGATCAAGGTATAAGCGCCTGTTTTTAATGTTACGCGCACAGGCATATTAAAACCTTTAACATCGGTTACCCAGCGATAAGATAAAGTGCCATTGTTGATTTTATATTCTAAAATAGGAATTTTGGTGAAACGTAAATACTGATCGAAAACTTTATCCAGTTTAAGTCCGCTTTGTTTGGCTATGTAATTTTCGATCTGAGCAGTTGTTACCGTTTGATGGTAAAATGTTTTGCTTAGCCCGCGAAGAACCTGCCTGAACTTTTCATCGTTATTAATCAACTGGCGAATGGTACTAATCAAATTTGCACCTTTTGGATACATATCGCCAGAGCCTTCTTTATTTACACCATAAGGACCGATCACTGGCACATCATTACGGATAATTTTCTGTAATCCGATTACATACTCGTTTGCAGCTGCTTTGTTCTCGGTACATTCGGTAAACAATACCTCCGAATAATTGGTGAAACCTTCGTGAATCCACATATCGGCGATATCTTTTGAAGTGATGTTATTGCCGAACCATTCGTGGCCACTCTCATGGATGGTGATGAAATCCCACTTTAAGCCATGGCCGGTACCGCTTAAATCTTTGCCTAAATAACCTGGTTTAAATTGATTGCCATAAGCGACTGCACTTTGGTGTTCCATGCCTAAATGTGGTGCCTGAACCAGTTTGTAGCCGTCTTTGTACCATGGGTAAGGGCCAAACCAATATTCGAAACATTTTAGCATGGGTTTAACATCGGCATCCCAATGTGGGCGGGCTTTGGCACTATCGGTTTGTAAAGCCCAGTAATCGATGCTGAGCTTTCCATTTTCACCATCATAACTGTCTTGCCAGTGGGCGTATCTGCCAATGTAAAAGGTTACATCGTAATTGTTGATGGGATTTGCGACAAACCAATTGTATTGCTTGTAACCATCGGGTTTATCGACAGTATTTCTCAATCTTCCATTGGATATTTCCTGCAAAGTTTTAGGAACACTAATGCTGATCAACATACTATCTACCTCATCGCTCTGGTGATCTTTATTCGGCCACCATACACTTGCGCCTAAACCCTGGCAGGCCACAGACACAAAAGGATTGCCGGCTTCATCTTTTTTGAAGATAAAACCGCCGTCCCAAGGGGGTGTTTTTGCAACCAAAGGATTTCCTGAATAAAAAACCGTGAATTTATCCTTACTTCCTTTTTTAACTGCTTTAGGGAAGGTTACAAAAACCGCATTATATTCCCGGGTAAAAGGTAAATCGGCACCTTTGTATACTACTTTATCTACTCTTAAGTTATCAAAAAGATCGAACTGCAATTTGGTGAAATCTTGCGTTGCGGTAAAAGCAAATTCATTGCTTCCGCTAACTGATTTTTGATCGATATCTATTTTAACATCTAAGTGGTAATAATTAATATCGTAGCAGGTACGCAAAGGTGTAAGTGTTCCGCGGAGGCTATCGGCCCTAGAGTTTACCTGGTTTTTGCCGAGCATCTGGGCCTGTACAGCCGAAGTGCTGATGGCAAGGATGAATAGTAACTTTTTCATTTGTTCTGTTTTTGTTGATCGTTAAAAACGATTGGTAATTGCACGCTTGTTATAAATGAGCGTAAGCTTATCATTATTTTATCACATCAACTTCGATAAAACTATCGTTAAATACAGTTTGCGTAGCTTTAATATAATCGGCTTCTGTTGCTTTATATGGGTTTTCTACAAATTTTTGTGGATTTCGAGCAAATAAAGGGAATGCTGTGCTCTGCACCTGGATCATAATCCGGTGTCCTTTTTTAAAGGTGTGTAATACATCCTGTAGCTGGAAGTTCACATCCGTTTTCTGGTTGGCTACCAAAGCTTCGGGTTTTTCGAAACTATTGCGAAAGCGTGCAGGCATAACTTCCGAACGCACCATTTGCCAGTAATTGCTCAAAATGATATTTTTGTTTGGCATGTAAGGGTTGTTAGGTTCATCGGCAGGGTAAACGTCAATCAGTTTAACAATAAAATCTGCATCGGTACCCGTGGTTGCAATTTTAAGGTGCGACATAATTTCGCCTCCCAAGGTAATATCGTTATCCAATATATCGGTTTGATATACCAAAACATCTGGTCTCCTACCTGCAAAACGTTGATCTTCACTCATGTAATTATGTGGCGTAAAGCCTAATGTTGTGGTTAAATCTTCGGTATAAGGAACTGGCTTTAATGGATCGCTGATGTAATTTACTGAACCAGCTGTACCAGGTGCAGTCATGCTGAGTTTACCATCGGCACCAAGATAGAATTTTTGTTTAGTTGCCTTTTCTGTCGGCCATTTAGCAAAAGTTTCCCATTGTTTTTTACCCGTATCGAACATGTAGGCTTCAGGCAAGCCAGAGTTTTTATCGCCATTGCCTTTTAGAAAATGGTTAAAAAATTTAGCTTCGATTTCTTTCTGGTAGAACGTAGCAATGCTATCGCCGAAATACACATTGCTATGCATGGTATGACCGGTTTCGCGGCTCCATCTTCCATGCCCAAATGGCCCCATCACAATGGTATTGTAGGCATTAGGGTTTTTCTTTTCGATGGTTTTATAAATGTTTAGCGGGCCAGCCAGATCTTCGGCATCGTACCATCCGCCAACAACCATCACGGCAGGTTTAACGGTATTGTAATGTTTCAACAATCCACGTTTTTGCCAAAATTCATCGTAGTTTGGGTGGTTAACGGTTTCTTGCCAGAAGAAATTATCCTTGTAATATTTGTCTGCATTGCTTAAAGGGCCTAAATCTAAAGCAAACTGATAACCATCTTTTGTTTTTGGAAGGATTAACTGGTTGTTGTACCAGGCTTTAGAGGTAGTATCGGTTTTTTGCACACCAAATACTGGGAAGGTCATGAAATAACTTTGCAAAAATGATCCATTGTGGTGGAAATCATCAAAGAAGAAATCTGAAATCGGCGCTTGTGGTGATGAGGCTTTTAAAGCAGGGTGATTACTTAAAATCCCTGCAGCAGTATAAAAGCCAGGATAAGAAATTCCCCATTGGCCAACTTTGCCATTGTTGTTGGCTACGTTTTTAACCAGCCAATCGATGGTATCGTAAGTATCAGAACCTTCATCAACATCTTTTTTGCTTTTTTTATTATCGATAACTGGGGTCATATTGGTCCATGTGCCTTCACTTTTCCAGCGACCACGCACATCCTGATACACCATGATATACCCCTCTTTCATCATCAATTCTGACGGGCCTAATTTTGCAGGGAATTTATCTTCGCCATATGGGGCAACGCTATAGCAGGTACGTTGCATTATCACTGGGTATTTTTTATCCTTGGCTGCATCTTTAGGTGTGTAGATGGCGGTAAAAAGTTTAGTGCCATCGCGCATCGGGATATAAACTTCTTTTTTAGTGTAATTGGCTTTTGGATATCCTGCATCACTTTGTGCAAAGGTAGAAGATGCTGAAAGCAGGATAATCATTAGTTTTAAGTATTTCATTTTATTAGAATAAGTTAGTTGTTTATGTGTTTGGTTCGTGATGACGAACCAAGGCCCTAGTTATTTGCTATTTATTTTAAACTCAGGCGTCATTCCCGCGCAGGCGGGAATCTTAAAGCATTACGATTCCCAATCAAGTTGGGAAGGACGAACCGCGGGATTAAAAATCCAATTTTTACTTCAACACCGAAACAGTAATAAACGAACAGTTGTGCACATCGTGATAAATTTTGTGTGTAGCTTTTTGGAAATCCTGCGGCTCTGCCTGATAGATATCCATAAATTTCTGTGGATTGCGATCAGCTAAAGGGAACCATGAGTTTTGAATCTGGATCATAATTTTATGGCCTTTTTTAAAAGTATGCGCCACATCGGGCAAAGGGTAATTTACTTTTGTGATGGCACCCGGAACAAAAGGTTCAGGTTTTTCGAAACTGTTGCGGTATTTTCCACGCATAATTTCTCCGCGCACCAGCATTTCGTAACCACCCATAATCAGGTTTTTAGGATTAGGCTCTGGATTTGGCGCATCCTCGGGATAAACATCAATCAATTTAACTACATAATCGGCATCTGTTCCTGTAGTAGAAACCACTAAGTTGGCTAAAACAGGGCCGGTTAAGGTAATATCTTCTGTTAAAGCATCAGTCTGGTAAGTTTTTACATCCGGACGGCGGGCAGCAAAACGCTGGTCATCGATCATGTACTCGCGGGTACGTTTGGCCTGAATGCCATCCTGGTAAGGCACAGGGTTATTCGGATCACTCACATATTCATCCCAGCTATCGGTTCTGCCCACTTTTTCGAAACTGAGCTTACCATTAGGTTGTAAATACAGGTTTTTGCTTTCTACTTCTTGCGGAGGCCATGTTTTGAACTTTTTCCATTCGTTACTTCCTGTTACAAAAATATTCGCTTCTGCTGCATTAAAATCGCCTTCGCCCTTTAAATAATGTTTAAAGAAAGGCAGTTCGTATTGTTGTTGGTAATCGATACTGGTGGTTTTGCCGAATGGGATATCGCCAAAGTAAGAACCATCACTGCGTACCCAGCCTCCATGGAACCAAGGCCCTGCAACCAGGATATTATTGGCGCCAGGATTCTGTTTCTCAATAGCTTTGTAAGTATCAAAAGTTCCATAAGCATCTTCTGCATCGAAAAAGCCACCCACCACCATCACTGCAGGTTTTACATTGGTTAAATGAGGGGTAATTAAACGTGCATTCCAGAAGGTGTCCAGGTTCGGGTGTTTAAACAAATCATTCCAGAATTTAATACTATCTGCAAAATATTTGTCTTTTAGGTTCTTAACTGATCCGGCTTCCAAATAAAAACGATAATTGTCTTGAATGGGGAACTGAAAACCTTTAGGTCCTTTATCTGGTGTAATCGGTTTAGGTCTCGGCACGCCAAAACTGCCCATAAAGCTAAAAGCATCCATTAGAAATAATGTACCACGGTGGTGGAAATCATCACCCATAAACCAATCGGTAACTGGCGCCTGGGGCGAAACCGCCTTTAGCGCAGGGTGTGCATTTGGCAATGAAGTGGTAGAATAAAAACCAGGGTACGAAATGCCATAAATACCTGCATTTCCATTGTTGCCTTTCACGTTTTTAACCAACCAGTCGATGGTGTCGTAAGTATCCGTACTTTCATCAATAGCTGTTTTAGATTTTTTTCCAACCAATTGAGGGCGGATATCGGCAAAAGTGCCCTCACTCATCCACCGGCCCCTAACATCCTGGTATACAAAAATAAATCCTTCACGCATCATAGCCGGAAAATTACCCAAACTCAGCTTATATTTATCTTCACCATAAGGCGCAACGGTATAGGGCGTACGGTTAATTAAAAACGGATATTTTTTGGTTTGATTTTTGGGTATATAAATGGAAGTGAAGAGTTTAACACCGTCGCGCATGGGGATCTGGCGTTCTATTTTGGTGTAGTTTTCTCTAACATATGCCGAATCGGTTTGCTGGGCTATTAATTCATTAGAAATAAACAGACAAAATAGAAGACTGAAAATTCTGGTAAGGTTCATTTAAGCTAGTTTTTAGGAATAAAATTTAAATATAGGTGATTCGTGGTTGATTAGAAAAAATAACCCGTAAAAGGTTTGTTAGCAAAGATGAAATTATATAAAATGGAAAATTTGTGAGGTATTTTGCTGTTAAACCCTGCCTTCGTCATCACTTTATCAAAATTTAGTTAAATAATGTTAAGGGGTAATCTTTTAAGAATTTTCACCGTCATATACATAATCGAAATAAACACAAAAAAATGAATAGGTTATTAAATAAAGGATTGGTTGTTTTCGCTGCAGCAGCGATGATTGCAACCTTAAGTATCGAAAGCGTTTCTGCGCAGCGGCCAAGTAGGAGTGGAGGTTCTTCCGGAGGCGGAAGATCTGGTTCGATAAGCCCATCCAGAGGCGGTGGTTCTATTTCCAGACAACCATCTATGCATGCGCCAAGTAGAGGTAGTTATGTGCCGAGCAATGGTGGCCGCCCGCCAAGACCTAATTACAGTTATAACAGACCGGGTTATCGTCCAGGTGTAGGTTATGGTAGGCCAGGTTATGGTTATCGCCCAGGTTATGGAAGACCTTATTACAGACCGTATTATAGCTATTATAATTTTTACAGACCCTTTTTAGGTTTCAGGATTGGCGTATTGCCCTATGGCTACTATCCGTTTTATTATGGCGCTAACCAGTTCTATTATTCTGGCGGATTGTTTTATCAACAAAACAATAGTCAATACGAAGTGGTAACCCCACCAGTTGGTGCCGAGGTTCCGAATTTACCATCGGATGCAAATCAGGTAACCATTAATGGGGTTGATTATTACGAATACAAAGGCGTTTATTATACTCAAAAAGAAAATGCTGATGGTAAAACCGTATATGTAGTGGCTGGGAAAGACGGTATTTTAAACACAACTGACGGTCCGGTTGATACGCATAATATAGGCGATATAATTAATCAACTGCCAGAAGGCTGCAGAGAGGTAACCATTAAAAACGAAAAGTATTTTGTTTCGCCCGATGATGTTTATTATGAAGAAATAGTAGATGGAACAAATATTACTTACCGCGTAATTGGTAAGTTGTTTTAATCTTAATTTATCGGTGGCAGATGGTAACATCTTACACCACTCATAATTTCAGTAAATGTGCAGTTGGATGTTACCATCCAACTGTTTTTGTTTTACATCCGTAAGAAATTGAATAGATAGTGTCAGATGGCAACATCTGACACCACTGAAATATTTTCCGTGTCCCTATGTTCCGTAGTAAAACCATAAGCTATTTGCCGCCAAAATTCCATATTTTTACGCTCTAAACATTTCGATTTGAAACCTGTATCGCAGCTCCTCTTTGTTTATTCAGCTCTTGCCATTGTCCTTTCATCTTGTTCTGCAACTAAGTATGCTGCGGTTAAGCAAAATGAAACCAGTATTTCGTCTGTAAAGTTTCTGGATGAATACATTATGCCCTTAAATCCAATTTTCCAAAATACGGTTGTTGGTGGTTTGTCGGGGATTGATTACGATGTAAAGCAAAACCAGTATTACATGATCAGTGATGATCCATCACAGCGGAGTCCGGCCAGGATTTATACCGCACAGATTGATATCAAAGAAAATAAGATCGATACCGTTAGGGTAACTGGTGTTACTTATATCTTACAGGAAAACGGAAAACCATACCCTAAATATGGAACTGATAAAACTGTAAAACCTGATGGCGAATCGGTTCGTTATAACCCCTTAACCAAACAATTACTTTGGAGCAGCGAGGGAGAAAGGTTGTTTAAGGATGGGGATACTACGATAGTTCAGCCGAGCTTAACCTTTATTTCTATAGATGGAAAGTTTCTGGATACCATTCCAATGCCTAAAGGCTTTCATTTTACAAAAGCCGAAAGCGGTCCGCGCAAAAACGCTTTATTTGAAGGTTTAACTTATGCCGATCAGTACAAAACATTGTATGCCAGTTTAGAAGAACCACTTTATCAAGATGGGCCTCAGGCTGCTTTTGAATATGATAAAGCCTTAACACGGATTTTAAAGTTTGATGTAGCTACCAAAAAAAATATTGCCCAATATCCTTATAATCTGGATGCAATGCCTGTTAAACCTACTGTTGAAAACGATTGGAATGTAAATGGAATTTCTGAAATATTAGCCATTAACAATCATACCCTTTTGGTAATGGAAAGGGCCTGGGCAAAAGGACACGATGATCATACCTTTTTAAAACTTTATCTGGTTGATTTGCACGGTGCTGAAAATGAAATCGATAATGGCTCTTTTATGCAAAACCCTCCAAAGCCATTAACCAAAAAATTGCTTTTCGATTTTGATTCCTTAAACCGGCATATCGATAATTTTGAAGGTGTAACCTTTGGACCAAAATTGCCAAATGGGCACCTTTCGTTAATTTTTTGTGTCGATAATAATTTCGGGAAATCGCAGGTACAACAATTTTTCTTATTTGAGATCATTCCATAAAGATCATTCCTGTTAAAAATTTATAATGAATAAAATAAAAGCAATACTGTTTGATTTAGATGGTACATTAATTGATTCTGAGAAGTTTCATTTCGATTGTTGGAATAAGTTTTTGTGTGAATACGAAGTTAGGTTGGATTTTAAGGATTGGTTAACAAATTACGCTGGAATCCCCTTGCCCAAAAATGCAAAGACTATAATAGACAGATATAAAATTGAAGAAGACTTAGAATGTTTTATCAACAGAAGAGAGAAGGTAACTTTTGATGGTTTTAGAACAACTGATATTCAGTTAATGCCCTTTGCATTAGAGTTTATCAAGTTTGCTTACGAAAAGGGGCTTACCCTGGCTGTAGTTACGGCTAGCCCTAAAATTGATGTTGAAGCCGTTTTTGAGCGGAATGGTTTAGCTAAGTATTTCAGTTTGTTTATTACCAGAACAGATGTAAGTAAATCTAAGCCTGATCCCGAAAGTTACAATCTTTGCGTAGTCCGATTGGGTTTTGAAAAAGATGAGTGCCTTGTTTTTGAAGATACTTTAAATGGGGTTAAATCTGCTCTGGCTGCAGGCATAACCTGTTATGCCATTCAGAGCAATGTAAGGGTGCATCAAAAACTAAAAATAGCTGACGAATTGTTTCTCAGCTTTGCGAATGCTAAAGAATTTATGCTGCAAAAGGAATTGATTTAGTTGCTTATAGATTAAAGTAAATCTGCCAAATAATTTAGTAATGTCAACCCAAGAAATTTTAAACCGTGTTGGGCAGTTTTCATCTCACGATCTGCTTCTTTTTGAAGAACATTCTGTCAGAAGGTTGTTCCGTAAAAACGACGTGCTCTTGCATCTTGGCGAAATCTGTCAATCCGTTTATTTCATTTTATCGGGATCTTTTTTTCAATTTCAGTCTAACGATATCACAGAAACAATTATCGATCTGCATTTACCAAAAGAGTGGATGTACAATCACCCAAGCCTGATTGAGCAAAAAGTTTCAGATACAACAATCAAGGCCTTTGAACAATCTGAAGTGCTGGAGCTTAGTTTAACTAATTTACATAGTTTAATTGTCAAATCACAGTCCTTTTTGAGCCTGGGTAGAATCTTTGACCAGCCCAATAACAGAACATATTTATTTGATCGTTCGCTAAGCCCAGTTGAAAAATATAATTATATTAAAAATGCCAAACCGCTCATTGTAAAGGTTTTTCCGGTTAAAATGATCGCTTCATACCTTAAGATTGCCCCTGAAACATTGAGCAGGGTAAGGGCAAATCATTAAATTTCCTGATTTGGATCAAGTGCAGCTTTTCGGAAAAATACCGATTTTTGAAATAAAAAAATATGCTAACAGATATTAACCCAAAGCTTCCCATGCGGAATAAAGCAATCACCAGAGATTTTTATGTGAATAAATTAGGCTTTAAAGACATTGGAAGTGCCGATTTTAAAGATTACCTGATGGTACAAAAGGATCAGGTTCAGATTCACTTTTTTTTGTTCGAAACGCTAAATCCGAAAGAAAACTATGGTCAGGTTTATATCCGTACAAACGATATTGATGGGCTATACAAATTTATGCTCGAAACTAAACAAGGCATTCATCCGAATGGAAGCTTGCAAACAAAACCATGGGGGCAGAAAGAATTCGCGATGCTTGATCCCGACAGTAATTTACTCACTTTTGGGCAAGAGATTTAAGAGGGGGTCATTAGTCAATGGTTGATAGTTTATGGCTCATTGCGAAGCGTTGATTGTTTAATAGCGTAAGCTGCTCCAAACGCCAAACTCTAAACTAAATTAGCAACTGTTCGGTAGCGATATTGATCAATTCGATAGAATTTTTAACATCTAGTTTCTGCATCATATTACGGCGATGCGTTTCTACTGTTAGCGGACTTAGAAAAAGCTCATCAGCTATGCTAGCGGTCGTTTTTCCCTGTGCGATTAATTGAAGGATCTGTTTTTCGCGTTTGGTGAATTTTGGCCGCCCTTTTAAATCATTTACAGAGGGTTTGGCAATAATTTCTATAACTTCTCTGCTAAAGGCCAGCTCCCCTCTAAGCGCAGTTTCAATGCCGTTTTTTAGTTCCTCTACCGAGGCATTTTTTAAAATGTAACCACTTGCCCCATTTTGCAAAATCTGCATGATTATACTTCTTTCAGTATGGTTGCTAATGGCAATAACGATCGTTTTTGGTGATAACTTTTTAACCTGTGCGCATAGTTCAATACCATTACCATCAGGTAGCATAATATCGAGCAGTACAATATCTATTTCGTGGTTATTTAAAAAGGAAATTAATGCGCTGCCTGACTGAAAACTTCCTACTACCTGCATGTTTTCGAGGTTATTGATTAAGGAAACGATTCCTTGTATAACAATCGGATGGTCATCAACAACAGCTAGTTTAATCATATTATTCATAACTGATTGGGATTTCGATATTTATAGTTGTACCATTGCCTGGGTATGAATCTATTTCGAAAGTGCCCTTAAGATAAGCTACCCTATTTTTAATGTTTTCTATTCCTAATCCCTTTTTATAGGTTAAGGTATCAAAACCAATTCCATTATCCTCAACTGTGATATAAAACCGGTTTTTGTTTTCGCTGCACTGTAAAACTACTTCAGATGCCTGAGCATGTTTTAGTGTGTTGGTGAGTATTTCCTGTACGATCCTGTAAATAATTATCTGTTCTTCAAGTGCAATATTTTTAGAGATATTGAGTGCTTGAAAATCGATATGTATATGCTTGCTCATCGCCGATTCTGCCAGGTCTTTTAATGCCGTTTCCAATCCGAATTTTAATAACGTTTGTGGCATCATATTCCGGGCAATGTGCCTTAATTCGGTAACTGAATTATCCAGCTGATTAACAATTCTTTGGAGCTCTGCATCATGCAATTGCATTTCCCTGTGTTTTGCCCAATTGGACAAGTTAATTTTTAAACCCGATAACATTCCGCCAAGTCCATCATGTAAATCCTGGGCTACCCTGTTTCTTTCTTTTTCTTCGGCATTGAGCATAGCCCTGCTAATTTCCAATTGCTGTTTTTGTTGTAACTCAGCCACTTTTTGTTTATAATTTATTGTTCTTTGCTCCGCAAGCTTTTTATAGCCCCTAAAGTAAAAATACAGAAGGATAACGATGATCAGCAGAAAGAAGGATGCTGCAATTAATAGAAAGGTTGTTGTTTTATTGTTCTTTATAATTAATGCATTTTGTTTCTTTTCTGCATTTAAACTGGCTATTTTTTTCTGGTTCTCCGCATTTTTATATTTAATTTCTAATGCAATAATATCTTCTTTTAGTTTACTCTCATTTAGGCTGTCGTTTAATAATTTGCTCTTTTTTATCCAGTTATAAGCTTCTTTAATATTGCCACTGGCGTAATTTACCTCTGCTAGCGCTTCTGCTAATTTGAGCTTATTTGTTGCCAGTGTATTTATTTCTGGCTGATCGATAATTTGCAGCAGTGTTTTTTTAGCCAGAACAAAATTTTTCTGCTTAAAAAGGATTCTGTATTTCTCAAATATTACTTCCTGTAAAGAATAATTGTCGGTTAGCTTTTCGGCCAGTTTAATGGCTTTATCTGCATCTAACAAAGCCAGGGAGTATTGTTTGGTGTTAACTAAATAGCGTGTGGTGCTTTTGTAGTAGTCGAGCCAAAATATTGCCATCGGGTAGCCTGTAGTTACATGGTCTGATTTATCCAGTGTTGTTTTGGCCAGATCAAGGTGTTTTTTGGTGAGACTATAGTTTTTTAGGTGATAGTAGTTTCCTGCAGTAGTTAGGTACGCATTAATAAGTAGATAATATTTATCAGGAGAAGTATCTTTTAAGGCATTTAAACCTTGCTGCAAGTAAGGTGCCGCTTTTTCGTATTGGCCAAGGTTTGTAAATATCGTTCCAATAGAGACGTATTCTGTGCCTAAGAAGTTTTTGTCGCCAGCCTTTTTAGAAAGTGGTAAAACGCGGTTGATCAGTATATCGAGTGTTGTTTTAAGATCGTCTTTATGCTGTTGTATCAAACCATAGTTGTGCCAAACCATTGATCGCAACCGATAAATACCTTTTGTATTAAACTTGCTTAATAACGAATCAGCATGGAGGAGTAACTTTTCGGCTTTTGCATAATTCCGGTTTTGGTAAATTAAAGATTCATACCAATAAGATCTCGCTAGAAGTAACGGATCCTTTTTGCTCCGGGTTCTTGCCTTGTTCAAATATAATACTGCTTTGGAACTATCATGATCTACCCAGAAATCGGTTAGTTTAAAACCAGCCTCGGCTTTAAGGCTATCACGGAGATTTCCTCTTACGATGCGGCTTAGGCTGTCGGCATATTGCTGGTCGGCTGGTTGCAGCTGGGCTTGGCTATTCAGCGAATAGAAAATAAGGAATGCCAGAAAGATGATATAATTTCTCATTAAACTAAAAATGCACGCTTTATTTCTCAATCAGAAATTAAAGCCAGAATATACCTGAAATCAGGTAGAAAAAAATGGTGTTATCTGGTTATTGTAAAGCAAAGTGCTCATTTGTTTATTTGTAGTTCTATTTTTTTAAATATAATTATGAAAAACATCAAAATTAAAACATTTGTACTTTCTTTTTTTGCCTTAGTGTTGTTTACAGGTTTAATGTCGTGTAAAAAAGATGAGGGCGAGTCGCCGTCAAAATCTTCACACAAGGTGGTTTTTAAACTCGAAGCATCGTCAGGTAGCAACATTAGCACTGTTGTTTATGGCTACGATTCGCAGATTACCACCGCAACGAGCCTAAGTGGAACCACCTGGACAAGTCAGGAAATTACAGTGCCGGCAGGAACCATTTCTATAAACATTGCTGCAAATGCTATAGGCGCCAACGCAAATTCTACGCTAAAAGCACAGATTTATGTAGATGGAGAATTAAAAAGAGAAGGCACATCCAGCGGAGCAATCTTAAGCGCATCTGCATCGTTAAGTTTGTAGGTTGGTTCATTGGTTCACTGGTCATTTGTTTACTGATAATGGCCTTTGGGGTTCATTAGTCCATTAGGTTTGTTTGAGTTAGATCAAAACATTTTATAGTCTTAAAGTAAAATGTTTTCATACGCTCATCAACCTATGGACTTTTGAACTTTTATTGCATTATCCTATTGAGCCTCAATATTTGAACCATCAGCTGGTGCTATAAGCTAACAATTGATAAACCAATGACTAAGAAACCGATTTCTATTGCCTAATCAACTTTCAGCATTCCGCCTTTTTTCCCTACATTTGGCTAATCAAAATTCTCAAAAAATTATGCAATACGATGTCGTTGTTATCGGTTCAGGGCCGGGCGGTTATGTAGGCGCAATCCGTTGTGCTCAGTTAGGTTTAAAAACTGCAGTAGTAGAAAAATATAAAACTTTTGGCGGTACCTGCTTAAATGTTGGCTGTATCCCATCTAAGGCTTTATTAGATTCTTCAGAGCATTTTCATAACGCTGCTCATACGTTCACTACCCATGGTATCAACTTAAAAGATTTAAAGGTTGATATGAAACAAATGATCGCCCGTAAAGACGATGTTGTTGCCCAAAATACAGCCGGTATCACTTATTTGTTCAAGAAAAATAAAATCGATTCTTTCGAAGGTGTTGGCTCTTTTGTAGATAAAAATACCATCCTGGTAACTAAAGCCGATGGCTCTACAGAAACGTTATCAGCTAAAAACGTAATTATTGCTACAGGTTCTAAACCAACAGCTTTACCATTTTTACCAATTGATAAAAAACGCATTATTACCTCAACTGAGGCTTTAAATATTAAAGAGGTGCCAAAAACAATGGTGGTAATCGGCGGTGGTGTAATTGGTTTAGAGTTAGGTTCGGTATACGCCCGTTTAGGTACAAAAGTATCTGTTGTTGAGTTTTTACCATCTATCATCGGTACCATGGATGCTGGTTTGGGTAAAGAACTTCAACGTGTGTTAAAGAAAACTTTGGGCATGGAGTTTTACATGGGCCACAAAGTTACTGGTGCTACCACAAAAGGTAAAACCGTAACTGTTACGGCTGATACCCCTAAGGGCGAATCCATTTCTTTAGAAGCCGATTATTGTATCGTTGCGGTTGGTCGTACGGCTTATAGCGAAGGTTTAGGTTTAGATAAAATCGGGATTACTGTTGAAGAAAGAGGTAAAAAAATTCCGGTTAACGAGCATTTAGAAACTTCGGTTAAAGGTGTTTATGCTATTGGTGATGTAATTACCGGTGCGATGTTGGCGCACAAAGCAGAAGATGAAGGTACCTTTGTTGCTGAAACAATTGCAGGTCAGAAACCACATATCAATTATAACTTAATCCCTGGTGTGGTTTATACCTGGCCTGAGGTTGCTTCTGTAGGTTTAACAGAAGAGCAATTAAAAGAAAAAGGTGTTAAATATAAAGCAGGTTCATTCCCTTTCAAAGCCAGCGGACGTGCAAAAGCGAGTATGGATACCGATGGTTTCATTAAAGTTTTGGCCGATGCCGCTACTGATGAAGTTTTAGGTGTACACATGATTGGCCCACGTGCTGCAGATATGATTGCAGAAGCCGTTATCGCAATGGAATTCCGTGCATCTGCCGAAGATATTGCACGTACCTGCCACGCACACCCAACCTATACCGAAGCCTTAAAAGAAGCTGCACTTGCCGCAACTGATAATAGAGCGATACATATTTAATTGATTAGCCGGTGTTACGGTCGATTAATTAAAGTTAAATATTTGGACATGCCCAAGCTGCGCAAGGGTCGGGCTATACGTTTCAATCTTTGTTGTGCTTTCGACTACGCTCAAGCTGACAACAAAAGGATTTACACTCCTATCCCTCATGCAAAAACCCAAAGCCGATAAGAAATTGTCGGCTTTTTTAGTTTAGAGTTGTCAACTTTCTAGCAAACGGGTTATTAAAGTTGACAACTCTTCACTAATGCTACTTTTTCCTGAGCGCTCTGGTTGGGCGAAGACCTGCGTTATTTGATCACAAGACTTTATTTTAATCCTTTTATGTTTTCTTAATAAAATGATAACAAACAACGCCTAAAAAATAGCGTTATGCGCTTCTATTTTTGCGGTTCAGATATTAAAAAACCATGAACTGTAAAAAACTATTTGGTACAATCCTTATTGCCTCTTTGGCATTTACTGCATGCAAAAAAGATCAAACTGATGATCCGATTATAGATCCGCCAACCGAAGCCATTATACCTGAAAAAATCGACAGCTTTAAAGAAACCGCTTCTATTGATTTAGGTGGTGAATTTGCTTCAGAAATTTCTGCTTACGATCCCTTAACAAAAAGATTGTTTGTAGTAAGCAATGATGGAGGAGCCAAAGTTGATATTGTTGATATGAGCAAATATCCAACTGTTGCCAAATTGCAGACTTTAACCTTTGCAAGTAATGCGGGTATTAACAGCGTTGCAGTTAGTAACGGCTTATTGGCAATCGCACTGGATGGTGCAGATAAGCAGGGAAATGGCGATGTAGTGGTATTAAAAACATCAACTTTAGAAGAAGTTAAAAAAATAACTGTGGGTGCCATGCCTGATATGGTAACTTTTAGTCCTGATGGAAACTACATTTTATCAGCTAATGAAGGGGAACCGAATGATGCTTATACTGTTGATCCAAAAGGAACCATTTCAATCATCAACATAAAAGACAACTATTCGGTTAAAACATTAGATTTTTCTGCTTTCGAATCGCAAAAAGCAGCATTGCTTGCAGGCGGTTTCAGAATATATGGCTTAAATGCAAGTTTTACTCAAGATATCGAACCTGAATATATTACAGTAAGTACTGATTCCAAAAAAGCCTACGTTACGCTGCAGGAGAACAATGGCGTCGCCGAGGTAGATATTGTTGCAGGAACGATTACTAAAATTAATCCGTTAGGCACCAGAGACATCAGCCTGGCCGATAATGCTTTTGATGTAAGTGATAAAGACAATAAAAAAGTTTTGGGTACCTGGCCAATCAAAGCCTTCTATCTGCCAGATGCGATTTCATATTTCGTCACAGGTAGTAATGCTTATTTGGCCCTGGCGAATGAAGGGGATACCAGAGCCTGGAAAGGTTATGACGAAGAAGTTCGTGTAAAAAGCTTAACGCTCGATGCTGCTAAATTCCCGAATGCGGCTACACTCAAATTAGACGAAAACCTTGGAAGGTTAACCGTAAGCAAAGCCTTTGGCGACATAGATGGCGACGGCGATTATGATGAGCTATATACAACAGGCGGGAGAAGTTTAAGCATCATTAATGCTAACACTGGTGCCTTGGTGGCCAATATTGGTAAAGATTTAGAGCAAAGGGTAATTGATGCTGGTAAATATGACGACGATCGTTCGGATAATAAAGGCGTAGAAGTAGAAGGTGTTACCGTTGCACAGGTTAACGGGCAAACCTTAGCATTTATTGGGATGGAACGCGTAGATATGATTGCTGTTTATGATGTATCTACACCAGCGGCGCCCAAATTTGTTCAACTTTTCTCAACAGGTGACGCTCCTGAAGGTTTACTGTTTGTTAAATCAAAAGATAGCCCGAATGGAAGAAGTTTGTTAATTGTGTCAAACGAGGCAGATGGTACCGTCCGGTTCTATCAGCCCGATAAAATATAGTCTCTCTATCCCTTTATTAATTATTATGTTTTAGCCCCGATTTTATGTCGGGGTTTTTTGCTTTTTGAGTTGTCAACTTTAATAGGCTTTCGCTATTAAGTTGACAACTCTTCCTATATAATTCCATTATATAAACGAAGAATAAAAAAAGCCCTATATTGCAAACAAAATAAAACTTTAGGGGTGCCTTCAAATAAGTTGGCTGAGAACATACCCATTTTATAGGTGAAAGGCAAAAGGTAAAAGGCGGAAGGTGAAAAACCCTATGCCCTAAACCTTACACCCTATGCCCTATAAATGAACCTGATCCGGATAATGCCGGCGTAGGAAATTAGTTTGTCTGCAAAAATTGCGTAAAAATGCATACTGCATTTGAAGACTCCTGAAGTTGTACAACAAAATAAAGTCTTTAGCAATGAATTATATTAACGTATTAACGATAGCTGGCTCCGATAGTGGGGGTGGCGCAGGCATCCAGGCCGATCTAAAAACCTTTTCTGCTTTGGGTTGTTTCGGTACCTCGGTAATTACGGCAGTAACAGCACAAAATACAATGGGCGTGCGGTCGGTGCATGGCATTCCAGCCGAAATGATTAAAGATCAGTTACAGGCGGTATTAGATGATATAGCACCAGTGGCCATTAAAATCGGAATGATTAATCGTGCCGAAGTGGTGCAGGTAATCGAAAAGGAATTAAAAACCTATAATCAATATGTTCCCGTTATTTTAGATCCTGTTATGGTAGCCACCAGCGGCGATCGGTTAATCGAGCCTGATACCGTAATCGAGTTAGTTGGAAAACTATTTCCCTTGGTAACATTGGTTACCCCAAATATAGACGAGGCCATTATCCTTTCAGGGCAGGAGATCCATAACCTCGCTGATATGATTACTGCGGGTAGGAAAATTATCGGAAAAGGTGCAAAAGCCGTTTTAATAAAAGGCGGACATTTAATAGGCCCAATCATTTACGATGTTTTTATTTCTGGAAACGATGCGCCTGTTGTATTGGAAAGTGCCTTTATTACCTCTAAAAATCTACATGGAACAGGTTGTACACTTTCATCGGCCATCGCTGCCGAAATGGCCAAGGGCAACGCTTTACTGGTTGCAATTAAAAATGCAAAAGATTACATCAGCCAGGCTTTACAAGCTGGTTGCGAGGTGAAAACCGGCAAGGGCAATGGGCCATTAAATCACTTCTTCGAACCTTTAAAATTAATAATCCAATGAAATGGAGCGAACAGGCATGGGACAGGGTGAAACCCATTTATGCCGAAATTTTAGCAATGCCTTTTAATACCGAATTAAGTAATGGCACTTTACCTGCAGAAAAGTTTATCTTTTATTTGGCTCAAGATGCCTACTATCTTTTGGAGTTTGGCAGAACTTTAAGTACGATTAGTAGCCGTATGCGAGATGCGGATTTGGTGATGGCTTTTGCCGGATTTTCTACAGGAGCAATTTTTGCCGAGCGTAGTTTGCACGAAAGTTATTTTGTAGAATTTGGTTTAGCTAACGAACTGCAGCCCACTCCATCTACACTTTTGTATACCAATTATATCCTCAGTCAAGCTGCATATGCCAATGTAGAAATTGCAGTAGCAGCTGTTTTGCCATGCTTCTGGATCTATAAGGCAGTTGGCGATCATATTTTTGCACAGCAAAATGGCGACCAGAATCCTTACAAAAGGTGGATCGATATGTATGCTGGCGTTGAGTTTGCTGCTGCGGTAGAAAAAGCGATTGATATTACCGATCAACTGGCAGCAAAGGCTAATGCAGAAACGCAACAAAAAATGCTAGCTGCTTTCGAAATGGCAACCCGTTTAGAATGGATGTTCTGGGATAGTGCTTATGAATTGGAAAAATGGAAAATTTAAGATTTTAATCCATGAGGTGTAAATATTTTGATAAAATGTTAAAAACTTGTCGGTATTTCCGATAGATTTAAAGAACTTTGTAGATCATTCTATAATTTAATACATCATTTTGGAAGAAAGCACGCAAGAACAGGGAATATTAAGTAAACAAGAAGATAAACCTGTATTAGCGCAAAGCTCTCCAAAACAAGTGCGTTTTGCCATATCTGCCTTTTACTTTATGCAAGGGGTCTGTTTTGCAAGTTGGGCCAGTAGGATACCCACTTTTAAAGCTTCAATGGGTTTAAATGATGCAGAATTAGGCTCTATTCTTTTTGCATTACCAGCGGGGCAGATTATAACGATGTTTTTTTCGGCGAAATTGACCACTCATTTTGGCAGTAAAAAAATGCTAAGGGCAACTGCGCCACTTTATGCAATTGCTTTAACTTTTTTGGCCTTGGCAAGTACGGGTTGGCAACTGGCTGCTTTTTTGGTGCTGTTTGGTATAACCGGGAACCTTTGTAACATCGCCTTAAATACACAGGGGGTCGCAGGTGAAAATTATTACGGCAAACCCATTATGAGTTCTTTCCACGGGGCCTGGAGCATTGGGAACTTAACCGGGGCATTAATTGCACTGGGCCTGGTAAATTTAAAATTGGGCATGTATACCCATTTTTGGATCATCGCTTTAATATCCTTAACCAATGTGGTGTTTAGCTCAAAAAAATTATTGAACTATAATAAACCAGATGCCATTGTGGAGAAAACAAAGTTCTTTACCATGCCGCAGGGTATTTTAGTATTATTGGGCGTTATCGCATTCTGTAGTATGGCCACCGAAGGAACAATGTTCGATTGGAGTGCTATTTATTTTGAAGATGTTGTGAAATTGCCTCATAATAAGGCGATTATTGGTTATGCATCGTTTATGTTTATGATGGCAAGCGGAAGGTTTTTAGGGGTGTATCTAATCGGTAAATTTGGGCGGAAAAACCTCCTTCAGATCAGCGGTGCCATTATATCAATAGGTATGGCGCTTGCCGTAATATTTCCGAATCTAATTGTCGCTATTTTTGGCTTTATGCTTATTGGCCTGGGTGTTTCGAGTATTGTACCCATGGTGTATAGCATAGCTGGTAACAATAAAAAAGTGCCTGCTGGAAAAGCGATAACCATGGTTTCGAGCATCGGTTATTTCGCATTTCTGTTTGGCCCGCCATTAATAGGCTATGTTTCGCAACTATCAAGCCTGCGTTATTCTTTCGGGATAATTTCTGTTTTTGGTTTACTGATTACTTTCCTGATTACAAAAATAAAAGCGATAAATTAGACTGTGATCGGCTTAACGATTTGAATTGATTAACAGAGAGGCATAGCAATGCTTTCATTTTTAATAAATGTATTCATTATTTGGAGCGCAGCGCCTGTACATAACAGAAAGCCCCTTTCCGTTTTACGCTTATACGCTTCGCTTCCTCGTACCTCGTTGCTGAAGGGTAACGCTACAACCGGGGCTAGATGGCTACAACAGCATTTCATGTGATGGGTTGCAGGGGGCACCAACCTTTGTCCCTAAACCCGACAGCAGCGCCAGCCTCCGATTAAGCACCGAATTATGTTATATTTTGGTGTGCTTGCTTGTTTCACAGGTCTTCTATCGGAGCTACAGCGAATGGCGGGACTGAACCGCCAAGAACCACAGGCCGATCATTTCCTAATTTTAAAACAATCATTTCATTTGAAGCGCGCTACCTGCACATAAATATCAAAATTTAGTAAGGATAGCTATGAAAATGCTTAGTAATCTATTCTTTCTTCACCAATCCATGTTCCTTTAGGGCTGCGATGGCCAGTTCGATTAACCTTAAATTTTCATCTTGATGCCCATGCTGTACTTCTACATTAATATAAGGAATGTTATTCTGCATGGCATAAACAGAAAGTGAGCCATCATTAGAAACAAATTTAGATTGAAGGATTACATTAACATTCGCCTTTTTTAAACTGCTGAACAACCTTGGCTCCGTTACATAAACAAGATCATCACCATCCATTTGGAAGTTGATATAAACCGAATCGGCGGTGCTGGCTAAATCGTAACCTGGTAAATAAGAAGAAATACCAAAACCACCATCGGCATTGTTATGCAGCGTTAAAAAATAACCTGTAGCTTTTGGATCATAAAAATCGACAATTTGTTTGCCTGCATTAAGTATTGTTTTTTCAACTTCATTAGAGCTGAAAAAGTCTTTTTTTAACCTTGTATTTACACCTACTTCGGTATAAATGGCGTTGGGGTCTATACGATATTGATCATCCATATAGGTGAAATAATAATCTCTTACACCGCCATATTGACTGTCGATGAGTTCGCCACCACTCCAACGGATATAATCAAAACCAGCTTTTACACCAGTATCTTCATTATCATGTACAACTAAAAATTTAATGCCATTTGGTTTGTAGCTGTACTTTACCAAGTTGATATCTAAGTTATAAACCTTAACAAAGCTCGAATCAGTGGTCATCGCCGGAAAAACAGGAGGGTGTTGAGCTTTAACTAACAGGATAGTGCAGATCAGAAATAAACTAAAAATGAATTTGAACATAATCCCTAATATACAATGTTGTTACATAATTTGTTTGAAGACAACATTGTATAATTATCTGGGCATCAAAATTTCTAAGTGCGGCAAGTGAAAAATGAAATGGTTCGTGGGGACACGAACCATGGCGGCGGATTGGGATACCCGTTTGCAAATAATTTTTCTGTGTTTTCTGTGCTTCCGTGGCTAAAAACAAAATCCACAAAAAAGCCCCGATTTGGGGTCGGGGCTAAATTGATTGTTAATCTGGATGTTTATTAATGTCCGTGATCTAAATCGTATTCATTTACATCTTTATGATCGTAAGGTTCAACCATTAAATCATCGATTGTTTTTCCTTTTTTGTTGAAGCCTAAACGTTCTAACATTCTATCAAATATTAAGTATACCACTGGTACTACAATTAAAGTTAGGAATAACGAACTGGTTAATCCACCAACGATAACCCATGCCAAACCATTTTTCCATTCGGCACCTGCACCGCTTGCCAATGCAATCGGAAGCATACCGAATACCATGGCGATGGTTGTCATTAGAATCGGGCGTAAACGTGCGTGGTTGGCCAGTACAAGCGCTTCTTTGGTTTCTTTACCTTCAGCCTTTAAGTGGTTGGTAAAATCGACCAGGATAATCGCATTTTTCGCTACCAACCCCATTAGCATAATTAAACCTAAAATGGTAAAGATACCGATTGAGTTGTTGGTTAAAGCCAGTGCTAACAATGCCCCGATTACAGCTAGCGGAAGTGAGAACATCACTACCAACGGATAAATAAAACTATCGTAAAGGGCCACCATGATTAAGTAAACCAAAATAATTGAGGCCAATAAAGCGATGCCCAAAGTACCAAAACCTTCGGCCTGATTTTCCTCGTCACCCGCCCAGCTATAACTTACGCCTATTGGAGCTTTAAGCTTGCCATTTTTTTGTAGTTCTTCTAATTTCGCCCTGAACTCTGCAACCACGGTTCCTGTTGGCCTACCAATTGATTGTGCCTGAACAGATACTGAAGTAGATTTATTTAAACGCTCTAACTGACTCGGGCCTGAACCTTCTGTAATGGTTGCAAACTGTGATAACTTAATCTGTTTACCATCGTTATTTACAAAAATCAGGTTACGTACGTCATCAATATTCTGACGGTTGAAGTTTTGATACTGGATATTAATATCGTACTCGTACTCACCTTTACGGTATTTACCATCTGTATTCCCTGCAAAAGCAGTTTGCATGGTAGAACCTACGGTTGACAGGGTTAAGCCAACTGCCGACATCTTATCGCGGTCTACCTGAACATTAATCTCAGGTGTTCCTTTTTCTACTGATAATTTAATCTCTGTAGCTCCAGGGATAGATGCGAGTACTTTTTGAGCACCTTCTGCATATTTTAACGCACTATCTAAATCAGAACCCATTACTACAAGGCTAATTGGCGCGTTTTCTGCAATACCCAAAATACTGATTGGAACGGTTTTTACTTTTGCCCCGATTAATTCTTTAGCTAAGGCACGGCTCATTTTCGTTGCGAAAATGTCTGAAGAAACACCTTCACGCTGATCGCGCTCAACAAGCTTCACATTAATCTCCGATTTATAAGCTGTAGCCTGTGTACCACCAAAGTCACCGGTCGATTGTCCAACTGTAGTAATTAACTGCGTAATTTCTGGTTGTTTATCTAAGAAAGCTTCAGCTTTTTGTGTTAAAAAGTTGGTTTGCTCTAAGGAAGCATCTTTTGGTAACTCTAACTGCACCAGGAACTCACCTTTATCTGATTTAGGGAAGAACTCCGATCCGATAAAACCGCCTACTAGTAAACCGCATGAACTTAAGAACATCACCACAACCATAACTAATGTTAAGGCTTTGTGGTTTAACGACCATGTTAAAATGCTGGTAATCCAAAGGGTAAATTTCTTTAATTGTTTTTCGAACCAAAGAATGAAACGGCCAAACAGGTTTTTGCCTTCAATACGTTCTAACTTCCCGAAACGAGAGAAGATAAGTGGTACAATGGTAAATGAAGCTACTAATGAAAGTAATGTTGCAATAATTACCACAATACAGAACTGACGTAAGATGTTCGATACCAGACCTGTACTTACCGCAATCGGGAAGAACACCACCACAATTACGAAAGTAATAGATACTACGGTAAAACCAATTTCTCTTGTTGCATCAGATGCTGCTCTTACCTTGTTTTTACCCATTTCCATGTGTCGCTGGATATTTTCCAGTACCACAATCGCATCATCCACCAGGATACCTACCACGAGTGATAGTCCCAATAACGACATTAAGTTTAAGGTAAAGCCAAACAAGCTGATCCCGATAAAAGTAGCGATTAATGAAACCGGAATAGATACCATTACAATTAACGCGTTACGTAAACTGTGCAAGAAGAAAAGCATTACGAAAGCCACCAAAATAACCGCCAGGATTAAATCGTGAATTACCGCATCGGCTGATTCTAAAGTAAAGATCGAACTATCGTTAACAATTCTGATGTCTAATTTATTTGCTGCGTATTCAGTTTTTAATTTGGCAATAATGGCATGTACACCTTTACTCACTTCTACAGCATTCGCATCACTTTGTTTAATGATCTGGATCGCGATAGATGCTTTACGATCGATACGTGCCAGTTTTTCGGTTTCTTTTTGCGAATCCTGAACGTCGGCAACGTCACCTAAACGGATCTGCGCACCATCTTTGGTAGTGGTTAAAACCAGGTTTCTCAACTCTTCCATGCTTCTGTATTTACCCGATAAACGGATCAATACATCCTGGTTTTGGGTTTTAACACTTCCGGTAGGGAAATCTAAGTTAGAACTTAAAATTAATTGCTGCACCTGCGGAACTGAAAGGTTATAACCTTGTAATTTATCAGCATCCAACGCAACCTGAATTTCGCGTTCCGAACCACCAACTAAGTTAACCTGTGCAATGCCGCTTACCCTCGAAATTACAGGGGCAATACGTTTGTCGATCAGATCGTAAAAGGTAATATCATCCATATTTGCTGATGCAGACATGGTAATTACCGGTAAATCATCTAAAGAGAATTTACTTAACGACGGTGTTTTTACATCCTCAGGCAGATCAGAAAGAATGGCGTTTACCTTTCTTTGTGCATCATTTAAGGAAATATCGATGTTTGCCGCATCAGTTAAGGTGATGGTAACTGTAGATAAACTCTCAAACGAAACAGAGTTGATCTTTTTAATGTTTTCCATCGATGATACCGCATCCTCAATCTTTTTGGTTACGGTATTTTCAACCTCATTTGGTGAAGCACCAGGGTAGATGGTCGAAATAGATACTACGTTGTTAGAGAATTTTGGAAGTAATTCATAACCCAACGAAAAGTAACTTAACAGCCCAAGCAAGGTAAGTGCGGTAAACACCACAATAACCAGCGAAGGCCTTTTTATAGATATGTCTGTTATCTTCATTTTAATTAGTATTGCGTTTTTTGCGTAAATATTGACCCTACACTTCGCTTATTACAAGCGGGCTCAGGGTGACAAACTGTAAACTGAAAACAGCCAATTAGACTATTTTACGATACTAACGGCAGTACCTTCAGTTAAGTTAATCTGTCCGCTGGTGATTACAGTTTCACCTTCTTTTAAGCCATCAAGAATTTCAACATTGTCTCCTAAAATACGGCCGGCTACTACATTACGGATTTTAGAAGTATTGTTAGATTTATCCAACACAAAAACCTGGTTACTGCTTACACTACCTACAAACGATGTACGTGGAATGAGGATGCTTGGTGCTTGTTTAGGGAACTTGAATATCGCAGTTCCGTACATACCGGCTTTTAACGTGTTTTTGTGGCTGTTCTCTACTTCAATTTCGATCGGGAAGTTTAAAGTTGCATCGGCTTTAGCAGCAATGAAAGTTACCTTACCAGAGAAATTATCAGTTGGGAAAACCGAAGATTTAATGTCGATCTGATCGCCGATTTTAAGGTTGGCCACCTGCGATTCGTTAACATTTACTTTCAGTTTCAATTTAGAAACATCAACAAGTTCGAACAATTGAGTTCCCTGGGTATTTACAAAAGCACCAACTTCGATGTATCTTTTGTTTATAATACCGTTAATAGGTGATTTAATGTTGGCATCACTTAATCTTCTTTGCGAAGCCTGTAAACGAAGTTTTGCATTTCTTGTAGCCAATTTAGCCTGATCTAACTGTTGTTGCGTAACACCGCCAGTTTGGAATGAGCTTTGGTATCTGGCCTCATCTCTTACCGCATTTTGGTAAGTTGCTTCAGCGGTCTCTCTATCTGTATTGATGATTTCAGCATCAACACGGGCTAAAACCTGACCTTTGCTTACGCGGTCACCTTCATCAACATAAATAGCCGTAACACGACCTGCATTTTCTGATAAGAAGTTAAGCTCTTGTTTAGGAATAAAGTTTCCGTTTGCACTGAAATCTAAATTCACAGCTTTTCTCTCTACTTTGGCAACCCGAACGGCAACAGCACCACCACCTTTAGCAATGAAAGCAGTTTTTTCTTCGTTTTTCTTTTTATTGTTGCTTAAAACATAAGCTATTGCACCGAGTGCAACAACAATTACGATAATTATGGTAATTACTCTTTTCATTTCTATTGTACTAGTGATTTAATATTTCCGTTTGATTTGATTAATTGTATTTCGGCTATTTTATAATTCAATAAAGCCTGTGTATAACTGTTCTGTGCCTCAGTAAGTGCATTTTCTGTATCCAGAAGATCGGTTAAAGAAGCTAAGCCATTGTTATAGTTGTTTTGTGTGCTTTTGTAAATTTCCTGCGCCAAATCAGCGTTTTTACGCTGCGATTTAATGGTGTTAATGTTGTTGCGCAATTGGATTTTTGCGTTCTCATAAGCCAGGTTTAACGAGTTTACAGATTCTTTTCTGCTCTCTCTTGCTTTCTTAATATCTACATCTGCCTGGCGGATTTTTGAACGTGTTAAAAAACCGTTGAAAATTGGCACTTTTAAGGTTAGGCCAACTGCCGATGCGCCATATCCGATTGCCGCGGCATTAGACTTTAGAAAATCGAAACCATCACTTTGGCTAGAGTAGGTGTAATTACCCGTTAAAGCCAATGATGGATAATATTCGGCAACGTATGCCTTTCTTTGCAGTGATAAAAGTTTATCCTGATTATCCAAAAGTTTAACCTCTGTTCTGTTTGCCAGATCGATAGAGTCTGTAAATACAGGTAAAGTAGTTACCTCTGTTAATTCGGTAAATGGTAAGCTGATCGGCGTAGAAACCGGCATACCCATCGAGAATTTTAACTGATTCTCCAATTGGGTAATGGCATTAATCACCTGCTCACGCTGTGTATTCAGATTAGTTAGGTTTACATTGATCCTGTCAACATCAATTTTTCTTGCTAAACCATTTTTAAACTGGTTCGAAACAATTTTTTCTACAATCTTCACATTTTTAATGTTGGTGTCGATTACGTTTAACTGTTGTCTGTTTACCAGAACCTGGTAGTAATTGTTGGCCACCAGCTCGATAATCTGCTCTTCTGTTAATTTTGAAGTAAGGTTATAATATTCCTCGCTCGATCTCGCAGCCTGTAAACCAGTAAAAACTTGTTGGTTGAATAATTGTTGCGAAAGCTGAACACCTGCAGTCGAATTCCAGTTCTGGCCTAATTTGATTGCCTGTGTCTGTCCGCCGAAATTAGCAACCAACTGACCGATAATAGGATTATAAGTTAAGCCAACATTTCCTGTAATTTGAGGCAAGGCCTGTGCCCTAACTTCCTCTACCTTGTATCTTCCGCCTTCAATATCCAATTTCGAGTTTCGAATCTTGGTGTTGTTTTGGAGCGCATAGGTTAGCGCATCTTTTAAGGTAACTTGCTGCTGTGCAAGCACCAGCTGCGGTAAAACCGAGCCGATTAGCAGTATGAGCATTAACCTTACCATTTTTACTCTAAGCATAATGTATTGTTTTTTTGTTTTTGGGTTCTTATCTATTCAAAATTTGTGGCTTGTTTACAATCGGTTTATCATTGTTGCTGCCGCCGTATTTTAGTCTGAACATCGTAAACCTCTCACAAATATGGTGGTGAGGTTTTTTTGCTTCAGTGTCATTTTGTTTAATGCTTTTTTATCGGGGAAAAGATCTTTTCCGGTTTCCATAATACACATGGTGCAAAGGCCCATCAAACTTTCCAGGTAAAGTTCTGCAACATGTGCAGTATCATCGTGTTCAATTTCTCCCTTTCCTTTTGCCTGACTAAAAATTTCTGCGAAGAAATCTTTTTCAGAGCTTTTAAGCGTTTGTAACTTTCCTTTGATCACATCGTCGTTCAATAAATCAGGAATGCCTTCCGTAATCCTTAGCATGTAATATTTTTGGAAGAAAGTGTTCCTCACTTCTATGGTGCTAAAAAGGATATCTTCCAAAGGCTGATCTGGATTGTATTTCTTTTTGATCAACTCAAAGAAGTCGTTAAATACCCTTTCTATTACTCCAATAATTAAATGCTTCTTATCCGGGAAATAATAATAAAGCGATGGTTTGGAAACGGAAAGATCTTCTGCTATATCGTTCATAGTGGTTTTACCAATACCAAAATGGATAAAGCGTTTTATAGCGCCATCAATAATTTGCTCTCTCTTTTTATCGGCTACAATCATTTTACTTTTCTACTTTCTGACTTTTTTAATATTTTAGTCAAAAATAGTGCTAAAAAATGATTTGTCATGAAAGGTTTGTTGAAATTGTATTAAGCTTACAATTTTATGACACGATTTTGGTTCTCGCGCTGTTTATATATCTTTACAAACCAATCATTTAGAAAACTTGTCAGTATTAATCAACATCTTTATTGTATTGTTTACCCTCATGGCAATGGAGTGCTTGTCTTGGTTTATACACAAGTATTTATTCCATGGACCACTATGGTTTATGCATAAAAGCCACCACCAAAAAGCAAAATCATTCTTCGAATGGAACGATCTGTTTGCTGCACTATTTGCTGTAGTATCCTTGTTTTTAATGTATACCGATCGGGATAATTTAGGTTACCGGTTTTTTATTGGTTTAGGGATTACTTTATATGGCCTGATTTATTTTGTGGTACACGATTGGTTTGTGCACAGGCGGTTTAAAACTTTTAAAAGCAACAATACTTATTTGCAGGCTGTGCGGAAAGCACATAAGGTTCATCATAAGAATAGGGGCAAAGAAAAAGGTAAGGCTTTTGGACTATTATTTGTAAGAAAGAACTTAATAAAAAAGGACTAAAATATTTTTAACTAATTAATTAGTTTTATATTTAAGGTTATAAATATAAAGCTGATGAAAAAACTAACTATTTGCATCGCTTTGCTTTTTGTGGGCTCACTGCATGCGCAAACTATCAAATTTACCATCGAAGGGGTGGTTCAAAATCCTAAAAATGCAAAATTTGCTTACCTGGTAAGTGATGCGCCAGTAGCAGGAAAACCAGATCTGTTTTTGGTGAGGCCAATGGATGGCGATCATTTTCGGCTATCGGCCACATCTGATCTGGCGGGAAAACTTTTGAGAGAAGGTTTCATTTTTATTGATGAAGGTGGGTATATTACTTTAGCCGAAGTAAAATCGAAGATAAAACAGAAAGTTTGATTTGTGGGTGGTAGTGCTAATCTTAAAAAGATTTTTCTCGAAGATGTTAAATTGGATATTGAAAACCCTTACAATTTAGAACCTTCAAAGGTAATTGGTGGAGGGGTTTATCTCCAGCAATTAAAAGATGCATTAGTGGCCTTAAGAAATCGAAAAATGTTGGATTTTGTTAAACAAAATGCCGATTCTCCAGTAGCACTTATTGAAGTAGGAAATGCTATAAAATTTCTCTCTTTATCAAATCTTAACTTGGGACTTGATTTTGGTACTCCCACAGAGCTATATGGGGCACTTTCGACCCGTTTGAAGCAAAGTAAGGAGGGATTGGGCATTAAAGAGACAATAGATAACCAGGGAAAAAAATAAAGTTCTCCGGGTTTGGTTTATATGCTCATCATTTCTTGGCAGGATGCTTGCTCTTTTTTATTAAACCTATGCCATGAGAAAAATTTACTATGCCTTTGCAATTTTATCACTCGTTGTCATTATTTCCTGCGGCAAAAAGACTGATCAAGACCGTGCTATTGCACTTGTAGAGGCTAAATACGCAAGCAGTAATCAGGAATTGAATTTTGATAGGTCGAAATTGGATAGCCTTTACAATATTTCACCAAAAGCTTATGCCGATAGCATCAAAAAGGGAAATGAGTTAGATGATACTTTAGCTGCGCTTGAGAGTCAAATCGAACACTTGAGTCAGGTAGAATCGGATAGCCTAGGGTTGATCAGTGCAAAACTCACCAAAGAAAGATACCGTTTATTGGACGTTGCCAAAACCAAACCAGCTCTTGTTGGTTGGAAACTTTCGGGAGTAGTAGTTGAAAGAGAAAAAGCGGACACTTTAAGCTTTAATTTCGATAAGGGGATAACCAAAATCGTTCCTTAACTATTTTTTATTTTACTTTTGCAGCATAATACAAAATCAATATGCTTCAAATCCAGGAAAATGTTTCGTTAAAACCATACAATTCGTTTGGTATCGATGTTAAGGCAAGTTACTTTGCCGAGATATTTTCTGAAGCAGATTTAGCCAGGCTGTTTAAAAACGAGATCGTAAAATCTCAAAAGCTCTTGGTTATTGGTGGAGGAAGTAATGTGTTATTTACTCAGGATTATAACGGATTAGTTGTTAAAATCAGCATCAAAGGCATTCAGTCCGAAATGATTGATGATAAAGTGTTGGTAACAGCGGGTGCTGGTGAAGTATGGAACGATTTTGTAAATTACTGTGTTGAGCATCATTTTGCAGGTGTAGAAAATTTAAGCCTAATCCCTGGTACTGTAGGTGCATCGCCAATACAGAATATTGGTGCTTATGGGGTAGAGCTTAAAGATGTTTTCGAAAGCTGTAACGCTTTTGAGATCAAAACCGGAAAAATCAAAACCTTTACTTATGATGATTGCCATTTCGGTTACCGTGAAAGTATTTTCAAAGGTGAGTTGAAGGGCCAGTATATTATTACATCCGTTACTTTCCGTTTATCGGCGGAAGCGAAAATTAATACCTCCTATGGTGCCATTGAAACCGAGCTGCTGAACAGGGGCATCGAAAGGCCAAATATTGCCGATGTTTCATCTGCTGTATCGCATATCCGCGTAAGCAAACTGCCCGATCCGTCTACTATTGGTAACGCAGGTAGCTTCTTTAAAAATCCGGTGATCGAAAAATATGAATTTGCCGATATTGTGGCAAAACACCCCGATGTGGTACATTATCCTACAGCCGATGATAAAATTAAATTGGCGGCTGGCTGGTTAATTGAGCAGTGTGGCTGGAAGGGTAAAGTGGTTGGTCAAACAGGTACCTGGAAAAACCAGGCTTTAGTTTTAGTTAACCATGGATATGCGACTGGCACAGAAGTGTATAATTTTTCTGAACACATTATAGACAGTGTAAAGTCTACTTTTGGAGTCACTTTAGAAAGAGAAGTAAATATTCTGTGACGAAAGCTTGCCCTTAGGCAGTTGTACGCTTTTAGCACCATGCCAGAAAATTTTGGTACTAAGTTTGTTTAGGTTTAAGCGAACGAACAATAATTCATTTGTTTTTTTTATCTACCTAAAGCTAAATATCATGACAAAATTTGAATTCAATCATCTGGTTAATCATCACTCGGTATCGCTTAGATCTTATGCTTTAAATTTTACTAAAGACGCAGAAGACGCAAATGATTTGGTTCAGGATACCATGCTGAAAGCGATCACTTATTACAATAAGTTTAAAGAGGGTACGAATTTAAAAGGTTGGTTATTTACCATCATGAAAAATACTTTCATTAACAACTATCGCCGATTGGTGAAAACAAATACTTTAATTACGCAGAGCGAAGATATATCTTCCGCAAATCTTTCATATAGTGCAACTAAAAACCAGGCAGAGAGTAAATTTGTGCTAGGCGATATTGATAAAGCCCTTTCGCAATTACCTGAGGAGTATTATGTGCCTTTTATCCGTTATTTTGAAGGATATAAGTATCACGAAATTGCAGATATGTTGGCTATTCCGATTGGAACAGTAAAAACGCGTATCCACGTAGCAAGAGGTATTCTTAAAAAATATTTAAAAACCTATTCTAAAGAAATCGCAGCATCAGAAGTGATGTAAGTGTTAATCAGATTATTCTCAATTCCCGTTGAAGAACATTTTAACCAAAGCTCTGGTATATTTACCGGGGCTTTTTTTTTATTTATACTAGCCGAAATTAATAAAGTTGAAGTACATGGGAGTAACGAATGAGATCGGGTTTTCTACTTTTGAGGCAATTGAAAGCCAGAAGTACTGTAAAAAGCAAAAGGCCCGAAAATTCAGGCCTTTTTGCTTATCATATATTTGGTTAGTTGATTCTTATTTTTTCTTTCAACAATTCGCCTTCTCTCTTATTTCGAAACAAATGCAAACCCCGAACGATTATGTGTTTTGAAGCTTTATTGCAGTATTTTTGTTTTGTGGTTATAAAGATAAGGGAAATTTTAAATTTGTCAAGCTTTTTTTAACTTTTTTTTTATTTCTTTTGCTACCACTTGCCCAGAGATGATTGCAGGTGGTACACCAGGCCCCGGAACGGTTAATTGTCCGGTGTATAAAAAATTTGTTACCTTACTTTTCATCTTGGGTTTTAAAAAAGCCGTCTGTTTCAAAGTGTTTGCTAATCCATACGCATTTCCTTTAAAGGCATGGTAATCTTCCACAAAATCGTTCATGGCGTAACTGCGCTTAAACAAAATGTTACCGCCAATATCGTTTCCTGTTAAATTTTTAAAGCGTTCGATCAGTAAATTAAAGTATTCTTCCCTTTTATTTTCGCTATCTGCTAAATCAGGTGCTACCGGAATTAAAAAGAAAAGGTTCTCGCAGCCCTCCGGTGCAACGCTTTTATCAGTTACGGAAGGACAGCATGCGTAAAATAGGGGTTTTGATGGCCATTGTGGATTGGTATAGATTTCTTCGGCATGTTGATCGAAATCCTCATCAAAAAATAAGTTATGGTGTAATATATTGTCTAGTTTTTTATTTAATCCGATATAAAACAAAAGGCAGGAGGGAGCCATTGTTCTTTCATTCCAATATTTTTCACTGTAATTACGGTAAGGTTTTTCAAAAAGATGTTGATCGATATGGTGATAATCGGCATTGCCCACTACAAAATCGCTTTTAAAACTGCCTTTATTGGTAATTACAGCCTCTGCAATATTGTTTTTAACTTCTATTTTGGTTACTTCGGTATCGAAAATAAATTTTACGCCCTCACTTTCGGCTATTTGTTGCATAGCTGTCACAATTTTGTGCATGCCGCCCATGGGATACCAGGTACCTAAAACGAGATCTGCGTAGTTCATCAAGCTGTATAAAGCAGGTGTGTTTTGTGGCGTGGCACCTAAAAACAAAACCGGAAATTCTAAAAGTTTCCTCAAACGCTCATTCTTGAATAACCGGTAAACATGTTTACGCATATTGCCCAAAAGCTGCAATTTGATTCCGCTAACCGCCAATCTGGGATCGAAATATTCCATCACACTGTGCGAAGGTTTAAAAACATACTCATTCATGCCTACATCGTATTTGTATTTCGCCTGATCGAGAAAATGTTTTAGGTTCTTGCTGCTCCCTGGTTCAAGCTTTTCAAATAAAGCATATAAATCAGCTAATGTTTCGGGAACATCAATAGTATCCCGTTTATCAAAATAAATACGATAAGAAGGATTTAATCTTTTTAGTGTATAAAAATCAGCGGCAGTTTTTCCGAATAGGTTATAGTAGTTTTCGAAAACATCAGGCATCCAGTACCAACTGGGGCCCATATCGAAAAGAAATCCGTCTTTTTGCCAGGTTCTGGCCCTGCCACCGGCCATTTCGTTTTTTTCGATCACTGTAACATCACAACCATCTTTAGCCAGTAAAGCTGCAGCAGCCAAACCTGCAAAGCCAGCACCAATAACGGTAACCATAGGTTTTTTATCCATGGTGTAAATAAAGGAATTTTATTGCGTTTTGTTTTTGTTAACATCAAATATTGTTTTTTCGTCATTGCGAGGAGGAACGACGAAGCAATCTTACAACGATCGCTACTAGCGTGTGCATTAAGATTGCTTCGTGCCTCGCAATGATGATATTTCACTTTTGAATAATATACAAAGCATCTACAATTAGCTTTTCTTACCTTTGCCCAAACTCATGATTAAACTACCCATTATATTTTTTCTGCTATTTGCAGCAAACCATATTACTTACGCCCAGTTATCTGCCCAAGAAATTGCGATATTAAAAACGAATATGGTTAAAGCGGTAGAAAGCCCGAAGCTAACCGACTCATTGTTTACCAAACTGAACAAGCTCCCCAATAAAACCGCCTTAATTACGGGTTACACCGGAACGTTGGAGGCGCTTAAGGCCAAGCACTCCTGGAATCCATATAACAAGATCAAGTATGTAAGCCGATCGCTCAAAACCATGCAAAAAGCAATTGATATGGATAAGGAAAATATGGAGATCCGTTTTATGCGGTTTTCGATTGAATTTTATACACCTTCCTTTCTCGGTTTCAGTAAAGATTTAGCCAAGGATAAAAAAGAGATCGTTAAACATTACCAAAATGAAAATTTTGGGCTTGCCGATCGCGAACTGATTAAAAACGTAGCTAAATTTATGATCGACAGTAAAAAATGTAGCCCTGCTGAAGTTAAAATTTTGACAAAACACCTTTAGAATGAATTATACCTATCTACTTATCAACCTTGCTGTAATCTTCTTTCCCCTGGTTTTATCATTCGATAAAAAGGTTCATTTTTTTAGCAAATGGAAGTTTGTATTGCCTTCGATATTAATTACAGGTGTGGTGTTTTTAATTTGGGATATCCTGTTTACCAAACTCAATGTGTGGTCTTTTAATCCCGATTACCTTATTGGGGTAAATCTTTTGGGGCTACCTTTGGAAGAGATTTTATTCTTTTTAACAGTTCCTTATGCCTGCGTATTTATTTACGAATGTTTGAATGCCTATTTCCCAAAAAACGATCTGCAAAGGTATAGCCTTGCATTAAGTAATTTACTCCTAGGACTTTGTGTGGCTATTTTATTTTTCGGTTATAACAGGTGGTATACGCTGATCAATTTTGGCTTTTTATTTATGGTGCTGGCTTATGTAGAGTATGTAAATGTCGAGTTCAGGTTTATGTACAAGTTCTATAGGGCTTATCTGGTTTCGCTTATCCCATTTTATATCGTTAATGGATTTTTAACTTCTATCCCTGTGGTGATGTATAACGATAAGCAAAACCTTGGTTTTAGAGTAGGTACTATCCCTTTCGAAGATCATTTTTATTTAATGGGACTGTTGTTGATGAATATCTGCCTGTACGAAGTTTTTAAAAGTAAGGGAGGCAAAAGCCAAGCGTAAAATAAAATTTTATTTATAGAAAACGAATGTTCAGTGGCTCTTGGCGCAGTTCGGTCCCGCTCTACATTCCTCCCGACTTAACGTGGGGATTCATTGCATCCGACAGCTATCGGATCGGGTTTAGGAACAGGGGTTTGTGCACCCTGCAACCCGAAAAATGAAATGCTGTCGAGGCCAACTAGCCGCGGTTGAAGAGATGCCCTGGAGCAACGAAGCGTAGAGCGTAAAAAGGGAAGCGACTTTACTGTTTTGTACAGGTATTGCGCTCCAAATGAAATCGATAATTTTTTAATAGGGAAACGAATGGCCTGTGGTTCTTGGCGGTTCTTAGTCCTGCCATTCGCTGTAGCTCCGATAGAAGAATCGGAGGCTGCCGCTACTGTCCCTTAGGTTTAAAGATAAGGGTTTGTACATCCTGCAGCCCCAAAAATGAAATGCTGTCGAGGCTAACTAGCCGCGGTTGAAGCGATACCCTGCAGCAACGAGGTACGAGGCAGCGAAGCGTAAAAGCGTAAAACGGGAAGGAAGTTGGTGTTTTGTAGCGAACTTGCGCTTCAAAAACAATAGCTAATCAAGGATATAAGGCATTGAAGGAAATATAAGCTTATATGGTACTTAAATTTCTTATATGGTTAAAAACCTTTTTGATTATCTTCAACCCGAAATTAATTTAAATGGATTTACCCAGCTATACCAAGCAGCAACTCGCATTACGTAACGGACAGGATAAACCTCAAATATGGGTGGCTTATAAAGGTTTGATCTACGATATGACCGATAGCAGGCTGTGGCGGGACGGTAAACATTATGAGCACTGGGCCGGACAGGATTTAACAGACGAACTGCCCGATGCACCCCACACTGAAGCTGTTTTTGAGAAATTCATACCGATAGCTATACTTGCTATACCAAATTGATTTTGGTATGTACAGATGGTTTGGTGTAAAGACTTTACTCTATAAAAAAGCCGCAGATTTAAAAGAATTAATCTTTAAATCTACGGCTAAAGTTTATTTAATTAGAACTGGCAACTGAAAATTGCCTGCTGTTAACTGAAAACTTATTAAACTTCTATTGTAAAAGCACTTAAGCTTACAAATTCCTGAATTCTTGCTGCAACTTCTTCATCGGTTAAATTTAATAACCTTTCTGTTCCAAATTTCTCTACGCAGAAAGAAGCTAGTGCAGAGCCATAAATGATCGCGTTTTTCATGTTATTGAAGTTAATTGTGCCCACTTTAGCCAAATAACCGATAAAGCCTCCTGCGAAAGTATCGCCGGCACCAGTTGGATCAAATACTTCTGCCAAAGGCAAAGCCGGAGCTGAGAAAATCTGATCTTCGTGGAATAACAATGCACCATGCTCACCTTTTTTAATGATTAGGTACTTTGGCCCCATGGCAAGAATTTTTTTAGCAGCTTTAACCAATGAGTATTCACCCGATAACTGACGTGCTTCGGCATCATTTATGGTTAATACATCTACCAGTTTAATGGTTTCCAATAAATCATCCATCATAATGTCCATCCAGAAGTTCATGGTGTCCATTACGATCAGTTTCGGGCGGTTTTTAAGGCGTTTAATTACCGTTTGCTGCACCTGTGGGGTTAGGTTTCCTAACATTAAGTATTCGCAGTCTTGATAGCTCTCTGGGATAATCGGATCGAAATTTTCCAGTACATTCAGTTCCGTAATTAAAGTATCGCGACTATTCATGTCGTTATGGTATTTTCCTGACCAGAAGAATGATTTTTCACCTGCTTTAATCTGTAATCCTTCGGTATCAATACCGTGTGCCGTGAAGGTGTTGATATCTGATTGATGAAAATCATCGCCAACAACTGCTACAATTTTTGCTTTATTATAAAAGTAAGATGCCGCTAAACTTGCGTAAGTTGCTGCTCCGCCTACAATTTTATCCGTTTTTCCGAAAGGAGTTTCAATAGCATCAAAAGCTACAGTACCTATGATTATCAGGCTCATATTTATGTGTTAATTTTTTTTTAAAATTTTTCACTGCAAATATTGCATAAATAATTTAAAAGCCCTAATATTGCATTCCCAAAACGAACAAGGGTATGTGTGCTGTAAAGTGCAAAGAGCCTCGTTTTAGGAAACGACCAGTACTCCTTCTTAGCTCAGCTGGTTAGAGCATCTGACTGTTAATCAGAGGGTCGCTGGTTCGAGCCCAGCAGAGGGAGCCAAAACCCACAACGAAAGTTGTGGGTTTTTTGCGTTTATGGCTGGGTGAGAAGGGATCAAGCAAAAAAGTTGGGGAGTCACTTTAAGCATAAATTTTAGATAATCTAAACAGAAAGAAAATGTATTAAAGCCTTTGGATTATTGTTATATTTTAATTTCAGTTTTAAATACTACCGTTGCATCGCCTTTTATCTTGATTAGCGAAGGTAGACCATTTTCAATTCCGACGCTAACGCTTATCATTCCGAATCTGTTTATCTTTTCTCCTTGTTTACCATTGAATTCGAAAAGGTTATCTTTAAAATCGACGATTTTATTTTGTATAAGGTATCCACCTAATGGTCCATTTGCATTACCTGTAACCGGATCTTCATTTATTCCGATCGCAGGGGCAAACATTCTTCCATATGTTAATACGTCATCATCATCCGAGTCAAATGTGAATACAAAATAGCCATTGCAATTAATCTGTTTACTTAGGTCAATCAGGCTATTGTAATCAGGGTTCAGATTGTTTAGCTTTTCTCTGCTTTTTATCCCGATCATAACTTTCGAATGTCCTGTAGAGGCAATCTGAATGGGGCATTTTTCATCGGTATCATTATAATGAAGTCCTAGCGCTGATAATATTTGTCTGGTTGTAATGTTGTCAAATGCAGGGCTAAGTTCAAATTTACCTTGAGTCATTATAATTTGGTAATCCTCATCTTTTTTGACGATCTCAAAAGGCAGCGTGCCAACCTTAGTTTTGTATCTCAAAATACAGGTGTCTAAATTGTATTCAATGGCTTTTGCATACATCGCGGCAATTGTAGCATGGCCACAAATGGGAACTTCTGATGTTGGCGTAAAATACCTGATTAGGCCATCGGCACTATTATCATCTGGAGAAAAAAGAAAGGCTGTCTCAGAATTGTTTAATTCTTTGGCAATCTGTTGCATTTGAGTATCAGTCAGCCCGTCGGCATTCACGACCACGCCCGCCGGATTTCCACTAAATCTCTCTTTTGTAAAAGCATCTATTTGGTATATTTTATACGTTTTCATGATCGTTTCAGGTTTGTTAAAAGGGCTTTCTTCTCTTTTTGCATACACTGATCAAATATATTCAATTTTATAAGCCGGATCCTGATGCTTTAATAGATGTGACGGATGAAACCAGACTTATGACGATCTGTTGAAGAAAGTCCCATTAAAAAAACTTTCATAAAAATTTGCGTAGTTAAATGACTACATTTATATTTGTAGTCAAATAGCTACATAATGAATTTAAGAAGAGATGTATTTCAGGCCATTGCTGACCCTACAAGAAGGGCAATATTGCTTTTAGTTGCTTCGCAATCGATGACGGCTGGTGCAATAGCCACTAATTTCGACACCGCAAGGCCAACTGTTTCAAAACACCTGCAGATTCTCACCGAGTGCGAATTGTTGGAGCAAAAACAAAACGGCAGAGAAATTCATTACCACACTAACGCAAAAAAAATGAAGGAAATTGCCGATTTTATTGAGCCGTTCCGCAAAATGTGGGATGACAGATTTAATAAACTGGAAGATATCATGAAAAACTATAAACCAGGCAAATAGCATAACATGGAGCAGAAAACAAAAATTGAGGCTGAAAATGGTAAACAGGAAATGATCATTACCAGAGAATTTGATCTACCTGTGGCATTGCTTTTTAAGGCTTATGTAGAACCTGAGATTGTGGAGCAATGGATGGGGACGAAAGTGCTTAAGCTTGAAAACAAAAAGTATGGTAGTTATCAGTTCGAAACTGCTGGCCCTAAAGGAAATGTAGCATTTGTTGCTACAGGGGTAATCCACGAATTTGTACCCGATGAAAAAATAACGCGGACATTCGAAATGGAAAATACACCTTTTGGCGTTCAGCTTGAGTTTTTAAAGTTTGATAAACTAACCGATGATCGTAGTAAACTCACGATGCATGTTGTTTATAAATCAGTTGCACTTAGAGATCAAATACTGGCTTTGCCTTTTGCGCAGGGCATCAATATGGCACATAACCGCTTACAAAATATCGTACACCAATTAAAATAACACATCATGACAAAGAGAAACAAAATCATCTATTGGATTGCTACCGTTTGGCTTGCATTAGGCATGTTATCAACTGGAATAGTACAGTTGATAAAAATGAAAGAAGAAGTAGCGTTGTTTAACCAATTGGGTTATCCGCTTTATTTTCTGACGATATTGGGTGTTTGGAAAATTTTGGGTGTTGTTGCTGTGCTTATTCCTAAATTTACTTTATTGAAAGAATGGGCTTATGCAGGCTTTTTCTTTGTGATGTCTGGTGCTGTTTTCTCACATCTGGCTGTTAGGGATAATAGTTTTTCGGCATATTTTGGACCAATGTTATTACTCGTGCTAACTATGCT
Organism: Pedobacter kyonggii; assembly: GCF_004310665.1. Lineage (GTDB taxonomy): Bacteria > Bacteroidota > Bacteroidia > Sphingobacteriales > Sphingobacteriaceae > Pedobacter > Pedobacter kyonggii. The sequence continues at coordinate 167,849 of NZ_SIXF01000001.1, read as the reverse complement.
GTCGTGGTACTTCAGGCCTGCAGATAGAAAGGTTAATTTCGCTTAAATTAATGATCAAATTTTGAATATTTAAAATGGAAGGGCGAAAAAATACAACAAAACCAGCTGACATGAAAACGAATCCAAAAGTTGATTTTTATTTTAACAAAGCAAAAAAGTGGCAGGAAGAACTGCTGCTGTTGCGGGCAATTGCACTAGATTGCTGGCTTACCGAAGAATTAAAATGGGGAGTGCCTTGTTATACCTTAAACAATAACAACATCGTTTTAATACATGATTTTAAAGAATACTGTGCATTTTTATTTTTTAAAGGCGTTCTATTAAATGATACCGCCGGGATCTTGATCCAGCAAACGAAGAATGTACAGTCGGCAAGACAGGCGCGCTTTACTAATGCCCTCGAAATAGTAGAACTGAAATCAATTTTGAAGACTTATATGTATGAAGCCATTGAGGTAGAAAAAGCTGGTTTAAAGGTAGATTTGAAAAAGACTACGGAATATACCGTTCCCGATGAGTTTCAACATAAATTAGATCATATTCCTGATTTAAAAGCGGCATTCGAAGCCTTAACGCCTGGCCGTCAAAGGGCTTATTTACTTCATTTTGCGGCACCCAAGCAAGCTAAAACCCGTGAGGCAAGGGTTGAGAAATTTATGCCACAGATTTTGAATGGCAAAGGGTTGAATGACTAATCGTTTCCCCGTTTCGCGGTGTCGGATGTTGTCATCTGTGCGAGGAATCGTCATTGCGGGAAGGCTTTTTCAGCCGGCGAAGCAATCTTTAGGGCCGGGGCCGCCAGTATGAAAGATTGCTTCGTCGTTCCTCCTCGCAATGACGACTTTTCTTTTGTAGCTGCCAATGGCGGCGTAGTCGGAAGAAAATCTTTTTTAATTATATTGACTGTAAATTAATTTACCAAACAGTTACCGGCTTTGAGAAATGCGAAGCATATTTAATCAAATAAAACATATGAGTAAAATAAATAGGAATAAAAAAGAGTTATCGCCCGAACAGGCTAAAGAACTACTCGATACTCTGAGAATTCGTTTCGAGAAAAACATGGACCGCCATAAAGGTATTGAATGGGTTAAAGTAGAAGAAAGGTTAGCGGCCAGGCCTGAAAAACTATGGGTGCTTGATGAAATGGAAATAACTGGTGGCGAACCCGATATTGTTGATTATGATAAAGAAACAAGCGAGTATATTTTTTACGATTGCTCGGCAGAAAGCCCTAAAGGCCGTAGAAGTATTTGTTATGATTTGGAAGGGCTAGAATCAAGAAAGGAGCATCAGCCAGAAAATAACGCCATTGATATGGCTGCTACAATGGGTGTAGAGCTCTTAACCGAAGAACAGTACCGCTTTTTGCAGCAATTTGGAAAGTTCGATACCAAAACATCGAGCTGGATTGTTACTCCTCCCTCGATCAGAAAGTTAGGTGGTGCTCTTTTTGGCGATCACCGCTACGACCATGTGTTCGTGTATCACAATGGTGCACAATCGTATTATGCTGCAAGAGCGTTCCGTGCTTTGTTAAGAGTGTAACTGATGATCACAATGATTTTTGATAACAAAAGAAACGTAGCCCAGGTCGTTTAGCCAGGCTGATTTCGCCACTAAACTGATAACCAAGCTTCGGGAAAAGCGCTTGGGTGGCCATGTTTTTGCTATTGGTATCGACCCTTAAGATAGAAATACCCGAAGCTTTTGCTACTACTTCAGCCTGGTTCATTAAAGCCTTGGCAATGCCCATGCCCTGGCAGTCCGGATCTACCGCTAAACGGTGGGTAACAATTGCTTTTTCGTTAATATCCCAACCTACATCTGCATACTCGGGATCCTGATCTGTAGTAATTGCAGAAACACCAACAAGTTTGTCGTCCAGCTCCGCTACCCATAACTGACTTCTAGTAATATCGCTGGTAAATACCTCGGGGTTCGGATAATCATCTCCCCACTGAAAATTCCCTACAGCATGCATTAATGGTACAACCTTGCTTACCAGGTGCATTATTTTCAGGATATCTGCTGTTATGGCTAATCTAATTGTCATGGCTGCAAAGGTAACAGAATAGGTTTGATGTAATTAGTCCTTGGTTCAATGGGCATTGGTTGCCAGGCGGCCACCTAACCATCAACTATGGGTCATAGACGAGTAAGCTATCTCACTTTCATGAAGCTATCAAGGTTGATAACATGAATTAGTTTTTTCTTTAAAAAAATTAAACTTTTCTCTTACCCCTCCGTCAAAATAAAACACACAGCATAAAGCTTGATTTATTTTTTACTTAAAAGATTAGGTTATGAAAAGGATTGTAAATGCATTGCTCTTATTGGTTATGGCGGTTAATTTTAGTGCATGCGTGGTAAGCGCACGTGCACCAAGGGCACGCTGGGTACGCGGGCATTATAATATTGGCCCTCATGGCGGTCGGTATTGGGTGCCCGGGCATTACCGTTAAATTTTTGCTATCGCCGCCTTTTTATGGCGGCAGTTTGTTTTTATAAGCATGTTGAAAAATGTAATTCGGTAACTTGTACGATTGTTGATCTAGATTGTAGGAATAAAATAATACATTAGCGTTATTAACACGATTTTAGCATATGCAAGAAGAAATTCTTTTACAGATTAGCCTTAAAATTAAAGAAAGACGTAAAGAGCTAGGTATTACCGTTCAGGAGCTTGCAAATAAAGCAGAGGTAAGTAAAGGGCTTATCTCTCAAATCGAAAACAGCCGTACTATTCCGTCTTTAATGGTATTAATGGATATTATTAAAAGCCTGCAGATAGACCTGAACAGTTTTTTTAAGGATATTAATTTTCATAAAAAAGATGCCCCCGTTCTGGTGAAACGAAAAGATCAGTACCAGAAGTTCGAAAAGGAACAGGCCACAGGTTTTAACTACTCGCGTATTCTAACCAAGAGCATTAAATTTTCGACCGCCGATTTTGTACTGCTCGAGCTCGAGGTGAATGCGCATCGTCCAATGGTGAAAACCGAAGCATTCGAATTTAAATACATGATAGAAGGTAAAGTAGAATATCAGTTTTCGAAAAAGAAAATTATACTCGAAAAAGGAGATTCCATGCTTTTCGACGGAAGGCTTTCTCACACCCCGGTTAATGTTGGCGATAACAAGGCGCTAATGCTGGTCATTTATTTTTTTGAGTAAAACTTATGTAAACAAAGTTTATTATTACTTAACAATTATTTATCTTCATCTTTATAAACCAAGCTTAGGTTTGGTGATAGAAAAATATGAATATGAAAAAATTTTTGAAAAGTACTTTAGTGTTACTTTGTTTATGTGTATTTGCGCAGGCACAATCTAAAAAAATTAAACACGTAATTTTAATTGGTTGCGATGGTTTTGGTGGCTACGCTTTGCCAGAGGCAAATATGCCTAATCTTAAAGCATTAATGGCCAACGGTTCGTGGACTACACAGGCACGCTGTGTATTGCCATCTTCCAGTGCTGTAAACTGGGCTTCCTTGTTAATGGGCGCTGGGCCAACCGAGCATGGTTATACCGAATGGGACAGTAAGGTTCCCGAAATTCCATCTATCACCAAAACATCTTATGGTTTGTTTCCAGGGATATTTAGTGTAATCAGAGATCAAAAAAAACAGGCTAAAACGGCCATTGTGTATAGCTGGAGCGGTATTGGTTATTTATTTGAAAAAGAAGCAGTAAATATCATCGTTAGCGGAAACGATAAAGATGATTTTTGCACCGATACCACTGTTGCAATTATCAAAAAAGAAAAGCCTTATTTTACCTTCCTACATTTAGACGAACCTGATGGTACGGGACATTCAATAGGTCACCGTACACCGGCTTATTATAAACAATTAGAGTTGGTAGATCAGCGGATTGGTAAAATTGTAAAAGCGGTTAACGATGCAGGCATAGCTGATGAAACCGTTATCCTGGTTACTGCCGATCATGGCGGTAAAGGTAAAGGCCATGGTGGTAAATCGCTTGATGAAGTGCAGATCCCGTGGATTATCGCAGGCCCTGGTATTCGTGAAAACCACGAATTAAAAGACGCAATTATTACTTACGATACAGCCGCAACACTGGTCTGGTTAATGAAGTTGCAACAACCGCAATGTTGGAGAGGAAGACCGGTATTAGAGGCTTTTGCCAAATAAAACACCAACCCTGCACGGCAAAAACTTAACAATTTGATAATCTTGATTTTGTTTACTAATAATAAACAATGTTTACTATTGTTTTTTTAAGTGAATAGATATGTCAATCAAATTGGTGGCGTTCGGTATGATAAACAACATAAGCGGATATTAGGATGGGTTTACTTCATATAGCCCGCAAAAAAGCACTTAATTGGCCTTATTGGTTAATTACAATGCTTGGTGGTATATCAGCATTTGGTTGTTATACCAGCATGTATGCCTTTCGCAAAGCTTTTGCCTCCGCTACTTTTGAGCATCAGGAATTTCTGCATATCGATTATAAAGTTTGGTTGGTTATTGCGCAAATGGTAGGTTATACCTTAAGTAAATTTTATGGTATCCGTTTTATTTCCGAATCGGGGAAAAGTAACCGCGCAAGAAGCATCATTTTTCTGATTCTTTTTTCTTGGCTTGCCTTGCTCGGATTTGCTTCGGTACCTGCACCCTACAATATTGTATTTCTTTTCCTCAATGGTTTCCCTTTGGGCATGATATGGGGTTTGGTATTCAGTTATTTGGAAGGAAGAAAAACAACCGAATTTATGGGGGCACTAATGTCGATCAGTTTAATATTTGCCTCAGGTTTTGTTAAAACGGTAGCACGTACACTAATGTCGTTTGCTTTGGTAAGCGATTATTGGATGCCTTTTCTTACCGGACTGGTTTTTCTGCTTCCGCTATTGCTGTTTGTTTTTTGCCTGGAGGTTATTCCGCCGCCTTCAAAAGAAGATCAGGAACTACGTACAAAACGGGTACCGATGGATGCGAAACAGCGGAGAAAATTTATCACTACATTTTTACCGGGTATTATCTTAACCATTATCATTTATGTATTGCTTACCTGTATCCGCGACATGCGCGATAATTTCGAAGTAGAAATCTGGAACGGCCTAGGTATTCATAACAACCATATCTACACGCAGATTGATACCCTGATTTCGGTTGTGGTATTGGTGATGATGGGGCTTTTGATCCTGATTAAAGATAACCTCAAAGCTTTTACCGTGATCCATATCATGATTATTTCGGGTTGCTTGCTGATCGGAGTAAGTACATTCTTTTTCGATAGGGGGCACATAGGGCCTGTAAGCTGGATGGCTTTATTGGGGATGGGACTTTATATGGCGTACATTCCTTATAATGCTATTTTCTTTGAACGGATGATTGCCAATTTTCATTACAAAAGCAATATCGGGTTTATTATGTATGTGGCCGATTCCATTGGTTATGTAGGTAGTTTTTCGATACTGCTGTTTCATGAGTTCGGTGAAACGAATACCAGCTGGATGCACTTTTTTAAACAGTGTTTGTTTGCAATACCATTAATTGGTGGGGTGTGTAGTGTGCTCTCACTGATTTATTTCAGAAAGAAAACATTGGCTACAAATAAAAGGATGCAGGCAGCGGAGCAGTTGGTTTTAACAGGGAAATAAGTAAGGACTAATTGTTTCCATTTTTTATCATGTAAGGCCATTTAAGCTTATATGGTTCTTATGTTTTTTATATGGTTGAAATATAGGGGACGTGGTGGGGCTCAGGTGATCGTCATTGCGAGAAGGCTTTTTCAGCCGACGAAGCAATCTTACAACGATCGCTACAAGCGTGCGCATTAAGATTGCTTCGTACCTCGCAATGACGAATCTCTATTGAAATCATTGGTGGGGCTAAGAACAGTTAAAAGAATATTAACATTGATGCCGGATTGACTTAGAAACATCCTAGCATCTCACATAAAAAATAAACAATGAATAAACATTTCGATCTTATTGTAATTGGTGGAGGGATTTTAGGAACATTCCATGCCTACCATGCTTTACTTTCGGGCAAATCCGTATTGCAGCTCGAAAAAGACAATTTTCCGGTAGGCGCTACCGTGCGTAATTTTGGTCAGGTGGTACCCTCGGGTATGGACGCCGAATGGTTTGGATATGGTGTGGCTGGTCTAGATATTTATAAATCCATTCAGCAGGAATTCGATATTTCTGTTCAGCAAAATGGCAGTGTTTACATCGCATCAGATAACGATGAGCAGACCTTGATCCATGAGCTGAAAGCACATTACGATACCATTGGTTACGAAACCAAACTGCTTAGTCAGGAAGCGGTTTTAAAAAAATATCCTGCTATTAAATCTTCTTATGCCAAGGAAGCCATCTTTTTTCCCCAGGAAATTAGCGTAGCACCAGATCAAATGATCTACCGCCTGCATGAATATATGCAGACTAAGTTTGCACAGTACACACTTAAATACAATAGTCCGGTTACCTCCTGCGAAAGTAAAGGTACTGGTGTTGAAGTAGGTTTAAGAAACAATACCGAGCTTTTTACAGCCGTGAAAGCCATTATCTGTAATGGTTACGAATTTAAACTGCTTTATCCCGAACTGTTTAGCGAAAGCGGTATCGTGGTAAGTAAACTGCAGATGATGCGCAGTATACCTATGCCTGAGGTGGCTTTAGCAGGTAATATTTTAACGGGGCTCACCACTAGGCGCTACGAAAGTTTTGAGCACTATTGCCCATCTTTCAAAAGCATTAAAACTCCTGAACATTACGAAGAGCTGAAAAAATGGGGTATCCATATCCTGTTTAAAAAGGCTGCAGATAATACGATCATTATTGGCGATTCGCATGTATATGCTGATGTAAACCATTTCGACGATCTTGGTTTCGATTTAAGTCATCACATTAACGAGCTGATGCTGGAAGAAGCCGCCCGCATTGTTGATTTCGATGTGCGCAAACTGCAAAGTACCTGGGCCGGATTTTATCCACAGCACCCAACAAAACATATTGTAACTTACGATCTCGACGATCGCATCCACATCCGTACAGCTATTGGCGGTAAAGGAATGACCGCTAGTGCAGGTTATGCTGAAGAAAGTATTAAGAAAATATTTAGTTAACAAATACTAAACAGAAATAGGGGTTTTTGTTAACTAAAAGTTGGCATTGGGCTAACATATACATCTTATCATTGCATCTATAAAACCTAAAAAAATTATAGATAAATGAAACATCTCTACAAGATGAAGATGTGCATGGTAGCTTTGCTGTTACTGTGCCTCACGCCTTATTTTACTTGGGCACAAACAAAAATAGCTGGTCTGGTTAAAGACGATGCGCAGCAGCCGATTCCAGGCGTTAGCGTAATGGTAAAAGGAACTAGAAAAGCTACTTCTACCGATTTATCGGGCCGCTTTACACTTGATGCCAAAACAGGCGAAACACTTGTTTTTAGTTCGATCGGATTTCTTCCGCAAGAAGTTCAGGTAACGGGCGCAAACCTGACTATAACTTTAAAAACAGATTCGAAAAACCTAAACGAGGTAGTGGTTACTGCCCTTGGTATCCGTAAAGAGAAAAGAAACCTGGGTTATGCCATTCAGGAAGTAAAAGGAGCCGATCTGGTAAAAGCCAGAGAAGCTAATCCGGTAAATGGATTGGTGGGTAAGGTTGCCGGTTTAACTGTTGGGGTATCTTCAGAGCTTTTAGGCCGTTCGTCGCTTTACCTTCGCGGTAACGATGTTAATTTAGTGGTGGTAGATGGGGTGCCGATCAATTCGGACACCTGGAACATCAATCCTGATGATATTGATACTTATACTGTGCTTAAAGGCCCGGCTGCTGCGGCGCTCTATGGTTACCAGGCTTATAATGGTGCATTACTAATCACCACTAAAAGAGGCAAGTTAAGTGATAAAGGTTTTACCGTTGAACTAAATTCGAGTACGCAGTTTAACAAAGGATTTATTGCTTTGCCGAAAAGTCAGGACGAGTACGGGCCAGGTGGGCACAGTGCCTATACATTTGTTGATGGAAAAGGTGGAGGTTTAAATGATGGCGATTATGATATCTGGGGACCTAAATTCGAAGGGCAATTAATCCCTCAGTACGATAGTCCGATTGTAAATGGTGTGCGCCAGGGTACGCCATGGGTAGCCCGTGGAAAAGATAACTTAAAGCGTTTTATCCAAACTGGATTGCTTTCTGCAAACAACATTGCTTTATCGTCTGCAACTGATAAGTATAATTTAAGGGTTTCTATTTCCAATAATTATCAAAAAGGAATTATCCCGAACACACAATTAAATATCAATAACTTTAATGTAAGCGGTTCGTATAACATCAGTCCGAAATTAAGGGCCGAAGCCTATATCAATTATAGTCGCCAGTTTTCTGATAACATACCAGATGTAAACTATGGCCCGAACAGTGTGATTTATAACATGACACTTTGGGGCGGTGCCGATTGGAATATCGACGATATGAAAAACTACTGGCAGCCGGGCAAAGAAGGTATCCAGTCTATCTATGCCGAATACCAACGTTACCATAACCCTTATTTTATGTCGTACGAATGGTTGCGCGGACATAAAAAGAACGATATTAACGGTTATGCCTCATTAAACTATAATGTAACCAAAGGATTGGATGTATTGTTAAAAACACAGATTTCGACCTACGATCAGTTAAGAACCGAGAAAATGCCATTTTCTGCTCACCCTTACGGACGCGAAGAAGGTTTAGGCGATTACAGGGAAGACCGACGTAGCATGTTCGAAAACAATACCCAGCTGATTTTAAAATACAACAAAAACGTTGGCGATTTATTCGAAATCAGTGCTTTTGGCGGCGGTAATGCCCGTAACTTCAGTTACAACTCTAGTTTTACTACTACAGATTATTTAAACGTTCCGAATGTATATAATTTCTCGAACTCTAAAAATCCGGTAAAAGCATTCGATTTCAATTCACAAATGTTGGTGTTAAGTGCATTTTATTCTGTTGATTTAAGCTTTAAAAAGTACCTGAATATTAATACGACCGGCCGTGTAGATAAAAACTCTGCACTTCCTCCGAGCAACAATTCGGCTTTTTATCCTTCAGTTTCTTTAAGCTCGGTAGTTTCTGATTACGTGAAGATGCCTGCGTTTATCTCTTTTGCAAAAGTAAGGGCATCGTATGCCAATGTTAAAGATCCAGGCTTAGGTACACAGGATTTTATCGGTGCAACGCCATTGCAAAGTTATCCAATCGGTTATGGTGCAGAATATACTTCGTCGTACGGTGGCCCAGGTTATGGTCTATCTTCGCCATATAGCATCAGGCCAACCTATAACAACCAAACAGGCGCTTATTATACCAATAACCTGATCGATCTGAATGCCGTAAAAGCACAAAGCAGAACTAATTACGAAGGTGGTATCGACCTGAAATTTCTTAAAAACAGGTTAGGTTTCGAAGCTACTTATTTTAGGTATATCGATGGACCGAAAATTATCAGACAAAATATCTCGGCAGCTACAGGTTACCAAACCAATACCATCAACGGCCGTAAAACGCAAAACAGCGGTGTAGAGTTAAGTTTATCGGGCGCACCGATTTTGACTGATAAATTTGGTTGGGATGTAATGATCAACTGGTCTACCTATAAACAGATTTACAAAGAACTTGCACCGGGCGAAACATCGGTTGATCAATTCTTTAAAACGGGCGACCGCATCGACAATATTTATGGTTCTGTTTTGGCCAAAACACCAAGCGGACAGGTGATCCATACTTCAAGCGGTACACCGATTTCGTTACCAGTTAACCAGTTGTTAGGCCATGCCGATCCAAACTGGGTATGGAGTATCGGTAATAAATTCAGGTATGAGAATTTCTCTTTCAGCTTCCAGTTAGATGGTAAAGTGGGTGGAGTAATGCAAGATTATGTCAGGTTAAAATCGTTTCAGGGCGGTCGTCAGATCGAAACCGTTCAGGGTAAAATGGGCGAAGCCAGATATCAGGATTACCTGCGTGTAAACGATCCGACTTATAAAGGTACATGGGTAGGAGATGGTGTGGTTATTGCTAATGGCGGTAAACTTAACTTCGATCCGGTTACAGGTGTAATTACCAATTATGGCGATCTAACTTTCGCACCAAACACCACTACTCAATTGTTGCAGGATTATCTGGGCGTTTTTTACGGTGCCAAAGAAAATACCATGATGAGCCGCACCTACGCTAAATTGCGCGAAGTAACCTTTGGTTACCAGTTACCTAAAAAATTATTGGAGCGCACATTTATCAAATCGGCCAATATTTCGGTAGTGGGGCGTAACCTGTTGTACTTTATCAATTCTACCTATAACGACGTGGATGTAGATCAATATTCGGGTAGAGAAGGTACTTCTACGCTGCAAACACCAACCACAAGAAGTGTAGGCTTTAACCTTAATGTTACTTTTTAATCGCTAGAACATGAAATCAATGCATAAAATCCTGTTTTTCTTCATCATCGTGGCTGTTTGCGGCGGATGTAAGAAAGAATTTGAAGAAAATTTCAAAAACCCAAACCAGGCCGAAACCGTTCCGCCAAATTTATTGCTGAACGGTATTTTGTTCGATATGTATGAAGTACCTTTTTCGGGCTCAGAAAGATGGAATCAGTACACCGCTGCCAATTATTTTTATTATGCCAACAATAACTACGATTGGACAGGCGCTACTTTAGATTATACTACTTTAAAAAATGTGGTAAAAATGGAAGAAGAAGCCAGCCGTTTAGGTGGTGAAGTAGCTAAGCCTTACCTGGCTTTGGCTAAATTTTTTAAAGCATATTTCTTTGTGAAAATGAGTTTGAAGGTGGGCGATCTACCGATGACGGAAGCCCTAAAAGGCTTTGGCAACCTTACTCCAAAATACGACACCCAAAAAGATATTTTTAAACAATCGTTAACCTGGTTAGAAGAATCGAACAGCGATTTAACGGCTTTAATTGCTGCGGGCAACAAAGAATTAAAAGGCGATATCTACCTTAAAAACGACCTGATGGCCTGGCAAAAGGTAGTGAATACCTTTAAATTAAGAACGCTGATCCAGTTGAGTGCCAAGGTAGACGATGCCGATCTGCAGGTAAAACAACAGTTTGCAGCAGTATTGGGCAATGCTAGCAAATACCCCGTAATGGATAGTATGGTCGATAATCTTCAGTTTGTATACAACGAAAGTTTTAATAAATACCCGAACAATAAAGATAATTTTGGTAACGATGCTTTGCGTTATAACATGGCGGGTACGTATTTAAATACGCTTTCGAGCTATAAAGACCCAAGGGCCTATATGGTTGCCGAGCCAGCACGAGGCATAGCAGAAGCCAATGGTTATGCCATTACCGATTACCGCAATTTTATAGGCGCAAGCTCTGGCGAAGATCAGGGGGTAATGTTCGATAAGGTACAGAAAGGTCTGTATTCGCTTATTGGGCGTAACCGATACTACAGCGGTTATACTGCTGAAAATACCTTTATCATTTCTTATCCTGAACTGTGTTTTATCAAGGCCGAAGGTATTAATCGTGGCTGGGCTACTGGCGATGCCGAAAGCTGGTATAAAAAAGGTATCCAGGCTTCTATTGCTTTCTATGGGATTAAAGATGGCAGCAATGTGGTAACCTTTTTGAAAAAAGACGGTAAACTAGGCGAATTTGAAACCTACAATGTAAACTTCACTTTCGAAACGGATTATTATGCGCAGCCTGTAATAAAATATGTTGGCAATACAGCTGCGGGTTTAACACAGATCCTTACCCAAAAATACCTGGCTTATTTCCGTAACTCTGGTTTCGAAGCTTATTATCAGTACCGCAGAACAGGCATTCCTGAATTCCAGGTAGGGCCAGGTACAGGTAATAGCCAAAGGATTCCGAAACGTTTTCAATACCCTGATATTGAAAGAACAACCAACGGCGAAAACCTAAAACAGGCTTTACTTCGCCAATATAACGGAACTGATGATATTAATCAGGCACCATGGATTGTTAAGCCGTAATTGTTAACGATCTGATATTCAGTTTAAAATTCGAAAAGCGATCCTCCGCTTTAAAGGGAGGATCGCTTTCTCAAATAATAATTGAATTAATTTTTGCATAAATAGTTTAAAAGCGCTAATATTGCACTCCCAAAACGAACAAGGGGTGTTTAACTGCAAAGTATAAATAAACCTCGTTTTAGGAAACGACCAGTACTCCTTCTTAGCTCAGCTGGTTAGAGCATCTGACTGTTAATCAGAGGGTCGCTGGTTCGAGCCCAGCAGAGGGAGCCAAAACCCGCAACGAAAGTTGTGGGTTTTTTGCATTTAGGGCTGGGCGAGAAGTTTATCCCGATTTTTACATCGGGGAGCCCAGCAGAGGGGGGCAATGTTTTTAGCTGATTTTCAAATCGTTGAATATTGTAAATGAAGGCTGGTTTTTGGTTCGAGCCCATTTTCGTACCCATACCGTGCAAAGCCTTTAAAATTTTTAAGTTTGCTTCACTAACATCTTATTAACAAATAAGTTATAGTTTATATTATGTGTTTTTTTTGGTTCGATGCTGTTAAACTCTAAGGGATTGCAGATTTTGCTTGCATTATATAGTTTAAATGAGTGTTCTGAAAAGAAATACACCAGGTCAATATATTTTTCTGCTTCTTCAACTGAAAGAATTGTGCCTTTAGCCTTGAAGTCTTCGATTACCTTTTTAGTGGTTAAGGATCTTATTAGTTGACTTTCCATTATGGTGAGATTTGGTAAACAATACGATAATTTAATATTTTGTGATTGTTTTTTCAGAACTCCTATAATGTAGGAATTATTCAAATTCGCTCCCGGTATTCCTTTGGCGTTACCCCAAGCAATTTTTTTACATAGCGTGTAAAGAATGAACGGCTTGAAAAATCCATTTCATCGGCTATTTCGGAGATATTAAGGTTCTTATTTTGCAATAGGATTATAATACGCTCTTTTGCGTTGCGCTGTATCCATTCAGATGCGGTTATTGCAGTATTAACCTTGCAGATATGATTTAGGTATTTGGGCGTGATATTAAGCTGATCACTGTAGAAGCGCACTTCCCTCTGCGTCATGCAATGTTGCTGTACCAATTGTATGAACTGTTCGTACAGGGTTCCGCTTTGCAAGCTTCGCTTTCTTCTGTCGAGTTCGTCCTCAAAAATGTGCCACATTTCCAGCAAGAAAATTTGCATTTGGAGTTTGAGCGCTTCCTCGTAGAACCGGTGGCCTGTTTCCTGTGACATATCATATAGCAACTCAAAATTTTTCAGAATCTTCTCCTTGTCTTTTTTATCCGGATGCAAAATCGGATATTCTTTGGAATGTATAATGCTGTCGATACTCGCCGTGGCACTCGGCAAACTTTCTGTAAGCAGATCGCTATCGACAAACAAAATCGTTGCCCTGAAACTTGTTGAGAAAGACAAGTCCGAAACATTAATGCCTGCCAACCAAAAGACAAACTCGCCTTTTTTACTTTGATATTGCTTGCCATTAAAGACAAATTTCAGGCTCCCACTTTGACAATAAATATGTGTATGAAACCGGATATTAAAATCCACTGGGAATTCACTTCCCGATACCGCTTTGCAGAGCATAACTTTTTGATTTGCTGCCATATTAAGTAAAAATATAACTATTAGTTGATAATAGGTAATATTTGACATTACTTGCGAAATAAATGTAACATAACACCTTTTAAAACCTTTTATCTTTGGCTTATAAAAATTATGGTTATGAACACAAAGGATATTTTCGAAAGGTTACGCAATGGGGAAATTATTTTACCGAACGATCCAGATGCTTATAAAATGATGGAAGCTTCTTTTGCAACAAAAAAGCTTTTGGTCCAAATGAATAACACAACTGAGCCTGAAGAAATCAGAAGCTTTTTAAGCCAAATTACAGTTTCACAAATTGACAGAACTGTTAATGTATTTACGCCTTTGCACATCAATTACGGAAGGCATACAAAAATTGGTAAAAACGTATTCATCAATTTCGATTGTGTATTCTTGGATCTGGGCGGAATTACCATTGAGGACGATGTATTTATTGCTCCGAAAGTAAGTTTGTTATCCGAAGGGCATCCAACCTCAAGCGAAGAACGGCATTCGTTAATTCCGAAGGCTATCCACATCAAAAAAAATGCCTGGATTGGTGCAGGAGCAACCATACTTCCGGGTGTAACCATTGGCGAAAATGCGGTTGTTGCCGCTGGAGCAGTTGTCTCAAAGGATGTTGCTCCGAATACAATTGTCGGAGGAGTTCCGGCAAAGTTTATTAAAAACATTTAACTATGAAAAAATCAATTCTTATTGCACTAATTGCAATCCTTTCTTATGGTTCCGTAAGCGCACAATCAACATCAAATTCAGTACAGATGAAAGAAATATCAGGAAAAAAATATACCACATTTAAGGTGAGTGACAAGGTAACTATGTATGCGGTTAGGTTCAAGAACCAATATCAGATGGCAGCTGCGGGGCACCTTTTTATCCCCAATGACATGGACAGAAAAACAAAGAACCCTGCAATTATTGTCGGTCACCCGATGGGGGCGGTAAAGGAACAAAGTGCCGATGTATATGCTTCAAATATGGCAGAACGTGGATTTATCACCTTGGCCATCGACCTTTCTTTCTGGGGCGAAAGTGAGGGCGAACCACGTAATGCGGTCTTGCCTGATGTATATGCGGAGGACTTTAGCGCAGCTGTTGACTTTTTGGGAACCCGTGATTTTGTTGACAGGAAAAATATTGGTGTGATTGGCGTTTGTGGCAGTGGGAGTTTCGTGATCAGTGCTGCAAAGATCGATCCGAGGATGAAAGCTGTCGCAACGGTTAGTATGTATGATATGGGATCGGCCAACCGTAATGCGCTGAACCATTCACAAACGCTGGAACAGAGAAAGCAGATCATTGCTGATGCAGCGGAACAGCGGTATGCCGAATTTATAGGTGGAGAAACTAAATATACTGGCGGTACGGTTCTAAAATTAGAGGCAAACACACACCCAATTCAACGTGAGTTTTTCGATTTTTACAGAACTTCCCGTGGAGAATATACGCCAAAAGGGGCATCTAAAGAAACCACAACAAAACCGACCCTGAGCAGTAACACCAAGTTCATGAATTTCTATCCTTTCAACGACATAGAAACTATTTCTCCTCGCCCAATGTTGTTCATTACTGGAGACCAGGCACATTCGAAAGAATTTAGCGAAGATGCCTACAAAAGAGCAGCAATGCCCAAAGAGCTGGTTTATGTGAAAGGTGCAGGCCATGTAGACCTTTACGATAAAACCGATCTAATCCCATTTGATAAACTGGACGCATTCTTCAAAACACACTTAAAATAAGAAGAGGATGAAAAACTTAATAACAAGCCTGATCCTATTTACCTCCCTGTCGTTAGGTATGGTAAGCTGTGACAAGGACAATAACCCTACCTTAATCCCAGAAAATGGAAATTCTAATGTAACTATTACCAATCCAACAGGAAGTAAGATGAAAATAACAATAGGCTCTGCTGTTTTTACGGCTACACTCTATGATAACCCGTCGGTAACCGCCTTCAAGACAAGGTTGCCACTTACTATTAACATGGAGGATTTGAATGCAAATGAGAAATTTTACTATTTCTCCAGCAACCTGCCGACCAGTGCAGCCGTGGGTGGAAATATACAGGTGGGAGACCTGATGTTGTATGGAAACAATTGTCTTGTACTTTTCTACAAGGGGTTTAATACCTCATACAGTTATACAAGGCTGGGCAAGATTGATGATGTTGCAGGTCTTGTCTCTGCACTGGGTGCGGGAAATGTGACCATAAAATTTGAGAATAATTAAAACGAAATCATGATGAAAATAAGTTTAAAATCTGTTGTGCCAATTATATTTGCTTCAATAACGATACTATCGTGCAGCAATCAAAATCAGGAAAAAATTAATACAGATAAAAAAGAACTGGCTGAAATTTTCCCGAAGGGAGAAAAGGGTTCTAGCGAAACATTTACGGGCAATGCGTATCCTACGGCCTTGGTAAATTCAGATAGTATTTACAATACCGTAGTTGGAAATGTGTATTTCGAGCCTGGCGCAAGAAGCAATTGGCACAGTCATCCTGCGGGTCAAATTTTAATTGTAACTGACGGAATTGGCTATCACCAGATCGAGGGAAAACCCATTGAGATCATCAAAAAAGGCAGCGTCGTAAAATGTCCGCCAAATGTGCGTCATTGGCACGGAGCAAGTGCTGATGTAGGATTACAACAATTGTACATTGTTCCCAACACCGAAAAAGGAATTGTAAATTGGAATGAGGCGGTAACAGATGAAGTGTATAAAAGTCCCAAGTAAATTGATTTAAGAATTATTCTAGTTCAGCTACATTGATTTTTTGCAAATAATAAAAGTATATTTTTGTATTAATTAATTTGTATCCTTCTCATTTAAAAAATAGAATTTATGAAAAGAAAATATCCAATACTTAACTTGTTCGCTTTAATTTTTATTTCGTTAACAATGATAGGAACAGCCAAGGCACAGAATGACAATAGAAAATTTCGCATTGCAAAAATACAAGTCTATCCTCAATATCTTGAAGAATATAAGGCAGCACTCGCTGAACATGCAAAAGATGCAGTCTTATTAGAACCCGGGGTATTGGCACTTCAAGCGGTTTACGACAAGTCTAATCCCCGAAATGTCACTGTTTTTGAGGTCTACGCAAACGAAGAGGCCTATCAAATACACTTAAAAACTAAGCATTTCTTGAAATATAAAAATGGCACGTTAAAAATGGTAAAGTCTCTGGATCTTGTTGAAGTTGCCCCAATTGGTATCGAAATTAAGAACGTGCTTTCAAAGCAATGATTTTTCAACTAAAACGTAAATCTTAAATACTACTAGATGAACACCATAGAAATATTCCCTATAGGTGAACCGCTATCCAATGATTGGTTTACCGGCAATGCTTTTTTATGCCCATTAGTCAGCAAAGACAAGAACAATGAATTTTCGGCTGGAAACGTAACCTTTGAACCTGGAGCAAGAACCAATTGGCATACCCACCCGAAGGGTCAGGTGCTGATAGTTATTGAAGGTAATGGTTTTTATCAGGAACAAGGCGGTAGTGCACAACCGATAAAAAAAGGTGACGTGGTAAATATTCCTGAAAATGTGACACATTGGCACGGGGCATCCGCTACAACCAAAATGGTACACATTGCCATTACCAATTTCGTGGATGAGACACAGGTAACGTGGTTACATCCTGTATCCAACGAAGAATACAATGAAGTAGTTAAGTAAGAGACTTTCAGATAGTAAGGCCGTAATAAATAGGCTCTGGTTTGTGATATTTTCAAATTAAGAGCAGTATGCTTAAATTATTCTAAAGGATTTTCGTTAATTTTTGCGATTCTCGTAAGGTTATCAAGTAGGTTTCTGGAAAAGTACTCAGTCTCGGGAGCCAATGCCCTTCACGATATCGTGAAGGGCATTTTTGTTTTTAGCTGATTTTTAAATCGTTGCATACGGTAAATGAAGGCCGATTTTTGGTTCGAGCCCAGTGTCCGCACCCATACTGTGCAAAGACTTTAAAATTTTCAAACTTGCTTCACTAATGCCTTCTTAGCGGATAAGTTATAGTTTATATTATGTGGTTTTTTTGGTTCGATGCTGTTAAACTCTAAGGGATTGCAGATTTTGCTTGCATTATATAGTTTAAATGAGTGTTCTGAAAAGAAATACACCAGGTCAATATATTTTTCTGATTCTTCAACTGAAAGAATTGTGCCTTTAGCCTTGAAGTCTTCGATTACCTGTTTGGCTGTAAGAGATTTTGCACCTTGATTTTCCATGATTTCCTATATAAGTTTTTAAATTCTAATTTATTTAACTGTAGTTCAATACCTTAGTTATATTAATCGTAATTTTACAATTAATATTTTGAAATAATAAACAAACATCGTAATATTGCGATATAAAATTATGGGACTTACAAGATCAGAAATATTTACCGATGAGCAGAACAAGCTTTCAACATTGCTAAAAGCAATTGCGCATCCCGCTCGTATTGCCATCCTACAAAGGATTATAATCTCCAACACTTGTATCTGTGGCGACCTAGTAGGCGAACTTGGACTGGCGCAGGCAACCATATCACAGCACTTGAAGGAGCTAAAAACTGTTGGGATCATACAGGGAACGATAGAGGGTGTCAGCGTTTGCTATTGTATCAATCCCAAAACATGGAAGCTTCTGGAAGACCAGCTTGGAGCTTTCCTAGGTTCATATAAGGGTGAAACAACCTGTTGTTAACCTTTTTTGTCCCTGTCAATCGTTAAATTGCAATAATACTTTAAATAATACATATCATGAAATTATCAGAAATAAAAGAAATCTTAATAAGCGCAGAAAGCGTTAATTTCCAGTTAGAAGATGGCACTACCGTTCCTGAACATTTCCATGTTACGGAGGTAGGAATCATTACAAAAGATTTTATCGACTGTGGCGGTAAGGTGCGTCATGAAAAGGTGGCAAACTTTCAGTTGTGGGATGCCAATGACTATGAGCACCGTTTGAAAGCGGGTAAACTTTTAGGGATTATTTCCCTTTCGGAAAAGGTATTGGGTATGGAGGACTTGGAAATTGAAGTTGAATACCAATCGAACACTATCGGAAAGTATGACCTTGGTTTTGATGGTACAAACTTTCTGCTTCTTGCCAAACAGACTGCCTGCCTGGCAAAAGAGGCCTGTGGCGTGGAGGATGCGCCAAGAAATGGAATAGTCAACCTAGCAGGTGCAGCGAACAGTTGTACCCCTGGAGGAGGTTGCTGCTAAATATTTATGGAAATACGAAATCTATTGGCTTCCGACTGGGAAGCAGTCAAGTTAATCTACGAAAAGGGCATTGGTACAGGTAATGCTACATTCCAGACCAGCGCCCCGTCTTGGGAAGAATGGGACAGCTCGCATCTAGCCGGTTGTAGAATTTTGGCTGATGAAGTAGGAAAGGTTGTTGGATGGGCGGCACTGACACCAGTATCTTCACGTTGCGTGTATGCAGGAGTAGCGGAAGTTAGTGTATATGTTGATCCTGCATTTTCTGGAATAGGTATCGGTCTTACACTTTTGGACCGCCTTGTTAATCTGATCGAAGCTGAGGGAATATGGACACTACAGGCTGGAATTTTTCCCGAAAACATTGCCAGCCTTCGGATCCATGAAAAAGCCGGATTTAGAATACTTGGAACAAGGGAGAAGATCGGTAAACAGGATGGAATCTGGAGGGACACGGTTCTGCTGGAAAGAAGAAGTAAAGTTATTTTGTAAGTAAATAGATCAGCAAACAACCATGAGTGCAAACAATTGTGCCCCCGTAATAGAAAGAAAAAAACTAGGTTTCCTAGACCGCTACCTTACCCTTTGGATATTTATAGCTATGGCAATTGGTGTAGCTGTTGGTTATTTTATTCCATCATCTTCAGGCTTCATCAATTCCTTTTCCAGTGGCACCACCAACATTCCTCTAGCCATCGGCCTGATACTGATGATGTACCCGCCCCTGGCCAAGGTAAAATACGAGAAGATGGGCGAAGTATTTAAGGATACCAGGGTATTGAGCGTTTCATTGGTACTTAATTGGGTGATTGGCCCACTTTTAATGTTCTTCTTGGCCATTACTTTTTTAAGGGATTATCCCGAATATATGGTCGGCCTTATACTGATCGGTCTTGCAAGATGTATCGCTATGGTTGTGGTATGGAACGAACTTGCAGAGGGCAACAGGGAATATGCCGCTGGACTTATTGCGCTGAACAGCATCTTTCAGGTTTTGCTCTACAGCGTTTTCGCTTATGTTTTCATCACCGTACTGCCGCCATATTTTGGACTTAAAAGCCTAGAAGTAGATATAACGATTGGAGAGATTGCCAAAAGTGTGGGCATCTATTTGGGACTGCCTTTTGCAATGGGTATTATCAGTAGGTATACCCTGATCAGACTTAAAGGTGAAGACTGGTTCCAAAACAAGTTCGTGCCGTTTATATCGCCAATCACTTTGATCGCTTTGCTGTTTACCATTGTAATTATGTTCAGCCTAAAGGGTAACCTGATCGTGCAGATACCAATGGATGTAGTCCGTATCGCCATACCTCTGGTGATTTATTTCTCTATCATGTTCGTAGTAAGCTTTTTTACTGGCAAGTACTTTGGTGCAGATTATTCAAGAAGCACTTCGATTGCCTTTACCGCCACCGGGAATAATTTTGAGCTGGCCATTGCTGTTGCCATTGGGGTATTTGGCATTAACTCGGGACAGGCTTTTGCAGGGGTCATAGGCCCATTGGTTGAAGTGCCAGCACTGATTGCTCTGGTCAACCTTGCATTCTGGTTCAGGAAAAAATACTATCGCACACAAGAAACCAACAATTAAGAAAACCAACAACTATATTATGAAAATTGCTTTATTCTCTGACATCCATGCCAATCTTCCGGCGCTGGAAGCATTCTTTAAAGACGTTGAAACCAGAAATACCGATGCCATCTATTGTTTGGGCGACCTTGTCGGCTATAACATCTGGCCGAATGAGGTGATTGATGAAATCCGAAAACGAGGCATTCCCACCATAGCAGGGAATTATGATTGGGGCATTGGCCGTTCAAGTGACGATTGCGGTTGTGCCTATAAGACCGATGAAGAAAAAGCAATGGGAAAAGTTTCCATTTCCTACACAAATGAAGTGGTAAAAGATAAACAGCGTGCTTACCTCAGAACGCTACCTGCCCATATCAGATTGGAATATCAGCTTAACCATGACAAGCGCAATATCCTTTTTGTACACGGCAGCCCAAGAAAGGTAAATGAATACCTCTTTGAGGATCGTGATGAGAAAAGCATGTTAAGGATCTTGGAGCAGGCAGAAGCCGACATTATGTGTTTTGGTCATACCCACCAACCTTATCACCGCATTTTAAATTCTGGAACGGATGGCAGTGATCATTTCAGGCATGCAATAAACATTGGTTCGGTTGGCAAGCCAAAGGATAAAGACCCTCGGGGCGGATATGTCATCCTGACCATTAATCCCGACAGCACGGTCACTGATAAGGACAGTATTAAAGTTGAGTTTATCCGTTTTGAATATGATATAGAAAAAGCGGCGAAAGCGGTGGAAGACAGTCCATTGCCAAACGAGTATGCAGACATGTTACGCAACGGATAGGCCATGAGGATAGCGCTTTTTTCTGATATACATGCTAATCTTCTAGCTTTCCAAGCTATGCTAAAAGATATGGACAGTCAAAGACCTGATGCTGTTTATTGCCTCGGAGATTTGGTTGGTTACCACATATACCCTAATGAAGTGATTGATGAAATAAGGAGACGGGGCATACCTACGCTTAAGGGCAATCACGATGAAAAGGTTGAAAACATAATCACTAATGCAGAAAGCCATATTGAACCAGGCAAGAAATACGCATATCATTTGATCCGTGAAGATAACAGAGAATATTTAAGGACACTTCCAGCTCATATCAAACTTGAATTTAAAATGAATAACGAAAAGTTCAACCTGGTATTTGCACATGGAAGTACTCGACATATTGATGAATATGTGCTAGTGGACACAGATGAAAATTATGTATTACAGATGATGAAGGAAGCGGATGCTGATCTACTTTTTGTGGGGCATTCACATAAGCCATACCATCGCATTATACAAACTGATGGCAGATTCAAACACGTTGTCAATCTTGGCTCGATTGGAAAACCTAAGGATGGTGATCCAAGGGGATGTTATGTAATGGTCACAATAGATAATGACACTACAACATTAACCAGTAATCGCCTAAAGGTAGCATTCAGAAGAGTTGAATATGATGTGGAAGCCTCTGCAAAATCAATCGAAGACAGTCCACTTCCTAATGAATTTGCCCAATCGCTAAGAGAGGCCAAGTAGATGATTTTTAATGAATTTTTTTGTGCTAAATTTCGATTTTTTTAATTAATTATCTCAATAATTACATTATTCTAATTCATTTTCATCAATCCTTGAAATTCTAGTAAGGTCATCAAGTAGATTTCTGGAAAAATAAATAGGCTCGGGAGCCAAAACCCGCAACGAAAGTTGTGGGTTTTTTGCATTTAGGGCTGGGCTGGAAGTTTATCTTGAGCGCAGACGAAGGGAGCCCAGCAGAGGGAGCTCAACTTCACAGCCTGTGAAGAATTAAAAAACCCCAATTATAGCAATAGGATGGGGTTTTTACTTACAGAGAGGTATAAAAAATTACTAGATATTAACACGAAAATTGCTCAGCGTTTATCAAACAAAATGGTGGCGACTTATCTCAATATTTCACAGGAAACATTGAGCAGGCGAAAATCAAAACCATAATTTCAGGTAACCATATCAACGCCACTTAGATGATTTTTTAAAGAAATTCCACATGTATTCATTGATATCCAGGTCATTTGTTGTTTGGCCGAGTGGATAACCAATATTAAATGGATCTCTGCCGGGCCAGGTGTGGCCACCATTAATAATGGTTACAAGGACAACAGAACTAAGATCGTCCCTAACTTCTTTTATGGTCACAGATGTCCCATCTTTCCTATCTGAATCAAATGACCTGTTTTTTTGCGCATGCACAGGGAGCTTATTATGGGCCACCCAATAATCAAAAGTTGAAATAGCCGAACTATATGCCAGGTTTTTGCCATCTATCTAGTAAAGATTTAGCGTAAAAATAAAAAAGCGGCCCTATAAGCAACAGGGAAGCTAGACCTATAAATATCAGTTCAAGGTGAATGTGATCGGCAAATTTCAGTATGATGGACTTGCCTATTCGAAACGATAATACAAGAAAGAGAAAACTTAGTAGTCTATTAGCGACTGCTAATCCCTTTTTAGCCACTAGAAAGTACATTGAAATGAGGAAACCGTGAAGAACACCCAGTCCACTGATTAGAACAAGAAAAATATTTGTAATCGACATTTATAGTAATTTGATAGGACTGATTGCGGGTGCTAATTTAATGAGCAAGAAGTAATTAATTGAAAATTATAAAAAAATAAAATCATGGAAAAATTTGAGAAGGTAAAACAGTTAATTTCCGATATCGAAGCAGATGCAGGAAAGCTCTATAACTCCAAGAATGGTGCTGACTGCTTGTATTATGGAATATTATACTTTAGTGCATCTTCTCTAAAAACCTAAAGCATGAAAAGTATTCAATTGGTATTAACCAAGCCATGTGCACAACAATGGAGCGACATCGAGCGAGCGGATGGGAACCATCATTGTAGCCTTTGCGAAAAAAATATTCTGGATCTTACGGCCAAATCGGATAGAGAACTAATCGATTTCTTTCAAAATAAAAATGATAATGTTTGTGGACGGGTACTTGCCAGTCAGTTAAATCGGGATCTTGTTTTGCCTTCATCAAGGCTTAACTGGCATTGGTTAGTACCATTTGCTTTAAGTACATTTATGGTTAGCCCGGCTCAGGCACAAAATTTAAAATCTGCTATAGTGAATAAGGATCAACATCCTAAACCTTCTTCATCATCGATTGAGTTATCACATACACCACCTCCTTTAGTTATTTTGATTACAGGTAGGGTAGTGAATAATTTAAATGGCCATCCGTTAAGCGGAGTAGAGATCAGGAAAAAGGGTGATGAAAAGGTGTTGGCCATAACAGATACAACGGGCACATTTGAACTTAGTATACCTGATAAAGATGCCTTATCTAAGTTCGTCTTTAATGTGCCAGGCTTTTCGAAGGTGGAGACTTACATCAATGACAAAATTGTGGTGAAGTTAAGTGCTGAGCGCATGATCATGCTGGGGGCCGTTTCAACAGTATCAATAAATCAAAAGCCGCTTTACTATGTTTACGGCGGTAATAAAAGCTGTATCATCGATTCTTCCAGGATGAATGAAATATCGCCTGATTGGATCGAGAAAATAGAAGTACTAAAAGATGCAAAGACAACAGCGATATATGGCGTTAAAGGCGCTAATGGCGTAATATTGATTGAGATTAAAAAAGAATACATAAAGAAGTTCAATTTCTTGAAATAGGAACAATTAATTGATCTTAACATCCCGATAAGACCAAATTTTAGCGAAATAAAAGGAACTCAAACAGGATCAATCGGAATCGTTGCTGAGAATCGGAGTATTAAGCATAAGTCTTGGATTACCTGGGTAAAAAACCTATATTTTTACCGAAAAAAAACATGAAAATATCTATTCTAACATTGCTACTCACGTTTGTTACAACTTTTTCTTTTAGTCAGGAGAATAATAGTTACAAATCATCATTAACAAAACTAATACAAGTATCAGGTTCAGAGGCTGCTTACAAAGGTATTTTAGATCAAATGGTTTTTATGTTTAAACAGCAGCAATCAAATGTTCCTAAAGAGTTTTGGGATGAGTTTACTATTGAAGTAAATAAAAATGCAATAGATCAGCTTGTTAACCTGGTTTTGCCAATATACCAGAAGCATTTAACAGAAGCAGATCTTCTAGGTGTAATTGCTTTTTATGAGACACCTGCAGGTAAAAAATTCGCTGAAAAAACACCTCTGATTACTCAGGAATCCATGCTTGCAGGTCAGGAGTGGGGTAAGCAAGTAGGCCAAAAAGTGGTAGACAGGCTTAAGGAGAAGGGGTATTTGAAAGAATAGCTGCTAACGATACCGGTTCTTCCCCACTTTTGGTGGTAGGCTAAATGCTATACCAGAAATGGATGATCCTTGGTCCATCCACAGTACTTTACAACCGCTTTTTTAAGCGAATTTCATTTGGGTCAATTTCACTACCGAAAGTGGGAAAGAACCAGTTTGAAGCGGAATGATGTGTCGCTTTGAAACGGAACGAGCAGCCATTTCCCTGAAATACCCATAATAGATTGCTAAATTTGCTGTTCAAACTTACTTCTGTTAGAATGTCGCCATCATCCCAGCTTAAGGTTGAATCGTGAGCTAAGCTTATTTCTGCCGATATCCAGTCATTTATTTTTTTCATCCACATGGGAAAGGTATGTGATTGCATATATCCAATCAAACAGGTTTTTACCACATCCTTATCATGCCTACAATTTTTAAATCTTTCGATACACTTGAATTTCTAGCCTGCTTGTTTTGTTCATATTCTCCAATCGCATACTTGTATATTCAATAAAATAGCCGAAACTCCTAAGGTGATATCTTCTCATTTTTTTGGAAAAATTCTACTTATGAAAAACCAAACTACAATAAGAAACTATGTAAGAGATACTATTCGTTATCAATTTGTAATATTAACTTAAATCCAGCTACCGGATTTATATACCTTTATTTCTTTGTTCGTTGGATTTATCCAAACGAGATCATCTTTTAAATTTACAAGAGGTTCGTCAGGAGTTATCAAAAGCATATCATTTGCTCTTTTTGTATTAGTCCATTGTCCAATTTGCTCAGCAATAAACCAATAATTATTATGATACTCAAGTGTTAATTTGCTTCCGATTTCTCGAGATGATAAGTTCCCTCCAACAACACTTGGTAAGATGTTATTTGCATCAGAAACTATTGTCATCCAATTACTGCTTTCAACGAGAAAACTTATGCGTTGTCCCTCCGTGTACTGTTCATTTCTAATATAATATATAGGATTATCTGACAAGCCAAGATTTGTATACACCGTATAAAATCTGCCATAGGTTACAATCTGGACAGCCGTCGAAGTCTCCCAATAGAATCCTTTTAGAATATTTCTGATATCAGAAAGCACTAATCCCTTTTTAGCCTGTATATATTTTACATCGGAATCTAAGATGGATAGATATATAGATTTTATATTTGGGTTTGTACTATCTATTACAATCGGAATCGTTGTATCATCTCCAACCTCCGTTTTTCTTATTGTCAAATTGTGAATATTGATTCCTACATTTCGATAGGCATTAACCGGATCTTCTTTAATAATATTTATACCATTCCTGTAATAAAAAAAATCGCTACGTGAGGTATTCCAATTCGTTAATATTGGATTGAGAATATTGAGAGCCAACGTTCCTTCCTTTCCAAAGTTTGATATCAACAACGCACCCTGTTTATTATTTTGCCAAACTGGATTTAGTAAATTGATACTTCCCACTAAACCATCGCGCACATTAGGTATGAAAAAACCATGCTTACTGCTGTCATCGATATGCCTTGAAATTGAAATATCAATGTTAGGGTTATTTTCTATAGTAATGTCGTTAGTGAAAAACAACATGATACCTGACCCAACATTGTTGGAAGTAAGCGGATCGTTAATTACTATTTTATCGATCACAATCGGCATCCCGTCCAATCCCTCTGGTTCAATATCTATTCCAGCCTCGGGGGCAGCTCCATTGGTATTGAATATTCTCGGGTTATTTAATGTTACATTTTTCGTTGATGTAATAGAGATACCGTTCCTACGGACATTGTCAATGAAAGCATTATTTATGGTAACTTTATTCGTCGAAATTGTCGAAGTTGCATCCCAATACTGATTTCCTATGTAAATGCCATCGCCCCAACAATTGCTAATCACGGGATTTTCTATAACAATGTCTTCCGAATTTGTTATCGAGATTCCATGGCCCCATTCTCCTGAGATTCCAACGTGATGGACTCGCTCCCCCACAATTCGTGGATTTACTATTCGCACATTTCTTATGTTATAAATATTTAGTAATCTATAATTGGGAGATGACGAGGGGAGTGCTACTATTTCCCCAAGAGGATTGAAAACAAGTTTGCTATTACTCTTTAATTGGATCCCCGAATTATCATTATCTGCACTTATGTAATAAGATTTACTAATAGACACTGACAAACAAACCTCGATGCACTTTGTAATTGCACCCGCATTATCCACTAACGCGTTAGCAACTGCTCCAAAATATTGAACATCTACTTGCCCCTCAAAATTATGTTTTAACTTAATACCTCCTATGTTAAAAACGCTACCGCCATCGTCTTCTTCGATTGTATCAGTTAAGAAGTAATTTATTGGATAGGGTGTATCATCTTTTTCGTAATAACCCAATAACGTCACTCCTAAATATTGTCCGCTTTCCAGACCGGCTATCTCTTCAACTGATAAATTTCTTAACTGCGGAACATTCTCCACGAAGATAAATTGGTTCATATAACATCTTTTGATTTCTGAAATTAGCGAAATATACTTGTAAGATCAAAGGTTAAAGTTAGTATTTGGACATTTCGGCCAAAATGGCCGCCCGTTCCGCATTTAAGCTGTCACCCTATTTCGCTTTAAGGTACCTACCACATATCGAATAATCCCCAACAAAAAAGGGCAAGCACGAAAAATCCGTCACTTACCCTTTTTATTAACGTTAAATATAATTATCCCTGGTGCTCAGGTGCTCCATTCGGATCCATCCATACATATTCCCAATGGTGGCCATCAAGATCGTCGAAACTATGTTGGTACATAAAGCCATAATCGGTAGCCGGATTAGGTATTGAGGCACCAGCCGCTACAGCTTTTTCTACCATTTCGTTAACAGCATCTTTACTGTCGGCCGATAAGGCAATGGAGGTTTCTATTGCTTTGTGGGCATCAATGATTTCTTTTTGGGTAAAAGTTTGGAAAAAGGGTTTGGTGAGCAGCATTACATAAATGGTATCGCTAATGATCATGCAGGTTGCTTTCTCATTGGTAAACTGTGGGTTAAAAGTATAACCAAGTTTGGTGAAAAACGCTACCGACTTGTTAAGGTCGCTAACAGATAGGTTCACAAAAATTTGAGTTGCCATATTGTTTTCTGATTTTATTTATTCAAAGGTATTATAAAGCTACCCAGCTGTTAATGTGCAAAAACGACAAGTTAAGGGGTTAAACGCGACTTTTTTCATTGCTAATATATCATCTTTTTTAACCGCAAAGACCGCAGCGCTATGTCGCCATCTCGACTGAAGGGCAACGAAATGGAGAGATCTTTTAAAGTGATGCTTTTATGCCATCATCGGTTTTTAATCACCCATACTTAACCTGCTGTACAATTGGTTTTTTATAGGTACTCGGCGATATGCCGATGAGTTTCTTAAATGATTCGAAATTAAGAAAGAGAATCAAGATCGATTTGGATAGCAATTTCAGAATAAATCAATCGACCGGGCTGAGTACATAATCTACATTCAGCAAGGAAAAGGTGTTCTATAATGCTTTTTTGATTATGTCTTAAATGTCGGATTTTTACAACAAATAGTCTAATTATCTCAAGAATTGAGCGGATGAGTTGCCTATTTTTGATTAAAACCAAATATAAGGTAGATGAAAAAAATAGTATTAGTTGGCCTTATGGCGTGTTCCCTAGGCTTAAACCTAAAGGCACAACAAAAAACGGATAAAGTAGAACAGGGGATTTTTAAACCTACTGATGAATCCTTAAAGCAGTATAAATATCCAGACTGGTTCAGAGATGCCAAGTTTGGAATCTGGTCGCATTGGGGCCCTCAGGCAGTTCCCAGACAGGGTGATTGGTATGCCAAGAATATGTATGTTCAGGGCAGTGCGCAGAATAAGTACCACGTGGCAACTTATGATACGCCATCTAAATTTGGCTACAAAGATATTATTGCTTTATGGAAAGCAGAGAAATGGAACCCTGAGCAGTTGATGGCCTTATATAAAAAGGCCGGGGCCAAATATTTTGTAACCATGGGCTCGCATCATGATAATTTCTTTCTATGGAACTCCAAAATCCATAAATGGAATTCGGTAAACATGGGGCCAAAAAAAGATGTTGTGGGTTTATGGCAAAAAGCGGCTAAAAAAGAAGGACTCCGTTTTGGCGTTTCGGAGCATCTGGCGGCCAGTTTTAACTGGTTTCAGCCAAGTCATGGTGCAGACAAAACAGGTCAATTTGCAGGGATTGCTTATGACGGGCACGATCCGAAATATTCTGATCTTTATCATTTACCTGCTGATTCGGCCGACATGAAAGAGTGGTTGACCAATAATCCGGGCTGGCATAAACAATGGTTGGAAAATGTTAACGAACTGGTAGATAATTATCACCCCGACCTGCTTTATTCGGATAGTAAACTTCCTTTTGAAGATATAGGGCGTAAAATGGTTGCGCACTACTACAATCAGGATATGGCCAAAAATAAAGGCAAACTTGAGGCAGTATATACACCGAAAGAGCCATCTGAAGGTAAATGGGCACAAGATGTAGAACGCGGAGTATTGGATTCGATCAGCCCATTTCCATGGCAAACCGATACTTCAATAGGAGATTGGTATTATAGAACCGGGCAGAAATATAAAAGTGCAAATGAAATTGCCCAGCTTTTGGTCGATATTGTAAGTAAAAACGGGAATCTTTTGATCAATGTTGTACAGACTCCAGAGGGAGACTTGGAGCCGGATGTTGTTAAAATTGTTACAGAAATTGGCGACTGGACCAAATTGAATGGAGAAGGTATTTATGCATCAAGACCATGGAAAGCATATGGAGAAGGCCCATCTACCATTAAATCAAACCAGAAAAAGGGCCACTTTGGTGGCTTAACCGATTCTGGTGAATATCAATCTACCGATATCAGGTATACCACAAAGGAGGGCAATCTTTTTGCTTTCTGTTTAAATGTGCCAAATGAAAGCATCAGGATGACCCTACTTGGACGCAAATCGAAATACCTGGAGAAACCCATTACTTCGGTTACGATGCTGGGCAGTAAAAGTAAATTAAAGTGGGTGCAGGAAGATGATGCACTTGTAATTAGCAAACCTGCAGATTACCCGGCCTGGTTGGTAACTGGTTTCAAAATAGAATTCAAAAAATAGGGAGAGCAGCTCACATTTAAAGTGAAAAATGAAAAGATATTGTTTAGCACTGGATCTTGTTGATGATTCAAAACTCATAGCGGAGTATGAAGCTTATCACCTTAATGGTTGGCCTGAAATTAAGCGGAGTATTATCGAATCGGGGGTTTTGGAAATGGAAATATACCGTATTTCAAACCGTTTGTTCATGATTATGGAAACTGAGGATGATTTCAGTTTTGAAAAAAAAGCAGCCATGGATGTTGCTAACCCTAAGGTGAAAGAGTGGGAAGAACTGATGTGGAAATATCAGCAGGCATTGCCATTGGCAAAGCCTGGAGAAAAGTGGCTACTGATGAAAAATATATTTAAGCTAAACGAATTGTGATATGAAAAACCCGAACGGGCACATGCACACTGAACAGATTGATCTTGAGCTACCCGCTGTTGTTTTTGGAACAAGCAGTTTGGGCAATCTTTATCAGGCCACTGATTATTCTGTAAAGTTGGCTATTGTAGAGGCTTGTGTAAAATCGGCCAAGCCAGTTGCATTTTTTGATACCGCTGGTAAATATGGAGCTGGCCTAGCGCTTGAATCATTAGGGAAATGCCTTGCTGATTTAAATGTTAATAAAGAAAATGTGGTGATCAGCAATAAGCTTGGCTGGTATAGAACAGAACTTTTGACTCCTGAGCCAACATTTGAACCAGGTATATGGAAAAATATCGGGTATGATGCCGTACAGATGATCAGTTATGAGGGGATAATGAAATGTTTTGAACAGGGTAATCATTTGCTAGGCGATTATCATGCCCAAATGGTTTCTGTACATGATCCGGACGAATATCTGTTGGCGGCTGATAACAGATCGGATTACGAGGAAAGGTATCAGCACATTATTGAAGCCTATGGGGCATTAGGAGAGCTAAAGTCAGCTGGTTTGGTGTCTTCTGTGGGGATAGGTGCAAAAGACTGGAAAGTGATCGAACTGATCACAAAAGATATAGCACTGGACTGGGTGATGATTGCCAATAGTTTAACCTTAAAATCACATCCTAAAGCACTGGTAGATTTTGTAAAACAGCTAAATCAAAAGAACATACAGGTAATTAACTCGGCGGTGTTTAACGGAGGGTTTTTAACAGGGGGCGATTTTTTCAATTATCAGCAGGTTGATCCTGATACAGTATCGGGAAAAGCACTACTCGATTGGAGGAACGAATTTTTTAAAGTTTGTGATGAGTTTGATGTGCTTCCGGCTGAAGCCTGTTTTAATTTCTCTTTCCAGTTTCCCGGGGTGAAAAGTATTGCCTTAAATACCACAAGGCCTGAGAAAGTTGCCACCAACGTTGCCCTTGCCGCAAAAGAACTGCCCTTGCAATTTTGGACTGAAATGCAGCACCGTGGATTAATCGAAACGGAATCATTTAATACAGTATCTAGATAATATAAATCTTGGGTTTTACTTAAAACCAAAAGGAGAATGGTTTTCGAACATTCTCCTTTTGTATTTTCTGTTAATCAATGAATTGTATCTGTTGTACCAAATAAGCCTTCCCAAACTTCTGCGGATCGTGCACCACTGTTGCTTTAATGGCCTTCCATTTTGGCCGTTGCCCTTTTTGCCAGTTTGCACGGATTTCTTGTACATTTAGCCAAATTTCTTCAAGTTCATTCTGTATGGTACTGTCTGCGTAAGTGAGCTGTAACTTATCTGGAATCAGATAATAATCGTTTCCTGTTTTGCTTAGTCTGATATTTGGTCCGCCAACAGCGTAATTGGTAATAAATTGTACGGTGAAAGATTCAGTTCCTTTATACTGCACTTTGCTAATTATCTTTTCGAAAATAAAGTAGTATTCAGGCCCGTCTTGAAGTGGCTCTTTATCGCGGTTGAATCGGGCTTTGACACGGTAAGTATAGCCGGGCTCTCTTTGGTCAAAACCCGATAGTGAAGCACCAGCATCTACATTGCCAGGTAACTTTAAAAGCACATCATTATCTGCAGCATAACGAGGGCTTACCAGCAGTTCAACTTCCTGTCCGTTTTTTAAGTTCAGCGGACCATATCTTTCCGATTTTTTACATGAAACAAGTGCAAAGGCTACAAAAAGAAAAAGTAGGTTTTTCATAGGTGAGTGGTTTTTAGATTAATTGCTCCTCATAAAACGTAGATATACCGATAGACGCTACAACATATTGATAATATCACCTTTCTTTAAGCCATTTTTCTCTGCAATTGAACCTTTGGTTAATTGAGTAAGTAAAGCGTCGTTGTTATCTGGAAGGTCGGCAGCAGATCTTTCACCCGAACTTTCGATTTTTTAAACCTGGGACCTAACCACTCAACTGTTATAATCTAAATTCCTCAATACGGTTCTTTTCGGGCTATTATTAAATATGCGTACAAGTAATTTAGCTAAACCTTAAAATGTGCTATTAATCCCGTGTTTTGTATAAATCGTTCTCCGCACTTGCCAATACCTTTGTTATCAATATTTAACAAAGAAAAAAATGTCGAAAATAATTTTAATTACCGGTGCTTCACGTGGCTTTGGTAAAATCTGGGCTAAGGCCCTTTTAGAGCGTGGTGATAAAGTAGCTGCAACTGCAAGAAATACAGCAGATTTAAATGATCTGGTAGAAGCTTATGGCGATGCCGTGTTTCCGCTTCAATTGGATGTAAACGATAGAGATGCCTGTTTTGCCGTAGTTGAAAAAGCTAAGCAGCATTTTAGCCGCATTGATGTATTGATCAATAATGCTGGATTTGGTTTATTCGGTGCGATAGAAGAAACCACCGAACAACAGGCCCGTGCACAAATGGAAACAAACTTTTTTGGATTGCTGTGGGTAACCCAGGCGGTTGTTCCGGTAATGCGCGAACAACAAGCCGGACATATTATTCAGGTATCAAGTTTCCTTGGTTTAGTAAGTTTACCTGTACTGGGACTATATAACGCATCTAAATACGCAGTAAATGGCTTAAGCGAAACGCTAGCTCAGGAGGTAAAAGGTTTTGGAATTAATGTAAGTTTAATCGAACCAAATGGTTTTTCTACCGATTGGTCGGGTGCTTCAGCTTTCCAAACAGAGCCGCTAGAAGTATATGCTCCAGTTAAAAAAGCATTTTTTGATGCTTCAACACCCAATAGTTGGGGCAAACCAGAAGCAACGGTACCAGCTGTATTGGCATTGATCGACAGTCCTAAACCTCCTTTACACTTCTTGTTGGGCAAAGTGGCTCTACCAGGTGTTAAACAGGTTTATGCAGAACGTTTGGCTGAATTTGACGAATGGGCTGAAGTAGCGGCCAATGCGCACGGTCATTAATAAATCATTTAAAACCTTTAACTACAAGCTGTACGGGGTAATTGTGTAGCTTGTAGTTAATTACTATTTAAAGGGATGAAACACTATAAAAATTTGGCCGAATTACACAGAGAAAACACATTTCCGCCGCCAGAGAACCCATTGTTTAGCATTTACAAATGCGACCACAGGTGTACCATGGGCGACCGGGAGTTTACCAGTGATTTTTATATGATCGGTTTTAAAAAGATTATTGCGGGACAAATCCTTTACGGACGTACAAAATACGACCACGAGAGTGGTTCGATGATGTTCTTTAAACCTCATCAGGTAATCGAAATGAAAAACTTAGAGATGGAGGAGGATGGTTTTTTGATTTTTATTCACGAAGATTTTTTGAATGGACATATGTTGCATGATACCATCAAAAAATACCACTACTTCGATTACGAAACCAACGAAGCGCTGCATCTCTCGCCCAGTGAAGAAAGCACAGTATGGGAGTTGTATCATAAAATAGAAACCGAATATCGAAACAACCAGGATGAATATAGTCGCGAATTGATTTTGGCCAATATAGATACTTTGCTTAAGTACAGTCAACGTTTTTACAAAAGGCAATTTCTTAACCGCACAGAAATTTCGGGCAAAACAGTAACCAGGTTTAATGAAGAGATTAATAAATACGTTGCTAATGGATTATTAGCTACTAAAGGTTTGCCATCCGTGCATGATATGGCAGCGCGTTTAAACATTTCGGCAGGTTATTTAACAGATGTTTTAAAACAGGAAAGTGGAAAAACGGCTTTAGAACATATCCATATTTACCTGATAAGTGAAGCAAAAAACCGTTTGATGGGTGAAGATAGGTCGGTTTCAGAGATTGCTTATGCATTGGGATTTGAGAATCTTTCTTATTTCTCGCGTTTATTTAAAAAAGAGGTTGGTATTAGCCCGAATACCTTTAAAAAGCAGTTGCTGAATTGATGTTTTCGTCTATTGTTAGTCTAGATTTGCAATCCGGACCCGAGTGCTATGGATTTGTAATCCATTTTAACTATTTATTTGTCCCGCAGATTTAAAAGATTAACGCAGAGGGCACGAAGCTGAGTTTGTTTCTTTGGCACAATATACTTCAGACTCTCAACTTCGGGCTAGCCATCATCCATCTTATAACCAATAAGGCAGGAAAGACACAAAGACATGTTTTATTTCTTTGGCGCAATTGACTCTGGACTTCGGACTCCCGACTTCGGACTAGTCTCGTCATCCATCTTACATTTTCCATCCTTTTACTCCAGACTAAAAACCACTCATCCCCCAAAACCATACGTTCCTGTACTTTATCTTTTTTCTTAAAATTTGTTTTCGTTGTTTTGTTTGGAACAGAAAAATTTTGGAAAAGAAACCCTATATATCGCTTTATTGGAAATGTCAGCTAATCGGCTGGTCTGTGGCCGCTTTGTATTGGGCATTTCAAGGTTGGTCTGCTGCTGGTAGTTTCAGATTCGATATGGCTGTTGCACATTTTGTTTTGGACGTGGTCATGTACATTTTGATTACCCATTTGTACCGTAATTTTGCAAATAAAAACCATTGGCAAGACCTGGCGCTTCAAAAGCTGATCTGGCGGATGTTGATCGTTATTCCGGTAATGGGTATTTTTTATACCATAGTTACCGTTAGTAAGTTGTACCTGGTAAGATTACTGTTTCTAAGCCATCCATCCCAGTCGTTTGCTGATTTTTTTAATTTAAATGCATCAGGTATTTTTGTTGCTGGTATCCGCTTAATGGCCATATGGCTTTTAGCCTACCACCTTTACCACTACGCAAAAAGAGAGATACGGTTATCGGTAGAAAATACCAGATTGGAGCTTAGCTTTAAACAATCGCAACTGGATAATATTTCTGCTCAGCTAAATCCTCATTTTTTATTCAATGCACTCAATAACATAAAATCTTTGGTATATACCCGGCCTGATGATGCAGGTAGGGCAATCGATCTGCTAAGCGAACTGTTGCGCAGTGGATTGTATAAAGGCAATGCCATGCTCATTAGGTTAAATGAAGAAATAGATCTGGTGAAAGATTACCTGGAGCTAGAAGGTTTGAGGATGGAAGAAAGATTAACTTACGAGCTGGATATTGATATTTCGCTCTCCGGGCTGATGGTGCCACGGCTATGCATTCAAACATTGGTTGAAAATGCAGTAAAGCATGGGGTTGTGTTAGAAAAGCAGGGTGGAAAGATTGAAGTAATAATTAACGAGCAGAATGGATTGGTAAGCATCTGTGTTTTAAACCCCGGCAAGTTGGAACCGGATAAAACGGTGGCAGGTATAGGGCTTCGGAACTTGAAAGAACGGCTCGACCTGAATTACCAGCACCATGCATCTTTTAACCTTTATGAAATGGGGAAAAAGGTTTGCGCCGAAATTAAAATCCCAATCAGATGAGAAATATTAGGACGCTGATTGTTGACGATGAACGTGGTGCAAGAAAGGAACTGGCCAGGATGCTGAAAAGCTACCCACAGGTTATTGTATTAGGTGAGGCTGCCAATGCTGATGAAGCCGAACAGCTTATCGGTCTTTTAAAACCCGACCTGATTTTTTTGGATATACAGATGCCTGGCCGTTCGGGTTTCGACCTGTTGGAAAATTTGGTACATGTGCCACAGGTGATTTTTGTAACCGCTTTCGACAGCTATGCAG
This sequence comes from Pedobacter kyonggii, assembly GCF_004310665.1. Lineage (GTDB taxonomy): Bacteria > Bacteroidota > Bacteroidia > Sphingobacteriales > Sphingobacteriaceae > Pedobacter > Pedobacter kyonggii. The sequence continues at coordinate 131,961 of NZ_SIXF01000001.1, read as the reverse complement.
TGCAGGCTTTTGAAGTAAGTGCCATGGATTACCTGATGAAACCAGTGCGGGAAGAACGTTTTAAAAATGCAATGGATAAAGCCATAGAAAAGATTGGTGCGAATGATGGCGTAGCTGTTTTTGTAAAGGATAGGGGTAAACACCACCTCATTAAATGGAAAGATATACACCTGATCGAGTCGGTAGAGAATTACGCCAGAGTCTTTTTCGGGCAAGAGCAGGTATTGCTCAAAACCTCTTTAAACAAACTCGAAGAAAACCCCGATTGTGAAAGATTTTTTAGAGCCAGCAGAAGTATATTATTTAATCTCGACCACATCAGTTCGGTAAAAAAAGATAATGAGGGGATGTTTGTAGCACTTAAAACGGGAAATTTAATCAGAATATCAGAACGGCAGGCTGTTAAATTAAGGAGCCTCATTAAAAGATAAACTATAACTTTTGATCATGAAAATAAACTTAGTAAAACTGGGTGTGGCTATGCTATGCCTAATAATGAGCATCGAAACCTTTGCACAGCAAAAGCTAACCTTGCCCGATAGCACTAATTATATCATTAACGATAGTGTGATGATTAAAACAAAATACGGCATTACTTTATCTGCCGTGGTGGTGAGGAAAAAAGGTTTGCCACAGAAATTACCTGCCGCACTCTTTTATTTTATCTATTCCAACACCAATAGAAGTTTGATGGAAGCCAAATATGCTGCCGATCATGGTTATGTTGGTATTGTTGCCGATGCCAGAGGTAAACGGCTCAGCCCTGACGTTCCAGTACCTTACGAGCATGAAACAAAAGATGTAAATGCTGTTCTCGATTGGATTATCAAACAATCGTGGAGCGATGGCAGGGTTGGGATGTATGGTGGAAGTTATTCAGGTTTTGCACAATGGGCAGCGGCTAAACACCTGCATCCGGCACTTAAAACCATTGTGCCCTATGTTGCAGCGATTCCAGGACTTGGCCTGCCCATGGAAAATAATGTTTTTTTAACTGCCAATTACCAATGGGCCTTTTATATCACCAATAACAAATACACCGATGATGCTGTGAATAACGATAATGCCCGCTGGCGCAGGATGCGGAATAACTGGTGGGAAAGTGGGGCCGCTTACAATAAGATCGACAGCATTGATGGCACACCAAATCCATTGTTGCAGAAGTGGCTTACTCACCCCGATTACGATGCCTACTGGCAGTCGATGGTGCCCTATGGTAGCGAATTTAAACACATCAATATTCCCGTGCTCAGCATTACCGGCTATTACGATGATGGACAGGTTTCGGCACTTGAATACCTTAGGGAGCATTATAAATATAATCCCTCAGCCAAACATTATTTAATTATAGGTCCTTATGATCATTTTGGATCGCAGATAGGTGGAGTAGCCAGGCTGAGGGACTATGAGGTAGATTCAATAGCACTAATAAATACCCGCGAAATCACTTTCCAATGGCTCGATTATATTCTTAAAGGCGGAAAGAAACCTGCACTGTTAAAAGATAAGATCAATTTTGAGGTAATGGGCGCAAATAAGTGGAAACACGCTCCTTCACTGGCAAAAATTGAGGATTACCATATCCGTTTTTATTTGGACAGCACTACAAACGGAATGCTGCTGTCGGAGCAAAAGCCAGCTAAAGAAGTTTTTATGCATCAGCAGGTTGATCTGGCAGACAGAACCACATTCTACAATGATTATTACCCTGATCCGATCATAAAAAAAGAAATCGACAGAACCAATGGACTTTTCTTTATCACCAAGCCGTTTAATCAGGCCATTTCAGTATCGGGTGCACTGAAGGGAGAACTTCGCGCCATCATCAGCAAAAAGGATATGGATGTAGGCCTGGTTCTGTACGAAGTTACGCCCTCAGGCGAATATTTTCAGCTCTCTTATTATTTAGGAAGAGCCAGTTATGCATATGATATGAGCAAAAGGAACTTGCTTAAACCTGGGAAATTAGAAACCATACCTTTTTATAGATCGAGAGTATTCAGTAAGCAGCTACAAAAAGGTAGCAGATTGCTTTTAGTGCTTAATATTGATAAAAATCCTTTTGCGCAGATCAATTACGGAACGGGTAAGGATGTGAGTAAAGAAACGATAAGGGATGCGGGCCTTCCACTTGAAATTAAATGGTCTACACTGAGTTTTATTGAGCTAGGTTTGTCGGTAGATGTTAAAGGTTTGTTTTGAATAATGTAGCGGGTCTGGATTTGCAATTCGTTTTTAATTATTTATCCCGCAGATCTAGAAGATGAACGCAGAATCAATTCCAACATCCACCTTACGTTTTCCATCATTTAACCCCTAAGTCAAGAAGCGCACAGGCATATTTCTTCTGCAGCATAGACTTCAGACTCCCGACTTCGAACTAATACATCTTTCCTCCCTTCGTGCTCTCCCGCATCAGTTTACTTACGTGGCTTTCATCCACAAGGCCAAACTCTGAGGCAATTTGTTTCAACCCAAATCTTCCGCTTTCTATTCGCTGTTGAATTAAATTGTGGCGGTAATCGTGGATATACTGACGTAAGGTTATGCCTGTATTTCTTTTAAAATAAGGACCTATATAATCTTCTGAAAGGTTAAAATGTGCCGCCATTACATTCGCCTTTAAATTTTTAGGCTGGTAAATGTATTTGTGCAGGTAACAGAAGATGGCTTGAATATCTTTTGAGTGTTGTACACTGTTTTTGATTTCGGGCATATTGCGCTGCATGATGTCGGAAAGCACTAAGATCTGCGTCCAGATTAAAGCTTCATTTTGCAACATGTTTGCGTTGAGCGATAAGACAAGAGCAATGATATTTTCAACAATCAACTGATCGTTTGCCGTAAAGTTAAAATCTAGAAAATGTGTTTCACGGCTTTTGATCAGGTATTCCAGATATTGCATGCCCGTTGGGCTTACTTCTTTTTGATGGATGAATATATCGGTAAACTTGATATAAATGAAATGTGTTTTTTCTTCAATTTCGAAACGATGATCATCATCCGGACCAATTAAGAAGAGATTTCCTTTTTTGTAAGCAATGGAGATTTCGCTAATGATGTGCTGACCTGATCCATTTTTAATGTAAATCAGTTCATAATGGTTGTGCCGATGTAGAGGATGCTGCCACTTGCTTACTTCAAATTCTGAAATAACAATTGGTTGAAATTGGACATATCGCTTTATCATAGATTTATACAAATCTATCATACTATTTTACAAAAACACATCTGTGGTTTGTCAGGATCTTTGCTTTTCATGAATCAATTTAAATCAAAAGAGATGAATAATAGTAAAACAGCATTGATTGTTGGGGCAAACGGGGTAATTGGCAGTAATTTAATCAGCTACCTAGAAAATCTTGGCGATTGGAATATTATCGGTTTATCGCGCCGGGGTGGACTGGATACAGATAAAACAAGGTATATTTCTGTAGACCTGCTCGACCCAGAAGACAGTACGAAAAAATTGACCCCTTTAACTATGATAACACATATTTTTTATGCCGCATATCAGGATAAGCCCACATGGGTAGAGTTGGTAGCACCTAATTTGGCTATGCTTATAAATGTGGTTAATGCCATTGAAGGTATTGCAAAAGACTTACAGCACATCAGTTTAATGCAGGGCTATAAAGTATACGGGGCGCATTATGGTCCTTTTAAAACACCGGCAAAAGAAACCGACGGCGGACATATGCCCCCAGAATTTAATGTAGATCAGCAACAGTTTCTTGAAGCACAGCAAAAGGGAAAAAAATGGAGCTGGTCTGCGCTCCGGCCATCTGTGGTTGCGGGTACAGCATTGGGTAATCCAATGAATTTGGTTTCTGTAATTGCAGTTTATGCATCCATATCGAAAGAACTAGGTTTGCCATTGCGCTTTCCTGGCAAATTTGGAGCTTATGATAAACTTTTAGACATTACGGATGCTGGGCTATTGGCGAAAGCAACGGTATGGGCGGCTACTGATCCTGCATGTGCCAATCAGGCTTTTAATATAACCAATGGTGATTTGATACGCTGGAATGATCTTTGGCCTAAAATCGCAGCTTATTTTAAAATGGATACTGCCCCTCCACTTCAAATGCCTTTGCAAACCGTAATGACTGATAAATCGACTTTATGGACGCAGATGCAAGAAAAACATAACCTAGCCAAGCACAGTTATGAAGAAGTGTCTTCATGGGCCTTTGGTGATTTCGTTTTTTCTTGGGATTACGATTTCTTCTCAGACAGTACGAAAGCCAGGCGCATGGGCTTTCACGAATATATGCAGACTGAAAAGATGTTTTTTGACCTGTTTGACGAACTTAAACGCAAAAAAGTTATCCCGAATTAGTTTTCTAGCCTTTATGCTGGTTTAGATTTTCAATCCAGGCCCGGGTGCTACGGATTTGCAATCCGTTTTTAGTTATTTATTTGTCCCGCAGATGTAAAAGATGAGTGCAGAATCAATTCCATCATCCGTGTTTCATTAGTTAAAGTGAATTGCAATTTGAAGAGTCTATATAGCACTAATGTTCTCATAATTTAGATATTTGCAACTGCTAATAATTTAACTGATGAAACCTTACCTGCAACTTTTCGATTTTTCTAAGAAAATTAATTATAAAACTGAAATTCTTGCGGGTTTAACGGTGGCCATGACGATGATCCCCGAATCGTTATCATTTGCTATTCTTGCAGGTTTCCCTCCTTTAACAGGTTTATACGCAGCCTTCATTATGGGGTTGGTTACGGCTGTTTTAGGTGGCAGGCCAGGTTTGGTTTCTGGTGGGGCAGGTGCAACAGTAATTGTGCTCATCGCTTTAATGAAAACCCAGGGTATAGAATATGTTTTTGCAGCAGTTGCTTTAGCAGGCGTAATCCAGATTATAGTGGGGCTATTTAAACTTGGGAAATTTGTCAGGCTGGTTCCGCAGCCCGTAATGTTCGGCTTTGTTAACGGTTTGGCAGTTATTATTTTCATGTCGCAACTGGAGCAGTTCAAAACCCTTGTTAACGGCAGAGTAGAATGGTTGAGCGGTAATCCTTTATATATCATGTTGGCTTTGGTATTGCTTACCGTTGCAATAGTGATCATTCTGCCTAAAATAACCAAAGCCATTCCATCCTCATTAGTGGCCATTATTGTGGTTTTTCTTATCGTTTTATGTTTTGGAATTGATACCAAGTTGGTTAAGCATATTGCTTCAGTAAATGGAGGGTTTCCTCCATTTCATATTCCGAAAGTGCCATTGAATCTGGATATGCTAAAGATCATTTTTCCTTATTCGCTGATTATGGCAGGTGTGGGCTTAACCGAAGGCCTGCTTACCTTGAACCTGGTCGATGAAATTACAGAAACCAAAGGCGATAGGAACAGAGAGAGTATTGCCCAGGGAATTGCCAATATTGCAAACGGTTTTTTTACGGGCATGGGCGGTTGCCCAATGATTGCCCAAACACTGGTTAACCTTTCTGCAGGTGCCAGGGCAAGGTTATCGGGTATTATTGCTGCCTTAACTATATTGGTTATTATTTTGGTAGGTGCTCCGGTAATCGATCGTGTACCCATGGCAGCCCTGGTTGGTGTAATGATGATGGTAGCCATTGGCACTTTTGAATGGATGAGTTTTAAAGTGATTAATAAAATGCCTTCGCAGGATATTATCATTGGGATTCTGGTGGCTGTAATTACAGTTTGGCTGCATAACCTGGCCCTTGCGGTATTAATAGGCGTAATTATTTCGGCACTTGTTTTCGCCTGGGAAAGTTCTAAACGGATACGTGCCACCAAACATATCGATGCCAGTGGTGTAAAAACCTACGAAATATTCGGCCCCTTGTTTTTTGGATCGATTGCTAATTTTAACGAGCTGTTTGATGTGGCTCATGATCCCCAGCATATCGTAATTGATTTTAAGCACAGCCGTGTTTTTGATATGTCGGGTATTGATGCATTGAATAAACTTACCGAACGTTACCGTTTGGTTGGTAAGAAGCTCCAGTTAAAACACCTGAGCAACGACTGTAAGCGCTTGCTGAAAAATGCAGATCAGATTATAGAAGTAAACATTATAGAAGATCCTACCTATCGGGTGGCCACCGAAAAATAAATAAATTTTACCTTTCTGTTTTATGGTATAAAATACCATTACGTCGAAGCTAATGTTATAATGTATAACATGGTAATGGTTGGCCTCGCCCCTAAATAATTTTTGTTGGTTTAATCTTTACTACTTTCTCGATGTTTCATGTTTTTACTAAAACGTTTAAGTACTTTGAGAAAATAGCAACATAAAATTGTTCGATTTATTGTTATTGCAGGCTAAAAATATCCTTATTTACTGTTTTATAGGATGTTAATTTTTTAAGATATTCTGATGATATTTATTTTTTTACCTGTCTATCTGACAATTATTTTAATATAATTAAATATTATTGCGTTGTTTTATTAAAATTTCATAAAAATGACAATTCGTTATTAAAACGTTTTAGTATAGTATATATTTGAGTTAACCAAATACTAAATTTTATGAGAACCCTTAACTATTACTACCGAAGTACCTGTCTCTTTAACGTGGGACATACCATGCCGTTTCCAAAAAAATAAGTTTTAGAAATCATTTTTTTACCAATTAAAGATCCATTAACTATGCGATACTTATGGGCGTGCCTTGTTTTTTTTGCCGCGTTTACATTAAACGTTTTACCTGTTTTTTCGGCGGGCAAAAAAGTTCATAAAGGCCTAACAACCAATCTTTTTGTTCTGCAGGATACAACTAAAATTAAGTATGTATCGCCAAAAGACTCTTTGAGGAAAGACAGCTTGGAACAAATTAAACTTAAAACAATTTATCATAAATTATCGGGAGGTGTACAGAAAGATGTTCAAGATCTTTCACTGTTTCCTGCCATTTCCTTACAGCAGAGTTTGAAAGGAAGTTATGCGGGCCTATACGTACAGGAGCCATCCGGCGAACCTGGCTCTATTCAGAATATGATCATCAGGGGCGCTGCTACGCCGCTGCTTTCAAAGAAGGATGTATATGCCGTACAGCCATTGGTGGTATTGGATGGAATCCCGTTAATCGGAGAGCATCCTTTTGCTTTCGATATCCAGCAGTACGATTTTAACAGAATTGGCCCAGCTACTAATCTCCTTGCCGGAATTGATCTCAATAACATTGCATCTGTAGAGGTATTAAGCGATTTGGCAGGATCATCTATTTATGGCCCCAGGGGAGTAAACGGTGTTATCGTATTAACCTCAAAAGCGGCTTCGGGCAATTCGAGGAGCATTAGCTTTAATTCATATATAGGTATGGTGCAAAAACCAACGGTTAATACCATTAATGGTAAATATGAAAATGAATTCAGGCAAAGGTTCTATGGTATTTATACAACCAATGGCAGGTACTCTGATGATGAAGAATATCCTGTTTATTTAAGCGACTCGCTTAATAATGTATATAGTGGTAAATCGAACTGGACGGATTTGTACTATAAAAACGCATTGATATACGGTATAAATTTTGGCTTAACCGGCGGATCGGACCGAGCGAATTTTAGATTTTCGTTAGGTAATGCCAAAAGCCAGAGTGTTGCCGATGGTACAGGCTTAGACCGTTACAGTGCCATGTTCAACATCAACATGCGCCCGGTTAAATGGTTGCTTTTCTCCGCAATGATTAACGGCAACAGATTAAACCGCGACCGCAACAGGGCACTTAGGGATCGGTTTGCACAGATTAATTACTTTCCTGATCTTAGCGCCCCACCCGCGCCTAATAAAGATTATTATGGTACTTATTTAAATGAATACAAGAAAGGTTTTGATGATAATAAAACCAACCTGATCCAGGGTTATGCCAAATTGGTGGCTACACTGGGCAAGGTTAAATTATCATCGGCTTTTAATGTAGATTATAATGAAGGTTACCGGGATATATTTTATGCCAGAACCTTGTTGCAGGGCAATAGCTATGCCTCAAACTATTATGGTTTTAACCAACGGTTAATGATCGATAATAAGGCCGCTTACGATTTCAAGCTTAATACCGCACACGATTTTCATGTAGAGTTAGGCCAATCGATGATGTGGGATATTTATAAGTATAACTATGCTTATGCGTATAAAGGTGCCAATGATTATATCAAAATTAACTTATTGGATTCTGATCCAAAATTGCCAAACGGAGATAATAACCCGAATTACCTGGTGCCAAAAGCATTTCCCAGAGAACTAACCTATCGCTTTTTAGATAAAACGGAAGATAACCTGTTATCATTTTATGGTAAGGTAAACTACTCGTATAATGATAAGTACTTCTTATCCGGAACATTACGTTTAGATGGATCGTCTAACGCACAGCCAAGCAAACGCTGGTTTTATTCTCCGGTAATTTCGGGCGCATGGAATGTTAAAAACGAAATACTAAAAGATACCAGATTGGTTGATGATTTAGTTTTAAGGGCAAGTGTTGGCCGTTTAGGCAGAACATTTACCTACGATAATTATGCCCAGGGGCCACAGTACACTGCATCAGTTGGTTACACTGGCAATTTAACTGTGCCAGGATACAATGCCTTCGGTGTGCTAACCAGGCCCTATTCGTTTGGCTGGGTGGGGTATGGTGTGCCGTGGGCCTATTCAGATCAGCTAAATATCGGAGCTGATGTAGCCATGTTAAAAAACCGCCTGCATGTTTCAGTCGATTTTTACACCAAAGCTGATAAAAACCAGTTGATCGGCATTCCATCGTATGCAGAATATGGTTACAAACAATCAATAGAAAGTGGAATGGATGTGAGCAATACAGGCGTCGATTTATCCATCCACGCATTGGTAATGGCTAAAAATAAATTCTCGTGGAATTCTTCACTGAATTTTAACCACAATAAGAATACCTTAAAAGCATTGCCACGAGGCTTAAATGAAATTATAATCGGAAACAGGCTGTTAAGAGTGGGCGAACCGGTAGATCAATATTGGTTGTTGGAAAATGAGGGCATCTATACTTCTACTGCACAAGTTCCGGTAGTAAATGGTCAGCCGTTAAAGTATAACGGACAGGCATTAAAAGCAGGCGATCCGAGATGGAAAGACCAAAATGGTGATCATGTAATCGACGAAAAAGACAAAGTACTAAAAGGGCACTCATTGCCAACACTTTCTGGTGGTTTTGATAATGCTTTTACCTATGGCAACTGGAGTTTAAGTACCAATTTATATTTCAATTTGGGCAGGAAGCTAATTAACCAGGAAATGGCCAACCGCTTCGATTTTGTTAACCGCGAAGGTAATACCGATGTAAACTCGGTGAAAGAAATTACTTTTTGGGAGAAACGAGGCGATTATAGCAAATATCCGCTATACAATCCATGGAGCACTGTTATTCCTTACCGTGTAGATCAAGATCTTTTCCTGGAAAACGCCTCGTTCTTGAAATTGAGATCGGTATCTGTAGGCTATGAACTTGGCAACCTGTTGAAAAAGAGAAATATAAAGATCAATAAATTCTTCGTTTACGGCGCAGTAAGTAATGTATTTGTCATCACGCCGTACACCGGGCAAGATCCAGAACTGGTAAGCTATGATGGTGTAGATACCGGCTATGGTCAACCGATACCAAGAACATACACTTTAGGAGTTAAAATGGAATTATAATATGGAAATAGCTACTAAAAATACATCAATAACGATGAAAAATATATTATACGCATTTCTGCTTGCTGTGGCGGCTTTAACCAGCTGCAACAAAGCATTGGAAACGGACTCGAGTAGGGTGGTGGGCGAAAAAAATATGTGGAATAAGGTAGAGGATGCCCGTGCCGGAATTCTGGGGGTTTATGCCTTAACCAGAGCTGCACTTTCCGACAATAACAGCCACTGGATTTATGGAGATGTAAGACCAGGCGAGTTTACAAGTCCGAAAAGACAGGATTTAAAAGCGGTTATCAGCAATAATTTAAATGCATCTTACCCTGTAGTAGAGTCGCTTTCTGATTGGACCAGGTTTTATGCAATTGTTAATGGTGCTAACGTTTTTCTAGAAAATATTGCACACGTTAGAGCAACTGATAAACGCTACTCGGATAATAACATGACAGTAGATATTGCCCAAGCCAGGTTTTTACGGGCTTTTGCTTATTTCTACATGGTGCGTATCTGGGGTGATGTTCCTTTTATCATATCTTCAAACGAAGGCGTTTTCGAAAATAAAGCCAGAGAAAAACAAGCTAAGGTTTTAGCCTGGGTAGAATCGGAAATGTTAAGAGCTGCTGCCGATCTGCCATTTATTTATAGTGGAAACGATATTCAGCAGCCAGGCGATTATTATAACGAAAACGGAGGAAGATGGGGCGGTGCTTTAGCAACTAAGGTTACAGCTTACGCAGTACTGTCGCATGTTGCTGCCTGGAATGCAGATTATGCCAGTGTTGCCAAATACACCAAATTTGTTGAAGATAATTATGGCAGAAGCGGAGGTGGTTATACTTCAACTACCGACTTAAGCAATTCAAACGGCTTTTTCTACAATAAAAATAACCGACAAATGTTTGGCTTTAATTCAGATTATGGTCATATCGATGGTTCATCAACTGGCCATATCGAAGAATTAACCCTTGCAGAGCCCATCATTACCAAGTCGGTTCCTGATATCTATCTCCCAAAAGATTCGATCTTAAAATATTTCAATTTACCGAAAGATGAAAGATTCTCTATCGATACGTTGGGCCAATCGAAATTCGACAGGTATTTCACCAATTTAAATGGTAAATATCCAATTTTCAGTAAAATCAAGGTTATTCAAGGTGGTGGTACCGATCCAAACTTCAGGTATTTTACCAGTGCATTGATCTTTACCCGGTTAGAAGATATTGTACTGTTAAGGGCCGAAGCACTATCTGTTTTAGGAGATCAACAAGGAGCGACTGATGAGTTAAAGCAGGTAATGAGCAGGCGTTTACCTCCAGATACTGAAATTAAATTCGATTTCAGCAAAGATGATATCATTAAAATCATATTCGAAGAGAGACACCGCGAACTATTGGGAGAAGGGCATAGGTGGTACGACTTAATCAGATACAATAAAATTAAGCAGAACGATGCCAGGTTTATGACCTTGATCAATTCGGGAGGGATCTACTGGCCGATATCGCGCAGGCTGATCGCTCAAAACAGTTTACTAACTCAGAATCCTTACTGGCGCTAAATAATATTGATATGAAAAATTTTATAAAATATATTGGTGTGCTAACAATACTCTTGTTATTCACCATCGTTTATTCGGCTTGTAAAAAAAATGGGGGCTATTACGATGTAGAAGATAGCGCAGTACCCTATAATGGAAACATTTACGAATATTTAAAAAGTAAGCCGGGGGTATACGACTCGTTAATTGTGGCGGTTGATCGGATGGGCTTAAAGAAAACCCTTACCGATAGTAATGTAACGCTTTTTGCGGTAACCAATCCTAGTTTTCAGCTAGCCTTAAGGAACTTAAATACTTTAAGAAAACAATCAGATAAAGACCCGTTGTTTTTATCGAACATTGACGGAATTCAGTTAGATACCATGGTGTCTTACTACATTATCAGGGGCGTAAAACCTTCTGATTCTTTGAAACTGCAGGATGGACTGAATTTAACCAGTGCTAAGGTATCCTATCCCATGCATGCCAAATCGGTGAGGGGCTCTGCCTCGGGCGAGGTGGGGGCCGGTCCGGAAGTGATTCAGTTTAGCAATACCAAAAAGAGCAAATTCATCAGAAACTGGTCTACAAGTACGACTGCTTCGAATAACATCAAAACCAAAAATGGCATTGTACACGTAATCAGTCCCGATCATATTTTCGGTTTCGATGGCTTTGTTACCCGCTTAACTTTTATTCCACCTCCGCCAAACTTAATGGTTACTGTGGGTGGTACTTTCTCTGCCAACCGCGAAAACGGCGGTGGACCAACCAGTGGTGAAAACTCTAAAAAAGTGATCGATGGAGACGACCACACCAAGTTTTTATGCGATCTGCAAGGATTTTTAACCATGCAGTTTAAACTTAAAACGCCAGAAGTATCGTCTGTTTATACTTTAATCTCAGCAAATGATGAGAATGGAAGAGATCCGAAAGCCTGGACTTACGAAGGCTCGCAGGATGGTGTTAACTGGACAGAGTTACACCGGGTAACCAATTTCTTTTTCGAGGAAAGGTATCAGCAAAAAGTTTTTAGATGTACCAATACTGTTGCTTACCTCTACTACCGTATAAATATTACTGAATTAAGGAGCGGTGGTACTTTCCAGCTTGCAGAATGGACTATAAACAAATCGAAATAGGGTGATGGGACATAGAAAAAATAAAATAACGAAACTTATGAAGTCAATCGTAAAAATAGAAGTGGTTGTGGTTTTGTTTGCATTGATTGCTTTTGGCGGATGCAAAAAACTGTACGACCTGCCAGAAGAAAAAGATTACCTGAGTAATAATGTAAACTTTAGCAATAAGGTATTTGAACCGATTATTGGCAGAACCAATCTAATGGGAGGTTTTAATGGCGATAATTCTACGCAACCTATCACCTTCGAAATTGTGAATGCACGTTTTGGTGATGGTAAACCGGTTACCGATATTTTTCAGAAAGTGCCTACTTATGTGTTCACTGCTCCATATACAGGCTTAGAAAAAAGCCTGGCAGAAATAGAGGCTAAAAGAAAGATAGAAGAGCACGCTTTGTTTGAGGTACGTTCTTCAGGGGAGTTTATACTTTGGAGCTCATCTACCAATCAATTAATCAAACCAAGACCAATTGATAGTACAAACTTTTCTCAGGATACCCGCTTTTTTGATGTGAAGATTAAAAATACTGGTGGAGAACGTTTGATCAGGGATTTACAGATCAGACCTTTTAGAGAAAGACCTTACGAACCTTCTAATGATTTTAATGCTTACACCGGTTTGCCTGCTCCCGATCCTAAATTTCCTTTAGATAAAAAGCTGAGAGATTATATCCGCCCATACCTAAACAATGTAATTGGTGCTACAAGCAACAAAAATCTGGTCAGTAACAACGATCAGAAAGATGTAGTGGTATATATCCGCCAGTTTACAGGGGGCAATGGTCACTCGCTTCGCATTAAAGCCTTAAATAAAGATTCGGTTGAAATTAATCCATCTTCCTTTAACGAAACTGTTTGGGATAAAATGATCCATGGTTTTAACATGCAGAAAACGGATAAGTATGTTCAGTACGATGTAGCCTATCCGATTCCATTGGTAGAAATTCCAACCTTTTATGCACCAGGAGGTTCGAGGGCGAAAGCGCAGTTGAGTTACTCAAGAGGCGCTTTCGGTGGTGGGCGTATCATTGCCAACTTCGGGGTCGATTTTGCCATTTACCAGGCTGGAGATTGGGAAATTGTATTTCACTTCAAAACAGATGATCCAAAGTTTATCAGCGAATAGGCAATATTTAAAGCTAATATTATGAAAAGAAATATACTTTTTTATACATTACTTGTGGTGTGTATAATGATTGGCACCAGTGCTTTTTCGCAAGAGAAATTTAACCTTGTGAATGGTACCGTTGTTGATAAAGAAACAAAACAAGGCGTTCCGGGTGTATCTATTATTTTAGAAAGCACCAATAAAGGTTTAACCCAAACCAACGGTAGCGGAAAATTTTCGGTTAACGTGCCCGAAGGTTCTACCTTACTATTCAAGTTTATTGGTTACAATACACAGCGTGTAAAAATTACCAATCAGAATAATATCACTGTAACCATTTCTGAAGACCGTAAAGAACTGGATCAGATTGTTATTGTGGCCTACCAAAAAAGGTCTAAACAAACCACTACCGGATCTTCGGTTTTAATTCAGGCCAAAGAGGTTCAGGATATTCCGGTTTCTAACGTAGAGCAACTTTTACAGGGTAAAGTGCCGGGATTAAATATTCAGAATAACACCGGTGCACCAGGTTTTAGGGGTTCGGTACAGGTTCGTGGGTTATCAAGTTTAAGTATCTCGGGCAGTGGTAATGAATCATTTCTGCAGCCAACCTCACCATTATATATTATTGATGGTGTTCCATTAGATGCAGATAAAGCTGCAGAGTTTGGTTTTCAGAGTCAAGGGCCTGGTGTGAGTCCGCTTTCATTGATCCCTCAGGAAGATATCGAAGACATCCAGATTTTAAAAGATGCCCAGGCAACTTCTATGTATGGTTCGAGAGGGGCATACGGGGTAATTATCATTACCACCAAAAGAGGTAACTCTAAAGTTCCAAGAATTAGATATGTATCCAATTTCTTTGTTAAAACCCCGCCAAAACTTCGCGAAACTTTGGGTGGTAACTCGGAGAGATCATTAAAAATCCAGCAGATTATTTTAAATGCTTCAAATGTTGATGACATCAGAAGAATTTCTAATACTTCGTTCCTTGCCGATAGTTTAAATGCATACTGGAACAACTCTACAGATTGGCAGGATGTATTTTTCCAGAATACCTACAACCAGAGTCATAACCTGGCCTTAGATGGCGGCGATCCTAGATTTAACTATAAAGCCAACCTGGGTTATTATACCGAAAAAGGGGTAATCAAGAATACGGGCTATAACCGTTACAACCTCAATATGAATATGGAGTTTAAGCCAAACGATAAATTTAGATTTTTTGGTTTTATTAATGGCTCCGTAGGAAAGCAGAATAAAGGAAATGGCGTAGGGCTTTTACAATCAGGTGTTGCTGGAAATGGGCAGGTATCTACTTTGTTGCCTCCACCATCTTTCTATCAGGCATCGGGAGGGGTTTTATCGGCATTACAAACATTGAATGATAATAACTCCCGAAACTTAAGAACTAACGTAGAGGCACGTTACGAGTTTATTCCTGGTTTGGCTGTATCTTCTACTTTAAGTTACGATTATACTTCTGATACCGAATCTACCTTTACACCAGCAGCAGCAAACGGCCAGTTTGCTAAAGTATACGATTATGTAGGAAGAAATTTCCAGTTGTACAATAGAAATGGGATTACTTACGCTAAAACTTTTGGCGAAAAACACAGTCTTTTTGTAAACACCTTTAACGAGATTTACAAACAGGGTGCACAGGCTGGCATTACCCGCCAGGAAAGAACACCTAACGATCAGTTACAGGGACCATTAGGTTACGATGCCTATTACTCGCGTGGTGGAGGGGTATTGTCTAACTATAAAAACGCAACCATTGCATCGTTTGCAGGTTCGGTATCGTACGATTATGATAAAAAATATGTAGCCGAATTTTCTTACCGTTTGGATGGTACCTCATCCAGCGGACTGGAAAATCCATATTCTAAAAACCCTTCAATTGGTTTAAGATGGAACTTTAACAAAGAGAACTGGCTGGCTGATATGAAATGGTTGTCGTACGGTAGCTTGAGGTTAACCTGGGGACAGAATATTGTGCCAACGGGTAATCTCCAGAGTATTTATGGTATTTATAACCTGAACAATAACTTCAATAACAACCCAACCATCGGAATCGATTATAATATTATTCCAAATCCTAATTTAAAACCAACCACAACAAGCCAGTATAATTTGGGTTTTGATCTGGGGTTATTTAACGATAAAATCTCTGTAAACTTCGATACCTATTTTAAAAAGGTTGATAACTTGTTGTTTGATAGGTTTTTATCCAACACCACCGGGTTTAATAAGTTGGCAAGTAACGATTTAGGTATTGCCAATTATGGATCGGAGATCATGATTACCGTGAGACCGGTAGCGAGCAAAGATTTTGATGTTTCGGTTTCGGTAAATGGTGCACTTAACCGCGATGTGCTGTTAAAACTTCCGGCAGAGTATAATGGTCAGTTTATCAAATTTGATGGTTCTGGTTACCTGCAGCACAACGTTTACCGCGTAGGTAGAAACACACTGTCCAACTACTTAAGAATAAACCAGGGCGTTTATCAAACTGATGCCGATGTGCCAACTGACCCTGTAACGGGTAAAAGATATCAATCTAACGGGCAGTTTTTCTTAGGTGGCGATCCGATTATGAAAGATGTAAACGGAGATTATATTTTAGATGGCCGTGACTACGAGGTTACCGGTAATTCACAGCCTTTAATAACGGGTGGTTTATCTACCAACATCAGGTATAAAAAATGGGGCTTGAATGTTTATGCTACTTACACCGCCGACAGAACCATTTTAAATAATGCCCTGGCTGATAGGATAGCCATTATGCGCGATCCGTATTCACTAAAATCGGTGGTGCCATTAAATGATCTTAATATCTGGACAAAACCTGGTGATATTGCAAAATACCCTTATCCGTACGATTACAAAAGGTTTGATCAGATTCAGCCGTTAAGGGCCGATCAAACACTTTGGCAAGAAAGCGGAACTTATTTAAAAGTTAGTAACGTAACGCTTTCTTACATGTTCGATAAAAAGTTTATCGCACGTTTTGGAATGAGCAGTTTAAGAATTTATGCCTCTACAGATAACCTGATTACTTTTTCTAAGTACACCGGGCCAAACCCTGAAAACGTAACCACATTGGGGCGCGATATTTCTACAGGATATCCTGTTCCGCGTACTTATAACCTAGGCGTTCAGTTAGAACTTAATACAGGCAATTAATAGATATTATTATGAAAAAGTTTATCATTTATTCTTTGATTTTAGCAGCATCGTTTTCATTGCCTGCTTGTAAAAAGTTTTTGGATATACAACCTTTAGATAAGTTATCAGGAAATAACTTCTTCCAATCTAAAGAAGATGTAGAAGCAAATATTTACGATTTGTCGCGTATTGTTTTCGGTAAGTTTAACGAAACACATTTTATAGGCGCAACGGGCGAGTACCGCTCTGGCGAAGTATTATACGAAAGCCAGTCTGATTTAGCCCCTGCCCGCGAGTTTGTCGAAATTTTAGGAAAAAATAACCTGTTAGGTTTATTGTCAGGCGGTCGTCCATGGGGTTTTTACAATTTCAACAGAATTACCGACTGGACCGATTATTACCGTGCCATACAAGGTGCCAACATTTTAATCGCAAAATTGGACGAGGGTGTACCCGGACTTACCGATGTGCAGAAAAACCAGTATAAAGCCGAAGCTGCATTTATCCGTTCGTTAAGTTATTTCATCATGGTAAGGTTATATGGCGATGTCGTGTATTACACCGATGCATTCCATTCAACAGCTTTGCCACGCGAAAACTTTGTTTCCGTATTAAACAAATGTATTACTGATCTTAAAACCCATAAAAATCAGATTCCATGGACTTATACCGATCCGTCTTTAAAAGGAGTTAGGGCAAGCCGCGGAAGCATTATTGCCTTAATGATGGAAATGAACATGTGGAATGCAGGTTTTGATGCGAACAATTCAAAGAAATACTACCAGGAAACTGCCGATTTAGGGCGCGAAATGATTGCCAGCGGTGCATACAGGTTATTGCCGATTACAGAATGGGCTACCGTAATTAAAGGAAGGTCAGATGAGAGCTTATTCGAATTTTACCGCAGTATAAACTATAGCGATCAAAATACCAATACTGCGCCAGTAGCCGATATGTTTTTGCATTACCCATACAAAAGACCCGAATATACCCACCGTGTAAGTTTTGCTTATTTCAGGGGTGAGTATATGCAGAAACTCTTTCAGGATGGTAGCGATAAGAGAATTACCAGCTGGTTTAACGAAGATATTTTTGCCGACAACGGAAAGTTTATGATGTTAAAATTTGCGCAGAACTCTTTCTCTACAGGTGAAGAAGATGCCAACCCAGATAACACATTTATGATTTTTAGGTATGGTGGCGAAATTTTACTGGCTGCAGAAGCACTTGCCGATTTAGGAGAAGATACAGAAGCCATTAAGCTGGTAAATATGGTAAGAGATAGGGCACAAGCATCAAGATATGCTGGTGGCGGAGGCTCTACCCTAAAGGATTTTATTTTTTACGAAAGATCTAGAGAATTAATAGGCGAAGGACACCATTATTTCGATTTGGTGCGCACCAAGAGAATTTTGAGCAGCCAATGGTCGTACAATGTACTTACTTCAGATAAATTTAGCCGTGGCGCATGGACCTGGCCAATAAGCGGGAATGCCTTAAATAACAATCCATTTATGCGGTTAAACGATTATTGGGTTAATGGTGGTAATTAATTTTAAATAGAAATTATACAAGATATGAAAAAGCTAATTATTGCATGTGCAGCACTATTACTTGTTTTAAATGCCTGTAAGCGTGATGAGTATTATATAGATGGAGGCAAGGCAAAGGCAGAATTTGATGGGAATATGATGCAGTACCTACAGGCCAAAAAAGTTCCTTTTGATACCGTTGCCCAAATTGTAAAACTGGCTGGCATGGAACAACAGTTCAGTTCAGAGAATTTCACCTTTTTTGCTTTTGATGACGATGTAGTGCGGAAAACCATCGGCAATATTCACACCAATGAAAGAGATAGAAATCCAAAGTTCGAATCCTTAAACCAATTACTTTATGAATCGGGAAGAGATACGGTAAAAACCCTCGATCAGATCAGTCTGGCCATTTGGCGGAAATACCTGCAACGTTATATGTTTAAGGGTGTAAACATGTTAAAAGATTATCCGCAGATCGATCTTAACCTGAGAAGTATTTATCCGGGCGCCCTTCACTACGATTATAACAACGACGTAGCCAATATTGGAGTAGTTTTTAACGATGCCAACGGAATTAAATATATCGGTTACAGGCAGCTTGTGCTCTCTTACATCCCCGATGTATCAAAACCGAACGATAACTGGTACCCAAGTTATGTCGCATCGTCTGATATTAAACCAACCAACGGAATGGTGCACTCGTTAAGATACCAGGGTGCATACCTGGGGTTCAATTTATACGAGTTTTTTAATGATGTATATAACACTGGTTTAACACCAAGTAATAAATAATTAGCCTGTTATAATTTTAAAAGAATAGAATCATGAAAAAAATAAAATACATGCTAATCGTGTTTTTTCTATGCTCCTTAGTTATACAGGGATGTAAGAAAGAAGAAGAATTAGGTGAAGATCCGTATGCAGATGGCAAAGCTCCACTTGGTATAACCATTAGCCAAACTTTATTGCCTGTTCCATCAGAAGGGATTGTAGGTACTACCGTAACCGTGCAGGCCAAAGGCTTAATGCCCTTTAAAGATAAGTTAACCTTTATGTTTAACGGCGAAAAAGCAGAAGTGCTTAGCGTTACCGAATCTACTATTGTGGTTAAGGTACCCGAAGCCGGAAGTACAGGAATCACCTCGATTGCTATTGGCGATCAGCTGATTTTAGGCCCGCAGTTTATTGTGTCGGGCCTGATCAAAAACGACATCACTTTTAAGGCAACAGCTGGAACAAACGGCTATGTAAGTCAGTTTTACGAAATGATTGATGGAAGGGCACTTGTATTGGGTGGTTTTAGCAACTACGATAATAAAGGATTAATCACACCGATTAATAGAATTGCCAGAACCTCTTTAGATGGCGACTACGACCGCACTTTTAGAACAGGAAGAGGAGCTAATGGCTCGCTATCGAGAGTAATTGAAATTGGCGGACGTTTTATCATCGCCGGTGGATTTAGCGGCTATAACCAACGTACAGAAAATATCAGTAACATAACCAGTTTATATCCAAACGGGGCTATTGATACCATTAAAATCCAAACCAAGCGTAAGCCAACTTTAACAGATACAGTTACCCAAAAATGGTTTCCTAAATTTAATGGCGGCACCAACGAATACATTAACCGTATTTATCCACATCAGGGCAAAATATTAGCAACGGGCAATTTTAGGTATTACGTAAAAAGAACTTACGATAAAGACAATTATGATTTTACCAGAGATACTGTAATTCTGGATAGTACCGAAATACGCCAGATTTTAAGGTTCAATTTAGATGGTTCGTTAGATAAAACCTATCGTTTTAATACCGCAACCAACAAAGGTAACGTGAGTGCGAATGGCCCTATTGATACCTATATGCATACCGATGCCGCCAACCTCGAAAAATTAATGGTATTTGGAAACTTCAACACCTTCGATGATCAGCCTGCTGTACGTATTTTAAGGTTAAATGCTAATGGTACTAAAGATGCAAGCTTTAATCCGGGCAGTGGTGTAGATAATGGAATAACATCACTTACCTATAATGCCGCTACCAGAAAATACCTAATTACAGGCGCATTTACAAAATACAACGGTAAACCTGTATACGGGATGGCACTAATTAATGAAGATGGCAGTCTGGATGAATCTTTCACCGCTAAATTCTTTGAAGGTGGTTACCCTTATTTTGCACGCCAGATTTCGAACGGGTTGATTGTAGTAAGCGGCGGTTTTAAAAAATACAACAACGTAACCAGAAACGGTTTTATGGTGCTTACACCCGCAGGGTTGCTTGCCCCTGGTTATAATGCTACCGGACCATTTTCGGGCGGCCTTTCTGATGTGATTGAAACAAAATCTGCAGATGGCAAAAAAGCACTGTTATTAATCGGTGGTTTCAGCCGCTTTGATAACCAGCCTTTCTATAACATCGTTAGGGTAACGATCGAATAATATCCAGAAGCCAATTAAATATAAATTAAGATGAGCATGACGAAAAAATATAAATTACTGTTGGGTTTAATGGCCACAGTAATTGCAACAGCCATATTTTCCTGCAATAAAGATTTCGATAGAAAACTTATAGATAAAGATGGTACCGATACCACACAAGTAAGATACGGAAGCCGTAAGATTTTATACTTAGTGGTTGATGGCGCAAGAGGGCAATCGGTAGCTGCGGCCAATATTCCAAATATTACGGCGCTTTTACCACATTCAGTTTACAGTTGGGTAAGCTTAAATGAACCCGAAGCTACACAGAATGCCAGTAACTGGACAAGCATGTTAACCGGTGTAAAAAAGGCAAAACACCTGGTAAATGATGATAATCTGACCAATAACAACCTGCAGAATTATCCTGTAATATTTAAAAGGATTAAAGAGAGCAGGCCACAGACCAAAATTGTGGCACATACCTCATCTGCAGTTTTTAAATCGCTAACAACAGGTGCAGATATCAGCACATTGGTAAGCAGCGATGATCTGGTTAAAGCTGCGGTAATTAACGATTTAAATACCGATACCGCCTCGGTAATTTTAGGTCACTTTACCGATGTAGATAAAGCAGGGGCACAATATGGTTATGATAATTCATTCCCGAACTATAAAACGGCAATAGAAAAATTCGATACTGGAGTGGGTGAGATTATGGCTGCATTAAAAAAACGGCCTAATTATGTTAACGAAGATTGGCTGGTGATTATCGCTTCGAGCGATGGTGGTGCATTTACCCTTCCGCCCAATACCGACGATCTAACCATTTTCAGTAAACCGGCAAACAATGCTTTTATCATTTATTATAGCGCTGCTTACAATAAGCGAATTCTGGTAAAGCCTTTCACGGGTAATAGGTATTTAGGCAAAACCGTAAAAATGACCGGTACCCAAATTAGGGCAGAAGTGGCTAGCGAAGATGCAACCGTTTACAATATAGACGATACCACCAAGATGACCATAGAGCTTAAAGTTAAAAAGAACAAAGAGCAGATCTCATACCCTAGTATTTTAGGTAAAAGGAATGAATGGTCTAGTGGTCACCCAAGTGTGGGTTGGGTTATTTATTTAGAAGACCGTTATTGGTATTTCGAATGGAGAGGCACAAAAGATGGCGATTACCGTCAATGCAGGGGTGGTGATATTGTTCAGGGCAGATGGGAAAACCTTTCGGTTAAATTAGAACAGCGCGGTAACCAAAGGTTTATCAGAACTTACACCAATGGAAATTTTAACAATGAGTTAGAAATCACCGGGTCTGGTTCTTTGGCCAATTCGAACGCATTGAAACTTGGTTATTTAAATGGCCAGGGGCATGGAGAGCCTGATTATTACGTAACCGATATCCGTTTCTTTAAACTAGCCGTTCCAGATGGTGTAATTCAGCAATATTCTTGCGAAACATCCATCGATCAGAGCCACCCTTCTTACAACTTCTTAGTAGGTTACTGGCCAGCTACCGATGGTAATGGCGATAAGATGATCGATCTTTCTTCACAGGCCCGTGATTTTAAATTACAGGGGCCATATGTTTGGGAAAATTTCAACGATTTAATCTGCCCGCCTTCAACCAGTTCCCTAGCGCTCCTGGTTCCGCAAACAACCGATATACCAGCGCAAATGGTTAACTGGTTAAAAATTGCTAATAACCAGCAATGGGCGCTTGATGGCAGGGTTTGGTTAGACCAATAAACAAGAGTATTGATAATTTAAGTATTGAAGATGAAAAAAATTATATACATCGTATTAATGGGCTTAACAATCATGATTGTTGCCTATTCTTGTAAAGAATCTCAAATAGACGATTTGGATCTGCCACCTGCGGCAAGTAGAAGTATTACTGGCGAAGGCATTGTTGTGGGCAATGTATCAATAGATAATCAGTTTGTTAAAGTCCCATTCAAAATTTCGCTTTCAGGAGCAGCTGAAGAAGCTTTTCAGGTAGGATTAACCCTAAATAACGACACGGTAACACAATTAATTAATAATGGCGGTTTAACCAATGCTGTACTTATGCCATCAGCTGCCGTAGAATATCCAAACGTAATTAATGTATCGTACGGAACAGACAATGCCGAAGGAATAGCAATTGTTCGGCGCTCGGTATTAGAGCGTTATTTTGGAAAGAAGGTGGTTTTTGCCTTAAAACTTTCAGCGCCGGGTAAAGGCAATAAAATTGCCAATGGCAAATCGAATATCCTGGTCATTATCAATACCGAAGAATTATTAAAATCTACCGACATCCACTTTTTAAATTTTCAGGGCGGAGGTACCTACAATGTTGCTTATCAGGGTAATTATATCGTTGGCCCTGCAGGCGTTACCATTCCGTTGATTATCAGTTTGGATAATTCGCCTTCAACAGCCTTTAACATAAAAATTAAAGATAATGTGGATACTGTTGCAACCTTGGTATCAAACGGTACGTTACCAGCAAATACCATTCACCTGGCCGCTAAAGATTTTACCATCGATACTTTGGTGAGGTTTAATACAGGCGCAACCAGTGCTACCGTAAGGTTATCGATCCCATGGCCGGTATTTGATGCTAATATTGTGGACAATAAGAAATTCGCCTTTGCCTTAAGCCTCAGCGATAATACCAATCATGTTATCCATCCTACAAAAGGAAAAGTAATTGTGGTGATAGATCCCAATGTAAACTTAGATAACAATTCGCCAATTATTGGAAATGGAACAGGTTTGATTGCCAAATATTACACCAATACACAATTGGCACCGGATGATGGGCGTGAGCCTTTTGCAACCCGCGTTGATGGTACGATCGAATTCTCGGGTGATGGTTGGCCAAATAATGTAAAAAATACTGCTGGCACTTCTTTGAGCAGAGATAATTTCGCTACCAAGTGGGTTGGGGAATTCCTGGCACCAGTAAGGGGCGACTATATTTTCTATCAAACCCGTTGGGATGATGGATCAAGACTATTTATTAATGGAAAAGCCATTATAGACGATTATACCACGCAGTGGGATAAACCAGAACGAAAAGCAACCATTCGTTTAGAACGTGGTATTAGATATAAAATTGAAGCACATCACCGCGAAAATGTTGGCGGACAACAGGCATATCTCGAATATGAAGTTCCATCGGCAGGTATAACAGGCAAACGTGCAGTACCAAGAACACAATTATTTCCAACTCCTTAAACTTGAATAGACATGAAAAGTAACATGAAAAGATTATTGGGTATAGGTTCACTTTTACTACTAATTGTGGTGTTAACAGTGAAATGTAAAAAAGGCGAAACCGTAGAGATTGTTCCTGAAGTGGAAGAACCAAAGCCTACAGCTGGGTTTACCTTTGTAAAACCCGATACATTGAAATTTTTAGAGTACCAGTTTACCGGAAACTCCACAAATTATAAAAGTTTATTGTGGCAGTTTGGCGATGACAGTACTTCGGTTGAGGTAAATCCAAAACATACTTACCGTTTTCCGGGGAAATACAAGGTAACCTTAACCACAAGAAATGGTCAGGGTTATACTGCAGCGAAAGAAGTAATGCTTAGCGTGGTCGATCCGACAATAAATTACTCCATTTGTGGCGAAAATTACATGAAAACCATTGGTGGTATATTTTCGGTTAACCTTGAAGCAGGTGCGGGGGCCGATTCTGCTGAAGGTTCCAAAAAACTGGTCGATCAGGATGTAAATACGAAATTTTTGCAGGCAGGTTTTGATGGTACCCAAAAGTGTACCTTCGAATTAAAGACCCCACAGGTGGTAGGTGCTTATACCTTAACATCGGGTAATGACGCGGCAGACCGCGATCCGAGATTCTGGATTTTGCAAGGCTCATTAGATGGTATCCAGTATACCGATCTGCATACGGTAACCGTTTGTCCATGGGCGAACGAGAACAGTGGTATAAGTAGAAAACAGACTAAACTTTTCCACTTCGATAACTACATTGCTTATAAATTTTACCGTCTTTACATTAAATCGAATAGAGGAAGCCGTGTGTTTCAATTGGCCGAGTGGACAATCAACAAAAAACAGCCCTAGTTTATATAGTTTATGCATAATTTGAAAAATACATGGAGCTTAAAAACTTCATGTATTTTTAGTTTAAAGAAATCAAGATTGAATGACTGATAGGTTATAAAATTTGATTGCTTTGAGACTTATTTTTCTTTTTTAATAAAAGAAGTCAAGTTTTCCTGGCATTATGGTTGTTAAAACTTGACTTCTTTAGATCCTGTTTTAAATGTCACTTAGACAATTAAAAATTAAGGCTCTCTTGCAAAAATTAAATTATATTTTATACATTAGTAAAACGTTTAACTAAGCGTTAAATCTAACCATAATATAAATCAGATTTCAATACACACACAAATTATGAACAAAACCAACACTTTAAAATTTTTAGGCATACTGTGCTGCATGTTTGTAGGCGGCTTGCTAAAAGCACAAGAGCGAAAGGCACCAGCTTATCCCTTAATTACCCACAATACCTATTTTAGTATTTGGTCTAACACGGATAAGCTAAACGAATCTGCTACCCAACATTGGACAGGAGCCGATCACTCTCTTTTAGGAATGATTAATGTTGATGGTGGCATTTATCGCTTTTTAGGTAAAGAAACCACTACCTACAAAACGGTTATACCTGCTTCAGATGAAAAAGGTTACGAAGTAAAATATACAGAAACCGAACCTCAGGGCGATTGGAAGGCTGCAAACTATACCGCCAGCAGCTGGCAAACAGGTAATGCACCAATAGGAGATGATGCCAAAAATGTGAAAACATTGTGGAAATCGCACGATATCTGGATAAGAAGAACCTTTAATGTAACTAACCCGGCATCAATAAACGAACTGTTTTTAAAGATAAACCACGATGATAATATTGAGGTTTACCTAAACGGGAAGAAAATCTATACCAAAGAAGGCTGGACTAATAATTTCCAATATATTGCTTTAAGCAATAGCGATAAAAGTGCCTTAAAAGCCGGATCGAATGTAATTGCCATTCACCTGATTAATACTGCTGGCGGCCGTTTCCTCGATTTTGGTTTAGTAGAAAAGCTAAAAGACAATGCCGAAAAAGTGCAGCTGGCTAAACAAAAAAGTGTTGATATTAATGCCACACAAACCATTTATAACTTTACCTGCGGTAAGATCGATTTAAAATTAACTTTTACCTCTCCTTTGTTAATGAACGATTTAGGGTTATTTGCCCGCCCGGTTTCTTATGTTTCCTATCAGGTAAAAGCAAATGATGGTAAAACGCACCAGGTAAAAGTATATCTCAGTGCATCATCAAACATTGCGGTTTACCGCCCTACGCAAGAAGTTACAGCAAGCAAATACAGCACCGCTAAATTATCATTATTAAAAACAGGTACGGTTGAGCAGCCAGTTCTTCAAAAAGCAAGTGACGATATGCGTATTGATTGGGGGTACTTTTATGTGGCTGCGCCAAAAACAAGCAATGCCATCCAGTTTGTAACAGCCGAAAAAGATGCTGCCGATGCTTTTAGAAAAAGCAATTCGGCTTCAACCGCTAAACAGGGCAAAATGCTCGCACTGAATACCGTTATCCCTTTTGGAACAGTAGGTAAAGCTGCGGTAGAAAAATATGTTGAACTGGGCTACGATGAAATTTATTCTGTTCAATACTTCAATAAAAATTTAAGGCCATGGTGGAACACCTCAGGTAAAGAAACCATCGAAGCACAACTAACCGCTGCGTCTGATGAGTACAAAACTGTGATTCAGAAGTGTGAAGCTTTTAACAAAACTTTGTATGCCGATGCCTTAAAATCAGGCGGTAAAGAATATGCCGATTTATGTGTTTTAGGTTACCGCCAGAGCATTGCGGCGCATACTTTGGTAAAGAGCCCGCAAGGTGAAATTTTATGGTTATCTAAAGAAAACAACAGTGGTGGTTTTATTAATACTGTTGATGTAACTTACCCGTCAGCACCATTGTACCTGATTTATAATCCTGAGCTGTTACAGGGCATGTTGAATGGTATTTTCTATTTCAGCGAAAGTGGAAAGTATCCTCACCCTTGGGCAGCCCACGATCTGGGAACTTATCCGTTAGCAAACGGGCAAACTTATGGCGAGCCAATGCCGGTAGAAGAATCGGGTAACATGATTATTTTAACTGCAGCAATTGCCAAAGCACAGGGAAATGCCAATTACGCCAAAACACATTGGAAAACCTTAACTACTTGGGTTGATTATTTAACCAAAGAGGGCTTAGATCCAAAAACGCAGTTATGTACTGATGATTTTGCTGGTCACCTGGCCCGTAATGCCAACTTATCGGTAAAAGCAATTGTAGGTATTGCTTGTTATGCCCAGATGGCACAAACTTTAGGTTATGATGATGTGGCCAAGAAATATAGGGCTATTGCCGAAAGTATGGTGCCAAAATGGATAGAAATGGCCGATGCTGGCGATCACTACGCCTTAACTTTTGATAATAAAAATACATGGAGCCAGAAGTATAATCTGGTTTGGGATAAAGTTTTAAAGTTAAACCTGTTTCCACAAAAGATATACGAAACCGAAACCAAATATTACCTGACTAAACAAAACAGATACGGTATTCCGTTGGATAGCAGAAAGGCCTACACTAAAAATGACTGGATCTTGTGGACCGCTACTTTTGCACCAACACAAAGAGAATTCGAGGCTTTGGTTCATCCAGTTTACAGGCATGCTATCGAAACCGAATCGAGAGTGCCTTTGAACGATTTTTACGATTCAAATACCGGTATCCGCGATAACTTTAAAGCCCGGAGTGTAGTGGGCGGTTTTTACATGAAAATGCTTGCCGATAAATTAGCTGGCAAATAAAACCTTACCCTTTAAAATTAACAATCGAAGGCTCTGCAGTGTTGCGGGGCCTTTTTTATTCCCCTTCTCCTTGGTCTGTGTCCACAGACCAAATAGACACAGTTCATGTACTCAAGCGGGTCAATCATTTATCCTATCTGTTGGTGTCTCACCGACAGAAATAGGATGCCAAATTGTGAAAGAGATCTATTAAAATTGGGAAATGATTGGCCCGTGGTTCTTGGAGGTTCTCCGTCCCGCCATTTGCTATAGCTCCGATAGAAGAATCGGATGCTGCCGCTGCTGTCGGGTTTAGGCACAAAGGTTTCTGCACCCTGCAACCCCGAAAATGAAATACTGCCTTAGCCACCTAGCCCCGGTTGAAGTGTTACCCTGCAGCAACGAGGTACGAGGAAGCGAAGCGTATAAGCGTAAAACGGGAAGAAACTGTCTGTTTAGTACAGGTATTGCGCTTCAAATGGAAATTAGTGTTTTATCCTTGCCATGCGCTTATGTTTTCATCAAAACTCAAACTCCAATTGATTACTTTCTGGCTTTTGTATCTCCACATCATCATAAAACCGCGATAAGGTAATGCCTAAAAGTCTCACCTGTGTTGCTCCGATGGCTGCCTCTTCTAGAAGTTTAATGGCTTCAGCATAAATCACTTCAGCTTTGTTAATCGGTGTAGCAAAGGATCGGCTGCGGGTGATCAGTTTAAAATCGGCGAACTTGATTTTTAAGGTTACCGTTTTTCCGCTTAGCTGATATTTTTCCAAACGTTTGGCCACCGTTTCACTGATCTGTTTTAGCAGATCGTGCATCACCGAATCTTCATTGGTATCTTCCGAAAAGGTATCTTCTGCACCAACTGATTTGGTTTCACGATTCGACTGAACGGGGCGATCATCAATACCACGAACAATTTTATAATAAAATCTTCCCGATTTTCCGAATTGGGCAATAAGCTGTGCTTCTGTCAATTTTTTTAAATCTGCACCTGTATTAATCTGCATGGCCTTCATTTTGGCTCCGGTAACTTTACCAACTCCAAAGAATTTTTCTACCGGGAGTTTTTCCATAAAAGCTTCAATCTTTGATGGTCCGATAAAAGTTAAACCATCCGGTTTGTTCATATCTGAAGCTACTTTAGCCACAAATTTATTGATTGATACGCCTGCCGAAGCCGTTAAGTTTAACTCATTTTTAATGGCATCTTTAATCGATTGTGCAATGTCAATAGCCGATCCAATTCCGAGCTTGTCTTCCGTTACATCAAGGTAAGCCTCATCTAACGAAAGGGGTTCTATAATATCAGTATACCGACTAAAAATTTCCCTAAGCGCTTTCGAAACCGCGGTATAGGCATCAAAACGGGGGTATACGAAAATGGCTGTCGGGCAAAGCTGGTAAGCTTTACTCGACGACATTGCAGAGCGGATTCCATATTGCCGTGCTTCGTAACTGGCTGTAGAAACCACACCACGACTGTCGGGCTTGCCACCAACCACTAAGGGCTTTCCCCGGTATTCAGGAAAATCGCGTTGCTCTACAGATGCATAAAAAGCATCCATATCGATATGAATTATTTTTCTTAAAACCGGTAGAGTTGAATCAGACATGCAATGATCTAAATTTCGTGATTTTTATCAGGATTATTGATCTAGATTTTTTTTCTTTACAAAATATGGAGAGAGCAATTCGTTTTTATAAAAATGCAAAGCACGAATGGTATGCCGATATACCCGAATGGGGCGGAGATATAGCTGATTTGCAAATGGTAGAAGGTGCCGATGAATTATTGAACTGGATAGCGATTGCCGGGGACGAATGCAAATTACTGATGGCTGATGCACCTATTAAAAATGCCGAAATTTTAGATCTTGTTTATGCTCGCGAAGAGAATTTGGGCGGTGGTGGCGACTACCTGTTAGAAAAATTTAGGGGAGAATTTAAGAACCATAAACTTTGGCTTTGCCATGTAACGGAGTTTGTTTTTAAGCAATTGCCTGAACGGATTTATTTTAGGGAGATTGGTTAAGTGTGATCATTACGAATATTATTCCTAAAGTTCGTCATTTCGAGCGGAGTGTAACGCAGTCGAGAACCCGAAGGCTCTGCGAAGCAAAATCTGTTATGGATCTCTTCATTTCGCTACGCGTCAGTCGGGATGAGGATCGCTTCGGAAAGCCATACATCCTAAACCTTATGCCTTACCTTTATCTAATCCAACAATACCTCTACTTTATTAAGTAATGAATCCATCTCGAATGGTTTTTCCATAAAATCATTGGCACCGGCATCCAGCGCAGATTGTCTGATGTCTCTACTGGCCGAGATCATTAAAATAGGGATTTCCTTAAATTGAGGGTCATTTTTAAGCTGTTTGCATATATCCCTGCCATCATGTCCGCTCATCCAGATATCGAGCAAAATCAGATCTGGTTTGTTTTTTACCGCATCTATCACTGCTCCGCCATCATACGTAAATTCAACATCATAACCCATCACTTCTAAAATCATCGTTACAGCATCAACAATTCCTTCGTCATCATCGGCGATGAGTATTTTCTTATTTCCCATTTTTTAATTTTATTTCATCTGGTTTTGTTTTGCAACCGGTAAATGAGATGATTAAAAGCGTATAGTTATTAATGCGGTAAAGATGCTTTTTGTTTTAAAAAAAACGAATATTTATTTAAAGAATTTTATAGTAAATATTGACTAATGTCAATTGATAAAGTGTGGCTGTTATTCCCATAATAGTGAATTAACTGATAAATTATTTTACATGGCAGATATTCGTGCATTAATATTTTATATTTACAGCGTTTATTCAAAATTAATTGGGTTTAATAGCCAAAAATGGATAGTATTAATATTAAGAAGTTAGCAGAAGCTTTAAATTTATCTACTTCTACAATTTCGAGGGCTTTTAGGGATAATAGTGACATTAATGGTGCCACCAAAGCACGTATACTAGCCAAAGCAAAAGAATTAAACTACCAGCCCAACCATTACGCCAGTAATTTAAGAGAACAGAAAAGTAAAACTATTGCCGTTATTGTTCCCGAACTGGCCAATAATTATTTCTCACAGGCCATTCACGGTATTGAACGCGTAGCGAGAGAAAATGGCTACCATATTCTGATTTACGTAACGGATGATGATTATAAAAAAGAAGTAACTTTTATCCGCCACTTGCACAATGGTAGGGCCGATGGCATTGTAATGTCGGTTTCGGGAGAAGCCAACGATCATAATTACCTCAATAAATTTGGCAGTAAAAGACTGCCTTTGGTGTTTTTCGATCGGATTTACGAAGACATTGATACCCCAAGGGTAATTACAAATGATTACAACAGCAGTTTTCTGGCAACAGAACATTTAATAGAGCAGGGATGCAGTAGAATTGCCTATCTGGTGGTTAATAAAAGTTTATCTATAGGTAAAACCCGTATGCAGGGCTATCTTGATGCATTGGCCAAACATCAGATTCCTTTCGAAGAAAATCTGATTGTGGATTGCAGCAACAGTTACGAAGAAAATAGCATTATCATTAAAGAGGCGTTAACGCAATTGAAACCTGATGGTGTTTTTACCTCTGTAGAACGTTTGGCCTTTGCTACTTACTATGCTTGTTACGATCTCAATATCAACATCCCCAAAGATTTAAAGGTGATCAGTTTCTCCAGTTTGGAAATTGCTCCTTTGTTAAATCCCTCACTCACTACCATTACACAACCCGCTACCGAAATAGGGGAGGAAGCGGCTAAATTATTGTTTACTATTTTAGATGGTCATGCCGATAAGAACCTGCCAAATGAGGTGGTTTTAGAGTCTAAAATTATCATGCGGAATTCGACCCTAAACGGGTAAAAAAAGCCCATAAAAATGGGGTGTTTTTTAGCTTAAAATTTTCAAAAAATTTCGTCACTTAGTGTAAAATACGCGGAATTTCGACCGATTTTCGGGAACGTTCCCGAAATATAGGTGAATTTTGAGTTGATTTTTTCGGGAACGTTCCCGAAAAAAGCTTAAAAAATGACTTAGTGTAATAATTACACTTTAAATTAAAATTTATAACTTTTAATTTATTGATTATCAACATATTAAAAATTTGAAAATTATTTATTGTAGATTTTTAATAGCAGCGAAAAGCTGATTTTTATGTTGATTTTCCCGCTACAATTTCTACCCGAAATATATTTTTTAAATAAATTTTGAAATATCATTAACAGCTGTAAATTAGGCCTATGTGTAAATCACTATAATATTTAACCAAATTTTTATACTTAAACGAGCTTCAAATATGAGAGTATTTTACCTGTTAAAACAGGGGCTTTTGGTGCTGTTGGTTTTTTCAGCATTAATGGTAAAAGCACAAACCGGATCAGTGTCTGGTAAAGTGCTTGATGAAACCGGCCTACCATTACCCGGTGCTTCTGTAGTTGTAAAAGGAACTACAAGAAGTACATCGACTGATGAGAATGGTAATTATAAACTAGCAGGTTTATCGAATGGTTCGATAACACTTTCTGCAAGTTTTGTCGGTTATCAAACCCTTGATAAAGCCGTAAGCATTTCAGCAAATGCTACTGTTAATTTTCAATTGGTACCCGATGCACAAAAACTGAACGAAGTTGTGGTAATCGGTTATGGTACTGCAGAAAAGAAAAACCTAACCGGATCTATTACCACAGTAAATTCGAAAGATTTTCAAAAAGGCGCGATCACAACACCTGAGCAATTAATTCAGGGTAAGGTAGCAGGGGTGAATATCATCTCTAACAGCGGTCAACCTGGAGTAGGTAGCCAGATCCGTATCCGTGGCGGAGCATCACTTAATGCCAGTAACGATCCATTAATCGTAATTGATGGTGTGCCATTTAGCGGTAATACCATTGATAATGCACCAAGTCCGTTAAGTTTAATCAATCCGAACGATATAGAAACCTTTACCGTACTGAAAGATGCAAATGCAACAGCTATTTATGGTTCAAGGGCATCAAACGGTGTAATTTTAATCACCACTAAAAAAGGTGGTTCTGGTGCACCTGTAATAAACTTCAGTACCAATAACTCCATTGCAATGGTTGCCAGAAAAGTAGATGTACTTTCTGCTGATCAGGTTCGTGCCTATGTTAATGCAAACGGAAACGCTACGCAAAA
This sequence comes from Pedobacter kyonggii, assembly GCF_004310665.1. GTDB lineage: Bacteria > Bacteroidota > Bacteroidia > Sphingobacteriales > Sphingobacteriaceae > Pedobacter > Pedobacter kyonggii. Next base: position 99,351 of record NZ_SIXF01000001.1, on the reverse strand, counting down.
AGCTTTGTTGGGAACGGCAAATACCGATTGGCAGGATGCCATTTATCAGAATGCATTTACCTCTGACAATAACCTGAGTATAGCAGGTTCATTTAAAGGAGTGCCTTACCGTGTTTCTGCAGGTTACTTAGATCAGGATGGTTTATTGATTACCGATAAATTAAAACGTGGAACAGGTTCAATTACCTTGTCGCCAAGGTTGTTTAAAGATCATTTAAAGATCGATTTAAACTTAAAAGGATCGCTAACCGATTCGCATTTTGCAAATGCGGGTGCAATTAACTCAGCCATTCAGTTCGATCCAACGCAGCCAATTTATGCAGACAATAAATACGGTAACTATTTCGAATGGACACAAGGTACAGGAAGTGCAATGGTTCCAAACCCAAATGCACCACGTAACCCTGTTGCATTAATTAGATTACAGGATAATAACGGTAATGCTGCGCGAAGCGTGGGTAACGCTAAATTCGATTACTCATTTCACTTTTTACCAGAATTACATGCCAACTTAAATCTTGGTTACGATGTATCTAAAGGTTATGGTAGCATTGCAGTTCCAACTTATGCAGCACAATCTGCGGCAACAAATGGCTCATTTTCAAGGGCATTAAAAACATCAGCGGATAAATTTTCTGAGTTCTATCTAAACTATGCACATACGGTAGAAAGCATTAAAAGTAGATTTGATGTAACTGCTGGTTACGGTTATTACGATATTGCCACCACCGGTTATAACTTTACCAACTACACTGGTTTAGGTGCACCAATAGTTACTCCGGTTTTCCCATTTTCAGTAGAACGTAATAAAATGCTTTCTTACTACGGAAGATTTAACTATACGCTTGCTGAAAAATATATCCTATCGGCCACCATGCGTGCCGATGCTTCTTCAAAATTTGCAGAAAACAACCGTTGGGGATATTTCCCTTCAGTAGGTTTTACCTGGAGAATTATAGGGGAAAATTTCCTTAAAGACAGCAAAGTGCTTTCTGATCTGAAATTGAGATTAAGTTATGGCGAAACAGGTAATAAAGACGGTGCTGATATTGGTAACTACAATTACATCGCTAAATATTATGCCAGCAGCAATACCGGTCAATATCAGATTGGCAATACTTTTTACAATTATTATGCCCCAGCGGGATATGATCCCGATTTGAGATGGGAAACCACTACTACTTATAATGCAGGTTTAGATTATGGATTTTTAGGTGGAAGATTATATGGTAGTATTGATGTTTATTACAAAAAAACTGCCGATTTATTAAGCAAGATTACCATTCCGGTAGGAACTAACTTTAGCAATGAACTGGTTACGAACGTGGGTAATATGGATGTTAAAGGCGCTGAAGTAAGCTTAAATTTTACGGCCATTAAAACTGAAAATACCACTTGGGATTTTGGTGTAAATGCATCTTATAACAAAAGAAATGTGACCAATTTAACCTTGAACCCAAATTCTGGATTTAAAATCGATGCTGGTGATATCTCTGGAGGAACCGGAATCCACTTAAAATACAATGCAGTTAACCAGATTCCCCAATCGTATTTTGTGTACAAACAGGTATATGATGCAAGCGGGAAGCCATTGGAAGGTGTTTATCAGGATTTAAATGGTGATGGTACCATCACAACTGATGATCAGTATTTCTATAAATCGCCAGATCCTCAATTCACTTTTGGTTTCAATACCGCGTTTACTTACAAAAAATGGAGCATTAATACGGTTTTAAGAGCCAGTTTAGGGAATTACGTTTATGATAACGTGAGTTCGAACTTTGGTGTCAATTCTAACCTTTTGAGTACTGTGGGTATTCTTAATAATGCCAGCAGCGATATATTGAATACCGGTTTTACCAATACACAATACCTAAGCGATTACTATATCAAGAATGCATCCTTTCTGAAAATGGATAATTTAGGGTTAGCCTATAACATTGGCAAACTATCTAAAGATGGAACAACAACCATGAGAATTTCGGCAAACTGTCAGAATGTTTTCGTTGTAACCAAATACAAAGGTCTTGATCCAGAATTAGCTACAGGTATCGATTATAACCTGTATCCACGACCAAGAACATACACACTAGGTTTAAACGTTGGTTTTTAATAGAAGAAATAAAATGAAAAGCTCATTTAAAATATTATTGGCATCGGCGGTTTTAGTGCTATCATTAAACGCATGCAAAAAACACGCATTAAATCTAACACCAACCAACGATGTAACAGCAGATATTGCTTACGCTACACCTGCAGGTTACAAACAACAGTTGGTGAGGTTATATGCAAATTATGGATTAACAAGTCCATCGGGCTCAGATAACAGTGATGTTGGGGGCTTAAACGCTGGTTTCGCAGATTTTTTAAGGTTATTTTGGACCTCACAAGAATTGGTAACAGATGAGGCCGTATGTAATTGGGGCGATACAGGTATTCCCGAATTGGATAATGCTACCTGGTCTACCGATAACCAGTTTTTAAGAGGATTATACTCGCGTAGTATCTCGCAGATTACCTTGGTTAACGATTATTTACGCCAAAGCACTGCCGATAAACTGGCTTCACGTAATATTACCGGGGCTGATGCAACTAATGTTGCACGTTACCGTGCAGAAGCCCGTTTCTTACGTGCTTACCAATATTGGGTATTGTTAGATGCATTTGGAAATCCGCCATTTGTAACTGAAGCTGACGAAATTGGAAAGGTTAACCCTAAACAGATTCAGCGTGCAGCATTGTTTACCTATATTGAATCAGAATTAAAAGCTATAGAAAGCGACCTGGCCGAGCCTCGTGCTAATGAGTATGGCCGTGCGGATAAAGGTGCAGATTGGGCATTATTGGCCAGGTTATATTTAAATGCTCAGGTTTATGCCGGTACTGCAAAATATACAGAAGCGATTACCTATTCGAGCAAAGTTATTGCGTCCAGTTATACTTTAAATCCGAGTTACGCCAATCTATTTAAAGCCGATAATAATATTGGAAACACTGAAAATATATTGACTATCAATTATGATGGTGTGAGCGGAACGAATTATGGAGGTACCACTTTCCTGATCAATGCAGCAATTTACGCATCAGCTGATGCTGCAGGTATGATAGCGGGTGAGTATGGTGTACCGAATGGTGGTTGGGCCGGTAACCGTACCCGTCAGAATTTGCCTGCCTTATTTCCAAATACCACTGGATCTATTGATAAACGTGGGGTTTTTGTTGGCCCGAAAGCAACAATAGATGCCATTTCAGATCCTAATGATGGTTTAAAGGTTACGAAGTTTAAAAATGTAACATCAGGTGGTACTACTCCTGCATCTTTAAATGGAACATTCAGTTCTTTGGATTTTGCCCTTTTCCGTTTGGCAGAACAGTATCTTATATATGGAGAAGCGGTGGCCAGAGGCGGTTCGGGCGGTAATGTAACAGATGCTTTAACTTACGTAAATAGGTTACGTCAAAGAGCTTATGGCAATACTAGCGGTAACGTTACTACTGCAGCTTTAACAACTGATTTTTATTTAGATGAAAGAGGTCGTGAGCTATATTGGGAAGGTCACCGTCGTACCGATTTAATCCGTTATGGCAAATTTGCCGGAGCTACTTATTTATGGCCGTTTAAAGGTGGAGTAAAAGCTGGCACTAGTTTACCAGCTTACCGTAATCTATATCCGATTCCAAATGCTGATTTAATCGCAAATCCGAATCTGGTTCAAAACACTGGTTATTAATCTTCATCGCATATGAAATCATTATTATTTAAATCCTTAGCGGTGTGCTGTTTAGCCGTATCGCTTTGGTCTTGCAAAAAGGACGAAACGCAGACTGTTTCGAATATTAGTCCTGCAGGTACACTTACCGCATCGGCTACTAGCTTAAGCTTGGTACAGGCAAACGGAACTAAGCCAGCGTTAACCTTAACATTTCCTGCATCAACGGTTACTGGCTACGCTGTACCGGTAACATCAACCATTCAGTTTGATGTGAAGGGAAAAAACTTTTCTTCACCTAAAGAGTATGTAATCAGTACAACTTCATATTCGCCAACTGTTAACGATTTTAATACCATGATGCTAGCCCTTGGTGCAACCATCGGTACATCAGCCCAGGTAGAAGTAAGGTTGAAATCAGGTGCTGCGGCAAACGCGATGACTTATTCAAATGTAATTACTTTAACAGCTACGCCATATTTAGCATCAGCCTGGATTTATGTACCTGGTAACTATCAGGGCTGGAACCCGGCAACAGCTGATAGTTTGGTATCCTTAACCAGTAATGGCGTTTATACCGGAATCATCAAGTTTGATGGTAGCCCATTCAAAATTACTCCAGAAAAAAAATGGGATGTAGCTTATGGTGATGGAGGTGGAGGTACAATTAGCACCTCTGGTGGCGATATCAGTTCAGTATCTGCAGAGTTCAAACTATTAACAGTTGATTTAAATAAGAAAACTTACACCATTGCAAAAGCCGACTATTGGTCTGTTATTGGTAATGCAATTCCTGGCAGTAACTGGGCGGTAGATACCGATTTAAAATTTATTAACGATGGAAAAGGTACCTGGCAAGCTAAAATCGCTTTAACCGCCGGAGCTTTTAAATTCAGATTAAACCACGATTGGACAACCAGTATTGGCAACAATGGAGCTGATATCATGGTAACCGAAGCCGGAACCTACACCTTAACCTTAACGGTTAATGCTGATGGTAAAACCGGATCATATACTATGGTTAAAAATTAATCATTAACTAAACTATTCCTGTCGAGATCTTTTGATCTCTGCAGGAATTTTATAATCATTAAAAAGTTTTAGCATGATAAAATCGCCTACCTCTTCTCCCTTTCCTTCCGTTATTTATTCTTCCTTTAATGCTCAAACTAAAAGCCAAGCAAATTTGCAGGGATTTAAAAAAATATTGATTACCCTTATTGTACTGTTTAGCAGTATCAATCTCTTTGCCCAAAAGCTGGAGCGCGTAGAGCCCATGTTCTGGTACGCGGGAATGCAAAATCCTAAATTACAATTGCTGGTGCACGGCGATAATATTGCCAATACCACAGTGGCCTTAACTTATCCAGGGATTAAGCTCGTTAAGGTTAACAAAGTTGAAAACCCGAATTATTTATTCCTCGATTTAACAATTGTTCCGACAGCTAAACCCGGAAAATTCCCGATTAACTTTACCGTTAACGGAAAAAAAATATTTACTTACACCTACGAATTAAAAAACCGCGATCAAAGTGCGGGCAGAATTCAGGGCGTAACCGACAAAGATTTTATTTATCTGCTTATGCCCGATCGTTTTTCGAACGGCGATAAAAGCAACGATGTGGTTCAGGGTTTAACCGAAACAGCAATAAACCGCGATAGTATGTATTACCGTCATGGTGGTGATATTCAGGGCGTAATTAACCACCTCGATTACCTGAAGGATTTAGGTGTAACTACAGTTTGGATGACTCCAGAAGTAGAAAATGATATGCCACAGGCTTCTTACCATGGCTACGCAGTAACCGATCATTATAAAATAGACCCCCGTTATGGTACGAATGCACTTTACAAAAAGTATGTAGAGATTGCTCATGCCAAAGGATTAAAAGTGATTAAAGATATTGTACACAACCATATTGGTACGCAACATTGGTTTTATAAAGATTTACCAATGAAAAGCTGGCTAAACCAATGGCCTAAATACACACAAACGAGTTACCGCGATCAGACCGTGATGGATGTGCATGCATCTGCGGCAGATCGTAAACAGATGTTGGATGGTTGGTTTGTGCCTTCAATGCCCGATTTAAACCAAACCAATCCCTATGTGCAGAACTATCTGACCCAAAACCACATCTGGTGGATCGAATATGCTGGTATTGATGGTTTACGTTTAGATACTTACGGATATAACGACCCGGTTTATATGGCCGATTGGGCATTAAAAGTTCAGGCAGAATTCCCGCACTTATCTGTTTTTGGCGAAACACTGGTAACTGCTGTGGCGAACCAAGCCTTTTTTACAGGTGGCAATACCGTTAACCGCGGTTTTGATACACACTTACAGGGCATTACCGATGCCACTTTAAAAGATGCAATTTACGAAGGAATAAACGGCAAAAATGGTTGGGTAGACGGAATTAACCGTTTGTACGCAACATTGGCCCACGATTTCCTGTATAAAAACCCAAATACCAATTGCATCTTTTTAGACAACCACGATATGAGCCGATTCTATTCGATGGTTGGCGAAGATTTCGATAAATACAAAATGGGAATGAGCATTCTCTTAACCATGCGGGGCATTCCTGAAATGTATTACGGAACAGAAATTTTAATGAAAAACTTTTCCAACCCAGATGGTTTAATCCGTTCCGATTTTCCTGGCGGCTGGGAAGGTGATAAAAAAAACAAATTTATTGCCGATGGCCGTACAGGCAAAGAAAACGAAGCCTTCAACTTTGTTAAAACCTTGGCCAATTTCCGCAAAAACAGCGCAGCATTACAAACCGGTAAATTGATGCAGTTTGTTCCACAGGATGATATTTATGTTTATTTCCGCTACAATGCCGAACCAAAAGGCACAGTAATGGTTATTGTAAACAATACTGAAAAAGAAAAAACATTAAATACTGATCGCTTTGCCGAAAGAACAAAAGGTATTACAACTGCTAAAAATGTAATTACCAGCGAAAACATCGATTTTAAAAACATCAAAGTGCCAGCCAAGATCACTTTGGTGCTCGAATTAAGGTAGAAGGTTGAGGCTTTAAGGCGGAAGGTAATTGCCAATTTCCAAAAAAAGTTACGCCTTGAAACCTGATACGTACTTAAAATTATAATAAAGATGCAAAATAATAGTCATATAGAACCTTCTACCTTCAACCTTACGCCTTCAGCCTCAATAAAGGCCTGTCTTTTCGATTTAGATGGCGTACTTGTAGATACTGCAGTTTACCATTATAAAGCCTGGAAACGTTTGGCCAATACCATGGGTTTCGATTTTACAGAAGAGCAGAACGAGCAGTTGAAAGGCGTTAGCAGAGTAGAAAGTTTAAATAAGATTCTCGTTTGGGGTGCTGTAGAAAAAACCGATGCTGAAAAAGAAGAACTCGCCAGTTTAAAAAATAGCTGGTATGTAGATATGATTACTAAAATGACACCGGCCGAAGTTTTGCCTGGAACGGTTGATTTCTTAACAGCCATTCACAAAGCAGGTTACAAATTGGCATTGGGCTCGGCAAGTAAAAACTCAGGAATTATTTTAGAGAAAACAGATCTTGCTCATTTCTTCGATGAAATAGTTGACGGAAACATGGTAACCAAATCAAAACCCGACCCTGAAGTATTTTTAAAAGGGGCCGAACTTTTAGGTTTTAAACCTGATGAATGTGTAGTTTTTGAAGATGCTGTTGCTGGCGTAGAAGCTGCAAAAAGAGGCGGAATGAAAGCCATCGGTATCGGTGAAAAAAGTGTGCTTACCCAGGCAGATGTGGTAGTAAGCGGATTAGACAAATTAACAGTTAAAGATTTAGAGACGTTGTAAAGGAGTATCAAGTATAGAGTAGAATGTATCAAGTAGTGAATTTATCTTGATACACGATACTAATTACTTAATACTAGTTACTCGCTACTCAATACTCAATTATGAAAAATTACATTAAAGCAGATGAGTGGAATATTATCGAAGAAGGCTTTGATCCACATTTAAATAAAATTTCAGAAAGTATTTTCAGCTTGGGTAATGGCCGTATGGGCCAGCGCGCCAATTTCGAAGAAACTTACACGGGAGAAACCTTACTTGGGAATTATGTTGCAGGTGTTTATTATCCAGATAAAACCCGTGTGGGATGGTGGAAAAACGGGTATCCAGAATATTTTGCAAAAGTATTGAACGCGGCTAACTGGGTAGGTATCGAAGTAAAAATAGATGAGGAAATCCTTGATCTGGCAACAGCTGAAGTAGGCGATTTCAAGCGTGTGCTAAATATGCATGCCGGATACCTCGAGCGTACCTTCACGGCAAAGTTAAAAAGTGGTAAAATCCTAAAAGTTAAATCAACCCGTTTTTGCAGCATCGCTGATGATGAAATTAGCGCCATCCGTTATAGCATTACGTCGTTAAATTTTGACGGCAGATTAACACTAACGCCTTTTATTGATGGTGATGTTAAAAATCAGGACAGTAACTACGACGAAAAATTCTGGGATAAAATTGCAGATGAAATTTCGGGGACGGAAGCCTACATTAAATTAAGAACTAAGAAAACTGAATTTGAGGTTTGTACCGGAAGTAATATTGAACTGTATAAAAATGCGGAGAAATTAGACATCAACCCTGAGGCTGTCCGCAAAGAGAAATTTGTGGGACAAACTTTTTTCCTTGAGGTAAAAGCGAACGAAGAGATCACTTTGGTTAAAATCGCAGCGAATTTATCTTCAGAAAATTACCCGAAAGAATCACTTTTAAAAGAAACAAAATCGGTAATTGCCAAAGCTTCTGCTAAAGGATTCGATACCTTGTTAAAAGAACAAACTGAAGCCTGGGCGAGCAAGTGGGAAGAAAGCGACATCATTATCGAAGGTGATGTTTCGGCTCAACAGGCCATCCGCTTCAATATTTTTCAGCTTTTTCAAACTTATACAGGTAAAGATGACCGATTGAACATTGGTCCGAAGGGTTTTACGGGCGAAAAATACGGTGGCTCAACCTATTGGGATACAGAGGCTTATTGTGTGCCGTTTTATCTGGCAACTGCTCCGCAGGAAGTGAGCAAAAACCTGTTGGTATATCGCCATAAGCAATTGGATAAAGCGATTGAAAATGCAGCAAAATTAGGTTTTAAAGACGGTGCTGCATTGTATCCTATGGTAACGATGAATGGTGAGGAATGCCACAATGAATGGGAAATTACCTTCGAAGAGATACACCGTAATGGCGCCATTGCTTTTGCCATTTTCAATTACATCCGCTATACTGGTGATGAAAGCTACCTGTCTGATTTTGGTTTAGAAGTATTGATCGGTATTGCCCGTTTCTGGAAACAACGCGTTAACTGGAGCAACGATAAGCAGCAGTATGTAATGCTTGGGGTAACCGGACCAAATGAATATGAAAACAATGTAAACAACAACTGGTACACCAATATTTTGGCTGCCTGGTGTATGAAATATGCAACTGAAGCTGCCGGAATTGTGAAAATACAGCAGCCTGAAAAATACAACAGCCTGTTAAAAAGCTTAAATTTCGATCAAAAGGAATTTACCGATTGGGCCGATATCATCGCGAAAATGTATTATCCGCATGATGAAAAATTGGGTATTTTCTTACAACAGGATGGATATTTAGATAAGGAACAAACTTTGGTGAAAGATCTCCCCGCCAGCGAACGTCCAATTAATCAAAAATGGAGCTGGGACAGGATTTTGCGCTCATGTTTCATTAAACAGGCCGATGTATTACAGGGATTATATTTCTTTGAAGAAGATTACGATTTGGATACATTGAAACGCAACTTCGATTTTTATGAGCCACGTACTGTGCACGAAAGTTCATTATCGCCTTGCGTACACAGTATTTTAGCAGCAAAATTAAATGACGAAGCACGTGCATACGAATTCTATTTACGTACCGCGCGTTTAGATCTCGATGATTACAACAACGATACAGAAGATGGCTTGCATATCACTTCGATGGCAGGAACCTGGATGAGTGTGGTTGAAGGCTTTGCGGGCATGCGTGTGCGTGATGGTAAATTGCAGTTTAATCCTTTCTTGCCCGGCAAATGGAAATCTTTTTCGTTTACAATTGGCTTTAGGGGAACTACCTTAAAAATCAATATCACCGAGAACGGCATCAGCATTAAAAACAATGCAGCCATTGATTTGGAAATCGGTATCAGAAACCAGTTTTATAAATTGGCCGGAAATACCGAAATTGAAGTAAATAACGCAGCGTTGGTATGAGAAAGGTAGAGGGTTTAAAGGCTGAGGGTAGAGGGTTAAAATCTCAATCTTCCACAATTGAAAAAAGCTTTTCAGCTCTGTTTTTGTCCCCCTTGGGAGTGTCTACTCCGATTTTACATCGGAAGGGCAGGGGGAGGACCTGCATATTTTATGTTTTCTTTTTACTTATTTCATTATCATCCTTTGCACAAAAACAGCGTACAAAAATGAGCGATAAACAGATCGTTATTTATCAGGTATTGCCCAGATTATTTGGGAATAAAAACAGCACAAATATTCCTTATGGTACCATAGAACAGAACGGTTCCGGTAAGTTTAACGATATTACCGATAAAGCCTTAGATGGTATAAAAGAACTCAGCGTAAATTATGTTTGGTATACCGGTGTACTTGCCCATGCGAGTTTAACCGATTATTCTGCCTATGGGATTAAACCTGATGATGCCGATGTGGTAAAGGGTAGAGCGGGCTCGCCTTATGCCATCCGCGATTATTACGATGTAGATCCCGATCTGGCTGTTGATGTTAAAAACAGGATTAAGGAGTTTGAAGCGCTGGTGAAAAGAACACATGCCAAAAACTTAAAAGTGCTGATCGATTTTGTGCCCAATCACGTAGCCAGAAGTTACCACTCTTATGCAAAACCAAAAAATGTAATCGATTTTGGTGCTGAGGATGATGTAACCAAAGCTTTTAGTGCCAGCAACGATTTTTATTATAACCCAGGTCAGCCATTTGCCGTGCCAACAAGTGGAGCAAAGCAAACTCCAATTTCTATTTTACAGGATGGTAAGTTCAATGAAAACCCTGCAAAAGCCACTGGTAACAATGTGTTTTCTGCACAGCCTAAATACGACGACTGGTACGAAACCATTAAGCTGAATTACGGCGTAGATTATCAGAACGGTGAAAAGCAGTATTTCGATCCCATACCGCCGGTGTGGTTGAAAATGCGTGATATTTTAACCTATTGGACCAATAAAGGAGTGGATGGTTTTAGATGTGATATGGCCGAAATGGTACCTATTGCTTTCTGGAGCTGGGTAATTCCACAGGTTAAAAATGTCAATCCTGATTTGATTTTTATCGGAGAAGCCTACAATCCAAAAGTTTACAAACAATATTTAGACGAAGGTAAATTCGATTACCTGTATGATAAAGTGGGTTTGTACGATGGACTTAAAAAACTGATCAGGAATGAACCAACTGCAGATGTGGCTGCGATTAAACACGTATGGCAGGTAGAGAGTGCTGGTTTTGGCAAACACATGTTGCACTTTTTAGAAAACCATGATGAAGAGCGCATTGCATCAGCAGGATTTGCAGGGAAAGCCGAACTCGCTTTACCTGCAATGGTTGTTTCGGCAACATTGGGCTCGGGTCCGGTAATGCTTTATTTCGGTCAGGAAGTTGGTGAACCTGGAAAAGGTCAGGAAGGATTTGGCGGTGACGACAACAGAACCACTATTTTCGATTATTGGGGTGTTCCAAGCCACCAGAAATGGATGAATAATGGCGCTTTTGATGGTAAACAATTAAGTGAAAACGAGCAAAAATTACGCGCTTATTATCAACAGTTATTAAAAGTTACATCAACGAGCGATGCTATAATGAATGGTGAAATTTATGAGGTACCTGTTACAGGGAATATGAATAACCGCATGTATGCTTTTATCCGTTACTCTGGCAAACAGCGTTTATTGATAGTGGCCAATTTTGATCGGACACAAACCTTAACCGCCAATATCGAAATCCCCGATCAGATTTTAAAAGTTAAACATTCATCTCCGGTTACAGATCTGTTAACAGACAGAAAATTAAATATCCCCGCCGGAACAAGCATACCCATAACCCTTGCACCCGTTAGTGCACAGGTGATTGAATTTTAAGATAATTAACCACAGAGAACACAAAGTAAAAGCACAGAGAAACACCAAGTATATTAGAGCTCGGTATACTGTGTGTACAACTCGGTGCCCTCGGTGGTAAAACACTAAACCAAATACAATGAGCTTAAAAACAATATTCGAGAACCCGAAATTAACACTCGTACAGATCATAAACATGAGTGTTGGTTTTTTTGGGATTCAGTTCGGTTGGGATTTACAGCGTGCAAACATGGGCCGTATTTACGAAAACCTGGGTGCCAATCCCGATCAGGTTCCATTATTGTTTTTGGCCGCGCCCTTAACCGGCTTATTGGTACAGCCGATTATTGGTTACCTGAGCGACCGTACCTGGCATCCAAAATGGGGTAGAAGAAGACCTTATTTTTTGATCGGTGCTATTGTAAGCAGTATTGCGTTAATTTTTATGCCGCACAGCAGTGTATTATGGATGGCCGCTGGTTTACTTTGGATTCTGGATGTTTTTGGAAACATTGCAATGGAACCTTTTCGTGCTTTTGTTACCGATAAATTGCCCGATAGCCAGGTTAACCGCGGTTTTATTATGCAGAGTATGATGATCGGTTTAGGTGGAAGTGTAGCCTCAGCATTGCCATGGCTTATGAATAATATTTTCCATTTAACCAATACGGCAGAGCAGGGCAGTATTCCCGAAAACGTAAAGTTCTCTTTTTATATTGGCGCTTTTTTCTTCTTCGCTGCCGTATTATGGACGGTTTTTACCACTAAAGAATACCCTCCGCAGGATGTGGATTTTAAAGAAAAAGTAAAAGAAAGCAATAAAGGTTTTGGTGGCGGTGCCAGGGAAATTTTTCATGCCTTAAGCAATATGCCTAAAAGAATGCAGATTGTTTCGTTGGTTCAGTTTTTTACCTGGCCAGGTTTGTTTTTAATGTGGTTTTATTATACCACAGCGGTTGCCGTAAATGTTTTTGGTGGTAAAGATGCTGCAGATCCGGTTTATGCACATGGTGCAGATTTTGGAAGTTTAACCCTTGCTTACTATAGCGTTATTACTTTTCTTTTTGCATTGGTTCTGCCTAAAATTGCCGATGCATTGGGAAGAAAAACCACACATGCCTTGTGTTTAATGTGCGGGGCTATTGGCTTAATCAGCGTAGCATGGGTACATGATAAGAATATGCTTTATCTCTGTATGACAGGAGTTGGTATAGCTTGGGCCAGTATTCTTTCTATGCCTTATGCCATGTTAAGCGGTTCTTTACCCAAAGATAAAATCGGGATCTACATGGGCATTTTCAACTTTTTTATTGTATTGCCAGAGATTATCGCGTCGTTAGGTTTCGGCTGGTTAATGCGCAATGTATTAAATAACGATAGGCTTCTAGCTGTTCAGTTGGGTGGAGGTTTAATGATTCTGGCTGCTGTAATCTGTTATGTATTTATCCGCGAACCAAAGAAAACGGATGAAGTCTTGGCTTCTAAACTTGGGTTAGAAGAAAATAGATCGATATAATAAACCCATGGTTATTCCGTGGTCTGTGGGACACAGACCACTAACAACATTTCGGTCTGTGTCCCACAGACCGAGGAGGTAGAAAATAACCACCGAGTACATAGAGTAAATGCGCAGAGGGCACAGCGTTGGTATAAGATATCATCTTCTCGGTGGAAAACTCGGTGTTCTCTGTGGTAAAACCAATAATAATCTAACCAAATGAAAAAAATAATTTATCTATTACTATTGGTAGTATCGTTTAATATCGCCTGTAAAAAAGCATCAACAGATGGTGGCATAGAACCAACGCCAACAAATCAAACAGCAGCTTTACCTGCCGGGGCCAAAGATGGTGTGGTATTTATCAACAACGGAACTTCGGCTATTGTAACATTATATGCTCCGGGCAAAAAATCAATTTCGCTAATTGGCGAGTTTAACGATTGGTCTACCACAACGTTAGCCATGAAAAATACACCAGATGGAAATTATTGGTGGTTTCAAGTAGATAATTTAAACCCCAATACAGAATATGCCTATCAGTTTTATGTAGATGGAAACTTAAAAGTTGCCGATCCTTACTGCGAGAAAATACTCGATCCTGACAACGATAAATATATTACTGCTGCAACGTATCCAAATTTAAAAGCCTATCCAACCGGTAAAACAACAGGCATTGTGAGTGTAATGCAGGCCAATCAGCCAACTTATAGCTGGAAAAACACCAGTTTTTCCCGTCCGGCTAAAGATAACCTGGTCATTTACGAATTGCTCGTTCGCGATTTTACCACCGATCATAACTACGCCTCAACACTGGCCAAACTCGATTATCTGATCGGTTTAGGTATTAATGCAATTGAGCTGATGCCGGTAAACGAATTCGAAGGTAATTTAAGCTGGGGCTACAATCCGTCGTTTTATTTTGCACCCGATAAATATTATGGAACTAAAACCGCGCTACAAAATTTTATTGATGAATGCCATGGCCGTGGCATTGCCGTGATTATGGATATGGTGTTGAACCATTCTTTCGGTCAATCGCCAATGGTGCAATTGTATTTCGATGGATCAAAACCAATCAGTGCTAGTCCATGGTTTAATGTTGATGCAAAACATCCATTTAATGTGGGGTATGATTTTAACCATGAAAGTTTGGCTACTAAAAAGTTCTCGAGAGATGTAATGAAGTTTTGGATGCAGCAGTATAAAATTGATGGTTTCCGTTTCGATCTGTCGAAAGGATTTACACAGAAATCGTCAACTAATGACGACCAGTTTAGATTGTACGATGCCGGGCGGATTGCAATTTGGAAAGACTATAATGGTTTTATCAAAAGTTTAGATCCTAATTTTTATGTGATTTTGGAGCACTTTGCCGAAGAATCAGAAGAAAAGGTTTTGGCTGATGAAGGAATAATGCTCTGGAACAACATGAATTACAACATGAACGAAGCGACCATGGGTTGGTTAGATAATTCTAATTTTCAGTGGGGTTTTTATGCCAATCATGGGTTTGCCAAGTCAGAGAACTTGGTTGGATATGGCGAAAGTCATGACGAAGAGCGATTAAACTTTAAGAATATTACCTATGGAAATGCTTCAGGTAGTTATGTAATTAAAGGAAATTTAGCCACTTCATTAAAAAGAGAAGAGTTATCAGCTGCATTTTTGTTTAGTATCCCCGGACCAAAAATGATCTGGCAGTTTGGAGAACTGGGTTATGATATAAGTATCGATTTTAATGGAAGAACTGGTGAAAAACCGATTAAATGGGATTATTACACCGATCCGAGCCGTAAAGTTTTGTATGATGCTTACGCTAAATTTATCAGATTGAAAAAGAACAACAGCATTTTTAATTCAGCCAACTCAACTTATAACCTTGCTGGTGGAATTAAGTACATTAAGTTAACCGAAGGCACTAATACGGTTGTAGTGGTTGGTAATTTCGATGTGGTGAGCCAGACCGCCAATATTGATTTTGGTGCATCAGGTAACTGGGTCGATGCCCTTGGAGGCAGCATTAACCTTTCATCAAATAGCTATAACAGCACTTTAGCGCCTGGAGAATATCACATTTTCAGTAAAACAGCTTTAAAGTAAAAATCAGCGCGTAATAATCTTGTTGTTTTTAGTTAATATTGCGATAACAACTAACAGGTTAATGAACAGTAAACTAGCGCATCACTTATTATGGGAACGGTTACGGCTTGGCGATAAAGATGCGTTTTTTGACCTCTATTCAGCACTTTATTACCCGCTCGTAAATTTCGGGATCAGGGTTTGTGCCGATGCAGATACTTCTAGTGAAGCTACCGACCTTGTTTTTACCACCATTTGGGAGAAACACGAAAGCCTAACCCGGGTTGATAATGTTGAAGCCTATCTGCGTACCTTCCTTAAGCGGAAATTGCTCCGGATATTAGAAAGAAAGCGTAAAATTAACGATGCACTTTTTAATGCGGGGGCCAATGGCGATTGGATGGAAATGAGTTACGAAGAATTTATTGTTAAAGTACAAAGTGACGAACTGGTGCAACATCAGCTCAAAAATGCGTTAGAAAAATTAACCTTTCGCCAAAAACAGCTCATCCATTTAAAGTTTTTTGATGGGTTAAGTTATGAGCAGATTGCCGAACAAAGTAATCAGACCATTAAAACGGCCTATAATACCATTTACGACGCACTAAAAATCCTGAGAAAAGAATTAATGCGTAAATCTTGATAAATAACCTGTCTTAAAACTTTCGAAGTTTCCCTAACGCTCAATCCTTTTATAAATTTCTGATTTGGGCAGAAAATCTGCGTTAACGATAGGAGCGGCATCCTTTTGGTGTCATCCTGAGCCTGTCGAAGGAAAGCCAAAAGATACAGCGGATAGCGTGTTAAAACGCCCAAAAAATTAATACTTAAAACTTCTGAAGTCTTCTATCCTCACAGTCTGCCAGTTTGAGCTAATGGATTTTATATTTTGAAAACGAACATTATTGTCTCTGTGGGTGCTGTAGTCCCGTTATGCACTCCAATCTTTTTATTGCAGATAAACGTTATAGTTAAATATTGTTTTAAGCAATAAAAAGGATTTTCGTTACTACCGGGTTTAGGAAATTAGGTGTGTGGTTCTTGGCGGTTTAACTGTCCTGCGCCCTGCAACCACAAACAGTAATACCGCCAGCGCCACCTAAACCTGATAGCAGCGATATGAAATAAAGCGGATAGCAGGACTATCAAACCCAAATGCTTCTGCAATTGCTTTCCAAAAAAAACCATAAAAACTACTTGAATCTTGAGAGGATCAACCCCTTTGTATTTCTTAATCTGCATTCCTGCAAATTAAATTTCTTCATTATATCCTCATTCAGGGCACATATTCTGTCATGTTAAAAAAAAGTTAAAATTTCCTTAGGAAAAAGTAAAGCTTTTGGGCACTGATATGTAAAAGGCAAATTAGAATGGTTGATAGAAGTAAATTCAATGCAGAAGATTTTCTTGTCGATAGTACTTTTCAGCAGTATTGTGCTGGAACCGATAAGCTTTGCATTGGATATTGGGAGAAGTACATTAATGCCCACCCCGAGCAGGCTGCAGTAATTGCAGAAGCAAAAAAACTTTATGTGATATTGAGCGGGAATAAACGCCCATTAAATAAACAGACAGAAAGTTTGAAGGAAAGTATGTTTCCGGAAGAAAAAGTAGTTAAACTGAACCCTTATTTGTGGCTTAAAATAGCAGCAGCATTAGTTTTAGTGCTTGGCTCAGTATTGGTTTATAACATATACTTTAAGGACAACAATACACAAAATGCTGCACGGGAGATTTATACTTTTACCACAAAAAGTGGTGAACGTAAAAAAATTAAACTTCAGGATGGAACATCAGTACTATTAAACGCAAAAAGTTCTTTATCTGTAACCAAAGGTTTTAACGATCAATTTAGGGAGGTTACCTTAAAGGGTGAGGCTTTTTTTGATGTGGCTCACGATAAAAATAAACCTTTTAAAGTGCACACAGCCGATTTTAACATCAATGTACTGGGTACTGCTTTTAATGTCAAAGCATATCCCGATGAAACAACTTCAGAAGCAACTTTAATCCGTGGCTTAATTACCATGGAAGCCGTAAATGGAAACGGTGGGACCATTACTTTAAAACCAAGTCAGAAAGTTACTTTTTATAAGAGCATTGCGCCGCAACAAAAAAGCAAATTGCTTAAACCTACTGCTTTACAGCCCGAAATTACCATTAACCATTACACAAAGATTAAAGACAGCACCATTGTAGAAACTGCCTGGACACAGAACAGGATCGAAATATACGATCAGGATTTTGATGAGATTAGGAATGTTTTAGAAAAATGGTACAACGTAGAAATCAGATTTACAGATCCTTCAATAGAAAAATACCGCTTTACAGCAACCATAACAAACGAAAGTATCGAACAGGTTTTACAAGCTTTAAAAGACACTGAAAATAATTTTAAATATGAGATAAAAGGAAAACAGGTAACCATCTCGAAATAGAAAGAAAAAAGGACGGTGTTGGAGCACCGCCCTTAACAATTTCTCTTTTGATTAATTAATGGCAGTTTATGCGCAAACAGATTGCTGCCAAGAACTTTATGCAACCAAAAAAACAAAAATATGATTTATTATTACTTACTGCAAGGGCGCCCAAAATATAAAGCGCTTCTAAAATTCATTATGCTAATGAAACTAGCCTGTATTATGGTTTTCATTACCTGTCTTAATGTTTCGGCATCGGTTTTTTCTCAGGAAAAAATTTCTTTAGATGTTAAGAAAACAAAGCTGGCCAGGGTATTACAGATTATTGAGCAGCAAAGCAGTTACCATTTTGTTTACAGCTCTTCTTACGTTCCGGTAAATAGGGATGTAAGCATTACTGTCACCAATACCTTGGTTACTGATGTATTGGCAGCCATTTTAAACAGAACCAACCTGAAATATTCTGTTTCGGATGGTGGCTTAATTGTAATTAGCAAAAATAAAGAAGTCCCCATTTCGGGAACCGTTAAGGATGCCCTTGGAGGGGTTTTGCCTGGCGCAAGTGTGAGGGTTAAAGGAACAGGCATTGGTACTTCTACCGATGTGAATGGTAAATTCGTTTTAAATGCGCCTGAAAATGCAATTCTGGTAATTTCTTATGCTGGTTTTCAAACCAAGGAGATTGCTATCGGTTCGCAGACCAATATCGATATCGTATTATCAGAAGACACCAAACAGCTTACCGATGTGGTGGTTACTGCTTTGGGTATCAAAAAAGAAAGGAGAGCTTTAGGTTATTCGGTTACGCAAATTGGCGGCGAAACGCTAACACAGGCTCGTGAAAATAATATTACCAACTCTTTAGTGGGTAAAGTAGCAGGTTTAGATATTGCCGGTACTTCTGGAGGTGCCGGAGCAGCCACCAACGTTACTATTCGCGGTGTTTCCAGTTTAGGTCCATCAAGTCAGCCGCTGTATGTTGTAAATGGCATTCCAATGGAAAGTGCACCGGTTGGTTTTGGAAGTACAATTGGCATTGGCAATAATGGAGGTCAATACGATAATGCACCAGATTTGGGAGATGCGATCAGCAACTTAAACCCTGATGATATTGAAAGTATTTCGGTACTTAAAGGTGCTGCAGCTTCAGCACTGTATGGTAATAGAGCTAAAGCAGGCGTAATTTTGATCACCACTAAAAGCGGAAAAGGGAACAATATTGAGTTTAGCAGTAATTATGTTGCCGAGCAGGTGATGGATAGAACCAACTGGCAATATATATATGGACAAGGTGTGAACGGCCAGAAACCAGCTACACAACTAGCTGCTGCTTCTACCGGAAGTTCGAGCTGGGGCGCCAGATTGGATGGTTCTAATGTGGTTCAGTTTGACGGGGTAAGCAGACCTTATTCTGCCCAAGAGGATAACATTGAAGATTTTTATAGAACGGGAGGAACGTTTACCAATACCCTGGCATTAAACAAATCGTTTACTGGTGGCGTAATGCGTTTATCGGCAAGCGATTTAACCAACAGATCGGTTGTGCCTAACTCTGGTTTAAACAGACAGAATTTTACGCTGTCGGGCACTTTCGATCCAATTAAGAACCTGGTTATCGATGCTCGTTTCAATTATATTTTAGAGCAGGCCAAAAATAGACCAATGGTTTCGGATGGTGCAGGTAATGCGAATTATAATGCGGCATTTTTACCAACCAGTGTAAATATTGAAACATTAAAACCTGGGAAAAAACCCGATGAAACTGAGCTATCGTACAATACAGGTAATACCTATGCTACCAACCCTTGGTTTGCTGCTTATGATTTTATTCACAATACCAAAAGAGAACGTTTATTAAGCTCTATTAGTGCAAAATATACTTTTGATAACGGATTGTTTTTACAGGCGCGTGCAGGTAGAGATTCCTATAACGACAATTACGTTGCGGTTACCCCATCCGGTACCGCTTATGATGCCGACGGAGGTTACACCGAACAGATCAGTAAGTTCTCCGATATCAATGTAGATGCATTAATTGGTAAATCTTTTAAAATTGATGATTTTTCAATTACCCCTAATTTTGGTGCAAGTTACCGCCGCACCAAAGGTGCTGGAACCACCAATACCGGTGGGTCTTTCCAGATTTTTGGTGTTTATAATTTAGCTAATACCGGAGGGAAAGCGGTTGCCGTTTACCAGACTGATCAGGAAACCCAATCTGTTTATGGAACGTTAGAAGTAACCTATAAAGATATTTTATATTTAACAGGAAGTGCACGTAACGATTGGTTTTCTACCTTGGCTACACCCGGCAGAGATAATAAATTAAATACAATTTATCCATCCATCAGCGGTTCATTTGTTTTTACAGAGTTATGGAAACCATCTTTTTTGAGTTTTGGTAAATTAAGGGCAGGTTTTGCGAACGTTGGTCAGGCAACTAGTCCTTTTCAAACACAGCTTTACTACAATTTGCGCAGTGAAACCATTAATGGTAGCTCACTTGGAAATATTGTGAATGCTGCAATCCCGAACGCCACACTAAAAGCTTCAAGTGCGAGTGAGCTGGAAATTGGTACAGAGATGAGGTTTTTTGGCGATCGACTTAGTGTTGATTTTACCTGGTACAACAAAAAATCGAAAGATGAAATCCTTGCTGTTCCTACATCAACCACAACAGGTTATAACGGGGCATTTTTAAATATTGGCAAGCTGCAAAACCGTGGTGTTGAAGCCTTAGTATCGGGTGTTGTTTTAAAGAATAAAGATTTCAGCTGGACATCAACCTTAAATGGCTCCTATAACGATAACAAGGTAATTACATTGGCCCCTGGTACGGCTTCACAGCCTTTGGCAACTTCAAGAAGTAATGTGGGCTTTTTACAAAATCTGGAGGGATTGGCTATTGCACAGGTAATGGCTTACGATTATAAATATGATGCTAATGGTAATATTATAAAAGATACCAATGGTATTCCGGAAAGAGGAGAGTTGAAACCTTATGGTTCGGCCTACAATAAGTGGACTGCCGGTTGGAACAACGAATTTAACTATAAAGGCATTAACTTTTCATTCCTGATTGATGGGAAATGGGGCGGTAAAATTTTCTCTGCCACTGATTATTATGGTTATGTATTTGGTTTGCATCAGGCTACTTTAGAAAATCGTGATGCTTTAGGCATAAACGCAGCAAATTATTACAGCACTTTTGCTAATAATGTATCAAAACAGTTTGTGCAGGATGCAAGTTTTATCAAATTCAGACAGGTTATTCTGGGCTATAATTTCCCTGGAAAAATGTTCAATAATAAGATTAAAGGTTTAAATGTGAGTTTTGTTGGCCGTAATTTATTCATCCTGATGAAGAAAACAGACAACATCGATCCCGAATCGAGCTATAATGCAACCATTCCGGGTATGGAGCTGGGTGGAGTGCCACCAGTGCGCACCTACGGTTTAAATTTAAGTGTTAAGTTATAATCCTTTAAACGAATTGAAAATGAAAACGATCATAAAATTATACGTGCCACTTTTATTATCTGGATTAACTCTGATAGCTGGTTGTACAAAAGACTTTGAAAAAATTAATACAGATCCAACATCAGTTGGACAAGAACAATACAATCCAAACTTTCTTTTATCTACGGCTCAGTTAAATTATACCGGGAGCATCGATTTTGCCTATGAAACATGGCGGGGGAATTTAATCTACGCTTCTACCATGATGCAGGGCATGTCATCCGTAATTGGTTATTGGGCAGGTGATAAATACATGCTTAACGAAGGTTATACAGCAGCTTATTGGGAAAAAGCTTATCCTGATCAAGTTAAGTACGCAGCCGATTTAGTTGAGTTTACTAAAGGAAAAACCCAATATAATAACGTTCATCAGATGGGTAGAATCTGGAAAGCCCTTATTTTTGAGCGATTAACAGATTTGTATGGCGATATACCTTATTTTGATGCAGGAAGAGGATACTATACTGCAAACTTATATCCTAAATATGATGCACAACAAGCTATTTATACCGATCTGCTAAAAGAGGTTGATGAGGCTAGTACTGCCTTAAATGCCAGTGGTGATAAAGTAACAGGTGATCTTGTTTTTGCCGGCGACATTGCAAAATGGAAACGTTTTGGAAATAGTTTAATGCTGCGGATGGCCATGAGGTTAACTAAGGCCGATGCCACTTTAGCGCAGACCTACATCAATAAAGCAGTTGGTAAAACCATGACTGGCGATGCAGATAATGCTTTGTTTAAACACGATACCAATGGTGCCCGTGTAACACAGAACAGAAATGCACAGGTTTTGTTAGGTGATGGTGGCCAGGAGAACTATTACACCAGATGGAGCAGTACCTTCATCAATTATCTAAAAACAAATAACGACCCTCGTTTAGGTAAGGTGGCGGTAACCAAGTTATATTTAACCGATGGAACCAAGGATCAGAACCCTGCTTTCGTTACAAATCCTGCGGTACAAAAAGGGATGCCAAATGGTAAAGATTTAAGTGGTATTGCAGGAAGAGATGTCCGTCAAGATCCATCTTACACTGATTTTACCGATTATTCCTCTCCAAATCCAGGCATGTTAAAAAGAGATGGTAATACATTTATCCTTACTTATGCCGAAACTGAATTACTATGGGCCGAGGCGGCACAACGTTATGGCATTGGAGGTTCAGCGGCTACACATTACAATGCTGGGGTAACTTCTGCAATGACTTATCTTTCTCAATATGATCCATCAATGACTATAAGCGGAACAGATGCCGCGGCTTATTTAACCGCACATCCTTATGTAGCAGCCAATGGTTTAGAGATGATCGGCACACAATATTGGGCGCATACCATTACCATGCTTGATTTTTATGAGGCCTGGTCCAACTGGAGAAGAACGGGCATTCCTGCGCTAGTGCCTATTGTATATCCAAATACCAACACGGGTGGATCGATTCCACGTCGGTTCCCTTATCCGCTTTTCGAAGGCGTTACTAATGCGGTAAATTATAAAGCTGCGTCGGCCGCTGTTCCAGGAGGCGATAAGCTGGTAGGAAAAGTTTGGTGGGATAAATAACTGATGTCATCCCGGTTTTTTACCAGCCGACATTGCTTATGCAGTGTCGGCTTTTTTATTCCATTGTTTGCTCTTGCATTTTCATCAAACGTTTGCGCAAAACTTACTTGAGCGTATAAAGAAGTTTAGTTTATCTTTAACTCATAAGTGCATCATTTTCAGTATTAAAACTGTAATGTGCTTAACGGAATACGCTAAACGCTAATTATAATAATTCATCATTTATACATGAAAAGCATTCTATTTACTCTTGGTTTCGTTATTGTCACTCAAGGCCTTTTATTCGGTCAAACCGACAGCACAGTTATTCAATCAGTGCCTAACATTAAAGAAATAAAGGCTGGCGATAAGAAAATTATTTTTCCCGAAAGTCCAAAAGGTTATTCCTTGGTATTCAAGGGAAGTAATCACGAACCAATTGTAAATCCATCTGGCGATATTACCACGCCGCTGGTTGCAACAAATGTCAACTTGTATTTCGAACTGATTAGTCAGATAAGCGATTCCATAAAGTACGATGTATCTAAACAGGTTGTTGTGCCTGGGAAATTTTCAGACGGAGGTGTTAACCCACAGCCTTTTGTAATTCCTGCTTTACGCGAATGGCATGGTGGTAAGGGTGAATTTTCTCTAACTGCAGTTAGCAGAATTGTTTTAAATACAGCGAATGAGAAACAGTTGCAGCGCGCTGCTGGTATTTTAAAACAAGAGCTGAAAGATCAGTTGGGTTTTAACCTGTTAATTGTGAAAGGTAAGGCTAAAAAAGGCGATATTTTTTTATCACTAAGTGCAACAGATAAAAGCATTGGCGAAGAAGGATACTACTTTAATGCAGCGGATTACGTTACCATTAGTGCGATAAAATATCAGGGTTTATTCTGGGGAACCAGAACTTTATTGCAACTACTGGAACAGAAAAATTCCATTCCAAAAGGGCTGGCAAGAGATTATCCTGAATTTAAAGTTCGCGGATTTGTGCTCGATGTTGGCCGTAAGTTCTTTAGTCTACAGTTTTTAAGAGATTATGTGAAATTCATGTCTTACTACAAATTGAACGATTTTCAGATTCACCTGAATGATAATGGCTTTAAGAAATACTTCAATGATAATTGGGCCGATACCTATTCGGCTTTCCGTTTGGAAAATGCAAGCTATCCAGGGCTGACGGCAAAAGATGGTTCTTATACAAAAAAGGAATTTATTGCGCTACAACAGTTAGCCGATAATTATGCTGTTCGTATTATTCCAGAAATTGATGCACCGGCGCATGCGCTGGCCTTTACCAAGGTGGTTCCCGAAATTGGCAGTAAAGCATATGGTATGGATCACCTCGATCTCCATAATCCACTTAGTTATACGGTTATGGAAAATGTATTTAAAGAATATATTTCTGGTAACACACCAGTGTTTACGGGTAAAGCGGTTCACATTGGTACAGATGAATATGCTAAAAAAGATGCAGAAGTTTTCAGGGCTTTTACCGATCGCATGATTAAATATGTAGAAAGTTTTGGAAAAGATGTCAGGCTGTGGGGAGCATTAACACACGCAAAAGGTACCACTCCTGTAAAAGTAGAAAATGTGGTGATGAATACCTGGTATAACGGTTATGCTAACCCTGTTGAAATGAAGAAACTGGGCTATAAGCAAATCAGTACGCCTGACGGATGGCTATATATTGTACCTGCAGCAGGCTACTATTATGATTACCTGAACATTAAAAATCTTTATAACAAATGGACCCCTTCTATGATCGGAAATGTTCAGTTTACGCCTGGTGATCCTACTATATTAGGTGGCTCTTTTGCCGTGTGGAATGATATTGTAGGCAACGGAATTACTGAAAAAGATGTACATGACAGGGTATTTCCTGCTATGCAGGTATTAGCACAAAAGATGTGGGGAGGAAACAATACAACTTTAACCTTCGACGATTTTAACGTTTTGAGCAAGAAGATAGGTGAAGGCCCTTCATTAAACATAAGCGGAAAGCTATCTAAAAACGATGCGCCATTTACAGTCCGGTTTAACTTTGATGAAAAAGACAATCAGATCAAAACTACTGGCGCAACTTATATAGAAGGATATTCAAAGAATGCTTTATCATTTTCGGGAAAAGATAGTTATGCCAGGTTACCATATACTGAAATAGGTTATAATTATACTGTTTCCTTTTGGGTAAACCCTGCCAATAACAATTTGGATGGTGCGCTGTTATTCAAATCGCCTAACGCTACCGTGAAATTAAAACAAACAGGTACAGGCAAACTTGGGTTTTCGAGAGAAGGTTATGATATCGATTTTGGATATGCTTTGCCCGAAAATAGCTGGACACACGTTGTCATAACCGGAACCAATAAAGGTACTAGCCTTTATGTAAATGGTAAACTCGAAAAACGATTGTACGATAACTGGATCGTGTTTACAGATAAAGACAAAACGAAAATGCGTAAATCGGAAACTTTGTTTTTTCCACTTCAAACAGTTGGTGGATTTAAAGGAAAGTTAGACGAATTACAAGTTTGGAACAAGGTATTGTCAGGTGAAGAAATTCGGGCATTAAAATGATAAAAAAGAATTAAACAATAACCCGTCTCGATTAAATCAGTTTTTACCAGCCGACATCGCAATATGCAATGTCGGCTTTTTTAGTTCTCTGTATTTTGAATAATATTTTAAGCAAACGTTTGTGCTATGTTTTGCGCCGATTTTAAACTCATCAGAAATTCTGTTGTAACATGAATAATTAAAGTCTTGGCAAAGCGTCAAGACTTTTCTTTTATGGTAACATTTCTAATGCGCTTTTTGATTAACGCTACAATAGTTTGATATTTAGAAACCAAACCAAAACAATGAAATTCAGATTTATACTCGCTACATTTTTAAGCATGGGCATCTTTGCATATGCACAACAAGAACCAAGAAAAAGCCAATCTAAAGAAACCGTAAACACTACCCAGGTTACCGTTAAAGACGAACCTAAATCTTCAGCAAACGAAAGGACCATTAAGGTAGAAAGTTCTGTTGTTACCAATCACACTGTAAATATTGATGGTAAATCCGTTCCCTATAAGGCTACAACAGGTACACTGCCTGTTTGGGATGAAGATGGAAAACCAATTGCAGGTTTGTTTTATACTTATTACGAACGCAGTGATGTACAAAATCGCGATAAACGCCCTTTAGTAATCTCTTTTAACGGCGGTCCGGGTTCTGCCTCAGTTTGGATGCACATTGCCTATACTGGCCCCGTAGTTTTGAATATTGATGACGAAGGTTATCCTGTTCAACCCTATGGTTATAAAGAAAACCCATATTCTATTTTAGATGTTGCCGATATTATTTACATCGATCCCGTTAATACTGGCTATTCGAGGGCGGTGAGTAAAGATATTCCGACCAATAAGTTCTTTGGTGTACGTGCCGATATTAAATACCTGGCCGAGTGGATCAATACTTTTGTAACCCGCAATAACCGATGGGCCTCGCCAAAATTTTTAATTGGCGAGAGTTATGGTACCACACGCGTTTCGGGTTTGGCTTTAGAGCTGCAGAACAGTCAATGGATGTACTTAAACGGTGTGGTTTTGGTTTCGCCAACAGAACTTGGTATTGAACGTAGTGGCCCTGTTGATGCGGCTCTGCGTTTACCCTATTTTGCAGCTACTGCCTGGTACCATAAGGCACTTGCTGCCGATTTACAGGACAAAGATTTAACAGCCATGCTTCCTGAGGTTGAAAGTTTTACCATTAATGAATTAATCCCTGCTATTTCGCAAGGTGGGATGTTAAGTGCCGATAAAAAGAAAGCCATTGCCACAAAAATGGCCCGTTACGCTGGTCTTTCAGAAAAAGTGATATTAGATTACAACCTCAATGTACCTACTGATTTCTTTTGGAAAGAACTGCTGAGAGATAAAGGCTTTACCGTAGGTAGATTAGATTCGCGTTATCGCGGTATTGATAAAATGAGTGCTGGCGAAGGGCCTGATTATAATGCAGAGTTAACCTCTTGGTTGCATTCATTTACGCCAGCCATTAATATGTACATCCGTAACGAACTGAACTATAAAACTGATTTAAAGTACAATATGTTCGGATCTGTTTACCCATGGGATAAAACTGGCGATCAGACTGGCGATAACCTCCGTCAGGCCATGGCACAAAACCCGTATCTGCACTTATTAGTGCAATCAGGTTATTACGATGGTGCCTGCGATTATTACAATGCGAAATACAGCATGTGGCAGTTAGATGCTGCAGGTAAACTGCAAGACCGCATGAGCTGGGAAGGTTACCGGAGTGGGCACATGATGTATTTGCGTAAAGATGATCTGAAAATGGCCAATAACCACATTCGTGAGTTTATTAAAAAAGCCTTGCCAAAAGCAGGCGTGGCCGCAAAGTTCTAAGATTTTAGAGTTGACAACTTTCCTGTACACATTGCTGTTAAAGCTGTCAACTCTTTAGGTTTATTGGAGCGCAGTTGCAGTGCAATAATTATCGTTCGTCCTGCTTTACGCTATATCTTTTTTATTGTCATGCTGAGGCACGAAGCATCTGTTTCATCGTGGTGAGATGCTTCGTGCCTCAGCATGACAGCAATTTGAAGGTAGTGCTGTAAAAAAGTATGTCGCTCCAATCAGGGCTAGGTAGGTTAGGGCAGTGGCACGGAATCCCCATCATAGTTCCAAGAACAGGTGTATCTAAACCCGACCTTAGTGGATGCTCCCGATTTTTCATCGGAGCAGAAACGGGGGCGGGGCTGAATTAATCGACGAGCTACAGGAATTGCTTTCCAAATCGTATCATCTTTTCATGGCTGAAAGGATGATACGCGCATTCGCTATTTTTTTGTAAACGCTTTTCAACTTTTGTAGCGCAGGGGCAGCATAAGTATTATTGTTCGTCCTGCTTTGCATTGCAAGTCCGCACTCGTGCCTCGCTTGTGTGCTTTCCATTACAATCAGGGCTAGGTAGGTAAGGGCGGGAGCATGGAAACCCGGCATAGCTGCATAAGCCAAAATAATATAAACCTGATCGTAAGGATGCCACGCTTAGTGGCAGGAGGGAGAGCAGGACGGAACCAAACCAAAGCACTACTGCAATTGCTTTCCAAATCATGAAGAATAAAAAAACTATTTACAATGCTAATTTTTCTTTACGCTGGTTCGATTTATTCCCTCAAAAACGCAAACAAAAAACTGTTCACTGCAAACTAAAAATAATTACTTATTTTTGTGGCTCAATTATGCAGCAAATAAAAACATCATTCGATTTTGAAAAACCTATTGCCGATTTAGTTCAGCAGATAGAAAAGGTTAAGCAAGTTGCCGAAAAAACTAAGGTAGATATGTCTGCCACTTTAGACGAGCTTGATGGTAAATTAGATGAAACTACCAATAACTTATATAAAAATTTAACTGGTTGGAACAAGGTTCAGATGAGCCGTCATCCCGATCGCCCGCAAACCCTCGATTACATCAATATGATCTGCGATGATTTTATTGAAATGCACGGCGATAGAACCGTTAAAGATGATAAAGCGATTATTGGCGGTTTTGCTACCATAAATGGCCAAACGGTAATGGTTATTGGTCACCAGAAAGGTAAAAACACCAAAGAGCGCCAGTTCCGCAATTTCGGTATGGCAAACCCTGAAGGTTACCGTAAAGCCTTACGTTTAATGCGTTTGGCTGAAAAATTTAATAAACCGGTTGTTTCTTTTATTGATACTATGGGTGCTTACCCTGGTTTAGAGGCAGAAGAACGCGGACAAGGTGAGGCTATTGCCAGAAACTTATTGGAAATGTCTATTCTTCGTGTGCCGATTATCTGCATTGTTGTAGGTGAAGGTGCATCAGGTGGTGCTTTAGGTATTGGTATTGGCGATAAAGTTTATATGTTAGAGCATACCTGGTACTCGGTAATCTCTCCTGAATCTTGTTCCTCTATTTTATGGAGAAGCTGGGATTTTAAAGAGAAGGCTGCTGAATGTTTAAAGTTGACTTCTGATGATATGTTTGGCAACAAATTAATCGATGGTATTATTCCAGAACCACTTGGAGGTGCACATCAAGATCCAGAGTTAATGGGCAGAACTTTAAAAGATTACATCGTTAAAGATTTAGCTGCTTTAGGTAAACTAAAAACTGATAAACTGATCGAACAACGGATTGATAAATTCTGTGCGATGGGGGTTGTAAACGAATAATCATTAACTAAAATAAATTTGAATCCTGTTTGGCAATGCTGAACGGGATTTTTTTTATTGTGAAGAAAATGCATCTATATGCAACATACATTGGGGACTCGTCATGCTGAATTTATTTCAGTAACTATCATGTATAAAGGAGGCTGTATCATAAAGTTGTATTTCCTGTCGGATTTGTCACGTTGAGCCTGTTGAAACGCCCTTAAGACATTTAAGAAAAGTCCTTCAACAAGCTCAGGATGACAATTTACACTTATGATACAGCCCTCGACGTATCTCGCGATATCTTATTCAAACCTATTAGGCTTTAAATGGCGAAGCCTTCAACAAGGCCGTTTCAAACGAGCGCAGCGCAAACAAAAAAAGCAGCTACAAATTAATGCAGCTGCTCGTATAATCTATTTTTCAAATCCGTTTACTGTTGTGGACCCTGTTGTGGGAAAAACATTGACAGACGGCTTTCTAAACTGTTAAATGTTTTCTGCAGCTTATCGCTCAATTTATCCTGACCTGCAGCTTTACTCGTTTTAATCATTCTGTCCAGGTAGTATAATCCCGTTTGAATGTTCTGCGATCCGGTTAAACCTTTTGATTGAGATATGTCTGCCAAGTAGTTTAATTCTTTATTTATATAATCGCCTGATTTATCTAAAATATCATTAGCTCTTGCAGTTTCGCCCAGTTTATATAAGTTTTCAGCCATGTAAAATTTCACAACAACCGTACGGATGCCGAAGAATTTATCAGGCATTACTGCAAAATATTTATCTACTACTTTTTTGGCCTCAGCCGTTTTACCTTCTTTAATTAAGCTGCTGGTTAAGCTACTGAAAAGATTGGTGAAAATGAAAGTATCATCTGATGACTGTGGATCTAAATATTTAGCGGTTTTCATATTACCCCACTTAAATTTATTCATCACATTATTGTACAATACAGGCGTATTTAATTGCTCTGGTCTATCCTCAGATGCTGTCGTATCAGCTTTAAGCGGTAATAAACGCATGGCTAAACCTTCGCTGTATAAATACTTGTCTAAGCCGTTATATTGCTCAGAAGGCACTGTAGAAGCGAAATAAATCGGACGTTTCCAATTGTTATGTGCAAGGATATCGAACATGGCCAAAGTTCCTTTAGTAACATAACCTTTGTTAAACTTCCAATCCATTGTGGTGGTGATTTTTGCAGCATCAGCAGCAGGCACTGTTCCTGTACTGATTACTTGCTGCGGATTTACCGTAATTTTAAGGTTTTTAGTTGGCAGGAAGTTAGATTTTGATCCATCCTGCATCGGTACTTTATCGCTCTCATCGTTTGATAACAATAGGTCAACTATGTTTTTAAGTTCAACACTACCTGCAATTTTGTAATCATCGTATGGCATTACATCTCTTTCTCCCTGTACATATTGCTCAGGTTTCATGGTGATTGGTAACGGAGCCGATTCATTTTGTTTTTGTCTTAATCCATTAATATACCAATCTGTATCAAACAAGCTTAAGTTTACAATACGTACATCAGGGCGAACATTTTCTACCTCCTGGATATACCAAAGCGGGTAAGTATCGTTATCGCCATAAGTAAATAAGATGGCATTTGGTGCGCAGGATTGTAGGTAATCCAAAGCAATATCATGTGGAACCATTTTCGTAGAACGGTCATGGTCATCCCATCCCTGCTCGGCCATAATTACCGGTGCAGCGAGTAATCCAATCACCGTTGCGCCAATGGCACCGGTAGTTGGGGTTAGTTTTTTAAACAACCATTCTTTAATGGCGAGCGCGCCAAGCCCAATCCATATTGCAAAGGCATAGAACGATCCTACATAAGCGTAATCCCTTTCGCGGGGCTCCAATGGTTTTTGATTTAAGTATAATACAATGGCAATACCGGTAAAGAAGAATAATAATGCTACAACTCCGGCATCTTTTTGATTGCGTTTAAAATGCCAAACCGCACCGATAATTCCTAAAATTAATGGTAAAAAGAAGAAACGGTTATATGCTTTATTATCAACAGTTGATGGCGGCAAGTGGCTTTGATCTCCGCGTAGCCACGAATCTATCGGTTTGATACCGCTAATCCATTCGCCTTCAAATCCGCTACCCTGACCTTGCTCATCGTTTTGGCGACCAACAAAATTCCAGAAAAAGTAGCGCATATACATATAACCAATCTGGTAGCTGGCTAAAAAGCCAACGTTGTCAACCAAATTCGGGTGCTTAGTATCATCTAAGCGCATCCATTCTTTATAAAAAGCCGCATGTTTAGGGTCATCGCTATACATACGTGGCAACAAAGTGTTGTTGTTATACTCGTAATCGGTTTTTTTACCCGCTACCTCATATTTGTCTTTTCCTTTTCTCCAGATTGTTTTTCCTTCAGTTACACCTACTCTTTCAGAGTTATAGTTAGGGCCGTAACCCAATGGCCTGTCGCCATATTGCTCACGGTTTAAGTAGCTTAAGAAAGAGAAGGCATCTTTCGGCGCACTGTTATTTAAGTTCGGATCTGCCTTTGCCCTGATGATGATCATCGAGAATGATGCATAACCAAAAATGATTAAAACAGTAGAGATTAGACCTAAGTTTAATAGTCTCTTTTGGTGTTGGATAGAATAACGGATTCCCCAAACCAGGGCGCCGATTAATAAAATAGCGAAGAATAAAACGCCTGTTCCAAAACCTAGACCTAATGTGTTAACAAAGAATAAATCGAAATAAGCACCAAACGAAACCAGGTATTGGATAATACCATATTGGATTACCGCTAAGATTAAAATACCAACAATAAGGGTTTTGATAATTCCCGATGTTGTTGCTTTATCTGTTCTTTTGAAATAATAAATAAAAGCAAGCGCTGGGATGGTTAGCAGGTTTAACAAGTGGATACCAATTGATAAACCCATAATATAAGCAATAAACAATAACCAACGATCGGCACGTGGCTCATCGGCATGTGCTTCCCACTTAAGGATAGCCCAGAATACAATCGCAGTAAATAACGATGATTGTGCATAAACCTCCGATTCTACTGCCGAAAACCAAAAACTATCAGAGAAAGTATAAGCCAAAGCACCAACGGCACCTGCACCCATAATGCTGATCAATTTACCGGTTGTTAGTTCTTCACCAGCTTTTAGCACTGTTTTTTTAGCCAATGCAGTGATGGTCCAAAATAAGAATAAGATAGTTGCCCCGCTCGATACAGCCGAACCAACATTCATCCAGTAAGCGATTTTGGTTAAATCTCCAGCTGCAAAAATAGAGAAGAAACGTTGGAGCATTAAGAACAAAGGCGCACCAGGCTGGTGAACAACCTGCATTCTAAATGCCGATGCGATAAATTCACCGCAATCCCAAAAACTGGCAGAAGGCTCTAAGGTTAAAACGTAAGTTAGTGTAGCAATTAAAAAGCAGATCCAGCCTACTATATTATTAACTTTTGAATAATTCATTGGTTTGTTTAATGATATTAAAAATTGTTTTCACATAAAAATGCTGCCGAAATTAACTATTCTAGTCGATAAAACAGGTAAATTTTTGGATTGATTTAACAATTTTTAACGGCTTAAGGCCTTTAACATAAAGGATTTTAATTTATTGGAGAAGCAAAAACCCATAAGCAGAAAGGTGAAATCAGCCTATGGGTTAAAATTTAGAATGTTTTTAGCTTAACCCGCTGCAAATGGGGTAAACCTTACAATCAGATCATTGTATTTTTTTTCAAGGCTTTTGCTTAGCTCAGCTTGTTTAAAAACCTCGGTTAGTTTTACCATTTGTCCTAAATAGCCAAGGTAGAAACGTACATCCTGCTCAGATGATAGCTGGTTTTTGCTTTCTGAAACATCAGCAAGATGGGTTAATTCCCTGCCCACGTAATCGGCTGTTTTTTTAATCATTGCATTTGCACGGTTTAAATCATTTAAACGATAAAGGTTTTCGGTGAAATAATAAGTGCTCATTACCTGGCGCATACTGTAAAATTTAGCAGGAATTACCTCAAAATATTTATTAGCCACTTTTTTGCTTTCGGTAATTTTACCTTCATTTATCAGGCCGGTTAATAAACCGTTAAACATATTCGAGAACATGGTTACATCATCAGCAGATTGCCTGTCTAAATGGTTGGCGTATTTAATAT
The DNA here is from genome assembly GCF_004310665.1 of Pedobacter kyonggii. Lineage (GTDB taxonomy): Bacteria > Bacteroidota > Bacteroidia > Sphingobacteriales > Sphingobacteriaceae > Pedobacter > Pedobacter kyonggii. The sequence continues at coordinate 66,087 of NZ_SIXF01000001.1, read as the reverse complement.
TGCCAAAACCATAAACATTCATCATATTGTTGTACATCGGTTTCAGGTTTACACGGTCATAATCTTGTGTAATTGCCGTATCTGGTTTTAAGGGTAATAACCTTTTATTCAATCCTTCCACATAAAGGTATTTATTTAGCCCAACGTATTGCTCATCTGGCATTGCCCCAGTAAAATAAATTGGCCGCTCCCAATTATTGTGTACCAAAATATCAAACAAGGCCAATGTCCCTTTCGTAACATAATTTTGGTTAAAAGTCCACTCCATACTGCTTGCGATTTTGCCTGCATCTTCTTTAGGTACGGTTCCGGTATCCAAAACCTGCTGTGGACTTACCGCCAGTTTAAGGGTTTTGGTTGGTAACACATTGTATTTAGAGCCATCTGTCATGGTTACTTTATCTTCGTCATGATCGGATAGAAGCACGTCCAAAATTTCCTGCAACTCAATATGCCGGGCGATTTTATAATCCTGATAATACATAATATCGCGTGTACCAGCAACATATTGATTGCGCTTAATCGTTAAAGGAAGCGGCGCTGATTGATTTTGCTTTCTTTTCATTCCGTCTATGTACCAATCGGCAGTGAATAAACTTAGGTTTACCACACGCACATCCGGGCGGATGTTTTCTACTTCCTGCGCGTACCAAACCGGGTAGGTATCATTGTCGCCATAAGTGAACAAAATTGCATTGGGCGCGCACGATTTTAGGTAATTGACAGACATATCTCTGGCTACATGGCTATCAGAACGGTCGTGATCGTCCCATCCCTGATTGGCCATAATAATCGGCGCACAGAACATAGCAATAATCGAAGCAAAAATACTGGCCCGCACAGGTGTTAGTTTTTTGAAGATAAAGTCTTTTAATCCAAATACACCTAAACCTATCCAGATGGCAAAGGCATAAAACGAACCCACATAGGCATAATCCCTCTCACGCGGCTCAATCGGAACTGAGTTCAGATAAACTACAATAGCAGTTCCAGTAAAAACGAATAATAAACCGATAACGCCCGCATCCTTCTGGTTACGTTTAAAATGCCAAACCGCACCAATTAAACCGATAATTAACGGCAAAAAGAAGAATCTGTTGTATGCTTTGTTTTCTACAATGGATGGCGGAAGGTTTTTCTGATCACCAAGCCTGATCGCATCCAAAGGTTCAATGCCACTGAGCCAATTGCCATCTTTTCCGCCAAATTGCCCATCTTCATTGTCTTGCCTGCCCACAAAATTCCACATAAAATAACGCATGTACATCTGTCCCGTTTGAAAAGAGAACATATATTTTAAGTTGTCCATCAAGGTAGGTCTGTGCTCATCATCAAAACCCATGTAACTTTTGTAAAACCTAATGTGTTCGGGTTTATCACTGTACATGCGTGGAGCTAAAGTTTTATCTCCAAAAACATAATCAGATTTTGTTCCTGCTGATTCATACTTTGTTTCTCCTTTTCTGTAAAGTTTTCCGCTTTCTTTAATGTCGATCTTTTCCGAATTATAATTTTCGCCATATAACAAAGGCCTGTCTCCGTATTGTGAACGGTTTACATAACTCAGGAAATTAAAAGCATTCTCCGGATCGGTATTGTTTAAATTTGGTTTGGCCTGTGCCCTGATAATGAGTAAGGCGAAAGAACTGTATCCAAATAGAAGCAAAACGGTGAACAGCATGGCCAGGTTTAATACCCTTTTATTTTTGAGGATAGAATAGCGGATGCCGTAAACCAGGCCTCCAATCACTAAAACGGCAAAAAATAATACACCCGTTCCGAAACCCAGACCCATTGTATTCACAAAAAAGTAATCGAAATTTGCAGCAAAAGATACCATGTACTGAATAATGCCGAACTGTACCACTGCCAATACAGCGATTGAAACAAGAAATACTTTTAATACGCTTTGCCAATTGGGCGAGGGGTTCTTTTTAAAATAATAAACAAATATCAATGCAGGGATGGTTAGCAGATTTAGAATGTGTACACCTATAGAAATCCCCATGATGTATGCCACAAAAAGCAACCACCGGTCTGATTTAGGTTCATCAGCCTGCGATTCCCATTTTAATATGCCCCAAAATACAATGGCGCTACAAAGCGACGACATGGCGTAAACTTCTGCTTCCACTGCCGAAAACCAAAAACTATCAGAAAAGGCATAAGCCAAAGCCCCAACAAAACCTGCACCCATAATGCCGATGATTTTCTGGCTGGTGATTTCCTCGCCTTTTTTAATGACCGTTTTCTTGGCCAGTGCGGTAATGGTCCAGAACAAAAAGATGATGGTACCCGCGCTGGCAAGTGCCGAAGATATATTAACAAAATAGGCTACTTTGGTTTTATCGCCAAAAGCGAGTGCCGAAAACAACCTTTGGATCATGGAGACTATTGGAGCACCGGGCTGGTGAACTACCTCCATTCGGAAAGCCGAAGAAATAAATTCGCCGCAATCCCAGAAACTTACAGATTGATCTAAAGTTAAGATGTAGGTGAGCGCGGCAACGATAAAACAGAGCCAGCCTCCAATGGTGTTGATCCTTGAGTAATTCATAGTTTAATTTTAGTCTTTGATAATAAATGATTTAAGTGGTTCGTAGTAAAAAAAAGTCGCATAAAAAAAGAAAATGTTGCACGCTATATGATGATTTTTTTATCTTTGCATCGCAAACAGGAACAGCAGGAAAGAAATTAAAAATATTTTAAAATCACTCTTGCATATTTAAAATAAGGTTCCTACATTTGCATTCCCTTTCGAGGAGAATATCCTTGATAAGTTTTTGTCCGATAGTATAAGGGTAGTACAACGGTTTTTGGTACCGTTTGTCTTGGTTCGAATCCAGGTCGGACAACTAAAATTTAATGTCGGATCATGTTTTAAATAGACATGATCCGATTTTTTTTAACCGTAAACTACACGAACCCATGCCATTGCAGTTTAACCCGGTAAAGCTTTTTTCCGGAACAGGTTCTAAGGGATTATCACTTAAGATTGCCGAACATTACGGCAAGCCACTTGGTAGCGTAACCATCCACAAATTCAGTGATGGAGAGTTTCAACCTTCTTTTGATGAGTCAATCCGTGGTAGTGATGTTTTTCTAATCCAATCTACTTATCAGCCCAGCGATAATTTAATGGAGCTTTTACTAATGGTTGATGCGGCTAAAAGAGCATCGGCACATTATATTACCGCAGTAGTTCCTTATTATGGTTTGGCCCGTCAGGATAGAAAAGATAAACCACGTGTAGCAATCGGTGCCAAATTGGTGGCTAACTTATTAAAATCAGCAGGTATCCACCGCATCATGACGATGGATTTGCATGCTGCACAGATACAGGGTTTCTTCGATATTCCGGTTGATCACTTAGATGGATCGGTAATCTTTGTACCTTATATCAAAAGCTTAGGCTTAAAAAATTTAACTATCGCATCGCCAGATATGGGCGGTTCGTACAGGGCACGTACTTTTGCCAAGTTTTTTAATGCTGAGGTAATTATTTGCGATAAACGCCGTAAACGTGCTAATGAAATCGAATCGATGTCGATTATTGGTGATGTGACAGGGCAGGATGTAGTATTGATCGATGATATTTGTGATACTGCCGGAACCTTATCAAAAGCTGCGGCTTTGATTATGGAAAACGGTGCAGCAAGTGTTAGAGCAGTTTGTACACACGCTGTATTATCAGGCAAAGCAATAGAAACGGTAGAAAATTCGGTATTAACCGAGTTAATCGTTACGGACACTATCCCGTTGAAACAGGAAAGTCCGAAAATTAGGGTGCTAAGCACAGCCAGTTTATTTGCAAGGGCAATAGCCAATGTAAACGAGCACGGCTCAATTAGTGATCTGTTTAGAGTATAAATTAAGGTGGAAGGTAGCGGGTTGAAGGCTTAACGTCTTGATACTCGATACTTAATACTGACTACTAATAAATATAAAATAAAAATAAAATGAAAACAATCGCAATTAGCGGTTCTCCAAGAGAGAACGTAGGGAAACGCGATGCCAAGGAACTTCGTTACGAAGGTAAAGTTCCGGCGGTATTGTATGGTGGAAAAGAGCAACAACACTTCGCTGTAGTTATTGCTGACTTAAGAGATGTTATTTATACCCCGGATGTAAACTTTGTGGAGATTGATGTTAACGGTACTAAAACTAAAGCTATCGTAAAAGACACTCAATTTCACCCACTTACCGACGTATTAATGCACATCGATTTTCTTCAGTTGTTTGACGAGAAAGAAATCGTTATGGAGATCCCGGTTAAATTAACAGGAACTTCTCCAGGTGTTAAAATGGGGGGTAAATTAATCCAGAAATTGCGTAAACTACGTGTTAAAGCATTACCAGCTGATATGCCACAAAACGTAGAAGTAAGCTTAGAGAAATTAGAAGTAGGTAGTTTATTCCGTGTTCGCGACCTTAAAGGCGAGAAATACGTAATCACTAACACTCCTGAAGATACTATCGTTTCTGTTGCAATGTCTAGAGCATTAAAACAAGCAGAAACTGAAGCTGCCAAAGGTAAAAAATAGTACACTGATATCACAGATTAATGTGATTACACAGATTTTAAAAGCGGTGCAAAAGCAATTTGCACCGCTTTTTTGTTTTTAATGCATAGGCGCTACTTTAAGCTTTAGTTTTTAGTCTTTTTGCTTTTACCTTAAACCTTCAGCCTTCCCGCCCTCAACCTTTTTATTATCTTTGCTCCATGAAATATCTTATAGTTGGCTTAGGGAATATCGGACCAGATTATGCGCATACCAGACATAACATTGGTTTTGATATCGCCGATGAGCTGGTTAAAAATTTAGATGGAAGTTTCGAGAATATCCGCTTGGCTTATTATTCAGAAGTAAGTTTTAAAGGGCGCAAACTTCATGTAATTAAACCAACTACTTTTATGAACTTAAGTGGTAAAGCCGTAAACTATTGGATGAAGGAGTTGAAAATAGCACCAGAAAATGTTTTGGTGATTGTTGACGACCTTGCATTGCCTCTCGGTAAATTGAGGTTAAAGCTACAGGGCTCTAGCGCTGGTCATAATGGCTTAAAAAGCATCGAAGAGGTTTGCGGCGGACAAAACTACGCGCGCTTGCGCTTCGGTATCGGTAACGATTACCCGAAAGGTAGACAGGTTGATTTTGTTTTGGGTTTGTTTGATAAGAATGAGCAATTAGAACTCCCTGCGTTGATTGATAAAAGCGTAGAGCTGATTAAAAGTTATGTAACCATTGGGCCTGCCCACACCATGACGGCTTTTAATAAATAGGCGGTTAATTGGTTAGCTGCCCATGCTGTCATCCTGAGCGCAGCGAAGGACCTTTTATATTTTAAATTCAAGGTAATGTAGTCCAAAAAGATCATTTGAAGCGCAATTGCAGTAGATCTTTTTAATGTTTGTCCTGCTTTTCATTACAAGTCCGCGCTCGTACCTCGCTTGCAGGCTTTCCATTTCAATCAGGTCTAAGTGGCAGTGTCTATACTGCTATTGAGGGTAGAATAATAGTTTTATATAGATTTCTTTTCCTAGTCCATAGTCTGTGCCCTCACAGACCATCTGATATGAAACAGGTCGATAAAGGCAGCAATTTCCTTTTTCTGTACCATGCAACCCCAAATAGTATAGCTGGCTGCGCCACCTAAACCCGATCGCAGTGGTTCTGATTTAAGCAAATTCTTTTGTTCTTTTATTGTGTGCTTGCTTGTTTCACAGGTTTCATCGGAAGAAACGGAGAGCGGGGCTACACTAACCGAAAAGCCTCTGCACTTGATTTCCAAAAAAAAAATAATGATTAGCGGATGAAGATGTCTATTGTTTGGTGAGGCACCAGGTACGGAATAGGTGAGTGTCATCCTGATGCTTAATTTATTCTACAAAAATCAATATAAATAACAGAAGAATTTAAGGGAGATAAATCTCCGAAGATTATCGTCATTGCGAGAAGGCTTTTTCAGCCGACGAAGCAATGACGATCTTTCTATAAGCATCTGTTATTGATAGCTTAGTCGAAGGGCCAGCTATCGCAATTACGAAAAACCCTTAAACAAAAAAAGACCATCTTTCGATGATCTTTTCATAAATATGTTTAGTTAATGATTATTTAACTTTTTCTTGAGCTCTTGCAATGTAAGCATCAATTAACTGCGCTTCTGCACTCTCAGGATATTGTGTTTTTACTTTAGTATAAGCTTCAACAGCGCCTTTAAAATCATTTTGGCTTTCATTAACCAATCCTAATTTCTTTAAAAACATTGGTGAAGTAAATTTACTTGCCTTATCTGCCGCTTTTTTATAGTAAGTAGCCGCTTGTTTAAAGTCTTTCAATTCGCTGTAAGCATCACCTAATAAACCTAAAGCCAATGGATCTGCAACTGGGCTGCCAGTAGCGCTATATTTGCTTAATGCCTCTATTGCTTGTTTGTATTCGCCTTTACGCAAGTAAATACCACCCAAGTAAAGGTTAGCTAAGTTTGCCGATTTTGTGTTATCGTATTCTTTAGCAATCTGCTCTAAGCCTGGGTAACCACCTTCGCCTTTAACAGCCCTGTTCGATAATGAATCTACGCCAACAAATTGTTCTGCTTTGTACATTTTGCTAGCGGCTTCTTCAGCACGACCTTTTAAATACACGCCTTGATACCAAAGATATATTAAAACTAATAAAACTACAGCGCCTGCAATAAACAGTAAGCTCTTATTATTCTCTTGTAAAAATGAACCTTTTTTAGTTGGTTGAATTGTCTGGTTATCTGTTGTAGACATGTTTGTTTAAAAAATTTAAGATTGCAAAAATACATTTTTCAATCAAAGTATCAATCTTTATTTTGAAGTATTTGATTAAACATTAGTTATTTAGAGCAAGCAGATTATAAAATCGTTATGATAATTAGCGCAACAAGCTAATTAGTGTGTTAAACCAGGTTTGGTTGTCGCTAAAAATACCAGTATGGTTAATCACCAGGTACACCGTTTGACTTTCGGAGCGGCTCACCGTAGATCTGATTCTGATGGGCTGCCAGAATGCGCCGAAGTTTTTTACCGATGAAGCTGGAAATAAATCGTCGAAGCCCATGTAAACTTCTTCTATATGAGATAATGGAAGTTCCAATTGTTTATCTCCGGTAATAAAAAGACCATTCGAGGCCAACAGGATATTGCCTTCGTGATTGTGAATTGGCTTTAAAAACGAAAATAAACCTGCGATTTTTTTAACCCAGCTCGAGCTTTCTTCATTGGTTAGTTCATGATCGTAAGACCATAAAACATTCCCTTCTAACATTTTTTGTGCAACCATCTAATTTTCCTTGCTATGAAAGTACAATTTTTTTAAGTGTTATTAACGTTTATTTTTAACAATGGGTGTTAAGAGGCTAAAAAACGGTAAATTTGTGACATATTTATGTGGTTAAAAAATATTACCCTTCTAAATTTCAAGAACTATACCGATGCAGATCTCCATTTCTCGGAAACGGTAAACGTTTTTACGGGTAATAATGGCTCTGGCAAAACGAACATGCTCGATGCCATTCACTATCTCTGTCTATGTAAAAGTTACTTTAATCCCATCGATAGCCAGCAGATCAAAACCAATGAAGAGGTTTTTATGATCCAGGGCGATTTTGATCGTAACGAAAAAAACGAAAAAATTTCCTGCGGAGTAAAACGCAACCAAAAAAAACAGTTCAAGCGCAATAAAAAAGAATACGATAAGCTGGCTGATCATGTTGGCCTTTTTCCGGTAGTGATGGTCTCCCCTTATGATGTAAACCTGATTATGGAAGGCAGCGAGGAGCGTAGAAAATTTATTGATAATGTTATTTCGCAAACAGACGCACATTATCTGGATCAACTGATTACCTATAACCGCATTCTGTTAAACCGGAATGCTTTGCTAAAGCAGATCGCCATTACCAGAAAGTACGACCCTACACTGCTCGAAATTTTGGATGAGCAGTTGATTGTAGCCGGCAATAAGATATTCACTATCCGTAAGGCCTTTATGGATGAGTTTATTCCGCTGTTTAACCAATATTATACCTATCTTACCGAAAACAGGGAAATTGTAGCGTTGAATTATCAATCGCAATTGAATGAGGCCACCTTCGAAGAGCTGTTAAAGAAATCGGTAGAGAAAGACCGTGTGCTGGAGCGTACCACAACCGGTATCCATAAAGATGAACTGGCTTTTGTGATCAGTGGCATGCCGCTAAAGAAGTTTGGCTCCCAAGGTCAGCAAAAATCTTTCTTAATTGCTTTGAAGATTGCTCAATACGCTTATCTTGCCAAAAACAAAGGATTTAAACCTTTGCTTTTGTTGGATGATATTTTTGATAAGTTGGATGATAACCGCGTTCAAAAACTAATGCAAATGGTTTCCCACCATGATTTTGGGCAGATATTTATTACAGATACAGGGAGAGAAAGGGTAAAATCAATTTTTGAAAAAATAGAAGTTGATGTAACTTTGTTCGAAGTAGATAACGGAACTATACAAAATGCGTAAACCCAATGATGTTACAGTAAAAGATGCCATCAGCAAAATGCTGGATGTATACCGTTTGCGCAGAAAATTCGATGAAACTTCGATCTTGTCTATCTGGCCGGAGATTATGGGCACTGCCATAGCCAACAGAACCAAGCAGATCTACATTCACGATAAGAAATTGTTTCTACGCATCGAATCTTCGGTAATCAAAAATGAATTGGTTATGGTACGTCAGGGCATTATCCAGAAGCTTAATGAACACGCCGGTAGTGTGGTAATTACCGATATGATCTTTTTATAGGCATAACGAGGCAGTAGAATTAATATAGAATCGTCATTTTGAAGGATAATTATTTTATAAAAATCAATATAAACTGACTTTTTTTGTAGATGATAGGCTTTCAGAGGGCGTCATTCCCAACTCGATTGGGAATCGTAATGCAAGTGCCTTAAGATTCCCGCCTGCGCGGGAAAGACGATCACGCTATTGAAAACCTGTCAATGGAAGCCTGTCGAAAAGACCTGTTTAAATTTAGTTTCAAGCGTTTTGACGACCTCTCCCGATTCATCGGGAGGGTCTCCGTAGGGATCCTTTGGACAACGTGACAGACTGAAAAACTAGCCCCTTCCTCCAAATATCTTCGATAAAATCCAGATCAGCAGTGCAACCACTACTACAACTACAATTATGCCCACCCAAACGCCGGCTTTAAATATACCTTCTACTAGTTCACAACTGCTTAAGGTAGTGCATAAAAATGCGATCAGTACTAAAGGGAATGCTCTTTTCATATTCATGTTAATTTGTAATAGCTAACATTGAATACGGGAGAAAGTTTTGGTAAATGACTTATTTGCCTGGAATCGTCCTGATCGTGGTGCAAGATGTTACCATCTGAAACGGTATTCAACATGCTTTTTGAAAGAACCGTTTCAATCCCAGTTTAAAAAAACAGCCAGATGGTAAGATCTGGCTGCACAAATCTTATTTCCCGTTCACTTTCAACAATTCAACTTCGAAGATTAAAGTGCTGTAAGGAGGAATATCCTGTCCGGCACCACGCGCTCCGTAAGCTAAATCATATGGAATGAAAAACTTGTATTTCGAACCGGCAGGCATTAATTGTACACCTTCTGTCCAGCCTTTAATTACCTGATTTAAAGGGAATGAGATAGGCTCGCCTCTATCGTAAGAGCTGTCAAATTGTTTTCCGTTCAATAATGTTCCTTTGTAATGAACCAATACCGAATCGGTTGCCAGTGGTTTAACGCCAGTACCAGCAGTTAAAACTTCGTATTGTAAACCGCTTGCAGTTGTTTGTACACCTGCACGTTTTTTGTTCTGTTCTAAGAAATCTTGTCCTTCTTTCATAATTGGTGCATATTTAATTTTATTTGCTGCTTCTTCAGCTTTGTTTTTTACCGATGATGCCTTGGCTAATGCCTCATTAATACATTGTTGTGCCTGCTGCTGAGTTAAAATAGCCTTGCCGCCTGTAAATGCATCTTTCAAGCCTTTTAACAATACTTCGTAATTTAAGGTAGAAAGGCCAGTTGTTTTTAGGCCCGCGCCGATAGAAGTACCGAAAGCATAACTGGTAGAATCTAAAGTAGATTTTAAACCCGCTGTAAGGGTTGATGTTTTACTTGCGGCTGTAGTTGGTTTTTTTGCAACAGGTTTCTTTGCTGCTGTTTTGGTTTGCGCATAAGATGCAGCAGTGATTCCGGATAGACATACCGCTAAAAAAATTCTTTTCATTGATTATTTATGTGTAATTAATTCCAACAGGTTTAAAATGGTGGATTATTTTAAGGCCGAAAGATACAAAATAGATAAAATAATAAAACCCCGAATGTTCGGGGTTTTATTGTAAATTTCTTGTGTTGGAAACTAGAAACGTTCGTCTTCCTTGAAGAAGAAGTTACCTTCAATTTCTGCATTCTCATCAGAATCTGAACCATGAACCGCATTAGCATCGATTGATTTTGCATATTTCTGACGGATTGTACCTTCTGCAGCCTCAGCTGGGTTAGTAGCGCCGATCAATTTTCTGAAATCTTCAATGGCATTGTCTTTTTCTAAAATAGCAGCAACAATAGGTCCTGAAGACATAAAGCTTACTAAATCTTTGTAAAAAGGACGCTCAGCGTGAACAGCATAAAACTGACCAGCAGTTTCTTCTGTAAGTTTAGTATATTTTAATGCGATGATTTTGAAACCAGCATTGGTAATGTCGTTAATGATCGATCCGATATGGCCGTTTGCTACTGCATCAGGCTTGATCATGGTAAAAGTTCTGTTAGTGCTCATTGTGCTTTTGATATCAATTTTTTTGCAAAAATACGTTTTAATTGATGAATAATCAATAAACATTGCTTAAGATTAAGATCGGCACATAAATAGTGGTATTGGTGCTTTAAATATTAAATAAAGCCTGTTTTTAATATAAGAACTGGCTAATCTTAAAATCCTTTAATCCTATATTAAAATTACTTAGCTTTGCAGCGCAAAAAATATATGCTTACACTAACTGAATTAAAAACATTATTGGCTACGCCACAACGAATTGTGATCACTACGCATCACAAACCCGATGGCGATGCGATGGGTTCATCTCTGGGGTTATATGGATATTTAATTCAAAAAGGCCATCATGTTAAGGTAATCACACCAACAGATTATCCTACCTTTTTGCATTGGATGCCAAATAATGGCGATGTAATTATTTTTACAGAAGAGCAAGAAAAGGCTGCCAAGTTGGTGGATGAAGCTTCGCTCATATTTTGCCTTGATTTTAATACCCTAAGCCGGATTAATGAATTAGGCGAATTGGTTAGAGCAGCAGGAGCAAAAAAAATCATGATCGATCATCACCTCGAACCTGAGGATTTTGATGATTACCGCCACTGGGATATTAACGCCTGTGCTGCTGCGCAATTGGTTTACGATTTTATTGTTAATCAATTGGAAGATAAAGCTGGCATCAATAAAGATGTTGCAGCCTGTTTGTACACTGGTATCATGACCGATTCTGGATCTTTCCGTTTTCCATCAGCTACAGCCGACGTATATCGTATCGCTGCTGATCTGATAGATCTTGGTGCAGAGCATTGGAAAATCCATCAATTGGTATATGATAACGCAAGCGAAAACCGTTTGCGCTTTTTGGGTTATTGCCTGTCTAACAAGTTAGAAGTTATAAGAGAATACAATACCGCCATTATTTCGGTTACAAAAGAAGAACTGGCACAATACCATAGCGCAACCGGCGATACAGAGGGGGTGGTAAACTACGCATTGTCGATTAACGGCATCCGTTTAGCCGCATTAATTATTGAGCGTCCGGATAAAGTTAAATTATCTGTTAGGTCTACAGGCGATTTTCCGGCCAACGAAATCTGTAAAAAGTATTTTAATGGTGGTGGCCATAGAAATGCAGCAGGTGGTGCAGCAGAAAAACCCTTAGCTGATGTAGTAAACGAATTTAAAACGATATTAGCAGAATATAAAGAACAATTGATAGCTTAAACACAAGACATAAAACAATAAAAACTTAAAAAAGTCAAATTAAATAAATGAAAAAGGGAATTATTATTCTAGCAGCAGCCACTTTAGGTTTAGCGGCATGTAAACAAGAGAAAAAGGGAGCTGGTGGCTTACTATATACCATTCACCACTCGGCAGGTAACGAGAAAATCAAAGAAGGCGATATCGTGAAAATGAATTTTATCCAGAAAAATGATAAAGATTCAGTTTTATCAAGCACTTTCGATAGCGAAACTCCTGCAGTATTTCCTGCACAGAAAAAAATGTATGCTGGTGATATGAACGATGTTTTAACATTGTTTGGAGAAGGCGATAGCGCTACTTTTAAAGTAAACTTAGATACTATGGCACTTCATAGTAAACAACCTAAACCAGAGCAGTTCAAAAACGATAAGTACATCACTTTTACGGTGAAAATCGAAAAAGTATTCAAGAAAAAAACTGGTGAAGCTGATTCTACTTTTAATAAAAGAGCACAGGAGTTTTTCCAGGCTGACTATAAAGCCGCTTCAGAAAAAAGAAAAGCTGCTGAACCTGCTAAATTAAAAAGCTATTTAGAAGATACTAAATTAGAAACCAAAACTACTGCAAGTGGATTACACTACATTATAGAAAAACCAGGCAGTGCAGAAAAACCAGCTTTAGGCGATACTGTATTAATTGATTATACTGGTAGAGTAACTAAAAAAGGTAAAGATGGTAAATACAAAATCTTCGATACAAGTGATGAGAAATTGGCTAAAGCAGAAAACGAATTTAAACCAGGTAAACCTTATGGTCCTCAAAAAATGCCAGTTGGCGGTACAATCCCAGGATTTACTGAAGCTTTACAGTTAATTGGTAAAGGTGGCAAAATTAAAGTGATTATTCCTTCTAACTTAGGTTACGGCGAGCAAGGCGCACCACAAGTTGGTATTATGCCTTTCAGCCCAATTGCTTTCGATTTAGAAATCAAAGATATTATTAAAGGAAAACCAGCTGCAGCAGCTCCAGTTCAAATGCCTGCACCGGTAGTTAAAAAATAATTTCTTAAAATATTATAAAGTCCTGTTTAATTATTTAAGCAGGATTTTTTTTGCCTACATTTTTTTTGACGCAGAACCAAGAAATAAAACATTTCAAAGATCCGTAAAAACTTATTATAGCCTATCTTTGTATGATCTAATAAAATAGCCAAACATTCCGAAATGGATTAAAGGCTGATTTTTTAATTAATATATTAAATGAAAAAAGGAATTATTATTCTCTTGGCAGCAGCATTAGGCCTGTCTGCCTGTAACAAATTCGAAAAGGGTGAGGGAGATATGACTTACAAGATCTATAAAAGTGATGGTAAGCCGAAAATTCAGGATGGCGATTATGTAAAGTTAAACGGTGTTCAAACGGTTGAAACCAACACCAATCCCGATTCGGTAATGGTAAATACGTATGATAATGAACGTCCTGCTTTCTTTGCCATTAGTAAATCGATGTTTAAAGGCGATTTAGCCTCTGGATTGAAACTGCTTGGTGAAGGAGATAGTGCCGTTTTTAAATTGAATCTGGATTCGATGGAGAAATATTCAGGCCAGCCTAAGCCAAAAGGACTAAAATCGAACATTGCGTCTTTTACGATTAAAATCGAGAAAGTATTGCATAAAGGGAAAGATCCCGATTCTATTTTTGAAGCGAAAAAACGACTTTTCTTTGAATCGGAGTACAAAGCGCTAAATGAAAAAAATAAAGTAGTAGAACCTGCTAAAATTGCAAAATACGTTGCCGAGAATGATTTAAAGGTAACTACTGCACCATCTGGACTGCAATATGTAATTTTTGCTCCAGGCAATTCAGAAAGAGCAACTTTAACCGATACGGTATTAATGGACTATACAGGTCAGTTTACCAATAAAAAATCGAATGGGACATTAAATGTTTTTGATACCTCGAATGCTAAAGTCGCAAAAGAAGCTGGCATTTTCTCTGAAAGTGTACAATATGTGCCACGTAGCTTACCATTAGGCCAATTGCCACAGGGAGTTATCCAGGGAATCCAACTTATCGGTGTTGGCGGTAAGATCAAAATGATTTTGCCATCCAGATTGGGTTTTGGCGAAAATGGCGGCGGACCAATTAATCCGTTTACGCCTTTGGTATTTGATGTAGAACTGAAAGGCATTATAAAGCCAAATGTGGCTGCACCGCTAAGCAACTAAAATACTTACCATAATATAAAAGCGCAAGGATCAGTAAATTATAATACTGGGCTTGCGCTTTTTTGTGTTAAGAAATTGATAATTATAGTGGCAAAATAAAATTTTTGTTTAAATTAGATTAACAAAACAATTAATCATCCTTATTATTACTATGCGCTCAAGCAGTACTATTGTGTTTCTGGGTCTGAAATTGATGTTGTTTAGCATATTTTTCAATCTGTTTTTAAAAGATGGATATTACAGGCATGTAAGGGCTTCTTATCGTAACCCAACATGCAATAGAAATAACCACAGTATTTTCAAATGGCTTCACTCAGCCGTTCTGCAAAAGCAGGTTGCTAATTCATTTGTAGATGTCATAAACAAATTGCAACCTATCTTAGTTAAAAACATAAAATTTAAAGCTTTTGATAGAATATTGGGTAGATTTTGAAAGGAGTTAAACTTTTAGTTTAAAATTTCTTCAAGCTTTTCCTGAATTCTGGTGAAATGATTAACGTTTTAAACTAAACTTTATGGAAAAGATCAAGGTCTTTTTAATTCACGATTATGATGCATTAATGGATAATGTTGAATCCATTCTAAGTGATTCAGAAAGTATTGTTGTTGTTGGCGAGGCCAATTCTGCTGCACTTGCCGTACAATTGATCAGGACTAAAACGCCAGATATTGTGCTTGCCGATGTTAGTGTTAGCGAGAAGGTCGGAGCTGATTTAACTAAATTGATTAAAAGAGAATTCCCCAAAATTAAAGTTATTGTACTTTCTATACAGGATGATTTTATCAATATTTCGAAAATGATCAAGTCTGGAGCAAATGGCTATCTTTTAAAAAATGTAAAGTTTCACGAACTGCATAAAGCAATTAATAAGGTTATACTCGGCGAAACTTATATACAAAATTCCATTACTGCTAAATTTATTAATGGTTACCAGCGTGAAAACCATGCAGAAGAAGTGAATATTTTATCACGCCGGGAAGTAGAAATTATTAGGCTAATTGCCAAAGAATACACTTCTGCAGATATTGGCAAGATGCTATTTATTTCAGAACATACAGTAGAAACCCATCGTAAAAATATATGGCGTAAAACTGGCGTTAAATCAATTGTTGGTCTGCTGAATTTTGCGCACGAGCACCAGCTGATTTAAATAAAGGCCTTATGATTTTTAAAGTTATGGGGTCTTTTTTTGAATTTTAATAACTATGGATCTGCAAGCTATTAGAAGAATTGAAACGATAGAATCATTCTGAAAATTAAATCCAATCTTTAAAGGGGGTAACTGTTAGGTTAGAATTGTAATATTTTTCTTCTTCAGTAACCTCTCTGCTTACCCAATCTGGGATGTCGAATATTTCGTCTTCACTGTCAAGTTCAATTTCGGCGACAGTTAGACCTTTATTATCGCCTAAAAATACGTCTACTTCCCAAAGTTTACCGCTAAACGGAATTTCGTAGCGGGTTTTCGAAAGCTCAGATAAAGAAAAATTATCCAATAATTCTGTGGCCTCAGCAACTGGGATTTCATATTCGTATTCCATCCGCGTGGCCCCTATTGTTTGACCTTTTATGGTTAAAAATCCTTTGGTTTCTGTTGCCCTTACACGTATGGTTTTATCTTTATCCGTAAGCAGATAGCCTTGCCTAAAAAGCTTTCCCTCTGGTTTGCTCAGGTCATCCCACTTCTGCTGATCAATCAAAAATTTACGCTCTATTTCTTTACCCATTGTAGATATTTTCGTCTTTCCCGCGAAGGCGGGAATCTTAATGTTAATTGGTTAACGCGCCCTTTTCTGTAAATCAGCAACAGGCATACTGATCAATCTTCCAATAGGTTGTTTACCACGATAGGTAATTACACGTAACATGCTGGCATCTTTTGGTACCTGTAGTGCGGCGGTGTATTTCGGGTAAAAGCGATCGGGAGTAGAGTTATCAAAGCTATAGTAAATATCCAAACCATCTATTTCTGTGGTTAATTCGATCATTAACTGTTTATCGGCACTGCGTTTTACCGTGAAAATCGGATCGTAAATAGCAGGGGAGTATTTAATCTCTGCGAAATCTAATCGTTTGAAATGCTGTTGTGTACGGTCAACGAAATTGGTCCAGTTTTTCTTTTCAATCGGACTCCAGATCGATTCGGCAATGGCAAAAGCCCGAGGCCAAAGCATATATTGTACCTGGCGGAAAGTAAAAACCTGTTCTGTCCACAGGTTGGCTTGTGCACCGATAATATATTGCGCATTTACGCCTGCAGGTATCGGGTTAAACTGATAGGTTTTATTTAACCGCAGCGAAGCATATACTTTAGGTTCGGTAATGGCATCGGCCTGCATATAATCTAAATAGGCAAAGTCAGTAGGGCTCATTACCACATTGTGTTTGTCGTTAGCTGCCTGGATACCATATTTCATTCCTCTCCAACTCATTACGGCTGCTGTTGGCGATACACCACCTTCAAGAATTTCGTCCCAGCCCATAAATTTTTTGCCTTTCGAAATTACGATCTGTTCTACACGTTTTTCAAAATATGCCTGCACCTGCGGAATGGTTTTTAAACCTTCACGAAGCATTAAGGCTTTAACCTGATCGTTCTTCTCCCAGAAATTATGAGGGGCTTCATCACCACCCATGTGGATATATTCGAAAGGAAAAAGTTTAGCTACCTGGGTAAGTACCGAATCTAAAAACACATAAACTTTTTCGTTTGCCGGGCAAAGCGTATTATCAAGCAAAGCTGTTGGCGGGGCACCACGGCTCCAGTCCATTATTTTCTCGCCCGAGCGTACTTTATAATTAACCGCATCGGGTGTGCAGGATAATTCAGGGTAAGAAGCGATAATAGCTAAACTATGCCCCGGAACATCAATTTCGGGTAATATGTTTACAAAACGTTCTTGTGCATACTGAACAAGTTCTTTAATATCTTCTTGTGTATAAAAACCACCGTAAGTACGGGGCTCATCTGCCGTTGGTGGTGTAAAATCGCCAAAAGTCCCGGTTTTTTTAACACTCCATGCACCTACTTCGGTTAATTTAGGTAAGCCTTTAATTTCGATTCTCCAGCCTTCATCATCTGCGAGGTGCAAATGCAACAGATTAAATTTATAACGGGCCATATCATCAATAAACTGCTTTACCTCCTGTTTGGTGAAAAAGTGGCGGGCTACATCAAACATTAAACCTCTCCACCCTAATTTCGGATAATCTACCACATCAACACAAGGCGCCTTCCATTTGATATCATTTACTAGTTCCTTGCTTTCTATTTCGGCTGGGAAAAGCTGAAGTAAGGATTGAACCCCATAAAAAATACCAGCAGGCTGATTTGCTGTGATGACAACCTGGGTGGGATTAACATTTAGTTTGTAACCTTCTTTACCGAGTTGGGTATCTTCTTGAGTATTTAAAATCAGTTTAATAGTTGGGTGACTTGAATTACTCACTGTGCTTACAAATTTCCCTGTAGCATTACTAATCCGGTCTGATAAGTAAGTAATTGATTGCTTTAACTCTCCACTCTTAACGGTCTGGATGGTTACATTTTCTGGCAAGGTAAAAGTACCTGCCTTTTTCATCAACGATACGGGTTCTGGGATGATGGCAATTGGTGTTTGCACAACCGCGCTTTCGGAATCGCCGATTTCCGTTTCTGTAACAATAGACTGAGCGAAGGTATTGGCTGCAAAAAAACAGCAGGAGATAATCAGGAATAATTTTTTCATTAAAATAATTAAAGCGGGTTAACCGTATAAGTATAATCCGCAATTTATTAAAAAAGATTTTAATCGAAGGTATTTGTGCGGAGGGAAATGTGCAAGAAGCAAAGCGCGGGGCACATAGCGTTTGGTTTGGATAAAAATCGTGATTGAATTTATGACATTATTAGAGATTTGTCAGCCTGAGCGGAGTCGAAGACTTAACCACAAAATTCACAGAGAAAGTCATCATCTTCGAAAATCTTCTTGATCTGCGGGAATAGCAGTTTTGTCCCGCAGATTTGGCTGATCGGCGCAGAGCAAAAACCGGGGAAAACATATTCATTAATTCTTTGAAAGGATTATTTACCCTCTATCTCTTTTAATATCGTTTCAATAACACTGTATAAAACTCCCGTATTCCAATCATCTAAATACTATATCCTTTATTGATATTTGATGGATTTTGTTTTGAAAAGATGGCAAAATAGGTGTGGTAATTTTTGGTGCCTACATCAGGCCAAAGCAACGATTTTTCTTCTTCCTTAATAAAGGTTGCGGATTTAATTTTGATTCCAAATTCATCAAACTTTACATTTGCTAAAGTGAAAGGTGTTTTTTGACTAAACAGTGCTAAATAATGATCCACTAACCCATCGAAATAGCTTTCCCATAATTGATTTAATATTTCGGCATATTGATTATACAAATGGACTTTATTGATTCCATAATAAGAACCGAAACTTATTTTGATCATTTCCCCATCGCTGTTCTTAATCAATAATTGATACTTTCTCCCTATGATAAATTCAAATCCTCTAATCCCAAAACGATATTCTAACGGCTCTTCTTTAGATAAATCAGTTATTGTGGGAGCTGATAATTTTTGATTGCCAAATAGTATTGATTGTGGCGTAAATGATAATTCTTTTGGATGCCTGTCAAAAAAACGATCTTTAATTAACCATCTATTTTTTTTGTGTTCTGGAGCGGACATTTGCAAATTTATAAGTTTCAGTTTGTATCTCAGCGAACCGGGTTAATTACTGTATCAAAATTTAATTTATAAAAACTTTTTCAACCATTCCATAGCTTTCTTATCATCCGTAAATGATTTAATTGGGATAGGAGGGGTTTGAAACTTAAAGAGGATCTTCATAATCAATTGGGCTAAACCGGGTTTCGAAACCATCGCCATAGCCGTATAAATTTGAGGCAATTGCTCCGTAGAAAACTTTCGTGTTTCTTTGTCTGGAACAGGAGAATTTTTTAAGTAAATTAACAGTGGAACTTTCTATTCCCCGTAATTTTCTTCACCAGTTCAACATTGGCAGCAATATTTTCTACTGTACGTAAAATGTTTTTACTGTAAGAAATCAGTATCCCATTATCAGTTAATAAATAATCGGCAATTTCGCCTTCAATAAGTTGATTGTCGCTGTCGTTTTCCATTTATTATCCCCTTAAGTGATAACCTTTAGGTTTAGTAAAGGCCCTTAATCCCTGATGTGATAGGGTAGCACCAATACCCGAATATTTTCTTCCGTTCCAGGGCAGTGCTGCACTCACTCTGTCGCAGCAGTTCCAATAACCCGAACCTGCGTCAAGCTGAGACAGTATTTTTTCAGCCCTTGCCTGATCGGCTGTATAAACCGATGCCGTTAAGCCATAATCCGTATCTTTCATCATATTTAAGGCCTCAGCATCGTCTTTCACCTTCATAATTCCGATAATTGGTCCGAAACTTTCTTCCTGCATCACTAGCATATCATTGGTAACATCTGTTAGCACCGTTGGTTCAAAATAATAGCCCTTTCCCGCAACAGCCTTTCCGCCAGTTAATAATGTTGCACCTTTACTTAAGGCATCCTTAATTTGGTTCTCCAAC
Organism: Pedobacter kyonggii; assembly: GCF_004310665.1. Classification (GTDB taxonomy): domain Bacteria; phylum Bacteroidota; class Bacteroidia; order Sphingobacteriales; family Sphingobacteriaceae; genus Pedobacter; species Pedobacter kyonggii. Next base: position 46,257 of record NZ_SIXF01000001.1, on the reverse strand, counting down.
ACCAAAATCTGCTCTCTCCGTGTTAAGGCACCAATATATACACCATTGGTTGTTGGTTGGCCCGTTTTCCAGCTCTTAACTTCGGTAACAAAGGCATTTAAGTAATTTTCGTAATTTTTCTCATGCACATAAATGCGCTCAACTGAACAACAGCTTTGTCCGTTATTGTAAAAAGCACCATCGGCCGTACCAACTGCAGCAGAAGCAACATCGGTTACATCTTCGGCAATGTACAACGGATCTTTTCCTCCTAACTCCAATTGGCAGGGAACCATTTTTGCCGCTACTTTCTCGTAAATAAATTTTCCCGTTTTATAGGAGCCTGTGAAGAAATAACCATCAAAACTCATCTCTAATAAGGCCGCTCCCGTTTCTTTTGCGCCAATAGCGATTTGGAAGACATTATCAGGTACACCTGCTTTTTTTAATATTTTTTCAATCTCGATTCCAGTTAAGGTGGCATATTCTGAGGGTTTGTACATTACAGCATTGCCACTCAATAAAGCCGGGATAAATACATTCACGCCAACCAGATAAGGGTAATTCCAGGCAGAGATATTACAAACTACACCCAGCGGTTCGTATTTAATGATTTCTTTGAGGCCCGGTTCATCCGTCATTATTTCATCGGCCAGGTATTTTTCTGCATTGGCCAACATCCATTTGATGCGGGATCTTGCGCCATTAATCTCGTTGCGAGATTGTTGGAGCGGTTTGCCTACTTCGGAGGTTAGCACTGCGGCCAGTTCTTCTGTCTCCGCTTCCAATAAATCACTAAACTGAGCGATAACCGAAATCCTTTCGCTAAGGGTTTTGTTGGCCCATTGAGGTTGAGCCTTTTTTAAAGTATCAAATTTGTTTTGAAGCGTAGATGGGTTATCTTCCGCTAAGCTGGTAATAATTTCTTCTGTTGCGGGGTTGATGATCTGCATCTTTCCTATTGATTATTGCCACGGAAACACAGAAATCACGGAATATTGTTACTCCGCGCTAACCATTGTCTCCGAGCGATTATTTATTGTGGTTAACGATTGAATTTATAAATGCACTATGTATATTTTTGCTAAAGGGACCCTGCTGGTCTTTTAACCGTTCAGGGTGCCATTGTACGAATAACAAAAAGGATTTCCCTTCTGGTTCCATCCGCTCCATAGCCTCTGTAACACCATCGGGAGAGATTGCACTTACAACCAGACCTTTCCCTGTTTTATCGGTGCTTTGGTGATGGTTACTGTTCACTAAACCTTTATCGGTATTCACAATCTGGTTCAGCCATGAGGAAGGATTGATGATGATCTCGTGATAGCGATCTGATTTGTCATGCATTTTTGAATGATCGAATTTTCCCCAGGTTGGGATATCAGGGATCAAAGTTCCGCCAAAAAATACGTTACCTACCTGCATGCCCCTACAAATGCCTAAAACAGGAACAGAATTGGCTTCAGTATAGGCTAACACTTTAAATTCAAACTCATCGCGTTTTTCGTCAATATCATCCTCATAACAATAAGGATAATATTCAGGCTGATAGTAAAAACGGGGGTGAACATCTTCACCTCCTGTCAAAACAATCCCATTGCACTTTCTGATCTCATCGAAATTGTTGAGCTTGTACCCAAGCTGGATTACCTCCACATTTTTGTTGTAGGATAAAACCCAATCCCGGTAGATGTCGAATTTGCTACAGTCGGTAACACCAATTATTATTTTATCAGACATATTAATTAATTCCACTGATTTATCTTTTTTCCTTCGGGTTGATTACACCGATTTTTAGATTACACTGATTTTTAATGGTTTAGTAATCCTAAAATCCCGTAATCTTTTAATTCTATTTTAAAGTGCATTTAAGTACAGTTTTTTAAAATCTTCTCTGCTTACCGGTTTAGGATTGTTTGGATGTGCAAAATCTGCATAGGCTAAGTCGGCAAGTGTTTCTATATGTTCATTTTTAACGCCAATATCACTCAATTTATGCGGAATATTCACTTTCGTATTTAAATCGAACAGATATTTTACAACAGCTTCACCATTTTCATCCTTGAGATCCAACGTACGGGCAATTTTTTTAAAACGATCTTCAAAACCAGCAATATTAAACTGCATACCATAAGGAATATTCACTGCATTAGCCAATCCGTGATGGGTATCTAACAAAGAAGAAAGCGGATGCGCAAGTGAATGCACTACACCCAAACCTTTTTGAAAAGCAATTGCGCCCATCATCGAAGCCATTAACATTTTACTACGGCTTTCTAAATCGGGATTGTTGGTTGCCCGTTCCAGCGCATCTTTGATCAATGAAATTCCCTCTAATGCAATTCCATCACACATGGGGTGGAAGTTCTTGGCCAGATAAGCTTCCATATTGTGTGTCAATGCGTCCATACCTGTTGCGGCAGTGATAAAGGGGGGCAAATCCATGGTTAACTCCGGGTCTGCAAAGACGATCTGCGCCATTAATTTTGGCGAGAACAGAATTTTTTTCTGGTGGGTTTCATCGTCGGCAATAATTGCACTGCGGCCAACCTCACTTCCGGTACCAGATGTGGTTGGGATGGTGATAAAATGTGGAACATCTTTCGTTACGTAGATATCTCCGCCGATTAAATCATCATATTTGAATAAATCTTCGCGGTGATTAACACGAAGTACAATTGCCCGGGCAACATCTAAAGCTGCACCACCACCAATACCAACTATACTGTCGCGATTGGTGCCATCCCAAACATCAGTACCTTTGTAAACGTCACTTTTTACCGGGTTTTTGTGGATGTCGCTAAAAACCTCGACAGCAATACCCTTTGCCTTTAAATCGTCAACAATGGTTTTAAAAAAGGGAAGTTGGGCGATGGTGGGGTCGGTTACAATTAATGGTGCCTTTAAATTGTTCTTACTTAAGTAGGCTGGCAACTCTTTTACTGCGCCAGCACCAAAACGGATGGTTGTTGGGAAATTAAACTGATGGATTTTATCAAATATCATGATATTCTTGTTTTACTTTTTTAGGCCTTTAAGACCTATTCTTCATAATTTATTTTCAACACATTAGGCAAAAGCCGTGGTGTTATTTCATCCTGTTTAAACTTAACAGTCTTAATAGTTGCTAAGTGGCTTAGGTGGTCAACATTTTAGCGTGTTTTTTTTACCATCTTAGGTACCTGAGGTCACCTAAGGTTGGGCGTTAATATCAAGATTCTGAACTATTAACGTTAAATAATTTCTAAATATCTTTTTAGCTCCCAATCGGTTACTACTTTAGCATATTGCTTGCATTCCCATTCGCGGGTCATGGCAAAGTGATCAACGAAATCTTCGCCTAATAATGTTTTGGCCAGATCAGAATTTTTCATCTTTTGCGTTGCTTCAAATAAATTACGCGATAATGTACCGTTCGATAAATCGGTATACCCGTTTCCTCTTGTAGCAGGTTGTTCGAGTTTTAATTTATTTTTAACACCATGCATTCCAGCAGCCAAACAGGCCGAAAGTGCTAAATAAGGATTGGTATCTGAACCCACTATCCGAGTTTCTAAACGCGAAGCCTTTTTGCTCCCGGGTAATGCGCGTAATGCTGTTGTACGGTTATCAATTCCCCAGGTTACCGTAGTTGGTGCCCATGCGCCTTCAACTAAACGTTTGTAACTGTTTATGGTAGGGGCAATCATGGGTAAAAGGTATGGAAGGCAGTGCAACTGACCAGCGATATAACTTTTCATTATTTCACTCATTTTATCTGCATCTTTTTCATCATAGAACAAATTGATCTTCTTACCTGCATCCCAGAGGCTTTGATGCACATGGCCACTGCATCCTGGTAAATTTTCGCTTATTTTGGCCATAAATGTGGCTAGTATACCATGTTTATAGGCGATTTCTTTTACGGCTGTTTTAAATAATATCGCTTGATCGGCAGCTTGTAAAGCAGGAGCATATTTTATGGCTGCTTCGTAAACCCCAGGCCCGGTTTCGGTATGTAAACCTTCAATCGGGATATCGAATTTGTTCAGCAGTTCGAACAGATCGCTCATAAACTCGTTTCGGTAGGTGCTCCTCAAAATGGAATAACCAAACATGCCCGGACTTAAAGGTTTTAAATTAACAAAACCTTTTTCCTGGATCGTCTCTGGTGTTTCCGAAAAATTGAACCATTCAAATTCCTGTGCAAAAAGCGGTGAAAATCCTTCACTTTCGCATTCTGCGATCAGTTTCTTTAGCAACTGCCTCGGACAAACATAATTTGCCTGATCCTGATCGTTAATAAAATCGCCCAAAAAGAAAGGTACCTCATTTTCCCATGGGATTTTTCGGAATGTACTCAAGTCAATTTTAACCTGTGCATCGGGATAGCCGGTATGCCAACCTGTATATTTCCCATTTTCATAAGCCACATCACCTGCATCCCAACCAAAGGTAACATCACAGAAACCCAATCGGCCCTCAACCAGAGATGCGAATTTTTCGGCGGCTACATATTTCCCCCTTAAAATACCGTCGATATCGGCAACAGCTAATTTTACTTTTCCAGAGGGATGATTTTTAACGTAATCCAGAATTTCTTTGCTCGTACTCATTAATCTGCCTTTTTAAATATTTTATATAGAAGAAATATGGCCAAAACAATACCCGAATAAATTAAACCCAATTTAAGATTATAAATCAGCATTGCGATGAAAGAAACGCAGGATATAATTAAGGCAATTATTGGAAATAACGGATAAATTGGCGTTTTGAAAGGTCTTGCCATCTCAGGTTTGTTCTTCCTAAGTACCATTACGGAAATCATAGAAATGATGTATAAAGTTAATGCGCCAAATACAGAAATGATAATAATTTCAGCCGTTTTCCCTGATAAAAGTGCGATAATGCCAATCACCATATTACCAATTAATGCATTAGCAGGTGTTTGAAATTTAGGAGAAATTTTTCCAAGGATAGCTGGGATACTTTTCACTCGTCCCATCTCATAAGTAGAACGACCAGCTGCTAAAACCAATCCATGAAATGATGCGACTAGACCAAATAACCCAACTGTGATGAGTAAATGATACATCAGGTGGTTATCACCTGTGATCATTGAAAGGGCAAGTGGTAAAGGCGAATCAGAGGTTTCGCCCGATTTTCCATTTTTATACACAATGGCTTCCCAACCTCCAATGCCAATGGTGGAGATAAAAACAAGCACACATAAAACAACCAGTGTAAATATGCCCCAGCCAAAGCCCTTGCTAATATCGCGCTGTGGGTTCTTGGTTTCTTCGGCTACATTTGCAACGCCTTCAATACCCAGGAAAAACCAGATGGCAAAAGGGATGGCAGCAAAAACACCGCTCCAGCCATTCGGGAAATTGTTATGGGCCAGGTTTTCTGCATGAAATTTAGGTAATGTAATTCCAGAGAATAATAGCAGTTCGCCAACAGCCAAAATGGTAATAATTACTTCGAACGAAGCTGCAGCTTTTATGCCATATACATTTAGGGCAGTAAAGATAAAGTAAACTGCAATTGCACTGGTAAGAATGGGTACCTGCGGAAAGAAGGCATTAAAATAAGCACCAATGGCAAAGGCAATGGCAGGTGGTGCAAATATAAATTCGACCATTTGGGCAATGCCAGCAATAAAACCGATGTTTTTGCCTAGTGCGGTATTGGCATAATCGAAAACACCACCGGCCTTTGGTATGGCACAGGCCAGTTCGGCATAGCTAAAACTAAAGGTAACATACATCACCATAATGGCAACGGTAGCAATGGCCATACCCAAGGTACCACCTTTTTCGAGGCCTAAATTCCAACCAAAATACATCCCCGAAATCACATATCCTACACCAAGCCCCCATAACATAAAAGGGGTAAGTGTTTTTTTTAAGCTATCTTTTTGTTCCATTGGCAGGATTTACAAGATTGAATAGGTTTATATTATTTGCTCGAAAATGATAAACTATTAGCTTCGGTATCTGATGTTTAAAGTAGTAATTATTTTTTAGTTAAGGAGATAATATATTCCGTTTTTGGTTAAAAATAAAAAACCAACGCCTAAGCATTGGTTTCAATAAAATTCATTAAGATAAGCTGTTTTGGCTATTCCGAATCGCGGTTTTTATTCACAATCTGGCTGTCTCTCGTATTTTTCTGTACCGTAATGGCACCAAACAACGAGAGTAAAAAGGCAAAAGCATAAAATCCTTTTTCGCTGGGCAGCAAAGTAGCGTTCCACAAACCAATTACCAATAATGTGATGGTTAATAGTGTAGAGAACCAACTGATACCGTAATAAATTTCAGTAACCGGAATTCCTTCCAATTTATCGCGAACAGCTTTTTGTAAAGAGATTACGGCGAAAAGGCCAAACATCAATACCGTAAAATAATATCCTTTTTCATTAAGAAGCATATCAGAACGCCACAGGCCTACAATAAAGCCGATCATTCCGATACCTAATGCAAGCCAGGCAGCTGCCACGAATGCATTCGATGGTTTTTGATTCATTGTTTTGAGATTTAATTTAATTCAATAGACAACGCTAAAGATTGGCAAAAGGTATAAAAATTAAAAGATACTATTTTAAATTATTTTGGAAAACTAGCGCCTTTGAGTACAATGAACCAAACAAAATCCTACTCTTTTGCATTATAGCTGTATAACCTTATCTTAGTTATATGCTAACATTGCTTACTTCTGCCCAAATGCGTAATGCCGATCAGTTTACGATTGCGAATAAACCAATAGCATCAATCGATCTGATGGAAAAAGCTGCGAGGGCTTTTGTTCAAACTTTTTTAAGAGATGAGTTCGATACCAATAAAAGCGTGGCTATATGCTGTGGTAAGGGAAATAACGGGGGAGATGGATTAGCCATTGCCCATTTGCTTATTGCTAATGGATATGAGAATATAAAAGTTTACATCATCAACTTTAGTAAAAAACAAAGCGACGATTTTGCCATCAACCTACAGCGGATTGAAGAAACGAGATGCAAAAAAACAATCATCAACCAGGTTTCTGACTTAAAGAATCTGAAAGCCGATTTAATTATCGATGCCATTTTAGGCTCTGGTTTGAATAAACCTTTAAGCGGAGAATATGAACAGCTGGTTCTGGCCATTAACAAGCTGAATAAAAAGGTTTATGCAGTTGATGTACCCTCCGGTTTTTTTGCTGAAGGCAAGTTACCTAAAGATTACAACGGTATAAAAGCCTATAAAACAATTTGTTTTCAACGGCCGAAGATTAACTTTTTCTTTCCCGAGGCGGCCATGGCGACTGAAAAATATGAGGTGGTTGATATTGATCTGGATGAGGCTTTTATCCAAAAACAAGACACTGATTTTTATTTGGTAGAAGAAAGTGATATTGGAAATATCCTACAGCCCCGAAAATTGTTCAGCCATAAAGGTACTTACGGCCACGCACTGGTTATCGCTGGAAATACCAATACCATGGGCGCGGCTTTATTGTCTTCAATGGCCTGTTTACACACAGGGGCGGGATTAACTACAGCCTGTATCCCACAGAGCGGATTAATCGCCTTAAACACCACCTTACCTGAAGTAATGGCGCTGCCAAGGGATGAATATACCCGAATAGAGAACCCAAAGAAATATCAGGCAATTGCTATTGGTCCGGGTTTAGGTGCAGAACCAGAAAATGAAAAACTGCTCGAAAGCTTGATTATGGCCAACCAAGCAATGATCATCGATGCAGATGCTTTAAATATTCTGGGCGAAAGACCTGATCTAATCGATAAACTTGTTGCAAATACCATTCTTACCCCGCACATGAAGGAGTTTGATCGGTTATTTGGCAAACATGATAACTGGTGGGACAGGGTGCAAACCGCTAAAGAGCAGGCCAAACAACAGAAGATCGTTATCGTGCTTAAAAACCAGTATACTTTTATCTGCCTGCCAACTGGTAAGGTGCTCATCAACCCTAATGGTAATCCGGCAATGGCGCAAGGGGGAATGGGCGATATTCTCACCGGGATTATTGCAGGCTTTGTAGCACAGCAATATACCGCAACAGATGCCACTATTCTAGCTTGTTATATTCATGGAAAAGCAGGCGATGCTTTAGCGCACCAACACTTTGTGGTTAACGCCTCTCAGGTTGCAACCAGGGTGTCTAAAGAAATTAAAGTGCTCATATCCAATTAGTTTTTTGGTTGTGTGCAGTTAGCCACAATTGTGGAGAAAAACCGGCATTATTCTACTATGCTTTTAGTTTATAATTTATAGTTTAAGGGAATATTTAAAATAACAGATATCTTAAAAACAGAAAAAATTATTATGGCACAAAAAGAGTACACGCTGAATGAATTAATTCAGGAATCGGCAGAAAATCCAAATGAAAACGATTTTTTCGAATTAGAGAAACCTGCCATGCTGGAGGTAAATCTAAAAAATCAAAAAATATTGGCAAAAGTAGGTTCGATGGTTGCTTACATCGGAAATATCGATTTTAAAAGAGAAGGCTTATTGAGCAAAGGTTTGGGCGGTCTGTTAAAGAAAGCCATATCTGGTGAAGGCACCTCACTAATGCATGCCACAGGAACAGGTAAACTATATCTGGCTGATGAGGGCAAGAAAGTAAAGATCATCAAGCTCCAAAACGAAGCGGTTTTTGTAAACGGTAATGATGTATTGGCTTTAGAAGAAAATATTAAAAACGAAATAAAAATGCTAAAAAGCATTGCAGGGATGATGAGTGGTGGTTTATTTCAGGTTAAATTATCGGGCAGCGGCTATATTGCCATTACCACACATGGCGAACCGATTTTATTAAGGGTTACTGGCAACCAGGCGGTTTATACCGATCCTAATGCTACAGTAGCCTGGTCTGAAAACTTAACGCCAAACATTAAAACCAATTTAACTTTCGGGTCTTTTATCGGAAGAGGAAGTGGCGAATCTTTCCAATTAGAATTTTTTGGCGAAGGATGGGTTTTGGTGCAGCCTTACGAAGAGGTGAAGTACGCAGCGAAATCTTAATATAGTAATCCGTCATTGCGAGGCACGAAGCAATCTTAATGCTGTGGTTCTTTAGAAGATTGCTTGGTCGGCTGAAAAGCCTTCTCGCAATGCCGGAACTTCTACATTTCGTTCACTCCAGCGAAGGAAATTTATGCGTTAGTTATACAAACCTTGTTTTTTGGAAAGCATATGGAGAAGCATTTAGGCAACGATAGTCCTGCCATTCGCTTTACCTCTCTGCGTTCGGTGCTCGCTATTGTCAGCTTTAAGTTGCACGGGCATTCATTCTATTTAAGGTTGCAAAGAGCAAAACATAGCTTAAAAGGTTTGTCGTCTAATTAGGAGAGGCAATGGGTTGGTGTAGTCTTGCAAAGAGGTGAGATGCACAGCCAAATCTTAGTATTTTATATTTGAGCTCGTGAGGACGCGAACCAAGGCATTCGCAACGTCGTCATCTCCGCAGCGAAGAGCTCTACATCCGTAAGACCTCTCCCTGCATGTTTTTTTAAGTATTGCTTTTCTCTTTAACTGACAAAATCTGTACGTTAATAATTATATTTTTTTGGAAAGCAGTTGCAGAACATTTGGGTCTAGATGGCCCTGCCATCCGCTTAATCCCGATGAAAAATCGGGATGCCCGCTTCTGTCCCTTAGGTTTAAGTAGCGCAGGCCGTCTGGCTATTGGGGGTTGCAGAACGGTTAAATCACTAAGAACCACAGCCCCATTATTCCTAAACCCGGTCGTAGCGGAAATCCTTTTTATTGCTTAAAAAACATTTGACTAAAACTGTTGCCTGGTCGCGTTTTGTTTGCAATAAAAAGATTGAAGCAAATAAAGGGACTACAGTACCCACGGAGGTGGACATGTTGGTTTTCTTATATGAATATGCCAAATTAAACTGCCTTTTTAGGAAAAATTCGAATGTTTTAGCCTGCCATTAGATTTCTCCATAATGGAAATAACGGCCATGAGCTTATAAAACAAAAATCCCGGCATTTTATCGATGTCGGGATTTTAATATAATTGATTAAATGATTTCTATTTAAACACCACCCATTACGGTTAATTTATCCATTGTTGGATTAACACTTCCACCCATAGGCTCTATAGTTACTGCAAAAGCCTGTGCTTCTTGAATGGCCTGCATTTTTACCAATGCCTCGTTATTGGTCGAATCCGTTTTGCCGAATACGCCTAAACTTACCGGTTTTCCGTTTACCAAAGCCCACAACTGATATTGATGTGCTGCATCAGTTTTTGGTAAATCCATGGCCACATAGTTAATCAGCACACTTTTATCTTTCTTGTTCCAGTAAACTTTCATTTTCGAGCTCGGGCTAAAAGCCTGGCCAGCCATTCTGATGGTTGCCCATTCTTTGCTGTCGGCCATTGCGGCCATATTATCCAAACCCTGGTTTTCAAATTCTAACTTGCTTACTAGGCCAGCAAATTTTTGCTTATCCAGGTTTAAACTTGCAATTTGGTCGTGCGCGGCATTTAACTTATTATACGTAATAAACAATGCCGCCGTACTTACTACCAATAAAGCTATACAAGCAACTAAGGCATAACGCAAAGTTCTTACTTTGGCATCACTTCCATCTAAACGTATAATTCTTGGTTCTTCTGTATAAATTGGTTCGGGTTGAACATTCACATTCTCTTCAACCTCACTTAACCCCAACTTTTCGAATAATCTTGTTTCTACATCTGCAGATGGTTCTACAGCATTTTGCATAGCATATTGCTCCATAGCTAACTCAATGGCAGCTATTTCATCTCTTACCTCTGGGTATTGAGATGCCATTTCCTCAACCTGCAACGCTTCTTCAGGTGATAAATCACCTAAAACGTACAGCTCAAGTACTCCAGATTCGATATATGCTTTTAAATTTTCCACGCTCAATTAAAATTCCTTCTCAATTCAATAATAGCCAACCGGATCCGGGTTTTCACCGTACCTAATGGCAGATCTAACTTTTCTGCGGCTTCCACATGGGTGAAACCCTTGTAATAAACTAAATCAAGAACTGCTTGCAGATCCGGTTTAAGGTTCTCTACAAGTTGCTTAACTCCAAGAATATCAGGATTAAACGTTACCTTGTTTTGTTCATCAACGAAACTTACGTTATTTTCTATATCTTGGTTTTTGAGTGAATTCTTAAAGTCTTTAGAACGTAGTTTGTCGATTGATAAATTGCGGGCAATGTTCATCATCCACGTAAACAAACGTCCTTTGGTATTGTCATAGTGTGCAGCAGATTGCCAGATTTTTACAAAAGTTTCTTGTAGTACATCTTCAGCAAGTTCTGTATGGGTGATAATGCGCGAAATAACGCCATAAAGCGCTGACGAATACATGCTGTACAGTGTTTTTAGAACCGCGGGATCTTTCGATTGCAGTGCTTGCACAAGTTCAGGCTCAGTTAGGGTTAATTTTTTTAATGCAGTCACTATTGGTTACTAAGATACAATACAGAACAGTAAAAGCAAAAAAATGTTTTGTAAATGCATTCCGCCAAGGAGTACGGTTAAAAATATTTTAATCTATTCTTATTATAACTGAATTAAGCAATTCCTTCAATTGGGAAAAGGTGTTTTTCGGCATGATAAGATGAACGCACCAGCGGACCGCTTTCTACATACTTCAAACCTTTTGCTAAACCAGCTTCTTTATACATCGCGAAAGTATCCGGATGGATCCAGTCTACAACAGGGTGGTGGTTACGTGTTGGTTGTAAGTATTGCCCTAAGGTTAAGATATGTACACCATTGGCAACTAAATCGTCCATGGCTTCGAAAATATCTTCTTCAGTTTCACCTAAGCCAAGCATAATGCCTGTTTTTGTTCTTAAACCAAATTCAGAAATTCTTTTTAAAGCCTCTAAACTTCTGTCGTATTTAGCCTGGATCCGCACTTGTTTGGTTAAACGCTTAACCGTTTCCATATTGTGCGAAACCACTTCTGGTCTTTCTTCCAATACGCGGTATAAATTATCCCACTGACCTTTAAAATCGGGGATTAAGGTTTCTAAAGTAGTAATCGGACTTTCTCTGCGGATAGCCTGTAAGGTTTCTGCCCAGATGATTGAGCCTCCATCTTTTAAATCATCGCGATCTACAGAAGTAATTACACAATGTTTAACGCCCATTAATCTTACCGAATCGGCAATGCGGTTAGGCTCGTCAACATCAACTGCTAAAGGGCGGCCTGTGGCTACAGCACAGAAAGAACAACTGCGGGTACAGATATTACCCAAAATCATGAATGTTGCCGTGCCTGCACCCCAACATTCGCCCATATTAGGACAATTTCCGCTTTCGCAGATGGTATGGAGCTTGTGCGTGTCTACTAAACTGCGAACTTGTGCATATTCTTTACCAACGGGTAATTTTACACGTAACCAATCTGGTTTACGTTTTACTTCAGTTACAGCAGGTACTACCGGTAAATCAATCATGGTACAAAGTTAATGAATAGGATTGAAATGTTACAATGCAGAAATGTTTGAAGGTTGTAATAATTGGGGTGATTGTTAATTGCGGGTTGGCTAACTTGCCTGTGGTGTCAGATATTTCTATCTGACACTATTGAAATAATTAAACTACATTCATTTCGAGCGCGATCTGTCGTTTATTTTCTTTAAAGCCAAGCCGCTCGTAAAATTTGTGGCTTTCGGTGCGTTTGATGTTACACCTTACTTTTAGTTTTTTTACTTGATGCTTTTTAGCCCAAATGTTTACATTTTCGATCAACTGCTTCCCGATTTTTAGGTTTAGGTAATTTTCATCGACAATTAAGCCTCCAATTTCGATAAATGGATCAGATTCTAACCGAAGGGTATAAAAACCGTGAATCCAGCCTACTACTTCGCCATCAACTAAAGCAACAAATGCGCAGTTTTCGTTACTGTTATTAATGCGTTTAATTCTTGCTGATGTTTGCTTGATGTCACTTTCGTAACCCAGTTGTGTAGAAAGTGTGGCTACGCTTTCGGCATCTTTTTCCGAAATTTCTCTGATCTGAACCATTTTTTACTGATGTTTTGATAGATGAAGCTAAAATTAAAGATTAAATTTTGTTTTTACCGTCAGATGGTAACATCTGACAGCACACCGCCTGCCAGGCCAACTTGAGAAGTCTCACAAGGGCAGAGGCTGGCGGACTTCGCAAGTTAGCGTCTGTTTTTAAAGCCAATAGCACAGAAATAGCCAAGCTAAACCCTATTGAAGCGGCAGCCTGAGCCCCTTCGGCGAAGCTACAGCGGAAAGAGGGGCTGCCCTAACCGATGAGCAGCAATTACCTTTTCTAATGTTTGAGAAAAATCAATACTATAAATAAATTTTGTTTTACTGTAAGATGGTAACATCTCACAGCAAGGATACCATTTATAAATGTTAGTTAAAAATCATAAGCGAAACATTGCAACTTTTAACGTTTTAACTTTCTAACTTAATATTACATTTGCAATATGAATACTGGCTTACAGCTTTATAATACGCTTTCGCGCAAAAAAGAACTTTTCCAACCCTTGAATGCACCCAATGTTGGGATGTATGTTTGCGGTCCTACTGTTTATAGTGATGTGCACTTGGGTAATTGTCGCACGTTTATATCTTTCGATTTAATTTTCAGGTACCTTAAATATGCTGGTTATAAGGTGCGTTATGTACGTAATATTACAGATGCAGGCCACTTGGAAGGCGATAGGGACGAGGGCGATGATAAGTTTGCAAAACGTGCAAAATTAGAGCAGCTTGAGCCAATGGAAATTGTACAGAAGTACACTTTGGGTTTTCATGATGTATTGCGCATGTTCAACACGCTGCCACCAAGTATCGAACCTACTGCTACAGGCCACATTATTGAGCAGATCGAAATGATCAAGGTAATTATTGCCAATGGTTACGGTTATGAAGTTGATGGCAACGTATACTTTGACGTAGAAAAATATAGCAAGGAATATAATTATACCATTTTAACCAACCGCAATCTCGAAGATATGCTGAACAATACCCGCGAACTGGGTGGACAGGATGAGAAACGTGGAAGGTTAGACTTTGCGCTTTGGATAAAAGCGAAACCAGAAACTTTAATGCAATGGCAATCGCCGTGGGGCATGGGTTTTCCGGGCTGGCATATCGAATGTTCGGCCATGAGCGCGAAATATTTGGGCGCCGAGTTTGATATTCATGGTGGTGGAATGGATTTAGCGGCAACGCACCATACCAACGAAATTGCACAATCTGAAGCTTGCAGTCATAAACAGCCTGCCCGCTATTGGATGCATACCAATATGCTTACCGTAAATGGTACGCGGATGTCTAAATCGGCCGGCAATGGTTTTCTTCCTTTAGAATTATTTACTGGTGATCACCCCTTATTGAAAAAAGGCTTTAGCCCGATGACGGTTAAGTTTTTCATGTTGCAGGCACACTACCGCAGTACATTAGATTTCTCGAATGAAGCTTTAGATGCCTCTGAAAAAGGATTTCGACGCTTAATGGCTGCCATTGGTTTGTTAGATAAGTTAACGGTTTCTGAACAGAACGATTTTGATATCGACGCATTGAAAGAGAAATGCATCCACGCAATGAATGACGATTTTAACAGTCCGATTTTGATTGCCGAACTGTTCGAAGCGGTAAGAATTATCAATACCGTTTACGATGGTAAGGGCAAAATCTCCGCAGAAGCATTAGAAAAGTTGAAGCAACTGGTTAACGATTTCGTATTCGATATATTAGGACTGAAAAATGAAGATGCTGGAGGAAATGATTTAAATGGCGTTCTGGATATGGTGATTAACTTAAGGACTGAAGCAAAAGCGAATAAAGATTATGCCACTTCTGACTGTATCCGTATTGGCTTACAAGAGTTGGGGATCCAGCTTAAAGACGGAAAAGAGGGAACGACCTGGAGTAAAGCGTAGTTAGTCCTAAGTGTACAGTCCAAAGTCATAATCGATTTTAACAATGAGAAAAATTGGTTTAGTAGGCGGCATTAGCTGGGTATCTACTATAGATTACTACCGTTTTATAAATGAGGGTGTAAATGAGCGTTTGGGTGGGTTAAATTTCGCTGAATGTTTAATTTACTCCCTTAATTTTGGCGATGTACAAGATAAAACCTGGGAAGGATCGTTTGATCTTTTGCTCAATGCTTGCGAAAGTTTAAAACGAAGTGGGGCAGAAGCAATTGTACTCTGCGCCAATACCGCACATCTTTTTGCCGATCAGTTACAAGAAAAAATAGCTTTGCCTATTATCCATATCGGTACCGAAACTGCTAAAGCCATAAATGCTGCTGGAATTAAAAATATAGGACTCCTGGGGACCATATTTACCATGGAAAAGGACTTTTATATAAAAAAGCTCGAAGACCATGGATTACGTGTTTTAGTGCCTTCAAAGAAAGAAACCCGCGATTATATACAGTTTACCCTTAAAGAAGAATTAGGTAGAGGTGTGATATTGGAAGAAACCAGAACACAATATATCCAGATAATTAATGATCTGATCAAGGAAGGAGCTGAGGGGGTAATTCTGGGATGTACCGAAATTCCCATGCTGATCAATCAGGATGACTTTGATATTTCCGTTTTTGATACTGCTAAAATCCATTGCAAGGCGGTTGTGGATTATATGCTTTCTTAGACAATACCTTATTATGCCATCCCCTTACTCCTTCAAACTGGCGAAGAGTTAAGCGTTGGAAACAAATCCTATACATTTTAGGTCTACTATGAAATTCATCCCCCTTTGAAGGGAAGGGGGCAGGGGGATGAAGAAGATCATATTTAATTTTAAAGATGAATAAAACAGCAAAATGTTTGCTATATTCATTTTTAGACTTTTTACTGCTAAGAAAGATTTAAGATATCATGGATAACAACCATTACAATTCTAAATTAAAAACTTTTGCTAGAGGCCATCGAAATGATAGTACCAAAGCAGAGATAAGGATGTGGTGTGAATTGTTGAGGAATAAAAAAACGCTGGGATATTCTTTCTTAAGACAGCGACCGATCGCGAATTATATTGCAGATTTTTTCTCAAAGGATTTAAAGTTGGTTATCGAGGTTGATGGCCTTAGTCATGAGTGGGAGGGGCAATTTGAAAAATACAAAGCACGCGAACATGTTTTAAAAGCATTGGGTTTTAATGCGCTGAGATTTAGCGATGATGAGGTTATGAACGATATCGAGAATGTGGATAGGACGATTCAGCATTTCATAACAGAATGGGAGAAAGATCATACCCGGATCCGCTGAAAGGAAAGATTTTTCACAGGGTCATCCCCCTGCCCCTTTCAAAGGGGGAATGGACTATTCTCTAGCAATTAATTCGTCCCCCTTTGAAGGGGGGCAAGGGGGATGAGAGATAATTACACTACTTTAAATAATTTTCCGTTAGATTAAACAATGAATAAAAAACTTTTAATACTGCCTTTATTCGCGTTAATCGGATTTCAGGCCTGCCAAAATAAAACAAACCAAAATGCTGATGAAAATGGAGAAAAGACTGTAGCTACTTTATCTTCTCCTGATTTTAATGCCGATAGTGCTTATGCTTATACCAAAGCTCAGGTAGATTTTGGCCCGAGGATTCCGGGTACCACGGCGCACCAAAAATGTGCAGATTATTTAGCTGCAAAATTAAAGTCGTTCGGAGCTGAAGTAAGTATTCAGGGTGAGAAAACGCAAACTTATGATAGGAAAAGCTTTCAGCTGAAAAATATCGTTGCCGCTTTTAATCCAGGTCAAAAAAAGAGGGTTTTAATTACGGCACACTGGGATGCCAGGCCTTTTTCTGATCAGGATACCGACCCTGCAAACCATGCGAAAGCTTTTGATGCGGCAAATGATGGTGCGAGTGGAGTGGCAGTAATTTTGGAAATGGCACGTCAGATTCAGCAGAAACAACCAGATGTTGGAGTCGATTTTATACTGTGGGATTTAGAAGATTATGGCAAGGCCAATGATGAAACACCGGATGAAACTACATGGTGTTTAGGCTCTCAATACTGGGCTAAAAAAGCAATGGCAACAGGATATAAAGCTTTGTATGGCATTAATCTTGATATGGTTGGTGGCGGTAGCGCGCAGTTTACGCAGGATGAAATCTCTCGTCAGGCTGCTCCTGACGTAGTAAACAAGGTTTGGGACATTGGTAATGAAATTGGTTATGCTTCTTACTTTACGAAAATTCCGAGCGGAAAATTGGTTGATGATCATTTTTGGATGAACAAAGCAGGCATTCCTTCTATCGATATTATCCATTACAATGATAACAGTGGTTTTTATATCAATTGGCACACGCAATTGGATAACTTAGCCAATATTGATAAAAATACCTTGAAAGCCACTGGGCAAACTGTTTTAGAAACCATTTATAGAGAGAAATAAGTGGCCTTAATGTGTAATTGTTAATTACTTTTAAAGCCGTACATTAAAGAAAATTTTATATTCGCCAAACAATATTATCTTAATTAATAATGAAACAATTATTTTCAACTGCAATAGCTTCGCTTTTAGCCCTAGGTGCTTTTGCCCAAAAAAGCGATGGAACAACCAAATCTCTAGTAAATGCTGAGAAGGATTTTGCTAAGTCAATTGCCAAAAATGGAGATAAAGAAGCTTTTATGGACTATTCAACAACAAGCACTTTGGTGTTCAGGCCAAACCCGGTTAATGCCAAAACTTTTTACGCGGGTAAAGCAAATGCTGAAAACGATGTAACATGGATACCAAACCTGGCGAAAGTATCGCGCAGCGGCGATTTAGGTTTTACTACAGGGCCATATGAAGTTGGTAGTTCAGAGAAAAAATACGGTCAATACTTATCGATCTGGAAACCAGAAAATGGTAGATGGAAATTAGCCATTGATTTAGGAACGGAAAGCAATAAACCTTTGGCTAAAGTTACGCCACAGTTTATTGAACCAAAGGATCATGTTGCACCAAAGTTCTTAAATGAAAAGGAGATTAAGGCTGGGAAAGAAATTATCTTAACCACAGAGAAAACATTAAATACGTTATTAAAAACGCATGGAATTGCGGCATTTGGAGGTTTTTTAACCAACGATGCACGTTTACTTTTTCCAGGTAACGAAGCCATTGATGGAAAAGGAAAAATTATTGCTTTTTATAACGGAATGATCAGCAAAATTAATTTGAAAACAACAGGCGTAGATAAGGCAATCGGTAGTGATTTGGCTTATACCTATGGTGTTGCTACTATCGACTATAAGGCCGATTTACGTGAAAGTTTTAACTACGTTTTCGTTTATGAAAAGGGAGCTGATGCAAGCTGGAATTTAATTGTACAAGCCTTTGTACCAGCAGAAAGATAAATAACAAATGTGAATTAAGAGGGCTCTCCATAAAAAGAAGCCCTTTTTTTTATTTCTATATTTTGCTTGCTTTACGTTCTGATCTAGCCCTGATCCGATAACTATCGGATGAAGTGGGCTTCTTGGGGCGTAGCGAAAAGATATAACGGAAAGCAGGAACAAACATTAAATAAAAGCACGGTTTTTGCGCTCCAGAAATTATTACCAATAAAATTATTCATTTTACGTTTAAAATTCATGCATAAAAAATTACTTCTGTTCTCAACTTTAATTTTATTGTTTTTTCATGCTTCTGCCCAAAAAAAGAAATTCGACGTACAGGGCAAAGCTGGTGCTCGCGGCATTATGCCCGAAAATACCATTGAAGGAATGTTAAAAGCTATCGATTTAGGCGTTACCACTTTAGAAATGGATGCTGTGATTTCGAAAGATAAACAAGTGGTGCTTTCGCAAGAGCCTTACTTTAACAACGAGATTTCTTTGCAGCCCAACGGTAAGCCGATTACTTTAAAAGACCAAAAGAATTATAACATCTACAAGATGGATTATGAGGAGATTAAAAAGTTCGACGTAGGGAGTAAAGTTCACAACCGCTTTCCTGGACAGATGAAGTTTAAAGCTTACAAACCACTGCTTTCTGAGACCATAGACGCAGTTGAGGCTTATGTTAAGGCACACAAATTTGCCAAGCCCGTATACAGCATCGAAACGAAAACAATCAAAAAGGGCGATAACGAATTTCATCCGGAACCTGCAGAATTTGTAGAACTGATTATGGAGGTAATTAATGCTAAGAAACTTGCCAAAAGAGTCATTATCGAATCGTTTGATATGCGTACGTTGCAATATCTGCACGAAAAATACCCCAAAATACAAACCTCGTTATTGATTGACGAAAAAGAACCCTTTGAAGATTATATTGAGAAGTTAGGTTTTAAACCAACTATTTATAGTCCTTACTCGGTACTGGTAGGTAAAGGTCTGGTAGACCGCTGTCACGATATGGGCATTAAAATTATCCCTTGGACGGTGAATACGGTAAAGGAAGTGAATTATTTTATGAGCCTCGGAGTAGACGGCATCATTACCGATTTTCCAAACATCATGGGGCAACTTAAATAGTAAGAAATAAAGGAGTACAAAAAAAGCGTTCAAATTTAAAATCTGAACGCTTTTTTA
This sequence comes from Pedobacter kyonggii, assembly GCF_004310665.1. Classification (GTDB taxonomy): domain Bacteria; phylum Bacteroidota; class Bacteroidia; order Sphingobacteriales; family Sphingobacteriaceae; genus Pedobacter; species Pedobacter kyonggii. Next base: position 26,750 of record NZ_SIXF01000001.1, on the reverse strand, counting down.
TGCTTTTATAACTGGAAAATCCTAGTGGTGTGCTTCTGGTTTTTCGTGCGCTGCCTCAGTTTTTTCATGGTGAGCAGGTGCTTCTTCGTGGTTAAAGATTGGTCTGGTGAAATAAACAACCAATAATAAAACCAGAATCCATGCCGTTAATGGTAAAGCCCAAATGCCTTTTGTTTGCTGAACCGGTGCGTGTGAATCGTGAGCTGACATATCGAATATTTTTGATTTAAAGATTTATGCTTTGTAATTATGCGGTAAAGATAGTAACAAAATTAAAATAACAAGGGCAATTGGCGAATAGTATTTTAAGATTAATCCGCTAGTTAAAAAGGATAAAAGGCATTGCCTTTTATCCCTGTAAATCGTAAATCATTGTTTTTGTGCTATTCATTTTGCTTTTTATACGGTTTTGGTGTTCTTGTAAAGTGCTTTGCTCTTCCTGAGCTGCATTAAACAGTTCTGCCTTCTTGAAATAGTTTGCCGCCTCTGCAAAATTTTGCTGTTGCTCGGCATGCAGCCCTAAACATTCGTAAATGTGTGCTTCGCAAACACCAGGTACAAGTAAAGCCTTTTCTGCAACCTGTTTCACCAATTTTTGCATTTTAAGCGTAATCACAAGTTCCAGATAGGGTTTATAAACCTCTGGGAAATCCGAATCCAGCTCAATGCAGCGTTTGTAATAATAACCTGCAGTTTTATAATCTTTAAAATGATGCTGATAAATATCGCCCAATTGAAAATAAGCCCTTGCATAATCAGGGTCGAAAACAATAATTTCGTTAAAATACTGAAGTGCCTTAGGTAATTCGCCCCAGTGCAGTTCTTCAATGGCCTGTAGATACTTTTCTTCTACAGTGGTATAAATGTCCATAACGGATATAATTAATTTTGATAAGCGATTAAATGCTTGTCAAATGCGTAATAAAATGATTTTTAAATTTGGGTTTTGTTTGTTGAAACTTAAAACCGCGTTAAGGGTTGGGAAGGAAATCTAAGTCAATACCCAAGCCCTTTATGCCACAAGACGGGCTAAAGATTAATTGTTGGATATGTAGTTGACGTAGCATTTCTGTAAATTTGGATGCAAAGATATTTATTTTCAGTGAATTGCAAATTATTTTTTTTATTGATCAGCTATTCATATTCACAAGTGCATTTTTAATCTGCCTCCTATGCCTTAAAATATGAACAATGGCATGCTCTAAAATTTGTTCTACATCGTATTGCTGTCCCCACGCTGTGTTTATCTTTTTCGATTGATCGAACTCTTCCATGGTGATGTCGGGATTTCTGATGAAAAAGTCCTCGTTATATTTAAGTGCTTCCAGGAGTCTTGAAATATAAGGTGTGATGTGACCAAACTGCAATTTTTCCGGTCTGACTGTTTTCAATCCAATAGAATTTTCGATATACACCGCATAACTGAACATCGAAGCAGTTACATGCGTTAAGATAGTTTGAATGGAAATGCAATCTGGATTTGAACTTTCTGGCTCAATGGTTCTAGTCAGTTGATGTGGGCTAATTGATTCGATTACCGCAATAAGTTCGTCAATCGCCTTTTTATATTCATCCATTAGTGCGGCTATAGCACCTGTAAGTTTATTGGCACCCATCATAAATCAAATATAATTGTTTGTTGTGGATTGTTGGTCGGAATTTTAAATCCCTACTAACCAAGTTGTTCTAACTCGAGCTGTAAATTTGATTTTGCCTGGCTTTCAAATTTGAGATAAAAATAATCAGTTTTAAAAATCCGGTCCATTTTTATGAAATGTTCCAGAACCTTTTTTCGTCCTGGATTATAAATGAGATCTGGATAAACTGAATATTCTTTTCTTACGTTTTGCGAATAAGCAGTATAGCTTTCTAAGCTCTGGCCTAATATCGAAAGATCTGCATCAGTAAAATAATTTGTATCTGATTCCGGATAAGTAAGGTGTTTTTTAGTGGCTATTATTTGGGTTTTGCAGTTATTGATAATGTAATCGGGAACTGAAATCTGAGACATTCTCTTCTGGGCAAGTTCGGCACTTTTCTCTTCATTGTCCGTTTTTAACGCATTATAAATAATGTCATGATAGAACATAGTAAATAGAACACTTTCCCAACTTTCAATGTTAGCTTTTACTTCGGTAAGTTGTGTCAACAAGTTGTCTAGATGTGAAAGTGTGTGATAATGTCTTTTTTTATGAGTGTACTTTTTCTCAATCTCAGCCCAAAATTCGGCTATTGTACGGTCGCTATCCGTATAATTTGTTAAGAGATTAATGAATGTATCTTTTAGCACTAGGTTTTGCAAAATAGTATCGATACACAAGATACAAATTAGAGTTGAATTTCCCGTTGATAGGAATTTGTAGTCTCGACCTTGCTATGGATTCTGTTGGTCGAGATTTGTAATCTCGACCTGCTGTATTGTAAATTTGTAATCCACTAATAGAAGTTAAAAATTCTGGCTCACAGGTGGAATAGCAATTCAGATTAGCTTAATGCTACTATAATAAATCTTTAATGATTTTCTCGATTGATAAGCCTTCAGCTTCTGCACGGTAATTACGCACAATGCGGTGACGTAAAATAGGTTCGGCTACAGCTTTAACATCTTCAATATCTGGTGAGTATTTTCCCGTTATGGCGGCATGGCATTTTGCGCCTAACACTAAAAACTGCGAGGCACGCGGACCAGCACCCCAGCTGATGTATTTATTAACTGCATCAGTAGCAAACTCGCTGTTGGGACGGGTTTTAGCAGCCAGTTTTACGGCATATTCCAAAACATTATCGGTAATTGGAATATCGCGGATCAGTTTCTGGAAATATTGGATGTCATCTGCATGGATAATTTTCTGCAGTTGAACGGTTTTGTTGCTTGTGGTGTTTCTAACGATGTTCAATTCATCTGCAAAGGCAGGGTAGTTTAATTGAATATTAAACATGAAACGATCTAACTGAGCTTCGGGTAGGGGGTAAGTGCCTTCTTGCTCAATGGGATTTTGTGTGGCCAAAACGAAAAACGGTTTTGGCAAAATATGGGTTTGTCCAGCTGCGGTAACCGATTTCTCTTGCATAGCTTCTAATAAGGCAGCCTGGGTTTTTGGCGGTGTACGGTTAATCTCATCAGCGAGGATAATATTAGAAAAAACAGGCCCTTTTATAAATTTAAAGTGCCTGTCTTCTCCTAAAATCTCTGCGCCAATAATATCGCTTGGCATTAAATCGGGAGTAAACTGGATGCGGTTAAAATCGAGATCTAAAACAGAAGCTACCGTTTGTACAAGTAAAGTTTTGGCTAATCCAGGTACGCCAACCAACAGACAGTGTCCGTTACTAAAAATGGCGATTAAAACAGATTTTATGATGTCATCTTGTCCAACTACTACTTTGCTTATTTCGGCTTTAATGTTGTTGAAAGATTGATGAAGTGCATCAACAGCTTCTACTTCGTTCTTATACTGCATTGGTGTTATTTTGCGGCTGTGGTTTTAGTCCAAATTTTTAATTCATCACAGGTATTAAATTCGTCATCGATTTTAATGTAAGTGCTTTCGCGACGTTTTTCAAACCATTCGCTTAAAGTACGATTAATTTTATCACTTTGTGCCGCATCTCTGATTTTTGGAAAATCTTGAGCTAAGTTTGCTTTGTGTGGTGGTATTTTAGATTTTAAATATAAAATACGGTAACCTTGTTTTCCATCAGGAGCGGTAAATAAATCAGGTTTAGAAATACCGCCAATTTTCATGCTATCGATTACCAAAAACACAGATGGATCTAATTTATCAACCGGAATAAAGGTACTTCTTGCCTGAACATTTTCGGCATTAAGCATCATACCACCATTGTATTTACTTTCTTTATTATCTGAATAAAGATTTGCAGCAGCAGCGAAACTTAATTTTTTACCCATAATATTGTTATAAATACTATCTGCATGCAATTTTAAACGTGTTAAACTTTCTGGCGTAGTTTTAGGCATAATTAAAATATGTCTAACGTGTACCTGCTCGCCTCTACGTTCTAAAACCTGTAAAAAGTGGAAACCATAATCTGTTTCGAATACTGGTGAAATTTCTCCAGCTTTCAGTTTAAATGCCCAGGCAGTAAATTCTTTAACCATGGTATTTCTGTCGATAAAACCATAATCACCACCATCGGCAGCAGAACCTGGGTCTTCAGAATAGGTTTTAGCTAACACGCCCATATCCTCGCCACTTTTAACCCTTAAACGAAGGGCTTCAATTTTATCGCGGAATTTCTGTTTTTCTGCTCTGGTTAACTGAGGGTTTAAAATCACCTCACCAACTTCAACCTCGGTATTAAATTCAGGAACGCTATCACCTAAAGATTTGAAATATTTTTCAACCTCCATTGGCGTAACATTAATGTTTTCGGTGATTTTTTGTTGCATTTTCTGTGCAATCAATTCATCTTTTACTGATGGTCTGATTTCATCTTTGTACTGTAATACCGATTTATTTAAAAACTGCTCTAAACGCTCCTGGCCGCCTGCACGTTGCATACTATAACGCATACGCTTGTTTACTTCATCATCAACTGAAGCATCTTCAACCATTACCGAATCAATCTCAGCCTGTTGTTTAAGTAATTTTTGGGTTAAGGTTTGTTGTAATATTTTACATTTAATATCATTATTGGGTTGGTTTCCCTGATAAAGATATTGAGTGTATTGTTGGTTTAAATCTGATAGCAGGATAATATTATTTCCTACAACAGCAGCAACTTTATCTACAGTATGCTTTTGAGCGAAACTGTTTAAAAACAGGCAAATTAAAGCGGTTGCTACTAAAAAAACTTTCTTCATTCTATTTGTTATATTTTGCAAATTTAATACTTATGGTCAAAAAAATCAGGTTGGCTATAATTTGGCGAGCTTTTTAAGCTCATTTTCGTTAATCTTAATCTGATATTTTTGCTTTAGGCTTTTTAGCCATTTTTCTTCTAAACTTAGTTGATAATCGGCAATTACCTCTCCTCTAACCTCGCTTAAGGGTTTATTATACTTTTGTTGGCTTTTTGTGTAAAATTCATTTATCGCCTGCTCGTCTTCCTGTGCCTTGTTCCATATTTTTTGTTCCGAAACATTGAACATTAAAACACCTTCGCGGTATTCATTCAATAAAAAATCGCGGTCTTTATTGCTGACCCCAACTTTTTTATGGGTGGTTAATGCGTCTTCATAAGTTTTGATTTCTTCCTGGTAACTGGCATTTTTGTCCAATCCCATTTCCCGGGCATCTAAAACTTTAAGCTTAAAATTTATATACAAGTTTAAATATGCTTGTAAAGTATCGTAAGCCGCACTAACGTTTCCGTTATGGCTTTTTTTGTATGCCCACATAAATTCTTTGGTACTTATTGATTTACCGTTTACCACAGCCACGTTTTGTGCAAACGAAATGCTATAAATAAAGCTGAAAACAAATAAGCAATAAGCTTTCCTCACGCAGAGAACTCTATAAATTTTAAGGGATAAAAGTAACAATTAGCGACGCTATTATAAGATATTTAACTAATTTTAACAGAAATTATTATCCAACAAAAATACGAATGGAAAACCAGGTTACCAACAATGCGAATGCTTTACGTTTATTTTTTACTGAAGAGGTTTTTTTGGTAAAGGATGAAAGCGTAGAAATTCTGCCTTTACGTAATCCAGAGCCAGTTTTTGCTGCCGAAAATGTTTCTGTTACTGAAGCAAAAGAACCTGTTTTAAAACCAGAAACAGCACAAATTCCTGGTATTAATCCTACAAATGTACCTAAAATTTATACGCAAGGTCCTGAAATTCCGCATATTGTGGCCGAACCAGCACCAGAAAAAACATTTAAATTTTTGGGAGGGAATAAAAAATCAGTGCTGATTTTGGTTAACGATAATGAGCATGACGTAAGTACCGAGCAGGGCAGGGAACTGTTGCGGAAAATTGTTAAAGCCGTAGATTTAGGGACACCTGATTTTGCCATTTTAAATTATGCAAATTATAGTGGAACTGACTATGTAGAGCTGCACCGGTTTTTTAAACCTGCCATTATGTTATCTTTTGGGGTAGAGATTGCCGACTTGAAGCTAAACCTTACCTGGCAGAACGAAATCATCATTCACGAAACCACCAGGATTATATTTGCCCCTAACCTCCATTATCTGGATAGCGATTTAACCGCTAAAAAAACACTTTGGGGGCATCTTCAAAAAATTAAATAAGTCGGTAACAAAGAAACAGTTAATCTTTCAAACCCTACACCCTACACCCTACACCCTTCACCCTTTTTACAATGAAAAAACTTGTATTTGCTACTAATAATCAACATAAAACAGAAGAAATACGTTCAGCGCTTGAAGGTAAATATGAGGTGCTGAATCTGGAAGATATTGGTTGTTTAGTTGATATTCCTGAAACTGCAGATACCTTTGAAGGAAATGCTACTTTAAAAAGCAGTTATGTAGTTGAACATTTTAATTTAGAATGTTTTGCCGACGATAGCGGTTTAGAGGTAGATGCTTTGAATAACGAACCAGGAGTTTATTCTGCCCGATATTCAGGAAGCAGGGATAGTTTAGAAAATATTCAATTGGTTTTAGCTAAACTTGAGGGGAACCCAAACAGAAAAGCAAGGTTTAAGACGGTAATCTCCTTAATGCAAGATGGTAAAAACCACATATTTGAAGGTTTAATTGAGGGAACCATCAGGACAGAAATATCAGGTTCGAAGGGCTTTGGTTATGATCCTATTTTTCAGCCGGATGGTTATGATATTACTTTTGCTGAAATGGATATGGCAGAGAAGAATAAAATCAGCCATAGGGCTATCGCACTTAAAAAGATGTTGGAATTTTTGAAAAGGGGGTGAGTTATAAAAATCTTTTTTTCTTTTTGCCACTTTGTCGATTGTCTATAAAGGTTACAATCTCTAAAGTGTTGTTTTTAGTTTAATTCGGTACACAACTGATATGTGCGGTATGATCACGCCTATGTGCGTATTCTTTGTTTTATAAGTTTTTCTTGAGATTAATGGTTCTTCAGATAGTGTTTCGAGATAACTAAAAACCCTTGTTATAAATTTTTTTACTTCTACTTCTGTCCAATTTTCTTTTAGATAATCAATGTTTTTTTGGAAAGTCTCACCAGCCTTTTTAGACCAAATAATATCTATTACACGCTAAATCTTTTTTTGCCTCTTCATGGCTAAAACTTTCGCCGCGATCGAGTTGATTTATGCCTTCCATAATGTCATTTTATTGGTTGCTATTCAATCCATCAAACCAATCAAAGTCTCTTGTAGTAATTAGTGATTTAATATCTCTAATTAGGCTTTCATCATTCGAATTAATGATCTGTTGAAGTACAATTAGTTTTTCTGATTGTAAATCCATAAATAAATTTAACCATTAATTTAGTGAATAGCAAAAACTACATTTTACCAACTACTTTTTTCACCTGAGCCGAATCTTTTTTCACTTGTATAGAATCCTTTTTGGGTAAAATGGGTTTAATGCCAAAATTGGTGGTATCTGCTGGTTTAGTTTGTGGCAATTTCTTATCCACATTTAAGCTATCTTTTCCCAATGTGATTTTTGGTTTAACCGCAGGTGCCGTTGTTGATGGTTTATTTGTGGGGGCTGTGGTTTTAGCACCAGCTACAGTTTTACCCGCAACTGCTTTTGCCTTTGCTTTGGGTTTCGGTTTCCCAGATGAGCCAATGGCATCTTTTTTTGATTTTGGGCGTTCGGTAGGTTTCCATGAAAATCCTTTTAGAACATGATCTTTTGCAATTGTATTTTCGGGATTTAAGGCCCCTTCTATTCCTTTAATATAAACAATTTCCTCAATCGCATTTTCCTTATCCTTAAAAATGAATTTTATCCTGCTACTCAGGGTTTGGTTCATTTCTTTGTACACCTTTGTACTATCATCCTGGGTATAATAAATACTTTCGGCGTTGCCATCTACATAGAGGTTCTTAAATTTTCCATCCTTAAAGAACCCAGTCATTAACCTTCCTTTTATCTGGTTAAACCTTAACGAATCTTTAGGTGTATTTACTAAAAATGCATTTCTAAATGCCTGTAAATTATTTAGTTTTTTATTCTTGAACTGAACAAATATGGTGTCGCCAACCTGTTGTGAGCCTTCCGACCAGATGATCGGATTACTGTAGCAACGTAGTGTAGAATCGGCACTGGTGTAAAACAGGCTGTCGGTTTTGGCCTGTATATTCGTTTTAAAAATCTTAACGCCGTGGTAAGCCTTAATGATACGGGTTTGAACTGTGTCAGCAGGGTTAAATTTAGCGGTATCAGGCTTTAATGCACCTGGTTTTAAGTTTCCCAGAACTTTTGTTAAACTATCTTTTGAGCCAGACTTTGTTATCTTTTTTTGCAGGCTATCGATTTTGGTTTTTGGAATGTCCTTCACAATCGAACCAGCTTTATCGACGATCTTTTTTTGTAAACTATCCGTTTTAAGTTTAGGCAGGTTTTTGATAATGGAATCGGCCTTGTACTTTAAAAGATTATTTTTCTGCAAACTATCGAGATTAAGCTTGGGCAGTCCTTTACCAAGTGAGTCTACTTTCGATTTTAAACTATCGATACTTTTATCCTTCAGGTTAAGCGGATCTTCTGCTCCCGCATCGCCTTTATTCTTTTTCTTCCTGTCAGCCCTGCTTATTTTTGCCGTATTTCGCTTATTTCTATCTTCTTTTGGTATACTTTGGCTTTCTGGTTTCTCCTTCGCTTCGGTCTTTTCTTTTTTCTCACCAGTATCTTCATCATCTTCGCCAACCTGATTATCGGCTTTAATTGAAATTTTAGGGATTAGCTTTAAGGTTTTTTGTAGCACCATCTGTGTTTCTAAAGTATCGGCACCCATCCATAAACTATCTGGCTTTTTTTTATTCTTCACCATTATGGAATCTTCCGTGCCTATGCCAAGATATGCGTTTCGGGTAACCAATGTCCTTTGATCCAGTTTATAGTAATAACCTAAATCGCCGAACATTTTCATTTTATCTTTTGTATCAGAGAAAACAATATTTTTTACGGCCTTGCCAATGCCTTTCTTCCCATAATAATACAAGCTATCACCTTTCAATGATCTTGTACCTTGTGTATAAAGATTTTTCTTTCCAAAAAAGGCGTCTTCTGTCATGGTATTATACTGACCATTTTCAGTGTATAGGTTGTCGTCTTTGCCTTTAATATTGGTAGGGCCATAAAAATAGGTCCATTTATCCTGAGTATTGTAACTCATCGTATCCGACTTTATGACCGATTGAGGCGTAACCACTACCACATCATATTTAAAGTAGGCTACGTTTCTTTCGCTAAAATAATAGCCGTTTTTACTTGTTAGCGTTACATCTTTGTTTACTATTTTACCACCACTGGTGTAAGTTCCTATTTTGGTAAGTGTGTTATAATCTAAAATATTTGTAGTTAATACAGAGGTTGGATCGATCATTTTCACATTTCCGGTTAAATGTGCATGTTTTTTATTCCCATCATACTCCAGTTGATCTGAATAAATATCTGTTGTAAGCTGGTTGATATGAACGTTTTTAAAAGCTTCGAAATAGTTCCGTTCGCTATAAAATACGGCGCTATCGCAGCTTAAAGTTGCATTGTCCTGTTGAAAAACAACAAAATTCAGATAGGTCGCTTTCTTTTTCATATCACCTGCGATGTGCTGATAAGAAATAATTTTAATCTTCGATGCAGGTTGCTGGCCGAATAAAAATACTGGACTGATTAGAAAGAATAAAAAGACAAATAGTTTTTGCACACTACAAAGTTAGTTTTTTGTTCCGAACGTTCGGAATACCAATTAAAATTAAATATTTTTGATGGATGTTACCCGTAAAACAATTTCAGGATTTTATTGAACAGCAACAGCTGTTTGTTCGGGCTAACAAGATCCTTTTGGCCGTAAGTGGGGGAAAAGATTCGGTATTAATGTTGCATTTGTTTAAAGCAATAGGCGTTGATATTGGTGTGGCACATTGTAATTTTAATTTACGGGCTGATGAGGCACAACGTGATGAAAGTTTTGTTGCGCTATTGGCTAAAAATTTAGGATTACCTTTTTATGTAACGCATTTTAACACCAAAAAATATGCGACCGAAAATAAAATTTCTACCCAGATGGCTGCGCGCGATCTGCGCTATAACTGGTTTGAAGAAATTAGGCGTAAAGAAGGTTACGATTATATAGCCCTGGCCCAACACCAGAACGATGCGGTAGAAACGGTAATCATTAACCTTACCCGCGGCACAGGCATAAGTGGATTGCATGGTATTTTACCTAAACGTGATTTACTGATCAGACCCTTATTATTTTTAAACCGACAGCAGATTGATGAAATCGTAAGGACTAATAACATCGATTTTGTAGAAGATAGCTCGAACGCAAGTACAAATTATATACGGAATAAAATCAGACTGCAGGTAGTGCCGCATCTGCAGGAAATTAACCCTAACCTCGAAAAAACATTTGCCGAAAATGTCTCACGCTTTGCTGAATTGGAGGCTTTTTTGAATATCCAGGTTCAGAAACTTGTAAATAAAATCTTAAATAAAAGGAATGATGGCATTTATATCCCTTTGGCGGAGGTTTCGAAATTAAATCCGCAAAAGCTCTTGCTTTACGAGTTACTTAAGCCTTTTAATTTTGGCGAAAGTGTAGTGCAGGAAATTTTAGACGGTTTAAGGGCTTTAAGTGGTACACACTTTTTTAGCTCCACGCATCAGGCCATTATTAATAGAAATGATCTGGTTATTGTTGAAAAAAATACATCGGTTACCGCTAATCAGTTTATCCACCCAACAACAGAAAAAATTGCTTTTGCTAATGATGAAATTTCGTTGAGGTTTACAGATGAAGTGAAATTCGAAATTAATTCGAATAAAGCGTTTGTAAACGCTGATAAATTAATTTTCCCTTTGGTGTTGAGGAATTGGCAAAATGGAGATAAATTTATTCCATTGGGTATGCGCAATCCCAAAAAAGTTAGCGATTATTTTATTGATGAGAAAGTTCCCCTACATTTGAAAAGCGTTACACCGATTTTGGTTAACGGAAATGGTGAAATTGTTTGGATTGCAGGTATGCGGCAGGATAACCGATATAAATTAACTACAGCAACAAAAAAAGTTGCTATATTCGAACTCAAAATTAAATAAGTGGAAAGCAAATACGCCTATATCGAAAAACAGTACATCGGCCGTGATTATGTCCGTATTTTCATTAGGCTTATTATGGCTGCGTTCTGTTTTGCAGCCTACGTTTATGAGCGCGATCGTGACAATACACAAGACTTGTTCCTCGTTGTAGGCTTCGGGATTATCGGTGTTTCTATGCTTTTGCTTTTCCTTATCCAGTACAAAATTGTGGTAGATAATGGCAGCATGATTTTGGATGGTCTTTGGACAACCAAACGTGTTAAGATTGATCTGAACAGTATTGTTGATGTTCGTAAAGCAACTTATAGCCGTTATTTTTTCAATAATCCGGTTTACAATCTGCATACAAAAGGTACGATCCGTTTTTATTCATCGGGTAAAGATGCGGTTGTTTTAACCGATCGTGATGGCTTGGAATATTTTATTGGTACCCAAAGGCCTAACGAACTTTTCCTTGTAATAAAAGAAGAAATGCGAAATCTCAAATAATAATTTGAGTGCAATAATTTTTTTCCAATCTCGTATAAAATCTCTACTCAATATCTCGTCTTTTTTATTGCAATAAGGCGACACGCATTATAGATTAAAATCGGGTACATTTGCGATAACAACAATACATGTACAATGAAGATAGGAATTGTTTGCTACCCCACTTTTGGCGGTAGTGGAGTAGTTGCAACAGAACTTGGTAAAGCACTTGCTAACGAGGGACATCAGGTTCACTTTATTACTTATAGTCAGCCCGCAAGGCTCGATTTCTTTTCTGCCAACCTGTTTTATCACGAGGTTTCGGTAAGAGATTATCCACTTTTTGATTATGCTCCTTACGAATCGGCTCTGGCCAGCAAACTGGTAGATGTTGTCCGTTTTGAACAATTGGATGTATTACACGTTCATTATGCCATTCCACATGCTTCTGCTGCTTTTATGGCCAAGCAGATTTTGGCAAGTTATGGTATCCACATCCCTGTGGTAACTACTTTGCACGGTACCGATATAACTTTGGTGGGTAAAGATCCAACCTACAAACCCGTGGTTACCTTTTCTATTAATCAAAGCGATGGTGTAACTACAGTGTCGGAGGATTTAAAAGAAGATACCTATAACCACTTCGAGATTACGAAAGAAATTAAGGTAATCCCAAATTTTATAGATTTTTCGCGTTTTAGTTTGCAGGCAAAAGGTCACTTCAAAAAAGCAATCGCGCCAAATAACGAAAGGATTTTAATCCACACCAGTAATTTCAGGAAAGTAAAACGTACTGCTGATGTAATTAGGATTTTCGAAAAAGTACAAGCGGTTATTCCGTCAAAACTCTTAATGGTAGGCGATGGGCCTGAGCGTGCTTACGATGAGCAGCTTTGCAGATCGTTGAATATTTGCGAAAATGTAAGGTTTTTAGGTAAGCAAGATGCAGTAGAAGAAATTTTGTCGGTTTCAGATCTTTTCTTAATGCCATCAGAATCTGAAAGCTTCGGTTTGGCTGCGTTAGAGGCAATGGCTTGTAAAGTGCCGGCAATTACTACAAATGCGGGTGGTTTGCCCGAACTGAACGTTGACGGATTTTGTGGCTACATGAGCAATGTTGGAGATGTAGATGCGATGGCAGCCCATGCTATTGAAATATTAAAAGATGATGAAACCCTGAACCGTTTCAAAGAAAATGCTTTTGCAAGGGCACAGGATTTTGACCTGAAAAAGATCCTGCCTGTTTATGTTAATTATTATAAGGAAGTAATCGAAAACTCATTACAGCCTAAATATTAACAAATTAAGTCTCACGTTATATTTAACCACAGATATAAGGATGCACACAGACTTATCATCTGTGTGCATCTGTTGTTAAAAACTTAAGTAAGATACAGAAGAACTCGTTAGTTGATGATTCATATTAGCAATATTTAATAAAAGTAAACTTTCTCAAAATCAAATGATTATAAATCGTATCTTTGCGGCTTGAAACGGTTTTGCAGATAAAGATTCCTAAAATCATTTCGACAAAATTAAAAAAGAGGTTATCCCAAATGAAGAAAATAGTTGATTACAGAAAGCTTTTGAGCGTAGATAAAAATGCTGAGTTAAAAGAGCTTAAATCTGTGTACCGTACATTGATGAAAGATTGTCACCCTGATAAATTTCAGCAGGAAGAAGAGAAATTAGATGCAGAAGCTAGAAGTAAAGAAATTATCGAAGCTTACCATTTCTTGGTAAGTATTGCGCCAGAAACACGCGAACAGAATATCGAAACGTACACGCAAACTACAACATTATCGAATATTCAGGATTTCGAATACAAGCAACAGGTTTTAAATATCCAGTTTTTTGATGGAAGTGCTTACGAATATTTCGATGTGCCAAAAGCCATCTATGTGAAATTGGTTAACGCCGATTCTCCAGGTCGTTTTGCCCGCAGACATATCTTTAATGAATTCCCTTATCGCAATATAGCCAGAGTTGCAGAACCGGCATAATAAGCGATAGTATAATATTTGAATGGCCCCAATGAAAATCGGGGCCATTTTGTTTTTACGGGTCGTCATACTGAACTTGTTTCAGTATCTATCATGCTAATTTTTATTAATAGACCCTGAAATGAATTCAGGGTGACGGATCGCGTTTAAGATTTCCGCCTGCTGAACTTGCTCAATATATTATATCGTGTTGTTAATAAACTGCAATATTCAATTACTTCGCTATTCAAAACTCAAATATTCAGACCACTTTAATTCCTTTGGCAATATTTTGTTGCTAAACTCTAAATGAATTACCCTTCTTTTTTTATTGTTGCTTGTTCTGCTCGAACTATGGAGCAGCAGTGGTTTCATAATCATCACACCACCTCTTTTTATGTTGCAACTTATTTCTTTTTCTATGTTCCAGTTTATGGTTTCGGGGCGGTAAATGCCTTTGCTGTGTGAATTGGCAATTACTTTTAATGCCCCGTTCTCCTCGGTGGTATCGTCGAGATGAATGCGGATGGTAAAATTATTTTTCGAGGATATTAAGTGGTGGTGGAACAGCAAACTGATTATGTTTATTCGTGTAAGGCCCAAAACCAGCTATTTCCACTTTCTGGTTAACTGAAATCGTTAAATCCTGATGATAGGAAACAAACCAATTTGAAGTCTCGGGTTTGTCGAAATAGATCGATTTGACAAGAAAATAATCTTCGCCAAAAACCTCTTTTACGATATGTTTGAGTTTGTGATTGAAAATAAGATGGATTGTTTCTGGAACTTCTTTTAAAAACTGACGTATGGCAAAAAGATCTTCCGATTTTCTAAAAGTTTCTTTTGTAGAATCTGTCCTGTTAATCGCTGCGAGAATATCTTCAACTTCCTGGTCTGTAAATACATTATCTAGCACCGAAAATCCTAATTCCTGAATTTCTCTTTCCTTAACCACTAAATCCATCACCTCAATTATTCAACATGGGCTTAAAGCGGTTGTCCTTATTCCTTAAGTCCAAGCCACCTTCGTAAACAGATTTTAGATTAACCAAATAAAAACTCCAACCGTTATGACAACCTAAGCGAATATTTCTTTTGGCATTGTCATCCAAGGGAATGTTTTTTTGGGTCAGCTCCACAATTACATATTCAAACTCTTCTCTGAGCTTAATATCGACCAAACATTCGCCTGCAAAAGTAAACTGAAGCTCATCTTTGCCATTGGCTTCGGTTATGCTTCCATTTTCAATATCATCATACAGATACCAGATCCATTTGTATCTGTCTCCTTTCAGTACGTTTTGCGTTTTGTTGAGTAATATGTTATTCTCGTCAGAAAATTCTGCCTCACTTAAAAACCATTTTTCGATTTCACTGGCTTTTGTCCAGGCATTGTACATGTCCTCAAGTTTTGCTTTAACAGCAATCTTGATGGTGAATTTGGTCCAATCGAAGTTTTCCATTGGCTTAATTTTAGGTGATTAATTAAAAACTAAACAAACTGGTGCGCCAACATCAATGCGTTTACCGCTATCGGTTAATTTGCCAGTAGTTTTATTCCGGTTAAAAATAACGATGTTGTTGGTGTATTGATGGCCGATCAATAGAAATTTTCCAGTCGGATCAATCGTGAAGTTTCTTGGTCCTTTGCCGAGTGTGCTTACTGTTTCGATAAATTTCAATTTTCCGGTCGGCAGAATGGAAAAGGCAGAAATGCTATTAGCATCACCACGGTTGGTTTCGTAAAGGAATTTTCCATCGGCTGAAACATGGATATCGGCACCATCAATTTTTCCAGTAAAATCTATCGGCGTAGTACCAATTTCCTGAATTTTGGTTAAACTTCCATTCGAATAGGCGAAAACCGTTATACTGCCATTAAATTCGTGCGCTAAATAGGCGGATTTTCCATTTGGACTAAAAGTGATGTGCCTGGGGCCAGTGCCTGCAGTGGTCTTAATTACGGACTTAACGGTTAATATTTTTTCTTTTGAGGTAGGGTTGTAGTTGTAAATATAAGTTTGATCTTCACCCAGATCATTAACAATTAAATATTTGTAATCTGGGGTAAATTTAACCATGTGTACATGTGCGCTTTCTTGCCTGCCCTTAGGATCGATGCTTTTTCCGGTATGTTTGATTGTTTGTAAAGCTTCTGTTAAGGCGCCATCAGCCTTGCGTGCGAATACCGCTAAACTGCCTCCGCTATAATTCGCAACAATAACATTTTTGGCATCAACGGTAATAAAACAAGGATCGGCACCGTGGCTGTCTACCTTATTTAAAAAAGTTAATGCACCAGTTGTTGCGTTGTATTTAAAAGCGCTGACTGTGCTGGTTGCTCCGGTTTCATTAACCACATAAATAAATTTCTGATCAGGAGAAACGGCCAGATAACTCGGGTTGGCCGTGTTTTTTGTGATGCTTTTTACCATTGTAGCTGCGGTTGAAGTATTAAAGTTGTAAGTATAGATTCCTTCGCTTTTTCCGGGTGCGGTATAGGTGCCAACAATGAGGTTGTAATTGGTTTTTTGCGCAAATGTTAGCGTTGATAATATAGAAAGTATAAATACTGAACTAATTTTTTTCATGAAAAACGAATATTGATTTTAACAAATATGGGAAAATTTTAATGTAAAAGATATAACTGTCATTCTGAATGCAGTGAAGAATCTGTTTTTGATTTGTGCAGACGGTTGATGAATGCATTGATGTTTTTTGTCGACAGAAGTTGGACATTAGGCTTCCATTGACTAAGGATTCTTCATTGCGTTCAGAATGTCAACCTCTGTTATATTCAACAAAAAAGGCAACCATTGGTTGCCTTTTTATATATTATTTTATCAGATGTTTAATCTGGATCAATTCATGATCTTCAAGATAGCGCCATCTACCACGAGGCAGATCTTTCTTAGTCAGATTACCATATACTACACGGTCTAATTTTTCTACATTGTAACCCAGGTGTTCGAAAATACGGCGAACAATTCTGTTTTTACCGCTATGGATCTGGATGCCGATTTCTTTTTTGGTTCCACCTGCAACGTAAGAAATGTTATCCGGTTTAATCAATCCGTCTTCCAGCTCTAAACCAAAAGCAATTTTGTTTAAATCGCCCTGTGATAAAGCTTTATCCAGCTCAATATTGTAAATTTTGGTGATACCGTTTTTAGGATGCGATAATTTATCTGCTAAATCACCATCGTTTGTCATCAGCAATAAGCCTGTTGTATTACGGTCTAAACGACCAACTGGGTAAATACGCTCACGGCTCGCTTTGTCAACCAATTGCATTACCGTACGGCGTTCTTGTGGATCGTCGGTAGTGGTGATGTAATCTTTTGGTTTGTTTAATAAAACGTAAACTTTTTTCTCGCGTTTCAATAGTTCGCCGTTATAACGTACCAAATCTTTCGCTGGATCAACTTTATGCCCTAATTCGGTAATTGCTTCTCCGTTTACGGTAATAATGCCGGCAGCAATCAGCTCATCAGCCTTACGGCGGGAGCAGATACCTGCATTTGAAATATACCTGTTAAGGCGAATTAAGCCTTTCTCTTCATTTGTTTTGCGGCCTTGGGCAATTACAGTTCGCTCTGGGCGGTTAAATTCTGTATCTCTTGGCTGTGCATCCTCGCGTTTTCTAAACGGACGGGTATCGCCTTCCTTCGGTTCTCTAGGCTTTACATCTCTTGAACTTCCAGCACTTGGCTTGAAATCATCAGATTTGCCTCTTGATTTGTAATCTTTATAGCCACCTTCTCTCGGTTTGAAATCTCTTGTTCCGCCATCTTTCGACTTGAAATCACGGTCGCCTGTTCTTGGTTTGTAGTCTCTTGATCCGCCTTCTCTAGGTTTAAAGTCACGGTCGCCTGTTCTTGGTTTGTAGTCTCTTGATCCGCCTTCTCTAGGTTTAAAGTCACGTTCGCCAGTTCTCGGTTTAAAATCTCTCGAATCTCCATCCTTAGATTTGAAATCGCGGTCTCCTGTTCTTGGCTTATAATCTCTCGATCCACCTTCTCTTGGTTTAAAATCTCTGTCTCCAGTTCTAGGTTTGTAATCTCTCGATCCACCTTCTCTAGGTTTGAAGCTGCGGTCTTCTGATTTTGAGTTGTTATCTTTTGATTTAAACTCGCGGTCTCCAAATTTAAAACCTGTTGATTCTCCGTCTTTCGATTTAAAATTACGGTCTCCTGTTCTTGGTCTGAAGTCTTTTTTGTCTCCGAAAGATTTTGATTTGAAATCTTTACCCTCTGAGCTTCTAGATTTGAAGCCATCTTTTGAATCGGATGATTTTTTGAATTTGCTGTCTTTGTCGTCTGATCTTCTTCTGTCAGACCCGGCCGAACTACTTCTGCCTTCTGTTTTCCGACTGCCTGGTTTGGACTTGTCATCCCGACTGTTCCTGTTGTTTTTATTTATCATGATACGCTTTTAACCACATTAAAAATGTGGGTTGCAAATTTATGAAAAATTGATGAACATAACAATTTTAAGAGCGGAAAAATTAGATAAAAAAATAGCCTCTAAAATAGGAAAACTTGGCTGAAAATCAAAATTTAAAATCCACGTTTAAAGCGCTTTAGGGGCCGATTTTAAGAGGTTTTTTCGTAACTATTTGATAATGTGATCATTATTTTTTACCTTTGCCAACGTTTTTATATAAGTTCACCAAAAAAAGGAGGAAAATGTTAAAGAAACACATCGTACCATTTGCGGTAGTGGCGACACTATTTATCTTGGCAAAAGTGTTCGCTTACCAAATGCCCTTAGCACAAAAAAGTCTTTTAAAAGAAGAAAAATTAAACACTACAATACCCAAATCTGATAGCCTGGAAGTTGAAAGTGCGGAAAAGCCGCTATCTTTAATGGCACAGTTAAATTTTGCGGAAGAAACCCTGCCGTTAGGCGATAAAAAGGTAGAGCGCAAAATGAAAAAAATCCTTGCAGCACACAGTTACGGAAACACACAAACCAATAAATTGCATGCAAAAGCAGCAAAATGGTTTCCTGTAATTGAACCAATTCTCGCTGCGTACGGAATTCCAAACGATTTTAAGTATTTGGCTTTGGTCGAATCTGGAATGGCGGAAGGAGTTTCTCCAAAAGGTGCAGCTGGAATCTGGCAGTTTATGCCCGGCACAGCCCGTAGCTATGGATTAAGAGTAAACGGAAATGTTGATGAACGCTACAATCTGCGTAAATCTACCATCGCTGCCTGTAAATACATTAAAGAAATGTATAAAGGCTTAGAAAGCTGGACATTGGTAGCTGCGGCTTACAATGTTGGCGACGGACGCCTGCGCAAGCAGATCAATAATCAAAATCAAGATAATTACTACAAAATGAAGCTGAACCGCGAAACCGGAGGCTATGTTTATAAAGTGATTTCTATGAAACAGATTATGGAGCACCCGAAACGTTACGGTTACGAAAAACCGAGAGTATTATTGGCCTACAACGCCGAATAATATAATTAAGATAAAGACAAGCATTTGGTAAGGCGTCCCGGTTTTAAATCGGGACGTTTTTTTTTGAAAGTGATTACACAGATTTGTTTTTCCTAATCACTTTTCCCTTCGCCACGGAGGCGCAGATTAACACCGAATTATTTTCTGCGTTATGCGAACTAATGAACTAATGGCGAATGAACCAATAAACATTCAGCCGGGGAAGCACGGATTAACACGGAATATTTTACATATAAGAAATAGAAGGTCATTTAAGCGCACATGTGTCTAAATACATTGGTTATTATCATATGGTTTTCATTATTATCAAACACAAACTTGTCTGACCAGTGTTTTTCCTAAACCCTAAACCCTAAACCCTAAACCCTAAACCCTAAACCTACATCATGCCAACTAATGACCAATGAACGATTGAACTAATAAATCAATTTCCTTTCTTTGTGTTATGTTCAAACTGCGCATCAATAAAATTATAAATCAACCTGGCGATAACATTACTTTTCAATTTGAGGAAGTAGATCAATCATACCCAAAGTATTTAGCCGGTCAGTTTATTTCGTTGGTTTTTCAGGGGAAACATAAGGAGATAAGAAGGTCGTATTCTTTTAATAGCTCGCCAGACGTGGATGAGCCTTTGTCCATTACAGTGAAAAGGGTAGAAAATGGAGAGATTTCGAGATTTTTACACCATAAAACCTCAGTAAATGATATTCTTTTGGCTCAAGAGCCTCAAGGGATGTTCAGTTATTTGCCAGAAGAAAACCTGGAACGTGATCTTTTTCTGTTTGCTGCAGGGGTGGGGATTACGCCATTATTCTCGATTTTGAAAACGGCATTGGTGCGCGAGAAAAAATCTTTGGTTACCCTGGTGTACAGCAACCGATCAATGGAGGATGCATTATTTTATGATGAGCTGAATGAATGGCAAAAGAAATATCCGGATAGATTAAAGATTGTTTGGGTTTTTAGCAATAGCAAAAACCTAATGACGGCCCGCTTAAACAAATTTTATATCGAAAAACTACTCAAAGAACATTTGCATTTTGATCGCAATGATGCGCTGTTTTACAGCTGTGGTCCGATAATTTATATGGACTTATGCCGGATCACCCTGCTGGGTATGGGTTTCGATATCAAACAGATTAAAAGAGAAACTTTTGTGTTGCCAGAAGATGAGGTGGATGAGGATGATGGTTCGGCAGAAAAGGTGGTCGATAAAAACACTTACTCGGTAATTTTAAATTTTAGAGGGGAAACTTATAACCTCGAAGTACCTTGGCCAAAAAGAATTTTAGATGTTGCGTTGGAAAATAAGATCAAACTTCCGTATAGCTGTCGTGGAGGAGTGTGCAGTACTTGCGTAGCCAATTGCACCAAAGGTGGCGTAAGAATGGATTATAATGAAGTGCTTACCGATGATGAATTGGATAGAGGCAGGGTTTTGGTTTGTACCGGACATCCGACAGAGAATGGAACAACGATAGAGTGGTAGGTTAGTTCATTAGCCATTGGTTCATTGGCTAGCATGGTGCTCACAGTTGCATCGTCATCTCGAGCGGAGAGCAGCGAAGTCGAGAGATCTTTTAAAGATGTTTATTAGCTTGCCTGGGGTGAGGGGCTTAAAAACTTTAAAGTTCTCTAAAAATACAAACAGTTACTTCATTCTCAGCGTTTATCTGATATGATGAATTTTTTTTGCGCTTTTAATCTGTCTCCTCCGTTTACCTTTGATTTTCTTAGAAATATAAGTCGACATTATGACAATTAATCCTTAATCAAGATTGCATTAGACTTTCATTTTGATAAAATTTTTAGCATTTTTGCGGATTGAAATTTTGTCTTTTTAAAGGCTCAATTTTGCCTCCAACTTTTAATAAAATATGAGCAATAAATCTATCGACCTCGGCGAGCAAAAAGATGTAGAAGTATATGGTGCGAGGGTACATAATTTAAAGAATATAGATGTCAGTTTTCCACGCAACCAACTTGTTGTAATAACAGGGTTAAGCGGAAGCGGTAAATCTTCGTTGGCTTTTGATACCATTTATGCGGAAGGACAGCGCCGTTATATGGAGACATTCAGTGCCTATAGCCGCCAGTTTATGGGAGGGATGGAGCGCCCTGATGTAGATAAGGTTTCGGGATTGAGCCCGGTTATCGCCATTGAGCAAAAAACGACCAGCAAAAACCCACGCTCTACTGTAGGTACCATTACCGAGATCTACGATTTTATGCGTTTGCTTTATGCACGTGTTGCTGATGCCTATTCTTACAATACTGGCGAGAAGATGGAGCGCATGAGTGAAGACCAGATCCTGCAGAATATCTTTAATAAATTTGATGGGGTAGCCGTAAATATTCTTGCGCCTGTTGTGAAAGGTAGAAAAGGGCATTACCGCGAACTTTTCGAGCAGATCCGTAAACAAGGGTATGTAAAGGTCCGCGTGGATGGAGAAATAAAGGATATTTCTGCTAAAATGCAGGTAGATCGTTATAAAATACACGATATCGAAGTGGTGATAGACCGTTTGATTATTGATGTGAAAGATAAAAAACGCCTGCTCGATTCGTTGCAGATTGCGATGAAGATGGGTAAGGGCGTTATAAAAATTAGCGATAAGGATAACAACGTTGCGCATTTTAGTAAGTTTTTAATGTGCCCAACCACAGGTATTTCTTACGATGAGCCCCAACCGAACAGTTTTTCGTTCAACTCACCTTATGGCGCCTGCGAACGTTGTGACGGTTTGGGTTATATCTTCGTGGTGGATAAAGAATCGGTGATTCCAAACCCGAAGCTGAGTGTTTTAAACGGTGGTTTGGCTCCATTAGGCGAATATCGTGATATCTGGATGTTCCAGGTATTAAAAGCATTAGCCAAAAAATATAGTTTCTCACTTTCAACCCCGATCGAAAAGTTAAGCGATGAAGTAATAAACATCATCTTAAACGGTACGCCCGATCTGATCAAGGTTGAGGTAGAATATAATAAATGGAACGTTCAAAATTATAATATCACTTTTGATGGTATTATTAAAATGCTCGAAGAACAGAACGAAAAGCGCGGTGAGGCTGCCGTTGATGATATGGAAACTTTCCGTAAACTGAAAACCTGTCCGGAGTGCCATGGTGCCCGTTTAAAAAAAGAAAGTTTACACTTTAAAGTTGATGGCAAAAATATTTTCGAACTGTCATCAATGGATATTTTCAACCTGAACATCTGGTTCGAAAAAGTAGATGAACGTCTTAGCGACCGTCAGAATATTATTGCAAAGGAAATTTTAAAAGAGATTAAAGCCAGGATCGGTTTCTTAACTGATGTTGGTTTAACCTATTTAACTTTAGATCGTACAGCCCGTACACTTTCTGGTGGCGAGGCACAACGGATCCGTTTGGCTACGCAGATCGGTTCGCAATTGATGAATGTAATGTACATCCTCGATGAGCCAAGTATTGGGCTGCACCAACGTGATAACGAGCGTTTGATTAATGCGCTTAAAAATCTCCGTGATTTAGGAAACACCGTTTTGGTGGTAGAGCATGATAAGGATATGATTTTGGAAGCCGATTGGGTAATTGATGTTGGCCCGGGAGCAGGGATTCATGGTGGAACAGTAGTTGCTGAAGGAACTGCCGCACAGATCCTAAAGTCGAATACCTTAACTGCTGATTATCTGAACGGCAAAAAGAAAATTGAAACGCCAAAAGTCCGCAGAAAAGGTAATGGACATAAGCTATCTATTGTTAAAGCTACCGGCCATAACTTAAAAGAAGTTTCGGTAGATTTTCCTTTGGGTAAATTTATTGCCGTAACCGGAGTTTCGGGCAGTGGTAAATCGAGTTTGATTACCGAAACTTTATACCCTATTTTAAATCACCATTTCTTCAGAGCAAAAAAACAGCCTTTGCCTTACGAGAAAATTAACGGGTTAAAAGAAATTGATAAGGTGATTGAAATCGATCAGGCGCCTATCGGAAGAACGCCCCGTTCTAATCCATCTACTTATACTGGAGTGTTTTCTGATATCAGAAATCTGTTTGTACAGTTGCCTGAGGCAAAAATCCGTGGCTACAAGCCCGGTCGTTTCTCTTTTAACGTAAAAGGCGGCCGTTGCGAAACCTGTCAGGGCGCTGGTTTAAAGGTGATTGAAATGAATTTCTTGCCTGATGTACAAGTGCCTTGTGAAGAATGTGGTGGAAAAAGATATAACAGAGAAACCTTGGAAGTTCGTTTCCGGGGAAAATCGATCAGTGATGTGCTGGATATGAGTATCGAAGATGCTTGTAATTTCTTCGAAAATATCCCGATCATCTATAGGAAGATCAAGACATTGAAAGATGTTGGTTTAGGTTATATCACTTTAGGTCAATCGTCGGTTACTTTATCAGGTGGCGAGGCGCAGCGTGTTAAGCTGGCTACCGAACTTTCTAAAAAAGATACTGGGAAAACCTTCTATATTTTAGATGAGCCTACTACTGGATTGCACTTTGAAGATATTAACGTGCTTTTAGGCGTATTGCAAGAGTTGGTTGATAAAGGAAATACGATTTTAGTAATTGAACACAATTTAGATGTGGTTAAAGTGGCCGATTGGGTGATCGATTTAGGTGAAGAAGGCGGCGCTGGTGGTGGAAGGATTTTATTCGAAGGTACGCCAGAAGGTTTGATCCAGAATCCGATCAGTTTAACCGGAAAGTTTTTGAAAAAGGAAATGGCTTTGGAGGCTGAGGTCAATAGTTTGAAACCTGAGGTCAAAGTGTCTAAGAAGAAGAAATAGCCTGAGGATTGAGGTTCAACCATCGTTCGTCACCCTGAACTTGTTTCAGGGTCTTTATGTACAAATAAATTTGTCATCCTGAGCCTGTCGAAGGACTTACTTAAATTTATATTAAGGCGTTTCGACAAGCTCTCCGTAGGAGTCCTTTGGACAACGTGACAAAATCGAGGCGTGATTTATAACGAACACTTTAAATATCCCATATTACATTTTATAAACATGCTTTTTACCGATACCCATACCCATTTATATTACGAGCAGGATGCTGAAAAACAAGCGCAGTTAATGGATCGCTGTTTTGAGAACAACGTTAACCGTTTGTTTCTGCCTAATGTTGATGTAAAATCAATTGCCATGATTGATGATCTTGTGGAGAAATATCCGACAAACTGTTTTGCGATGGCAGGTCTGCATCCCTGTGATGTTAAAGAAGATTATCTAGCTCAATTGAACGAAATCTACAATAGCATTTCCGGGCGGAAAATTTATGCCATTGGTGAGATCGGGATCGATCTTTATTGGGACAAAACTACCTTGGCCATTCAGCAAGATGCTTTTCGCAAACAGATTGGTTGGGCAAAAGATTTGGGTTTGCCGATCGTGATCCATTGTCGCGAGGCTTTTGACGAAGTTTTCGAACTTCTGGAAAGTGAAAGGGACGAAAAACTGCGTGGTATTTTTCATTGCTTCACTGGTAATGTAGCACAAGCTGAACAAGCCATCGACTTAAATTTCTATTTAGGTATTGGTGGTGTGGTTACTTATAAAAAAGCTGGATTAGATCTTGTATTGTCAGAGATTCCTTTAGCTAACTTAGTTTTAGAGACAGATTCGCCTTATTTGGCACCAGTTCCT
This sequence comes from Pedobacter kyonggii, assembly GCF_004310665.1. Taxonomy (GTDB): domain Bacteria; phylum Bacteroidota; class Bacteroidia; order Sphingobacteriales; family Sphingobacteriaceae; genus Pedobacter; species Pedobacter kyonggii. The sequence goes on along the minus strand of NZ_SIXF01000001.1, from coordinate 1,994 downwards.
TTCCGCGGAAAACCCAATGAAAGTAGTTATTTGATTTATGTTGCCCAAAAACTGGCCGATATTTATGGCGTTTCTGTTGAAGAAATTGCAGATGTTACCACAGAGAATTCGAAGAAAATTTTCGGGATTTAGGATTGAGCTCGGAGTCCTCAGTCTGAAGTCATTAGTGGGGTTTAAGTCGGTCGTCATTTCGACTGAAGTGCAACGTAATGGAGAAATCTGTTTCACAGGATTCAGTAATTTTTGATACTACTTTATATTAGCTTAATTATTAATTTGATAATTATTTACTGATTTGGTTATTTGATCGGTAATTTAAGTACTGTTATAGCTCTTTTTGTTGCTAATTTAAAAATATCGTCCAATCATTTGTAATTTTTTAGTTTCTTTGCGGTGAGCAACCTTCACCCAACCAAATGACTAAAATACTTATAATTTATACCGGTGGTACCATCGGTATGGTTAACGATCCTACAAATGGAATGTTAATCCCATTTGATTTTCAGCAGATAAAAGAAAACGTTCCTGAATTAAGCCGTTTAGATTACGATTTAGATGTGCATTCCTTTAATCCGGTATTGGATTCATCCAATATGGATCCTGAAATATGGAAAACATTAGCTGAGCTTGTTTATCATAAATACGATCAGTACGATGGTTTTGTTATTCTCCACGGATCTGATACAATGGCTTTTACCGCATCGGCATTGAGCTTTATGCTCGAAAATCTATCTAAGCCTGTTGTTTTAACAGGTTCGCAATTGCCTATTGGCGAAATCAGGACTGATGCCAAAGAGAATTTAATTACTGCTCTAGAGATTGCAGCGACTAAAGAAGATGGAAAAGCACTTTTTCCAGAGGTTTGTATATATTTTGATGCACAATTGTTTAGGGGCAACCGCTCTATAAAATATAACAGCGAAAAGTTCGAGGCTTTCCGTTCGCCAAATTACCCGATACTTGCTGAAGCTGGCGTTCACTTGCAATTTTACAGAAACTATATCCTAAAAGCTACTGAAGGAGAATTAAAATTACACACCAATTTTAATTCTAACATCGGGGTGCTGAAATTATACCCTGGAATAACTCCGCAGGCGGTTCAGGCAATAACAGATTCTAAGGTAGATGCCATTATTTTAGAGACTTTTGGCTCAGGCAATACCACAACTGCACAATGGTTTTTAGATAGTTTGCGTCAGGCCATTTTGAATGGAAAGATAATTATCGATATCTCTCAATGTAAAAAAGGGTCGGTTCAACTTGGTCGCTATGAAACGAGTAGAGAGTTGCTGAAAATGGGCATTTTAAGTGGTTACGATTTAACTTTCGAAGCCACAGTAACCAAATTAATGTTCGTTATGGGCTTAGGTTTGTCAATAGAAGAAAGCCGGAAGTTAATGGAAGAGTCGCTAAGAGGCGAGCTAACTAAAGATTAGTGTTAGTCGGGATTTGCAATTCCATCTACAGAACTAAGGACTTGTAATCCTTTAAGGCTAATAAGGTCAAGATTGCAGATCTCGACCAACGAAGTTTCAAAAACCTGCTTGCTTTATTTAAAACCGTGGGTTTTGCGTTAGGGATTGGAAGGGTTTAGTACCGATCCTTCATCGGTACCAGAGCGAAGCGCAGCCCTGAAAAGCCCGACCCTTTCCCGATTCATCGCATTAGCGTCAAGTTAAGCTGAAAATAGTTGGCTTAAATTAATTCTGTGGTTTCTTTTTTCATATTTACAGTACTTATCTATAATATCTCTGAACTGTTTTCTACCTGTAGCGATTACCTCTTTCATGTTCAATACAAAGAACTTTACACATTTGATCAAGCTAACGGAGCCTTTGGCATATCTGACAACTGGCAAGAATATTTTTTGCATAAACAGGCATATAAACATCAACAGGAGGTATATATTCGTGCTAATCCGTTTTTCATTGGTACAACCATTATGTAGCAACTGCTGTAGGTGGAAGCCACTTTTCCAGGACTTGAATACAATC